>NZ_JAXBMA010000001.1:0-1660600 GCF_033963885.1 Draconibacterium sp. IB214405
GAATTTGGTTATAAAAAAGAAAATAATCTATTTTTGAGTAGTCCTAAAAAGGGGAAGTTTACAAAGTTGGTTAATCTTGTAGAGAAACCAAAAAGTTGCCGGAATAAAAAAAGCAACGAGTAGTCCCAATATATTTACAACACTGATATTCAATGGTGTCAAAAAAGGGATCAACAAAATAAACTCCGATATCAACATTGCCTGAACAACGATACAAAAGGGACACAACTTTTTAATTTTAAATACTTGAATGTATATGGAAAAAGCTGGGTACGGCAGTATCAAAACACCAAGTATAGCCAATACACTTAAATCATAATTACCGGAGGAACTAAGAAGGTAAATTAAAGTGCCACTGTAATAAACCAAACCAACATCACTCCAATTAATGAAACCAAAAAATCGGGATTCGTTTGAAGTCAGTATCGATTCACAATCGGTGATTGAACCCAAGTTACAAATTTTTTTAGCTAGAAGTGTTTGAATTTTAAACTCTTGTAAAGTTAAAAATATAGACGCCGTTAATCCAATCATCTTAACAATTGCAATTGCAAAAAAATCAAAGTCTTTATAAAAATTAATCTTGTCTGAATCTAATCCTGAATTAATATTATAGATGATAAAAATTATGAAGGACAAGATTACGAAAGGGAACAGAATTTTATATAGAATTTCGTTTTGTCTAATCCTTTTATATTCCTTTTCTCCGGAATTCTGATTTTTTTCCATCACAACAATTGCACCTGAAAGTCGATCTGCAAAAGTGCTATAAGCTTCCTTAATCGGCTTATCTTCATGAACAAAATAAGTTACTTCCTCATTTTCTATTTTTTCAACAAATGCCAAAATCCCTGAGGAAATATTCAAGTGGGCAATAAATGTCCTCTCCAGTTCTTCTATTTCATCAGGTTCAACTTTCAATGCGCAATAACTGATATTCCATTTGTCCAGAGCATGACATATACTTTTTAATGTTGGGTAATCAGGATGATTGTATAAGAAATCCTTTATTGAGGTCTTTGTTACTTTTACGCTCAGATACTCGATGGCTTTTTGTAACACAAAAACGGTATTCTCGTTAATATCCCCCATTACAACAATTCATTTACTATTTTAATATAATTGTCCACCATTATTCCTGAAGTAAACAATCGACCTGCCCTTTCTTTTCCGTCTTTTGAGAAATCTGTTTTAAGTTGGTCATCATTTAACAACATGTACATATATTTTTCCAATTCTTCAACAACTGGAATCCTCCCATATACATTTGAATCATTTATTGTTTTAACAAGAAAGGCATTTTGTTCATGGTTAAAAATCTCTTTTAATCCTCCAATAGAAGAAGCAACAACTGGAAGCCCAGCGTGAAGCATTTCTAGTGCAACATAACTGCAATGTTCTTCTAATGAAGGAATTACTCCTATATCTGCAATATGATACAGTGCGACAACATCTTCATACGGAATAAATCCCAAATAGCTAACATGCACAGAAATTTTTCGGGCTGACTTAAAAAGTTGATTATAATTACCGTCACCAGCAAATACCAGCCTAAAATCGTTCATTTTATATACCAAGCCTTCAATTGCCTTACACAAAAAGTCTAATCCTTTTATCGGGTCGATTCTTCCGCTATACAATATCAGTTTTTCATTTTTATTCAATCCATACTTTTCAAGTATTCGATTATGGAAATTCTGACTAGGATTCATTTGATTAGGATCAATTCCATTGTAAACGACCTCTATACTATTTGTATCTAATCCTTTTTCTAATAAATGATCCTTTCCGTGTTTTGTTACAGTAATTATTTTATCTACATCATTATAAACATGTGACTCAATATTAAAAAACTGACTTGATCTATGTTCCGTATAAAATACATGTTGAGTAAAAAGAATTTTTCCATTCAAATTATTCTTTAGCTCCATCGCTATAAAATACTGAAAGAGAAAATTCATATGAATCACATTTTGGCATTCTGACGGAATGTACTTTAACGCTATCCGAGCGATGCTTTTAGACAGTTTCTCTTGATTTTTTTTGGTATCAATTCCTGATATATTCTCCCTAACTGGAATTTCTAGAATTGTTATTTTATCATCTTTTTTCAATGAAAAAAATTTGTTAATCGAAATTCCGATCTCAAGAATAAAAACATTTAGATCATTCCTTCGAGACAATTCTATTGAGAGTTGTTTAATGAAAGTTCCAACTCCATAATTTGTACCCCGGTCTTTACTAACCAAAATTATCCAGTTATATTTCTTCATAATTATTTCTCTTCATAATTGATGGATCAATATAATTCCAGCTAATCCCTCCATCAATCCGAAAGCATTCGGATTCTCAAAATCAAAATTATTGATGCCCTGTTCTAAAAAATGTTGATCATTCTTAAAATGATAGTCCCCCTTAATCAATTGAATCTGTCTATGTATAAAAGCAATCCCTGATGTTCCATAGCGAAATGAGGCATTGTTAATTGGATAAGGGGATTTTACATTTTCAGAAGCCTCCTCCGCAAGAAATTCTTGCACTATCTTATTAAGTTTCTCGATATTCAATATTTTACAACCAGATCTACTTTGATTCCTCTCTCGGTTTTTGAGGGCCTCCTTAAGTTTTAATAATGTTATTGAAATTAATAATCGTTTTGGATTGGTTAACTTGCTTCTATTTTCGTCCAACGGCTCAATCAGTCTTTCTATAATGTTTTCGACGTCAATACTGGCAATATCTTTTTGCAATAGCTCTGAACAAAACCATAATAGAGAAGAATAATCCCAAGTAATATCAAAAAATTTACTTTTATTTTGAGCCATTGAATATGTTGATTCTTCATATATCATATTTGAAATATCCTTTACACGATAATCCAGCATTTCAATTATCTGAATCAGTGCTTCAGAAGCAATCGAAACTTTTTTTTCGCTTAATGATATTTTTGTTGGAATTCGTGTTAAGAAATATATTCCCAAGCCTATAATTCCTTTAAGCAATCCGATTTCCTGAGAAGGATTTAGATTCAATTCATTATATAATCTATTATCGAACTCTTCCAGCACCTCATTTGTATCTGCTTCCAGAAATCCATTCTGTACCAGATATTCAATTCCCCAACCAATACCTGCAAGACCATTCTCAAAATCAAGAGTAGTTTCGATAGAGAGTTCATCATAAATTTCATCAATTAACTCTCCTGCATAGTCATAATAAACGGATTCATTTGTTGTTCGTGCCAATTGAAAAAAGCAGATAGCAATTCCCATTTTCCCGTTCAATAATCCTATATTATCAATAAAACTCGCATTTAACATTAGCGAGTTAATAATCACTTGATTAGTCGATATTATTGAATCCATAAGTATATCTGAGTTAAAAAATCTATAATTTCGTCCTTTATCTAACCTTATAATCTTACTCCTTTTTACTTTGCTTTGGTAAAACTTCAAAGTCCGTCCTACCTATACAAACCACACCATTTATTGTTATACCTTCCACCAAAACGATGTAGCGGGCAATATCATCCGATGTGAAAAATGAAATATTCGCAGCTCCATTTGTAAGTTTCACCGAAGGATTCCAGTACAGCGTAGTTCGGTTATCCGGTTTTTCTGAATTTCTGTTTTCTGCAGTATAGGTTGGCGAATAAAACTCACGGTACTTCGAAAAGCCTTTTATCTTTTGTTTGATCACTCCTTTCAAGAATTTTTCCCGTACCTCATCCTGACCTCCTTTCTTTGTATAAATAAATATCGCACCATTAGAACCTCTTGCTCCTAGTAACGCCATTCCTGTTGGATTCTTTCGATCAATGATATCTACTCTGTCAATACTAGCTACAGGCAATGGAGGGAATGGAAAAGTTGGATCTTCATAAAGAGACCCATCAACATAGATCAAGGGTTTTGTTCCAGCAGACATTGACAAAGGCATACTATTACCAAAAAAAATTGGTGCTTTTTCAAACAACAAAGCCTGTAAATTATTCGCCATAAAATCCCCCTCGACTGGTGTTATCGAATAATCAGGTTTAGAATAAATCTGTGTAAATTTAATTTCCTCTTGTACTGGAGCATTTGCAGAGACTTCTACCTCATCAATCATTATCACATTTTTTTCCGGCTCGAATTCCTTTTCGGCAAGGCTCGCATAATAGTTCTGCCGGTAAAGTTCAAGCGGAATTTTATTTCGTTCGGAATATTGTTTGAATTTATTCGGATTAAAAGCCGCAGAAATAGTAGTCAATGGTTCAAGCGTTACTCTGGTGTTTTCACTTTCGCTACTTTTTCGGGCCTGCAAAGTAACAGCTGCCGAATCAGCCAGATTAATGTGCTGAAAAACAAACCGGCCTTCCGCATCTGTGGTTTCCCACGAGCTGAATAAACTATCGTTTTGCACCATTAGTATAACTTCGCTTTCGGGCATCCGCTTCTTGTTCCACAGGTTAGTTACGTAGCCGCCAATATTAAAACCTGCCGTTACCGGATAAACAAATTCTTCCTCATCCAGGTCTGCAATTTTATTCCAGATGTAGTTGCTCCAGCCGTGTGTTAACATCAGCAGATCGAGTTTCTGTTCGGCAGAAATTTCCCCATCGTCGTTAAAGTAATCGGCCGGCGATTCAATGCGGCCAATAAGTTCAGCATCAAGATACAACCGTGACAATAGGGTTTGTGATTCACCGAAAGCATTCAAACTATTTTCGTTAACAACAGCAACGGAAAGCCTCGCGCTATCAGATAGGAATTGTTCATCGGCAAACAACTGAAAATTTATCAAACTTCGATTTGAACAAACCTTATCCTGCAATGGCAACCGTATGGTATTTGTTTCGATATTGTTGTTAAAATACAAACGCTCTGAAACCGGATTTAAATCTTCGTTTAATAACACTAGACGATTGATCCCCGCACCAAATTTAGTCTTCTCTATTTTTACACTATAATCGTTTTGGGTTGGTTTTACTTTTTTGTAAAAGATTACTTCTCCTCGATTTATGCAGGCCAGCGTGTATTTCTCGCGCAAATAATTTTTAGAGTTACTTAAAATACCAACATGCAAAAGATCTTCGGAATTGTTATATAACTGAAGTTTTATGCCCTCTTTCTCCGGTTCCCAAAACCCAACTTTTAACCTTGGAAAAGCATTTAAAACCACAGTGTATTTTTCGCCGCTGTTTGGGTAAAAATCAAACTTGCCCAGCCCTTTGTAGTTGGTCTCGAAAAGGGCTACAGTTTTTTTGTCTTCATTCAGCACCAGTCCATTGGTGTTTATACTTTCACCATTCTCCCCCGTAATTTTTACGCCAATAACATTTGGAGTGTGTTCGAGCAAAATACCACCTTCTGGGAAAAAACGAACAATAGGTTCCACTTCCGAACTGTTATCTACTTCCTGTAAATCACCATCGATCTCAAACGAGTTTTTGGTTCGCTCAATGGTCAGCGACTTGTAAAAATAACTATCGTCGCCAAAGTTTCGGAGGTAGTTGGTGTAAGCCCGGAATACAAGATCACCGGTGAGCACCGAATCAACAATTGGAATATTCCCTTCCCCGAATCCGTTGCACACAGGAAAAATTTCCGATTTAACTATTGCCCCGGTTGAGTCAATTAAATCAACATACAAGTTCTGATCATTTTTAACCGGAATATGTGTTTTCGCGTCGAGCAGGTAAGCACTCAACCAAATGGTATCGCCAAGGAAATAGATCTCACGGTCGGTTTGTACATACAACTTCTGAAAAATGGGGCATTTATCGGCATCTACAAAATCCAGCTCACTTTGGGCATTAAGGCTCTGAGTAAAAAGTAAAAATAGAAATGACCATTTTATAGGATTACGCATTATCAGTTTAGTTTAAATTTCTGTTATAAGAATAGATCCTAATTCGAAAAATCATACAACCGATTCAAAGTTTATTGAAGAATAAGAAGTTATAATTCAATAATAATCTTTTATAAAATAAATGCCTTTTTTATATCATGAAAAGAGGACATCTTCATAGAAAGAACATTGACGCCCGGTATCTAATATGCTATAATTAAAAAATATAAAGTGAATCTAGTATGCGTATAGGATTTTTCATATAAATATTTACAATCAATTGATTAACTGATAATAAAATTATGAATAATTACGTATATCAGAACATGCTACACAACATATCATGCCTTGAATATCAACAATATAACAACATGCACGGCCTTACATGTTACTAAACATATTACTTCTGTTTTCTTTAATTGAACTGATTTTAAGGTGCGAATTAATGCGAATGGTATTAACAAGAATATGTAGGCAGAATTGGAAAATCCGCTTAAAGTGACCACCCTCTACGATTTAAGTTGACTACCCTTTACGATTTAAGTTGCCCACCGGTCAAAAAGTACATTAACCACCTCTGATTTTTCCAAAATGGACAGAACATTTTCAGAGTTATTTTGAATCATACTTAATAAAATAATCATTCTCCCTTTTTAAATTTTCTTGTCATGGATTCACCTCTTAGTTCTATCTGATTTGATAAAGGAATTAAAACGACGGTCAAATTACAGTAGAGTAAAAACAGTTTTATATTTTGGGATGGAGTCAGATCATGTAATTTGACAATATCCCGCACATAGTACCTACTATAATTTCAGAATTCCTTTCTGTTTTTCTCTTTTCATATAACTCAAAATGCCCTCATAATCTTCATGGAAAAAGTTCGATACTTGCCCAGGTGGGCCCACAAAAAAAAGAGTTACACTAAAACAAGTGTAACTCTTTTCTATTTGCGACGAATTGCAATGTCATAACCGCTGAGCACCAATTAGGTAATATCTATTCCATTATTATTTTATGCTTCTTAAAGAGACTGTTTTCACGATCTCATTTCTTTAACGGATTTCAATACTTGTTTCAGCCGACTTTACCCAATTAGCTGAAAATTTCACCACAACTTTTCCCTCGTTTTCACCGGCACGGATATAAGCAATCATTCGTCCGTGAAATACACGTTGTTTGTTATCGGTATAATCCGACATATCTGAATTATTGCTTGCCTCCAGACCAAGTAATTTGGCATCGCCATCGATCTGACAGGTCACCTCATCATCCGATAACATCACCGGGATTCCATCTTCGTCCACAACTTGAATTATAATTTGAGCTACTTTGCCCTTTTCGATAGTTGTTTCATTTGAAATCACTTTTATTTCATTCGACCGACTTGAGGATTGTATAGCATTCTGGCTAACCTTATTGCCGTTTTCGTCTATTCCAATTACCTCAAGTTTTCCAGCCTGATATGGAATATCCCAGTAAATAATACCCGTCTCATCATTATATGCCTTTTTCTCTCCAACTACTTTGCCGTTCAGGCTCAGTTCTGCTTGTGCTGCATTGGTGTAACATACCACACGAATAGATTGACCATCCTCGTAGTTCCAGATTGGCCATGCATCCATCGAAGGTCCTCTGTCTTTGCTTCTTTCTGATATGGGATAAGTTCCCAGGTAAGCCATTGGTTTATCCGACCACAACGACTGGCGGAAATACCCGCGCGGTTTTATAAATCCGCCGAAATCGAGCAAACCGGAATAAAACCCGCGTGACGGCCAACGACCCGATTCGCCCAAATAATCGATCCCAGTCCAAAGAAACTGACCAAAAACAAATTCGCGTGATGTTACTACTTTCCAAGCCGCAATATCGTGACGGTTTTCGCTACCGTAAAGAACCCGGTTTGGATATTTTTCATGGTCGTGATCGTACAGACTTTCGGTATAATTATAACCGGCAATATCCAACGCAAAAGGATAACCTGTTTGGTTCGACATTGCCACACCGGCCAAACCTGCTGTTGTTGGGCGCGACTGATCGTACTGCTTCACCACTTTAACCAAACGTTCGGCTATAGCTCCCAAGCGTTCGGCATCAGGCGCATCCTTTTTATATCCACCAAAAATAGGCTGTGTGAAACCTGTTTCGGTTCCACCGTCCAACACCGGATGTGAGTACGGATCATTCGGATAATCCACTTCGTTACCAATACTCCAGGCAAAAATGGAAGGATGGTTACGATCGCGTTTAACCATGTCGGCCAAATCTTTTTCGCCCCATTCTTCAAAGAAATCATACGATCCCTCGAAACCGGGAGTTCCAACATTCCAGCCTTGTAACCATTTACGTTTGGGGAATTCCCACTCGTCAAAAGCTTCATTTAATACCAGCAGTCCCAGCTCATCGCACAAATCGTATAAATCGGTAGCCTGCGGATTATGACTGGTACGAATGGCATTCACGCCAATTTCTTTTAAGGTTAAGAGTCTTCTCTTCCAAACTTCACGGGGAACTGCAGATCCCAACACTCCACCGTCGTGATGCAAACAAACGCCTTTCACTTTCATCGATTCGCCATTTAAGGCAAATCCCTTATTCGGATCGAATGTAAAATGACGGAAACCGGTTTTTGTTGTGGCTTCATCAATTAATTCATCTCCACTATAAACCGAGGTTTTTAACGTGTATAAATTGGGATTATCAAGCGACCAAAGCTCTGGTTTTGTCACTTTAAGGGCCGTTTGAATTTTTCCTGACTGGTTGGCTGCGACCGTTAATTTACCGGATGATTTAGCTATAGCTTCGTTATTTTCATCCAACAATTCGTTTTTAATGGTTAGGACAGATGATTCTGACGAACCGTTTTCAATATTCACTTCAACCTGAAGTTGGTAGCCTTTTTTCAATTGCTCGGGATAAGCATAAACACCCCACTGCTCAATATGAACCGGATTGGCATAAACCACCCAAACATCGCGGTAGATACCCGATCCGGTATACCAACGCGAATCGGCCGACTGGCTATGATCAACCCGAACAGCAATCACATTTTCCTCGCCGTATTTGATGTAGGGTGTAGCATCGTACATAAACGAAATGTAGCCATTCGGGCGTTTGCCAAGCGATACACCATTAACAAAAACTTCGCTGCGGTTGTACACGCCTTCAAAGTACAGGTACACTTTCTCATCCTTTTTATCTGCCGGAATTGTCAGGTGTTTTCGGTACCATCCAATTCCGCCCGGCAAATATCCGGTTGCACTGGCCAAAGTTGGGCTTAACTGTCCTTTTACACTCCAGTCGTGAGGCAGATCAACGCTTTCCCAACGGCTGTCGTCTAACTGAACAGATTGTCCGTTTTCAACGTCGTTTAAAGTAAAATTCCAACTGTTGTTGATTTGTTCGGCCTTGCCAAATCCTACCTGAGCAACAATTACGTTAACACAGAAAAGACTAATAAGCAAGGATAGTATAACTTTTGATTTCATTAGCTTAAATTTTATTTCATGATTATTTTAATGTTTGGTATCGTTATTTCTGATTTGCATCGTTAAATAAACTCAGCTTTGCGAAGAAATCTTCGAACATCAGACGAATATCCAAATCGTAATATACCCTGATTTCCCGGCCGACAGAATTTTCCTCAAACATTCCTGAATCAGTGACTGTTGGTGCCGGTTTAATTTTGTATTTGCTTGAAGCAGGATCTGATTCCCATGATGACTGCAATGCTGTTAGAAGCACCAATGGACTATCGCCCAAAACATAGGCTTCTCCCAGCGATTTATTCGACTGTTTCATGAGGTGTTCCAGGCGACCGACCAGATAATTGCCAGCCTCCCCTTTTCCTTTCACTTTATAAATAAGCTCGCTGTATGAGGTAAGTGCCTGTCTGTAGGCATCACGAGGAATCTGCCAGATTGGAATAGACGATTGATTAAAAACAACCTGGCAGGCTTTAACATCAATACCGGTATTGTACTCCCAGCGTTTACTTGCACCCGGTGGAGGATCTGCAATTCCCTCATATTCTGTTCCACCGATCCAAATTAAAGTCAGTCTTTCTGCAATTTTAGGTTCCATTAAAAAGGCACTGGCAATATTTGTTAAGCCGGCTCCACAAACTACATACAAAGGCTTGTCGGTGTCGGTTCGCATGGCTTCGCGAACAATTGCTTCTGCCCCTTCCGTTACGATTGGTGTTAGCGTTTCCGGCAATTCGTAACTTGCTCCTTCCAACGCGGAATAGCTTTCTGTCATGTGCATTGCTGCCAACAACTCATTGACCATTTTACAGGAATATTTGGCATCACCCGGAGCATCATAAAAGCCGCCATCGTAATGTTTCGAACCAACAATTCCTTTGACTTCTACACTTGGAGACAATAAATGATGAGCCAGTTGAAACAGCCCATCCGGATCCCCTCCAAAATCGTTATCAACAATAACACGAACCCTGGCATTTATAACTCCCGCGTAATCGGGAGATTTCGTTTGCGCCAGCAAAGCACTGTTAAATACCAGGTAAAGAAAAAGTGTAGTTATTAGGTTTAGGTTTTTCATTATTATTTTAGTTAACCGGATTAATTCCTTTAACTGTAGCCACTACCGGTTTAATCGTACCGTCTTCGTTGAATTCCATTTTGTCGATACAAACCTCGCGGTGGTAACCGGGGCCATCGTGTAAATGTTTGGCATTAATACGATGATACACCATGTACCATTCATCTTTTCCCGGAACCTGAACTACCGAGTGGTGAGCGGGACCATAAATTCCATTAGCGGCATCCTGAGTAGTTACAACCGGATTTTCGGCCACTTTAATAGGTCCCATTGGCGATTTTGAAGTTCCGTAAGCCACATGATAGTTGGGCGATCCGGTGTCATCAACCGACCACATAAAATAATAGGTTCCGTTTCTGTAAATCACATAAACTCCTTCGCGAAAAGCATAGTCGGCAAGTGTTCCACCTTTTGGCGTTAAAACTTTAATCGTATTCTTTTTTATCGAAACCATATTTTCATTCAACTCTGCAGCTGCCAAATAACCATTTCCCCAATAAATGTAAGATTTACCGGAAACCGGATCGATAAAAGCACATGGATCGATTTGCTGTCCACGTCCTACAGGCGACTCCTTGATCATCGGTTCTTTTTCCGCTACAAAAGGGCCGATTGGATCATCAGCTACGGCAACTCCAATCTGCTTACCGCCTCCGGCAACATAGTTTCCGCTGAAATAGTAATAGTATTTATAATCGTCACCTACTTTCTTCTCCACAATGGTTGGAGCCCACGAGCTACCGTCAGCCCATGGCACATCGCCGGCTTTCATATCCAAAATCGTACCTTCATCTTTCCAATCAACCAAATCATCCGATGAAAAAACTTTGAAGTAGTAGCCCGACCAGCCTGTGTATCCGTCGGAAGTTGGATAGATATAATATTTGCCTGTTTTATTGGAATACAACACCTGCGGATCGGCATAAAAACCAACCAGTGCCGGGTTATGATCTGCCGAAGCTGTAACGCTGTATACAACGGGCTCCTGCCCTACAATTGTAAAGGTATATTCAACCGCACTTTTCGAAAAATCCTGCGGACCTTCCGGGGCAACAGTAATACCTTTCCATGCCGTAATCTGAGGATCGAAAGAAGTTAAATCGGTTCCTACTTTTACAGGAAGATAAATCTTCTTCTGCGTCCCGTTAATAACCACATTGTTCTTTTTCAATTGATCGGAAGTGGCATCGATAAACAAATCGTCAGTTTTTGCATACCTTGTCATCAAACGATTGTATTCTTCTGTAGTAATTGGCAATACAGTTCCGTGGCGTGGATGAAAATTCATCGAAACCGCCTCATCAATAATTTCAAAATGCTGTAGATCAGAGCTTTTTGTAAACTGGTAGCGACCATTCGTATAAACGTCGTACATCAGAATCCAATCTTCCGAATTATTCAATTTGAAAACGCCGGAACCTTCCACACGTTCTGTTTCGCTATCCACACGATCAAAATTTGGATAAGTATATCCTTCCGTCAATTTATCTGAAATGGCGAGTTTTATTCCCGGTGCACCACTCTCCGATTTGTGGAACATGTAGAATTTATTGTCCTTTTCAATGATGTCAGCATCGATACAGGCATTGTTGGTTGGATTGTACAACAACTGTTTTGGTGCGGCCTCTAAAGCGCTAAAATCTTTATTCGCATAAGCATAATAAATAATGTCAGGATTATTTCCCTGCTTCATCGAAAAGTAAACCATGTATTTACCTGTCTCCGCATCATAAATCGATTGTGGTGCCCAAACACGATCCACATCACCAAACTCATCCGGGTAAGTCTCCGGAATATTAATTACCGATGTTTTCCAGTTGATCAGGTCGGTTGATTTCATCAGAATCATGGCAAAATTATTCCACCCTTGTTCGGGCACAAACAAATCAGTGGCTACCATGTAAAAGGTTTTGCCGTCGGCACCACGCAAAATATGCGGATCGCGCACACCGCCTGATGTACTTATCTTTTTGGAATCCAAAATTGGCTGATTGTTGTTCAGTGCCCGGTAGTTATAACCATCGGTGCTTACCGCATATCGAATGGCTTCTTCGCCCGGTCCGTTGCCGGTGAAATAAGCAAACAGGTAAGCATCGGTTTGTGGTGCTTCGCTATTACATGCCACCATCGAAAATAACCCGGCAAAAAACAGCGTACTTTTAATAATTGCTGCAATTAATTTAGGTTTTGATTTATTCATTGTATTCAATTTTTACTTTCAGAATTTACTGCTTCAAATTTATTCAACAGATTGTTTTCTTACTATTACAGAATCGTCAAATAGTAGAAACAAATTCGACAACTTGCGTTAAATGTGCCTGATGATGTGAACAAGCTATATTACGATGCATATCTTGATTCTGTTTTATTGCATCCCGGTTATTGTGCAGAAGGTGAAATTCGATACAATCCTGCTCCGTGATAATTGATTGTTGGAGCAAACTCAACACCTGAAAAAGTCCCCAGATCCTTCTTCTCCCAAAGGTCGCGAATTGCACAATCTCCACTGAATCCTAATTCTTTCAGATTGACCGGAATTGCAACTGCATCTTCATCCATAGACGTTGGATCGGTAACTGACACCATAAATTCTACTGTTGCACCTCCCTGTTGGCTTGTTCCGCCAATATCCAGCCCGGCAAAAGCTTTAAAACGAACGCTGTTTTCAGGTATTTCATAATGAATGATAGACTTTGAATGCGTTCCGATTCCATTTTCGTAAACCGTTCCTTTTATGTTCAAGCTACCGCCTGAAACACTTTTATTAACCGAAACATTTCCCCAGCCGGCAAATGCATTTTTCCAGGTCAGGTCGGTTAGTTTTATCGAATCTCCATTTGAAAGATAAACCGTTGGATTGATCCAATCTGCATGGTCGCAAGCAAAATCATCGCCACCATCGTTTACGATTAGGTACAGTTCTTTGCTGCCTTCCGGCAATTTTATATCAATGTGTTCTCCATAACCATCGGTTAAGCGAGATACCGTACCACTTCGATATAAAAGGCTGTTCGTATTCACAAATCCGTCGCCCCCACTATTAAACAAGGCCACGTATTTATCGCTCGACTCAGGATCATTTGCTGTCCAGCCTATCACACCATTTTCATTAAACCACTGTTTATTATTCGTTGAATGGGCGTGAACATTAAGCACTTCGTCATTGGTTAACAGTGAATTGGTAAACGCATCATTGTCGGGCAAATTTCCTCCGAACATCAATGGTGATTTGAACATCGTCCAGAGGGTCATTAACGTATACTGTTCGTCTTTTGTGAACTTTGTATATCGGTTTGTAGCACGTTCTCCGCGAATAAATTTTCCTAACGGAAGCATATCAGCATCGGGCCATGCGCCGGGCTGGATATAAGGTGCCCACTCGGCACATTTTTCAAACGAATAATTCAACTGTGCCCAGTTATCCCAAAAATCATCGATCGTGCGCCACATATTAGCGTGCGACGTTGCATGTTCATGTTCTTCAACCGGTGTAGCTCCGGGAGACATACTTAATACAATCGGTCTTCCGGTTTGATCGATCGCTTTACGGATCATTTCAATTTCATCGGTATGATAAGGTCTAGACAGATCATCTACTTTTACAAAATCGACACCCCACGAGGCATACAAATCAAAAATTGAATTATAATATTCCTGCGCACCTTCCCTATTGGCAACCACAGTATAATTGTCCTGCAGCCAGGTGCATTCATAAGCGGTTGAATAAATATCAGCTGCCGTTTTTGTTGTTCCTTTAATCGGCAGTTTATTATAAACAGCTTCTTTGGGAACTCCACGCATAATATGGATTCCGAACTTCAGCCCCATGCTATGTACATAATCGGCAAGTGGTTTAAAACCTGCACCATTTGCCGCAGAAGGAAAACGTGTTGGCGAGGGCATATAACGACCGTATTCATCCAAAATAAAGGTAGAATTGTTGTAGGCATTGTAGTGTCCTGTTGTTTGATTATCCACATACCAGCGAATATCAACCACAATGTACTCCCACCCCGATTCTTTCAGGTTGGCGGCCATATAATCGGCATTTGCTTTTACCTCAGTTTCTACTACCGACGGGCCGAAACAATCCCAACTATTCCATCCCATTGGCGGAGTTAGTGCCCAATTATGAAACGAATCTTCACTCGAATTTTGATCTTCTGACAATTCTTCAGTTGATTCCTTACTAACAGGTGTAAAGTCTAGTTCATTCTGCCCTCTACATGCTTGAACTGAAACAAAGAAAAGTATAATGACCGCAAAGTTTATTATTGATTCTCTTTTCATCTTTTTCTGCTTAATATAGTTTATTCGTATTTTTATAATATGTTCCCAAAATATTCCTAAAGGTAAAGGGATTGTCCATGCCCGTTAAAAAGGATTTGGAAACTTCTAACAAAACATCTCCAACCGACAAAACCAACAATTAAATGCTTTATATGCTAGTTTGGTGTATAAAGTACAGCTCCTCCTTCCGGTAACAAATCAATTTTTAATTTCCCTTCTTTATTAATTGTTACCCCCTTCATTTCAGCGGTGCGATCCATATTATCATAGATCATATTTAGTTCTCGACCACTTAGCATTGATAAATCCATAGTCAATTCTTTAATTTCCTTCTCTCCGTTAACAGCAGAAATGTACCAGCTCTCGCCTTTTCTTCTTGCTAATACAACGAATTTACCGGGATATCCATCAATAAAAACAGTTTCATCCCAAACTGTTGGCATTTGTCTAATAAAGTCGAGCATATATTCCGGCTGTTCATCCAGGTTATTTGGTGTTAGACCGAAGTGTTGAACGGACGAGAAATAAAGTATCCCGGTTGCTAACTCAAATGCATCAGTAGTGCGACGAATTGTCCCTCTATCCTGATTACGCGACAATCGCTTATTAAAGAAAACCGGAGCGTAATCCATTGCTGCAACGGCATTGCGCGTAAATGGGAGAATTGTTGCATAATAGGCATGTGTATCGCATGCTTCTTGTCTGAATACTAAGTTTTCAGATGCTAACACAGCTTCAGAAGTTACGAAGTTGGGATACATTCGCTGCCACCCCCGAGGTAAAGTGCAGCCATGAAAAGTCACCGCAATTCCAAACTCATTAGCATCAGTAAGTATATCTTCGTATAACTTCATCGTTTCCTGCTTATCTCCCCCAAAAAAATCAACCTTAATTCCCTTTACACCAATTTCCTGCATCCATCTCATTTCCTTTAATCGGGCCGGTGCAGTATTCATACAATCCTGCGGAGTTTGAGGCGCATTATTCCAATAGCCATTCGAATTGTACCAAAGAATGATTTCGACATTCTTTGATTTGGCATATTGAACCAACTCAGCCATTCGCTTACGACCAATATTTTTATCCCACCAGTTATCGATCAATACATATTCGAAGTTCAAATCGGCGGCCATGTCAATAAATTTCACTTGGTCATCGTAGTTGATACTTTGATCTTGCCACACAATCCAACTCCAGGTTGCCCTTCCCATCTTATAATCAATAGTAGGTTCATATACCGGCTTCACTAAATCAAAACTTACAGTAGATTCCACAATAGGTTTAAGCGTCTTTCCTAGTGTTATTGTTCTCCAAGGTGTTTGTGCAGGCATAGCCATTGCTGCATACGTTCCTCCCATACCATTATTCTCACCATCTTGTGGAAATTCAAGAGGATATAAACCATCTTTGGTTCCCTCTCCCAACCTTGATCCAACATAGCGGCTATCTACACCTGTTTCGGAAATCAGAACCCAACCATCCTCTCCAACTTTAAAGAGAGCAGGAAAAGTGTACCCAACACCATACTGAGAAGGAGTTCCAACAGGTTCATCATAAGTATAAACCTCTTCGTAACTTGGTTTGGTTTGCTCCCAACCGATCATTGGTGTGGACTGCGGGGTAATAAATGTTGTTGAATAATCAGGTAAATTAAATCCGGTTGCTTCTTTATTCACGATCACCATCGTGTTTCTACCTTTGGCTATAAGCTTGTAACAAAAAGCAACGTCGTTATTGCTCACACGAAAAATTACCTGTAAGCTGTCTTGCTTTGGATTAACGAAACAAAAAATACCCTCGTTCGCCTGGTAATTGACATGACTGACTTTCGCACGATCCAGCTCGTACGATTCGTTCACCGTTTTTGTGGTTTCAGAAACGTAGCTTAAACTATCCGTAAAGTTTCCAATTGAAGTCATCAGTCCAAGAGGGGATTCCTCCAGAAATGTTGTTCCATTGAGCTGAACCGAATAAAATATCCGCCCATTCTTCAGTTCCAGGCTAAGCTCAACGTGAGTATCCGGGCTGTTTAGAAAAAGAGAATCCGAAGCTCTGCTTACAAAGCCTGTAAGTGATACAAGAAGAACAATAAGTAATGAAATTGCCAGATTTATTAATAAATTCTTATACATTTTTATTCCTATTTAATGATGAAAAATACAAATTGATGATGAGTTCGCCGGATTAACGAACCCATCATCTTTTCTGTCTAAAAAAACTAACTAACCATTAATGCTTTATCACTATTTTTTTCGCCAGTGCTCCTTCACTTGTAACCATTCTAAGCATATAGATACCGGTTGGAACATCTGATACATCCAGCTCTTTAACATTGGTTGATTTCATGTCGATATCCTTAATTACAACACCATTCATGTTGAACAACTGGAAAGATGAATAGTCTTGCATGGTGTATTCTGAATAATTGATGTGCAAAATATCGCTTGCGGGTATCGGCCAAACTTTTAAATCACTTTCTTCCATACGGTAATCAAATACGGCCGTTGTTAGGTCATTATACAGCTCAGTAACTTCGGTACCAGTCAATTGGTAATTGTATACTCTGACATCATCAATGATTCCATCAAACAATTTTTTTGTGGATGGATTAAGTCCAATATAGTTTACTAATGGATTGATGTCTGATGGCCTGATGGTTATTTCTGCCGATTCAGCAAGCAATTGACCATCGACATAAATAGCGGCTCCATCGTCGCCAAGTGTTACTACTACATATGCCCATTCCAAAACAGGTAACTGCGGTGAAGTTAATGTTTGTTCAACACCATTATGTTTGATGGCAAATTTCAACTGGCCACCTTCCGCCGGAGATAAATACATGTATTCATCTTCGCTGAAACTAAAGTTGAATATCTGTCGCCCGACAGTATAGGCAGTTCTTTGAATCCACGCAGCTATTGAAATTTCATTGTGATTAGCAATATTTTCAGGGAGTTGCACAAAATCACCAGAACCATCCAGAGATAGGGCACCCGAACCGATTTTTCCTTCAACAAATGTACCTCCTTCTGCAACTCCATGGTTTAAGTTAATAGTATTGTCTTTTGTATCTTCATTATCAAAAGTCAAATGCATTACCAAATCATCATCATTAGTAGCACTGGCCGATACTTCGCCGGAATAAGAAGACCTGTTCAAAGTTTGGTCAACTGCCCGTATTTTATAGTAATATTGGAGGCCTGGCACTACCATATTATCAACAAAAGAAGTCGCATTAACTTCTCTTCCAATAGTGTTGTATTCGCCACCTGCAGATTCGGCGCGTAAAACATCGTAACCTGCCACATCGTTCTCAGAATTGGCTGTCCATTGTAATTTGATGGATACTGCGTTACCGGTAGCTACCAAACCAGAAGGGGCAGCAGGCGCATCAAAATCAATTTGAGCATCAACGGGTAAAAAACGCCATTGTTGATTTTCCAGTGCTGTTTTTTCCCACTGTTCCACATTTCCTGTATCATTCACCTGAACGCAAAGCGCACTTTCTTTACTTCTGATATAAAACCATCCTTCTTCGGCATATTCAAGATACCACTGTTGATTACTGGCATTCCCGATAGCCCAAATGTTAATATTCTCTCCGTTTTCCAATGAGAAGTTATATAGATCCATCGATTTACCGGCAACAGGCCTAATGTGAAAATAACTAAAATCTCCTCCGATGCGTGAACTAACCGGAATAACCTGCCATTGCTGATTCTCGGAACCAGAATCGACACCTTGCTGAATGTTATCTCCGTTCGAAGTCCCGACGGCTTCCATCACCTGACCGCTTTGACGGTTAACAAGTTTATAAGTTCCGTTTATTGCAGGCTGAACATCTTCGCCCCAGGTAATATTCACTACTTTTTCAGCATTGGTATGTAAGGTTGTTTGATAAGTTCCGGGATTACCGGCCGGTAATTCCATGGTGAAAACGCGTTGAGGACCGTAACCATCGTAAAAAACAGCCTTGTCCTCTGAAACAAAACGATAGGTAGTTGAAACAGACTGTCGCTCTGAAACTCCGCCAAAAGCCTGCACTTTCCCATCGGGCGCCCGATAAACTGACGCTGCTGTCCAGTTAGATCGATGTTCAGCATAGCCTAAACGTTCTCCATGACTGGCTTTGCAAAATTCTCCGCGAGCATATTCGGCAGTTCCCCACCAAATACCTGTTTGAAGCCCGTACTCCAGTCCAACCATGGCATCCATTACATTGTGCATTTCATCTGCAGTTGCATGATCTCCATTGGCTCTTACTGCCTCAAAAAATGCGGCATATGTATCGAAAATTCCTGCAAGCTGGTGGGTATTTCCTTCATCCAGACCTGCAGGATCGAGATAGTTATACCACTCTAATGCAAAGTCATTATTCAGGGTATTTCCACCGGAAATGCGAATATTGTCGAATCGGGGATTATTTCTCATTTCAGCAACAATATTATAAAAGTCCTCCATAGTTCCCTGACCGGTCGCTGAATAGTCGGGCTCGTTAAACGGAGATGCCGTAATTACGGTATATCCACGATCTTCGTGGTATTTTGCAGTTACATCGATCATTTCTGACCAGTGTGGTGCATTCTTATAATACCAGGAAAGGACACTTGGATGATCGCTGTTAAGGGCTACTTTCACATCGGGACTTAACCATTTATCAATGATATCGAGACGTAAATTGGTATTTGTCAAGGCAGTTCCCGTTAGCTCGCCGTTTGCGATTGTATCCGTTGGCATAAATGAAGAACGTACAATATCCACGACATCGCTTCCCATAAAGCGAACTCCCCGTCTGATATTTGCTTCACTTAACCATGCCAGATCCAATCCCCAACTAACGGGCCTTACTACGCCAGATTCCGACAAACTAAATGTTACATTTCGATCGGCAACAGGCTGAACAATCAAATTGTCGCTTATGCTGGCAGTTTGTGCTTTCATTTGGGAAGTTGAGACTCCCAAAACAAGCAGTATGAGTGATAAAAGTATAGCTGTCTTCATAGTCCATTGTTTTAGTTTAAATTCTTTCATTGTCAATTTTAGTTCATACTTCAAATAACCGGAACAAACTTATTTTAAAGCGACCAGAAAGGTTGTAATAAATTCAGCAGAGATGCGACACAAACTCGTCAAGCTCTTTTTACATGAGTTTTGAGGGATTCTCTTTAAACAAAAACAGCCCCGAATAGTGAGAATCCACATTCGAAGCTATTTTCAAACTAAACTAAAAACAATAGGTAGTATAGAAATCAAAAATTATCTTAGCTCAAATGTATTTAAGGAATGCGGAAGAAGTGAGACATTTAAATACTGCTCGCCGAGCTGCACGGTTACTTCTTTATTTTCCTCAGTGTAATTTCCTGCAAATACAACATACTTTCCTTCCGTATTTTTCACCACCATTACCGGAAGTTTATCTTCTTTTCCGTTTTTGAAAGCCAGCACCTTGCTGCCCGGAGTAAGGAATTGCGTATAGTGTTTTACCGCAAAATACTCCGGAGTAAGAGATGCTATCTTTTCTTTCGAATCCACACGAATCAAAGCATTCTGTTTCCATCCCCAACCGCTCACGCCGTCATCGGCAAGAATAGCGTTCCAAAAAGTATACTCATCGCAACCATTTCCCAGGTAGTGATTAATTAGGTTGAAAGTATGTTCGGCGGCTCCCCAGTCGAAGGAGCCCCAACCGCATTCACTCTCAGTTTGTACATATTTGTAATTTGGGTATTTCTCACGAAGACGAGGAAGTATCTGTCCGCCTTCCCACTGGAAACCAAGACCTTTAATCGTTTCAGGCATTCTTCGATCGGAAAGCACCTTATCAATAACTTCAAAATGATTGGTATTAATCGTTCCCAAATACAGATCAACTTCCGGGTGTTGCTCTTTCAGGGTTGGTGCCAGATATTCGGCATTAAAACGGATAATTCCTTCTGGTGTCCAGGCACAACCCGGATACGGGGTATAACTCCAGGCTTCGTTTTGAAACATCACCTGTGTTACCGGTATTCCTTCTTCTGCATAGGCATCAATAAACTTGCAGAAATAGTTTGCATAGGTTTGAAGATAACGTGGATCCTGGATAAAATAATCGTTTACCGCCAGTTTCCCCGGAAATAAACCGTCGTAAGTTTTTTCATTGTCTTCGAAAAGTAAATAATCCAGCTTGGGATTCAGCTCATTAAAATCGGCATTACTTACTACCGAGTAGTAGTGGTTGATTTTCATCCACGAAGGTGGCGACCAGGGCGAAATCCAGAATGTCAGCTCCGGATTATACTGCTGCGCTGCCTTTATGAATGGGATTAAGGTTGTTTTGTCGCGGTCGATATTAAAATATTTAAGTTCGAAATCGCCGCTTACCTCATCGCAACTATACCAGTCGCGGGCATAGTCGTTGGCATTCATTGAAAAACGCCCCATGGTAAACCGCAGATCTCCTTCAGGAGAAAACAGATCGCTCAAAATACTTTCCTGTTGATTACGCGGGAGCATATTCAAAGCATCCCATCCACGTTCGTTAAAACAGGTTCCCCAGGCTTTAAAAGTTACAATACTTTCATCTCCTTCAATTTTCAGAATAGGAGTTACTCCTGCACTTTTCTCTAGTTTGGTTTTTGATTGTTCCCAGGCCTTTCCTTCAGTACTTACGGTCCAAGTAAGCTGTTGCGCACTTAATTTTGTACTGAAAAATGTAATAATAAATAGCAATATAACTGTTCGTGTTCTCATCGTATAATTTTTTGGAATCGTTCTGTAACAAGAAGTAGTTTCCTTGTAATTGTGGTTTTATCAGGTAAATGGTTGTCAATTGAAAAAAAAGGCGCAGGCAGAAACCACCTACGCTTTTTTAAATCAATTAGGAAAGCTCACAATTATTTATTACTAGCATTATTATGGGTTCATTATTCCGTAAAATTCCAGTTCGGCAACATTACAATACCCATCAGGAGCAGTGTAATAGTAGATAAACCGGTAACTTCCCGGTGCCGATACCTGATCTTCCGATAATACTCCAACCGGCGGTGTAGTAATAATCGTATGTAACACGTCGTAGGTAGCATTAGCCGGGTCTGTTAAAATTGTTTCATCATTCGTTCCGCGAATTTCTGCACCATTTACGCGCGATGCCCATTGTTCATCACGTGGAGCATATTTAACCATTGTAAGCTGTACTTTATTACCAGCTCCAAAATCATAGCCAACAAATCCGGTTGATGCATATTCACCAGGTGCATCTACAAAAGTAAATAGATCACCATCGAAAGCATCGCCGATCAAGCCGTTTACTCCATCCCATGATCCGTCGTGACCAAAGATTTCACCTTCTACTTTTACTCCTTGTACAGGTGTCTCATCCGGATTCATTTCTCCGTAGAACTCCAGTTCAGCAACATTACCATAACCGTTACCTGTGTACAGATATATGTAACGATAAGTCTTAGTAATCTCTATTACAGCTTCTGTAAACTCGTACTTTGTTGGTCTTTCGGAGATGGTGTATAGTACGTCGTAAGTATCCAGGTAATTTGGATCGTTTGACCCACGAATTTGTGCACCTACCAAACGATCAACTCCCCATGCTTCCTCTGTATCTCTTCGGGCATATTTAACGAGCGTTACTTTTGCTTTATTTCCTTCACCTAAATCATAGCCAACCCATCCTTCCGGACCAGGAGCATCAACAAAAGTGCTGAAGTCACCATCAAAAGCAGCAGCTACATATGTTGCAGGATTATCATCCCACGAACTTTCGTGCCCGATAATTGTACCTTCTAATTTAGTAACTCCTGCAACTTGTTCCATGCTTATCGTTTTGGTTACAACAGCAGGAGTTGTACCTTCTTCACCAGTTACTGTAAGGGTAACGGTATACGTGCCAAAATCGGCATAGGTATGTGTAGGATTTGCTTCCGTTGAAGTGCTTCCATCACCAAAGTCCCATTCTACAGATACCGAATTTGTTGTAGTACCAGTGAATGTTACTGTTAAGTCACTTACCACTGAGGTAATTTTACCTGTTGGATCAGGCCACATAACCGTAACCATTTTTTCAATAATGGCAGGACTGGTTCCTTCTTCTCCATTTATTGTTAACCGTACCGTATAATTTCCGCCGGCGGCATAAGTATGTGTTGGACTTATAAGAGTAGTAGTTTCGCCATCACCAAAATCCCATAACGCAGATACGCCACTGGTTCCAGTTGGAGAAAAAGATACCTCAAGCGTGTTCGGAGAACCAGCTTCGTATGAGAAATCTCCTGTAGGATCAAGAAAATCTTCCTGACAAGCGACATAAAACAATGAGAAGATCACTGCAATCGCTATCAATTTTATATTATATTTTTTTAGATTTTTCATCTCTAATCTTTTATGAATCATTAATAACCTGGATTTTGTAAAATGTTCGGGTTTTTATCGATCTCACTTTTTGGGATCGGCATCCAATACATTGCAGGAGCATTAAATGAACGTTGTTCAACAAGAACACCCGGTTCGTAAGTTTTTGTTCCGTTTGGATGTAAAACCACTTCTACACCAGTTGCATTGCGATTAAGTACATCTTCAGCAATTAACCAACGTCGTACATCGAAATAGCGGTGCTCTTCGAAACAAAGTTCTACGCGTCGTTCATTAACAATGGCATTCCACAAATCGTCTCCCGAGGCTGTTACATCAGGCATTTTGGCGCGCGCGCGGATCACATTCAATGCCTCGCGGGCTTCACCTTCTTTACCTTGCTGGTAAAGAGCTTCGGCATAGTTCAAATACTGCTCTCCCAAACGGAACCATATCCAGTTTTTAGGATTCGGAAAGTTCCAGCTATTTGGTTTGTACGTTTCGTCCATAAACTTACGCGCATTGTAAGCCGATTTACTGGTATTCCAGTTATCCTGTCCGTACTTGGTATCTTTTCCTCCTCCGGTTATCGTTCCTGTTGCATCTGCAATTAGATAGGTTTGTACGTCCCTTTCCATCCAAGGATCGCCATCCGCCAAGACAGAGGCATAAAGACGAGCATCGCGATTTGCATAAGGATTTGCTTTATGAGAAGGATTATCCCAATCAAATTTGCTACCGTCGGCCATTTCAAAATCATCAACCAACTCCGAAATAGGCGTATTACCTCCCCACTGACCATATCCATTAGGACCGTTTGATTGATCCATATACGACAAGTTCAATCCATCGGCACTAGCACCACCTTCTTTGTCGAAAATTACTTCGCTGTTTCCACATTCCAAAAACAGTTGAGTATAATTCTCTTTCACATCTTCGTAAACATCGTATAGGGCATAGCCATTATCCAATGCTGCATCTATACAAGCTTTAGCGGCATTAGCGGCTTTACTCCAACGATCCGATTCAGGAGAAGTGTAACCAACCAGTTCATTAACTCCGGATTTGTTCATAAGCGGGCTGGCAGCGTAAAGCAATGCACGCGATTTTAAAGCAAGAGCAGCCACTTTTGTAGCTCGTCCTTTATCAGAACCTGAGTAGGTAGCTGGTAAAAGAGCAGCAGCTTTATCGCACTCTGAAACAATAAAATCAACATTTTCTTTGTATGAATTACGAGTGACACTCAAATACTCTTCACGGTCGTTTAAGGTAAATGCTTTTGTAATGATTGGCATTCCTCCCCAACGAGCAACCAGGTCGAAATACATTAATGCGCGAATAAATGTTACCTCGCCAACCAATCTGTTTTTTAGATCCTCATCGGTAAATTCTACTTCATCAATGCGTTCGAAAAACAAGTTACAGTTACTAATATTTCCCCAAATGAGGCCCCAGCCACGGTTATCCCAACCCCACCAGGCTCCGTTCATACGACCTAAATCAGAAGGGTTTACATATCCTTGCGTATAAGGCTCACAGCCACGAGACCAGGTAAGATAGGTTTCATCAACAACAGAACTTTGCCATGATTCAGCCCAACCGTGTCCGACTTTATTGTAACGTGAATTCACAAATGATTCAACTAATCCGGGATCGCTCCAAACATCCGCTTCAGAAATCTCAGTTAACGGATTTTTATCTAATATTTCTTCCTCCGAACATCCATAGGACAAGAAGAAAATCAGAATTATTAAGTATGTATATTTATTTATAGTTTTCATATTAATGACTGATTAAAAGGTTAAGTTCAAACCGAAATTAAACACTCTTGACTGAGGAGTACTCCAGGCTGCAAATCCTTGTCCTCCTTCGGTTGTTTCCGGATCGACATTTTCAAGACCAGTAAAGGTTAGTAAGTTTGAGGCACTGGTATACAGACGTAACTCACTAAATGGCAAACGTTGCATTACACTTTCCGGCAACATATAAGAGAGCTCAATATTTTTGAGACGAACATAAGTAGCATCTTTCAGGAAGAAGGTATTCTTCTGAGCTGATGATGTAACTTCCCTGTCGTAAATGCGAGGATAGTCGGCATTTGTATTAATCGGAGTCCAGCGATTATCGAAATAGTCCTGAGTAAAGTTTCCAATACTTCCTGATTCGAAGAATACATACTGCCAAACATTAGTAGCTCCTTGCCACAATGTACTTAATCCAAAGTTCTTATAGGTAAATCCCAGGTTCAATCCAAAAACAATTTCAGGAGTTGATGTTTTGTCAGGTCTGATCTTGTCATTACCGTCAATTGCTCCGTCTTCGTTTACATCGCGGAAAATCAGATCGCCGGGTTTGGCATTGCTTAAGTGCGGATAGTTATCCAGATCTTCCTGAGTTCTGAAAATACCAATTGCATCGTAAAGCAACCAGTAAGCACCAATTGATTTACCGGTTTGTTTTTGCCATTCTAAAGTAGTTTCAGGTTCATCAAAATAAACGATCTTACTCTTGGCATAAGAAAAGTTACCACTTGCCAGAAGACGGAATTCGCCAAAACTTTTGTTGTATCCCAGCACTGCTTCCAAACCTTTGGTTTCTGCTTCACCAATATTCTCAGCAGGTAATGATAGTCCGGTATAATCAGGAACATATGACGCTCCGTTAGCCAGAATATCCTCACGCTTGGTTTTGAATAAATCCAAATCCAGGCTAAAGTTTTCTAAAAACTTACTATCAAATCCGATATTAGTTGTGGTTGAAACTTCCCATCTTACATTTGGATTGGCATTACGAACTTGTACGATACCTGTCTGTGAAGCCGGATCATCACCACCTAAAGTAGCATTATCGCCAAAAGTATAAGTGGTTAAGAACTGATATCTTGCGATTCTGTCGTTACCCATTTGTCCCCACGAACCTCTAAGCTTGAAATAATCGATAAAACCTAAGTTTTCCTGCCAGAAATTTTCTTCAGAAATTCGCCATCCGATTGAAGCGCCCGGGAAAAATCCAAAGCGGCTTCCTTTCGGAAAGTTCTCAGAACCATCGTAACGCCAGTTGAATTGTAACAAGTATTTTTCCTTGTAGCTATAATCTACACGACCAAAATAGTTCATACGACCTGTTTCTCCGGCACTACCATCGTTTTGAGCGGTTTCTTTATCACCGGCAAACAGTTCTTCAATTGTTGTAGATACAAAATCTTGTCGTCTTCCCCATAAATAATCATAGCGGCTTTCATACTGCTCATAAGCAACGAATGCCGATAAATTGTGGGCTTCGTTAAAGGTTCTGTTATAGGATAACTTTCCGTTTAGCGTTATTCCCAGATTCTGGTTCATGTTCTCATCAAGCGCCGCGTTATTCGGGCCATATTGTCTTGCAAAATACTCATCGGTATTTACATCATAACCATACAAAAAGAATGCTTTCTGGAAATGTTTGTAAAATGAATCGGAACGATCAATATACAATCCACCATCCAAGGCAAGACCTTCTGTTAAAAATGCTAAGTCAAGTTTAAATCCCAGGTCAACATTTACGTATGATTGTTTATTCTCCTGGTATCCCATTGTTCCATCAGCACAGGTTACCGGGTTAAAATCATCCTGTGGTGCCAATACCGGCAGACCGTTCTCTGGCCAGCGAATATTAACACGTGGATCTCCTTTTACAAGGTAACGCCAAATAGCTTCAGAGCCATAGTGTGGAGAATTTCGGTTTTCCTGACGAAGCGAAATATTTGCAAATAGATCAAGAAAATCTGTAGCCTTAATATCAATATTTGATCTTAGGTTATATTGTTTGTAGTTACTGGCACTATTTTCATAGTAATTGTCCTGAAACTGATAACCGGTTGAAATAAAATACTTAACCCGTTCTGCTCCACCACTTATTGATAAGTTGTGTTGTGTTTGAGGAGCGAAAGTACGAAGTGTTTCATCCATCCAGTCAACATTTGGATAGTTTGTTGGATCTGAACCATCACGGAATTTCTGAATTTGCTCATCGTTATAAAGTGGATTACGACCATAAATGTCGGTCTCAATTTCGTTTAATGCCACAGCGTAATCTGCAGAATTAAGCATGTCGGGTAAAACAGTTGGTTGTCTTAATCCATAACTTGAGTTAAGCTTAACGACTGGTTTACCGCTTTGACCACGTTTTGTCGTAATCAGGATTACACCATTTGCAGCTCGCGATCCATAAATAGCTGCTGAAGCATCTTTCAACACTGTGATACTTTCAATATCATTGGCATCAATATGGCTAAAACCACCGGCGCGGTCAGCAACTCCGTCAACAACAATCAAAGGGCTGTTATCGCCAAAAGTACTTCTACCACGTATCAGAATCTCGGTATTTTCGTAACCTGGCTCACCTGTGCGGTTGTTTGTAATCAAACCCGGAAGCCGTCCGATAAGTGAGTTAGCAATGTTTGGTTCGGGTGTTTTTAAGATTTCTTCACCATCACTTGAAACAACAGAACCTGTTACAGTAGCTCTCTTTTGCGTACCATATCCAATCGCAACAACTTCTTCCAATCCAATAGCATCAGGTAATAATGTCATATTAATGGTACTTTGACCACCAACTTCTATTTCCTGCATTTTCATACCAACAAAAGAGAATTGTAATACTGCATCCTCCTGAACATCTGAGATTCTATATATCCCGTCAATATCAGTTACAGTTCCATTTGTTGTTCCTTTAACAACTACGGTAACTCCTGGTAACGGAGCTCCCGAATCATCAATAACCTTTCCTGAAACAACATCTTGTTGCTCAGCTGCCAATACTCCACCAAGAGAGAATAGCAATACAAAAACTGCCAGATTTATTACTCTCAGCATTTTCTGCATACAAGGACTAAGTCCGTTAGTACATAGTTTCTTACTCATAATTTTGAATAGTTTAATTTAATAAGTGAATCGTGTTATTTTTTCAATCAATAGAAGCTTGAGGTAGAAATACCTGCTTCTCATCTGCCTGGAACCGGCTAAAAAGGATGTCTTGTTCATAAGCTAGTATTTTAAATTTATATTCGTTTTAATCTGGTTTAATCATTTCACAGAACGAAAGTAGTTTTGTGGAATTTGATATATAATCTGTAATCCGTCAAATAAGGTCTCATTTTCGCAACACCCTCTTACTTGTTGATTTTCTGCCGATTACACATTTCATTTATGCAGCCTATTTTGAGTTTGATCGATTACTGATTACAAGCCATGCATGTTTGAATATTCCTGATTCAGCGTATATGAGATCATTTTGCTGATTAGATTTTTCTATTCTAACAGCAATTACATTTGCTCCTGTGCCGTTTAAATAAGAATTGATTGGAGCTTGAAAAGAGTTGTTTGCTTTTAGGGAATTTTCAACAGGATTTCCATTTATTCTTATTTCATTTTGTTCTGATATTCCCTCGAAATAGAGCACTATATGCTTATTAATCCAGTTTTCGGGCACTATAAAATGTTTCCTGTACCAAACTGAATCAACTGATTCTAGATCGTTGTTCCATTTATGAGGCAAATCAATATTTTGCCAGTTACTATCGTCATAGTCAATTTCAAAAGCAGAAGTAGAAGTAGATGTACTATCTTCACTAATAAACTTCCAGTTTAAATCGAAAAGTTGTTTGCTAATGATCTTATTATCATGCACATTGCAATTCATGAAAATTGCAGTAAAGAGCAACAGGGCAAAAGACCATATTTTAGTTCGTTTTAACATGTTGATAGTTCTATAGGTTATTCATGTTAAAATCTGGTATTTAGATTGCAGACTTTAGCGTTGATAAAATTACTTACCATAAAAAATAGCCGCCACCAGAATTTCGTCAATCAACCGTCAGAAAACAGTCAAACTGTTATTTGTTGTCTTTTGTAAGAAATGGCTTAACAAGATTTCATTAAATTTACGAGTGATTCAAATGGATTAACTGCTGTAACTATGAAATTAATCAGACCGATAATGCTTACATTATGCTGTGTTTTAATAACATTAGCAAATACTTATGGCATCGAAATAAAAAAGATCGGTGTTAAAAGCGGACTGTCGAATATTAATGTAATAAGCATTACCCAGGACCGGGACGGTTTTATGTGGATTGGCACCAAAGATGGATTAAACCGTTTCGATGCAAATACTTTTAAAGTATTCAGAACATCTGATTCTGATTCCAATTCCATTTGCAGCAATGCACTTAATGTAGTTTATGCCGACAAGTTTGATGACGTAGTTTGGATAGCTTCCGAAAAAAATGGTGTAGATGCATATAATTACAAAACACATGTATTTACGCATTACGACCATGACTATGAGAATCCGTCGAAAAATGACCTTAGTGCAAATGGTATTACTTTCATTGATGGAGACGAAGAAGGAAACCTTTGGTTCGCTACTTATGATGCCGGTATCGATCGTTTAGATAAAAACACAAAACGTTTCACCAACTATAATCAAGCAAATGTTAGTGGACTTGGCTCCAATTATAACTGGACAGTATTATACGATTCAGATGAAAGAATTTATGTAGGACATGTTAATGACGGTTTTAGTATAATCAATACAAGAACCATGTCGGCAGTTAATTACCGACACGATCCAAACGATCCTTCGTCGCTGACTGACAATACCGTTACCAGTTTTCTGAAAGATTCAAAAGGCCGTATATGGATTGGTACGCGAAATGGTCTTAACTTATTTAATCCCGATAATAACCGGATGATCAACTTTAAAAACGATCCGGAAAACGAACATTCATTATCCAATAATTTTATACAAAAAATGGTTGAAACACCCGACCATAAATTATATGTAGGTACTGAAGGAGGTGGAATGAATATCTTAGATCTGAAAGATCTGGCTTTTTTCGGAGACCTTTCAGATGTTCGCTTTGAACGTATTTTGGCCTCAGAAACACCTGATGGTTTATCAGGTTTATCGGTACAGAGTGTTTTTCAGGATTCTTTTGGAAATATATGGATCGGTGGATATGGAACCGGCTTAAGCTTTCTTCCTGCACGAGAAAATGACTTCCATAAAATTATTTACCTACCCTATATTGGAAACACAAATAGTCTTAACAACAAATCGGTAAACAGTATATGTACTGATCCTGAAGATCAGGTCTGGTTGGCAAGTGGATCTGGAGGTATTGGTATTTATAAGGACAGCAAAAAACTCCGACAAATAAACAGTATTAATAATACAAGTGCTTCTCAAAACATCATGAGTTTATATAAAACGCACGATAATGATATATATATCGGCTCCTCAACCGGCGATCTCTATTTTTATAATTACAACCAAGATAAGTTTACAGCAATTAACGCTTTTAACGACTTAAAAAACATTCCCATTTATTCCTTTTTCGAAGATTCAAAACACAATTTATGGTTTGCCACCGATATTGGATTATACATGTATAATCCAATATCTCAAAAAAGTATAGTTTACACGAAAGAGAATTCAGGCTTATCCGACAATGTAATCCGGGCAATTGCCGAAGACGGTGATCAAAATATATGGGTAGGTACTTTAATTGGCGGACTTTGTGTTTTTGATGAAGATTTTAAGCTGATTCGGAATTATGGCCAATCCTACGATTTTTATGCAGTGAATCACATCTACAAAGACTCGAGAGACCGAATGTGGATTGCCAGCCAAAATGATCTCTTCCTTATTAATAACACTCCTGCTGATTCCATAATGCGGTTGGGAAAAATATCCGGACTCGCAGAAGCCGATATTAAAAGCATTGTTGAAGGAAAGTCGGAAAACGAAATCTGGGTGAGTACCATCAACGGAATCAGTCAAATTGATATGAATACCATGCATGTAAGTAATTTCGATGCTAACGATGGTATTGTTTCGGGTGATTACCTCCCGGGTTCAGTTACAAAAACCAAGGACGGTAAAATATATTTTGGATCACAAAACGGAAGTACTTGGTTCAGTCAGTACATAGAGCAGTCAACGCCTGCCAATCCATCAGCAACTCTCTCGTCCTTTTCAATCACAAATAACCGAAATTATTTAAATCAGTTTACGGAAATTCCTTTTGGAAATGAGATTGAGTTAAAACACAATCAAAGTTCATTTCAAATCGAGTTTAACGTGCTGGATTATTCACTTTCAGATAAAGTGGAATTTATTTATCAAATGAAAGGTTTGGGCGACGGCTGGTTTCTCGTGAATACTGAAAAGGAGGTTACGTTCCGAAATCTAAAACCCGGTTATTACACATTCAATCTTAAAACAAGAATACAAAACAATGAGTGGCCCGAAGAGGTAACTTCTTTATCGATCAGAATAAAACCGCCAATCTGGTTAACCTGGTGGATGAAACTGATCTATTTTGCGTTAATAACCACTGCTATTGTATACGCGCTTAGATTCTATACGAACAAAATAAAAATTGAAAACGACCTGCTGTTTGAAAAGAACAGTCGCCAACAGGAAAAAGATCTGAATGAAGAAAAACTCCGGTTCTTCACCAACATCACTCACGAGCTACGTAGTCCGATGACCCTGATTCTTGGGCCGCTGGAAGATTTGCTGTCCGACGATTCAATTACACCTGGACAGGCAAAAAAACTACAGATCATACAACGGGTTTCTACCCGCCTGTTACAAGCAGTCAACCAGATTCTGGAGTTCAGAAAGTCGGAAAACAAAAGCCGGAAATTAAGTGTGATAAAAGACGACCTGGCCAAATACATTTACGAGATTGGTGAGAAATACAAAGACCTGAACCAGAACAAGGCGATCGAAGTAAAAATAGAAGTACCCGACCAAAAGATAGAGATGTTTTTCGACCCCGATATTATCACCATAATCATGGATAACCTGTTAACAAATGCCTTAAAATACACCAGTGAAGGAAGGGTGGAATTGGTATTAAAACAAGTACAGGAGGGTCAACTGGATTACACTGAAATTAGTGTAAGCGATACCGGATACGGAATTTCCGATGAGGATTTACCTAATATTTTCGACCGGTACTATCAGGCAAAAAACGCAGCACATCATATTAAAGGAACCGGTATTGGTTTGGCACTGGTAAAAAATATGGTGGAATTACATGAAGCAGAAATTGATGTGAGTAGTACACTGAACGAGGGAACGACCTTTTCGGTTAAATTTTTAACCAATAACAGCTACCCTGATGCCATCCATTATTTCCCGGAAGAACCGGAGGAGGAACAAACAGAAGAAAATACGAAAAATGTAATTCTGGTAGTTGATGATGATGCGGAAATCATTGAATACATAAAAGACTCGTTAAGTGATACCTATACCATTATTTCTGCTGTAAATGGAAAGGTTGGTTTTGATACAGCGTGCGAAGAAATTCCCGACATTGTTATAAGCGATATTATGATGCCAATTATGGACGGGATAGAAATGTGCAAGCTCATGAAAACAGATGTTCGTACCAGTCACATTCCGGTTGTTCTGTTAACAGCCAAAGGATCATTACACGATCAGAAACTGGGATACGATGCCGGTGCAGATTCGTATTTAACCAAGCCATTCAGCAGTAACTTACTTAAAAGCCGACTCAAGAATATTATCGACGCCAGAAGCAAATATTCATTGTCAACATCTTCAAAATTCAAGCAAAAACAAGAAATTTTAAATGAATCAATTGGAGAACTGGATCGGGAATTTTTGAAAAAACTCACTTCGGTTATTGAAGAAAACCTGGAGGACGAAGAATTGAATATCTCATACGTTGCAGCTCAATTAAATATGAGCCACTCTACTTTGTATCGTAAAATTAAAGCACTTACCAGTTTAACTGCCAATGAATTCATCCGCAAAGTCAGAATAAACTTTGCCGAACAACTTATGCTCACCAACCAATACAACATTTCGGAAATTATGTACCAGGTTGGTATTAACAGTAGCAGCTATTTCCGCCAGTGTTTTAAAGATGAATTTGGTATGAATCCGAGCGAATACCTTCAGAAACTTAAAGAATCATAGGTATTGATATTTTTTGACTGAATTATGACATCCTTTGCTAAAAATTAGTCCTTCATTATTTGTAAAATATTACATCTTGCTAGAAAAATAATAAACCGATAAAACAAGATGAAATCATTATTCAGCTTTACTTTAGCTCGTTTGATTTTTTCATGCACCAATCATTCCAACCAAAATCCCGGGCACAAACAAAATTTCGATAACAACTGGAAATTCCTTTAATGTGACAATACAGACGCTTCAAAACAAGAATTTGAGGATACATCGTGGCGAGAACTTGATCTTCCACTTTATTTTTTCACGTCGACGAAAAAAATCACTCTTATTTAGAACCATTCTACACAATTGTCGTAAAAGAAGCAACTACAAGGACAAAGGTTCTGTAGATAATTTTTTTCATAGAAGATCCTAGTTGGTTAGATTAGGTGTGCAAGCATCCCTGCTGAACAGGGGTGCTTTGTTAGTTGTACCTGTTAAGACGTCCAAAACAGCTGACCTATATCGATCATATAAAGCAAAACAGCTAAAACTTTCCCATTTAGCTAGAGTACAATCACCCCTTCAATTTTATCCACTTTCTCGGTTATTTCTACAATCTGGTCGGCCGAATCCATAAGCGCCACACAAGTCACCGACACATGTTTTAAGTTCGCAGTATGTCTGAATGTGGTTTCCCCGTGTTCAGGTAGTATCGACTTTATCTGATCAACCTTGCCTTCTTCATTGGGGGTAATAAATTTAAACATGTATTTCAACGGCCACCTTTCTGTTTCCATTAAACGGTAGCGCAGATTTTTATATTTGTCCCTTACCATACTTTTAAAGTTTTTTCCGAATCGGCAGTTCAACCGTAAAAGTTGAACCACAATTATCAGCTTCCTGACACGATTCCACATTGATTTCTCCGTCAAGCATATCGACATACGATTTGGCGATGGCTAAACCCAAACCCGAACCTTGTCTGGCTTGTCGGTCTGATATATCTCCCTGCTCGAACCGGTTAAAAATGGCTTCAATTCTTCCTGGTGCAATACCAATTCCCGTATCGCTGATGGAAAACACAAACGACGAATCCTCTACCTTACACTTTACCTCAATTTTCCCCGAGTCGGTGAACTTTATAGCATTTTTAATTAAGTTCGTAAATACAGAAACCAATTTATTTCTGTCACTGTAGATCAACTTGTTTTCGGGCGATAATTGAATCGATTTAGTCAGCTCCAAATTTTTAGTGTCGGCTTCCAACATAAAAAAGTTAAGCAACTCATTCACCAAATCCTGAATATCGAATTTACTCAGCGAAACGTCAACACTGCCGGCTTCAATTTTCGATATTTCCACAATATCATTCACTGTATCAACGAGCCGGTGTCCGCTTTGTTCGATAATAGAAATAAAATGCTGAAAATCTTCACCCGAAACATTCGGATCTTTCAACAGCTCGGTAAAACCCAATATTCCATTCATCGGCGTGCGAATTTCGTGGCTAACATTCGCCAAAAAAGCAGATTTTAACCGCTCGCTGTGCTCGGCTTTTTCCTTTGCATGAAGAAGATCTTTGGTTCGTTCAGCAACTTTGTTTTCCAGGTTTATATTTATCTGCTCAATTTCATTCTGCTTTTCAACCAGTTTTTCCTGCCGCAAAAAACTCAAACGCTCAAGCCGCTCCGAACTGTAAAGTCCGATCATGCAAATAATATTAAGCGAAACCAGCAGCGAATTCGAAATTATAACATCCGATACCAGGAAGGTACCTTTATCGGCAAGAAAAAATATAAGAAAGTTGTACACCCCAATCAACAACCAACCACCAATAGAAGCCTTAATAAAGCGGAGTTTTATAAACAAATATCCTCCGGCAATTATGGTGTACAATCCCCCTTCGTAATACGAAACCGGATCACGGCGTAACATATAAATCATCCCGCTTCCGGTTACCTGCATCGACAAAAACATAAGTACCTCCCAATACTTTTGATAGTTGGGGAGATAACTTAAAGCGACCATTAACAGGAGCCAGGGAATTACGATATAAAAGCGTACCACCATGAATTCGGAGACGTAACCCGAAACGGCGAATTTATCGAACAACGCAAAAAAAGCAAACAATATGGCCGTTGTAAACAATGCAAGACGCGATGTCCCAATCGACCGCTTATAATAACTGGTACGAAACCTGTCCTCCAGTTTTGCCTCCGAAAAATTTAGATTTAATAACCTAAAACCATCTGCACCAACCTGATTTAAACTAAAAACCATAAGCTGTTATTATAAAATCGTCTTCTTTAAATTAGGTTCAAACAAATGTATATATCTTCATCCAAAGATTACTTTGAAATTCAGCAAATCACCGTTAATATTGGAAATCCTTTACTTAAAACCGGGCATTTTTCGCTGATTTTACATCTTAATATTAATATTGTATTTTAGAATCCGGTTGAAACAATTTAATAAACGTTCAGGCTAAAACGTGAAACAAGCTTTATTCATATTACTTTTTATCGTTCCGCTGTTTGGTTTTTCACAGGTGAAAAGAATTGGGATTCCGAACATTCTGAATTACCCAAAATCGGAATACAAAGCCGGAACCCAAAATTGGGGAGTAGCGCAGGATCCCGACGGTTTTATGTATTTTGCAAACAACGACGGATTGCTGCGTTTCGACGGAAAAAACTGGGATCTTTTTAATGTCTCTTCCACATCAAATGTACGATCGGTGTGTATTGATGACGATGGTGTAATCTATATCGGGATGGATAACGATTTCGGTATTTTTAATCCAACATCCGACAATGGACCTGTTTTTACAAGCCTGATTGATAAATTACCCGAAGAAGTTACCGAAACAGATGTTATCTGGAAAATTTACAGCACCCAGTACGGGATGGTGTTTCAATCGTATCAGTACCTTTTTATTTACAACAACGGCAAGATAAACGTGATTAAACCGGAACGGGCATTTTATTATTCATTTTATATCAATAAACGGCTGTTCTTTCACGAACCAGGAGTTGGTCTGTTCGAATATATAAATGGATTTGTAAATAAAGTTCCATGGGCCGATGAGTTAAAAGACCACGAAATTCAATCGATGGTCAGTTTCTTCGATAATCATTTGCTGATCGGAACCGCACAATCCGGATGGTTCGAATACAGAAACGGCTCCCTAAAAAAATGGAATGTTCCGGCCAACGTCCAAACAGAAAAAGACGTTTTGTATTATGCTGTTAAGCTCGATGGCAATAACCTGGCGATTGGTACAATCCTGAACGGACTTATCATCGCCAATTCCGACGGTGAGATCATTCAGCATTTAAACCGAAAAAACGGTTTGCAAAACAATACCATATTAAGTCTCTGTAAAGATCGTTCAGGAAATTTATGGCTCGGTCTCGATAACGGTATTGATTACATCGAATTAAACTCTCCGATAAGTTATACTTCCGGTTCCGAAGACATTGGCACCGGATATTGTTCCGTCATCCACGACAACCTGCTTTACATGGGTACAAACCAGGGATTATTTACCAAACCTTTCTCTCCAAACGGAGAAAACAACACTGAATCCTTCAAAATAATTCCAGGAACAGAAGGTCAGGTTTGGAGTTTGAAAGTACTAAACGGACAATTATTCTGCGGCCATAATGTTGGAACTTTCTTAATTAACGACAGAACACCACAACTGATCAGCGAAGAACCCGGAGCCTGGACTTTTATTCAGTTAAAAGAAGATCCGGAATATGCAATTGGTGGTAATTTTTCCGGATTATCGTTATACCACTTCGAAAACAACAGATGGAAATTTGAGCAGAAAATCAATAATTTTTACGAGTCGAGCCGTTTCCTTACAGAAGATAAAAACGGAAAAATCTGGATCAGTCACGGAGCCCGGGGCGTTTTTCGGGTTACACTAAACGGACAGAAGGATTCGGTTGCAGAAGTTAAACTTTACGGCGCCAAAGATGGTCTGCCAAACGATTTGAATAATATACTGATTAAAGCAGATGAATCGTGGTACATTTCTTCGGTTAACGGTATTTACAGCTACAACGAATCATCAGATCGTTTTATCGAAGACGAAAAAATGAACCTGCTTTTTCAGAACTGCGGACGCGTGAAATACCTCGACAAGGATGTGCATGGAAATTACTGGTTTATTGCCGAAAACAATACCGGAGTGTTGCTTTTAAACGACGACGGAACATACACCCGCATAACAACACCATTTAAACAACTCATAAACAAGCTGGTGCGCGAATGGGAGTTTTTATACGTTTACGACCTCGACTATGTGATTTTTGCGACAGAAGACGGCTTTGCGCATTATTCGTCGCGTGTTGTTGCTTCCTATAATCAACCATTCAAAAGTTTTATTTCAAAGGTTGATGTACCAAATTCAGACACGGTTATCTTTCCCCGAAATGATGATGAGCTACTGGAATTCCCGTTTCAAAAAAATGCTTTTCGTTTTCACTTTTCCGCTCCCTTTTATCAGAATCCGGAACAGTTAATGTTCAGCTATTTTATCGATAATTATTCCGATAGCTGGTCGCCGTGGTCGAGCGATAATTACCGCGACATAACCAACCTCCCCGAAAACGAATACACTTTTAGGGTAAAAGCCCGAAACAGTTTCGACGTTGTAAGCGAAGAAGCCAGCTTTTCCTTCGTAATTACTCCCCCATGGTACCGATCGAAACAGGCAGTTTACATCTACATATTTTTTGTTTTTGTGTTCGTGGTAATAATTGCCTTTATTATTAATAAACGATTTGAGCGATCGAAACGAAAAGAACGCGAAAAACACGAGCAAGAATTACGCGAAAGAGAAAAAGAATACGCGCAACAGGCATTATTGGCCGAAAAGGAAATTATTCGTTTAAAAAATGAAAAGCTTGAAGAACAAAAAATATCACTCGATAAAGAGTTGGCCAACCAAACACTAAGTATTGTAAACAAAAATAAGTTCCTGATGAAAATAAACCAGGAGCTGAAACATGTTTCGGATGATACTACGGATGGAGCTGTAAAATCGAAAATGGCGATTCTGAAAAAACGTATCAACAAAGAGATTGATAACGAGCATCAGAACAAAATATTCGAAAGTTATTTTGAAGAAGTCCACAACGATTTTTTCAAACAACTAAAAGATAAATACCCCCATTTATCTCCAAAAGATTTAAGGCTTTGCGCTTACATTCGGATGAATATGTCGACAAAAGAAATTGCAACGCTTTTAAATATCTCAACCCGGGGAGTGGAAATCAGTCGCTACAGGTTAAGAAAAAAGCTGGATATTTCACGAGATGTTAATCTATCAACCTACCTCCTTAATTTATAACCAAGACTCGGCATTGTTGTATTTCAAAAATTATTTTGAGGTACTACATTCACAATATTCCATTTTTCTAACGACTGTTTAATAGCTATTTATATTTTTTGTGATGTATTTTTGACGTAATCATAAAATACGAATGATGTATTATTGTGATGGTCATTTTTTTTATCAAAGTTCACTTTTACCACATATTTGCTTTCCAGACAAGTTTAATATGCTCTTAAAAGGGCAATGATAATTTGGCAAATAACTGAACTGTAAAATAAGATGAACTTAAAACTTGACACTTCATTCCCCCGAATAGTGACCACAACTTTTATTCAAGAAACTATTAATCCAATTCGCACAACTTGAATGTGCGTAAGACTTTACATTTTATAATAATCAAATTCAGATCTATGAAAGAAAAACTAATGATGAGAAAAATTCTCATGTTGCTTTTAGTCGCATTTTTTTCCGTGGGTGCCTATGCTCAGGAAATTGCGATAAAAGGTGTTGTGACTTCTGCAGATGATAAACAGCCTCTACCCGGGGTAACGATTACAATTGAAGGAACAACAAATGGAACAGTAACCGATTTTGATGGTAATTATCAGTTTTCAGCACCGGCTGATGCTGTACTTATTTTTTCATACATTGGTATGAAACCGCAAACGGTTAATGTTGACGGAAGAACGGAAATTAACGTTCAGCTTGAGGCGGAATTGTTTAATGTTGACGAAGTAGTGGTTGTAGGTTATGGTGTTCAGAAGAAAGCACTGGTAACCGGAGCAAACGCTAATGTTAAAGGAGAACAACTGGCAGAGTTGAATACCTCGAATGCAATGGAAGCACTGCAAGGTATGGCATCGGGTGTTAACATTACCCGGAACAACGGTGCTCCAGGAGCAGGTACTAAAGTAACCATTAGGGGAGCCGGTACAATAGGTGATGCTTCGCCACTTTATATTGTTGACGGAGTATCAGTTGGTAATATCGACTACTTAAGCCCTTCGGACATTGAGTCGATCGACGTGCTTAAAGATGCGGCATCAGCTGCTATTTACGGATCGCGTGCTGCCAACGGTGTAATCCTGGTAACAACAAAAAAAGGAACAAAAGGATCTTCTCCTGAAATTACTTACGACGGATATTACGGTGTTCAGAACATCTACAAAAAACTACCCGTTTTAAATGCTCAGGAATACATGTACATTATGGACGAAGCACGTTCGAACGATGGTTCTGCATTGTTCGATTGGGAAAACCTTATTGTTAACGGAAATACATTCTTAAGCACAAATTTCCCCGGAAGTCTGGGAACTGAATACGGTCAGTATGTTTGGGACAAGTTGCAAAGCGGCTGGGAAGGTACCAACTGGATTGACGAAATGACGCAGGATAATGCGCCTGTTCAAAGCCACTCTATAAACATTACAGGTGCTTCAACCGACATTACTTATTCTGCAGGTTTCTCGTATTTCGACCAGACAGGTTTGATTGGTGGAGAAATAACCGACGCCGGTTATAAGCGTATGACTGCCCGTTTGAACACCAACTTTGTTTTGAAAAGAAAAGCCGACGGTTCGAAATTATTGAATGTTGGAGAGAACTTTACTTATACAAATACTGAAAACCGTTCGGTCGCAACAGGAAACATCTATTGGAACGACCTGCACAACGCGCTGGTAACAAATCCATTGATGCCTTTGTACTGGGATAACGAAAATATCAACCACTGGACCAACGGTTATTCGCCAACTTTGGAAGGCGTTTCGATGGGAGGCCACAATCCCGTTGCGCAAATGTATTACCGCCACAATAACAGCTGGAGCAAAGGAAATACAGTTGTAGGTAACGTTTACGCCGAATTGGAACCAATTACAGGTTTGGTACTCAGATCTTCTTTCGGTATGGATGCATGGTTTGGTCACAGCCGTTCGTATGGACAAACCTACCAGTTTGCAACCCAGTATCAAAACACTTCCGACGGTACTCAAATGGATATGTACAGCGGAGTAAATTACACCTGGACAAATACAGCTTCTTACGATTTTAGCATTTCAGAACATAAATTTTCAGCCTTAGTTGGAACCGAGATGTTGAAAAATACACTGAACATGAATGTTGGTGGTAGCAAAAACAACACGCTTTTTGGCGATGCTGAACACGCCTACCTAAATAACACCAACAACCCGGAAGTGGTAAGTGACATTAGCACCTGGGGTGCCGACTATGCCGCTCAGGGTGGTGGTTTAATGTCGTACATGGGTCGTCTTTCGTACAACTACAAAGAAAAATACATGGCCACCTTTACCATGCGTGCTGACGGTTCATCGAACTTTGCCAAAGGAAATCGTTGGGGTTATTTCCCATCAGTTTCTGCAGGTTGGAACTTCAGCGAAGAAGATTTTATGAGCGATCTTGACTTTATCAACTATGGTAAATTACGTGCCAGCTGGGGACAGAACGGTAACCAAAACATCGATAACTTTATTTACAGTTCGAACATCGCCTACAAGGATCAGGGATATTATTTCGGACCAAACAAAGATGTACCACAGCAGGCAGCAATTCCTGCCAACGTACCAAACCCTGATGTAACCTGGGAAACTTCGGAGCAGTTAAACTTTGGTGTTGATACACGTTTCCTCGATTCAAGATTTGGCGTAACTCTCGACTGGTATAAAAAGACTACAAAAGACTGGTTAGTAGTTGCTCCTATTTTAGGAACCTTTGGAGCCGGTGCACCATACATTAACGGTGGTGACATTCAAAATACCGGTTTCGAATTTGTATTCTCTTGGAACGACAACATTTCAGATTTTAAATACGGCGCAACCTTAACCGGTTCTTACAATAAAAACGAAGTAACAAAACTGGCTAACGCCGAAGGAATCATTACCGGTTCCGGACATGTTCTTTCTCAGGGAACATCGTACATTTCAAGAGTGGAAGTAGGACAACCAATTGGATTCTTCTACGGTTTCAAAACTGATGGTTTGTTCCAAAACCAGAACGATGTTGATGCTTACGTTACTGCCGATGGTGCTCCGATTGTAATTGAAGCCGAACCTGATACTCCTCGCAAACCGGGTGATGTTCGTTTTGTTGACCAAAACGGAGACGGTATTATTAACGACAACGATAAAGTAATGCTGGGTAAACCAACTCCTGATTTCGAGATGGGTATTCAGTTAAATGCCGAGTACAAAGGATTCTACGTAAACACTGCTTTATCAGGAAAATTTGGTCTTCAGGTAATGCAATCGTATCGTTCGTTTGCCGACCAGTTGACACAAAACTACACCACTCAGATCTTTGATCGCTGGCACGGAGAAGGAACTTCAAACCGAATTCCACGATTAACATACGCAACAACTGCTAACACACAGCTGATATCTGATATTTACATGCACGATGCTGATTACATTCGTATCAACAACCTGACTATCGGATACCGATTCGACAAAATGTTGGCTAACGTTGAATGGATGAGAGCAGCAGCAGTATACGTATCTGTAAACAACTTACATACATTCACAAAATACGACGGAATGGATCCTGAAGTAGGTTATGCACCTGACTCATGGGCATCCGGCGTTGATTTGGGATTATATCCGTTACCACGCACAGTAATGTTTGGTGTTAACGTAACATTTTAATTGTGATCAACTATTCCAAAATAACAGAGATAGTGAATAAAAATAAAGAACAAATTATGAAGAAGTTATTATATATAATGGCAGTTGGGGTAATGATCATGGTCACTTCGTGTTCCGATCTCCTCGATACCGACAACTTGTATAATAAAAACCTCGACAGTTTTTATCGTACTCCAACCGATATCAATGAAGCTATGAATGGTGTTTACAATGCACTGTTTGTTAGCGGCGTACATAGCAACGAGCACCTGGCAGCAAACTTATTAAGCGATGTAATGCTTGGTGGCGGTGGTCCTGATGATGTTTCGGCAAAAAACGTGGATCAATTCCAGGATCCTTCAGAAGATACTTACCGCGATTTGTGGGTTGAAACTTATAACGGCGTAAGTAGAGCGAATGCAATTATTGAGGCAACAACCGATGGCGATTTTTCGGCCTATTTCGATACTGCCGAAGAAGCAGAAGTTTTCAAAAACAATACTTTGGGCGAAGCATATTTTATGCGTGGTTTCCTGATGTACAGAGCAGCCCGATTCTTTGGAGGTATGCCAATAATCGCAACTTCCGAATCAGATCGTAGTGCACCTCGTGCATCGTTGGCTGAAACCTGGGCTTTTATCGCTTCAGATTTTAAAAACGCAGCTGAGACACTGCCTGAAATGAGTGCCGACGCTTATGCTTTATCTGATTACGGACATGCCAATGTTTGGGTGGCAAAAAGCTACATTGCCCGTGCGTACCTGTACTACACCGGTTATATGACAAACATTGAAGGACAAGCAACAGATGTATTGCCATTGACAGATGGTGGAAGCATATCAAAATCCGAAGTAATTTCTCTGCTTGAAGATGTGATAAACAACAGTGGTTACCAACTGGCAAGTGATTTCCGTAATTTGTGGCCTTACTCGTATGTTAACGAGAGTGCCAGAACATACAACGCTGATGGTAACAACCCGGTTTTACCTTGGGCTGAAAATCCTGACAATGCCGATCCTGCAGTTCCATTAGCATGGGTTGGACAAGATGGTCCAAATGCAACTTTGGGAACAGGAAACTACGAAGTGATGTTCGCACTGCGTTATGGGCTGGGTAACTGGAACTACGACAACGGAACAGGACAGAAATTCAACAACCGTGTGCCTCTTTTCTTCGGAATCCGCGACCACTCGATGGTTCCGTTCGGACAAGGATGGGGATGGGGAACCGTACACTCAGATTTCTATGCACAGTGGTCTGACGACGATCCACGAAAAGAAGGTTCGGTTTTGAACCTGAACTCAAAAGATTCGAACATGGGATTGGCCGACTGGAACATTGGTAAAGGTGACCAGAATACCGGTTTGGTAAATAAAAAATACACCACATTGCAGCACGACGGTCCTGACGGAGTAAGAGGTATGTTCTACTACCTGTACGACATGTCAAACGGTGATCCGATGCAGTTATGGGCAGCACAGGATTTCTACTACCTGCGATTCGCCGATGTATTATTGATGCACTCTGAATTAACCGGAACCGCTGATGGAATGAACCAGGTTCGTGCACGTGCCGGACTGGAAGCCGAAACCTACTCGCTGGAGGCAATTAAAGCTGAACGTTTACACGAATTCGCTTTTGAAGGACTACGCTGGTTCGACTTGGTAAGATGGGGAGATGTTGAAACAGGAAACAACTTCTACAACGATCAGATTACTGTAAACAACTCGGGAGTTGAAGCTCCTTACCAGGTTTCTTACCGCACCGAAACAAAAGGTCTGGTGCCAATTCCTGAATCTGAATTGCGCTTGTCGAACGGTGTTTACGAACAAAACCCGGGATGGTAATAAAATTGAAAACTAAAAAAATGAAAGAGATGAAATTAAAGAATATAGCTGCCATTTCGCTGATGGCCATTGTTTTGATGTTTTCTTCCTGCGATCCCATCGAAGACAGGGATATGCTGGCCAATAGTTTTGATCCTGAAAATATTGAGCTGCAGGTTGTTCAAGCTACCGATGGAGGTAACAAATTATCGTTACAAATGAATACCGAAGGTGTTACCGGATACTGGGATTACATCATCGATAAAAAATACACCGACCGCGTTGAGGTTGTGTTCCCATTTACCGGAACACACACTTTCACCTATCACGTAACCACTCCGTACATGCCTGACAACGAACCGGCAACAACGGAGTACATCGAAAAAGAGATTTCGGTTGAAATTACTCAGTTGGATGAAGCGCTTCCTGAGGCCTATTATTTACTGGTAGGCGACGATCTCGAAGGTAAAACCTGGGTTTTTGACGGAGGTCCTGCAGCTGATGGTGGCACCTGGTGGTTTATGTCTGACCCAGCAAATGCCTGGGCAATTTGGTGGAATGCAGCCGGCGATTGCTGCCCTCCTGCCGATGCTGCCGGTAAAATGGTATTCGACTTAGCTGGCGGAGCAAACTACACATACTATGCTGATGCCGCGGGTGATCCAATTACAGGAAGTTCATTCAAATTCAACAGCGATTACACAAAGTTAACCATTGATGGTCCTGCTAATTTATTAGGATCGATGGATGGAGGTGGTAATGCTGGCGTTTTCAATATCGTTGAATTGACTGCCGACAAAATGGTACTTTTTGTTCCGGATGCAGCATGGGCGACCGGCTGGACCTGGGTATTTGTACCTGCTGAATAACGCAAACCATACAGTTTAGATATTTAATGGCTGATGAGCCAGTAAATTATTTGATAGTTTAGATAGATTGGGGAGAGTTTCTCTCCCCTTTTTTATCATCAATAAAATTTCGTACTACCCAAAAGGCGGTATATAACCTTTTAATTGCTGTAAAACAGGTTCGATTTTAAAAATCGCCAACCATAAAAACAGCTCTGAAATTCAATAAATTATAATTTCACAGAACAAATGAGATATAGTCTTTTCATAGTATTTATTCTTTTCTCCACCCTGAAAGCTATTGCTCAGGTTGGCGAATTGTTATGGGAAGACAATTTCAACACCGGTCAACTTAACCTGGAGAACTGGAATATTGAAACCGGCACCGGGGTAAACGGCGATTTTGGCACCGGGCAGGTGGATCGTGCCACCAACCGCGAAGAAAACATCAGTTTTAGTAACGATGAGCCGGGCGCAGAAGATGGATGCCTGGTAATTACAACACGAAAAGAATTTTACATCGACAGGAATTATACGAGTGCCCGTTTAAATACAGCAGGAAAAAAATCGTGGGGACCGGGACATCGTATTGTTGCCCGAATACATCCGCGCAACGTAAAACAAATGGGACAAGGTTTTGCATTTTGGATGATGCCCGATGAAATTCCTGCAGGCTGGAACAGCCTGATGTGGCCGCAAGGTGGCGAAATCGATATTATGGAATACGTTGGATCTATTCCCTTTCATAATCTCGGCAGCGTGCACTATGCCTGGTTTTGGCAGAACAACGAATGGGCCGACTGGAACCACGGACACAAAGGTTTTTATTACAGTTACGAAACGCAACAAGTACCAAATCCTGCCGAGCCTAGCTACGGAAATTATCCGCCGGATGAAAACGATCCGAATGCCGGAAGTTATGGATTTCATGAATATGGAATTGACTGGTATTCCGACCGGATTGAGTTTTTTATCGACGACAATGTTTACCACATCCACTACCTGAACGACGGTGGCGCTTTCTCGATTGACGGCGAAGATCAGTCGGCGGTTTTAACACGCGAAGGGAAACGGGTTGGTATTTCCGAATACTCCAACCATTTTTACGAATGGCATCCTTTCGAGCACAAAATGTACCCGATTTTAAGTGCCGGCGTTACCGGAAGCGACTATTCTTACGGTGGCCCTGTAAATGCTGAAGCAGAATTTCCATGCTCCGTTTTTATTGATTGGCTGCGGGTTTACAAACTAGATATTAACGTGGGAATCAGTCAAACAGCATCCCGTGAGTTTCAAATCTATCCCAATCCGGCAAAAGAAAACCTTACTGTCAGCTGCAAAACTACAGGCGAATACAACGTTAAACTACTCGACATCGCCGGAAAACCAGTTATGCAGGGCACTTTCAGTAACACAACTGAAATAAATACCTCGGGATACACGAAGGGTTTGTACCTGGTTAAAATCGAAAATGGTCGACAATCTTATTCTGAAAAAATACTAATTAACTAAAACTATGCTTAAATCATTCAACAAACAAAACTGGCTATTCCTCCTGGCGTTTCTTATCCTTGTTACTCCACTAAACGGCTGCAGCGAAGATGGAGCAAGTGCAAGCTTCTCACCCGATTTTTCGTATTCATTTATTGATGAAAACAACGTTCGGTACACCAACGAAACCGAAGGAGAATACTGGCGAATGGAATGGAATTTTGGTAACGGAAGTACCGAAACCACCATTTCGAAAACAGAAGAATTTACCACTTACTATCCTAAAGCAGGCGACTACCAGGTTACGCTGCAGGTGACAAATAAGGACGACGAAATTAAATCGGTTTCCAAAACGGTTACGGTTACGCACACCGATTTTGCTGTCGATTTTTCAGCTAACATCGATGGAGAAAATCCCAACATCGTACATCTTGAAAATACAACCATTGGCGATTATGATTCGTTTCAGTGGACTTTCAGAAACAAAATCATCGAAAACGAGAGCACAACGCAGGCCTATTTCCCGTATGCGGGAACTTATTCGGTGGAATTAGTGGTTACAAAAGACGGGGAGACGTTCTCCTCAACACAAAATATTTCAATTGCTGCCAACGACCCCGACTACTTCTCGAAATTGGAGTTGGTTTGGGTAGACAATTTTGATGGAAACGAAGTAAATACCGACAACTGGTCTTTTGAAACCGGCTCGGGTGGTTGGGGAAACAACGAACTACAAAATTATACCAATGGCAGTAATGCCAGTGTTCAGGATGGCATTTTAACCATAACCGCTAAAAAATTAAACGACGATACAGTAGCCGGTTCATATACTTCCACACGAATAATTACCAGCGGCAAAAAAGAGTTTACCTACGGGCGAATGGAAATTCGCGCCAAACTTCCTTCTGGTCGTGGAATCTGGCCGGCAATCTGGATGCTGGGCGCCGATATCGGTAGCGTGGGTTGGCCGGCTTGCGGCGAAATTGATATTATGGAATATGTAGGCTACGAACCCAACACCATTCATGCAACAGTCCACACTTCAGCCGGATACGGAGGAAATGGAAGTGGCAACAATAAAACGCTTGAAACCGCAGAAGAAGAATTCCATGTTTACGGTCTGTTTTGGACGGAGAAGGAACTGGTATTCTATACCGATTCGCCCGAAAACGTAACACATCGTTATGCCCCTGCAAACAAAACTAATGATAACTGGCCTTTCAACAAACCACAATTTTTTATTCTGAACGTAGCTGTTGGTGGCAACTGGGGTGGTGCCCAGGGAATCGACAACGCTATCTTCCCTCAATCGATGGAAGTAGATTATGTTCGGGTATACCAGGAAATGTAAATCAAAATATAGTAAAATGAAGATTAGAATTTTATCATTAATTGCAGGAATTGGATTGTTAGCCGGTTGTTCTGCAAATTCAACGCATAATGCCGACCCTGTTGAAGAAAAGATCAATAGCATGTTGAGCGGGATGACGCTTGAGGAAAAGATCGGCCAGATGCAACAGGTTAACGACGGCTTTTTCGGCGACGATGAAGCGACAAAACAGGCCATCAGAGAAGGCAAAGTAGGCTCATTTCTGAATATGGTTGATGCCAAAAGGGTGGCAGAGTTCCAACGCGTTGCACTTGAAGAAAGTAAACATGGTATTCCTTTGCTTTTCGGACGCGATGTTATTCACGGATTTCGTACCATCTTCCCTATCCCTTTGGGAATGGCTTCGTCGTGGGAACCGGACTTGGCTGAAAAAGCAATGCGAATTGCGGCTGTTGAAGCCTCATCGATGGGAATTAACTGGACATTTGCCCCGATGATGGATGTAACCTGGGATCCGCGCTGGGGACGAATTGCCGAAAGTTGTGGTGAAGACCCACTGTTGGCTGCTGAGTTCGCAGCGGCAATGGTGAAAGGATTTCAGGGCGATTTAAGCGATCCGACAGCAGTGGCAGCCTGTGCCAAACATTTTGTGGGTTACGGTATGTCAGAAGCCGGTCGCGATTATAATACCACGTACATTCCTGAGCCCTTATTACGAAACGTTCACCTTCGCCCGTTTAAAGCCGCTGCCGATGCAGGAGTGCTAACATTTATGTCGGCTTTTAACGACTTAAACGGAGTGCCAACTTCCGGCAACGAATTCACGCTTAAACAAATTTTGCGCGATGAGTGGGACTACAAAGGAATGGTAGTCAGCGACTGGGGATCGATACCGGAAATGATCAACCACGGATTTGCCGCCGACACAAAACAAGCCGCTGAAATTGCAGCAAAAGCAGGTGTCGATATGGAAATGGCAACAACCTGTTACGCAGAAAATCTAAAAACTCTGGTTGAGGAAGGCGTAATCACTGAAACGCAAATCGACAATTATGTTGGCAATATTCTGCGTGTTAAACAGGATATGGGATTGTTTGAAAAACCCTACGACAACCATGTTTCAACCGATACAATTTTGGCACCAACACATCTGGAAGTGTCGCGCGAAGTGGCACGTAAAAGTATGGTACTGCTGAAAAACAAAGGAAATACATTGCCCATTTCAAAAAGTATTCGTTCGCTTGCGGTAATCGGACCACTTTCTGATGCAGGTCGCGATCAACTGGGAACATGGATTTTCGATGGACAAGGCGAAGACTCAACAACTCCGAAAGAAGCTTTTGAAAAGATTCTTGGAAGCAGAATGAACTATGCCGAAGGATTGGAATACAGTCGCGATAAATCAACAAAAGGATTTGCAAAAGCCATTGCCGCTGCAAAGCGTTCGGATGCCATTATATTCTTTGCCGGAGAAGAATCCATTCTTTCGGGTGAAGCAAATGCCCGTGGAATTATTGATCTTCCCGGTGTTCAAACCGAACTGATTACGGAACTGAAAAAGACAGGCAAACCTCTTATCTTGGTAGTTATGGCCGGAAGACCATTGGGAATTGGAGCCGAAATGGATATGGCCGATGCGGTACTTTATGCATGGCATCCGGGAACAATGGCAGGACCGGCAATTACCGATCTTGTTTTTGGCGACTACTCACCTTCTGGGAAATTACCTGTAACTTTTGTAAAAGGTGCCGGGCAGATTCCGTTTTACTACTATCGTAAAAACACCGGCCGCCCAGCTACCGAGAACGATGTTACTTATATCGATGATATTCCGCGTAACTCAAAACAATTGTCGCTTGGGTTTAAATCGATGCATATTGATTACGGTATTACACCACTTCTGCCTTTTGGCTTTGGTTTAAGTTACACCGAATTTGAATACAACAACCTGAAACTTTCGGCTCATGAAATTTCGGCTGACGGCACAATATTCGTTTCTGCCGATATTAAAAACGTTGGCAACTACGAGGCCGAAGAAATTGTTCAGCTTTACATTCGCGACAAAGTTGGAAGTATTACCCGACCTATTAAAGAATTAAAAGGTTTTAAAAAGATCAATTTGAAACCGGGCAACGAAAAAACAGTTAACTTTGAGTTAAAAGCTGAAGATCTTCAGTTTTTTAACGGTAAAGAATATGTGATTGAACCCGGTGATTTTTATATTTGGATTGGTCCAAATTCAGAGGAAGGATTACAAGACACTTTTGTTTTAAAATAAATAAACTTAGAGCGATTAAGAGACCTGAAAACATCGATCGCTAACTTTCAGAAACAGGCATTTCCATTGTGAGATGCCTGTTGTCTTTTATGGCAGTTACTTCGCTTTTGTAAACTCAACTTTCCACAGTCCTCTAAAATCATTTAACTGATAACCCGTTGCCAGATCGGCCGGGTATAACTCTTGCAACTTCGCTCCTGTTGCCGGATTAATATCGGTTTCCGGATTTCCATGACACTTCAAACAAGCCGGCATCCCAATTTTTATCGGTTTATAATATACCAGGTTACTACCACTTTGTAAAAGCGTGTCAGCCAGTTGTTGTTCCGTAAAAAGTTTCCACATCTCCTTTTCCTGTTCTGTACTCAGCGCATTTTGCGGATTCCGGTTTTTAGCAGAAACTCTTGAAATGTTGCAGTCGAATACTCCATTCAAACTATCTACAATTGAAGCTGCTTCAAGGTTACAAAACTCAACAGCATATTCTGGTCCACCGGTTTGAATGGCTTTCCCCACGTTACTAAGAAGTACAGCTTGCACATTTGCAGTTATTTCCTGTCCACTGTTTTTGAACTTTTTGTAGGTATCATTATCCAGTTTCGGAGAACATGCGAAGCAAAAAAATAGCAGCAGAATGGGTAAGATTTTGTTTGTCATAAGTTAATTACTTAAAATAATGGTTCAAAATATCTTTAATTATTTAACTACAAGTTGAGGTTTATTTGTCAAATCACAAAATCAACTATCTTTGTCGCATCAAATATTCTTTCAATAAGGGTGTTTGGTTATACAGAAGAGTGGAGAGATCGGGCTCTGCGAAACTCTGGCAACCTTGTCTGTCAACCGACGGATAAAAAGGTGCCAATACCCGGCCGGAAACGGAATTATAATTTAAACACGATCGATGAAGAAACTGCACTACAAATTATTTTTTACAAGCTATCTGCACGGGGCAAATATGTGTATGCGCCAGCGGTTCTAACCGCCTTAAATAGCATTGTGAAAAATCCATATCAAAAAACTAAAAATGAAAGTGGTAGCCGATTTCGAAAGTATATACTTCCGACTTCGAGCTTCCAACTTCCGACTTAAAAAATATGTCGAAAACAAAATCGTACGAAGAAATTAATCAAAAACTGAAGGCTGGAAAAGCAGTTGTTTTAACCGCCGAAGAAGTTGCGGAGATGGCGAAAGAATTAACGCCCGAAGAAATAGTTGAGAAAGTAGACGTTGTAACCACAGCAACCTTTGGGGCAATGTGCTCATCGGGTGCCATTATAAATTTTGGACATGCCGATCCGCCAATCCGAATGGAGAAAATACGTTTGAACGGTGTTCCGTGTTACGAAGGACTGGCTGCTGTAGATTCATACATCGGAGCAACTGCCTGCGATCCCGACAATCCGGAGTATGGCGGAGCACATGTTATTCAGGATTTACTGGAAGGAAAAGATGTAATTCTGGAAGCCTGGGCAAAAGGAACCGATTGTTATCCACGGAAGCATATAAAAACCAAGATCAACATCAATACTGTAAACGAGTTTACGCTTTTTAATCCGCGAAACGCTTACCAGAATTACAATGTGGCTGTTAATACCACATCATGGATAAAACATACCTACATGGGTACTTTGTTACCCAATTTACGCAATGCTACCTACTCCACTTCGGGTGAATTAAGCCCGCTGTTGAATGATCCTGAGTTTAAAACAATCGGACTCGGAACCCGCATATTTTTAGGAGGTACGCAAGGTTTTGTTGTTTGGCCGGGAACGCAATTTCACACCACAAAACCTAAAAACGAGCTGGGAGTTCCGGTTACGAATGCCGCGACAATTGCGGTTATGGGTAACCTGAAAGAAATGTCACCCGAGTACATTCAAGCGGCGTCGTATGAGAAATATGGTGTGAGTATGTTTGTGGGAATTGGAATTCCTATCCCGGTTCTGAATGCTGACATTGCCAAACGCGTATCTATTAATAACAGTCAGATTGAGACTTCGGTACTTGATTACGGAACGGTTGGAACGCCAAAACTTGGGCAAGTTACCTACGAGGAATTGCAATCGGGAACCATAAAAGTGAAAGGCAAAAAGATTAGAACAGCGCCTGTTGCCAGCTTGAAAAAAGCACGCAAAATTGCTGACGAATTGAAGAAATGGTTGCTGAACGGGGAATTCGAAGTAACTAAACCGGTGCAGATGTTCCCAACGAATACATCATTAAACGGATTAAAAGAAACGGAGGTTGACAATGATTAAAAGAAGATATATACTGAACTTTCCTCCGCAAAGCGGCGACAAAGCTTTTACCTATCACCTGGTAAAAGAGTACGATATCCGAATTAATATTCTTAAGGCGGAAGTTTATCCCGGAAAAAGCGGGAGTCTTTTGCTTGAACTGCAAGGCACAAAAGAAAATATTGAGAACGGTGTTGAATACATCAGAAGCCACAAAATTACCTGCGAATCACTGGACAAACGTATTCGCTGGAAGGAGGAGAAATGTATCGATTGCGGAAACTGCACCGCCGTGTGTTTTGCCGGAGCTTTAAATATGAACAAACAATCGTGGAAACTGGAATTCGAAAAGAGCAAATGTGTCGTTTGCGAACTTTGTATTCCTGCTTGCCCGCTAAATTTGTTTGAGATTGATTTTAGATAGAAAGAAACGTTTTCACTTTATCACGATTTAAAACGATGAAACTTTTTGAAGAACGTACATACCGCAGCCAGTTTAATACCGAACGCTTTACAGGATTCGAAGTAAAACATCTGGAAACTGACCTTTGGATCGGAATTGATCCTGCTTCCTACAAAGAAGAGATGCAGGAAGTGGCTTTGGCAAAGATGAAAACATTGCGACAAACCTTCGATGATTACATCGAAAAAGAACCGTTTTTCAAAAAAAGCCTGAAACCATTTCAGCCATCCGACTTTGCCCCGGAAGAAGCAAAAGAAATGGCGCTGGCTGCCGAGAAAGCCGGAATTGGTCCGATGTCGGCAGTGGCCGGTTTATTTGCCCGCGAAATTGGCGAAGAAATTTGTAAAAACTTTTCGGTGAAGGAACTGTTAGTTGAAAACGGCGGCGACATCTATGTGCTTTTACAAGATGAACTGGTTTTATCTGTTTTTGCAGGTGAATCGATTCTCTCTGAGCGCATTGGGCTGGTAATTCCAGCAGGGAGTCGTACCTTTGGAATTTGTACTTCGGCCGGAACAGTTGGACCGTCGTTAAGTTATGGTAAAGCTGATGCAGTGGTGGTGGTTTGCGAGGATATTCTAATGGCAGATGCATTGGCAACCGCACTTGGCAACAAGGTTAAAACACCGAATCATGTTGAGAAGGTGATTAAACAGGCAGAAAATTTTGAAGAAATACAATCGTTGCTCATTATTTGTGAAGATAAGATTGGGATTAAAGGAGACAACGAAATACGGATATTAAAGTAGAAAGAAACAAACGATGATAAAATAAATATAATCAGCATATTCAATTCCCCCTTCGAAGGGGGTTAGGGGGATGAGAATATAACATTGAATCCATGTCTGAAGGTTTTTCAAATAACAATTACAACAAAAATCTAAAAGAATATGCCAGAAAACTTCGCAATAACTCGACTTTGGCAGAAGCCATTTTATGGGACGAAGTTTTAAAACAAAAACAACTAAAAGGGTATTCTTTTTTAAGACAAAGACCAATAGGAAATTATATTGTAGATTTTTTCTGTAAAGAATTGAAGATGATTATAGAACTGGACGGAACAATTCATCTTTTTCAGAAAAACAAGGATAGGAATAGGGAAGACAGTTTAAAGAAGATGGGATATAAGATTATAAGATTTCATAATGAGGAAATTTTAAAAAATATTCGCAATGTGCAGATATCGTTGGAACTTCATATCGACGAATTAGAAAAAGCATAAAATCACCCCTTAATCCCCTCAAGGGGAGAACAGACAAACAAAGGTTACGTAGAAATTGAAAGAGAGAAAAAATGACAATTAAAAGAGACATAAGAGCAGAACTCAAAAAGAGAGTATTGGTATTGGATGGAGCAATGGGTTCTCTGATTCAGGAATATAAACTGAGCGAGGAGGATTACAGGGGCGAACTGTTAAAAGATCATCCCAGTGATCAAAAGGGGAACAACGACATGTTGTCGCTTACCCGCCCCGATGTAATTTCAGAAATCCATGAGGCTTATTTGGAAGCAGGTGCTGATATTATTTGTACCAATACATTTAATGCAACCAGCATTTCCCAGGCCGATTATAATGCCGAAGAGTATGTCTATAAAATGAATAAGGCTTCGGCGGAAGTGGCAAAAAAACTGGTGGACAAATTCACCGAAGCTAATCCTGAAAAACCACGTTACGTTGCCGGATCAGTGGGTCCTACCAATAAAACATTATCACTGTCGCCTGATGTGAATGATCCCGGTTATCGTGCTATTTCATTCGACGAGGTGAAAGTTGCCTATCGCGAACAGGTAGAAGCTTTACTCGATGGTGGAGTTGATCTGTTACTAATCGAAACAATTTTTGATACCTTGAACAGCAAGGCAGCCATTTTTGCCATTGAAGAAGTGCTTGATGCCAGAGGTGTAAATATCCCGCTGATGGTTTCGGGAACAATTACCGATGCCAGTGGTCGAACACTTTCAGGTCAAACGCTGGAAGCTTTCCTGAACTCGGTTTCGCATGTTGACTTATTAAGTATCGGACTAAACTGTTCGTTGGGAGCTACCGACCTTCAGCCCTACATTAAAGAACTGGCCGGCAAAGCACCGTTTCACATTAGTGCACACCCAAATGCGGGATTACCAAACCAGTTTGGCGAGTACGACGAAACGCCGGAAATTATGGCCAGGCATATCAAAAAATACCTCGACAACAACTACGTAAATATTATCGGTGGTTGCTGTGGAACAACACCCGCACATATTAAAGCTTTTGCCGATATGGCTGCCAAAGCAAATCCGCACCACCGCGCCGAAGCTGACACTTACACAAAACTTAGTGGACTGGAGCCGGTTACAATCACTGAAAACACCAACTTCCTGAATATCGGAGAACGTTGTAACGTGGCCGGATCACGCAAATTTGCACGACTGATCAGCGAAGAAAAATATGAGGAAGCGCTTACGATTGCACGCCATCAGGTTGAAAATGGTGCGCAGGTAATCGACGTAAACATGGACGATGCCATGTTGGATGCCGAAAAGGAAATGGTGACTTTCCTGAACCTGATTATGGCCGAACCTGACATTGCCAAACTGCCAATCATGATCGACTCATCGAAGTGGAATGTGATTGAGGCCGGGTTAAAATGTTTGCAGGGAAAAGCCATTGTAAACTCAATCAGCTTAAAAGAAGGCGAAGAAGTTTTTATTGAGCAGGCACAAAAAATTAAACGTTACGGTGCAGCCGTTATCGTTATGGCTTTTGATGAAAAAGGACAGGCCGACAACACCGAACGGCGTAAAGAAATTTGCAGCCGAGCCTATAAAATTCTTACCGAGAAAGTTGGGCTGCCGGCACAGGATATTATTTTCGATCCAAACGTACTGACTATCGGTACCGGAATTGAAGAGCATAACAATTACGCCGTTTCGTTCATCGAATCGGTACAATGGATAAAAGAAAATCTGCCGTTGGCAAAAGTCAGCGCGGGTGTAAGTAACGTTTCGTTTGCTTTCCGTGGAAACAATGTGGTGCGCGAAGCCATGCACTCGGTGTTCCTGTTTCATGCCATCAAGGCCGGACTTGACATGGGAATTGTAAATCCGGGAATGTTGCAGATCTACGATGAAATTCCAAAAGATTTCCTTGAAAAAATTGAAGATCTGGTGTTAAATCGCAGACCGGATGCAACTGAAAAACTGCTTGAGTTTGCTGAAAACCTGAAGTCGACTTCGAAAAAAGAAGAGAAAAAAGATGAATGGCGCGAACTACCGCTTGAGGAACGAATTGCACACTCGCTTGTAAAAGGTTTGCCGGAATTTGTAGACGAAGACATGGCCGAAGCCGTTGAAAAATATTCTCCGGCATTGAATATCATCGAAGGTCCGTTAATGGATGGAATGAACATCGTTGGCGAATTATTTGGTTCAGGAAAAATGTTCCTGCCACAGGTGATCAAATCGGCACGTGTGATGAAAAAAGCTGTGGCTTATTTGCTGCCGTTTATTGAAGCGGATAAAGCGAAATTTAAAAACAGTACATCGCAGAAAAAAGTGCTGATGGCCACCGTAAAAGGCGACGTTCACGACATTGGTAAAAACATTGTTGGTGTGGTATTGGGATGTAACAACTACGAAATCATCGATTTGGGTGTTATGGTTCCAACTGAGAAAATATTAGATGAAGCCATTAAAAACGAGGTGGATGTAATCGGGCTGAGTGGCTTGATCACTCCTTCGCTTGAAATTATGGTGGAGATTGCCAAAGAGATGGAACGCCGCAAAATGAATATCCCGGTGATGATCGGCGGTGCAACCACTTCTAAAATTCATACGGCAGTTAAAATTGCACCTGAATATTCGGCTCCTGTAGTTCATGTAAAAGATGCTTCGTTAGCTGTTAATGTGGTTTCGAACCTGATTTCGAAGAATGAAAAGTTCATTGAGAATCTTAACGCTGAATACGCACAGATTCGCGAATTCCAGGGAAAACGCAGGGAAAAAGAATACTTAAGTCTCGAAAAGGCACGCGAGAATAAATTCCCGATCGATTGGAATAATACGCCAATTTATAAACCGAATTTTACGGGCGTAAAACACCTGATCGACTTCCCACTTGAAGAGCTGAGAAATTATATCGACTGGACATTCTTCTTCATCACCTGGGGACTAAAAGGCCATTATCCGCAAATTCTGGCTGATGAAAAACAAGGCGAAGAAGCTAAGAAGCTTTTTAAAGAAGGGAATGAATTCCTGGATGAAATTATAGAGAAAAAAATGCTGCAGGCCAATGCTGCATTCGGTATCTGGCCGGCGCAATCGGATGGCGACGACGTAGTTCTTTACGAAGATAAATCATGCGAAAAAGAGATCGGACGTTTCTATCACCTTCGTCAGCAGGAGAAGAAAAAACCAGGTGTCGCTAATTTTGGACTGGCCGATTTTGTTGCTCCAAAAGAATCGGGAAAAGTTGATTATTGCGGCGGTTTTGCCACCACTGCAGGAATCGGCATAGAGAAATGGACCAAGCAGTTCCGCGAAGAACACAACGATTATAAAGCCATTATGGTGGAAGCTTTGGCCGACCGTTTAAGCGAGGCATTTGCAGAGTTGCTGCACCTTGAAATTCGCAAAAATTACTGGGGTTACGCACCTGAAGAAAATCTGTCGCTCGACAATATCCTGAAAATTAAATACCAGGGAATTCGTCCGGCATTGGGTTACCCTGCTTGTCCTGAGCACTCTGAAAAAGAAAATTTGTTCAAACTGATCGACGCTGAAAAAATCGGCATCTCGCTTACCGAGCACTTTGCTATGTATCCAAATGCATCTGTTTCGGGACAGTACTTTGTGCATCCTGAGTCGCGTTATTTCAGTCTCGAAAAAATTGGCAAAGACCAGATTGAAGATTATGCGAAACGTAAAAATGAATCGGTAGAATTTGTTGAGAAGTTTTTGCCAACAAATCTGAATTATAAATAGGACGGGTAACTGATCAGTTGAAAATAAATGACAAAAGTCGAATTCATTTTAATAAACTGTCATTTATTTTTCAATTTTCGGATTATTCAGACGATGAGGTCCGAAATTGTTAAATTTGCACCAGCAAAACAGACTAAAATAGCATGAAAGTTATAGACACCATAAATCAGGCAAAGAAAACAGTATTTTCTTTCGAGTTACTGCCGCCATTAAAAGGCAACGATGTTTCGCGCCTGCATAAAACGATAGAAAGTTTAACGGAGTTCGATCCGAAATATATTAATATTACTACCCACCGCGACGAAGTTGAATTTAAAGAACTCGCCGACGGAAGAATTGTAAAACAAACGGTTCGGAAACGTCCGGGAACGGTTGCTATTGCTGCCGATATTCAACACAAATACGGCATTCCGGTAGTTCCGCATATTTTATGTGGCGGTTTTACAAAAAGTGAAACTGAGCACGTACTTATCGATCTTAACTTTTTGGGGATCAACAATGTTTTGGCTTTGCGTGGGGATGGAATAAAAAGTCAGCATGTGTTTCAACCAACACAAAACGGGCATTCGAACGCCAACGAGTTGGTAAAACAAATTAAAGATCTGGGAGAAGGAAAATACCTTGATGCTGACCTGAAAAACAATAAACCACTTGATTTTTGTATTGGTGTTGCCGGTTATCCGGAGAAACATTTTGAAGCACCAAACAAGGAGCAAGACTTGGCTTACCTTAAACAAAAAGTGGACGAAGGTGCTGATTACATTGTTACACAAATGTTTTTCGATAACCAGGTTTATTACGACTTTGTAGACAAATGCCGGGCAATGGGAATTACAGTGCCGATTATTCCGGGAATCAAACCGATTAATCTGAAAAACCAATTGACAGTGCTTCCAAAGATCTTTAGCATCGACCTGCCACAAGACTTGTCGAAAGAGCTGGCAAAATGCAAAAACAACGACGATGCACGACGAGTAGGAACCGAGTGGGCGATTTACCAGTCGAAGGATTTGGTTGCACATAACGTACCTTCGTTACACATTTACACCTATGGTATTTCGGATAACGTAAGCGAGATTGTAAAAGCTGCATTCTAACAGGACGTAGTTTAAACCACATAAAAAAGCAGGCTGGAAAAATCAATTTCCAGCCTGCTTTTTTTATATCGTACTGCTCAATTAGAGTCCTTTTAAAACATCCTCCGGCTTCCTTCGTCAGCCACCTCCTTTATAAGGAGGATTTACAATATTCCACGTCAGTGGTTTAGTAAGGAATTCCCCTTTGAAGGGGATGATAGTTAATCCTCTCCTGAATAACTAAAGTTTTTTATCCGATTTTCGACTTACCCTTCCACCTGAATTTCAACATCCTGCTGATTTAGTTTATCGTTATCAGCCTGGTTGTTTTGTTTCAATGAGTATATCATTGCTTCAACCTGGCGTATCAGGTTTCTTTTGTCTTTGCTGGGTGCATAAACGAAACCAAAAGCATTGATTACACGCTGATTCGAAACATCCAACTCCGAAAGAGCGACATATGGTCCTCCCATAAAATCGTTCTCAACACGCCATAAACCACGCATTTCGGTTGCATAATTACCATTGTGCTTAATTACATTATTGATCTGTTCGAGTCGTTTTTCTGTCGACATGTAACTTCCATCTGTTGGCCCCGGAACGTATTTCTTTAACAAACTATCACGGATCGGTAATTGGTAGTCAACTGTAAATGCACTGTCGGAAACGTACGGATAAGAATAAACTACAATCCCCTGGGTGATTTCAGGCGAATCGAACTGTACCCATAGAAAATCCTTTTTCTTTTCCATGATGCGGAAACCCGGTGGCACTTTCATCGTAACTCCGAATTCCTGATCGAGTGTATTGTAAACGGCTTTTTCATAAACCTTTTTATAGTTCATGGTATTACGTTCTTTTTCAGCCAGTATAAAATAAGACAAGATTTTGTCCTTATTGCTTTCAAATATCTTTACAAATTCCTCAGGAGTTTTTGCACGTATTTGCACTGTAGCCTGCGGGTACGCCCAAACATCGTCGGTAAAAGCGATCCCACTCTCATCAACGTTAGATGAGATTTGCGTTTGTAAAACGTTACGTGTTGTTCTGAAGATCTTTTTAAATGCTGCATGCGGCACATCAATCAGGTCGAAAAGCGGTTCTTCCTGTGGTAATCCGACATGTGGTTGCGCCAGTGTTTCTTTGATCAGTGTACCGGGAGCTCCTTCCCATGAATCATCAGAAATTACAACAACCATCTCGCCGGCCTTTCCGGTGATGTTGGTATACATTTGGGTTGCGTCGTCGCCACAACCTGCAAAAACAGATGCGAGAAGCAACAGAATAATAAGGTGGTTAATACGTCTCATATTATCAGCTTTTTTGGATTTATCCGAATTCTAACAAAAACCTTACCAGTTTGTAGCACTGATACATACATCTGGCAAACCGCAGTAAAGTAAAGACAAAAAATCCCGTAACTGCTTTACAGAACGGGATTCACAATATCTGAATCGATATTAACTATTTTTCGATTTTTTCGGTATCGGACTTTTTACCCTCAGCCTCATCTTCTTTTGTGGCTTCTTTAAATTCCTTCATTCCTTTTCCAAGGCCTTTCATCAATTCCGGAATTTTACGACCACCAAAAAGAAGTAATACAATAATTAAGATGATTATTATTTCCTGAGGTCCGATAAATCCTGCTACTACAAATAAATTCATATCTAATAAGTTAATTGGTTCCACGACAAAAATAGTTTTTTTTCATTAAAACGTGCCGTTAATCATTTTAATTATATCGTTGGCATTGGCATAAAGTACCAGCGCCAAAAGTAATACCATTCCGGCAATTTGTGCGTACTCCAAAAATTTCTCTCCGGGTTTACGTCCGGTAATCATTTCGCCGAATAAAAACATTACGTGTCCGCCATCTAAAGCAGGAATTGGCAAGAGGTTCATAATGGCAAGAATGATAGAAATAAATGCTGTCATATTCCAGAAATGTGCCCAGTCCCAGGTAGGTGCAAAAATACTTCCGATGGTTGCAAATCCACCCAACGACTCGTATGCTTTTGTTTCTTTTTTAAAGAACAACTTAAACTGTTTCAGGTAATTTCCGGTAGTTTGAACACCGCGGTCGATACCTGCAGGAATAGACTCCAGGAATCCGTATTTTATGGTTTTGTACTCGAAAAGATCTTCCGGATGATTAAATCCGGCGTTAAATCCAATTTTACCATCTTCTCCTACTGTCAATGTTTTAGTCATTGGCTGGCCATCGCGTGTAATTTCCATCGTAATTTCCTGACCATTCTTTGACTCTATATAATTGGTAAACTCATCGTAATAACCGAATGATTTCCCATCAACATTTCCTAAAACATCGCCAACTTCCAGTCCTGCTTTTTGTGCAGGTAGGTCTTTTGCCAGTCTACCAATATTAATATCGTAAGGAATACGTTCTTCCCAAATACCTTTGCTTTTTAACAACAAAGCCAGATCTTCGCTTGTAATCGCTACATCAACTTTCTGACCATCGCGTTCAACCTGAACAGTTTTAGCGCCATCCAAAACAATGGTTGGTACAATTTTACTGAACTGCTCTACATATTGGTTATCAACGGTAAGAATTTTGTCACCGGTTTCAAATCCCAGTTGCTCCCCTACTTCGTTAACTACAACACCGTATGTTACATTCTCGGTTGGCAAATATTGCTCGCCCCATGCATAAAGCACACCAATATAAATGATCATGGCAAACAGGAAATTCATTAACACACCACCAACCATAATCAGCAGTCGTTGCCAGGCCGGTTTTGCGCGAAATTCCCATGGTTGAGGCGGAAGTTTCATGGCTTCCTTATCCATCGACTCATCGATCATTCCCGAAATCTTTACATAACCACCAAGAGGTAGCCAGCCAATTCCGTATTCTGTTTCGCCTTTTTTAATTTTAAAAAGTGAAAACCATGGATCAAAAAAGAGGTAAAATTTTTCAACCCGTGTTTTAAACAAACGGGCAAACATAAAGTGACCTGCTTCATGCAGAACCACCAATATTGAGAGGCTTAAAAGTAACTGTGCTGTTTTAATTAAAATCGACTCCATTAACTTCTTTCTAAATTTTGTTTTCTGTTAACAACTGTGCCACCTTTCTTGTTTCGTTGTTGGTCTCAATTAAATCATTGAGCGTTGGCTGATTTATAAAATCAACCTTATTCATGGCTTGTTCTATAATTTCGGGCATTTCTAAAAACTTAATTTTTCGTTTTAAAAATGCCTCAACAACTATCTCGTTTGCAGCATTCAGGATGCAAGGCATATTTCCGCCTTTTTCCATCGCTTCAAAGGAGAGTGCAAGGTTACGAAAAATTTCTGTATTTGGCTGTTCAAAATTCAAACTAGGGTAATCTAAAAAGTTGAAACGCGGGAAGTTATTTGATATCCGTTGCGGGAATCCCATGGCGTATTGAATGGGTAACTTCATATCGGGCAATCCCATTTGCGCTTTCATCGAGCCATCTTCAAACTGAACGATTGAATGGATAATCGACTCGGGATGAACGATAACATCGATCTTCGAAGCCGGAAGTCCGAAAAGCCAGTGCGCTTCAATTACCTCGAAACCTTTGTTCATTAGCGTTGCCGAATCGATGGTGATTTTTGCTCCCATATCCCAGTTCGGGTGTGCCAAGGCATCGTCAACTGTAACATGTTTTAATTCGTCAAGCGATTTCCCTCTGAACGGGCCACCCGAACAAGTGAGATAAAGCTTTTCAATCGGGTTCATATATTCGCCAACCAAACACTGAAAAATAGCTGAATGTTCGGAATCAACGGGCAACAAATCAACCCGTTTCTCGCGAGCAGCTTTTGTAATGATCTCGCCGGCAACAACCAGTGTTTCTTTATTTGCCAGTGCTATTGGTTTTCCAACTTTAACCGCGTTGTATGTTGGAATCAACCCGGAATAACCCACCATTGCAGTTAGCACCAAATCGATGGTATCCATCTCAACTACCTGGTTTAATGCCTCTTCTCCTGCATAAACTTTTATATCTTCATCTTCAAGGGCATCGGCAACCAGCCGGTAGTTATCCTTATTGGCAATAACCACCACATTGGGTTGAAATTTTTTGGCTTGCTGAATAAGCAGTTCCACACTATTATTTGCTGTTAAAACCTCAACTTCAAACAATTCGGGATTTTGCTCAATAACTTCGAGGGCCTGGGTTCCAATGGATCCGGTAGATCCAAGAATTGCTATTCTTTTCTTCATTTTAAAAGTCGATGTACTGTTCCGGATCAAGTGCTTTTCCGTCGTGCCACAATTCAAAATGCAGATGCGGTCCACTCGATAATTCTCCTGTGTTTCCTATAATGGCGATTGCCTCGCCGGCTTTCACCGCCTGACCGGTCTTTTTTAATAATTCGGCATTGTGTTTATACACCGACACAATATTTGCTTCGTGCTGAATGTAAGCCACATAACCTGTTTCAAGAGTCCATCCTGCAAAAATCACCGTTCCGTCAAGCACCGATGAGATTCGGGCATTTGGTTGACTCACCAAATCAACACCAAAATGATCGGGTATATTTTGAAAATGCTCCGAAACAACGCCTTTTACCGGTACAAAAAAGTTCACCTGGCTTAATTGGGTAACATCTGCATTATCATTTCTAATTGAGAGGCTCAACTGTTCGGCAAGCAGCTTCTCCTGGAAAACAGAATCGTGATTGTATTCTTTAAATTCCACGGCTTCATTATCCAGTTCGATTGGCGACGACAAATCATCTTCCGGCACTTCTCCGGCCATAATCGCCTGGATTCCTCTAAAAAACTGATCGCGTTTTGCCAATTCCTGCTCCAGCGAATCAACCACCAAAGCATTACGCACCAGCATCTGACGGTACTCTGCTTTTGGATAACCAGGAATATATTCGCGTAATCCGGTAGTTGCAATCAACAAGATAACCAGAATCACCAAAATTGCCGATGTTAAACTGGTTACGGTAAACACTTTCAGACGCGAGAGTTTCATACTCCACACCGACTGAAACGTGGTATCGTTGTAAATTATTAACCGGTATTGATTTTTTAGTTTATCAAAAAACTTCTTCTCTTCCACTCCCTAAAAAATTTTAAGGCTACAAATTTAGCAAGAATTGAGACATAGCCCTGTTGTTTAGGTATTTTTAACCAATTGATTTTTAACTCTTAGAATTTAAAAATCGGCCTATCGTTCAACAGGATAGCAAATTCGGGTGATCCAGTTTGCCGGATCCGGTTCCTGTTGCGGATCGGTAAGGTAAATTTCCATGGGCGCACTTGCCAGGTTTAATCCGTGAGTTTCCATCCATTTTTGCAGGGCAATGTGTCCTTCCTGCAAGTTGTTGTAATCGCCGTAAAAATCAAGGCAGGCACAAGTGGTTGTTGGAAAAGTTGCCACGTTTACCGTTCTATTTCCTTCAACAATTTCATCGATGGGAATACCACATTCAAGGTCGATCTCTTCTTCATCCATCAGGTGATATAAGGCAAAAGGCATTCCGGCCATTTCAATTTCTTTCTGTGCCAAAAACTTACTGATCTCATTGTACATCGCACTCATTTCACGGCTCACCTCAATAAAAGGTACCGTTTCGCGAACACCGGCATAATTCATTTCTTCAACTTCGTCGAGTAAGATCACATATTCATTTTCTTTATCGATTACCTGACAGAGTGCCTTGAGCTTTACCAAGCCATTATCAAAATCGGTGCCCATACTTTTATTCATCAGTAGCCCGATCCAGCGGGCAAACGGATTATTACCCACATCGTAAGTCAAAGTCCAGGTAACGGTAGTTGTCATGTTGTTTTCTGTAAGCAGAAAACAACTCGATGCCTCTCCCCGCTCCTTAAAATCGAGCATCACAGCAATTTTATCAAAAGGTTTTGCTTCAGTAATTTCAATGGTAGCACCACTTTCTTTTTTTGTTTTGCTTGTAAGCGTATAACCGCTTCCCACACCAACACCATTATTTTTATACTCCACGCTCACGTCGTCATTCATTCGCTTCCACGGCGACCAATGATCCCATTGGTGCAAATCAATAATTTGCGCATAAACCGTTTTTGCCGGAGCCTGAATTTCGGCACTCCGCTCAACAACAACCGTTTTGGGCAAAAAATACGCGATGGCAACAAACAACGCTCCCCACAACAAAATCCACATTATAATTCTGGAAAATCGGCTCATTTCAATTTTTTATTTTGAATATAATGCAATTCGTGTAATTCGGGCAGCATTTCAAATACAAATCTTAAAACCGGACCAAAATTTTCAGGAAAGTTAAAAACGACTCCTGTGTTACAACCTGTATTCTGAGAGCTTTATTGGCCTCTTTTCAAATTAATCGAAAGAACAAAAGAGATATAAATCACCTTGTTAAGTGCTTTGAAAAACTATATTTGCACAAATTTTTTGAATAGAACAATTATTACAATGATGAGAAAATTAAATCTGGTACTGTTGTTGACAATCGTTATGATTGGCTCGGCAGTCGCAAAAGAAGGAATGTGGCTCCCTTCGCTTATTCACAAACTGAACATTAAAACCATGCAAGATATGGGCTGCGAATTGAGTGCTGAAGATATCTACAGCATTAATCAATCGAGCCTGAAAGATGCGATTGTGGCACTTGATCGTGGATCGTGTACCGCAGAAGTAATTTCGAAAGACGGTTTACTTTTAACCAACCACCACTGTGGATTTGGCGAAATTCAGCAACATTCGAGTGTTGAGCACGACTACCTGCAAGATGGTTTTTGGGCGATGTCGAAAGAAGAAGAACTTCCGAATCCGGGAAAAACAGTTACTTTCCTTATTTCGGTTGAAGATGTTACTGCGAAGGTTTTGGCTGAAGTAACCGACGACATGACCGAAAGCGAGCGCTCGCAGAAAATTGATGAAGCTACCCGCCAGTTGGAACGTGAGGCAAAAGGCGATACACATTACGAAGTATATATCAGAGACTTTTTTAAAGCCAACCAGTATTTTCTTTTCGTTACCGAAACGTTTAAAGATGTACGTTTGGTAGGAGCTCCACCACAGGCATTGGGTAAATTTGGTGGCGACACCGACAACTGGATGTGGCCACGTCATACCAACGATTTCTCGATGTTCCGCGTTTACTGTGCTCCTGACGGAACACCTGCTGAATATTCGGAAGACAATGTTCCTTACCAGCCAAAACACCACTTGCCAATTTCTTTAAAAGGTGTAAAAGAAAACGATTTTGCAATGGTATTTGGTTATCCGGGAAGCACCAATCGTTACAAAACATCGTGGGGAATTGATTACACCATGCAGGTGACCAACACCGCTCGTATTGTTATTCGCGAGAAAAAACTGGAAATTATTGCCGACTACATGGCTACCAGCCAAAAAGCAAAAATCCAGTACGCTTCGAAACATGCCAGCAGTGCCAACTATTACAAAAATGCAATTGGCCAGAACGAAGCTTTAACAAAGCTCGGAATCATTGCTCAGAAACAGGAACTCGAAAATGAGTTTACTAATTGGGTAGATGCCAGTGCCGACAGAAAAGCAAAATACGGTGAAGCGCTTCCGTTAATCGAAGAATCGTACAAAGATGTTGAAGCTGAAAAAGCTATGGAATACGCTGCTGAAGCACTTTTGCGCGGACCTGAAATTTTTATGTTCGCCTACCGTGCCAATCAGCTGGCCGACCTGCTGGAAAAACCGGAAGAAAATAAAGACAGAATAGAAGCCTTGGCCGCAAGACTTGCTGGCACATTGGACGGTTATTTTAAAGATTACGACGCAGCTACAGATGAAAAAATTGTTGCTGCGCTGTTGAAAATCTATGCCGACAACAATGCTTCAAAATTTTATCCTGAATTCTATTCTGAAATCCAGAACAAATACAAAGGTGATTACGAGAAGTACGCAGCTAAAATGTTCCAGAAATCGATCTTCGACAACCAGGAAGAACTTTCTGCTTTCCTCGAAAATCCATCATTAAAGGTGCTGGAGAAAGACATGGCTTTCCAGGCAGCAGTTGAAATTTTCGATATGTATCGTTCAACATCGATGACACTGCGTCAAGGAAATGAGCAGTTGTTGAAAGGAAGAAGATTGTTTGTTGCCGGTTTGATGGAAATGCAACCCGACAAAAAATTCTACCCGGATGCCAACTCAACCATGCGTTTAACTTACGGAACAGTAATGCCATACGATCCGCGCGATGGTGTAACTTACAAATATTACACAACCACCGACGGTTACCTTGAGAAAGAAATTCCTGGCGATTACGAGTTTGACGTTCCAAAGCGTATGAAAGAATTGTTACTGGATAAAAACTTCGGACAGTACGCTGATGAAGACGGTAAACTTCGTGCTTGTTTTATTACCGACAACGACATAACCGGAGGAAACTCAGGAAGTCCTGTTATTAACGGAAAAGGCGAATTAATCGGAATCGCATTCGACGGAAACTGGGAAGCTATGAGTGGTGACCTTGATTTTGAAGAAAATCTACAACGTTGTATTAATGTTGATATCCGTTTTGTATTGTGGGTAGTTGATGTTTATGCCGGTGCACAAAACCTGATCGACGAAATGACGATAATTCGCTAAGCGAACACAAGATATTTATGGAAAACCTCGTCATTTTTTTGGCGAGGTTTTTTGTTTGCAAAATATTTGGAAAGACACGAACATAAGTCACCCTGAATTTATTTCAGGGTCTTTTGAAATCTTACCAAATCGATTGTACTTTCTGCCGGCCGGCGGCCTTCATCTTTGCCTTAAAGCAAAGACGAAGCAGAAAATTCAAGGCTGCTTTTGATCTTCACCCTCCGTTTTCATAAAACCCAAGTTCGGACGGGTGATCTCCTCGCTAACTCGGAGCTTCCCGCTCTCACTAGGGTTTCATTTCAACTCCAGGTAAAGCCCAAAAGAGGCCGTTCGACTATTGTAACTTTAACGTAAATCGAATGCTACATCATAGCTTGGCCTCGGTCGGTGAACCGAAAAACAAGCAGTGACAGCGTTAAAAAATTACTGATGTTTGAGGAGGTACGACGAGTTTCAGGAATTTTAGTCGGCGCTGCGTAGCTTTTTCGAGTGAAGCGGGCGCAGCCTTGGATTTTCTGTCTACTCTTTGGGCTAAGCCAAAGAGTAGAATCCGCCCGATAGGGCTAAAAGTCTATTTCTTATGCTTGGCTTGTAAACTTCTGAAGAGTACCATCCTATTTGTTTCTCACCTTAAAATTTCATGGACTCCTATTTATAAATGGCAGTATTGTTTTTGCAGACGTAAAGCGAAACATTGTTTGCTTATTTAGAATAATACTCCCTATTTTGTAAGCAAAATACAAATCAACAAATGGCTCGACCCAAAATTACGATATACACCGATGGTGCTGCCCGCGGAAACCCGGGAAACGGAGGATACGGAATTGTGCTACTTTCGGGACCTCACCGCAAAGAACTTTCGGAAGGATATAAACATACCACCAACAACCGGATGGAATTGCTGGCGGTTATTGTGGCATTGGAGTCGTTGAAAATTGAAGGCTGCGATGTGACGATTTACACCGACTCGAAATATGTTGCCGATGCGGTTGAAAAAGGATGGGTTTTTAATTGGGTAAAGAAACGTTTTAAAGGCAAAAAAAATCCCGACCTTTGGATGCGTTTTCTTGAGATTTATAAAAAGCACGTTGTAAAGTTTGTTTGGGTAAAAGGTCATGCCAACAATCCGCTTAACGAACGTTGCGATGAGCTGGCAGTTGAAGCATCGATGAAACCGAATCTATTAGTTGACGAAGGTTATAAACCGGAATAAATTCAAATGAAACGTTTAAGTTTGGTATTGCTTCTTTTTACTTTTATTTCTTGCCAAAAAGAAGCTGAGCCGGATAACAAAATGGAAACCATAAAATATATAGAAAGAGCCAACGGGGAAGTTAAAACTGAAAATGTTCCCAGCGACGGAGTGTTAAAATGGTTGTACTCCTCCGCAACCGGGAAAGCGGCCCTTCATATTTTGTTTAAACGCAAGATTGTTTCAGCAGTTGGCGGTTGGTATATGGATTCCAAACTTTCGGCAAAACGTGTCACTGATTTTGTAAACGAGCACCACATTAATTTAAACGAATGCGAATTCAGCGATATTCAGCACTATAAAACCTTTAACGAATTTTTCTATCGCAAGCTAAAACCGGGTGCGCGGCCTCTGGAAGAAGGTGTTGTTTCTCCGGCCGATGGTAAAATTCTGGCCTTTCAATCGACGAAAGATATTCCGTCGTTTTTTATAAAAGGTTCTGAATTTAACCTGCAGACTTTCCTCGGCGATGAAGGACTTGCAAACAAATATGAAGCGGGAGCAATGGCCATTATTCGTTTGGCACCGGTTGATTACCACCGTTATCATTTCCCGGCAGCGGGCAAAGCTTCTGAATCGGTTAAAATTAAAGGTCATTATTATTCGGTGTCGCCACTGGCATTGCGCGGCAGCCTGAAGATTTTCTGTGAAAACAAACGCGAACATTGTACACTTTCAACAGATGAATTTGGAGATATTCTCATCGTTGATGTGGGCGCGACCATGGTTGGAAGTATTATTCAAACCTACGAATCAAATAGTAAAGTGAATAAAGGTGACGAGAAAGGTTACTTTGCTTTTGGCGGATCAACATTGGTTTTACTCTTCGAAAAAGGAAAGATCACCTTTGATACCGACCTGATTGAAAACACAAAAAAAGGCATGGAAACCACGGTTAAAGTGGGTGAAAAAATTGCTGCTGAAGCAAATTAGTGATAGCATGACTCGAAGTCATACTATCACTAATCAAGCTAAAAAATAGGGATCCGATCTGTATAATTTTAAACATATACAGATCGGATCCTTTGCCAAATTAAAATGCTACCGACAAACGTATTCCCGGATAAACATTTTTGAAGAAGTCGTTGAAATAAAGTTCGGGTTTAATCATAAATGTATTGTTGATCTTCTTGTTTACCGACACTCTAAAAGTGTTGTCCTTAAAGAAGTCGTTGTTCCTTTTCACCAGGTAACCAACAGAAAATCCATACCATTTATCCTCTCCCGAAACATCCGAAAAATTGTGTTCCCAGGCCAGCGACACAAAGTGATTGAGCTCAAAAAACTTGTTGTCGTTCGACTCCGAAAAATCATACATCATATTGTAGTCAACTGCATACAAGTTCTTGAATACTCCTTTTTTGCTAAACGAAACACCCAGCCTTAAATTAATATCCGAAACAAATGTATTCTTTATCCATCCCGATCCGATTCCTCCTGAAATGATAAGCATATCAAGATTTTTACTGTTGTTTTGATAATTAGCTTTCACTTCGTCGTCACGCAAATCGAGCCAGGCAATAATACCTTTCTTGTATTTTTCGCCGTACTCCTTTTTCAGAAAATCTTCAGACTGCTGCGCTTTCTTTTCGAACTCATCAGAAAGAAAATAGTTAAGATCATTCAAATCATCCACATAAATTTTCATTTCCATGGCGCGGTACGAAAAGTAAATGCAGTAGCGGCCAAAGTCTTTTTCAAAAGTGGTTCCATCGTCGAAAACAACCAGACTTTTGGTGTTTCGTTTGCTCCGCGACAGTTCTATCTCTTTAAAGTTCCACACCCACATATCTTCGCCCTGATCGCGAAATGCAATGGTGATCATTTCATCATCAGCCGGCGGTACAACGGTCATTTCGGCCAATACTTTTTGAATCTGCTCTACCCTGCCCTGCATACTCATTTTGTGTGGAGTTTTATTCAGCGCATTGGTGCTGGCCACCTCAATCAGCATTTTATCGAACTTGTATCGAACCGTGTCGGCTTTAAAATATCCGTCCATGGCTGATGCTGAAAAGGCCAGCGAAAGAAAAAGAAAAATTGAAAAAATTGTTTTCATGGTTTTAATTGTTTATCATTTTTTGAATATCGTACTGTTCAGGTTATTCCGGTTCTCGATAAAGTTTCTTTGGAACACTTTCATTTCCATCTCCGGTGACTTCACCGATGGTTTTGGCTGAGGTCCCAGTTCTACACGTTCGCTTTTTAGTTCAAAAGGATTTGCTGACTGAGCAGGCTCCGTATTTTTTGATTCTGTCCGGTTTTTCAATGCAAGCAGCTCATCATTTAACGTTTCGATTTCGGCTTTAAAAGCAGCAGTTGCATTTTGTAGTGTTTGGATTGAATCCATGGCCTGCTGATAGTTCTGCTGCCATTTTTTTGATTCATCAGGAACATTGTTTTCCACCACCCTGTCGCGGTAAACCACTTTTTCCGTTTCAACCACCTGCACCTCGGTTCTAACTTCTGCAGGAACCGTTTGCAGCGAATCGACCAGTAGCTGCAATGTTGTAATTTCGTGCTTTACATTTTCCATTTCTGCACGTTTATTTGCTCTGTTGTTTAGTGAGGCAACAACTCCAAGCGTAAGCAATAAACCCAGAAAAACAGCAGCAATTCTCCAGAATGCAGCCACACCTTTTCTTCCGTGCAATTCCGAATCGAGCCGGCTCCACATTTGCTCCCTTCCTGAGAACGACGTTTTTTTATCGTTCGATTCGAAAGCATTTTTTATTCTATGTTCCAGATTGTCCATAATCCTGTGCTAGTTTCTTTTGTAAAAATTTACGTGCTTTAAAAAATTGCGACCGCGATGTGCTTTCCGAAATTCCCAACACCTCAGCAATCTCTTTGTGTGCATAACCATCAACAGCATTCATTAAAAACACGGTTCGGTATCCATCCGGCAATTCATTTACCAGGTCAATCAGTGCTCCGTCGTCCATTTCCTCAATCCAGCTTGTTTCATGACGTTCTTCATCCAGCGTTTCCACTTTGTAAAGCGTACTCAGTTCCTTTCGCCTGTCCATCAGAGTTTGGTTAATAACAATACGTGTTAACCACCCCTCCAATGCCGGCTCGTTGATGTATTCAAACTCAGGCAACTTGGTATAAATCTTCATAAAAGCCTGAAAAAGTGCATCCTTCGCCAGTTCTTCATTAACAGCATAACGCCGGGCAACGGCAAACAAGCGGTCGACATATTTATCGAACAGCAGCTTTTGAGCCCGCCGATCGCCCTTTTTTACTTTATGAATTATTTTTTCGAATTGCACTTATTTGTTTGCTTTCAACTTTAAAATGCAAGGTAAATGAAAAACGTTGCCTGAGGGGTAAAAAAAAATGAATAATGAGCGGATGACTTAAAGACATCTGCTCACTTAAAATCAAGTGCAAGTTGTTCGTCTAACAAACGAAAGGTCATGCGATGATATCTGGTGGGGCCATGTTCTTTGATTGCCGCCCGATGTTTTTTTGTTGGATAACCTTTGTTCTTGTTCCAGTCGTAATGGGGAAACTCCTCATGGATCTCTGCCATATAATCGTCTCGATAGGTTTTTGCAAGAACTGATGCCGCGGCAATGGAATAAAATCGTCCGTCGCCTTTTATCATGCAGGTGTACGGAATTTTACTTTTTGTTCGGAATCGGTTTCCGTCAATCAGCAAATGTTCAGGTACCGTTTTTAACTTTTCAACCGCTCGGTTCATCGCCAAAAACGAGGCGTTCAGAATATTCACCTCATCAATTTCCTTGTTATCGACTGCCACAACTGCCCACGCCAGCGCCTGCTCTTCAATAAGCGGACGCAGTTGATAACGTTGTTTTTCGCTTAGTTTTTTTGAATCATTCAGCAACTCATTCTCAAAGTCGGCAGGAAGAATTACTGCAGCGGCAAATACCGGTCCGGCCAGACAGCCTCGTCCCGCTTCGTCGCAACCTGCTTCAATAGTATTTTTGTTATAAAAGGAAAGTAATTTTGATTCTGACATGTAAACTAAAATTCAATTCCTACTGAAGACTTTTCTCAACACTCATCCACAGCAAACGCGCCGTTTCGTCCCAGCTAAATTTATTTTTCTGAATAAAACCTTTTTCCACAAGTTCGCCACGTAATGTATCGTCCTTCCTGATCTTGATCATCGCATCGGTAATCTGATCGATCTTTAACGGATCGGCATAAAGTACGGCATTGCCACCAACTTCTGGAATAGAGGTGGTATTAGAGCAAATTACGGGAACACCAGCACTCATCGCCTCAACAATTGGGATTCCAAAACCTTCGAAAAACGGAACAAAAGTAAGCGCCAATGCGGCCCCAAAAATATCGTGCAGGTCGGCTGTTGAAACACGGCCGGTAAACACCACATCGTCTTTATGTCGCAGGTTTTCGTAGGTCTCAAAAATATCGCCTGTTTTATGCATTTCGCCCCCAACAATTACCAGTTTTGTTGAGTCGTTGGCTACACTTTTAAACGCATCGAAAGCTTTTAACAAGCCACAAACATTTTTACGTGGATGTAAGGCTCCTACAAACAAAAAATAATCAGCTTCGTTGGTAAACATCGATCGCACCTTCATTTTATCCTCGTCCGAAATCGGCTCAAAAATCTGGTTTATTCCATCGTAAACCACATCAATCTTGTCGTAGTCCACTTTGAACGATCGCGTTATATCTTCTTTAGAATAAAACGATACAGTGGCAATCCGTTTAGCCAGGCGGGCGAATCTCGGAAAATAGTGATTGTAATATTTCGCTTTTAGCCAGGGCAAATCATCGGGACGATGCACAAAGTTAATGTCGTGAATTACACCCAGCTGAGGCACTTTTGTGCGTTGCGAAAGATAACCGTCGGGTGAAAGGAAAAGATCCGCCTTGTATTTTTTCAAAATTCTTGGTATCTGAAATTCAAACCACAGGTACCACAAAACCGGATGGCGTGTTGGCGGCCCAACAACTACCGGAGTAACATTTTCTGCAAAAATATAATCCTGATTATAGGGTCGGTCGAATATAAAAATAAACTCATGCTCGGGATGATTTATCGTCATCCTTTTAAGCGTTTCATAAGTAAACCAGCCTATTCCCTCAAGCTTCCCTTTTAATAACAAACGAGTATTTACGGCAATAACCATAAGTGCTGTCGATTTTTCGTAAATGTACAAAGTCTGTTCAAATATTTGTTACTTTTAAGCGTTCAAATTCTAGGTACAATTCAAGAAACACGGTGTTTTGAAACGCAAATTTGTAACCAACCTGATATTATTACTTTTCCTGAATCTGCTGATAAAACCTATCTGGATTTTCGGTATCGACAGGACGGTGCAAAACACTGTTGGCGACGAGACTTTTGGTTTGTATTTTGCCTTGTTCAACTTCTCGATGTTGCTTAATATTTTGCTCGATGTTGGGATTACCAACTACAACAACCGCAACATTGCACAGCACAACTTTTTATTGCCGAAGCACCTTTCCAATATCATCGGATTAAAGGTTGTTCTGGCTTTTGTTTATGCTATTTTCAGTTTAGGTGTTGCAGCCATTATCGGGTACAACAACATTCAGTTTCATCTGCTGTTCTTTCTGATATTTAACCAGTTTCTGATATCATTCACGCTTTATTTACGGTCAAATCTCAGCGCGTTACATCTGTTCCGGACCGATAGTTTAATATCGGTTTTAGACCGAAGTATTATGCTGGTTTTATGTGGCATTTTACTTTTCACATCGTGGACAACTATCCAATTCTCGATCAACTGGTATGTTTACGTTCAGACGATTGCTTACGTGCTGACTGCTGTAACCACTTTTATTGTGGTGCTTGCAAAATCTGGAAGAATAAAAGTGCGGTTCGACCTTTCTTTCTTTAGGGTGTTTCTCCGAAAATCGTATCCGTATGCGCTGCTTATTTTGCTGATGTCGTTTTACAACCGGATTGATTCTGTAATGCTGGAACGTATGCTCCCGCACCCCATTGGAAAAGAACAGGCCGGAATTTATGCACACTCGTTTCGTTTACTGGATGCCGTTTCGATGTTCGGATTACTCTTTGCCGGATTACTGTTGCCAATTTTTGCAAAAATGCTGAAACAGAAAGAGCACGTCGGGCAGATGGTGAAACTTTCGTTTACCCTGTTAATTGTTCCGGCAATAATTATTGCCATCTCAAGCATCTTCTACGATACGGAGATTATGCGAACGTTGTATACCTCGAGTACCGAACACTCCTCGGGGATTCTGGGCATTCTGATGACAGGTTTTATCGGTATTGCCTTTACCTATATTTTCGGCACATTACTTACAGCCAACGGCAGTATGAAACAATTGAACATTATGGCTTTTTGTGGAATGGTATTGAATATCGTTCTTAACCTTATTCTTATTCCGCGATTTATGGCTTATGGATCGGCATACGCCAGCTTAACGACACAGCTTTTTACCGGAATTACCCAATTTATTTTGGCGATTCTTGTTTTTAAACTTCACCCTAAAATTACCTATATCGTACAACTTTTCATTTTTACTGCGGTTGTTATCGTTGCCGGCTTCCTCTCAAAACAGATCGATAATTGGTTTTACGGTTATCTGACAATGATTTCAGTCTCGGTGTTATTTGCCATCGTTTTCAGGCTATTCAATTTAAAAGATCTCTACCACATCATCCGCTATGAGCAGGAGTAATCCATCGATTGAAGAATTGAACTCCAGCGATGAATACGAACTTTATGCAGAGCTGGAACACCACGAAATAAAAACATTCGTACTTGATCAACTGGGCAAAGGAGGATGGCTGGTTAAAAGTTATATGTTTTACCAGATAGCGATGATCCTTACCGGACTTTTCCTGTTAACCCGTTCAATCGTTCTCTGTTTTAAAGATGTTTGTCAGCCACTTTCGTACAGCCTGGGCACCATTGTTTTTTGCGTTTCTGTACTTATTGTAATTCACGAACTTATTCACGGAATCGTAATAAAACTGACCGGTGCACCGAAGGTAAATTATGGAGCCTATTTCAAAAAATTCATGTTTTATGCCGAGGCCGACAGGTATGTTTTAAACCAACGTCAATTTACATTAATTGCTCTGGCACCATTGGTTGTGGTTAAAATCATTACACTTTGCGGAATTATACTATTCTTTCATCAAGCTGCCGTTTATGCTTTTGTGCTTGTAATGTGTATACACAGTTTGTTTTGTGCAGGAGATATCGGATTACTTTCTGTCTTTCATTCTTCATCGTCAGAAATTTTCACTTACGACGTTCGGTCGGAGCAGAAAAGCTATTACTTCAGGAAAAAATAAAAGGAAAGTTTAGGGCAAAAAAAAGGCAGCTTCTACAAAGCTGCCTCAAAGCCATGAAAACAATTAAACAATGTTCAGAAAACAGAAAACTAGAAACAATTAAATAGTCATTATATCTTCTTCCTTAGTTTTCACTAAGGCGTCGATCTTCTTACCAAAATCATCAGTTAGTTTTTGCACTTCCGCTTCTGCGTCTTTCTCGATATCTTCCGACAAACCATCCTTTTGAAGTTTTTTAAGGCTGTCGTTCGATTCTTTTCGTGCACCACGAACGCTTACTTTTGCGTTCTCTCCTTCCTGATGAGCTTGTTTTACCAAGCCTTTTCTTCGTTCTTCAGTTAGTACCGGAATATTAATTCTGATAATCTCGCCGTTGTTGTCCGGATTAAAACCCAGATTAGCATTAATAATTGCCTTTTCAATTACCGGGATCAAAGTCTTTTCCCAAGGTTGAACAGCAATTGTTCGTGCATCAGGCGTACTTACGTTAGACACCTGACTTAGAGGTGTTTGACTACCATAATATTCAACTAGAACTCCATCCAACATGGTTGGTGAGGCTTTCCCCGCTCTAATGTGAACCAATTCTTTTTCGAGGTGCGAAATTGCAGCCTCCATCTTCTCCCTACAAACGTCTAAAACAAAATCTACTTCTTCTTGCATTGGTTAAAACACTGAGTTTCCAACTGTGGAATGTTAGCAAATATAGAAAAAATATAAATTCCCAAAAATTTTTTAAATAATTTATTCGTATTTAAAATAACCAAAGGCTAAATATAAACGAGTGTGCCAATGTCTTCACCACTCATAACCTTCTGTAAATTACCCTTTTGATCCATATTGAACACATAGATAGGTAGGTTATTTTCCTTACACAAGGTTGTGGCGGTCAGATCCATAATTCTGAGGTTCCTGTTATAAATCTCATCAAAACTGATCTTGTCGAACTTTGTCGCGTTTTTATCCTTTTCAGGGTCGGCAGTATAAATACCATCAACACGTGTTCCTTTAAACATAACGTCGGCTTCAATTTCAATTCCGCGCAATGCACTTGCTGTATCGGTTGTGAAATATGGATTACCGGTTCCGGCGGAAATAATTACCACTTCTCCGTTTTGCAGAGCCTCAATCGCTTTGTCTTTCGAGTAAAATTCGCCAACAGGCTCCATTCTGATTGCCGTAAGCACTTTTGATTTTACTCCCTGATTTACCAGGGCTGAATTTAACGCCAAACTGTTAATAACCGTGGCCAGCATTCCCATCTGATCGCCTTTTACCCGATCGAATCCTTTGGCGGCACCACTTAATCCACGAAAGATATTTCCTCCACCAATTACGATTCCAACCTGCACGCCTGATTTTACAATTGCTGCAATTTCTTCAGCGTAATCAGCCAATCGGTTTTGATCGATACCGTGTTGTTGATCTCCCATAAGCGATTCGCCGCTTAATTTTAACAGAATGCGTTTGTATTTTGCCATGATTCTTTGCTGTATTATAGATGCACAAATATAGTTAAGCTCTTTGAAAAACCGGAATCCATCAACAGTTTCCTGGTCTCCAGAATTAAAAAAGCCACTTGCGCTCTGCAAATGGCTTCAAAAAACTCTGTGCTGTCTAATCAATTACCCTTCGTAGAGGTAATTAAATACTCATAAAAAAACTGCTTTTCTGAACAGCCGCGAAAATTGCGCTTTTTAGATGCCTGAAATATGACATAAGTCATAACGCAGACAAGTGTGATTTTTGTGAAGTAAAAGGTCTTAAGTAATCTTAGAATAATAGCACGAAACCATAACAGAATTATTCCGGGGAATACAAACTGAAAGTGAAAAATCACTTTCCCTTGCAATCTGAAACTTTGCAAAAAAATGTCTTTTTTGTTCGATTATCTCTATCGGTAATAATAATTCAATAGAAATCAATGATAGAGAGATTTATACAATCTCAATGCCTTGTTCCTTACATAGCTCAACCGATAGCTCACTAAGCTTGTATTTCTGGATTTTACCGCTGGCAGTCATCGGAAAACCATCAACAAAGAAAATGTATTTAGGAATTTTAAATCGCGCAATCTTACCTCTGCAGAAATCAAGCACTTCTTCCTCTGTCAATGATTCGTCTTTTTTCAGTTTTATAAAAGCACCAACCGCCTCGCCATATTTTGGACTTGGCACACCGGCTACTTCTACCGCCTCGATTTGCGGCAGTTGATACAAGTAATTTTCAATTTCGCGCGGGTAAATATTTTCGCCACCACGTACGATCATATCTTTAATACGGCCAGTAATTCTGTAAAAGCCGTCCTCTGTTTTTATTGCCAGGTCGCCCGAATGCAACCATCCATCTTTATCAATGGCTTTTGCTGTCTCTTCCGGATTATTGTAGTACCCTTTCATTACATTGTAACCACGGCAACAAATTTCCCCTTGTTCTCCCGCCGGACATTCTTCGCCGGTTTCAGGATTAACGATCTTCACCTCAACATTTGGGAATTCGAATCCAACTGTTGTGGACCGAACTTCAACCGAATTGTGGGTTCGTGTGGCTGTCATTCCCGGAGAGCTTTCGGTAAGGCCATACACAATGATAATGTCCTTCATGTTCATCTTGTCCATCACCTGGCGCATCGTTTCTATCGGACAAAGTGCTCCGGCCATAATTCCGGTGCGCAACGACGACAGATCGAACATTTCAAACATTGGATGATTCAGTTCTGCAATAAACATGGTTGGCACACCGTAAAGTGCCGTACACTTTTCTTTCTGAACCGATGCCAGTACAAGCAGCGGATCAAAATCCTCAGTAAAAACCATGGTAGCGCCATGTGTTACGATTGAACACACCGCAAGCACACAACCAAAACAATGAAACAGCGGAACACAAACCAGTAGTCGGTCGTCTTCAGTATATTTCATGCACTCGCCCGTTGCATATCCGTTATTCAGAATGTTGTGATGAGTTAACATCACTCCTTTAGGAAAACCTGTTGTGCCCGAGGTATATTGCATATTCACCACATCGTGGCAATCCAATCCAATTTTTACACTCTCTAACTCCAGGTCGTCGATATGACTTCCCAATAACATCAGCTCGTCGGTGCTGTACATTCCCCGATTTTTCTGCTGACCGATAAACCCTACATTTTTGAGCTTCGGAAATTTTTCTGATTTTAACTTTCCACGCGCCTGACTTTTTAGTTCCGGTACCAGATCGAACACCATTTGAACGTAGTTGCTGTCGCGGTAACCATCAACAATAAAAAGTGAATTGATATCGGCATTTTTAAGGATATATTCCAGCTCCGACGATTTATAATTGGTATTTACGGTAACCAGAACAGCTCCGATTTTTGCTGTTGCAAACATCAATGTGGTCCAGTCGGGAACATTTTTTGCCCAAACGCCCACTTTGTCGCCCGGTTTAATGCCAATAAACAGTAAACCTTTTGCCAGGCTGTCTACCCGCTCATTAAACGCTTTGTACGTAAACCGAAGATTACGGTCGGGATAAACGATAAAATCTTTATCCGGTGTTTCGAAGGCCCATTTTTCCAGTATATTTCCTAAAGTATAGTCGAGTAGTTGCATGAAAACGTTTTTAGTTTAGATTGGCGTATAAATTACCGCAAGCATTTTGGCTCCTTCATCTCCTGCTGCATGAATATTATGCGCAACAACCGAATCAAGATAAATGGTATCGCCCTTTTTCAAGACGTACACCTCTTTTCCATAGTTAATTTCGATACTTCCCTCCAACACATAAATAAATTCTTCGCCCTCGTGCGACGACAGTTTGTAATCCGATTCTTCTGCCGGTTCTATTTCCACCAAAAAAGGCTCCATGTGCCTTCCGGCTTTAGCTTGTGCCAGCGAGAAAAAGTTCAGGTGCTCGCGACTGGTTTCGTCTTTTGTTGAGAAACTCAGGCTTTCCTCTGCCTGACCCGCATTTACCAGTGCCGGACCAATGGTCTCCTGATCATCCAGAAATGTTCCGATTCGAACGCCCAAAGCACGCGAAATTTTTATAAGAATACCAAGTGACGGCACATTCCCTTTTTCTTCAATTAACTGAAGTTGTGCTTCATCAAGATTAGCCTGCAACGCCAAATCAGGTCGCGAAAGTTGTCTGAACTCGCGAAACTCTTTTATTTTTTTACCAACACTTTTTTGGTTTTTCATGTGTTTATGATTTTTAAATTTTACGGCAATCCGTCAACTGACGGAGAATTCGAGTGAAACAATGATCATTAAGATTGCTGTAAATTTTAGCTCTCATGCTCATTTTATATTACAAATGATATTTCGTAAAAATAATAGTTTGAATGAAATGTAAAAATGATACCAATTACAATTTTAAAACATATTCGATTTTGAAACTTTTGTTGCGTACTCCGACTGATGATCAGCGCATAAAAAAAGGTGCCCAAACGGACACCTTTTATATATTTTATTTTTAAGACTTTACAGAATTAACTTATCCATTTAATAAATCTGAAATCCTGTCGATGCGGTAGTTCCGGATGTTTTGCATACAACCTGAAACTGTATGCGAACGATCCCGGGTGATCAGGCAACACAATGTGTTTGTAACAACACCCTGTACCTTCACATTTTTCAGGAATAAATTCCAGCGTACGTACAACTTTTTCCTGTCCATCATCATCACTTTCGGTAATAACCAGTTCCAAACCAACTTCCTCGGGCGATAAACCTTTAAGATCAACCGATACTTTTACAGGATATTTTTCACCCATCAACATGGTGTGTGCAATACCATCGATGATCTCGATGTTTTTCACTTCAATCTCGTCCCATTTTGCGGCTATTTTTTCTTTCCAGGCAGCTAATTCTTTCGCCAGTTTAAATGCATCAGCTTTTACTTTCTGCGTACGTTCATACTGCGGATTGTAGTAACGATCCTTGTAATCGCGCATCATTCGCGAGGTTGTAAAGTTTGGCGACACATTTGCCAGCGTATTTTTCACATAGCTGATCCATTTTTCAGGAATATCGTACTGGTTACGGTTATAATAGGCCGATACAACTTCTTCTTCCAGAATATTGTAAATGGTTTCAGCATCCAGTTCATCCTGGAAATCCTGCACGTCGTAGGCACGCTCAGCTGGCAATGCCCAACCGGCATCTTTCTGATATCCTTCAACCCACCAGCCATCGAGTACAGAAAAGTGCAGCGTTCCGTTCATCACACCTTTTTCACCACTTGTTCCCGATGCTTCCAACGGACGGGTTGGTGTGTTCATCCAAACATCAACGCCCTGCAAAAGCATTTTTGCGAGGTTCATATCGTAGTTCTGTACAAACAGAATTTTTCCACGGAACTCAGGACGTTTTGATACTTCAACAATGTGTTTGATCAAATCCTGACCTGCTTTGTCGGCCGGGTGTGCTTTTCCTGCAAAAATAAATTGTACCGGACGCGCAGGGTCGTTTACGATCTTCGCCAAACGGTCAAGGTTCCGAAACAACAAATGCGCACGTTTATAAGTGGCAAACCTTCGGGCAAAACCGATGGTAAGCGTATTCGGATTTAATTTTCCAAGAATCTCGGTAATCAACTTTGGATTCTCCGATCGTTTGATCCAGTTATCCGAGAAACGCTCTTTTATGTAGTTGATTAATTTCTGACGTAGCTTTTTACGGAGTTCCCAAATCTCGTGATCGGGTACGTTGTAAATGTTTTTCCAAACATCAAAATCCAATTGATTATCCGGAAACTGCTCGCCAAAATATCTTTTATGAATGTCTTTCCACTCCTGGGCAGCCCACGTTGGGTAGTGTACACCGTTGGTTACATAACCAATCTCCAGTTCTTCCTCAAGATAACCCTGGAAAAGGTCTTTCAACACTGCCTTACTAACGTCGCCGTGCAACATACTTACACCATTTATTCCCTGCGACAGGTTACTGGCAAGGTAACTCATATTAAAATGGTCTTCCTCTTTTCGCGCTTTTCCCAGCATTTCAAAATCTTCCCAGCTTATACCAAGTTTTGCGGGGAAGAAATCCATGTAATGACGGAAAAGATCGTTGTGGAATGAATCGTGACCGGCAGGAACCGGTGTATGTGTTGTAAATACCGTTGAAGCATTCACCACCTCTTTTGCCTCAGCATAAGTCAGCTTTTCTTCCACCATCAAATTGGCAATACGCTCGATACCGATAAACGCAGCATGTCCTTCGTTACAATGGTAAACGTCTGATTTGTATCCCAATTTTTTCAAAGCCTGAATACCTCCCAAACCAAGTAACATTTCCTGTTTCAAACGGTTTTCGTTGTCGCCTCCATATAAATGGTGGGTAACAAAACGATCGGCATCGCTGTTTTCGTGGTGATCGGTGTCGAGCAGGAATAGTTTTACCGAACCGATATTGGTTTGCCAAACTCGGCCAATCACATTTCTGCCCGGATATTGAATTTCAACTCTCACCCATTCTCCATCGGCATCAAGAGCAGGCTGAACAGGAATTTTAGAGAACTGCTGCGCATCGTAAACAGCCATCTGTTCTCCGTGTAAATTCAGGTTTTGTTTGAAATAACCGTAACGGTAAAGCAAACCTACGGCAACCAGGTTTGTCTTCATATCGCTGGCCTCTTTCAGGTAGTCGCCGGCCAGAATACCCAAACCGCCAGAGAATATCTTTAAACTGTCGTGTAATCCATACTCCATACTAAAGTACGCGATTTCAGGCCCTCCAAGATTCTTTCTGTCGTCGAGGTACTGATTAAATTTCGCATTTACTTCGTGCATGCGGGCCACGAACATTTCATCGTTTTCCAACTCTTTAAAACGGTTGTAGCTTACCTGATCAAGCAATACGATCGGATTATGCGCACATTCTTCCCAAATTTCAGCATCAATATGCTGAAACAGTTCACGTGCTTCAGTGTTCCAAACCCACCACAGGTTTTTCGACAAATCACGAAGTGGCGAAAGGCTCTCCGGTACGTTCGATTCTACAATTATCCGTTTCCAAACCGGTTCCTCAATAACCGGATTTTTTATAAATTTTGCTTTTTCCATTTTCTTTTCATTTTAATAGTTACATGCAGCGCCACACTGGCAAACCACTGTCGCTAAATGTTTTATAGCGGCTGCAAAATTAAATTATCATTTTTACTATTTCTATTTTACACAATTTTAGTTAAGCAAATTTAATGTTGTGTACAGATAGCTTATCTCGGCTATCAGCTATTTCTTTAGTTTCTTATTTTTTTGTAATCGACGAAGGTCGTCCTCCATTTTTTTAATTTTTTGTTCTTTTTCTTCCAGCAAACGATGAAGTGAGGCAATTTCGTTTTCTATTTCATTTTCAGGAACTTTAGCATTTAGCCTCATCTTAAAGTCACTCAGCACATTCATATAATTTATAAACGCTTCGTACGGCGAATCGAAATTACTGTAAACACTGTGCGGGTCGGCATCGGCAAAATATTTGGTCGACATGTAAAAGAAATGATCGCTAACCTGCAGGTAGTTCCAGTCTTTCTGAAGTTCAGGATCGGTACATTTTGCCATTTGTCCTCTCATATCATAGAGTTTCCCATAAGCTTCCATTTGCATCCCGTTTCCCAGCCAGGCGCTCAAATCACGCTCTTCATCCGACCACGAAATAGGATGCGGAACACTAACCGCCGAAACCGGCTGAAGTTCCTCTGCCGCTTCGGAAGGTGTGGAAAATTTAAGACAATTACTTTCCACAATTTGTTCTGACACAGCTTTTAGAAACTCAAAAATTCCACTCTCTTTTGGCTGGCGGCTTCCAAACGTATCGTAGCCTAAAAACAGGTTTACGATCTCTTCTTCGTCTGCCGCATCCTCCAGCCATTCAACAAATTTCTCAGCAGTAAGCGGATATTTATCCCATTTTTTATCCGAAAAACGAAATGCAATATCATCGCTCATTTTATAGTTACGCATCAAAATTTTTAAACGTGGATTAATGGCATTCACGTACAAAAAATTGGGGCTTTTCCATCCCAAAATGTGTTTTGCACCTTCGGTTAACATGGCCGAGTAACCCATTTTAGCCACCCGCTCACCAATCTCATCCGAGTAGATCATTTCGGTATTTCGAAACACTTTTGGTTTCTGACCAAATAAACGAACCAGCTGTTTATCGTGCCTTTTTACCTGATCGGTAAATGTATCGGCATCTTTCAGGCTGCTCAACGAATGCGAATAGGTCTCGGCTAAAAACTCAACGCAGCCCGTCTTGGCCAGTTTCTGAAACGATTCGATCACCTCGGGTGCATAAAGTTCGAATTGCTCGAGCGCCACACCGGTAATAGAGAAAGCAACTTTAAATTTATTCTTGTATTTTTCAGCCAGCTCCAATAATAATTTGTTGGCTGGCAGGTAACAGTTTTTTGTAATGTTATGAACGATACTTTCGTTCGAATAATCGTCGTAATAATAATGGTCGTTACCGATATCAAAAAAGCGGTAACGCCTGTGCCTGAACGGTTGATGTATCTGAAAAAATAAACATATCTGTTTCATAATCATTTAATTCTTTTGTAGGGTTTCCATGTAAACTTTTCGAACCTCGTTGGCCGAATGAATCCATTTCAGCGCATTCACTTCGCTTTTTCCTTCGTTTTGAAAATGCTCCGACAATGAGGTATAATTTAAAACACCATAAATCGCGTCAGCCATGGCATAGGTATCCCAGAAATCGATTTTTATGGCATGTTTCAATATTTCGGCCACTCCCGACTGTTTGGAAATAATAACCGGCACGTTCAGCTGCATGGCTTCCAGCGGAACAATTCCAAACGGCTCCGATACTGAAGGCATCACAAAAACGTCAGTCATATTAAAAAGGTCGTTAACATCGTTTCCTTTTAAAAATCCGGTAAAATGAAAACGATCGGCTATTCCCAATTCAGCTGTTCGCGCAATCATTTCATTCATCATATCTCCGCTACCGGCCATCACAAAACGTGCATTCTGCATTTTTTTCAACACCAGATTGGCGGCTTCAATAAAGTAACCGGGGCCTTTTTGCATAGTTATGCGGCCCAAAAAAGTTACAACTTTATCGTTTACTCCTTTTGGTGGCAAACTACCTTTTTCGTTTTCTATCGATTCTACTGCATTGTAGACCGTTACTACTTTAACGGGATTTATTCCGTATTTTTCGATAACGATATTTCGTGTAAGGTTACTTACGGTTATTATTTTATCTGCGGCTTCCATACCCTCGCGCTCAATGGCATAAACCTTTGGGTTTACATCGCCGCCACTCCGGTCGAATTCGGTGGCATGAACGTGAATAACCAGCGGTTTTCCACTGATTTCACGAGCTGCTATTCCGGCCGGATAAGTTAACCAGTCGTGTGCATGGATAATATCACAAGTTGTGTCTTCGGCGATCAACTGTGCCACCAGTGCATATTCACGAATTTCTTTTAACAGATCGGGGCCATAACCTCCGCTGAAATTTATTTTTGAATGGTCATCAGTTTCAATAAATTTGGTTTGGCTTGAATAGCGTCCACTTTTTAATTGCCAAAATTCCTCTTCAGTGACATACGGCAGAATTGGCGAATCCACTTCGAGGTATTCCATTGTTTTTGATTCAGAATCGAAATGAACCGTTTTTCTGTTTACAGGAATGGTATTTGCCCCGATGAGTTTCATGCGCTCCTGGTCTTCGTCGCCAAAAGCTTTAGGAACCACAAAAGTCACATCAATGTCGTCTATCTCCGACATTCCTTTTGTTAGTCCGTAACATGCTGTTCCCAATCCACCTGAGATATGGGGAGGAAACTCCCATCCAAACATTAATACCTTCATGGGCCTGTAAAATTTAACCGATTATTCTTCCCGTTCTTACAAAACGTTTCACAATGTTCCAACTACTCAGAATACTCCTGCACCATATTCTGTGCATAAAGTACGCCTGCAACGTTCCAGGCCTGCGAAATAGCTCCCCGCGCAATATGCGGCGGATCTCCTTCATACATTTCAGAGATATTACCAATGCAGTGCTCTGTCATTTCTTCTTCAAAACTTTCTACAATTTGTTTCACAAAAGGCAATCCTCCACGTTTATGAATTTTCAGATAGCCCTCAACAAAAAACTGTAGCAACCATGGCCATACTGCACCCTGATGAATTGCCAGTTCGCGCTCCTCCGGGCCACCCGAAACATTTCCGAAGTAACGTAAATGATCGGGCGATAAGGTTCGTAAACCACGGTTGGTAAGCAATTTCCGCTTTACTACGCTAAGCACCTCTTTTTGCTGTTCCCGGGAAAGCGGCGTGTAATCCATGGCAACCGCAATTACCATATTTGGCCGCACTGCCCAATCGTACTGATCATCTTTTACCACATCGGCAAGGTAACCGCGTCCGTCACCCCAAAAGGTTTTCAGGAACGATTGCGCCACCTTTTTACACATGTGTTTCCACTTGTCGATAAACTCTCTGTCGCCGGCCATATCGGCTAAATCCAGTGCAAAACAAATGGCGTTAAACCAAAGTGCATTCACTTCAACTGCCAGTCCGGAACGTGGCACCACTGCTTTTCCATCAACCGAAGCATCCATCCACGTAAGTGCCGTATCTTTCTTTTCGGCATGAATCAATCCGTTTGGTAACACTTTTATGCATGCCTGATTTTGATTGACGTAGGCATCAAGAATCCGTTTTATCGCTTCTCCGTAAAGCTTCCATAAAGCCTTCGGATTATTCTTTTTCTTAAAATATTGCTGAATTACCCAGATAAACCACAGCGATGTATCTGCCGAATGGTATTCCAGTTTTTGATCTTTTATCCGGTCGGGGAAAAAGCCGTCGTTAAAATATTTGAGGTGCGAATCGAGAATTTTTTCGCAAAGTTTTGCATCGTTCAGCGCCAGACATAAACCGGGAAGCGAAATAAATGTTTGCCGGGTAATACTGTTATACCAGGGGAAACCTGCTATAATATCGGCAGTATAACCTTCGTGCATTATAAACTGATGAGCGGCCTGCTCCAATACACTTTTAAAGGTTTCTTTTCCACCTCGTTTTTTCTGTTCTTTGGTAAAACGTTGTTTTAACGACACCGGATTAGCCTCATTCAGCCCGGCGGCAAAAACAACCGATTCTCCCTTTTTCATCGGGAACTCGAAATAGCCCGGAACAAAAAGATCTTCCAGGTAATCGTAACCTCGATGAAGTTCTTTCAGGTATTCAATATCGTAATACCAATCGGGAACAGCTACAAAATCAACCGACTTGCTGCATTGCATAAACAAATCGGGATAACCGTCGTACAAACAGGTTTTTATACCATTATTAACCTTCCCAAACTTTCGGTTGAGGTACATATTTGCCTTGCTCAAATCGTGAATGTTACGAAAAGCCAAAAATGGTTTTAGGCGTAAAGTGGTTGGCGATTTCGCCTCTTCAAGTGTATATCGTATAAGAATTTGTTCTTCTTTTTCAACCAGCAAGCGCTCTTTGGTAAGCACCACTCCTCCAACCCGATAGGTAATTTTCGGAATGGAATCGAACTCTACATTCCGAATATATTTGTGTCCGTTGGGCTCGTAATTCCCTCCTTTATAGCGATGAATTCCAAGATTAAATTCGGCCTCGTTTTGTATTACCGTTTCATCGAGAGTTGAAAGCAACACATGTTTTTCGCCACCAAAGTTATCAATCGGACACACCAACAGGCCGTGGTATTTGCGCGTGTTGCATCCATTAAGTGTGGTACTTAAATAAGAACCGGCCCTGTTTGACCGTAATATTTCTTTGAACAGCGAATATTCAAGATTTACCAGCTGTTCCTTATCAAATTGAAGGTAATGCATAACAATAACACTTTGGTAAATTGAGTATTGGTTCAGTAGACACAATAAAGAAGCACTACTAAGTTAAGGATTTAACTTACAATTGTTTCATCGCCACTTCCTAAATCCTCAATCTGTGTATTAAAATATTCTTTTTCTAACTTTAAATTAAGATACGGAAATCTTTTTTCGAGATCCCCGGTTTTTTTCAGAAAGCTAAGGAGAAATTTAGAAAATTCAATGGAGTTCTTATTGATCGGGCGATGCTTTACAGCATTTGTGATTTTTACGACTTCTTTCGATAACGCGAGACTTTCCGCATCGATAAGTGCTTCAGCAAAACGCTCCCAGATGTGTTTAATGGCCACCTCGGAAATATGCAACATGTCCTCGGCATAAAAACGGTAATCACGCAGTTCGTCCATTACAATTTCGTACGATGGAAAATAGGCACATTTTTCCGATCCAAATTCCTGAACCAACTGATCTACAGCCAATATTAGCGTCGCCTTACTTCGCTGATTTTCAACCGCACCATCTTTCCAGTGACGGATCGGACTCACAGTAAAAACCACTTTTAACTTCGGATTAAATTCCCAAAGTTTAGTTAGCAACTGACGATATACATCAAGAATTTGTTGAACAGATAACCTTTCGCGCACAAACTCACGGGCCGGAATTTTATGGCAATTCGAAACCAGTTCGCCGTCCTTTTTATAACGGTAAATCCATGCTGTACCAAAAGTTATATACAGAAAATCGGCCTCTTTCAAAAAAGTGGCTGAGTTTACAATTCGGCTGTTTATCTCATCCAGTGCAACGTCCTTTTCAATATTTGAGAACCTTCCATGATGAGAAAAGCTGTGCCAAAGCCCGTTGTGTTCCACAAGATCCGACGAGCCAAATTGTTTTTCATCCAGCAAAATTTGCAATCCGTTGGCAACAGAGAGTGGATTATACAAAATTCCAAACGGGTTGATGTCGACCGGGTATTTCAGAGCTTCCATTTTTGCCCCTACATTTTCTGTAAAACACGATCCCATAAACAGGTTCTTCTTCTTGTAACCTGTTTGCCACAAAAACTGTGGCACGTCCACTATGGTTTGAAACTTTGTTTCGGCCATCTACTTCGCTTTTGGGATATCAACCTTTTTTAATACCAGTGCCGTTCTGGCCGGCAGGTACAGTTTCAGGTAATGCTGGCTGTCCATTCCTTTACTTGGCATGGTATAATAACTTATTTCTTCGTCAATCCGGTCGTGACCACCAAAACGCCCCGAGTCGGAATTCAATACAATTTGATATTTCCCTGCTCCCAACGGAATACCGTAATCGGTAAACGACTGGGTTGGGTTAAAATTGAACACAAATAAAAACAGTCCGCGGTGGTAGGCCAGCACCTTATCTGGTTTATTCTCCAACACCTTGTCAACCGAAGGAATAGAAAGTATTTTATTCTGATTGATCAGCTGAATCATTTCTTTATCGAAATCGTACAGCCAGTGAAATTTTAATTCCGGATCTTCGGAAATACTCCAAATTCTGCGTGCATGACTGTAGGACCAGTTATTCCCTTCTCGCGGAAAATCGATCCATTCGGGATGACCGAATTCGTTGCCCATAAAATTCAGATAAGCTCCTCCGGCGGAACTTGCAGTCACCAGGCGGATAATTTTATGCAAAGCAATCCCCCTTTCAACAGTCAGGTTTGGCTGATCTTTTCGCATGGAGAAATACATCTCCTTGTCTATCAAACGGAATATTATTGTTTTATCGCCGACCAAAGCCTGATCGTGCGATTCGGCATAACTCACCACTTTTTCGTCCATACGTTTTGACGTGAGCTGGTAAAAAATATCACCAACTTCCCACTCATCATCCGACTTTTCTTTGATGGTTTTAATCCAGAAATCGGGCACTCCCATCGCCATTCTCAGGTCGAATCCCAAACCGCCATCCTCAATCGGCGCGGCCAATCCGGGCATTCCGCTCATGTCTTCAGCAATCGATAAAGCAGCTGGACTAACTTCTTTTATGAGTTTGTTGGCCAACTTAAAATATGTAGTGGCTTCATGGTCTACATTGGCATTAAAATAATCGTCGTAGTTCGTAAACGCGATTTCCAAACCATGATTAAAATACAACATACTGGTTACCCCGTCAAAACGGTAACCGTCGAACTTATATTCGGTGAGCCAGTAGCTGATATTTGATAACAGAAAATGCAGCACTTCATTCTTTCCATAGTTAAAACAGTAGCTGTCCCAGGCCGGATGCTCTCCTTTGCCGCCATCGTGGAAAAACTGGTAGCGTGTACCATCGTAATTTCCCAGCCCTTCAACTTCGTTTTTTACGGCATGCGAATGAACCAAATCCATAATTACGGCAATTCCCATTCCGTGCGCTTCATCAATCAACTGTTTCAATTCTTCGGGTGTTCCGAAACGAGACGAAGCTGCAAAAAAGCTGCTTACATGATAACCAAAACTCCCGTAATAAGGGTGCTCCGGAATAGCCATCAACTGAATAACATTGTAGCCGTTGGCTTTTATTCGTGGTAGCATTTGCTCGCGAAACTCATTGTAGGTATGCACACGCTCCTCTTCTCCAGCCATTCCAATGTGCCCCTCGTAAATTAAAGGTGGTTCATCGGCACGCTGAAAATCCGGATTTTTCCACTCGTACTCCGAATTGGGCGCCCACACCTGCGCATTAAACATGTGCGTATTTTCGTCTTGTACAACCCGGTTGGCCCAGGCCGGAATTCGTTTTCCAAAATTTACTGCCCAATGAATATTCAACGCATATAGATCGCCGTGTGACAGCTGATGTTCTTCCAGCGCCAATTCCCAAACGCCATTTTCAAGGTGCGAGAAAGAATAGTCAGCACTTTCCTGCCAGTCGTTAAACGTACCCACCAAAAAAATATGAGTGGCATTGGGTGCCCACTCACGCAACACCCAGCCTGAGCTTGTTTTGTGTAAGCCAAAATACAAGTGTCCGGTGGCAAAATCAGCCAACGATTTACCACCTGTTAATTCCTTTTCTTTTCGGTCGGCAAGAATCATCCTGTCGGTAATAACTCCGGAATAGGGCTCCAGCCATTTATCGTTCTGCACTAGTTGCGGCAGGTATCTTTTCATTTGATCGGTTCCTTTCTTTTCATTCGTTTAACTACGAATTTGTTTTTTAAAGATAGAGAAAGACACGTGAAAATGACGTTTATTTAGGATAAAAGATCGGAAGATCAACTCTGTTTTTAACTTTAAAAAGTAATAATCGGGTTACGACCCGAGGGTAAAGTATTGATCTGCAACGAGAATAAAAATAAAAAAACCATGACGGGGGGCGCCATGGTTAGTAGTTGTAAGTAAATGCTGTTTAATTATAACTTAAAACTGCGAAAATAAGTAACAATATTTATACCAAAGTTATGGGGATACGAAAAACTTTTATGTTTTAAAGTTGTTTTGAGGGTAACAAATATCAGGCTTTTTATTCTGGTATTTTATAACGAATCAGGGCAAGAAATACAATAATAGCGCTATTTTTCGGGCCTTAAAAAGCAGACAGATGAAAAAAACCGGATTTACTACTACCGCATTAAATGTTCCTTACGCCAAACAAGATCCACACAAGGCACTGCAAATGCCATTATACGAATCGGTTGCTTACGAATTTGATTCGGCAGAACAAATTGAAGCCAACTTTAAAGGCGACTATATTGCTCACGTATACTCCAGAACTACAAGTCCTACGGTTGAATATTTTGAGCTGAAATTAAAAGCGCTTACACAAAGTAGAGGCGTTATTGCTTTAAGTTCGGGAATGGCTGCTATATCAAATACGATATTGGCGCTAACCAAAGCGGGAGACAATATTATTTCAGGGAATCGTTTGTTTGGGCACAGTTATGCCTTGTTACAAACCACCCTTTCGGAATTTGGACTGGAAACACGGTTTAGCGATTTAAGTTCGGAAACAGAAATAGAACAACTGATCGATAAAAATACGCGTGCTATTTATTTCGAAACAGTTACCAACCCACAACTCGATATTGCTGATATTGAAATGCTGGCGCGTGTGGCAAAAAAACACAACCTGGTACTGGTTGCCGACAGCACCATTACACCTCCCAATGTTTTTAATGCGGGTAAATTTGGTATAAACATCGAAGTTATGTCGACAACTAAATACATCTCTGGTGGTGCAACTTCGTTTGGAGGTGCCATTGTCGATCACGGAAATTACGACTGGAAGCTCAACCCAAATACTGCTTCGTACACTGAAAAGTTTAACGACAACGCATTTCTTGCCAAGGTGAGGAAAAACATCTACCGAAATACCGGTGGAAGTATGGCTCCGCAAACGGCGCGTTTTCAAATTCAGGGACTCGACATTCTGGAGCTTCGGGTTGAAAAATGTTACCAAAACTGCCTGGCACTTGGGGAATACCTAAACTCAAACCCGAAAGTTAAAAAGGTGAGTTATCCGGGTTTGGAAAATGATGATCGTTATCCACTGGCCAAAAAATACTTTAACGGTGTTCCCGGTACGATCATGAGTTTTGAGCTGGAATCGAAAGATGTCTGTTATTCGTTTATGAATAAGCTGCAAATCATACGCCGCGCCACCAACCTGAATGATAACAAAACACTGATCATTCATCCGCATTCAACTATTTATGCCGAGTTTACCGAAGTCGAACGAATTGCGGCCGGTATAAACAACCGCATGATGCGCCTGTCGGTGGGAATTGAGAATGTTGCAGATTTAATTGCTGATATTAGTGAGGCATTAAAATGATTCTAAATTTCGCTTATTAACCACAAAATCGGCTTCGCCAATACATATTTTTCCGGTGGTAGTTATTCCCTCCACAAAGATTTTGTAATTGGCGAGGTTGTCGCACGAGAAAAAGGACACATTCTGTGATTTATCATCAACTAACATTGCAGGATTCCAATACAATGTCTGACGATAATCTGGAATCTCAGAATCACTTGCTACGGTATATCGTGGCGAATAAAATTCGCGGTATTTCTGAAAACCATTGATTCGTTTCACAAAGGTTCCCGCGATCAACTGATTTGTATAGTTATCACTAACTTCAGTTCGGGTTAAGATAGAAATCACCCCATTTGCTCCGTTCATTCCAAGAATAGCAGCAAAAGGACCTTTTATCACTTCTACCTTATCAATCTGAACCATAGGAATATTTTTTATCACATCCTTTTGCACAGTAAATCCATCCAACAAATACAATGGTTCTGTTGAGGCATAGATAGAACCTGTTCCTCTCATTCTAACATGGTCGCCTGTTACCCACACATTTGGGAAGCGCCCTTTAATAAACTGAAAGACATCCACATAACTACTGTGCCAATCTTCAACCTGTATGGAGTGCGAAGGAGACGGATACGGTCTGTAATGACCGTCATCAAATTCACTTTTACTTCTCACCACCTTAATTTCTTCCAAAATGCGGGTATTTCTGTCGGGATAAAATTCGCTCAATTTCAGCTCATTTTGGTACTTCTGCCTGTACATACCTACTGAAACGATTTCTCTATCTCCCAAATGATCCAGTTCTTTCTCTGATACCTCAAAAGTTTCCTGTCCGGGGTACGCCAATTCAAGGTTTGTATACCTTTTATCCTTGTTATTCAATCCCTGAATTATTACCAGGGCCGTGTCGAAATACTCCACATTGTCAAAGAGGAAGTCTCCTGTTTCGTTTGTCTTTCCGTTAAACAACACACTCCCCTCTTTGCCAATAATATTTAATAAAACATCAGTGTCGGCAAATGGCTTTTGTGTAACCAGTTTTCTGACTTTGCCTTTAAACTGCAGGCCGGCACCGGCAATTTCCGGCATTTCTTCAACCGATTTTAAATTATTCCAGGAGTACGAACTCCAGCCGGAGGTAAGCATCAAAAGATCGAGTTTTTCTGCCGATTCAATATTTTCAGAGTCCTTAAAGAATGCCGCAGCATTATCGACAGGGCCATTTAATTCTGAATCGAGCAACAAATACGACTGTATCGTTTGCGCATTTCCATTTTTAAGTAACAAATCTTTATTAATAACAGTCATTGAAACACGGGCCAGTTCACCTTTCGTCAATTTTGTTTCCGATTTCAAATCCAGTTCAATTTCTTCGCGGGTAGAATATTCTTCTTTATTCGGACTAACCTCAATATTTACAAATTCATCCTGCGTAGTTTTAAAATACAAACGTTCTGAAACGGGCTGTAAATCGCTGTTGACCAAAACCAGCCGGTTGATACCTGTCGACAAAACATCATTTTTTAAATCAACCAGTTTGTCCTTCTCCGATCCCGGAATCTCGATATAATTGTTCACCATTCCCCGATGCATACAAACAAGATAAGCGGGCCGATCGTCTGCCTCTGTTGATTCAACCCTTAATTGTATACCGTTCTTTTTCACCAGCGAGAGGGCAAGCTTTGAACCAATTTCACTAACCTCCGGAATGTTTAATGATACCTGGCGATCATCATCCAATTCTATTTTATATTTTTCACCGGCTTGGGATTTAAAAAACAATACGCCCAATCCCTGAAAACTGCTTTCAATATCCGCAACTTTTTTTCCCGACATGGTAAAAAGCGTTCCCTTCACATCAACGGACTTTCCAAGGCGGTTATAGGCCTTAAAAGCTACCCGGTTAATCTTTTCATTGAGAAGAATGCCTCCTTCGGGAAGAAAATCGATATATACCTTCGACCCAATGTCTTCAGCTTTATCTTCAGGAAACTTGTTTTTAACCGCACTAATTGTAATGGTTTTATTAAACAAGTTTTCCGGTTGCTGAACCTGCATAAAATCGGTGTAAGCCCGTAATAAATAGTTGCCTTCCTCCAGTGTATTATCGTTAAAACTCAGGTATCCCTTACTAAATCCATTAACTACCATTAAAAGTTCCTTTCGAACAATTTCACCTTCCTTATCTATAAGCTCAACATGCATATTCAATGAATCGGCAAAGTAAGTGTGGTTCTGTCCGTTAACGAGATAGGCTGAGAACCACAGCGTGTCTCCCCAGAAATAAAACTCCCGATCGGTGTGCAAATAAAGCTTTTGTATCTGGCCGTTTGGTTGATCGGCTACATAATTTTCAATGGATTGTGCTGTTGCTGAAAAAACGAACAACAACAACACTACGATGGGTGTAAGGTTCTTAAACATAGGATTATAAATTAGTGTCTAACTGCAGGTTAAGTTACAAAAATCATTCCGTAAAAACCAAAACTCCTAGTAAGCCAACATCACTGTACCATTCTTAACTGTACCTAATCCATCGTTCAGTATCAGCACATAAATGTAGTTACCGGCAGGCAATCCACCCGATCGGCCAATGGTTAAGCGATTTTCAGAAGTTCCCCACCACCATGCATCTTCGTAAGTTCCCCAAACATCGAGGTTACCATAGTGCTCTTTTTCCCACAATTTAACACCGTTTCGGTTGAAGATCATCAGTTTCGCATTCGGATACTTCTGGATACACAGAATCTGGAAGAAGTCGTGAACACCATCGTCGTTTGGCGAGAATCCTTCCGGAATGAACAACTCACAGTTCAATTCAGTATCCAGGTATTCCGGATAACCATCAAGGTCGAGGTCATCGTCGCTATAATCGCCGTTACCATTCAGGTCCTCATTTACTGTCAGGTAATCATCATCTTCATCGTTAATATCGCGCCAGTCGCGTGTTCCGTCACCGTCAAAGTCTTGCAGCGGAGCATTACTTGCAGTTTCGTTACCATAATCTGCCCAGCCCGAATAAGTATCGTAAGCATCATCCAGACCATCGCGGTCTTCGTCGCTGTACCATCTTAATACATCGGCAATACCGTTATTATCGTCGTCGTGTCCTTCAATCAAGTCCCAAACACCATCGTTATCCGAGTCAATATCCAGATAGTCAGGCATTGAATCACCATCAGTGTCTGTAAGATCCTCATCGAAGGTAATTACACCACCAATTGTTACATCGTAAATATCATCCCAGCCATCGCCGTTTTCATCAATTCCCGATGGCGGTATGTAGTTATGTTCTCCCTGACCTTCAATATTATCAACGATACCATCATTATCGGAGTCGATATCCATGTAATCCGGGATTCCGTCATGGTCAGAATCGATCAATCCCATTCCATCTTCAGGCCAGTAACCACCATTTTCAATATTATCCCTGATTCCGTCGTTATCATCGTCGATATCAATTGCATCAGCAACTCCATCGCAGTCGTTATCTGCCACACGTTTAATGTAAACCCAGGCAGTATCGCACAGCGATGGAATTCCGTCATCGCAAATCACATACTGGAAGCTGTCGGTTCCGAAGAATCCTTCGAATGGTATGTATTCAAAGTTTCCGTTCGGGAACAATTCCAGATAACCACTGTCAGGCTCAGTTACAGGAACAGGATTCACTGTAATATTATCTCCATCAGGATCGGAATCATTCAGGATAATATTTCCGAACAAGTCGCCACACGGTACTTCAAAGTAATCGTCAACAGCAAGTGGTGGATTATTTTGCGGACGTACAGTAATAAATACGATCGCTTCTCCACATTCAGGCTCACATGGAATACCATCATCGCAAATAGTATAACGGAATACATCCGGTCCTTCGTAATCCAGATCCGGCGTATAAGTAACGATACCTGTATTATTGTCAACAACTACGGAACCATGACTCGGACCAATCACAATACCAAGCGACGCAAGATTAATATTTGTCTTCAGGTCGTAGTCGTTATTGGTTACCGGAATTTCAACAGCAACATTCACTGCAGTAACAGCTGAGTCATTCACCACATTTGGAGGAATGTTACCAAATACCTCAAACTCGGCAGTACATGAGTCTGCATTGCCGTTTACATCGTATGCAATTGCAGTAATGTATGTTGTTCCGATATCCTCGCAATCCAGTAGGTATCTATCGAGCAGTACCGTATCAATTCCGCATTCATCCGATACATTGTTAACCACGTCATTCCATGTTAAAACATATTCACCGTACTCATCCAATTGAATAGTTTGCAAAGGTTTACAAACTATTTCAGGAGCAATAGTATCAACAACGGTAACAATACTAGTACAGGTATCGCTTAATCCGTAATAATCGGTAACAATTAGAGAAACCGAATTCTCTCCAACTTCATAACAATCAAAACGATCAGGTGTTATCTGGTATGTTTCTATACCGCAATTATCCCACGAGCCATTATCAATATCAAGATAAGTAATAGTTACCACACCTGTCTCATCGAGATAAACAGTAATATCCTGGCAAACTGCCGTCGGAGGAACGGTATCAACAACGGTGATATTTGCTATGCATTCTGCAGAAAGTCCTGCCTGATCGTAAACAATTATTCGTGCCTGTGCTCCCGATTCAACATCTTCGCAGCTTATCGCTGTTAGTTCGATCACCACTTTCATATCTTCAGGAGCTGTACAATTATCGTACATGCTGTCGATCATCGCAACTGAATCCTGAACAGTCAACTGGTAATTTCCGTTTTCATCCAGGTAAACCGTAATATCAGCACACCAAACTTCAGGTGCTTGGTCGTCGGTAATCAGGTAATAAGTAGTATCGCGGCCAATGTTTCCGCAGAAGTCGGCAATACTGAAATAGAAGATCACCTGCGAACGACCCGGCTCCAGAATTATGGCAGTATCGCGAACCGTAAATGATGACGGATCGATTGTACAATTCGGATCGTAAGCATCAGTTCCATTTATCGACAAGAAATCTGCAAGCGTTTCTATTCTTGGAACCACTGTTGACAGACATTCTGCGGTATCTCCCTGAGGAGCCACAACTACCGGTGGAACATCATCGAAGAAATAAATCATTTGTGTACATGAATCCACTCTTCCGTATATATCTTCAACCACATAAGTACGCTCAACAGTCATACAGTATTCGCTCGAATCTATTCTGTCAATACTGCTTAAATCGGCTACAATATCCACCGGAGAATAATAACCTCCATACGCTATAAACTCAGCAATGTTGGTTGCCGCAGGGTATTGTGTTATGTCCGGACATTCAATAATGGTATCAGGCGGACAACTGAACTCCGGCTCGAATGCGAGCAAGGTCACTGAAATACTATCGTAACAGCCAATGTTATCGCTCACCTCTACCCAATAATCTCCGGCGTACAAGTTGGCTATAGTTTCAGAAGTGGCTGTATATCCATTAGGTCCATTCCAGTTGATGGTATAGACTCCGCTTCCATCATTAATATCAAGATCGATCCTTCCAACTGGATTTGGATCGTAGCCCTGATCAATGTGTGTTTCAGAAAGCCTAATTGCAGGAAGAATTTCAACTACAATATCGGCCGGACCGGCACACTGACCCGAGTCAGGATAGAAAATATAAGTAAACGTTCCGGCCACATCCGTTGGAATTGAATCAATTTCCCAATGACCGGTAATGCCATTTTTAGAAGTATCAGGTAATACCGGAGAAGGAGTAAATTGACACAGCGGACTTAATCCGTCAAATTCAGCAACTTCATCCAGAACTACAGTAATCTTCTGAACCATCGGCACATCATTACAACCATCTGTAAATGTATAAAAACGATAAACAACACCCGGTTCATCAATTCCGCCTAATGAATCTTTCACGTGAATTATCTCCACATCTCCACAATCATCTGTTGCAAATATGCTTGCATCGATGTAAGGCTCCGGTACATCACACGACACTGTAATTTCGTTTTCGAAGTCTGTAACAACCGGCGCAATGGTATCATGAACGTATATCAGCTCTGTTACTTCAGTTCTATTATCGCAACCATCCCTTAACTCATAAATTCTTTCGATTATGATTGGACAAGTACCAATTGAAGTCTGCCCTTTCAAAGCAATACTAAGCCTATTTAGTGAACAATTATCAGAAACTATATTCCCACTAACTGTCAACACATCATAAACATTAGAATAGTATGGAGTCAGCGTCTCATTGCAATAGAAATGTTTATCCGGCAAGGTTGCAACAGGCACTTCATTATCCAACACCTGGAATACCTGGGTACATGTTTCTTCCTGCCCTACATCATCCCTGATATGATAGGTTCTAGTTATGGTTGGGCAATAAGTACCTCTCACTACATCAGTATAATAGAAGGTATCGATTGGAGCTGTATGATATACACTACCACCTGCTGCCTCAAATTTTTCGACGGTATTATAAACAGGTCTAAAATCATAACATTGGTAATATACTTTTGGCAAACCTGAACAATCGAGTGCAAGATCCACATCCGAATAAACCCTTATTTGGTGCTCACATTGATTTGGGTTACCACAATGGTCAGCAACCTCATAAGTTCTCGTAACAAGGATATGATCCGAAAGTGTTTGTATCCGTTCATCAATCATTGTAAAACTTACAACTGCACAATTGTCATCAAACATACCTCCGTTAGCTAAGAAATCGATGGAATCGTAGGCGGCCGGAATTAATCCGGTTGCAACAGAGAAATTATCAGGACAGCTTATTGTCGGAGCTTCCTGGTCATTAACAATTATCCGGTGCGTTGCACTAAGCGTGTCTCCACAAAGGTCAACGATACTGTATGTACGAATCTCTTCGTAACAATAAACTCCGTTAGATATTTTTAAAATATCGAAATGGAATGTTGAAGTATCAAGCCCGCATTCAAGGGAATAAACATCAGCAGTTGTATCCAGCGCCAGATATTCTGAAAGCGAAGTTGCAACAGGATAATTTTCGAGATCTTCGTAACAAATCTCATCAGCCAGTGGAGCCATGTATTTGTCGATAGGAACTGGCTCAAAAATCGTTGCAGTAATTGTGGTGGAACAATCATACGTATCCCAGACCATTAGCGTGTATTCACCTGCAGGCTGGTTGTACAAGTTCTGAGTTGAATCTACCACATCGCCAGTTTCATTTGTCCATTCGTATTTATATCCGGTTCCTTCCGTGCCACCGTTCACACTAACTTCGATGCTACCGGTTGACTCGCCTGTAACCAATACATGTATTATCGTATCGAGGGCGATCTGCAATTCATCAGGTTGCTCAATTGTTACATCTAAAGTAGCCTTACATCCGAGTGTATCAGTTAATGCGTCGGTTATGGTTACCGTGTATGTACCGGCCGTTAAACCTGTAATATTCGGTGTTGTTGCTCCGTTACTCCACAAGTAGGCATATGGTTCTACTCCGCCGCTGACATTAATGCTGATAGAACCGGTGCTGTCGCCATAACAAAGCACATTAACGGAATCGGCAATTATTAACGGATCACTGATCACAACATGCAACCACGATGTATCAGGACAAGCCGTTGCACTTCCTAGAATATTGAAGTCATCGCCTGTTTCGGTATAAGTTTCACCTTTCGCTTCCCAGTAATATTCGACACAGGCGTAAACCGTATCATAAGTTGAACCACCTTGCAAAATAGTGGTGTAAAGTATTACCATTGAATCGCAGCCTTCGTCATTCGTAATCGTTGCCTGATAAATACTGTCCGTTTGCGTTTGAATTGGTATACCGTTCCAATCTGGCACAATCTCGTCCATACAGTATGTTTCGTAAATCGAAGCAGTATCCGGTGCCAAAATCGTAACGTCATAAATAAGAGTTGAGTCGCAGTCAAACTGGTTTGCCGCAAATAAGGTATCAAAATATATCTGAGACTGATCGAAAGTGATCAATTGATTATTGATCATGGTATCACCAGGTCCGGCACAGAAGGTATAATACAGCATTGTGTCGGTTACCGGGTTAATGGTTACCTCATAATAATATAAGGTATCGCAACCCGTAGGTCCCGGAATATTATGAATGTAGACACTATCGATTTCTGATGATATTGCATATTCGTACCAGTCGGCAATAGGCTCACCAAAACAGAACTGTTCTCTAATTGTATCTTTAAAGGCAGGGACAATATTCACCACCAAAGTTAATGTGGAATCGCAATCCCAGACTTCTGTTGGCCATGTAGTAGTGTAAGTACTATCCATAAATGAACTTATGGAATGTCCTTCCCAATCCTCTGTTACACTTCCTTCACATAACGTCAGGAACATGGTAGTATCGTACAACGGATGCGAAATTATCTCTAACTGAAGTCGTAGTGAGTCGCAACCGGCGGCATAATAAAGTGTATCGAAATACATGCTGTCGCGATTGCCGGCATACCACGTATTATCCCAGAAGAACGAATCGCTGGCACACAGGTCAACAGTAAGCATACTATCGATTGGTCGAAGTATCTCAACATCGAGATAAACAATGGAGTCGCAACCAAACTGATTTTGCAAAATATCAGTGTAAATGCTATCGGTGTACGAATCTACCTGATGAACGGTAATTACACCCCATGCAAACAGAGGCTCTCCTTCACAAATTGTGGTATCGATGGTTACTGTGTCCGGAGGAAGAATCGTTACGTCATAGGTTAGTAGCGAGTCGCAGCCAAACTGGTTAGCATTGTACAATGTATCCAGATATATTCGTGATTCGTCGAAAGTAATAGTCCTGTTATTCAAAATGCTATCTCCCGGACCGGCACAGAAAGTTAACTCTAGTAATGTGTCTGTTACCGGAAGAACAAACACACTGTACTCAACAATAGAGTCACATCCAAATTGATTTGAAAGTACGGCTTGATAAACACTGTCGTGCTCGAGCACTATTGTAATTTCATTCCATACAAAGTCCGGTTCATCCTGACAGAATGTGCTATCCATAAAAGTCGTATCAGGAGGATTGATCGTTACGTTATAAGTCAGGAACGAATCGCATCCATACTCATTCATTCCAAACAATGTATCGAGATAAACCTGGCTAAAATCGGTTTGTATTAAGCGGTTATTCCATTGAAACGTATCAGCTCCTGCACAAAGCGTTGTGTCAAATTCGGCATAAGTTACCGGTTTGGTAAACACTTCGATGGTTACCAGAAGCGAGTCGCAGTGTGAGTCTACATAACGAACTGTATCGAGGTAAATGCTGTCGCGATCCGGTAAAATGGTGATGTTTCCATATGGCTGCTGAGGCGCATCGTTTTCACAAATGTAGATCGTTGTATCATAATATTCCGGGAAAAGTACATCAACATACAAAGTAACAATCGAGTCACAGCCCCATTGGTTTACCAGTGTATCGCGATAAGAACGATCTGCGTCGCTTGTGATGATTATATCTTCGTTCCAGGTAAACGGATCGGTGAACGCACATACTTCCATCGAGTCGTATACATAGTCTGGCGGATAAACGTCGATATGGAAATTATCGGTGGCATCACAACCATATTCATCAATAATTGTATAGGTGAGATCAAAGCCTCCCGGTCCTGAATTCGCAAAAATAACATTTTGTTTATCTGTTCTGTCGAGTAAATAAGCATCTCCCGTCCAGGCTTGAGTAATCACTCCTCTTCCACCTTCTGGATTACCAAATAGAATCAGTTCCTCGCCCACACATAAAATAGAATCATCAGCAGTAATATCCACCGTAATTAGTGGAGGTTCTACTAAATGAAACTGTTCTGTTAACACACAAGTGTCGGCATCGGTAACGGTAACAGTATAAATTCCGGCCGGAATATTCATCAAGCTATCTACTGTACCCAAAACTGTACCTGCAGTATCGGTCCACTCAAAAATATAAGGAGGCCTTCCTTCCGTAATATCAAGCCTGATGTTCCAGGGATCAAGGTAACAAAGTGCACTATCAATGCTTACTTCCATTACCATCATCGGTATTTCGTTCACATAAACACTCAAAGTATCAGCACATCCAAGCGCATCGGAAACGTAAACCGTGTAATACTGATCACCTGCCAGGTTGTAGACATCTTTGGTGGTAGCGATTAAACTGTCGGCCTCATTAAACCACTCGAAATAATAATATGGAGCATTACCCAGCCGGTTTCCACCACTTACCGCAAGGTGAATTTCACCCGGCTTATCGCCATCGCATCGCACGTCAATACTGTCCGCAGTTACAAGTAGCGGTTCAGGCTCGTCGATGTAGACCGAATCCCAGGCCATACATCCATTAAAGTCGGTTATTGTAGCAGTTATCCATCCAGGAGCAAGGTTGAACGCCCAGGTTGAATCCTGAATTGGGTCAGAATTCCATAAATAAGTATACGGCCCTGTTCCATCGGTTACAATTACATGGGCATAACCATTGTTAAATCCGTAACACTGAACATCCATAGCACTGTCGATTAGTGCTATCAGCGGATCAGGTTCATCCACGATTACAGTATCGTACACCTCACATCCATATTCGTCAAAAACACGAAGGAAATATTCTCCACCTGCCAGATCAAAGATTGAATCTTCACTGGCTGTATAACCATTTGGTCCGGTCCATTCAAATGAAAGCTCCCCGGTTCCTCCCTGGGCCGATGCCCAGATAAAACCATCGGCATAACCATAACAACTCACGTCCCTTACACTATCGATGGTTGCCAACAATTGTGGAGGATCAAAGAGCTCAACAGTATCGATATCGACACAAAGGTTGCCATCGGTCACGGTTAGTATGTAGGTTCCTGCCCACAATCCTCCAATACTGTCGGAATTAACAGATACAAATCCCGGAGGTCCTTCCCAGCTATAAGAAAATGATGGTAACCCACCATCAATACTTGCAATTATGTAACCGGTGCTGTCGCTATAACAGATCGGATCGTGAGGATCAAGTGTAATTTCGGGTGAACTAAATAAGAAAGTAACGGTATCGTATACCGGCTCGCAAGTATTGTTTAAGGCAAAACCATCCGCTTTTAAAACAAGCGACACTTCACCATTTGCTATATCCGTGGGTCCAAACCGGTAGGTTGGATGCAACCGACCGTCATCCACAAAGCTTCCGTCGCCAAGTGTTTCCCAATAAAGGGCACTGTAATTCCAGGCCGTGTCGCCCGACACAATTAATTCAGGCACCTGGTCACAAAGTATACTATCCGGTCCGGCGTATACGAATGGTTCCTCAAACACCTTCACATAACCTTGTTCAATAGTATCACATTTATGCTCAGAAAATACCTTAACGACAATGTCAAATTCACCTTCTACTTCCCAGCGATAACCAATCTGGTTCCCCCAGGTTGTATCGGTACCGTTAATTTCGATAAAATCTTCACCTGTAGGGAAAATAGTATCGTTAATTTGTCGGTCAACAATTTCCCAGTAATACGTATAGCCGGCTTCGCCATCTCGGCGATAAGTACGTTCGGCTCCAATACATACTGAGTCGATGACATAGTTCTCCTGGGCGAGCAGATTTGCCGCCATCAGCAGGAAGAATACTATGTACATCAATCGTTTCATATTTTATAAGCTACGAGCTGCGAGTCGCTAGCTACGAGTTTTATTTTTTGCTTGTCCTTCTTTAATGAAGCTTCATGTTACAAGACTCTTGCTTCAAGTGAGTTTTTGTTTTGACAAACGTTATTTATCTATTGCCTATTCATCTACTCAAAAACTCATTTACCAATTCCCTTCATCATTAAAATTAATCCTTTCCTCTCTCATTCACTAATTCTCTTCTTTTAGGTAAATCGGTTGTTTAGCCGGTTTCGGATAAATAACTATACCGGTACCCGGTTGCTCAACTTCCGTAAATTCACGAGCTATTCCACAACCATCAACAACTTCCATTATCCAAAATGTATGTTCTCCTTCCGGCAATGGTTGTGTAATTGGTATCGTAATCTCTGGATCGTCGGTATGTCCAACTAGATTTACAGTATTTCCACCATCACTATAGGCATATTGGAAATCCCACGGACCAGTACCTGTAAATACTACACGGACATTAACCGGTTCATCTATACAAACGGAATCACCATAAACAATTGGTGGTGGTGGCTCAACAATTTCCATTCGGAAAACCATCAGGTTATTGGTACACTGTACTTCATCCCATGCCATTACTTTTATAAAATACTCGCCTGCAGGAAGGTTAATAATCCGGACTTTTGAAACATCCCGGTAATCCCCATTCTCAAAATATATAGCCGACTCCATATCACCCTGCGAAATGGCAAAATCACTGTCGCCACCACTGTATATATCCCAGGTATATTCATCACCGGGCATTTGTTCAATTTGCAGGGTAAGTGTATCACACTGAGTTACCTCAAAAAACGGCACAGCTTTAGCGCCATCCTGCGCCCAACTATAGCCACAGGCAAGCATTACCGGGAGTATTCCCAGTATCCATTTAATGATATGTTTTCTCAGTCGGTTCATATTTAATAGCTGCGAGCTTTTAGTTTCGAGCTACGAATCTTTAATTCTTCTTTTGTTTGACTATCGTTTTTAAAGCTACAAGTTGCAAGACTCAAGCTTCAAGAACTTGAACCACATTAGGCACATAGCGCACAATAGTTTTTTGCATCTTGCCTACTCATTCTTAAATCTCAATTCGTTATTCTCCTTCCTTTTGCCTTCAACATTGACTTTTCCTCCTGCAAGCGAACATAAGCCGTGCAGTAATCGCGGAATGTCTTTGTTGGATTTGGTGCATAAATCACCCTGTGCACTCTGTTTCTTCCGTGTGTTCTCAGTAGTTTTACATTTTTAACCACCGAGTCCCCAGAGAATTCACAGAGTGGCACCGAGGATTTTTTATTAAGCGAGACAAGCCCGTTGCCCATAGCAAACCGAATTGCCGGTGCACGGCCACGGGGCCCGTCGCGCATATGTAGCAATAGCTGGCCTCCGGTCATTTTTGTCATTCCGAACGCAGAGAGGAATCTGTAACTTTCGAGCTCTGCTGTTGCAGATCTCTCAGTCGTCCCTCCTTCGAGATGACAATAGGACTGGCTAATCCGTAGTGGATTTCCCTTTCTCCCAGGCGGTGCATTGCCTTTACTGATGTTGTGTAGATTATTGTTCACATTTCATCATGATTTTATGTTTTCAAGTTTTGCGTTCCTCAAATTGACTGTCATTCCGAACGAAGAGAGGAATCTGTTAATCCTTTGCTCCGCTGTTATCGATTTCTCGTCACTTCATTCCTCGAAATGACAAAAAACTTCGAGATGACCAGCTCGTTTTTGAAACGCCGTTTCTTTCGTATGCCTACAACCAGGCTTTTCTCCAAAGTGCTCCGCCCTGCTGGCGGATGGTTCTATTCATCCTTAATTATTAATCCTTTCCATAACCTTTTTGAATTGCCCAGGGCGAAGAGCAAAGGGCATGTTGCCCCCGCTCGTAACGCACTGTGCTATCTTTTCAGTCTGTTGACTGATATCTTGTCCCGATAAATCGGGATTAGGTTATGAAAAAGCAAGACCCAATATCTAATCTAGTCTCGTTGCTTTGGTACGTGATCATTAGGTAGTGCCGTATTCGTATCAACCGTGTTACCCACAGGGGTATTAGGTGTAGCATCGATAGTAGGACGAGGATTCTTGTTGTGAGTTGCTTCATCTGTCATATCATAATCAGCAGATGAAGGATCTGTACAGTCCGCATCCTCCATATCCCATTGATCAGTAGAATCATAACCATCTGCAGCTATTCTAACTGGTTGCATTGCCAATGATTCGTAAGTGTTGTTATGTATAATTAATCTAACCCAGAATGAAACACCAGTAGTAACGTAGGATGGATCAGCAGCAGTTAAATCAACGCCATCAAAATGAGTACTGTCCCCCTCAAGAATCGGCTCTTCAACAGTACCAGTAATTGGAGTTCCTGCCTGCGCTAGTGCAAATGTTTCTGAAATCATTATATCTGCAGTTTGAGAACCATTTAATCCTTCAACCAAAGTAATTACAGGTGTAAAACTGTTTACAAAATTGGCTGCAGCGACCTCAAAATAAAGAGTGTCATCTCCATAATCCATCATTAATGAATCCAACACACTATTCCATGTTGCACTCTCTACATAGTCAACACAAGATGCAGTATCAACATCCCAATCCATGGTTGCACCATTCTGATCTATGTTTGCAATATCAATGGTAAAGGCAGGAATTGGATTTATCTCATAGACCTCAATATTATCCGCACAGTTCACGCCAGTTCCATAACCAACAACAAAAGTTGGAGACGGAAATACTGTTTCTGATGCCACTCCACCATCGCCACTATACAATGTATTAGCTAAAATCTGGGGAGACCATTCAATGTCAACATAATTATTTGCACTAGATGTACCATAATGGCCACTTGCAGAAAGTAGTTCCCCAACTGCTACATTTAAACTATCAGGAGTTATAACACCTGCTTCAATAAAAGCAGAATCTTTTGTAGCGAACCATATCCACTGATCCACAAGCTCTGGACCGGGATCATCCATTTGATAACGATACACATTACCTGGCATAGGATGTAAAGGTTCCGATCCTGCACAATTCAGATAATCAATATACTGATTAAAGCCATTAGGATCTGTTACTCCCTGATTAAGGGCTTGTCCAAACGCACTTCCAGTCCCGACTAAAATAGCCGCGACAAAAAACGTTAGAATTAAAATTTGCTTTTTCATAATTAAAAATTTTAATGTTTAGTTGTTCTTTGGTTTAAATCAAGTGAAATAACAAGTGGCATGTGTACCCCCTCCTCCCGACGCTCGCTACACTCGGTCGGGATACTCCCCCCTGCCTGCGGTAGGCAGGCTCACGAGGGGGAGAAATTTGGCCGGTGGTAAATTGGAAGGTTTAGTTACCTTCCCATGCCCTTAGCAATTCTCCTTTCAATAAACTTCAGAACGTTTTCATTTTGTTTGTTTGTTGATTGACATTTTGATTTATGGTTGATTGTCAATCAGTTTTTTAACCTATTAATTTTCAAGTTACACCCTCTGTCCTCCGGACATGCTCCGTCAGCTGACAGAGAACATGAATCTTATACTACTCGAGCAATTATTCATTTCCTTATTACATTAGGTTTGTTCAACATTTCAAAGTACCTCTTCTACTTTTCGAAGAGGTTGTTTTTTTTCACCCTCTCCTTTAAAGAGAGCCTGCACTTATCTGAAACTTTAATCGTTCCAGTTTGGCTTTATAAGCCAGAGGTCTTAGATCACTAAATCAAGGGGGCATGCCATGCTTGGCAATTCCCCTGATTTCCTAATACAGATGGCCGGGCCTTAAGGAGGTGTGGCGCTCATTAATTGTATCGTCAAAATACTTGTTGTTGTAGAGAAAATAAACTCCACGTTTCCCTTTAGCCTCGAGCAACCGCCTGTCCGCCTTATGGCGGAGAAATCAGTCGCCCTTACAGAACCATACTTTCTGCCTACTCTGTTCGACAGAAAGATTTCATAGCTTTAGTCATGTTTCATAGGCACTTGTTTTATTCTTGTTAGCTACTATCCCACCCCTCTGCCCTGCGGGCATCTCCCCTGAAGGGGAGAACTGTTCGCAGTTCATGGCATGTTTTTCAATCAGGAAGAATGGGAAAAATTTATTATCTCCTGTGCCCATGTTTTCTAACTTAGAAAGATGGGCGTTTTTTGTCGTACCCGCTATCCTCTTTGAGGGCGAGTTATAATATTTTATTGTTAATTTCTTCTGAGTTTCGAGCTGCAAACAACTGGCTACAAGCTCTTCAGCTATTGACATATGTTTCTCCTCCTGTGAAGTTTCGGGCTTCGTTGAGGTGCCAACATATAAGCAAGGTTGTACTTCTACTCCTCGGGCTTCTGTCTCACGTCTTCGGACTTCGTGCCTAATGCTTCGTTCTATGTCTTTAATTCTTCTCATCAATAGAAATTCAGTTTTTCAATTTTTGGTCGCGGTGTAACAATAATTCGTCTTCGGCCAACCATTGAGGTATTTCCTACACAGTCGGTTGCATAGTAGCTCACCCAGTGTTCTATATCTCCCATATAAGTACCGTCTCCAGGGAATTGCATATCGGTTGGGTAGTCTGAAATTTGTCCTGCCCCCCAATACACACTATCCTGTGCCGGCACATTATTTCCGTGCTGATCGGTATAAGCTGAGAAATCGATTACCCATGTTATGCTATCAGGACAACTCAATTCACAGTTATCTTCGTATTCATCAATTACAGTTAGGTCAAGTGTAGTATCTCCTTGTTCAAAAACGATATGATCCGGACGGTCAGGATAATAAAGGTCTTCTTCAGCCGAGTTATAGATGGCATACTGAATCACCTCCATACAATCTTCGAGCGAATCCAGCTCGTAGATGGTTGGCGGCGTAGTGTCGATTACTGTAATATAATGACTACAGGTATCGGAACCTGAAACATTTATTGCAATCCATTGAATTTCAGTGGTTCCCAATGGGAAATCGTAAACTCCAATATCATTATTCGGAGTTGCGGGGAATGGTGTAGCTCCTATTGTTGAATCCTGGTCAATAATACCCCCAACTTCGTTAAACATGGTCCAGTACCAGTTTACAGGCGTAGCACCCTCAAGCAACTCCGCTACTCCCGGATCGTAAGGGAATACGCAAGTGTCGTTGGCATACTGCAAAGTATCCGGAGGACATTCAATCACCGGGGCAGCCACCACAGTAACAGTATAAGCACAAACAGTATCATTTCCGTGCTGATCGGTAAATGTATATTCTATCCAGGTAACACCTACATTCAATGTATCAGGAAACAGCAGTATGTTTATTCCATTTATGGCCGTATCTCCACCTGATAAGGTAGTAGCCCCCCACGTTTGCCATGTCAGCGTTGAATCCGGACAGTTATCATAGAAAGTTGGTGGTCTCAACTCTACTTTGGTTGCAACTGTATCGTTCCAGTCTGCGGGGATTATTGTATCCGGAGGACACAGGAGTTCCGGCATATAATCGTTAACGATTACATCCACCTGGCAACTATCCACATTACCCGACCGATCGCTGATAAACCACCAGAAAGTGGTTGTACCAATTGGATACAGTCCACTGGCATCCATCGAATCGGTTCCGTAAGGCGAGTTGTGCCAAATCGAATCGAGTGCATCACAAACATTGGTAAGAATTGCCAGCGTATCGAGTGAAAGATAAGCTTCACAACTGTCGCGTGCAGCATCTACTTCCCAAACCGGTTGTGGACACTGATACAGTCCTTCGGGCACGTTAGGTTGTTTAATCCAAACCTCATGATCGCAGTAAACTTCATTTCCTGCCGAATCTGCCAATGTATAATAAACCTGTGTTCTACCAACCGGGAATGGATAACTGCTGGCAAAACCACTATCAGCTGCCAGGAAGGTTCCCTCGTGATATAATTCGTAAGTTAGACTTAGCGGACTACAATCGTCGCTAATTTGCGGATCCTCAACAATATCCGATATTTTGTAACAATCTTCAGTAACAATTGAGTCTTCTACATCTGGCGGACAATAAGTAAATGAAGGTGCAATTGTATCGTAAACAATTACGGTTACTTCGCAGCTGGCTACAAAATTCGAATAGTTTCGAACATACCAATGGAAGGTTGTTACTCCAATTGGGAAATCGCCACTTGGATCATCGACTGTCGCACCAATTGCAGGAGAATCATGCCATACCGAATCTATCGCATCACAGGTATCGGTTACTACCAGCGTATCGAGTGCAACGTATGCCACACAATTTAATGAGTCGGCATAAGCTTCATGAGGCCCCGGATCCGGACATTGATAATCGTAACCCGGATCAAGATCATCTTTCACCAAAACAGTAAAATCACAATACGCTTCATTACCTGCCGTATCAGCCAAGGTATAATAAACATGGGTAGTTCCTATCGGGAAAGGATAACCTGATGCAAAACCACTGTCCTGATAAACGGTACTATCTGGTAAAATCAGTTCATAGGTCAGCGAAAGCGGACTACAATCACCGCTAATTATCGGATCCTGAACCTGGTCTGAAACAAGGTCACAGTCATCGTTAATCAAACTGTCGATAGCATTAGGCGGACAGAAATCAAATGATGGCGTAAGCGTATCGTAAACCATCACGTTCACTTCACAACTATCTACGGAACCGGAGTAATTGCGTATATACCAATGGAAAGTGGTTAACCCAATTTCATAGTCGCCGCTGGCGTTATCGTTCGTTGCACCTATTGCAGGCGAATCATGCCATACCGAATCGATGGCATCACAGGTATCAAGAATAGTAACTGTATCGAGACTTACATAAGCCAAACAGCTTGCATCAGCCCATACTTCATGCAGTCCGGGATCTGGACAATCGTAATTATAACCCGGATCAAGATCCGCTTTAATTAACACGGTATGGTCGCAATAAAGCTCGTTACCAAAGGTATCAGCAAGCGTATAGTATACCTGGGTTAAACCGATTGGAAATGGGTATCCCGAGGCAAAACCGCTATCAATTACTGTGTTCCCATTCGGAAGAATCAGTTCGTAAGTTAGAATAAGTGGACTACAGTCGCCACCAATAACAGGATCCGTAACCTCATCAGAAATCTTATCACAATCATTATTAATTAAACTATCTACTGCATCAAGCGGGCATTCAATAAATACCGGCTTGGTGGTATCGATTACGTAAACATTAACCTCGCAGCTATCAAGTGTTTGAGAAGTAGTATGAATATACCAGTAGAACGTGGTTAATCCAACTTCATAATACCCATCGGCATTGGTTGGTGTAGCACCATCTGCCGGCGAATTGTTCCATACAGAATCTATTTCATCACACGGATCGTAGATCGACACTGTATCCAAATCGACATAGGCATCACAGTTTGTAGCATCAGCATAAGTCTCAACCAAATCTTCATTCGGACAATCGTAGGCTATCGGATCAATATCGAGGTGCTTAATCCACACGGTGAATGAACAGGTATCCACTAAACTTGCAGCGTCAACGGCCTCATAATAAACGTATGAAATTCCTATATCGAATGTTTCATTGATAACCTGACCAGTACCGGTATAAGAAGTTCCATCAGGTCGGACAATGGTCCAATTTAATTCAGGTACCGAACAATCGTCTTCTGCCCAAACCGTGTCCATCGTTAATCCGGTAAGCGAACAGCTGTCGGCTCCAATTTCATCCGCAAAATCCCCTGGGCAATGTAATACCGGAGGAACTGTATCAACAATAGAGAATGTTGCCGTTGTGGAATCAATATTACCACAGTCATCCATCACGTAGAAGGTAACTGTTCGCTCGTTATTTGCCGGATCCCAAGTCCAATCCGTTAAGGCAGTATCTGCCGACCACTCCAGGTCAGGATCGCAAAGATCACTTGCGGTAGCTCCACCATGGTTGGCCAACCATGACAGGAAGCCCGGATCCTGATCAGGATCAGTTGTTGAACACTGAATTATAGAATCGATTGCTGGAGTTAAAACAGGTAAGGTGGTATCAATAACCACAATATATGAATATTCGATTGTATCATTAGAACACTGATCCATAGCTGTAAACTGCACTCGTACCGTATCGCCACAGATCATGGTTACCGGTCCATCTCCTTCTGCTTTATAATAATCGTAGTTCACCTGTGCTTCGACAGTATCACCATCTGCATTTACATACTCTGCGTAAGGCGATTCCAGCCATTCATAAATAATATCATCATAATCAGGATCATTACAACTCAAATACAAAGTCGGTGGTGTATTCTTAATGGTTGGTCCTGTATAGTCGTAACTCATCGGAAAATTAATGGTATCGGTATTACATCCAAAATTATATACCAGGTCAGTAACCACTACCGAATAAGTTCCGGTGTTTTCCGGGATAAAGGAAGATCCTGTTCCCAGATAGGTTCCTGTAGCATTCGGTCCACTGTACCATTCTAACGAATATGTTCCTGCAGGATAAATCGTTGGGGTAATCGTTGGTACACTGTCTTCACAAATAAGATCGGGATTTACATTCAGATCTAAACTAATGGCTTCGTGAACATACACATCCAGAGTATCGCAAATCCAACCGTCAACATCGGTAAAACACAACGACTGAGACAATTGACCACAAACCTGATACTGAATATGAGATGGAGAACCGGGCTCAGCATTAAAATACACGATGGTATCTGCTGCATCTATGTGTGTTAATAAATGGTCGTAATCTCCAGGATTTCCCGGATAAACACTGGTCCAGGTAACACTTTCGAAAGTTCCTTCCACTTCAAGTAGCCTATCACACTCCTCACGGGTTTCAATATCGCCACCCTCAAGCAAACCGCTAATTGAACGGAAGGTATAATCATTATTCTGAGGTTCGTCCGACTCGGCATGTTTACAGAAAGTAAATAAATGGAAACGTCCCGGTTCAATACAAACCACTTCCCCTCCGTCAACATCTTCACAATCAACTTTCCACGACTGTCCCGGAGGAGTAACATCAGAAGTAATGATTTCAACACCGATGGCATAAGGATCAATTTTTATATTAAAAGAAGCACAGTAAAGGTTATCTCCACCCGGTTGATTTTCTGCACCACAACATTTATCTCGTTTTACAACATTATAAAAGGTAATCGTTGAATCGGCATCTCCTGTGAGATCAGCCCAGTTATAGGTATTATCATACAGACATTCTTTACAGGCAGCACAGGTATCCGCCTGCGTTATTATAATATTTTGTACAAAAGTAGTATCATTACCACATTCGTCTCTAACCCTCCAAGTCCGGTCAACTTTATATGGGCAATAACCCGAAACATCATCGATACCCCATGCATATTCATCAACCAGTTCAATTGTAAAAGAATCACTACAGGCATCTGCAATTCCAAAGGCAGGTATTTGCCAGCCCTCCGGCAGATCAGACACACAGTCGATTCGCATATCTTGTTCATCGTATACTACCGGTGGTGATATATCGCTAATGGTTATTACTGTTGCTGTAGATGCTGTATCAGCATTGCCACAATCATCGGTACCTATCCAATAACGATAAATGGTTGAATCACCTGCACAACTACCAGGGAATGCTTCATCATAATAAGTAACTGTTACGTCATCGTCGCAGTTATCGGTAAAAATTGACCATCCTAAATCATCGGGATGTGTACTTACGCCACAATCAATCACCCGGTTAACAGCCCTTGATGCAATAACAGGTGGAGTATTGTCAACCACTGTTATTAGCTGGGTATCCAACGCCACATTGCCCGCTTCATCTACCACCCTCCAGGTACGCATAAAACTAAAGTTGCACCCAACAACTGCGGTATCGTGATCGAAATGTGAAATAATCAGATCTGCTATATCGGTACAATTATCATAAAGATTGCTTGGGCTACCTGTACTAACCGAATCAACAAAAGCTATACAGTTTTCACCTGCTTCGCGTTGCTTATCAGTAGGAACAGTAAAAGTTGGCGGAGTATCGTCGAATGGATAAACAGCCACAACATTGCTAGTTACCGAACCACAGGAAGGTATTCCATTGTCAGTAATAATAATCCGGTAATAAGTTGTGTCAGTCAACGCCGGAGGATCTATACTGGTACTTGTTCCCGTTCCGGTATAATCTGCCCAGGAACTTCCCGCCGTACTGTCTTGCCATTGGTAGCTATAAGGCTCTGATCCTCCCTGAGGCATTGTTGCAATATAAACAGGATCTGGAACTTCGTTGTAACAGATATCAGGATTATCAATGGTAATAACCGCTGCTGTTAATTCAGGATTTATGATGATGGTATCTTCATACTGATCCTGTACACAAAATCCTGACGTACTTACTGTAAATATGAACTCTCCGGAGGCTGTTGGGATACCGGAGATTTCATATTCCATCGAGTCGGCATTAAAACTTCCTGTAAGTCCTGGAGGAAGATCTACCGAAGGAACGCTAACATCGTCTGCACCGCCATCAATAGAATATTTTATGCTTACGTCCGAAATATTCATACAGAAAATACGTTCTGCATCTATCGGAGTAATTGTAGCATCTTCAATAACAACTAGTTCGCCGGATGTTGATGTCTGCCCTTCGCAAGTATACCCTTGCATTCCGCTGATATAAACTGAATAACTTCCTGCATCAGCCATACTTACGTTATTGAGAACCAACTCATTTCTTGTTGAATCGGTAATTGGATTTATTCCTTTATACCATTGGAAAGCAAGCTCACCTCCAGGTTCTGCCAAAATAGAGAACGTCAGATTATCACCAACACAAACGGTATCAGACGACAGTGGAGTTATTACTTCAATCTCCTGATCAACGTTTAACGTAACGGTGTCAGAAGTAGCAGAACCACATGCCGTTGGACTGCTTATTTCCACATAATAGCCACCTTCGTAGGTTGATGTTGCATCGTGAAAATTCAGAGCAGCTGTTTGTGCTCCCGATATAAATGCGTTATCGCTTACAGCAGTTCCGTCGGCATAGTACCACTGATAGCTAAGATCATCACCGACCACATTTACAAAAATGGACGTATCATGCAGCGCACAAACCCCGGTATTTTTAGGCTGTGTGGTAATTTCGATGGTTTCCTTAACGGTAAGAATCATGGTGTCGCTAACCACACCACACTCCCCTGAAACCTCGTTGGTGGTGTAAACAATAATTACCGTCTCGTTATAAACATCTCCGCTACCCGGTATATAAGTCGCAGTTGGCGAAGTACTACTTGAGAATGTTCCTGCACCGTTAGTAGTCCAGGTTCCTGAATAACCGGCTTCCACAGCTCCGTTTAATTGAGCTATTCCATCTTCGCAAATCATGGTATCGCTACCCGCATAGATATAAGGTTCCGGATCGATACGTAATTCCATTGTATCGGAAACTACTCCACACTCCGTTCCCGGATCGTCGGAGGTTAAAATCAATAAAATGGTAGTATCACTTACTGATGGCGTAAAGGTGGCACCCAAATCAGTAGCATCAGAGAATGTTCCGCTTCCGTTCGTCCAGATTCCCGAAGAAACGGCGCCGCTAATAGTTCCTTCCAAAACAATTGAAGAACCATAACATATCTGCTGTGGAATTCCTGCTTCTACCACAACCTCAGGATTGATGGTAATGATTACCTGATCAGAAACAGTTCCACATATTCCGGCAGGATCGTCAGAATTTAAAGTAAGCGTAACCGAACCGGCAGCAGTATCGGCAGCACTAGGTGTGTATTCTGCTAGTAAATCAGTAACATCGCTAAATGTTCCGGTACCACCACTCCAGGTTGCAGAAGTTGTCGATCCGCCAATCGATCCGCTGAGTATTACGGTTGAACTGGCACAAATCGTTTGCTCCTCTCCGGCATCCACATATGCTGCGGGTTCAATAGTTAATGTTAAAGTATCAGCTATAGCACCGCACGATGTCCCCGGATTGTTGGTTGTGTAAATCAGATAAACCCATCCTGCTGTGCTGTCGGCCACGCCGGGTGTATACACTGCTGTAGTTTTTGTATTGTCATCAAATGTACCATCACCGGAAGAACTCCAGCTTGCAGAAGTTGCAGAACCACCAAACGAACCGGCCAGTAATGCGATGTTATTTGAACAGATGGTATCATCCAATCCTGCATTTACAATCGGTGCCTGATCGAACGTAAAATCAACCTGGTCGGAAACTTTTTCACAAGGTCCGCCGGTTTCTGTGCTGGTAAGAATAAGTGATAAGAATCCGGCATCAATTTCTTCCTGGGTTGGTGTATATATTGCGGTCAAATCTGTGCTGTCGGTTGAGTAGGTACCCGCTCCACCACTCCAATAACCGGTAGTAACTGATCCGGTAACTGATCCATCAAGTTGTATTTCTGAATTATTAGAGCAAATGATCCGATCGTCTCCGGCCTCCACAGTTGGAAGATAGTTTACAACAATTTCGGCTGCTTCGAAAATAGAGTAAATACAGGTTTCTGTACCATAAGTTCCAGGAATATACCCAATACGCATCAGCTCGTAGGTTGTATTCTCTGTTATTGGCCCGGTTACGATGGTTGCAGTTCCGTCTTCCCCCACATCGACCGTCCCCTGATCATCAAAACCAACTACATAAGTTACCCTTGTATTTGGAGTAGCTGTAATGGTAAGTGTTGCTGATTCGCCTTCACAGACCGTGTCTGGTGCAATGGTCGCATCCGGATAAGCGATAATAAAAATCTTCATCGTATCTGAAAGTACTCCACAACCTCCAACTGTATTTGCAGAATACATTCTGATAACAATCGAATCACCAGCTACCAGCCCTTCGGGGAAATCAAACAACGAAGTTGGAGAGTCCGGATCATCGAAATAGTGTATTTTATTTGTTTCCGGATAATTCACCGACTCCCAGTCCCAATCCTGTTTCGAATCAATCGCTCCACCAATACTTCCCTGCATGTAAACCTGCACAATGTCTTCGCATACATATTGGTCTGGTCCGGCCTCAATAATTCCAGTACTATCCACAGAAACATGAAGTGAATAGGCGACACTGGTATCGCATACGTTATAAGCACTTACTGTAACATATCCGCTTGAAGCACCACCTTCAACATCTACATCAATCATCTCAGAGCCTTGTCCACTGCGAATGTTCCACCCATCCGGCACTGTCCAGATATAACCATCAGCACCCGAAACCGTATTTGTAAAATAATAGGAGCTTTGAGGCGGGCAAATCGCTGTATATTCTCCAACAATGGTATCCGGAGCACTAAGCGTCAGAGCATTCTCTGCAGAAACCCATAACCAGCTGGTATCAGTTTCGCCGCAACTGTTTTCGGCTGTTACATAAATATACCCATCACCTGTTCCGGCAACTACAGTTACTGAATTTGTTGTATCAATTCCTGCAATGCTCCAGTCTGACGGAACACCCCAATTGTATTTGGTGGCATCGGTAATCGCATCGATGGAATAAGTATCGCTGCTTCCGGAACAAAGCACTTCTGTTCCTGATATCGGCCCCGGATCGGCTGGTTGCCCCGGATCAACAGTAACAGCAAGCGTTGAAGCGACACTTGTTCCACAATCGTTTTTAGCAGTAACTGAAACATTTCCGTTTTGACCTGCCTCTCCTGTTATTACTGTTATCAAGGTATCGCCCTGTCCGGAAACGATCGCCCAACCACCAGGGATACTCCAGGCATATGAATTTGCATCCTCAACCGAATTAATATAATAAGTTTCGGTTTCTCCGGGACAAACAGTTGTATTCCCTGTAATTGCTCCCGGAACTGGCGGTGTCGCAGGATTAACAATTACGTCAACCGATACACATTCTGTAGTATTACAAAGTCCTTCGGCACGAACATAATAGGTAACTGTATCTCCGGCCGGCGGATCTACCGTAATCGTTGTTCCGGTTCCTGCCGGTGATGTACCACAGTCATCAGTGTACCAGTTCCAGCTTGCATTTTTTCCTAAGGCACCACCACTTACTGCTAATATTTTTGCCGTACCGAAACAAGTGTTATTATTCGTTACATTGATGCCTGTTGCCGGCTCAGAAATGGAGTAAACAGCAACGGCCAGACTTTGTGCAGCACTTACTCCACAATCGTTTTCTGCTGTTACCGAAATTACTGCATTGGTTTCAGGATCACCTGTTGCAATATAAACCGTATCGCTTCCATCGCCGGAAATAATATTCCAGTTTGTTCCGCTAACCGACCAATTGTAGCTAGTTGCATCGGTAACCGGAGCAATGGTGTACATCAAAGTATCATCGGCACAAACCTGTATATCGCCGTCGATAGTTCCCGGGATAGAAGGTGTTCCCGGTTTAACAAGAACATTAATGGTATCGCTGTTTACCGGGTTGTTAACCGGACAATCAATATTAGAAGTTAGTACTACCCAAACCTCATCACCATCAACCAGCGTTGCACTTGAATAAGTCGGAAGGTTACTACCAACATTACTACCATTAAGTTTCCACTGATAAGAAGGGTTATTACCCTGGTTGGTTGCTGTTGCAGTAAACTGAATAATTGTTCCCGGGCAAACTGCCGTATCAGGATTTGATGTTATGGTTACTGATGGGTCGAGAACCGGATTAACATTGATTTCTACGGATGGACTAACCGTATCAACCGGGCTGGCACACTGGGCACTTGAAGTTAACAGTATACGGAAATACCTTGGCCCTGAAGTCAAGGTATCAATAGCAAAAGTTGAGCTGTTTGCACCCGAATAATCCGTCCAGTTTGAATTATCGTTACTGATCTGCCACTGATAAGACGGATTTGATCCTTCCTCATGAGGTTCAGAAATAAAACTAACCTCAGTCCCTGCACAGATTTCATTATCTGATTCCAGAATGTTGATATATGGTACTACTGTTGGATTAACCGTCATGGTATAACCATAAGCAGTAGACGTTTCGTAACAGGGTGCTGTTGATGTCCATACATCAAGTGTTACCTCATCACCATTCTGCAAGCTAGTGGAACTAAAAGTTGATCCGGTTGCTCCCGACACCGCCGTTCCGTTAATTTTCCACTGGTAAGAGGCATTGTATGTACTGGTATCATCAACAACCGATGTAAACGTTGCAAGTTCTCCCTCACAAATGCTCGCACTACCATCAATTGTAATCTGAACGTATGGGCTGATAATCGGATTAACTGTAACAATTACTGTTTGGGTATCGCCTGCACAACTGCCAACATCAGAAGTTGGAATTACATAATAAGTAATGGTTTGTACATCATATGAGGTTGTACTTATTGTCAGATTATCTGTAATGGTTGACCCCGTTTGTTCATTGAGGCTTTCCCCAAAAACATCAGGATTGTCCGATGCTGCAATCCAGGTGTAGGTGGAAGAAAGATCGCTGTTTAAAGTTAAGTTAACAGCTTCTTCGCTGCAAATGGTAACAGTGTTTGAACTGGTCATTGACGGTTTTGAATTGACCGTAACAGTAGAAGTTTCACTTATGGTCTTACTACAACCGGTTATACTGTTTACAACACTATCGAGACTGATTGTTTGATTAGTAGTTACTCCGCTAACCGATACAGTTGCCAAGCCTGATCCGTCGAGATCAGCATATTGACTTGATCCGCTGTTGATCTTATAATAAACTCTCGCATCTGCTGTTCCACTTAAATAAAACTCTGCATCGTCTCCAAAACAGATATCGCTATTATTACCAGTTATTGTTGCAGCCGGCTGCGGATTTACGGTTACTGTGGAAGTCGTCTTTGAACATCCGGTTGCAGTTTCTGTGAAAGTAAATGTTACCGAACCAGATGAAACACCTGTAATGATTCCGCCATTGGTTACTGTTGCTATCGCATCATTGCTACTTACCCAAGTTCCTCCTGTTGTTGGGCTTAATGTTTCGTTTTCGTTTACACAAACATCAGAAGGAGCAGTTACTGTTGGTAATGGGTTAACTGTTATATCAATCGTATCACTTACTGATATGTTATTAGCATCTGTAACGGTAACTTCATAAGTATAATAAGTTATTTGATCTGATGGGCTGGCAGGCGGAGTTGCTACCGGGGTCGAACTACTGGCATTATTTAGGTAGGTTGCCGGACTCCAGGAATATGTCAACGTTGAAGCACCATTTGCAGTTGTATTTAACGTTACAGAACCGCCATCACAAATAACTTCGGGATCAGTATTGCTAATTGTAACCGTTGGTTCTTCCAACACTGTGAAAGACAAATCCGTTAATGAAGAAGTGAATGAAACGGTATTCCCTGAGACCGTAGCTCCGCTTATTTCGCTCCAACTTGAGTTGTAATTTCCGACAATTAGATCGGTCGCGGAATTTGCAATGTCTCCTGACAGGTACTCAGCACTAATACTATAGGACGGACCTGAGATATCATTAAATACAACCGTCCAGTATCGATCTAAATAATTTGAAGTGTTCGCATTTTGCGGATGTATTTCATCAAATGTTTTAACCTCAATAAACGGGTATGTAGAAGGTGAATAAGAAGTAAGGACAATGGTTACCAATATTGTGCCACCCGAGCCATCATCCAAAGGAAATGTATAAGTGCCATTAGCGCTTATAGGAACAATTAAGCTAAGACTGGCATTATTGGCAATGGTATAATCTGGGAATCCAATCTCACTCGCCATTCGAAATGCATCTGAAGAAGATCCATCACCAAAATTAAAACTCCCACCAGATATCGTTTTAGTCCCGCTTCCATCTTCAATATTCACGTCATAAAAACCTGCGGTACTTGGATTTAAGAAGTTAATTACACCTCCGGTCATGTTAAAATCGGCTTCCGGACTTAAATCCAAAACTGCTTCGCTCCCACTGTTGTGTCCAACCGTATTTAAGTTTAACGTACCGTCGGTTATATTGAATGTTCCTCCCGAAACTACCAATCTTCCTGCCACATCCACCGTACCTCCATTCATTTCAAAAGTACCTGTGCTGTTAACATCAAAACTATTTCCAGTATTTGTTCCAAAATTGGCAGTACCATCGTCAATCCTAAAGGTACCATTGTTGGCAACAGTGTAATTACCGGTTTTGAACGCTCCTCCATTCACAAAAATTTCGGCGTTTGTTCCAATTGTAAATCCGGCATTTCCGGTAAAATCAACACTGGTTCCTGTTCCTATCACCAAGGTTCCTGAAGTCAACTGTACATCCGAACTAGTAGTTTGGTATATTTGAATATCTCCAGTTAGCGTTAGCGTATTTGACGAAGTGGTTTTGTTTAAAGTGAATTCTTTAAATACGGTGATTGAACTTCCGCCTACTGTAGTATTAGAACTTCCCGTAAATTCAATTACTCCGTTATTTCCACTATCATAAGTACCGTTATTAGTCCAATCTCCATACACCTGCAGCGTTGTAGCGAGATCGGAGCCATGATTTAATTCGCCTCCTGTTTCAATCAAAATATTACTACACTCGGCTGCGGCATCAATGGTAACGGTCACGCCGTTTGGAATTACTACACTATCTGTCGAACTCGGAATAACTCCACAACTCCAGGTTGATGCATCATTCCAATTACCTGTAATAGCAGTACAAACAGTCATTGCAGATTTCAATACAACCGGTGTTTCCTGCTCTTCTTCTCCCACTTCCTCACCTACATAAATAGAATGCGCAACCTCAGCAATATTTCCTTCACCATCGGCAACACTGTAGGTTCGGGTAATGGTGTACGGACAACGTATGCCGGAACTTTTCTGTCCCTCGTACTTAAAACTGCTAAAATCGATATTGCAATTGTCGAAAGCCATTCCTCCGGCATCGGTAAATTGTTGCCAGGTTGTAAAAGCATCGGGTATGGTTTCTCCACAATTAACTGTTACAGCTTGCGGGGCAAAAATTTCAGGCAACTCTTCATCAACAACGGTTACGGTAAAGCTGTGCTCTACATCGTTGTATTCAATACCATCGTTAATGGAGTAGCTCACCACTGTTGTTCCCACCGGGAATGACGTGCCCGGTTCGTGACTGCCTGTCACAAGAATCTGGCTTGGGCTGGCACAGTTATCGCTAACTATCGGTTTCGCCCAGCTAACAAATGCATAACAGTCTCCGGCATCAGATCTGACAATTATATCTTCCTGAGGATTTTCGAGGCGTGGTACCTGGTTATCGGAAACAGTAACCGTAAAAGTGCAGAAAATTGAGTTGTTGTAAAGAGTTGCACCGCTATAGGTAATTACTGTTGTACCCTCGTTAAAAGAATAACTGCCAATCTGATTAATGCCGGAGCCGTTTGCAGATGCTTCAGTCGCACCAGTCATTTCCCACGAAAGGGAGGAAATTAGTTTTTTCGGATCGTCCAGATCTAATCCCGTGCTGATAACTGCAACACACGAATTTAAATCGGTATATGTGGTAATATCTTCCAGACAGCTTATGCCTGTTGTATCGTCTTGAATAACATTTTTGTCCGAGATAGATGAAAGTAAATGATTAGAAGTTTGGGTTGAAACATTACCCCATACAGAATTCTTCGCCGGAGTTAATGAGGCGTATTCCTCACCTCTTACAGCGTCGACTTCTGTAAAACATAATAAAACAGCTAACAATAATAGTACTGTTTTAAAATTCTGGTTATGTTTCGATTTGGTCACTTAACAATTCTTTGTTTTTTCAGGTCTTGTCTTTTTGTATTTCTGCTACATAAATCTCATTTTTCGTTACACAATCAATTTTTCGGGTTTGTAATTGTGTCCATCGTCATTAAAAGTATCTGGACCTTAAATAGCTACGTCCAAAAAAGTCCATATCAAAACCGAAAGTAAACTCGTAAGTTCCGTTCTGATACGGGTATATATCGTTTGTTGTAATATCCATTGCAAATCCTACTCTGAACTTATTACTGAACATCCAGTTGCCTGTAAAACAGATAGCACCACCGGTTCGCCCCAAAATGCCAAGCCACAGCTTTTCGCGAATCATAAAGTTTGCAGCAAGATCAACCTGCAAGGGAGTTCCCCAGGTTGCCTTTACCAGAATAGTGGGTTTGAAAACAATATAATTGAAAGGATCGACCGGAAGTACGTAACCACCATTCAGGTAAATGGTGCGAACCTCGGCACTGGTAGAGTAGTTGTGGAAATTCTCCTTCAGATCGTTCTCAACGATCTTTGGTATAGAAAATCCGGCATAAAAATAATCCTGGTAAATAAATATTCCGAAACCAAAATTCGGTAAAAATTTTAAATCGACATCTTCCTCAAAAGCCCTGTCGTACTTATCGTCGGGATATAATTCATATTCGGTAAGCGGATTCTTATAATTGGTAAACCCAAATTTTACACCCATTCGCATACGTGTTCTTCGCGATAGATAAACCTCATAGGCATAATCTCCGAGTATGGTTAAACGCTGTTCGAGACCAAAATTGTCGTTCATGATGTTGAGACCAACACCAACAGCTTCGTTTTTTAAAGGTGAGTGAAATGAAATGTATTCAGTAAGGGGCGAACGGTTAATTCCGGCCCACTGTTTTCTTACTAATGTGGTGAAACCTATCTTCTCCCAAATACCCGCATAAGCCGGATTAATAATCTGACCATTATACATATAAGAGGTAAAAATAGGATCTTGTTGTGCACCACACCGCAGTGATATTAGCAAGACAAATATCCCTAATACAACAATTCTTTTAATGACGATACAAATTTTCTCTTTACAACTATGGCAAACTACGACATTTTATTAACAAATACAACCAAATGCCACTGAAAAAGATATTCACAAATACCCAAAGAATTCAGGCATTTCAGGAACACGATATGTTAATAGTCCCATTGTGGGAATTGTTAATAACTCAAAGGGACACAATAATAATTTTACTGATTGTCCAGGGTTACCTCTTATAAAACAATAAAATATGTGCAGTCATATAAAAAAAGTGTTGCAAATCACTTTAACTTGTGATTTACAACACTTTAAACAAGGAGGTTAAATATTTATTGATATAAAACTTACTTCAGCATATTAACTTGAAGATGAATTTTTCACTACTTCGGCAAAAACACGAAGGAAGTTTCCGCCCCACACTTTAGCGATCTCTTCTTCTGTATAACCGCGTTTCAGCATTTCTGCAGTAATATTTGGCATCTGGCTAACGTCGGCACAATCAGCTAATCCGCCGCCACCGTCAAAGTCCGAACCAATACCTACATAATCAATACCAACCAAATTTTTAATGTGGTCTATATGATCTACACAATCAGCAACTGTTGGTAATTGTTTTGGATATTTTTCGTTTAGAAGTTTCCTTTCTTGTCTGAATTCGTCTTTCTCCTGATCTGTCATCATTTCGTAACGAGCCATATAAGTTTTACGAAGCTCCTGTTCTTTTTGGTAACGAATAGTGGTTGTATCAGGATCTTTAATGTAACTATCGAGCAGACAAATTTGAATAACACCACCGTTTTTGGCTAATGCTTTAATCATATCGTCGTTCATGTTTCGGTTATGATGCGCAATAGCACGCACACTCGAGTGTGAAGCGAAAACTGGAACCTTGCTTAATTCTACCACGTCGTAAAACGATTTGTCGGAAATATGCGAAACATCAATCAGCATACCCAAACGATTCATTTCTTTCACAACCTCTTTTCCAAAAGGACTTAAACCATCGTGCTCCGGTCCGTTTTTGTCGGTTGACGAGTCGCAAACATCGTTATTCGACGAGTGACACAACGTGATATAACGAACACCTTTAGTATAGAACTCCCCAACACGTCCGAGTTCCTGACCCAACGGAAATCCATTTTCCATTCCAATATAAATAGCTCGTTTCCCTTCTTTCTCAAGTCGAACAACATCTTCAGGTGTTGTTGCCACTTCGGCCATCTCGCTGTAAGTTTCACATACCTCGTATGTTTTCTCAATCATTTTATTTGCCATTTCATAGGCATTCTGCGTATTTTCCTCAGTTCGTGGTTTTTGGCCGGTAAAAGCTGCAAAAAATATGGCATCCAAACCACCTTCTTCCATACGCGGAAAATCTACCAGACTTCCCGGTGCTTCATTTCTTTTACCAACATCCAAACCGCCCTCGAGTAGCGCCATTGGCGTATCGCAGTGCGTATCAATGGTTATTATGCGTTTATGTACTGCCATAGGACTTTCATCTTTTCCTTCTGAACATCCGGTTAAAACTGCCAACAGTCCCCCAACCATTAGCATAAAAGTGCGTGCCTTAATCATCATAAATATTTTTGATTTTAAATTGAAAACAATTATAACAAATGTATTTCATAATTGAGATATTACGATCAAAAAGATTTAATATTAAGCGAAAAAATAAGTTTTAGTCGTTACAAAACGATACTGTATCTTTACTGCAAAAAGTTGAGAGCAAAAAGAAAATACAAATGGCTGTATATACCTGCCACAGCCGTAATCATTTTTTTGATTACACTTTTTTTGAAACAATTTCCAACGCTTGCTGAGACAGTTTATTCCAACAGAATTTACCCGGTAATAGCGTCCGTGCTTTCAACAATCACATCTGTTTTTAGATTTTCACTCGACGACTTATTCTATTTTATATTGATAGTAACCCCTCTTTTTCTGCTTGTTTTTATACTGTTTAAAAAGCTCAGGTTAATAGTCGCCGGAAAGATTTTATTGAATATTCTTGCCACTGTATATATTCTGTTTTATCTGCTTTGGGGCTTCAATTATTATCGATCGCCATTGCAAGAGAGACTTGGAATAAAGGATCGAAATCCCAACACGGAAGAGTTTGTGCAATTTCTACGACAATACATTCAGAATGTTAATGCCCTGCATTGTTCCTTCGACATCCTCGACAAAAACCTTACTGACTCACTAATTGAAACATGCTATAAAAACCTTGCACCGGCCCTGAATTTCGACTACCCGATGGGAAAACGCAAGGACAAGAAAATCACCATCAGCGGCTTTTATGCTAAAACAGGTATCTCCGGTTATTTTGGACCCTTTTTTAACGAAGTACACGTAAATAAATTGGTTTTGCCCATTGAATACCCTTATGTCCTGGCACACGAAAAAGCCCACCAGCTTGGAGTTACGAGTGAAGCTGAAGCCAATTTTTACTCGTGGTTGGTCTGTTCGAACAGCTCGTCGCAACAGGTAAGGTACTCCGGCAACTTGTTCATTTTACTTCATTTTATGCGACAAGCATACGGATTAGAAGAATACAAATCGCTGGCTGAACAAATATCCCCTGAAGTAAAAGCTGATATCAAAACCGTACGCGATCATTGGAATAAATTGCGTAATGCAACAATGGACAAAACGGCTTCGAAACTGAACGATGCCTATCTGAAACACAACAACATTAAATCCGGCATAAAAGATTACACCGGCGTGGTCGACCATGTTATGAACTTTTCGTTAGATTCGGCTTTTCAGCAGCGCTATGGTCTTGCACCCTTTTAAAATCAACTATTTTTGCAGCCTTAACAAAGTTGGAAAGGGTTGCAAGTTACTTCGTGCTCCCCGTTTCCCACTTCAAACTCTTTTTTATGAAGCTTATTCCAGTATCTGCCGGTAATTTTCATTGTGATGGTGGCGCACTTTTCGGCGCTATCCCAAAAGTATTGTGGAACAAGGTTTACCCTTGCGACGAGAATAATTTTACCAAACTCAACTTGCTTTGTCTGTTGGTAGAAACGGGCGATCGCAAGATTCTTATCGAAACCGGCATTGGAAACCATTACCCCGAAAAACATTTTAAAAATATGGGGGTAACTTCTGTAACTGAAATGGTAAGTTCGTTGAAAGAAAAAGGCTACAGTACCGAAGACATTACGGATGTATTCTTTACCCATCTGCATTGGGATCATTGTACCGGAGCAGTTAAAACCGTTGACGGGAAGTTGGAACTTGTGTTTCCGAATGCTACTATGTGGAGCAGTAAAACACAGTGGGAACATGCTAAAATATCTAATCCAAGAGAGCGGGCTGCCTATCATCGTCCCATTCTTGATTTTTTGATGGAATCGGGTAAATTACAACTGATTGAAAAAGAAGGAGAACTTTTTCCGGGTTTTGAAATTCGAATGTTTAACGGGCACACTCCAGGTCAAATGCTGCCCATCCTTCATACAAAAAAGCATTCGTTTATTTACACTTCCGACCTTGTTCCAACGGCTGCAAACATTCCGATGCTGTGGATTTCAGCATACGATCTCGATCCGGCACAGGTGATGGAAGAGAAGGAAAAATTTCTGAAAGAGGCTGCTAAAAAGAATTACGTTTTATTTTTTGAACACGATTATTATACGGAATGTGCTACTGTTCAGGAAACGGAAAAAGGAGTGCAATTGAAAGAAAAATTGAGTCTGGCAGAATTACTCTGAAATCCGATTAAGCGCAATCCATCCCCAGCCACTAACTGATAACTGAAGTTCATCTCCTGTGATTGTATAAGTTGAAACCTGTGGCAACATTGTCGAAAGTTTTACGGAGAATTCACTGTCGCAACAAATCTTGGTACAACCGGGAGAGGAAATAGAAATGCTGTCGTTTACACTCAGAGAATATTCACCGCCGCAAGCATTTACATCCAAAAGCAGATCGTAGCTTCCGTCACTTTTAAATTCTATAAGCGGACTGTAATTATCATCTTTTGGGTATCCAACTGATTCAAGCGACATAAAAACATCAGCTTCCCACATCCCAATTAGTTGACCGTTACAATCACACGCATCATCTTTACAAGAACTAAAAGTTAGAGATAGTAAGACAGACATGCCTATCAAAAGTGTATGTTTCATCGCAGCGTATGTTTCTTTTATGATGATAGATTCTCTCTAAAAGTTGCTTGTTTGTAAAAATCTTTCTTGTTGGAGAAATCCGAAAACTACTTCACCAATTCTTTGGTAGAAAGCAAACCACAGGCTGCATAAATATCCTGACCGCGCGATGCACGAATGGTAGTAAGAATTCCTTTGTTGTTCAAGGCATCTTTAAAACGCTGAATGGTTTCTTCTCCCGGACTTTTCAACGGCGTTCCCGGTACCGGGTGAAAACGGATCAGGTTTATACGACACTTCAACCCACTTAATAATCGGGCCAGCTCATGAACATGTTCGTTTGAATCATTCAGGTCTTCAAACAAAATGTACTCGAACGACACACGACGCTGACGACCAAAGTCCCAACTTTTAATTTCTTCAACCACCTCTTCAATCGGATAAGCCACCTGAACCGGCATAATTTTCTGGCGCTCTTCGTGGAAAGGCGTGTGCAGACTCACAGCCAGGTGCGCCTCGCTTTTTTCCAGGAAAGTGAGCATTCCGGGAATAATACCGATTGTTGAAACGGTTATCCGTCGCGGACTCATCGCAAATCCCCATTCTGAAGTCAGGATTTCCAGACTTTTCAGCACTTCATCGAGATTGTCGAATGGTTCGCCCATACCCATGTAAACGATGTTACTTACATCTTCTACTTCGTCGATACTCCTTATCTGATTGATGATTTCTCCGGCAGAAAGTTGCCCCTGAAAACCTTGTTTAGCCGTAAAGCAAAACAGGCAACCCATTTTACATCCCACCTGCGAACTCACACAAACTGTTTTTCGGTCGCGCTCAGGAATCATTGCCGTTTCGATAAATTTATTCTGTATTGTCGGGAACAGGTATTTTCGTGTACCATCAATACTGGCGCTGACTTTTGTATATGGTGTTAAACCAAATTCGAAGCGTTCGTTCAGCAATTCACGGGCTTTTTTCGAGAGATTAGTCATCTCCTCAATCGAAGTGATCTGCTTTTTATACAACCAATCTGTGATTTGTTTAGCTGTAAACTTTGGCAATCCCAACTCTACTACCAAATCCTGCAGTTCCCCTAATGTTTTCCCAAATAATCGCTCTTTCATACCTGTAAATTTGCTGCAAAGATAACGCAAAAAATTTTTGAAGATTTCTTCATCGATATTTCGCTACATGCTCTAGAAAGTTTTTGCACCGTTCTTTAGAGCGGTGGCAAAACAGAACCAGCACTATGATTTTTACGGATTTTTGTAATTTATAAAATACAAAAATCTGTAAAAATCTATTTTGATCCAACTAGCCAACTATCACCGCCTTAAAAGACGGTGCAAAGAATACTATTCGCTCAAATTGACTGCTACTATCCAATGCAGGTTTCTTTAACAACAAATTTGAAGAAGAGTTTTATTCCATCAATGATTTTTTAAAACCGGGAGCTTTCCGGTGTTTGGTTGCCTGCTCGAAAGCGTAGGCAATTTCAAGCAAAACAGGTTCGCTCCATGCCCGTCCGAAAATTGAAAGGCCAATCGGCAATCCTTCAACGAATCCCATGGGCACAGTAATGTTCGGATAACCGGAGATTGCTGCCGGCGATGAACTTCCACCGGTAAAACTGTCGCCGTTTACCCAGTCGATGTTCCAGGAAGGGCCGTTTGTTGGTGCAATTATAGCATCCAGATTATTGGCATCCATCAAAGCATCAATTCCTTCTTTTCCGGCATAACGTTTTGAATCTGCCAGCGCTTGCAAGTATTCTTCCGAACTCAAATCACCCTTTTCCTGCGCCTCTTCAAAAATCTCTTGCGCAAACCATGGCATTTCCAAATCGACATTCGAGTTATTAAATTCAATCAGTTCTGCCAGTGATTTTCTCGGTGCAGAGGGATGTTCTTCCAGATATTTATTCAGGTCGGCCTTAAATTCGTAAAGTAACACCTGATAGGATGGATTTCCCCATTTTCTGCTTGTTTCAATCTTAATATCTTCCAGTACATCCGCCCCGTTTTTCTGCATCGCCTGGGCGGCCTCTTTCATTAATGTCTTTACCTTTTCGTGCGACGGAATCATTTGAGCGGCAATCCCAATTCGTTTTCCTTTTAATCCGTCCACTTTCAAAAATGGCGTATAATCATCGTAAATTTTACCCTGTTCCAAATGAGTTTCTGCATCGCTGTCGTCAAATTCGGCCAAAGCTCCGAACAAAATAGCTGCATCGGTAACATTGCGGGCCATTGGTCCGGCAGTGTCCTGGCTGTGCGCAATCGGGATAATTCCCTGGCGACTCCAGGTTCCCAACGTCGGTTTAATACCCACTAAACCGTTTATTCCGGAAGGACAAACAATCGATCCATTGGTTTCAGTACCAATACCAATAGTACAAAGGTTGCCTGAAACAGCTGCACCGGTTCCTGAACTTGAACCACATGGACTGCGATCGAGACAGAATGGATTTCGCACCTGACCTCCACGACCACTCCATCCACTTGATGAGTTTGAAGAACGAAAATTTGCCCACTCACTTAGGTTGGTTTTCCCGAGCAAAACTGCCCCTGCGTCGCGTAGTTTTTTTACAATAAATGCATCTTTATCAACAACATTTCCTTCCAAACCCAAGGATCCGGCAGTGGTTTGCATTTTATCGCCGGTGTCGATATTGTCTTTAATCATCACCGGAATTCCGTGCAAAGGACCACGGACCGATCCGTTTTGTCGTTCCTCATCCAGCTTTTTAGCAATATCCAATGCATCCGGATTTAATTCAATTACCGACTTTAAATGCGGATCGACCAGCGCAACTCGATCCAGATATTTTTGGCAAATACTTTCTGCAGTAAGCTCCCCCGACTCCATCTTTTGCTGAAGTTCTTGAGCAGAAGTCTCGTTTAAATCAAAGGCAGCAAGATCAACTTCTTCCTGCACATTCGATTCCTGAACACAGGCAGTTACTCCACTTAAAGCCACAACAGAACCACCAAGAGCAGTTGTTTTGAAAAAGGAACGACGTTTCATTTATGATAAGTTTTTGATTGTACAACACAGAATGGAACTGAAAGTACAAATTATTTTCTGTTCGGTAAAAAATTAGAGGAAATGAACGACTAGTAATTCTTTTCGATCCAAGCCACAGCCTTTTCTACAGAAATATCTTCCATACACTTAAAGTGTTTTTTAGGGCATTTCTGGTGGCCAAGTTTTGAGCACGGACGGCATTTCAAATCGTTTACCTGCATTATTTCAGACGACTCTCCGGGGCAGTATGGAGTCATTCCAAACTCAGGAATTGTATTTCCCCAAAAAGAAAGAATTTTCTTTTTAAAAGCTGCTGCAATGTGCATCAATCCGGTGTCGTTAGCTAATACTACCCGAGCTTCGCGCACCAACGAAGCCGATTGATTCAGTGTTATTTTTCCGGCAAAATTCAGCACATTTCCTTTTGATTGTGAAAGTACCTGCTCACCCTCGTCGTACTCGTTTTTGCCGCCCAGCAAAATAACCGGATAAGGTATTTTCTGACAGATTTCGCTGACCTTGTGAATCGGCAGTTTTTTGGTAAAATAGGTTCCGGCAATTACAAAAGCCACATAACCATTCTGAAATGGAGCAGGAAGATCCTGCTGTTTAAAGGAAGTCAGATCATCCACAAAATAATCGAGCCCCAGGTTGTCATTCTTTACATCAAAAATCGAAGCCGTATCGACATAACGGTCAACGATGTGTACATCGGGCAAACGATTTACTTTTAGGCGAATCATCAGAAACTTTTCCCAGTTAATCTTATTAACTGCAAACGCCTCTATTTTTAAACGGCGCTTAATTTTGTTGCTTCTGAAATTATTATGCAGGTCGATGATGTAATCGAAATTCTCCTTTGCAAGGTCGTGAATCAGCGTGCCGATATTTTGATCGAGCAAATGAACTTTATCGATATGAGGATTGGATTCGACAAGACAGGCGAATTTTGTTTTCGTGACGAAATGAACTTCAGCATTTTCTACTTGCTGTTTCAATCCGCGAACCACCGGCGAGGTCAGAACAATATCGCCAATGGAACTAAATCGTATTACCAGAAATTTGACTTTCATTTCGGAAGATTCGAAGATATCGATTTTTTATTGAACTCCCTTTTCAAAAACAAAAAATCCCCGCAGAAATCTTCCACAGGGACTTTTCAAATTTTTTATCGCGTTGTACTATACGGATTCAACAAGTACAATTATTTTATTTGCTTTATTTTCAATTACACCACCGTCAACCTCAAATTGTTGTTCGTTGCCATTGGCTTCCTTAATTCTTAAAACACCTTTTTCAATCGTTGAAATTATCGGAGCGTGGTTTTTAAGTATCTCAAAACCACCTTTACTTCCGGGCAGTTGAATCAGACTTACATCGCCTTCGAATACTTTTTTATCCGGTGTAATTATTTCTAAATGCATGTTTTTCCTTTCCGGTTTTAGTTGTCAGCTAACAATTTTTCACCTTTTTCGATGGCCTCTTCAATTGTACCAACAAGGTTAAAAGCTGCTTCAGGATATTTATCCACTTCGCCGTTCATAATCATTCTGAAACCTTTGATGGTATCTTCAATCGAAACCAGTTTTCCTTCAAGCCCTGTAAATGCCGAAGCTACAAAGAATGGCTGCGAGAGGAAACGCTGAACACGACGTGCACGGTGAACTACCAGTTTATCTTCCTCTGAAAGTTCGTCCATACCCAAAATTGCGATGATATCTTGTAATTCGGTGTATCGCTGTAACAACATAATTACATCCTGTGCGCAGCTGTAATGCTCATCACCCACAATTTCTGGAGTAAGAATCCGTGAAGAAGAATCGAGCGGGTCAACCGCAGGATAAATACCCAACTCGGCAATTTTACGGCTTAATACAGTTGTTGCATCGAGGTGGGCAAATGTTGTTGCCGGCGCAGGGTCGGTCAAGTCATCAGCAGGCACATATACTGCCTGTACCGATGTAATCGATCCATTTTTAGTTGAAGTAATCCGTTCCTGCATCACACCCATTTCGGTAGCCAGCGTTGGCTGGTAACCTACTGCCGATGGCATACGCCCCAGCAGCGCCGAAGTTTCAGCACCCGCTTGTGTAAAACGGAAAATATTGTCAACGAAGAAAAGAATGTCACGACCACTTCCGGCAGTACCGTCGCCATCGCGTAAACTTTCAGCAATTGTTAATCCCGAAAGTGCAACACGGGCACGTGCACCCGGAGGCTCATTCATCTGACCAAATACCATGGCCAACTTCGATTTTTTCAATTTTTCAGGGTCTACTTTCGAAAGATCCCAACTTCCCTCTTCCATCGATTTTTTGAAGTCTTCACCGTAGTCAACAATGTTAGCTTCAATCATCTCACGAAGCAAGTCGTTTCCTTCACGGGTACGTTCTCCAACACCCGCAAATACCGATAAACCTGAGTGCGCCAGTGCGATGTTATTGATCAATTCCTGAATCAATACAGTTTTACCCACACCGGCACCACCAAACAAACCAATTTTACCACCTTTCGCATAAGGTTCAATCAGGTCAATTACCTTAATTCCGGTGTATAAAACTTCGGTTTCTGTTGTTAAATCTTCGTATTTCGGAGGTTCGTTGTGAATGTTTAAACCTTCTTTTGGCAATTGTTCCAATCCGTCAACCGAATCGCCAACTACGTTGAGCAAACGACCAAGTGCAATCTCGCCTTTTGGCATTGTAATCGGACTACCCAAAGCATTTACCGCCGAGCCTCGCTGCAATCCATCGGTAGAATCCATCGCTACACAACGGATTGTATTTTCGCCAATGTGCTGCTGGCATTCTATTATCAAACTTTGTTTGCCTTCGCGAGGAATTTCGAGTGCGTCATAAATTGAAGGAAGTTCACTGCCTTCGCTATCAAAACTAACGTCAACTACAGGTCCGATAACCTGCAATATTTTACCTATGCTTTGAGCCATAATTGGATTAGATTTAAGTCCGGTTTAACCCGTTTATCGTTAAAAATTTATAGACTCAACAAATTTAGCATTGTTTTGTTTTTATGCAAGATTGCATTTGGGTTTTATGGGATTATTTAATCTGGATAATGCGCTCTAATGCTTGCGAGTTAGCATTTTGTGCGCAAGGTCGCGAAGTGGCTGTTTTACAACATCCTGCACTTTTAATTCATCTAAAATTAAGATTGCCCGGTTAAAAAAGTCATTTACCTTTTCTTCAGCCATATTTTTTACTCCGACCGATTGATACAATTCGGTAACAGCTGAAATTTTTTCCTTTGGATCAAAATCAGTTTTCTCAATCCAGTCTACCAATAAGGCTTTATCCTTTTCCGATGCTTTTTCAAGCGTATTAATGAGCAAAAAGGTTTTTTTATTGGCCAGAATATCGCCACCAATTTGTTTTCCAAAAACAGCCTGGTCGCCAAAAGTATCCAACAGGTCGTCCTGCAGCTGGAAAGCCAATCCCAGGTTAATTCCAAAATCGTAGAGTTGATTTGCAATTGTTGCAGGTGCATTTGCAATAAGAGCACCCACCTTTAAACTGCAAGCCAGAAGAACAGCCGTTTTTAAACGAATCATTTCCAGATATTCTGCTTCGGTAACATCCATTCGCTGTTCAAAATCCATGTCGTATTGCTGCCCCTCGCACACTTCCAGCGCGGTTTTACTGAATACTTCGAGTACTTCGGGTAAAGCTTCGGATCTTTCTTCAAGAAAATAACGGTACGATTGAAAAGCCATGGCATCGCCGGACAAAATAGCAGCATTTTCGCTGAACTTTTTATGCACGGTTGGCCGGTTTCTGCGCACATCGGCTTTGTCCATAATATCGTCGTGCAACAAAGTGAAATTATGAAAGACTTCGATACCAATTGCAGCGGGAAGTGCACGTTCAATAGCCTCAGCAAACATATTGTAAGCAAGCAAAACCAGCACCGGCCTTAATCGTTTACCTCCCATATCTAATGAATACGAGATTGGATCATACAACTCTACCGGCTGATTTTTTAGGAGCTCTTTCGAGCGTAAATCAACTTCGGTGCTTACAATTTTCTGCAATTCTTCTATGGTATACATCACTTTCCCAGGTTTAACTCGTCATCAGGAACAATCTCCAGGTCATCAAGTTCAATATCTTCTTCCTCGTCGTAAATATGGAGTAACGGTTCTTTAAAGGCTTCGTTTGTCGTAATCCGCTCAAGTCCTGTAAGCAACGAAGGCAGCAGTACCAGGTTTGATGTAACAGCCACTAACAGCGTAAGAGAAACAAGTATTCCCATTGCCTGTGTTCCGCCAAAATTTGAAATGGTAAAAATGCCAAAACCAAAAAACAGCACTACCGAGGTGTACAACATACTCACACCGGTTTCTTTTAATGCCATCACCACCGATTTCCGGATATCCCAGTTGGTAAGACTCAGTTCCTGCCTGTACTTAGCCAGAAAATGGATGGTATTGTCAACCGAAATACCAAACGCAATACTAAACACCAAAATGGTGGAAGCTTTTATCGGAATGCCGGTAAAACCCATAACGGCGGCAGTAAAAAGCAGCGGAATAATATTAGGCGTAAGCGAGAGAACAACCATTCGCCACGACGAAAACATTATAGCCATAAATGTAGAAATCAGCAAAATTGCCAATCCTAAACTGGAGAATAAATTACGGAGCAGGTATTGATTTCCTTTAAACGAAACAATGCTCGATCCCGTAACAGTTACGTCGTATTTATCGGAGGTAAAAATCGAGTCGATATCGGCATTAAATTGGGTGTAAAGTTCCTCCATTTTTTTAGTACCAACATCTTTCACCCGAATACTTATTCGGGTAGTTTGCCGGGTGCTATCCATAAACGAATGCAGTAAATCCACATTTTCTTCGCCTGTTGACGCATATTGAAGAATAAAATTCTTTTCGCGGTTGTTGGGTAAACTGTAGTAACGTTCGTGCCCGTTGTAGAAAGCTTGTTTGGCAAATTTCAATAAATTCAATAACGAGGTTGACGTCGACAGTTCAGGATATTCAGCCAGTCGGTCTTCCAACTGCTCAATTTTACGGAAAGTCGTTAACTGCATAACACCCTGTGGTTTTTTGGTATCGACCATTATTTCCAGCGGCATCAATCCGTTAAAATTACTTTCGAAGAATTTAAGATCGACATAAACCGGATCATCTTCCGGAATATCATCGAGCATGTATCCCGAACTTTTCATAAGCGAGATACCGTAAATACTCAGGGCAATCACACCAATCGTGGTAAAATATACCAACTGACGGTAGTTTTGGGTAATATGAATTAACTGCCGGATAATGCCTGAAACCATTTTATTGTCGAGGTGACCAACGTGTCGTGATGATGGTGCACCAATAAAACTAAAAATGATCGGAATAAGCAGCAACGACAGTACAAACAGCCCCAGAATATTTAGTGAGGCAATGATTCCGAACTGCCTTAAAATATCGCTTTTTACAATAATAAATGTGGCAAAACCCGATGCTGTTGTAAGGTTGGTAAGAAAAGTGGCATTACCAATTTTTATAATTACCCGCTGTAAAGCTTTAATTTTATTCCCGTGGCTCACGTATTCGTGATGAAACTTATTGAGCATGTAAATACTGTTGGGAATTCCAATTACAATCAGCAAAGGCGGAATCATTCCGGAAAGCAGAGTAATCTTGTAGCCAAACAACGACAACATTCCCATGGCCCAGATAACTCCCACAATAACAATTAATACCGGAACAAAAACGGCCTTGAATGAACGGAAAAACAGGAACAGTACTACAATACAAATTACCAGTGCCAAAACACTGAACATGTACAATTCGCGTTTTATTTTTATGGAATTTACTACCCTAATGTAGGGTACGCCGGAGTAATGCAGTTGTACATCTTCTTTCTGTTCAAACTGATGGCAAACCTCCTGAATACCTTCAACCAGGTCTTCGCGTTCTTTGCTCGCCATTTTATCCTTATTCACGGTTATGGCCAGCAAATAAGTATTTGTTTCGTCGTTATAAACCAGTTTCCGATAAAAAGGCAAGCGCTTAAATTCTGCCACATACTCATCCAGTTCCGCTTGAGTGGAAATGGTATCAGGAAAGGTATTTATAACTTCAAATTTCTTTTCTTCCTTATTCTTTTCAAGGTTGTAGGTGTTCGAAACGGAAAGTAAATTTTCAACGCCATCAACTTTTTTCAAATCGTTACACAACGATTTCCATGCGTTGAAATGATCGAGTCGGAAGAAATTGGAATCCTGCACACCAACAATAATCAGGTTTCCTTCCTGACCAAAAATCTCGACAAAATGTTGGTAATCTTTATAGGCCTGATCTTTCTTTGGCAACAACGATGCATACTCATACGACATTTCCACTTTTCGGGCATGATACCCGAGAAACACCGTAATGGCACCGAGAACTGAAAGAAGGAGGATTCTATTTCTTAGGATTACTCTGGATAGTCTAATCCACATGCTTTTTTTTCTAAAATAACTGGACGAAAGTAGTACAAATTCCTGAGTTTAGAAAAATGCCTTCATCGTACGTTAAGGGAATTTAAGACTTAATAAACAAAGGTAGGTTTATCCTTTGCAGAAACAGCTACAACATGTTGCGCTGTACGAAACAAAAAATATTTACCTGCAATTGCCGGTGTAGACATTAGAACTTCATTTAAATGATTGGTTGTCAAAAGTTCATAATCAGGCCCTGCTTTTACCGAATAAACACGCCCGTCGTTATCGGCGATATAAATAATTCCATCGGCAGCAACCGGAGAAGAAGTGTAACTATTTCCCTTCCCTGCTTTTTCAGAATACATTTCTTCACCCGTAAGCGCATTAAAACATGTTAAACGTCCGTTCCACCCGGCATTGTACAGATAGTCGCCATACAATAACATGGTTCCCATGTAAGATCCGCCCCTAAGTTTTGCCCATTTCACATACGCATTGCTTGTTTCGCCTTCACCCAAAGTAATATCGCCTTTTGCTTTTTTACTTATGGCATAAACAGGCGCCACCTTTCCGTGTGCACTGTTAAAATAAATGTAGTCGTCTCCAATTATTGGTGTAGGAACCGGGATATCGCCACCTCCCGACATGCGCCAGATTTCTTCGCCGGTTTGCAAATCGTAGCCTCCACGATGTTTGTAGCCGTTAACTGTTACAATGGATTTTCCACCATCGGAATATACATTCGGGGTGCTCCATCCCGGGTAGTCATCTCTTTCCTTTTTCCAGACTTCTGCTCCTGTTTCCAGATTGTAAGCTGCCACAAACGAATTTGTTGCCACATCGCACTGTATAATAACGAGGTTGTTGAAAATTAGCGGAGAACTTGCAAACTCCCATTCAGCATCTTCGGCCAAAAAGAAATTTGATTTTAATACGCCAAAATCTTTCTCCCATTGAAGATTGCCTTCCATATCGTAACAATACAAACCTTCGGAGCCAAATAATGCCACCACAAACTTTCCGTTGGTTGCCGGTGTGCAGTTGGCATGCGAAGACATTGGATGACGTTTTTGTTCGGGTAAACCTTTGTGTGCGGTGGCCTCCCACTCTATTTCTCCCGATTTTAGATTCAAACAATAAACTTTCCATTCGTAAACCGACGAATCGGGGACAGAACCAATAGATCCGTAGATACCGGTTACAACATCGCCATCCTCCAGCTCACTTTTTGCTGTAGTAACGAAAATCTGGTTCCCCCAAACAACCGGACTGGAATGTCCAATACCCGGAATAGCAGTTTTCCAGGAAATGTTTTTCCCGGTAGATGTTGACCAGTTAACAGGAAGATTGGCATTATCCATTACTCCGGATGCCAGGTTTCCACGAAACATTGACCATTGCTTTTCCGGATCAATTTCTTGTGCTTTTGTCGAAACAATCAAAAAAATAAAAACGGTGAGTATCGAAATTTTGTTGAGCATAGTAGAAATATTGATTCGTTGCAAATTACTAAAAATTAGCGTCATCGCCGGATTCGTACAATTATAAATACTGATTTTTGGACGAGCAGACCAATTCTCGCCGCTTCAATGTTTCCCTCAGCTGCTTCTTTCAAAACTAAAGTCAGCATCATTTGAAACGAAATTATGATTAATCGCGTAAAAGCCGAAAAACGAAACTCAATTATTTCAACCAATAGATTAAACCATGAAAAAGATTCAATTTTTCGTTTCTATTTTTCTGATTATGCTCGGAATAAACGCACAAGCTCAGATTCCGGAATCAGTGTGGGCAAAACAATCGGGGCTGAGAGGTTGCGATTTCTACACCGATGTTATTGAAGATGCCAACAACGGTTATACAGTGATTGGTGCGGTAAAACAAGAAGCAAACTCTTTCGATTGCGAGGTGCTTCACTTTAATGAAAACGGCGAAGTGCTTTGGGAAAAAACCGTTGGCACAGCAGCCAAAGAAATTCCAAAAAGAATAGCCCAACTGAGCGACAAAAGCTATATTATAATTGGAACCTCTGAAGAAGGCGAAACACAAAGCTGCCTTTTGTTGCATTTAGATGCTGACGGCAACGAGCTGTGGAGCAAAACACTGGAAAAAGAATACCTCAGCGTGGAAGATATTATTGCGCTGCAGGATAATAGTTTTGCACTTGCAGGATCGAAAGGCGAAAGTACGGACGACCCAAAAATATTGATGGCCATTCTGAATGAAAATGGCGAAATAACATTGGAAAACACTTTCCTGACAGATTTGAGCGGATGCGCCCGATCGATAAAAAAACTTCCGGATGGTGATTTTGCACTGGCTGCACAAGTTGGCGAACCGGCAAAAAACAATTGCGACATTGTTGCCATACGCATGAATAATGAAGGAAAAGCCAAGTGGTTTTCGCATATAAAAACGCCGGATCAAAAAGTATGGCCCGAATGTATTTGCTGCACGTCCGACAGTGCTTTGATGATTGTTGGCTGGAATGGCAAGTGTTTGGGCGATATAAATGTGCCCGACCCGATTTTCGATTACGACCTCGTTCTAAACAAGATTAATTCGAATGGCGAAATCCTGTGGACCAAAAGTATCGATCGCGAAGGATCGGAAGGAGGAAATGCATTGGCCAAACTACCGGACGGAACATTCATTGTGGCCGGAATTAAGGAAACGTCGTTTTTAGGTAAAATCGGCCCGTGGCTACTGGCTGTCGATCAGGAAGGTAATGAAATTGGCGAAAAGTTACTGTCGCTGCATTTTAATAACGATCATGCATCGCGGATAATAAACAGCTCCGATGGCAGCATTATTGTAATCGGCCCAGGAATACAAGAGGAATCGAACAGCAGAAGCGATGGCTGGATTATGAAATTCGCTGCTTTATAGGCTCAATATTTCTTTCCGCTATCGTTTAACATCGGAACAAAGCGAACTGGCAGGATATCTTTTTTGCGAATCTTTCCGTTTTTCTTTTGCAACAGCACCAGTTCCTGAATACCTCCCCCTCCCACCGGAATAACCATTTTGCCACCTTCAGCAAGTTGCGTGGTTAAAACTTCGGGCACATGCGATGGCGAACAAGTTACAATTATCGCATCGAAAGGTGCTTTTTCGGGCCAGCCCAAATATCCGTCACCAACCTTAGTGTATATATTATTGTAATTCAGCTTCCTAAAAATCGCTGTAGCCGACGTATTTAACGATTCAAACAGCTCGATGGTAAAAACCGAATCGCATAACTGTGATAATATAGCGGCCTGATAACCCGAGCCGGTTCCAATTTCTAAAACACGGTCACTTTTTCTAAGGTCCAGTACCTGGGTCATAAATGCCACAATGTAAGGTTGCGAAATGGTTTGCCCTTCATTTATTGGCAGTGGATTGTCGGTATAAGCATATTTCAGGTAGTCGGGCAAAACAAATTCGTGACGCGGAACTTGCCGAAAAGCAGCCAAAACCGATTCATTATTTATTCCTCTGTTTTTAAGCTGCAACTCCACCATTTTCTCCCGATCGTAAAAAAATGCATCTTTTTGTGAACTACATTCCACCACAGTTATCATTGCAAAAATTAAGAGCAAAAATCTCATCGTTTTATCTATTTACCACAGCCTCAATTTATTAACGAACGGGGTATTATTTTGGTTACTTCAGAACGAACATTCAGGCATTTTTCGAAGTGTAAACTAAACATTAAAAAGAAGCTGATTTTTTCACAAAAATTAACAAATCTGACATAGATCATGAATCGTGACATTTTTCTTTATTTATATTTGCCCTACTTATTCGATAGGACATATAGTTTTAGTAGTTATGAAAAAAGTAAAATTGTACAACAAATTGATTATAAGCCTATTTGCCATCCTTTTGGCAAGTAACTTATCTGTAGCTCAAGTGAGCTACGAACAAAATTCAAGTAATAGTAAACTGATGATCACAGGAACATCTTCGATTCACGACTGGGAAATGGCGGTTGAAGATTACAACTGTTTGGTGTCGGCTTCGGCAGACGAAAATCAGCAAATTTCGATCGAATCTATCGACTTTTCGTGTACCACTGAGAGCATTACAAGCCATAATAAAATTATGGATGGTAAAGCTCACAAAGCACTCGATTCTGATGACCATCCGAAAATCAGTTTTACTGCCGGCGGAAAAGTTTCTGCAAGTGCAAGTTCAGTAAACAAAACAAAAGGAAAACTTCAGATCGCAGGTAAAGAAAAAGAGGTTGAGCTAGAGTTTTCGGTGAACGAAACAGAAGCCGATCAATTTAAGGTTGCCGGTAAAATTCCTTTAAAAATGAGCGATTTTGGAATTGATCCGCCTACTGCAATGATGGGAACCTTAAAAACCGGTGACGAAGTAGTTATTCACTTCGACATTGTTTTCCAAAACAAGCAAACCAGCCAACTCGGCAAATAAGATCACATTTTTTATTGATATATAAACATTTAAATTTTTATTAGAATGAAAAAGTTAGCATTATTATTAACAGTCTTCTTGATTGGATCAGTGGCTTACGGACAATTTGAAAAAGCCAAACTTGATCCTACAACTTTCGAAAATGTGAAAGTTAAAGTTGGAGGCGATTTTGCTATTCAGTTACAGGCACTCGATCATGAAGCAGATGTTGAATTGATTGACCTGAAAAATAACTTCAATTTACCAACAGCAAACTTAAACATTACTGCCACACTGGCTCCTGGTATTGAGATGTACATTAACAACTACATGTCTTCGCGTCACCACAACGAGGCATGGGTTCAGGGTGGTTACCTTACTATTGATTACATGCCGTTTTTGAAAGGTAGTGAAAAATTGATGCAGTACCTGACCATTAAAGCAGGTGTAATGATGCCGGATTACGGCGATGCACACTATTTCCGCAGTAACAATGGTGATGTTTTGAGCAACCCGTTTGTTGGTAACTGGATAATGGATGCTTTTACAACCAACCCTGGTCTTGAATTTATGTTCCGCGACAAAGGTTTTATTGCTGTAGCCGGAGTTGGTAACGGTCGTGTAAATTACGGACGTGGCAACGACATTGGCGAGGATCTTACGTTTAACTGGAAATTGGCGTACGACAAAAACATCAACGACGACTTGCGCGTACGTGCTTCACTTTCAGGATTCCACGCTCCCGAAGGACACAGTGGTGCTTACTTGTGGGATGGCGACCGTGCAGGTGCCCGTTACTACAGTGTAATGCAAACTGCTGAAGCAACCAGCGACAATTTCCGTTCAGGAAGATGGAGCCCGGGTGCCGGACAATCAAAATTGAACACCTACATGGCTAACGTATTTTTCCAGTACAAAGGACTTGAAGTATTCGGAATTTACGAAACTATGAGTGGTGTAAAAGGCGGTGCTGACCAGGACTTCACTCAGGCAGCTGTTCAGGCTTTATACCGTATCGGAAGCTTTTACGTTGGAACACGTTACAACCATGTTTCAGATGGTATCGACTCGGAAGTTAACCGCACAAACATTGGTGGCGGATGGTTTATGACCAACAACGTAGTTGTAAAACTTGACTACGTGAATCAAAAATATGATGGACCTGCTCACGGAGAAATTGATGGGGGCAAATTTAATGGAGTAGTGCTGGAAGCAGCCATTTCATTTTAAATTGGACAGTTAGAACACAAAATGGTTTGCCCGGTAAAACGGGCAAACCTTATTTCTGCTCATGAAAAAAACGACGCTGAAATATTACTTTTTATTGCTTTTCTCGTGTTTCTTATGCCTGGGAACTTCAGCTTCGAAATTCTCAAAGACCAGGATACCTGAGAATTGCTCAAATTTTGTTCTCATTCAGGGATCGTCGAACGTTAATCGTTTCGAATTTATTCATGAAGCTCCGCAACTGGTGAGCGATGAAAATAAAAAGAACAGACTGATCTGGAAACAAAAAGTTATTGTTCCGGTAGATGAATTTACCGGCAGCAACCAATTGATGCGAAAAGATTTTCTGGATTTATTAAATGCCTCTGAATATCCTGTTATACAAATCGAAATTGAACCAGAAACCAATCAGGGAAATTCTGCCACCGCTGATAATCAGGCTGTAAATGCCACCATCACACTGGCCGGAAACACACACGAATATCTTGTTCCGTGCGAAGTATCGTCATGTGAAACTTCTGAAATCATTATAAAAGGGTCGTTAAAAGTCAATTTAACCGACTTTAATATTAAACCTCCCCAAAAAGTACTGGGCGCGATAAAAGTGAATGATGAAGTTTTTATTACTTTTGCATTTAAACATGAGTTCGTAAGATAAAAGCCAAAGACCTTGAAATTTAGCACAAAAACGAGATATGGTGTTCGAGCTATTCTTGAAATAGCGCTAAGTGATTCTGAAACCGGGATCTACCAGAAAGATATTTCTGCCCATCAGAATATCTCGTACAAATACCTCGATCACATTATAAATTCGCTAAAAGTTGCCAATCTGGTTACCAAAGCCGGTGGAAGACGAAGTGGTTATGTTCTTACCCGCGAACCCGATGAAATTACCGTTTACGACATTCACAACGCTTTCGAACCCGGAATTTGTGTAGTCGACTGTGTGTCGCACAACTTTACGTGCAAACGCGAAGGCATTTGTGCATCGCATGGCTTTTGGGGCGAACTGAATAACCAGATTATTACTTACCTGAAATCGACAACAATTGCCGACCTGATGAACGACCAGGCAAAACTCGACGATATTGTAAATTAAACTTCTTGTTAGCCTTTTATTCCTTTGGGGTTAATTTTATTACCGTTCCAGGATTATTCAACACTATATAAATTGCTCCCTCCGGCCCGGTGGACACATCACGTACCCGACCCTGATTTTTTACGATTACTTCCTGGTGAACAACCTTATCTCCTTCAATTTGAAGCAGACGAACCTCTTCGTATTTTAAAGCACCAACCAGCAGTTTATTTTTCCACTTGCTGAAAAGATCTCCGTGGTAAAAATCGAGGCCGCAGACTGCAATCGATGGCCGCCAGTATAAGTTTGGCTGCTCCATTCCGGGTTTATGTGTTACTTCTGTTATTACTGTTCCGTTGTAATTCTTTCCGTAAGTTATGGTTTCCCAGCCGTAGTTTTTACCCCACTCGATCAGGTTCAGTTCGTCGCCACCCATCGGACCATGCTCGGTTACCCACAGTTCTCCGGTTGTTGGATGAATAGCCATTCCCTGAATATTTCTGTTACCCAGCGAAAACAGCGATTTAACTGCTCCTTCTTCATCAACAAACGGATTATCTTCAGGAATACTTCCGTCTTTATTAATACGATGTACTTTCCCGTTTGGTAGCGTAAAATCCTGCGCCTGGTAGCCTGCCCCGCGGTCGCCAATGGCAAAATACAAATGTCCCCAAGGATCGAAAACAATGCGGCAACCATAATGGTGACGTGTGGTTCGGTACGAATCGTGTGCAGCTTCAAACAACACTTCTTCGTTGGTCCAGCTATTATTTTCAATTTTTCCGCGCACGATGCGTGTCATTGCAGGTGGCCGGTTTCCTTCGTAGCCACTTTTTAACACATGACTGTAGGCCAGATAAATCCAGCCATTCTCATTAAAATCCGGATCAACAGCAACATCCAACAATCCACCCTGCCCTTCGTTTAAAACTTCGGGCGTGTTTTTTACCGGCTCGTCCAGCAGTTTCCCATTCTTTACAATTCGCAACCTGCCCGGACGTTCGGTAATTAAAGCGGTATTCTCATCAATAAAATCGATTGCCCACGGAACCTCCAATCCTTCGGCAAATATTTCAACATCAAGATTATAATCCAGCGTTTCAATTTCTTTCGCAATGGGTGGTTTTTCGGCACCCACTTTCTTTTCCGATTCCCGGATGTACGACATAATTGCGTTAATCTCTCCATCATCTAGGGTTGCTGAATACGAAGGCATTCCCAAATGAGCAATTCCAAATTTTATATTCCGGAAAACGTAACCGTCTTCGGCACCAAACTGCCAAATTCCGTCAACCAGGCTTGCAGCATTTCCTCCGCCCAAATTTGCTCCGTGGCACGAAGCACAATTCTGTCCATACAACTTTGCACCATCCTGTGCGTTTATGGTTATCGAAATAAAAAGAAGTAAACCTGTAAAAAATACGAACGTTGTTTTCATTTCTGTTGATTTAGTTTTTTTAAGAACATAATAAGTTAAGAAAAATCGACGGCTTTTGTTCATTCATTATCAGCAAATTGATTTAACATTTATTAAGATATTTCTTAATATGACAAGGTTTTTTTAGACCTTTAGCGTTGTTAAACAGAAACAAACTTTAAACGTTCATTAAACAAAAACAGATTTAAAAAAGAATGAAGAATATTGCATTAATAACCGGAGCATCTACCGGAATTGGCCGGGAGCTGGCACACATTCATGCTGACAAAGGCGGCGACCTTGTAATTGTTGCACGAAGTAAAGACAAACTGGAATCGCTAAAAGCGGAATTGGAAAAGAAACACGGTATAAAGGTGTTTGTAATTGCGAAGGATCTGGGATTGCCTGAATCGCCAAAAGAAATATACGCTGAAGTTAAAAAGGCAGGTATCGAAATTGATATGCTGATTAACAACGCCGGTTTTGGAGGCGTTGGCGTATTTCATGAACTGGATTACGAACAACACATGGCAATGATCAACCTGAATGTAACATCGCTAACCGCCATGACTCGTTTATTTTTGCCCGATTTTGTTGAACGCAATTCCGGAAAAATACTAAACACCTCGTCAACTGCCAGTTTAATGCCAGGCCCCTTACAAGCCGTTTATTTTGCAACAAAAGCGTACGTAACTTCTTTCAGCAACGCACTTTCGGCAGAGCTTGCCGAAACCAATATTACCGTTACCAACCTGATGCCCGGAGCCACCGAAACCGAATTTGGCGCCTCATCGGGAATGGATAAAACATCAATGTTTAAAAAGACCGCAAGCGCGCGCAAAGTTGCCGAAGCCGGTTACAATGCCATGTTAAAAGGTAAAATTGATGTTGTTTCAGGATTAACAACTGCTCAAAAAATTATGATCTCGGGAATTCCATTTATGCCCAAAAAGCTGATGTTGAAAACCGTAAAAAGTATGCAGCAAACCAAATAGGCCATGAGACAATTAATACCTTGGTTATTTTTGATTGTATTTCTGGCATTTTTGGTGGGTGCTAATATTTATCTCGCCAGACGATTCTCGTTTTATTTCGATATTCGGAAAGCCCGCTACCTGTATATAACTTTTGGCGCACTGACTGTTTTTATGATTGCAGGCATTGCTACAACCACGAACGCGCAGGCAACTTTTGCCAACATGATTTATATTGCCGCCTCAATCGTGATGGGCTTTTTGCTCTACCTTTTGCTTTCGGTTGCGGTGGTCGATCTGGTAAGTCTTTTTGCCAAGTCAGTTCCCCGTTTGCTGGGAATATCGGCACTTTCGCTGGCAGTTTTTGTTACCGGTGCCGGAATAATAAATGCACAGTTTCGAAGAATTAGCGAAGTTGAAATTCCGATGAAAGGGCTGACCAGCGAAATTACGGCGGCCCACCTTTCTGATATTCACATCGGACATTTCTGGGGACCAAAAACGCTCCAGAAAATAGTGGACAAAACCAATGCTCAAAACCCGGATGTGGTATTTATTACCGGTGATCTTTTTGATGGCAAAATCCGCTTAAACAGCGAAAGTCTGGAGCCACTGAAACACATGAATGCCCCCATTTATTTTGTGGAAGGAAACCACGATGGCTATTCTGGTGCCAAAGAAGTGAAAGAAAACCTGCGCGAAATTGGTGTAACGGTTCTTGAAAATGAGGTGACTCATTTTAACCAGATCCAAATTATTGGTCTTGATCATATGCGGGCCGATAACAGTACTCAGGAAAATCATGAAAGAAGGAACCGACCAAGCATCCGTTCCGTTTTGGATGAGCTGAACCTTTTCCCCGGAAAACCCACGGTTTTATTGCATCACAGTCCTGATGGTATTGAATTTGCTAACCAGCATGGAGTTGATCTTTACCTGGCCGGACACACACACAACGGCCAGTTATTTCCTTTCAATTTTGTGGTGAGCATGGTTTACAAATACAACAAAGGATTGGGCGATTACAAAGGAACACGTATCTACACTTCGCAGGGATCAGGCACTTATGGGCCACCAATGCGGGTTGGCACAAAAAGCGAAATTGTGATTCTAAAACTGAAACCATTGTAATATGAAGGTTATAGTTACAGGCGCCACCGGAATGGTGGGAAAAGGTGTTTTACTGGAATGTCTCGATCACGAATCGGTTGAAAAGGTTTTAGTGATCGGAAGAAATCCGGTTGATATTACCCACCCGAAACTGGAAGAACTCATTCACAACGATTTTTCCGATTTCTCAACAGTTAAAGGGCAACTCGCAGGTTACGACGCTTGTTTTTTGTGCATGGGAATCAGTTCGGTTGGAATGAAGGAAGACGATTTTAAAAAGATAACCTATGATTTTACGCTTTCGCTTGCCCGCGAGCTATTTCCTTTAAATCCCGAAATGACAATCACTTACGTTTCGGGCGAAGGAACAGATTCGTCAGAGAAAGGTAAAGTGATGTGGGCGCGTGTAAAAGGAAAAACCGAAAACGACCTGATCAAGCTTGGTTTTAAACAGGCTTTTATGTTTCGGCCGGGGTTGATCATTCCATTGCGCGGCATAAAATCAAGAACCAAAGCTTACCAGTTTATCTACGATTATTTTATGTGGCTGGTACGTCTGGTTAAAGCGCTGGCGCCAAACGCTGTGGTAAACACCACGCAGGTTGGAAAAGCGATGATCAAAGCGGTTTTGTTTGGCTACAATTCAGTAATTATTAAACCAAAGGACATTATTCAACTGGCTGAGAAATAAAATCCAGAAAAATCCCTGATTTTAGGTTGTTCTTTTTTAGCTGAAAAGTATGAGTAGACAGTCTCATTCGTAATCGATAAATAAATTTTTTTATTAGATTTGCCACATTATTAAATTTTTTTAATAACTGTAAAATGAACAAATCTTACCTTTTCGTATTTTTACTGCTTTTTGCCTGGGCATGTAAAACAAATTACCCGGACATTCCACACCAGTATCATACCCTTCTAAACTCTGCGCTGGTTAAAGCCGGAGACAATGCTCCGGAACTTGAAAGAGCATTGGCTGAGTCGACAAAAGAACAAAAAGAAGGCATGGCATTTCTGATCAGTTATATGCCTAAACGTGACCTCACCACACTATCAGCCGACTTTCTGCTTGAGAATGTTGATTATGCCTACCAGGCGCGTGCGAAATACAGCTGGTGCGCCGCCCTGCCGGATTCAATCTTCTTAAATGAAGTGCTTCCATATGCAAACGTTTCAGAAAACCGCGACGAATGGCGGAAAGATTTTTACGAACGTTTTGCCTCGTACGCCGAAAACTCGGACAACATGGTTGAAGCCATTATGTCGATTGCCCACAATATTAAAGACGAGGTGGATGTAGAATACAACACCAAACGTTCGCGGGTTGACATCAGTCCGTTACAGGCGATGAAAGAACACATGGCCACATGCACAGGTTTGTCGATTTTATTGACCGATGCATACCGCGCCGTTGGAATTCCTTCGCGCCTTGCCGGTACTGCAATGTGGACCAACTACAAAGGCAATCACACCTGGAGCGAAGTTTGGATTGATGGCGAGTGGCAGTTTATTGAATATTATCCCGATACTTTAAATCAATCGTGGTTTGTGGCCGACGCCGGAAAAGCCGATCCCGATAACATGCTGCACTGGATTTACGCTGCTTCGTACAAACCAACCGGAATGCCGTACTATGCTGCAGTTGACGCGCCATACATCATGCAGGCGGTTGACCCCAATAAACTTCCCGAGCAAATGCGTTCACGAGTTGAACGGATGAAAGATGAGGAAAAACTTGAACCATACATCTGGGGACATAATGTAACCGAGCGCTACATCGATATTTATCAGGAATCAATTAAAAACAGTAAACTGAACGAAGATGAATTGATGGCCAACATCGTTGTTTTTGCCAATGAAGACACTTCCGTAAGTGAGTCTCGTTTAAGTTGCCGGGTTGATGTTTTTGAAGGCGATAAAACGATCAACTTTGGTTATTCACCACGTAAAACCGACGACATGAACCAGTTTCTTCAGTTAAAGCTGAAGAAGGAATCAAACTACCGCTTTGTGGTCTCGAATCCTGAAAAACAGATTAATCAAGAGTTTGAGCTTTCTACTGAAAGCACTCTTACACAAGATATTCAACTTATTTTAACTAACTAGTTCAGCGAACAATCCATGAAGAAATTACTTGTATTTTTTGCACTGCTAATTGCTGCTCAGCATCTGCTGGCTCAATCAACAAACGTGGTTACACACGACAAATTACTGATCAACACTGATCCGTCGCAGGGTGTTAAAAGCTTTGTAAAGTGGGGCGTTTTCCCTTCAAGTGATAAGGTGATCAGACGAATTGTATTAAACCTTACACTTGCCTATCCGCAAGACCGGGCCATTGCCCACTGGGATTATATGGATCGCGTGAAAATTCTGCGAAAAGGTGGAGTAAACGGCGAAATGATCAACTACGAAATTGGTCGTATGCTTACGCCTTACGGAAGTAATTTTAAAGAAGGCTGGAGCTACACATGGAGCATCGATGTTACCGATTTTCAGACATTCTTGCGCGACAGTGTGGAAATTGAATACATTCACTCGGGGTACGAATCGCCTGATTTGGGTTGGGATTTAACCCTTGATTTCGACATTACTTTTGGCCCGCAAGTGGCCGATTTTATTTCTGTTGAAAAAATGTGGGACGGCAATTATCGTTACGGCGATCCGGAAGATCCTATCGAAGAACAGCTTGCTCCAAAAACGGTTACCACGGCAGAAAATGCTGATTTTGCACGTTTCAGAATTCAGCATACCGGACACGGAATGGACGAACCAAGCGGGTGCAGCGAATTTTGCAGCCGTTGGCGCGAGTTAAAGTTTGACGGCGAAGTTGTTGATCACCGCGACATGTGGAAAGACTGTGGTAACAATCCGCTTTATCCGCAGGGCGGAACGTGGATTTTCGACCGTGCCTACTGGTGCCCCGGCGATTTGCAGGTACCCGATGTGGTTGATATTCCGCTAACAAAAGATAGTCATGAACTCGACCTCGACATGGAGCCGTTTACAGCTGTCAACAAAGATCAGCCGCGCGAGCAAATCACTTCGTATTTGTTTCAGTATAAAGCGCCAAATGCTAAATACGATGTGGCCATTGAAGAAGTTATTGCACCTAATCTAAAAGATAATTACAACCGGTTTAATCCTCGCGGTTTTAATCCGCTAATCAAAATCAGAAACTTGGGAAGCAGCGATTTAAAAAAGCTGAAAATCGTTTATTCAACGAAAGGTTTTGAAGAGAAAACATTTCAATGGAAAGGCAACCTTGGTTTTTATGAAGCCGCTATTATTTCGCTTCCGGGAGAAATTGAAATGAAGGACGGAATAAATACTTTTTCTGTGATTTTGGAAGAACCCAATGGAAAAGAAGACGAATGGGACGGCGACAACAATATGGATGTTGAATTTGAAAGTATTCCGACAATCCCGTCGAAATTTGTGGTGGAATTTATGACCAACTACAAACCCAAAGACAACTGGGTGCATGTTGTTAGCAGCAGCTACGACACTGTTTATTCAAAAACACCTGAAATGCTTGACTCGGCAACAACCTACATTGACACTCTTGAGTTGGAAGAAGGTGCCTATTTTCTAAATTTGGTTGATACCGCCGGTGAAGGATTGGAGTTTTGGTTTATGGCCAATGCGGGCTACGGACGTTTACGTTTAAAAGACACCGAAGGCAACCTTATTCATCTGTTTGAAAGCGACTGCGGAAACGGACAGTTTTTTGCTTTCAGAACCGACGACGATTTTAAGGTGGATACTACAATTTCGCATCTGTCGGTAAATATCTATCCACGTATGGTGAAAGATTACGCTACGATTTATACCACGACTAATAAACCATCGACGCTAAAAGTGCGCATTACAAAAGATGGCGAGTACATCGAAACACATGAGTTCACCAACATTAAAGATGCACAAACCGGTGTGGATCTGCGCCATTTGGAAGAAGGACGTTATGTAATGGAGATTTATGTGGATGGCGAACACCAAATGAACCGACGTTTTAATAAAGTTCCGCAAAGCGGATTCAGAAATTAAATCTGAATTTGAATTATAAAAAAAGAGTGATTGTTAATGAAAACAATCACTCTTTTTATTTTATATCGCTTATTAAGGTTTATCCATACCATTTTCGTGTGCGCCCTTGCAGGTTGTTCAGCGTATCGATGGTGATGTTTACATCGTTCACCACCTGAAAATCGAACATACCCACACAAATAAAATCGGCACCATTTTTAAAGGCCCAGTTAAAACCATCTTCGGGCTGAATGGCACCGGCAGCCAGCACTTTAAATCCCATTACCGGAACGGTGGCACGATTAACAAATTCAACCGTTTTATCAGGATACAAACAAAACAAGTTGTCGTGAAAGCGGTTATGATCGGCATATTTTTTACCATCCACCTCAAACGGGAAACGATTTTCGCGCGGGTGTGCCGACCAGTAATTATCGTGATGCATGGTTTTCATGTAATAATCCGGAATAATCCCCTGCTCCTCACACGCAATCAACGAATCAACCGTATGCGAAGCCAGCCCCGCAGTGTAGCCCTGCTCACGGATATGATTCAGCATTAAATCGATTTTATCCAGTTTGTTGTCGCGTACCAGCCAGTCGCACCAGTTTCCCTGAATCTGAATAATGTCCACACCAAAATCGATGGCTTTATTAATATTTACCACCCAGTCGTTGTTCTCAGCATCGGGGTGCACCTGCGTGATCACCTTAATTTTACTTCCGGTCAACTTTTTATACTTCTGCATGGTGGCATTTGTCGGAAACCCGATATTGATCGTATTAATTCCGGCTTCCTCGGCCAGCATCAGCGTTTCAAAAATCTTCTTTTCAGTGTTGTAAGCTCGAAACAACGACGGCACATAATGCAGATCGCGCGAGTGCGCCCAGCCGCCAATGAGGTTTCCTCCGGCCACCAAACGACTGATTTCGTGCGGCCCGATCTTTCCTTTAGGAAGTTCACCTTTCAAATCTTTTATATCAGCTCCGCCAACTTTTATCGTTGCTCCCGAAAGTGTATCGATACCAAATTTTTGTGTTTCGTTAAAAGCTCCCAATCCCAGCACTCCCAATGCAGGAATCGTTGCCAGGTTTTTCAAAGCCTCTCTTCGAGATTCCACAGAAGTCGAAGTCTCTGCCGCTTCTTTCCTCTTCGAGAAAATAGGAAGCGCATACAATCCCCAGCCTTTTTCTTTTAGAACCAACAAAACGAGCAAGGCCAGCGCTTCAATCACATTTTTGTTTACGATATACAGACTACCTTCGGTATTGGCCAGCAAGGAACCACCAAATGGCGGATGTGCAAAATAGTACAGCAATAGCAAAACCACTCCTGAAGCTGCAGAAACACGAATGGCCAGACCAAGCGTTAGCCCCAGTCCGACAAGAATTAAAGCAGCCATATTTAGCGGATCGACCACATTCATAATACTTTCAGAACCGCTCATCCACTGATACAATCCGGATAACGGTCCCGTTGAACTTGATAAATATCCGGCAGCACTCCAGTTACGGTCAAGCAGTTTTGCAACTCCTTCGTATAAAAAGTGCCAGCCAATGGCGGTTCTAAAAATGGTGATAATGAGTTTTTTCCAATTCATAGAGCGATTTAGTTTTACTGATTGCTAAAGTTATAAGTTCCCGAACCAACTTCCAGTACCATTTCATTCTGGGCTTGCGAAACAACCTTTACCTCGTCGTTGACACTTAACGCTTTTCCGTCGGCATTAAAATTCTCTCCGGGCAAAACCACTGTTGCCGTGCATCCAACAGGAACAGTAATATCTACATTCAATTTCCCCTCATTTTGCTCCCATTTTATTCCTGCTTTTCCATACGGTGTTTTGTTGTAATAGTTGGCAAATTCCATTTCTTCAACCGGTTGCGGATGAAAAATTATGTGACGGTATCCCGGTACTTTCTCATCAGCCTGCATACCTGCCAACTGACGATACAACCACACTAAACCACCACCAAACATCGGGTGATTGTGCGAACCTCCGGTATCCCAATGTTCCCAGCTGGTTGTTGCACCAAGTGTCAACCAGCGGCCGTAACCGGGCTCCTCCTTTTTGTTCATGGCTTCGTATGCCTGATCGTGCATTCCATTTTCCGTTAGCACTTCAAAGAAAAACTGAGTACCAAAGATTCCGGTATCCAAATGCCCTTTGTTGTTCTTAATATTTTCCTTCAACGCTTTTATCACACGTTGATATTCAACTTCAGGAACACCCATTTTCAAAGCAAAAATATTGGCTCCCGAGTTTCCGTAAGTTCCTTTTTCCACATCGAAAAAGCGCTTGTGGAATGCTTCTTTTGTAGCCTCGGCCAGCTCGGCATACTTTTTCGCTTCCTTGCCTTTTCCCAATACCTCCGCAGTTTTTGCTGTAATATCGGCACAGCGCCAGAAATAGAAAGTATGCACCATTTCATCAGGTGGAAGATCGCCAGGTGTAACCCAATCACCAAGGTTAAACCATCGCAAAACATCGCCGTTTAGGCCAACACGTTGCGAGTACATTATCCCCTCATCATCCACCCAGGTTTGCATGTAACGCATATATTCTTTCATCGGCTCGTAAGCCTCTTCCAGCATATCCACAGCACCGTTATGCACATAAAACTCCCATGGCATAATATTTACCGCCGCTCCCCAGGCAACACCGCCGCCACAACCGGGTTGCCAAGGTGCACCATTCGGCACATAGCCGGTTTCAACATTTTGTGCACCGATAATATCCTGAATCCACTTGTAGTAAAAGTTTTGTGCATCAAAATTGTGCATTACAGTAACACACGCCACCTGACCATCTCCGGTGTATGGCGAACGTTCGCGGTGCGGGCAATCGCTGGCAATTCCGCCATGCATGTTATCGGTTTGGCTACGTTTCCAAATCTTGTTCACCTCGTTAAAAAGTGGATTTGAAGTTTCGAAATTGGCCGATTCTTCGATGTAAGTATTTATCGCCTCGGCACAAATATTTTCGGGTTCCAGCACGCCCGGCCAGTTCACGATTTCCACTTCGCGGAAAACAAACCAGTTAAAACGAGCCGCATAATTTTCCTTTCCGTCTCCTTTAAAAATGTACGAATTATCGCCCGAGAAGGTATTCGACATATAATTGATTTCCACTTTGTGTCCTTCGAGGCCTTCCACGTTTTTCAGCCGCACCCAACCCGAAATTTCAACTCCAAAATCAACTTTATAATTGCCATTGTACATTTTCTCTATCCGCACCGGCTCAAGCGTTTCGTAAACCTTGTCGGGATGAGCAGTGTGCGCCATCAACTTTCCTTCAGGTGCTTTTCTTAAAACGGCATTTTCCCATGCTGAGTCGTCAAAACCCGCGGTACACCAGCCGTCTTGTTCCAAACGCGCATCGTAATGTTCACCATAATATACCATATCCATCACAATCGGACTTTTTGAAACCTTCCAGCTCTCATCGCTCACTATTACATCCTCGGTACCGTCAGTGTAGCTTACATGAACCTGCATTAACAAACGAGGCGAACCATATCCCAATGCCCAATGTTTGGCGGGATTATAAAATCCATTCCCCAAAATGGCACCGAAAGTATTCGCTCCCTCAACCATCTTCTCGGTGATATCATAAGCCAGGTACATCACTTTGTATTCCCTGAAATTATCATCAAGCGGAATGTATTGTTGAGTGAGCGCCGGACGCTTCCCGTAGTTGGTTTGATTGGGAACCAACACATCATCGCCAACTTTCGTTCCGTTCAGATACATTTCGAAATAACCCAATCCGGTTACATAAGCCACAGCTTTTTCAACCTTTTTTGTGGTGTTAAACTCTTTCCGAAAAAGAGGTGCCGGAGGTGGCAACTGTTCCGGCAAAGCTGCTGCCGGGGAATTAGGTTTTGGTAAACATTCCTCGCCCTGCCAGGGAGCGCCAATCCATTTTGCCTGCCAGTCGTTTTCATTCAATAACCCCATGTGCCAGAATGCAGGCTCGCTCCACTCCGAAACCCCACCGTTTTTATCCCAAACACGAACCTGCCACCAGCAATCCTGACGCGATACAAGTTCGTTGCCATCGTACTCTACACGGGTTGAAGCGTTACTTTCAACCTTTTTACTGTCCCATAAATCGGGAGTTAAAAGCTTATCTTTTGTGGTAGCTACCCGGATTTGGAAAGCCGTTTGAATCTGCCCTCTTTCTCCTTCTTCTGCCACATTTATCCAGGCCAACCGAGGCTGCAGCACATCAACAACCGAAGGATTTTTGAGGTATTCGCAAGTAAGTTGTGTCGGTTTGATTTTAGCATTCGATAAAAGACTGCCAATTGCTAAAAAGCAAAGAAACAGGAATAGTTTTTTCACAGTTTTAGGTTTTGTTGAATTGCTTAAAGTTACCAATAAGTTTATTATTCAGACTTTAAGAATTAACATTTTTCGCTTGTTTTATGTCTGCATTTTCTACATTTGTCATTCTTAAAATAAAACAGACGTAGAATGAGCAAAGATTTTTCGCCTACAAAATACATCCTGAAATCGTTTAAAACCGGTAAGGAGTTTAAAGATGAAGGTTGGATGCTGGATGCTCCGGGCGAGGCCGAACCAACGTTAATTCGTGCTATTTACGATAAAAAACAAATTGATGTTAAAGACGAGTCATGGGGCTTGTACAAGTTTGCCGACTGGTTACCAATTGGCAGAATGCTGGAAGGATCGTCGGCACCTGTGACTTACAAAAGCGAGGGCCTGGCTAAAGAATTGGGACTCGAAAATCTTTGGATCACATTCAGCGGTTACTGGCCTGAAAAAGGCACCAACATGAAAACCGCCTCGTTTAAAGAAACTGAAGCTTACTCGGTTTGCGGCCGAATGACAGAAGATATGCACCAGGTTTTGGTGGTGGCTTCTGCCGGAAATACTTCGCGTGCTTTTGCAAGAGTTTGCTCTGAAAATAATATCCCTTTGCTGATTTGTGTTCCGGAGGATAACATCGGAGCACTTTGGTTCGACGCTCCGATTAACGATTGCGTAAAACTGATTTGCAGCAAATCGGGTAGCGACTATTTCGATGCCATTCACCTTTCGAATATCGTTGCAGGAATGGAAGGTTTTGTTGCTGAAGGAGGTGCGAAAAACGTTGCCCGCCGCGACGGAATGGCAACTACAATGCTTTCGGCAACTACAACAATTGGCGAAATTCCTGATTACTATTTTCAGGCCATTGGTAGCGGAACCGGGGCAATTGCAGCCTGGGAAGCCAACCTGCGTTTAATCGAAGACGGACGATTCGGCAACAAAAAAATGAAACTGATGGTTTCACAGAATATGCCGTTTACACCCATTCACGATGCGTGGAAAGCTGATTCGCGTGCGATGTTGCCTTTAGATGATAATCTTGCCCGCGAGCAGGTTGAAGAAATTGTGGCTAAAGTTCTGTCGAACCGTAAACCTCCGTATCCAATTGCAGGCGGTTTGTTTGATGCCATGAAAGATGCAGGCGGCGAAGTGTTACTTGCCACTAATGATCATGCTGCAGAAGCAGGCGAGTTATTCCTGAAAACCGAAGGAAACGATATTCACCCGGCTTCAGCTATTGCAACTGCAACACTTATCGATGCAGTTAAAAATGGCACGGTTAAAAAAGACGACCTGATCATGCTGAATATTACAGGGGGTGGCGAGGAAAAATTCAAAGCCGAAAATGAACTCTTCTATTTAAAACCTGAAATCGTTTTCGATATTAATCCGAACGAAGAAGAGGTAAAAGAAAAAGTGGCAAAGCTTTTTTCGTAATAATCCAAAAAACATAAATACCATATAAAAACGAACCCGTATATGATCAGTATACGGGTTTTTCTATTCTTGTATGGAAATGGGATATATTAAAATATATCTCAATAGAATACTTTAAATCACACGTCAATCTTTCGAATTTTAAATAAAGATTGCTTTCATTTGTGTATTACAAAGTAAAAAACAATCTTCATTGTATCGATGTGATACAATAAAGATTTAACATTAAATATGACTACTAACCAGAAGTTTAATTTTAGGAATTACGTAAAAAACACAAGTTTAACGGTTGGCGTTAATCCTGTAATCTTCTCCGTATCAGAAGATAAACTTAAGGTTCTTCTCGCCACCTTCGATCCCCGTCTGAAAAAATCGCTTCCTGGCGGAGCCATACTCAAAAATGAAAATGCAGATGATGCAGCCAACAGAGTACTACAAGAAACTACCGGACTTGAAAGTATCTTTCTTAAACAGTTTCATGTATTTAGTGAACCCGATCGGTTTTCATATGCTACTGTATATAACGAACTCCACGAAGAATCTTACAAACCACCTGAAGATATCGACATTCCTGACAGAGTTTTTACGATCGGCTATTTTGCGTTAGTCAACTTCGACACCGTTCATCCAACAGGCGGAATTATTAACGTCATGAGTGAATGGGTAGATATTGATACTATTCCCGAATTAATGTACGACCATAACCTAATTATTGATGAAGCTTTGAGCTCTCTTCGAAAAGAGCTTTTTTTTGAACCAATAGGCTACAATCTTCTACCCGAAAAATTTACGATGCCCGAACTGCAACGTATCTACGAAATTATTCTCGACAAACCATTAACCAGAAGCAACTTTCAGCGGAAAATGCTGAACTGGGGAATTTACGAAAGATTGGGAGAACGAAAAGAAGGTGTTTCACATAAAAGACCATTCCTTTATCGATTCGACAAAGAAAGGTACGACAAGGCAATAAAAACCGGCATAAACTTTTGTTTATAAGCTGATTACACCTGTAGCCAAAAGCAACAATACGAATTAAAGACCTTATACTCCTTCTTTAATCCATTATAACACACTAATAATCAACACCATACCACCTTCGCAAGGGTATCGTCGAAATCATATTAAAGATTTAATTCTTTATTAATACATTTAATGAATATTTAATAAATCACCTTAAGCCCTCTTTTCATGAGACTTACATTCCTTTTACCTATTAGTATATTTGGGTTAAATGTTTGAATAAAGAATTTTTTCGCTATTTAAAGCCTCTTCTAACGAAAGTCATATAAATATCATCCGAAAGGATTTAATTTTGCCGATGTAAACAATATTTGAGAAGCAATTTATACATAAAACAGTGTCATGAAAGTGTCGGAAAAGATTGAGTTGTTAAAGAAAAAACGCGAAGAAGTCCAAAAAATGGGCGGAGAAAGTCGCGTTGCTAAACAACACGAAAAAGGGAAACTTAGCGCTCGTGAGCGATTGGATCTACTTTTTGATGAAAACAGCTTCAGAGAAGTAGATATGTTTGTTGAACACCGTTCAGTAAACTTCGGACTTGATAAGGTTGAAGTACCATCAGACGGTGTTGTTGTTGGACATGGTCTGGTAAACGGACGACCGGTATTTGCCTATTCGCAAGACTTTACTTCGCGAGGAGGATCGTTGGGCGAAATGCATGCGGCAAAAATCTGTAAAATCATGGATCTGGCTGTAAAAGCAGGAGCTCCGGTTGTTGGATTAAACGACTCAGGCGGTGCCCGCGTTGAAGAAGGTGTTGATGCATTAAAAGGCTATGGCGAGATTTTTATGCGTAACTCTCGTGCGTCGGGTGTTGTGCCGCAGATCTCTGCAATTATGGGACCTTGTGCCGGTGGTGCTGTTTATTCACCTGCAATGACCGACTTCGTTTTTATGGTAAAAAAACAAAGTCACATGTTTATTACCAGTCCGTATGTAATTAAAACCGTTACCGGAGAAGAAACCACGTTCGAAGAGCTTGGCGGAGCAATGGTTCACAACTCAAAAAGTGGTAATGCACATTTTGCATGCGAAAGCGATGAAGACACCATTGAAGCCATCAAAGAATTATTGGAATTCTTACCAAACAATAACCTGGAAGAAGCTCCTAAAATTCCGATGGGCGACGATCCGGCACGTTTATGCGAAGAACTGGACACGATTATTCCTGACGATTCGAAAGTACCATACAACATGGTCGACATTATTGAATCGGTTCTTGATAACGGCGAGTTTATGCAGGTGCACGAACATTATGCCGAGAATGCCATTGTTGGTTTCGGTCACCTGAATAACCGTTCGGTAGGTATTATTGCCAACCAGCCGATGATCCAGGCCGGATGTCTCGACATTGATGCTTCGGATAAAATCAGCCGCTTTGTTCGTACCTGCGATGCTTTCAATATTCCAATGATCACTTTTGTTGATGTTCCGGGTTATTTGCCTGGTGTTCAGCAAGAATGGGACGGAATTATTCGCCACGGTGCAAAATTACTTTGGGCGTATGCCGAAGCCACTGTTCCGAAATTTACAGTTGTAACACGTAAAGATTATGGCGGTGCTTACCTTGCCATGTGTTCGAAACCACTGGGCGCTGACATGGTATTTGCATGGCCATCGGCCGAAATTGCAGTTATGGGTGCCAAAGGCGCGGTTGAGGTAATTTCTACCTACCGCAAACAGATTTCTGAAGCCGAAGACAGAAAGGCAATGACTGAAGCTAAGATTCAGGAATATGAAGAGGCCTTTAACGTGCCTTACCTGGCCGCAAAACGCGGATATATCGACGATGTAATTTTACCAAGCGAAACAAGGCTTCGTTTAATTGATGCCATGGAAATTATGTCGACAAAAACAGAAGTTCTACCACCGAAAAAACACGGAAACATACCATTATAAAACAATTGATTATGACAGCCAGAGAAAAAAAGAGAAGAGCTGCTATGATTGCAGTTGCCTATTACCTTGAGCAGGAAGCAGCTAAAAACAACCAGGAAGAAAAAGAGTACACAACATGGGCATCAGCCGGAAAAGAGCTAATCATGGACAACCGTGAAATGGTTCAACGACGCGGCCGACTCAGAAAACGTGCTTAAGTTTTTGATTACTACTTATAACAGAAAAAAGAAACATAGAGATGAATTACGATAAACATGGTGTGTTGGAAATGTCGCAGCTCGAGTTTGGGCCGGACAGAACAAAAGCATCCAATCCGATAAAAATTAACGACGTAAGTTTGCGCGACGGTCACCAGTCGCTTTTTGCAACTCGCGGTCGTACCGAAGATATGTTGCCGGTGGCAGAAATGATTGACAATGCCGGTTACAATGCCGTTGAAACCTGGGGTGGTGCAACTTTCGATACTATGCACCGTTTCCTTGCCGAGGACCCATGGGAGCGTTTACGAACACTAAAAAAACACATGCCAAAAACGCCATTTTCAATGCTGCTTCGCGGCCAGAATGTGGTAGGTTACAGAAACTATGCTGATGATGTGGTAAAAGCATTCGTTCAGCGTGCCATCGACAACGGTATGGATATTTTCCGTTGTTTCGATGCATTGAACGACTACCGCAACTTCGAAACTGCTGCACAGGTTATTAAAGACAATGGCAAGCACTTTCAGGGTGTGGTATGTTACACATTGAACCAGCCTCGTTTGGGTGGCGATGTATACAACATGGATTACTACCTGAACAAGGTAAAAGAATTGGAGCAATTTGGTGTTGATTCGATTTGTATTAAAGACATGGCCGGATTAATTGCGCCTTACGATATTTACAACCTGGTTCGCGAAATCAAAAAAATTACCGATACGCCAATCAATCTTCACACCCACTTTACTTCGGGCATGGGCGATTTGTCCATATTCAAAGCAATTGAAGCAGGTGTTGACATTGTAGATACCTGTATCGGACCTTACGCATACCGTACTTCTCACGCTGCAGTTGAGCCAATTATCATGTCGTTGTTAGGCACTAACCGCGACTCAGGAATGGATATCAACCAGATTACAGCTATTGCTGAAGAGATGGAAAAATACATTCCGAAGTACAAGCACCTGGATAATAATCCGAAATATGCTACTACCGATATAAATGTATTACTTCACCAAACTCCGGGCGGAATGTTGTCGAACCTGGTAAACCAGTTAAAAGCGATGGATGCTTTGGATAAACTTCCTGAAGTTTTCCGCTTGTTGCCTAAAGTTCGTAAAGACCTTGGAAATATTCCGTTGGTAACACCAACTTCGCAAATCGTTGGTGTACAAACCGTGAACAATGTATTGTTCGATTCATACGAAGGCGAATACGCCCAAATTACCAAAGAGGTAAAAGATCTATGCTTCGGTTTATATGGTAAAACCACCGAGCCAATCAATCCTGAAGTTCAGAAAAAAGCCTTAAAAGATTATCCGCGAGGTGAGGAGCCAATCACAGAACGTCCGGGCTCGATCCTTCAACCGGAGATGGAAGAAGTAAAATCGCAATTCTCAGATCTGGCAAAAGATATTGACGACGAAGTATTGTGTGCACTTTATCCTGTTACCGGAAAACGTTTCCTGAAATGGAAATACGGTCAGGAAGAAGTACCTGCTGAGTTCAAGGCTAAAACGATGGAACAGGTGGAGAAAGAACAGGAGTTGGTTCGCAAAGCTCTTGCAGGAGAACTTACTTCGAAAGGCAAAAATGGTGCAACACGCGAATTGGAAGTAAAAGTTGATGGCGAGGTATTTACCGTTGAAATCAATGATCCGAATGCTGCCGCTGCCGCACCTCGATTGCGCCGTGTAAAAAACAATGGTTCTAAAGAAGTGGAAGCGGAAGGAAGTCTATCTGCTCCAATTCCGGGAATGATTGTAGAATACAAAAAGAAACCCGGCGACAAAGTAACCGTGGGAGAAACCGTTGTTGTACTTGAGGCGATGAAAATGATGAATAATCTCGACTCAACAGTTAACGGTGTTGTAAAAGAAGTGAAGTTCGATCAGGGTGATTCGGTTGCCAAAGGAGATGTACTGATGGTAATCGAAGCGGTTGAATAAAATATATAATCAAGTAAAGTTAGAAAGCTGTCCGAAAATAACGGACAGCTTTTTTTATTCCTCTCCTCCAACCACTTAAAATGTTAGAACATTTTCGCTTTAACCACACTCACCACCTATTTTGCTTGTTTTGTTATACATTTTTGCCCGTTTTGTTACAGCAAAATGTAGGTACAAAATTTAAATTTGCTGTCTGTTTAAATAGAAAACATATAATTCCAATATCATGATAAAAAAATCTTATTTGACACTAAAACTTTTTTCAATCGTACTGGTTGCATTGGTTTCGTGTAACAATTACACCGACTACTCCAATGTACCATTCGAGGAGCCTAATCCAAAACCATGGGAAGACCCTGAAATTTACCAGGTAAACAAAGCTGAGCCACATGCTCATTTTATTCCTTTCGCATCGGCCGAACAGACAAGTACCGAAGATAAATGGCAATCGCCACTTCTGAAATCACTAAACGGAACATGGCAATTTCACCTGGCGCAAAATCCGTCGGAACGCCCATTCTGGTTTTTCAAAAATGATTTCGATACCCGCCAATGGGACGAAATTCAGGTGCCTGCCAACTGGGAAGTAGTTGGTTTTGATTACCCGATTTACACCAACGTAAAATATCCACATGCTCAAACGCCGCCACTTATCCAAAAAGATTACAATCCTGTTGGATCGTACAAACGTACTTTCGAAGTTCCTGCAGAATGGGACGGTAGCGAAATCATCGCTCACTTTGGTGCGGTTTCGTCGAATATGAATCTTTGGGTGAACGAACAATACGTGGGGTACAGCGAAGACAGCAAAACACCTGCCGAGTTCAACATCACCAAATATTTGGTTCCCGGAGAAAATACCATGGCCGTTGAGATTTTCCGCTGGAGCGATGCTTCTTATTTGGAAGACCAGGATTTCTGGCGTTTAAGTGGTATCACCCGCGACGTTTACCTTATTTCTCGCGGCCAGCAATCTTTAAAAGATTTCCGTGTTGGTTCTACTCTTGACGATTCATATACAAATGGTCTGTTTACATTGGCTCTTGAGTTGACCAACAATGGCGAATTAACTGTTGATGCTGTACTTTCGAATAATGGAAAAGTTGTAAAAGAATTATCTGCAACTACCGACGGAACCTCAGTAAACTTTGAAGCTGAAATTCCAAACGTGAAACAATGGTCGGCTGAAATTCCAAACCTTTACGAGTTGGTAATCACCCTAAAAAATGGGGATGATGTTGTTGAAGTAATTCGTCAGGATGTTGGTTTCCGCCGTATTGAAATTAAAGATGCAACGCTTCGTGTGAACGGAAAATACGTTTACATTAAAGGTGCCAACCTGCACGAACACCACGATAAAAACGGTCACGTTCAGGACCGCGAAACAATGTTGCTCGATATAAAAACCATGAAGGAAAACAACCTGAATGCTGTTCGTACATCGCACTACCCACAACCTGAATTGTGGTACGAGCTGTGTAATAAATACGGATTGTACATTGTTGACGAAGCAAATATCGAATCGCACGGAATGGGTTACGGACCAGAATCGTTGGCCAAAAACGAAGATTGGAAAGCGGCTCATTTATACCGCACGAAAAATATGTTCGAACGCGACAAAAACCAACCATGTGTGGTAATCTGGAGTTTGGGTAACGAAGCCGGAAACGGTGTAAACTTCATGGCAACATACGAATACCTGAAGGGAGTAGACAACACACGCCCGGTACAATACGAGCAGGCACACGGTGGCGAGAACACCGATATCAACTGCCCGATGTACATGCGCATGGATGGTATGGAACGTTTTGCGAAAGAAAAAGCCGACAAACCACTTATCCAGTGCGAATATGCGCATGCCATGGGTAACAGCGTTGGAAACCTGCAGGATTACTGGGATTTGATTGAGAAATACGACGTACTGCAAGGTGGATTTATCTGGGACTGGGTTGACCAGGGCTTGTGGACCACGAACGATGCAGGAGAAGGATTCTGGGCTTACGGCGGCGACTTTGGTCCCGATACCGTTCCTTCGGATGGAAACTTCTGCAACAACGGTTTGGTTGATCCCGACCGTGCTGTAAAACCACACCTACTTGAGGTTAAGAAAGTTTACCAGCACATTGGTTTCGATGCGGTTGATTTGAAAAAAGGAATTATCTCGATCGAGAACAAATATGTATTTATGAATCTGTCGGCTTTCGACTTTGTTTGGAAAGTTACTGCCGACGGAAAAGTAGTTGACAGCGGCGACCTCGGAAGCATCGATTTAGCTCCGGGCGAAAGCAAAAAAGTTACTATTGATTTTGATGTAAAACCGGAAGCCGGTGTTGAATATTTCCTGAACGTTCATGCGAAACTAAAAGAAAACTGGAGCCTTGTTGAAGCCGGGTGGATCTTAGCCGAAGAGCAATTTGAAATTCCATTTGTAGTTCCAATGACTCTGGAATACAAAATGCCTCAAATGCCTGACGTAACAGTGGAGGAAACAGCAGAAACAGCAAATGTATCGGGAGAAGGATTCACCGTAACTTTCGATAAGAAAGCCGGTATCATTTCAAGCCTTAAAAAAGGAGATACAGAAATGTTGATCAGCGGTCCGGTTCCGAATTTCTGGCGTGCACCAATCGACAACGACTTTGGCAACGACCTGTACAACCGAAGCCGTGTTTGGCGTAAAGCCGGTGAAAACCGCAAAGTAGCAGATGTTGCAGTAAAAGCCTTAAGCAAAAATACGGTTGAAGTAGTTTTCGATTTTAACCTTGTAAACGATGAAGAAGCGCAGATTGCAACCTACAAATCAATTTACACGGTTTACGGATCGGGAGATATTGTGGTTGAAAACAACTTTAAAATGACTGCCGACGAACTGCCGGAAATTGTGCGCATGGGTATGAACCTTGTAATGCCACGCAATTTCGACCAAATGAGCTGGTTCGGCCGCGGTCCACAGGAATCGTACTGGGACAGAAAAACCGGAGCATTTGTAGGCTTATACAATGGTAGTGTTGCCGATCAGTACTGGGCATATCTTCGTCCGCAGGAAAACGGAAACAAAACCGATGTTCGCTGGGTAACCATCACCGACAATGCCGGAAACGGTCTGTTGTTCTCGGGAATGCCATTGTTGGAAGTTAGCGCACACCACAACATTATGGAAGACTTCGAAAGTGTTGAGCGTACCGATGGGCGACAGGTTCCGGGTGTTGAAGTGATCAACCGACACATTAACGATGTTAAACCACGCGACCTGACTTCGGTTAACATCGATTACAAACAAATGGGTGTTGGTGGCGACGACAGCTGGGGCGCATGGACACACGACCAGTATCGCCTTACCAAAAAGGAATACAGCTATGCATTTAAAATGAGTTTTATTTCACCTGAAGAAGATCCGGCTAAAAAGGCCAGAGCAAAATACTAAACAGGAACCTAAAAGTTCTGATAAAAGGCGCAGCGACAAAATGGTCGTTGCGCCTTTATTTTTACAACAAATCCAATACCTTTGCTCAAAATTCGAAAAAATGGAGATTCAAAACCTGTCGTACCTGTTGTTATTACTGATCTACCTGGTAATTCCGGTAGTACTCAGCTTTCAAAAAAAGGTGCGGTTTGTTTTCAGGCTGAAGTACATTTTGCCGGCTGTAATTTTTGCCGGGGCCATTTTTGTGATGTGGGACATCCGGTTCTTACAAATGGGCATCTGGAGTTTTAATCCCGATTATCTTTCCGGAATTGAGCTGCTTCGCTTACCCGTTGAAGAGTGGCTGTCATTTTTAATTATTCCACTGTCATCAATTTACATTTACGAATGGCTAAAAGTGCGTTTTGAAGACTTCGAAAAGCCCAACATTTTTCTAATTGTCAGCTTGGTACTTCTGGTTACCACAGGAGTTTTAGCCTATGTTTTCCGCGCACGAATGTTTAGCTTTTTTACTTTCTTTCTGTCGGCAATCTACCTGGGTTACACCGTTTTTCGTAACCGTTTCAAAAAATATTACACCAAGTTTTACCTAGCGCTATTAATTTCACTGATACCGTTTTTGGTTGTCTCGGCAATTTTAAATTCGCTGCCTGCGATTATTTACGATTCAACACACGTAATTGGAATTACCCTCACCGGTGTTCCTGTTGAAAAAATTGGCTACCTGTTTTTATTGCTACTCATAAACATTACGATTTACGAGTATTTAAACAATCGCCGGCATTATTAATTCTGAAAACGATGAGCTTACTATACAACCTTGGCATTTTGTTTTACGGACTTTTTATCCGTGTTGCGGCTTTGTTTAACGAGAAGGCAAAACTGTTTGTTGCCGGGCGCAAAAACTGGAAGCAAAAGCTGGAATCGGCTGTTGACAAAAATGCTTCGTACATTTGGCTTCACTGTGCATCGCTGGGCGAGTTTGAGCAAGGACGTCCGGTGCTGGAAGAAATAAAAAAGCGACACCCGAAATACAAGCTCATCCTTACATTCTTTTCGCCGTCAGGTTACGAGATCCGGAAAAATTACGAAGGAGCCGATATTGTTGCCTACTTACCGATGGACACGAAAAAGAATGCGAAAGACTTTATTAAGCTCGTTCAGCCCGAAAAAGTATTCTTTGTGAAATACGAATTCTGGTACAATTACATTACAGAACTCAAAAGGCAACAAATTCCGCTGTATATCATCTCGGCAATTTTCCGTGAAAACCAGCAGTTTTTTAAATCAACTCCCTGGGGAAAGTGGTACCGAAAAATGCTTCACAGTTTCGAGCACATTTTTATTCAGAACGAAAATTCGGCCCAACTACTCGAAAAGGCTGGCATCACACATTTCACTGTTTCGGGCGATACGCGCTTCGATCGGGTGGCTGAAATTGCACGCGGTGCAAAAAAGTTCAACATTGTGGAAAAGTTCAGAGGCAATAATGTAACCCTGATTGCAGGTAGCACCTGGAAGCCCGATGAGGAGCTGCTTGCAGCGTTTATTAACAACTCTAACAATGTGAAGTTCATAATCGCTCCGCACGAGGTTGCACCGGCGAATATCAACAGAATTCAGGAATTGTTGAAAAAACCGGCCATTTGTTTCAGCAAAGCAGAAATTTCTAACATCGACAGTTACGATGTGTTAATAATTGACTCCATCGGTATCTTATCATCGCTCTATCAGTACGGAAACATAGCGTACATAGGCGGTGGCTTCGGTGTGGGCATTCATAATATTTTGGAAGCGGCCACTTTTAAACTGCCGGTTTTGTTCGGACCCAATTATTTAAAATTTAAAGAAGCTGTTGACCTGGTTGCCGAAAAAGGCGCCTTCCCCATCCAAAATTTCAATGAGCTGGAAGCTGCATTAAATAAGCTCCTGAACGATGAAATGAGCCTTCAAAATGCCTCCGAAATTTGTAAAAAATATATAGAAAAAAACGTGGGGTCAACAAAACTTATCATAAATAAAGTTTTTAACAATCATGCATAATTTGCACGCTTTTTGTTAGCAAAAAATCTGTCGAAAAATTGAATTTTTGCACGTAATATTCCGTTAACAAAAATCTTTCTCGTGTAACAAAAAATTTCAGTTTTGGTAAACTTTTCTTAACTATTAAATATATATCTCACTATACCTCAATCACATAACAAATTAAAGTTGATAACTTTTATTTAATTTGTCAATCAAATAATTCCAAATATTTGTTTTCTGTTTTATCTTGCGTTACACAATTTGGTTGTGCTTGTTACCTAAGAAAATCAAATATACATTCATATAACTTTTAATACACTTACAGGAAAAAAATGGCAGTAAACGAAGTATCTGTAAAAGCCCCTGCGGGCAAGAAGATTTACTCTCAGGATGAAGCAGTAAACGCCTCGCTCGAGTACTTCAAAGGAGACGATTTGGCAGCAAGAGTTTGGGTGAATAAGTATGCCCTTAAAGATTCGTTCGGAAATATTTTCGAATTGACACCGGACGACATGCACCGACGACTTGCAAAAGAAATCGCACGTATTGAAGAACGCTATGCAAACCCTTTAACCGAAGATGAAATCTACAGCGTTTTAAAAGATTTCAAATACATTGTTCCTCAGGGAGGACCAATGACCGGTATTGGAAACGACTACCAAATCGCATCGTTATCGAATTGTTTTGTTGTTGGAAACGACGGCGATTCTGATTCGTACGGTGGAATTATGAAAATTGACCAGGAACAGGTACAATTGATGAAACGCCGCGGCGGAGTTGGACACGACCTTTCGCATATTCGCCCAAAAGGTTCTCCGGTGAAAAACTCGGCACTAACATCAACAGGTATTGTTCCGTTTATGGAACGTTATTCTAACTCAACACGCGAAGTTGCCCAGGATGGACGCCGTGGCGCACTTATGCTTTCAGTATCGATTAAACACCCGGATTCGGAAAGTTTTATCGATGCAAAAATGGAGCAGGGAAAAGTTACCGGTGCTAACGTATCAGTAAAAATACAGGACGATTTTATGAAAGCTGTTGAAGCCGGAACCAGCTACGAGCAACAGTATCCTGTTACCGGCGAAGCTCAGTACACTAAAGAAACCAACGCAACCAACCTTTGGAAAAAGATTGTAAAAAATGCCTGGCAATCGGCTGAACCTGGAATCCTTTTCTGGGATACCATCATTAACGAATCGGTGCCTGATTGTTATGCAGATTTGGGTTACCGCACTGTGTCAACTAATCCTTGTGGTGAAATTCCATTGTGTCCGTACGATAGCTGCCGCCTTTTAGCCATTAATCTTTATTCGTACGTACAAAATCCATTCACCAAAGAAGCCAAGTTCAACTTCGAGCTGTTCAAAGAACACATCCACTATGCACAGCGAATCATGGACGATATTATCGATCTTGAACTGGAAAAAATTGATGCCATTTTAGAAAAAGTTGATGCCGACCCTGAAGGAGAAGAAATAAAATTCACAGAGAAAAATCTATGGCAAAGTATTCGTCGTAAAGCAAAAGAAGGCCGCCGTACCGGAATTGGTATAACTGCCGAAGGCGATATGCTTGCAGCACTGGGCTTGCGCTACGGAAGCGATAATGCTACAGATTTTTCGGAAGAAATACACAAAACAATTGCCGTTGAAGCTTACCGCTCATCAGTACACCTGGCAAAAGATCGTGGAGCATTTACCATTTATGATGCTGCGCGTGAAAAGAACAACCCGCTGATCAACCGTATAAAAGATACCGATTCGGCTTTGTACGAAAAAATGGAAAAATATGGCCGTAGAAATATTGCCTTGTTAACCATTGCTCCAACCGGAACTACCAGTTTGATGACGCAAACTACTTCAGGTATTGAGCCTGTGTTTATGCCGGTTTACAAACGTCGTAGAAAAGTAAATCCAAACGATAAAAACGTTCGTGTTGACTTTATCGACGAGGTGGGCGATCACTGGGAAGAGTACACCGTTTTCCACCACCATTTTAAAACATGGATGAAAGCCAATGGTTACGACACTACCCGTGAGTACAGCTCTGAAGAACTGGAAAAAATGGTAGTTGAGTCGCCATACTACAAAGCTACATCAAACGATGTTGACTGGCTGAACAAAGTGCGCATGCAGGGACGTATTCAGAAATGGGTAGACCACTCAATCTCTGTAACCATTAACCTTCCTGCCGATGTAAAAGAAGAATTGGTAGGCGACCTGTATTTCGAAGCTTGGAAAAGCGGTTGTAAAGGTGTTACTGTATATCGCGACGGATCACGTTCAGGCGTATTGATCTCTAACGACGATAACAAAAAGAAAGAAAACAAAGGAGCTTTCCCAACAAAACGTCCTGAGAAATTGGAGGCCGACGTTGTACGTTTCCAAAATAACAAGGAAAAATGGATTGCCTTTATCGGTTTAATGGATGGAAAACCTTACGAAATCTTCACCGGTTTACACGACGATGAAGACGGAATTCTGTTGCCACGCTCAGTAACCAAAGGTTACATTATTAAAAGCTGGGAAGACGAAGATTCTCGTTACGATTTCCAATACATGAACAAACGTGGCTACAAAACCACTATCGAAGGTCTTTCGCACAAATTCAATCCTGTATACTGGAACTACGCAAAACTGATTTCGGGAACATTGCGCCACGGTATGCCAATTCATAAAATTGTTGAACTGGTAACCAGCTTGCAGTTGGATAACGAAACAATTAACTCGTGGAAAGCAGGTGTTGCACGTGCATTGAAAAAGTACATTCCGGACGGAACAATTGCTGACGATGCAAAATGCGGCGAATGTGGATCAGACGAGGTAGTATACCAGGAAGGATGTTTGACTTGCCTTTCTTGCGGCTGCTCAAAATGTGGATAACAATAAGTATCAACATACAAAAACCGGGATCTTTTAGATTCCGGTTTTTTTGTGCGATAAAAAATGCCCCACCGAAAAACGATGAGGCATTTTATATCTGCTGTAAAAATCTTAAGCTTCAATCATAGCTTTATAAGCATCAGCATCCATCAGATCTTCCAACTCTGCTGCATCGCTCATATTAATTTTAATCATCCAGCCTTTCCCATAAGGATCTTTGTTTACCAGTTCCGGATCGTCAGCCAGGTCTTCGTTAAACTCAGCAACTTCGCCACCAACAGGCATAAACAGGTCAGAAACGGTTTTTACTGCTTCAACTGTACCAAAAGTTTCACCTTTATCAAGTGTTTCACCTTCAGTTTCAATTTCAACAAATACAACGTCGCCCAATTCGCCTTGTGCAAAATCGGTAACACCTACAATAGCAACATCTCCGTCAACGCGAACCCACTCGTGGTCTTGCGTATATTTCAAATCAGCTGGAATATTCATATTATTCGTTTTTAATGTTTTATAAGATCAATCCTAAAACGCGACTTTAAAATTTGTTTGTTCCATACATCCTAAAAGTCTGTTTCGTCCTTTAACGTTATTTTGATTTTTGCCAAAATTAAAACATTTTGCTGAATTACATAACTGTTACGACCACGCATTTCCCTGATTTTTATCTCATTTTACCACGGATAGCCCAAAATATGTAGTGCTTTTTGTAATATTGTAAAAATTGTTGGGAGCATATGTATTCAAAAAAGATCATTTCACTTGACGATCTGGAGTTTGCAGCAAAAGAGCTTATTGCTGAATTTAAAAACGACCGGGTTTTTGCTTTTTACGGCAAAATGGGAGCAGGCAAAACCACTTTTATTCAGGCAATTTGCAGGGAACTGGGATCGGAGGATAATGTTACCAGCCCAACTTTTGCGCTGATAAATGAATACAATACCGATGATCTTGACTCCATATTTCATTTCGATTTTTATCGGATAAAAGATATTGAAGAAGCTTACGATCTGGGCTACGAAGACTACATTTACAGTGGAAATTACTGCCTTATTGAGTGGCCGGAGATGATTGAATCGCTTTTACCCTCAAAAATGGTAGAGGTAAAAATCGAAGTTCAGGACGACGATTCACGGGTTATTTCGGCGCAGGAAATCTTATAACACTGCCCTTGCTTCGCCACAACTTCCCACTTCCGAATTAATTTTCTTTGAAAACTCCCCTTTTGCTTGTAAATTGGTGCTGTTGAATTGGCCGGTAAAATTCATAATTTGCAGCAATGGAAAAAGCAAAAGAAAAGGTATCGATACCAAAAACCATGCTTCTGCCCAAAGAAGAGATGTTGGAGGTAAAGAAGAAGGGAAAAAAGATAAAAATTGGAATTCCTTCTGATTTATCGAAAGTGGAATACCGTGTTCCATTATCTCCACAAGCTGTTGATTTACTGGTTTCGTATGGCCACGAAATTCTGATTGAGCGCGACGCAGGAAAGTCGGCGAGCTACTCGAACGAAGATTACCAAAAGGCCGGTGCCACCATTGTTGAAACAAAGAATGAAACTTTTCAGTGCGACATTATTTTGCGTATTGCACCTTTCGATTGTGATGAAATTGATGCATTACGTGGCAACCAGGTGATCATTTCTAACATGCAGATTCAGGCACATTGTAACGAATCGATTCAGAAAATGATGCAAAAAAAGGTAACCACCATTGCGTTTGAATACCTCGAAAACGAAGATGGTTTTCTTCCGTTTGTGCATCAGATGAGCCAGATTGCCGGAGTAACTTCCATTACCATTGCCAGCGAATACCTGAGTAACTCGCGCAACGGGAAAGGTGTGCTTTTTGGCGAAGTTACGGGTGTAACACCCGCCGAACTTGTGATTATTGGCACAAGTACTGCAGCAGAATATGCCGCCCGGGCAGCGCTTGGTCTTGGCATTTTTGTTAAGGTTTTCGACACTTCGGTTTACGAACTCAGCAAATTGGAAGAAAAACTTGGCCGTCGTATTTTCACCTCGGTTTTTTATCCGAAAGTTTTACGCAAAGCACTTATTTCGGCCGATGCCGTTATTGGCGCAACTTCGTTTAATACACCGCCGAAGTTTAAAGTTTCCGAAAATCTGGTAAAACAGATGAAGGAAGGATCGGTAATTATCGATTTGAACGTTAGCCAGGGAGGCTGTTTCGAAACTTCAAAATGTACAGATTTTAATAATCCAACTTACACAAAACACGGTGTTGTTCACTATTGTGTGCCAAACACTCCGGCCATGGTAGCGCGCACAGCATCCATTTCGCTCAGTAACATATTAATTCCGATTTTACTTGCTATTGGCGATAACGGTGGTGTTGACAATTATATCAAGGCATCAAAAGGTTTTAGAAAAGGTGTGTACATCTACCATGGCATTCTTACCAACTCAGATGTTGGCCGCATGTTCAACATTCCATCAAAAGATATCGACCTTTTACTGGCAGTTTTTTAATCAAGAAAGAACTTACAATGCTCAATTCGCTAAACAAAAAATATCCGTTTAACGACAACCTGAAAGTAAATACACGCTCCATCGCGGCGGTGAGTCTGGGTATTTTTTTGTTTCTGTTGTTCTTTCAGCCCTTTCAGGTTCAAAACCCCGATTTTAACAACCGCCTGATTATACTGGCAACTTTTGGAGCCATTACGCTTGTTTTGCTAAGCATATTTCGTTTGGTGATACCTTCTATTTTTATAACCGCTTTTTCGGAAGAACGCTGGACAATCTTAAAGGAGATTCTTATAGATCTTCTTTTTGTGATTTGTAACTCGGTAGCTTTTGCGTTTTTTGCACGTTATGTAGGTCGCATCCCAATGACTTTCCCAATCGTGATCAACATCGTGATCATCTCGATAACAGCTGCAGCGGTGGTGGTTGTGACTAACCAGTTTTACCTGCTGAAAAAGAAAGTACAAAAGCTGGAGATACCTTTGGAAGAAACGAATGCAAAAGAAACCATTGAAATTCCTGAAGAAATTGAATTTGAATCGGAGAACAAAAGCGAATATTTTACCCTGTTTTTGGAACAGTTGATTTTGATAAGGTCGGCAAATAATTACATCGAAATCATTTACAAACAAAACGACGAGATCAAGAAAAAGCTGATCAGAAGTACCATGAAATCCACCGAGAACTTGCTCAAAAAGTATGCGGAGATTGTTCGTTGCCACCGTTCGTGTATGGTAAATAAAAATTACATCAAAAAAGTATCGCGTGGTACCGACGGATTAACACTCAATTTATTTGATTATCCACAAGAAATACCGGTTTCAAGGCAATATGTACTTCGTTTAAAAGAATCACTTAAAACAGCCTAAAATCCCAATTCACTTTTCTATTTTCATCTTCTACTTGAATATTTTAGCCTAGAACAGTTGATATAGGCGAAATCTGGGATAACTGTCGTTAATCCCGGATAAATGACAAAAACCCCAGATTAACGCAGATAATCACTTTTACAAGTCGATAATCCCAAAAACTTTTTTTTCGAATAAAATGGTCGTTTATTTGAAAGCGTAGAAAACAGATAAGATTTAGCACCATGAATATTCTATTAATTTATCCGAAAACGGACAAACAAACTAAAGGCTTTTCAGCCTTATTTCAACAGTTCTTGAAACATGAAACGGAAGAGCCTCGGGAATTGATCGAGGTGTCGATTCAATTACCCATAACATGGGAAAGAAAGTTAGTGGACCTTAACCAGGAAAAATTAGATTCGAAGCTTTTGCAGTGGGCAGATTACATAGTTATAAAAGCCGGATTAAAACAACGGTCTTCGACATTACGATTTATTGATAAATGTAAACATGCCGGGAAAAAGATAATTGCTGAAGGCGAACTTTTTGATGCCCAGCCCAACGACTTCGAAGATGTTGATCACCTGATCCTAAATCAGACAACATTTGAACCATTTGTACGCGATGTGGAGAGCAACTCCACAAAACACATTTACAGTTCGCTTTTTATTAAGGAACCGCTTTTACGATCGGCTTATTCACTAATGGGATTTTCGGGGTATTTCTCGCGTAACATTCACACCTTCTCTGCCTGAACAAGGATCATTGCGGTTAAAGGTTCCACCAGAACTTTCTCCTCTACCAGCTCAATTCCTTCTTCGTTAATGTTGTTGGCGTTGGCTACCACGTTGTATGTACCATCAGGTAAAGGAATTTCCATTTCTTCGGTGTTACCATTAAACAACATAAATATTTTCGACCAACTGTCTCCTACTTCAGTCCCGTCGAGGCAATAAGAAACAACACCGATCTGATATTCTGCACAGAAATGCAGGTCACGTCGTATAAATTCGGCTTTAGCTAAACGAAAAGCCGGATGGTTTTTACGCAACTGAACCAAGTTCTGAAAGTACTCAAAAACATCGATATATTCATTTTTGCGGCTCCAGTCGATCTGGTTCACCGAATCAGGTGATTTATACGAATTTCCGTTTCCCCCTTTTGTTCGGCAAAAATCCACACCGGCATGCAAAAGAGGCACACCCTGAGAAGTTAAGACCAGGCCTCCCGCAAGTTTTACACGTTTGCGCAATTCCTCATCGCTGGCTTTTGGCAAACTTTGTTTCAGCTTATCCCAAAGTGTGTAATTATCGTGGCACGAAACGTAGTTAATACACTGATCAGGCTCGGCAGCCCAGGCTGAATCGACGGTATCAATATATCCGTAGTTCACTTCAGGATGATGAACTGCAGCTGTAATTCCAAACTTCACAGCTTCCTCACGCAAACCAAGACCACTAACAAAACCTTTTGATCTTTTGTCGCCATGATTTCCTTTAAGTGCATCGCGAAAATCGTCGTTAAAGCTGGCTATTCCGGGCAACTGAGAAGTATTACGTTTTACGGCACGTTTCTCCTCCGGCATCGGACTTTGATCGGCAGCCCAACCTTCGCCATACAAGAAAAGTCCCGGATCGATCTTATCAAGCGACTTCCGAATTTTTTTCATGGTTTTTAAGTCATGAATTCCCATCAGGTCAAAACGGAATCCATCGACATGAAACTCTTCAACCCAGTATTTCAAGGTATCGATAATGTATTTTCGCACCATTTCGCGTTCCGATGCCAGCTCGTTTCCACAACCTGAAGCATTCGCAAACGATCCGTCTTCTTTCTGACGATAGAAATAACCCGGAACAACCTGGTTAAATACCGATTCTTTGGCGTAGTAGGTATGATTGAAAACCACATCCATAATCACACCAATTCCATTGGCATGCAATGCTTTTACCAGAGCTTTGAACTCAGCAATCCGCTTTCTTCCGTCGTAGGCATCCGTTGCATACGAACCTTCAAGAGCGTTGTAATGCATGGGATCGTAACCCCAGTTATATTTTTCAAGTGGTTTTTCTTCGTCAACAGTTACAAAATCGTTCACCGGCAACAAATGAACATGCGTAACGCCCAACTCTTTTAAATGATCTATACCGGTTTTTACACCTTCAGGCGATCGAGCTCCTTCTTCCGTAAATCCCAGAAACTTGCCTTTGTTTTCAATCCCCGAATTTTCTGCAATGGAAAAGTCACGAACATGCGTTTCGTAAATCACCGCCTCGGTAAAATTGTTGTAACGCGGACCATTGTCGTACACCCAATCTTCCGGGTTAGTAGTATTCGGATTAAAGATCATTCCGCGCAAACCGTTCGCTCCAACACAGCGGGCATAAATTCCGGCTACCTCATCCAACCATTCACCGTCGTTAACTCTAAAAGTATAGAATTTACCTTCGTAATCGCCGCTAAGAACCGTTCCCCAAATGCCGTCCTCCTTTTTCTGCAAGTTGGTTTTATAATAGGCCTCGCCCCGTACGCCATCTTTGTACAGACGCAATTCCACCATCTGTGCAGTTGGCGACCAAATATTGATGGTTGTCTTTTCAGGCGACCAAAAAACACCCAAATCCTTACCCTTGTATCCTGGGTAAGTTGAAAAATCGATATGATTAAATTTCCAGTTGCGCATTAAAATCTAACAAGTGTTTTCCGTAAAAAAACAGCTTTATTTCCAAGCTTTTTACCTTTTACATCTTTCAGATAAATCTTTGCTTTTGGAAATTTTTTCAACGATTTATCGTGTGAGTAAAAGCGATTCAGATCAATTTTTAGCTGATGTGTTTTCCCGCTTTCAAGGTACAATGGATAAAAACTGTAGTTATCCATTCCTTTTATTTTGAACTTCCGTCTCAGCCAGAAATTATCGAATACTAGCAGCGGCTGATCCATATCGATCGCCGTAGAGCCATTATTTTTTACGGTAAGAATTAAATTATCCGGATAGAAATTTGCATCCTTCTCCAGTTTGATACTTAGCTTTTGAAGTTGTAAAAATGGCCGTCTCTCCTTTTTTGTTTTCTTGTTAAAAGAACGGCCGCTAACAATAAAAGCTACTGTAATTGCAGCAAGAAACAGAAATACCCACAGCAGTTTATGTCCTTCGGGGCCCACCTCGTTCTGGGCCAAGAGCCAAAGTGAATTCAATAACAAAACCGCAAGAATACTTCCCCTCTTCATTGTTGTTAATTTGGGGCAAAAGTAAAGTTTTTATTCATTTCGGATCGCTGATGCCTGCAGGTTTCATGTTAACGGCAAACATCCTTAACATGAAACCTGTAGCTATCAATCGTTTATCCTCGCAGCGCTTCTACATCTTCAACGGTTTTTGGTTTTGGTTTACCCAGCAACTGAACACCGTTTTCGGTCATTACAAAGTCTTCTTCGTTTCGGATTCCTCCAAAATTCCGGTAGCTGTCAACCTTTTCCCAGTTGATAAAATCATTGAATTTGCCTTGTCCTCGCCACAGGTCGATCAATTCAGGAATGAAGTAAATCCCGGGTTCGATGGTAAACACATGGCCCGCTCTCAACGGTTTTGCCAAACGAAGCGATTTTAACCCGAACTGCGTACTTTTTGGCTGACCATCGTAACCCACCCAAACTTCGCCAAGATCTTCCATATCGTGCACATCCATTCCCATCATGTGGCCGGTTCCGCAAGGGAAGAACAAAGCATGCGCGCCTGCATCAAATGCATCCATCGCATTTCCCTTGGTGAAACCCATCGATTTCAATCCATCAAAAATGGTGGTAGCTGCTGCAATGTGAGCGTTTTTGTATGGTTTGCCAAACTCGAGCGCACGAATGGCAGCTTCGTGTCCAGCCAGTGCAATTTCGTAAATCTCCTTTTGCTCGGGAGTAAATTTTATGCTTACAGGAAAAGTACTCGACAAGTCACCTGAGTAGCTCAGCTCGTTTTCGTAACCGGCATCAACCAAAAACAAGTCGCCCTCTTTTATGGTGTTACCATGAAAATGGTTGTGTAATGTTTGCCCGTTTTTGGTGGCAATTATCGGGAAAGCAATATTTCCACCGGCTGCCAGCGCCACTTTGTGAATTTCAGATGCTACCTGTGCCTCTGTCATTCCGGGGCGTGCAAATTTCATGGCCGCCACATGCATATCAACCGAAACGTTCACCGCCTGATGTAGCTGCTCGATCTCTTCTTTGCTTTTTATCTCGCGCTGACTGACAACTTCTTTTACCAGCTCCAGCGAGTACGTATTGGCAACATCTTTGGGTGCCACATCGATCAGTTCGAACAACTTGATCTTATTCTCCGGACGATACAGTGGTAAGAAATGTATCTTTTTACTTTTCTCCACAACCGAAGCCAATTCTTTCATCGGAAACACGGTTGATACACCACAAAGAGCAGCACGATCGGCAATGGTTGGTTGTGGCCCCATCCACACAATATCGTCGATGGTGTAATCATTTCCGAAAATTATCTCCTTATCGTTATCAATATCGATCACCGCAGCCAAACCCGGATGCTGAATTCCGAAGAAATACAAAAACGTGCTGTCTTGCCTGAAATGGTAAGTGTTATCAGCATAATTCATCGATGATTCGTCGTTTCCAAACAACAAAATCAATCCTTCCCCAACTTTCTCCTTTAGAACTTTTCTGCGTTCTATGTAAATCTCTTTCTGAAACATTTATGCAATTTTTTATGAGAACGTGAATGTAGTAAATTCTCAATTTCAGACTATGACAAATGTTCGAATTGCTTTCACATTAATTCATTCGAAACATTAAACCCAATAAATGAATCAAATCCTACGATTTCTCTTCTTTTTAAAATTTTTAAAAAGTAACTTTGCGCAAAATTTATATCAACAGAAAATGAGAGCACTAACTGTACTATTTGCCCTGACTTTGTTTCTTTCGGGCTGCGTTTCAGAGCAAAACCAAACCGAACAGGATATTTTAAACTACGTTGATCCGTTTATCGGGACAGGTTTTCACGGGCATACCTTCCCCGGAGCAACCACTCCGTTTGGTATGGTTCAACTGAGTCCGGATACGCATATTATGGGTTGGGATGCCAGCAGTGGTTACCACAACGAGGATTCAACCATTTACGGATTCAGTCACACTCACCTGAGTGGTACCGGTATTGGCGATCTTGGCGATGTACTTTTAGTCCCCTACTCTAATTCCGACGAGTTAAAACCGATCGGACTGTTTGATAAAAAAGACGAAACAGCCTCTCCCGGTTATTATAAAGTACACCTGAAAAACCTGAATGTCACCGCAGAATTAACGGCTACCAAACGTGTTGGCTTTCATAAATATTCGTTTGACAACAGCAGCGACAGAAATGTAATGCTCGACCTTGGGCACATTCTACAACCAAACTGGGGACACAGTATGAAAGAAAATACCATTCACCAGGTTGATGAGAAAACATTTGAAGGAGTTCAGCATACAAAAGGCTGGGCAGAAGATCATTTGGTGGCTTATCGAATTGAATTTTCAGAAGCTTTTAATCAGCTAAAAACATTTGTTGAAGGCGAACCGACTACTGAAACTAGTCTGACAGGAAAAGACATAAAATTACATTTCAAATTTCCGAAAAACGATAAATCACTGCTGATAAAAGTAGCTTTATCGGTGGTTGACGAAGAAGGCGCCAATAAAAATATGCAGGCGGAACTTACCGGATGGGATTTTGACAAAACCGTTGAGCAAGCTAAAACAGAATGGCGCGAAGCCCTGCAGGGAATTACTATTTCAACGGATGATGAAGAAGTAAAAACCAACTTTTATACGGCTCTTTATCACAGTATGATGTCGCCATTTACGGCACAGGATGTTGACGGCCGTTACCGCGGCATGGACAAAACCATCCGCCAGGCGCCGGAAGGATTTACCAACTACACCGTTTTTTCGTTGTGGGATACATTCCGGGCTTTTCATCCGCTCATTACCATTATCCGACCAGAAAAAGCTGGTGAATGGGCAGAAGCGCTAGTACAAAAATACCGCGAAGGCGGTCTCCTTCCGAAATGGCCACTGGCATCGAATTACACCGGAACAATGGTGGGCTACCCGGCAACATCGGTAATGGCCGACGCGCTGGCAAAAGGATTGGTGCCAAATGCCGATCTGAACGACTGGAAAGAAGCTGCCGTAAAATCAGCGACCTGGCAACCTGAATGGCTGGAGGAACATAAAGGCACGCGCGGAGCAGAAGTAATGATGAAGCATATTTATTACAAAGAAAAATATGGCTTTGTTCCTTCTGATTCAATCACTGCCTCTGTTTCGTATGGTGTTGAAATGGCTTATTACGATTGGTGCGTGGCAGAAATTGCCAAAGCCGCCGGCGACGACAAAACAGCTGATGAATTCTACAAAAAGTCGAAATACTACAAAAATTATTTTGATGCCTCAACAGGATTTATGCGTGGCAAAAACGGTGATGGCAGCTGGCGATCACCTTTTAATCCAAAATATTCCGACCACAATCATGCCGATTACACAGAAGGAAATGCATACCAGTGGAGCTATTTTGCTCCGCACGATATGGATGGAATGGTAAACTTGTTTGGCGGAAAGGATGCTTTCGAATCAAGTCTGGACAGTTTATTTACTACCAGCTCCGAGATCCTGGGTGAAAATGCATCGGCAGATATCACCGGATTGATCGGGCAGTACGCTCACGGAAACGAGCCAAGTCACCACATGGCCTATTTATACAACTACACCAATGCAAAGTGGAAAACACAAAAATACCTCGACCATGTATTGTACGATTTCTACTTGCCGGAACCTGCCGGAATAATTGGCAACGAAGACTGCGGCCAAATGTCGGCATGGTATGTATTAAACGCAATTGGTTTTTACCAGGTTTGCCCCGGCGATCCGACTTATACGATTGGACGTCCGGTTGTTTACAAAGCTTCGATTAGAGTACCGGGGGGAAGTTTTGAAATCATCGCGCACAACAATTCAAAAGAGAATAGATTCATCGAGAAAGTTTTGCTCAACGGCGAAACACTTGAAGAGCCATTCTTTTCGCACGAAGATTTGATGAAAGGTGGAAAGCTGGAATTTTTTATGACAGAAAAACATTAAGTTAAGCAACCTTTAATTGGCTTTATGCATCTGTTAATTAAACAAAAGACAATGAAAGCTAATAATTTTTTCCTGCCAAGCCTGTTAATGCTGGCTTTTGTTTCGTGTAGCGACAGTTCTGATGACAACGAACTGGAGATGCCAGAACGTAGTTATACCAAACTTATCGAACGCAATTCGGATAATACTTTTGAAGCCGAATTGATCACTAAAGCCGAGTCGTATTATCCTTCAAGGCAAGAGGTTATTGATGCCGCAGAGTGGTCGGGAATGGAAGTGCCTGAAACAGCCTATTGGTATTATAATTCTTTTGATGGCGTGCCAATTCCTTACTGCATTACCATCGACGCCATTGATTATTATTCGGATTTAATAGACATGTATAATGCAAACCGAGAAGATGTTTTCTTTTATACTGCTGAATTTACCTATTCGGCTAATGTAGCTTTTCATGACAACTATACCTCGCCCGATAAAAATTCGATGGGCGAAGCAGTGGAGCCTCAAAGTTTTGAATCGGTTTATGTAGTCACACTCGATTTATACTGGACGGACTATTGCGGATCACTCTGTGCTATGTGGATAGAGAAACAACGAATTGTTGTGTTTAATGAATCAGGCGATTTACTGGAAGTTTTTATGGATGGAGAGATATCAGTTCCGGTTTCCTAGTGTCAAATCAAGTATAAGGTATTGGTTAAGCCGAAGTTATTTTTTTGTGTTTTGTGAAGTTAGAAAAAGTAAGCATAGCCATAGCTACGCGAGTCTTTTTATGACGAAACAAAACCGAAAAAGAACAAGGCTTGGGGCGATAGATTATGCGTGACTTGGCACCAACCAATTTGAATATAAAAAGAGCCTTACTTGACTGTAAAGATCAATGCAAGGCTCTTTTGTTTTTTATAAATCTACAACCTTAAAACTGGCGACATAAAAATCTTTATCGACTTCTACTTTGCGTACTTTTTCATCAGAGTCAAACGTTTGCCACGACTTTGATGGGTGTACCCAGTTTATTTTTCCGTTGATCTCAACTTTCAAGGGTAATTTAAAATCGTCAACACAATTTGCCCATCGGTACCGAAGCTCTCCGTCCACCAAGGCGTACTCAAAAGTTGGGATTCGTGTATCGCGCAGGTACTGATTAAAAAAGCCTTGTAAATCCAGTCCGGTATGTTCTATAATGTAGCCCTCAATTTGCTCGGCTTTAACAGTCTGGTGATAGAACTCTTCGTTTAAACCACGCAGAATACCACGCCACTTTTCATCATCGTCAACCACCTGTCTTAAAGTATGCAACATGTTTGCTCCTTTCGGGTACATATCTCCCGATCCCGGATAATTTACACCGTAAACACCAATAACAGGGCGGTCATTAAGAATACTCAGGCGACTACCGCGGATATATTGCGAACCGGCTTCTTTGCCCCAGAAATATTCCACAAACAGATTCTCAGAGTAATTGGTGAAACTTTCATGAATCCACATATCCGCCTCATCCCAGTTGGTAATGTTATTGGCAAACCATTCGTGCCCCGACTCGTGAATGATTATAAAATCGAACTTTTCTCCCCAGCCTGAACTGCTGATATCGCGACCACTATAACCATTCCTGTAACCATTTCCATAGGTTACCGAACTTTGGTGCTCCATTCCCGGATAAGGCACTTCCACCAGCTTGTATCCATCTTCGTAAAACGGATACGGGCCAAACCAGTGCTCAAATGCTTCCAGCATCATCGGTGCCTGTTTAAAATGCTCTTTTGCCTTTTCCAAATTATATTTCAACACCCAGTAATTGCAGTCTAAATCGCCTTTTTCGCCCTTAAAAACTTCGTGCCAGTGGGCATAATCTCCAATATTAATGTTTACACCGTAATTGTTTATCGGATTATTCACAAACCAGTGCGCCGTTTTAGTTCCGTCAGCATTTTGCTCCACGCTGCGCAAGCGGCCATTCGACACGTCCATTAAATGCTCCGGAAACGTAACACTTATCAGCATGCTGTCTGGCTCATCCTCTGGATGATCTTTACACGGCCACCACAAACTACCACCGTCGCCTTGGTTGGTATTTACAATAAAATCGTTGCCGTTTTCATCTTTCCTCCAGCTAATACCTCCGTCCCATGGCGGTCTTCGGCTGATTTTTGGTTTTCCTGCATATTCAACCATCAATTCGTTAACGTCATTCGGATTTTGCTGTTTTTCCAATTCTACAAACCAGGCATTTCCATCTTGTGTATAGCCGAGTTCCTTTCCGTTTTGCGTAATTCGCGAAATCTTCATCGGCGGTTGAAGATCGATCTGCATTAGCTGGTTCGACTCAACGACTTTGTATTGAATTAGATTGCTGCCGGAAATTGTGCTGTCAGCCGGATCAACTTTTACATCCAGATGGTAATAAGTAAGATCCCACCAGGCTCTTTCGGGCGTAATGCTACCGCGCAACGAATCCTGATGCGTAAAATTTGTTTTTTGTGCGCTTGCACTAAATGCCAGAACGACAAATAGTGCAGCCATAAATAAGCTATGTTTCATCTACTTACAAACTTTTCGTGAACCCTTTCTATTCAACAGCTTTCTTAAAAGCATCTACTCCACCCACAACAGGAATCTCGATGCTTGTTCCGTCAAGATCAACAGTTAATTCTGTTCCGGGTTTTGGATGAAGTGTAAAATCTTTATCGCTTGAAAAGATCATCAGTCCAATTTGTTGTCCAGCTTTAATTACCTGATCGTCGGGTTGTAATTCGAAAGTCATTTCGTAGAATTTACCCGGTTTAAGCGGCTCACTTTCTCGCAGTGATTTATAGTTCTGCAAATCAGCCCAACCACGGGTAATCAGATTATCAGTAATTTTTGGTTTGCGCCAACGTGAATTATTCCATGGTAACGAAACCAGGTAAACCGAAAGGTTAACAGCCGGCTTGCTACTGGCAGCTTTAATTGTAATCTTGGTTTTTCCCGAGATATGAACATCCTCCTTCAATTCCGGAGTTAAGTAGATTAAACGATGCTCTGTATTTTCAGCTTGTGCCAGCGCTTCACCCGAAAATGAATAGTTGTCAACCAGCGTTTCTTCTGCTTGTTTTGCCGGCTTTTCAGTAACCAATCCGCCTTTCTCAGGTGCTCCCGAAGTCAGAAAGAAAGTTACCGGTTTTGCATCCGGATTCGGATAATCGGCATAAGATGTTGGGTGATCGTGATCAGCGTCTTCGCGCACAATCCATGCCTTTGGATCGTTTTCCACACCATTTTCAATACCAAACAAATAGCGAGTAAACCAACGGTTCATCATACTAAGTGGTGGAGGTCCGCCATGACCATCCTGGTGGTAATAAATCTGACAAGGAATACCTTTCGCCTTGGCAGCTTCATAAATACGCAAACTATGCTCAGGCACCACATTCCAGTCGTTAAAACCATGCGACATTAACATTGCAGCTTTCATCGGGCCCATATCATTCAGGTAATCACGTCCGGCCCAAAAGTCGTTGTAATCGCCGGTAATCCTATCCTGGCCATTTTTCATTTCTGTATCGCGAACATGTTCTCGTGCATAAGCTCTTTTATCCAAATCACCGCTGTGAATAAAGTCAAACAGCACATCCACATCTTCACCAAGATAACCCCCCGGAGAGCGAACCAAACCATTTGAGCGGTAGTAATGATAATATGAAGTGTTGGGCGCCACCGGAATAATAGCTTCCAGACCTTCAACACCGGTTGTAGCGGCAGCCAGTGGCAGCGTTCCTTCGTACGAAGTACCGGTCATACCCACTTTGCCAGTACACCAGTATGCGTCTACCTCTTCATTTCCTCTTCGGGTTTTATATCCTTTTGCACGTCCGCAAAGCCAGTCGATAACTGCTTTTGGAGCCAGCGATTCGTTGTCGCCACCAACTGTTGGAGAGCCATCAGACAATCCTGTTCCCGGAGATGACGAATGCACCACAACAAAACCACGCGGAACCCATGTTTTTATCTGAGCCTTTGAAATAATTGGACGTTCTCCACGACGTTGAATTTCCGGCGGGTGAACATGTTGTTTTGGTTCTTCACCTATTTCCTGTTTAACATCCCAGAAAAATTCGGGATTGTTTCCGGCAACACCGGCAAAATACGGGCTCGAATTATAGATAACAGGAAGTTTTAATCCTTCGCTTTCAGTTTGTCGCGGACGAGTTACGTCAACATGCATCCGGTCTAACAGGCCATCGCCATCTGTATCGAATTCAGTTTCTACCCACAGGTCTTCACGGATCCAGTAATCCGGATCTTCAAATGCTTTTACGATTTGCGCCTCGCCATCCTTAAAAAAAGGTTTGCCCGGCTCTTGTTGTGCAGAACTATCAACATACCACAACTGAAAAACAAGTAAACAGACAACACTTAAAATCAGTTTTTTACTACTCTTCATTCTTTCAAAATTTTATTCAGCCCGCTAATTGGTGGGATAAAACATTGCCCCGGACTAATTAATTACAGTTTTTTTTATGATGTACCCTCAAAAAAAGGGGTGACACCCAATATTTTTTGAATTGCTAAATATAACCAGCCTCAACCTTTATTTGATGACGAATGACATACTTTGTTAACTTTTTGTGAGGAATTAAAGTGTAATTCATCTTTTATTAAATTAAAAGATCTATTTGTATTTTATTTGTCGCAAGATTTAACACGACAGCTATGCGACAATTAGTTTGCCCGATATCGACAGATAAAGTCGATGAAAAAACTACCCGAATAAACGCACTGATTGGAATTTTACTGGTGATTACCGGTTTTGTGATGAACTCGTCGATCTTTTTGATTGTACTGATGGCCGACTTTTTTATGCGTGCTTTTACCCAGGTAAAATATAGTCCGGTCAGCTATGTCAGTTATCGTTTGTCGAATGCATTGAATTTAAAGGAGAAACAAATAGCAAAAGCACCTAAGATATTTGCTGCCCGACTGGGCTTTTTTATGTCGCTGGTAATTGTTGGTTTATTTCTGGCTCAGCTTCACACTGCAGCAATGGTTGTTGCAGGAATGCTGATATTTTTTGCAACCCTGGAATTTGCGCTGGGCATTTGTATGGGCTGCATCATTTACACCTACGTAGTACTACCTTTTTATAAATAATTCAACTGGAATACAATTTTTCGTATTAAGGCTTTCGTCGGTTGACGGAGGCCTTTTTTATTTTCATTTTTTACGCAGAAATAGAAATTTGATTGTTCCGTTTCATTGACTCGATCCTTCAATCATTTGAACAAATATTTGCCCGTCAAGCTATTTAAAGTAATTCCTGCGGCGGTAAAAAAATAAAAACACTATTTTTCGATCATCAATCTATAACGACAAAAACCACCGATGGTAAAAGCGGAAAATAAAGTCACTAATCCGGCGATGTGGGTTCCAACAGCCTATTTTGCAATGGGATTACCTTTCATGGTTCTGGCTCAATCAACAACTATCATGTACAAAAATATGGGGATCTCCGATGCAAAAATTGCATTCTGGACCTCATTGATTATGCTTCCCTGGACACTAAAACCACTTTGGAGCCCGGTTTTAGAGATGTTCAAATCGAAGAAATTCTTTGTTGTTACCAGCCAGTTTATTACCGCCATCACTTTTGTTTTGATTGCTTTCTCCCTCCCACTTCCTAACTTTTTTGCCTACTCCATTGCTTTGCTGGGAGTAATTGGATTTAGCGGAGCTACCACCGATATTGCCACCGACGGCGTTTACCTCAGTGTCCTCTCATCAAAAGATCAGGCACGCTACATTGGCTGGCAGGGCGCATCGTATAACGTGGGGAAATTTTTAGCCTACGGAGGATTTGTTACAATAGCCGGAATTCTGGAAAAACAGTTGGGTGTAGTAAATGCATGGGTTGCTGTTATGATTGGAATTGGAGGCGTTATGGCGCTTGTAGGCCTTTATCATTCGCGAATGTTACCCGGTGGAGAAGCATCAACCTCGGAAGTTAAAAGTTTAAGAGAAGGATTTGTTACACTTTGGGATGTACTAAAAACCTTCTTTCAGAAAAAATATATTTACTGGTACATCGCCTTTATTATACTGTTCCGTTTTGCCGAAGGATTTGCCATAAAAATTGCACCGTTGTTTTTTAAAGCTGATGTTTCTTCCGGCGGACTTGGACTATCGACTACCCAAATTGGAGTGGTTTACGGAACACTGGGAACTTCTGCATTTGTTGTGGGTTCGTTACTTGCAGGCTATTTTATTGCCCGACGCGGATTAAAACGAGCACTTTTAATTCTGATCAGCACCTTTAACATTCCGTTCCTGGTATATGCTTTGCTAGCTCATTATCAACCATCGAGCCTCTACCTGGTAGGTGCTGCTGTTGTTTTCGAATACTTTGGTTATGGTTTTGGATTTGTTGGACTGATGTTGTTTATGATGCAACAGGTGGCTCCCGGAAAGTACAAAATGGCTCATTATGCCTTTGCCACCGGAATTATGAACCTTGGATTTATGGTGCCGTCGATGCTGAGCGGCTATGTTAGCGATTGGCTGGGTTATAAATTATTTTTCTCATTGGTATTATTAGCCACTATTCCGGCTTTTGTTGTTGCACGGTTCGTTCCTTTCGGACATCCTGAAAATACAGACAGTTGATTAACGGAAATCCTTATCCCCCGGCAAAATTGAAGGACTTCCACTAAGTCGTTTTTCTTTTATAAAATAAACGAAGCTTGAATCGGGCACTGCAACTGGCATATTCCAATAATCACCCGAAGGTTTTGCAACCGGCATATTATCACCAAAGGCAAAAAATACATCTGTGGTTGATTTTATATACGAATTATCGATCGTGCTTTCTGCTTTCTCATCCACAACAAATGGCTGAGTTCGTTGATCATCCAGTTTTAATTCAGGAGAAATGGTAAAATAATTGGGTTGCTGCTGTTGTCGAAAATCATCAAAATCAATACGTGGAAGTGGTTTAATCGCAAAATCATTTTGACTTATCGAAGTAAAACTTAAACAACAAACAAACATCAAAACAACTATTGATTTCATGGTTATAGTTTTGTTTAGCAAGTTAGTAAAGGACGCCTTAAATAGCTAGGCAATTAAAGTTTTTAACATTTGCAGCACATCGTCCTTTCTCCGTCGCGATATCAAAATTCGGTCGCCGTTTGAAAGTTCGAGCGTCCCGCCGTCGGTTTTTGAGTACGCCAGTGCATAAAACCAATTTACTATACTCGTTGTGCCATACCTCAAATTACTAAAACAAACTAATGCTTTATTCACCTTTTATCGCCTCCAGAACCAACGGCGTTAAATCCTCGCTTTCAGGAGAAACGTATGCCACGGCACCGGTACTTACATCAAGAACATATGAGAGTCCCTGCGCTCCCGCAATATTGCTGATTTGCTGGTTTATTTCGGCGTATATTGGCTGTATGAGTTCCATGTTACGGCGCTGCAATTGCTGCTGTGCGGTTTGGTTGTAATTCTGTATTTTTTGCGACTGCTCCAGAATTTCGTTTTGCCGCGTTTGTTTCACAAAATCGGAATATGTTTCGCTTTCGGCCTCAAACTTTTCAATGGCAGCTTCATGCTCTTCAATCATTTCCTGGTAAATCTCCTGCATATCTTTTGTCTCCTGTTCAAGAATAGCGCTCAGACTATCCATCGACGGATGTTTCTGCACCAGTTCCTGAATATTTACATGCCCGATCTTTAAGGTTTGTTGTGCTTTTGTAATCGATACGGCTGAAAAGAGAATAAGAGCCGACAAGAGTAATTTTATTTTCATTCGTGTAATTTTTTTGATTTTGCTCAAAGGTCAACGAAATATTGTGCCGATTTTCGTAAAAGACGTTAAACTTAAAGGGCGTAATCGTTAACAAACTTAAAGGAGTGGTTTCAATTGTAAATTTATGTTTCGTTTGCCAAAATTCAGGCATAAAAAAAGGGTGGAAATCCACCCTTAATATCTGGTATGTAGTAACTACTAATTTGCAGGTCGTGCAAAAAGTGCATCGTCAAGAGGTTCGTCAACTTTAATCTCTTCCATTATCACCGACTGTTTTCCCATCGGCATTTCCACTTCTATTTTATTGGCGATTTTAATTCCTTTTACCTCTTTATACTCCAACATCTTAGTTACAATGTCCATGGTTTGTCCCATTGCTTCAACTTTCGACTCCACTTTTGTAACCATATAAGTATCGGCATCGATGTAATACGTTTGTACAGTTCCGGCTTTGTCGGTAAGTTTTAGCTTATAAGCTTCTGCCCCGTCGGCATCAACTTTACCCAGCATTTCAATGGTACTTCCTTTGGCTGCATAATTATAAAGTGCGCCTTCCATATCGGCCTGACCCATTGCCTGTTGCAACTGCGCTCCGTCGAGGTCCTGAACACCGTCTCCCATCATCGGGTTCTTCATCCAGCCTTTTTCACCATCAAAAGCACTAACGGTTTTTTGTCCCATCATTTCCACATCAACCCTGAATTTATTAGGTTTTTTTACTTTAATCTGCATCGGCATTTCCATGCCCATCATGCTCATTTTGGCTTTAATGTCAAATGTTTTAACATCGCCAACTTTATCCAGGCCATTGGCCTTATAGTAACTGTCCAATACTTTGTCAAGCGATTGTGCTTGTGTGTTGATTAATGCAAAAAGCATTAAGGCGGCTAAGAAAAAAATACGTTTCATTCGTTCTTGATTTTAATTTTGTAAAGGTAATTGACATAAAATAGCACCACTGTTTAAGTTACGCGCTAAATACTTGTTTCGTTTTTGATTATGTTTTTCAACTAAGTGTACATAATTGGTATCACTAAAATACAAATATTACACTTCGTTTCAAAAATATATTTCGGCAATGATATTCCCGTAGTCAACCCCTTTTTCAATCAGCAAATCACGAACTTCAACCACCATCAGCGCTTTTCCACACAGGTAGAATTTTACGTCGGGTAGTTCGTCTAATTCTTCCAGGTATTTCGATACACGACCCGGAAAAACATCGCACGATTCTTCCTGAGAGCAGCATCGAACATAATTTTTACCCAACGACCATTCCAACTCGTCTTCGAAATAAAACTGGTTTAAGTGCCGAACGCCGTGAATAAGTGTTTTATTCTCGGAATTACCAGATCGGAACATCGCATAAAAAGGAGCAATACCGGTTCCGGTGGCAATCCACCAGGCCGGATCGTTTGTTCCCAAAAAACTTCCGTACGGTTCCGAAACAAAAAGTATGTCGCCCGGAATCATAGCTGCCATTTTTGGTGTTAAAAAACCATCGTCTTTTATGTTGAACAGAATTCGGAGTTCGTCTTCCTGATTACCGCTGCAAATGCTGTAAATTCGTGGCGGATGTTCAGTGTCGACACCAATTTTTACTACTTGCCCGGGTAAAAAATCAAAATTCCTGCGAAACGAAATCACATGTACACCCGGCGAAATCTCTTCGTTATTAGTAACAACCTGTCGGATTAATGGTGGTTCTTTTTTTGTTCTTGCTGACATTTATATTCGAATAAAAACTCAAAGCACCCTAACAAAACTACCTCCTAATTGTTTCGGAAAGTGAATGTTATTACAAGGCTTTCGTCAACTCCGGTGAGCATATTTTTTATGCGGTAATAAACGTTCAGGTTGGCTGCATTTGCCACCTCATCGGAGTTGCCGGTTAAACTCAACGCCGTAACATGATGCGCTTTTAACGTTATGTTTTCCTGTGCATCAAAGCCAACACCCGGCTGAACCAGTTCCAGTTCATAATCAACATCCGAGTTGTTCGTAATCTTTATCACCCTTGACTCTTTGTTTTTTAAGCGTAAAGGTGATTTTGAAAAGTCTAACGACTCGAAAAACAATGGCTCCAGAAATTCCGATCGTCCGGCAATTGTGTTATCGTAATACACAGCCGTTCTGCCATCAAACAATGCTTCTTTAATCCCCCCGATGGTACGGCTTTTGGCGAAAACAAGTGTCATTGGACGGTGTCCGCCATTTACTTCCATTGGATCATGAACATCAGAATTCCCCATCATGGTTAGGTTCTTTTCGTTAGCCCAATCCATCGCTTCCGGACAAAACTCCCAGTTATACACCTCAATTCCGTGTAACATATCGTTTTCGAAAAAATAGGAATGATCGTCCCACCACACTACCGAATCGGGTTGCTGTGCATCCCAGCACGGGTGATTCCACATAATAAATGCGCCCTGGTCGCGCGCTTCTTTTACCGCTGCCCGCACATCTTCCAGCTCCAGTAAATTGGCGTTGGTAATAAACAAGGCATTTAAGTGTCCCGGCGGCATGCCACGTGTAATTTCGGTTCCTTTAATCAGTAAAATCTCCGACTGGTCGGCCAAAGGTTTTGCCAAATCGTATGAACGATTATGATCAGCCACCACATCAATCGAATGCGGACGGTATTCAATATGATCGGTTATTGAAATGGCATCCAGGCCTTCTTTCCAGGCTTCTTCCACCCGAACAGTTGGCCACACGGTCCCATCAGAAAATACCGTGTGCATATGAAAATCGCACTTTAATGTTTGATAGCCTTCAATATCCGGAATGTTGATTATTTGCCGTGTTTGTGCACTTAGTAACTCGCTGCATAACACGAGCATGACAATAAAAAATGCTTGTCTTTTTATCATGTGGATACGTTTATTTATTTAACCCGATTTTAAATATCCCCGAAAATAACCAACAATAAAATATTTTCATATTAATTTTTTATGAATTGTAAATGAATAGTTAAATTTAGAAGAATTATAATATTCTTTTTAATTTTTTTAAAAAGATTCTTGTTTCATATAAAATTTATTCTGATTTTTGCAGACACAGTTATGGAAAAACTATTTAAAACCACAGGAAATCAAAGTCAGGCAGTTGAGCAAAAAAAGACTGCACAGAAAAAACAGATCCTTCGTTCAATTTATTTTAACGGCCCGCTTTCAAATTCTGAGCTGGCCAAACAAATCAAACTTAGTACACCAAAAATCAACAGTCTTCTGCTTGAGCTGATAGAAGACCAATTGGTTACTGAACTCGGACGGGGAGATTCAAGTGGTGGCCGTCGCCCGAACATTTACGGGTTGGTTGAAAACGGTTTTTACGTAATTGGAATTACTATTAATGTTACCCGCACGATTATCTCGATTTTTAATAGTTGTAACCAGGAAGTTAGCGGCCCACATTATTTCCCAATAAAAATGTCGTCGGATATTAATCTGTTTAATCAGGTTAATGCAGAGCTTGAAAAAGTTATAAAAGAAAGCAATATCGACCACAACAAGATTTTGGTTGCCGGACTTGAATTGCCGGGATTAATTAACCAAAAAGAGGGAATTAACCAGACGTATTTCCCTGAAGTGGAAAACCTGTTTGATGAGCTTAAGAAAATATTTGGTATCCCGGTTTTTGTTAATCACGATGCAAAAGTACGCACTTTCGCCGAGCAACATTTCGGTTTGGCGAAAGGCAAAAAAAATGTACTTATGCTGCAGGCTGACTGGGGCTTAGGACTTGGCATCATCATTAATGGAAAACTTTATCCCGGAAAATCGGGCTACTCGGGCGAATTCGGGCACATACCACTGGCCGACAACGGAGTGCTTTGTGTTTGCGGGAAACAGGGTTGTTTGGAGACCATTGTTTCGGCCAACGCCATTGCAAGGCAGGCCCGCGAAGGAATTCAGCAAGGTAGTTCGTCGCTGATAAAAGACCTGGTAGCGGGCGATTTAAATAAAATAGATATTTCAACAGTAATACAAGCGGCCAATTCAGGCGACCAGTTTGCCATTTCACTTTTCTCAGAAGTAGGAAAATGGCTGGGACGCGGAATGGCTTATCTGATTCAGATATTTAATCCGGAATTAATAATAATTGGAGGACAAGTAGCAGTGGCCAGCCAGTTTATTCTGGCTCCGATACAACAGGCAATCCATACATTCAGCAACCGCGATATCAGTAACGAAACTGAAATTCAGTTTTCGGAGCTGGGCACGAAAGCAGGAACGATGGGAGCGGCCGCTTATGCGCTTGAACGAATTTCAAAACAATAACTAATGACAGTCAATTTTACAAAGGTTGAAGAAGCATTTTTCGAAGAAACAAAGTCTCAAAAGATCACCACTAAAACTCCTTATATTACTACCGAAAGCTTTCCAAAGCTGGGGCTACTTTCGGCATTGAGTTTTTTGGAATGGGCCAGTAAAAATCCAAACGGCGTGGTAAGTTTGCCAACCGGAAAAACAGCCCAGTATTTTCTTGATTTCACACATCTTTTATTGGAGAACTGGAACAATAAAAAAGGAAAAGACTTCTTGGAGAAATATGGTTTGGCCGATGTAAAAAAGCCTGATCTGAGAGAACTCTCGTATGTCCAAATGGGCGAATTTTTCCCCATTAATCCGGAGCAACACAACAGCCTTTACAACTACGCACAAAAACAATATATCGACGGGCTGGGCTTTAAAAAAGATAAAGCGCTGCTGATAAATTCGGAAGAAATTGAACTGGCAGAAGGCAAACATTTCTCTGAAATTTTCCCTGACTTTAAAATCGATCTTTCGTTACGTTACCGCGAAGCCAAAACACACCAGGAGCAGCTGCAACAACAATCTATTTTTAAAATTGATAACTGGTGTACAGCCTACGAAAATAAAATTCGCGAAAAAGGTGGAATCGGCTTCTTCTTGAGCGGCATTGGTCCTGACGGATTGATCGCATTTAACACTCGCGGATCCGACCATTTTTCCTCAACACGTTTGACTGAAACGAACTTTGAAACGCAGGCAATTACTGCTGCCGACCTGGGTGGAATTGAGGTGTCGAAAAACCGTTTGGTAATTACCATTGGTTTGGGAACACTTACTTTCAATTCAAAAAACAAAGCCATTGTTTACGCAGCAGGCGAGGCTATTGCCGATACCATAAAAGCGTCGCTGGAAAACGATCCGTGTGTAACTTATCCGGCAACAGCACTTCAGAAATTGGAGAATGCACGCTTTTATCTGACTGAAGGAGCAGCCGTTTCGTTGGAAGATAGCATTGAAAGTTATTACACCTGCTCGCCATGGACGCATCAAAAAACAGAACGTGCGGTTATTGAGCTTTGTAAAAAGATAAACAAGTTTGGTGGTAAGCTGGAATTGGAAGATCTGAAAGCAGACAAATACTGTAGTATGATTCCCGGTCTGAACGAAAATACGGTTCAGTCGGTTATCGATTCTATTTTAGCCAAACTGCAAAAAGGAATGAAAAAAGAGGTGGATCAGGTGTATTACCACACCGGCCCGCACCACGACGATATTATGCTTGGCATTATGCCATCGACCAACCGCCAATCGCGCGATGCCAGCAACGAACTGCATTTTTCGGTGGCAACATCGGGTTTTACGGCGGTAACAAACACCTTTTTATACAACTTGCTGGTTGACACAAAAGACCTGATTAACCAGGGAAAAATTGAAATGATCAACTTCCCCGACTTTTTTAAAGACGGGTATAAATACAAGTGGGACAAAGACATTTACCACTACCTGGATAACATTGCCGCACAAGATGCAGAAGAAAAACGCCGTGGAGTTTGCCACCGTGTTGTGCGTGCGCTGGTATCGATTTGGGAGATTAACAACGAAGCTGAACTGCTGGAGACCATTTTTGAAATTCTTACCATTCTGAAAAACTGTTACGACGGAGGTAAAAATCCACCAAAAGTGCAGAAGCTAAAAGGAATGATCCGAGAGTTTGAAGAGGAACTGGTTTGGGCACACTACGGAATTATGGTGAAAAATGTTCACCACCTGCGTTTGGGCTTTTACTCGGGCGAATCAAACTACGAGAAAGACATCCTTCCCATTCTGGAAGATTTCAGAAAATACAAGCCAACGGTTATTAGTTTGGCCATGGATCCGCAGGGAAGTGGTCCGGATACACACTACAAAGTTTTGATGGCCATTGCAAAGGCTGTTGAAGACTGGAGCAAAGAGGAAGATTTGAGCAACCTGCGAATTGTTGGTTACCGCAACGTGTGGTTCAAATACAACCCGTGGGATGTAGAAGTAATCGTTCCTGTTTCGCTGAACTCGCTGGCAACACTGGGCAAATCATTCTCAGAATGTTACATTACACAGGTTAATGCTTCGTTCCCGAGCTACCAGTTGGATGGTAAATTCAGCGACCTGACACAACGTGTTTGGTTCGATCAGCACAAACAAATTCAATTATTGCTGGGTAAAAATTTCTTTTACCAAAACGAATCGCCACTGTTGCGCGCCACACACGGTGTAATTTACCACCGCGAACTAACTGTTAAGCAATTCCTGCAAGAAGCCCAGAAACTGGGAAAAGCAATGGAAAATATACTTTAAAAAACCAGAATATATGAAACTAGTTATTCATAACAACTACGATGAATTAAGCATTTGGGCTGCAAACCATATTGCCGAAAAAATAATTGATTTTAATCCGTCAGCAGAAAAACCTTTTGTGCTGGGTTTACCAACCGGATCAACGCCGCTGGGAACTTACAAAGCACTGATCGACTTATACAAACAAGGAAAAGTATCGTTCGAAAATGTGGTTACTTTTAACATGGACGAGTATGTAGGTATTGCTGAAGATCATCCGGAAAGCTATCACAGTTTTATGTTCGAGAACTTTTTTAACCACATCGATATTCCGAAAGAAAACATCAATATTCTCGACGGAAACGCAGCAGATTTAGATGCCGAATGCGAACGTTACGAAGCAAAAATTGAATCGTACGGAGGCATTGAACTGTTTATGGGAGGAATGGGCGCCGATGGCCACCTGGCATTTAATATTCCGGGATCGTCGATTCAGTCACGCACCCGTTTGGTCGACCTGAACTACGACACGATTGTTGCCAACTCGCGTTTCTTCAACAACGATTTAAAACTTGTTCCAAAACAGGCTTTAACTGTTGGTGTTCAAACCGTACTCGATTCAAAAGAAGTACTGGTTTTGGTAAACGGATACAAAAAAGCACGTGCCTTGCAAAATGTGGTGGAAAACGGCATTAATCACATGTGGACATTATCGGCATTACAAATGCATGCGAACGGTATTATTGTTTGCGACGAAGAAGCTACAATGGAACTTAAAGTAGGAACAGTAAAATATTTTAAAGAATCAGTTTAAACCAACTGGATCTCATAAATTAAAACTGCCCGCCTGATAATTCAGAGCGGGCAGTTGTGTTAATAATCCCGAATTGATTTGTGACTATCACACTCCGAAAATACATTTTCTTTTCAATTGAACCAAACCTGAAAAGCCCGATTCCAGCATTTTTTAAACATATTTTAGAAGTTGAATTTTTCGTACGGAATTGGCTTGGTATCACTTCCTTTCCATTTTCTTTATCGGCTTTATTACCACCTCTTCCCCGCACTGTGGACAGATATAAATTTCGCAACCGGTACAGGCAAAACAGTTACTACACGTTCGTGAAACATCAAGATTCGAAAACTGAAAATTACAGTTTGAACAGGTGTATATTTTTTCCTTTTTCTGCCCCAGCATCAAAATAGTGATTTCGCCAACCGAAGCACTCCGAAAATAATGATCAGCGTAAAAATTATGGCGGCCCCCGATGGAATATTCAGAAAATACGAAATAAATAATCCGGCAATTGTACCGATAAATGCAAACAGCGAGGAGAGTACCAGCAAACGTTTAAAATCTTTGGTAAATAAGTTGGCCGATGCCTGCGGTATGGTGAGCAACGATAAAATAAGAATGATGCCAACCACCCTGATGTTTAAAACTACGGTAAGCGCAATGAGCACAATAATGAGATAGTTAAACAAATTAACGGGTAAACCAGCTGTGCGTGCAAATTCTTCGTCGAAAGCGATGTAAAGTATTTTTCGCAGGAAAACGGAAAAGAAAAGCACCACAACCAGGTTGAGCATAAACATCCACCAAAGTTCTGAAGTTGTTACGGTGAGGATATTTCCGAACAGGTAACTCATTAAATTTGGAGTGTATCCGGGTGTAAGAAAGACAAATATTATTCCGAGTGCCATTCCGAGCGACCACCAGATTGCAATGGATGAATCTTCCCGGATTTCGGCAACTTTGGTAAAAAATTGTATGCCCAAAGCCGATAAAACCGCAAAAAGTACCGCGCCCAGCAATGGATTAAATCCAAGAAAAAATGCCAGTCCGATGCCTCCAAACGATGCATGAGTAATTCCTCCACTGATAAAAACGATACGTCGTGACACGATGTAAGCTCCAATTATTCCGCACGAAATACTTGCAAATACCGCGGCAAGAAAGGCTTTCTGAAAAAATTCGTATGAAAATAATTCTATTATTGCATTCATATTAATGATGATGGTGCTTTAAAACGGTGTGAGGAATTTCGCCATGCGAAATGATTTGAATCGGGCAATTATAATTGGCCAGCTGTTCTTGCGAAATTACATTACTCGGGTGATAATGCAGGTATTTATTTACACAGGCAATCGATTTTACGCAGCTGGTAATGGTACCCACATCATGCGAAACCAAAAGAATAGCAAGCTCTTCGTTTAGCTTTTGAAGCTTGTCGTAAAGTTCCCCTTCAAAACGGTTATCCACAAAAGTATCCGGCTCGTCAAGGATAAGTAATCTTGGTTCGCTTAGTAACGCACGGCATAAAAATACACGTTGCATTTGGCCGCCAGACAATTCGCCAATAGCTTTGTTACGAATTCCGGCCACACCCATTTCTTCCAACAGGCCCTCAGCTTTTTCTCTGACTTCGCCTTTTGTTTTTTGGCGGTTTTGCATAATTCCGCCCGACAGTACCACATCAAAAACAGTAATCGGAAATTTCCGGTCGATATGTCGTACCTGTGGCAGGTAGCCAATTGGTTTTTTCCGGCCACTCATTTCTTTCGAGAAATGAATATGGCCCGATTCAGGTTTTAGCAAACCCAAAATGGCTTTTAACAAGGTTGTTTTTCCGCCACCGTTTGGACCGATTACTCCAATAAAATCCCTGTCGCTAATTTCAAGATCTACATTTTCGAGTACAGGAACCTTGTCGTAACCAACCGTAAGCTGCTCTATTTTTATTAGTGGATCCATTAAAAATTATCTGTCAGAATTTGAGTCATTTGTCTCAGGTTTTCCTCCCATTCGGGATTAAGCGGCCACACCTCAACAATTTCACCACCAATTTCGTCGGCAAAAACGCGGGCATGTTCACGATCAAATTCACTCTGAATATAAATAACTTTTATTCCTTCTGATTTAGCCATGTCAACAACTTCGCGCAATTGTTGCGGAGTTGGTTCTTTTCCACCGGTTTCGAGCGAGAACTGCTCCAGCCCGTATTCCCGTGCATAGTACGAAAGACTTGGATGGAAAACAATAAATTTTTTCCCTTCAAAATCCTTTAATTGCTTTTTAAGATCGACATCAAGCTGATCGCATTCTTTTACAAAACGCATGTAGTTGGCCTTGTAATCATTGGTCTTTTCAGGTTTTAGTGCCGAAAGCTCATCGAGAATAACCTTCGCCATTTGTTTCACCAAAGTTGGAGAAAGCCAAACATGAGGATCAATCCCGTCGATGTGCACGTGGTCGCCATGCTGTTCAATATGATCGGCTATTAAATCGAGGTCTTCCGAAATGTTTACCACTTTCATTTTTGTGTTGGCCTGTTCAATTTTGTCTTTCCACGAGTGTTCAAAACCAATGTAACCAATACGGAACCAAATGGCTGAACGCGAAATATCTTTAAGTTGCGAGGGCAAAAGTGTATAAGCTGCCGGACTCGATCCTGGTGGAATAAGAACATTCACCTCAAAATCGTCGCCAGCTATTTTTTCTACAAAAGTTTTTTGCGGTAAAATACTAACGGTAACCACATCTGCAACTGCTTCTTTTTTCTCTTTTTTTTGATTCCCGCACGCAACAAACAAGCTTGCCAGAATCAACAAAAGCATAATTCTCTTCATCAATATATTTTTTAGTGTCTCATTTTAACAACGTTCCACAAATTTAGTTTTATGTTTTGGATTAAATAAAACGATCGGACTTAAAACTTTTTTGCGCCCGGATCTTTTGGCGGAACGGGATCGTAACCATGCGTTCCCCAGGGATGACATTTTGAAAGGCGCCTCAAGGTCAACACAAAACCTTTAAACGGTCCGTGAATCTTTATCGCCTGAACAGCATATTCTGAACACGTGGGGACATGCCGGCACGATGCCGGGGTAAACGGTGAAATCGCATACTTATAAATATAAATAGGGATTAAAAGTATCCACCCCAAAAACTTCAGAATTGCTTTTCCAATTGCTTTCATACTATTCGGCAGCAAATGTACGATTAAATTTTATCCTTGTTTTGTACCCCAAATTACTGAATCGTACTAAAAAACGTTAAAGCTTAATTGAATTCAAAATAAATAGCCATAAACATTGGTACGTATCAATGTCAATTGCATAATATTTTTAATTTTGCTAAGATACATGGATAGACAGACAATATCTAAATTAATAAACATAATAACACGATGAAAAAAGTTGCAATTGGGGTTGATATAGGCGGTACCAATACTGCTATTGGTGTAGTTGACGCAGAAGGACACGTGATGGTAAAAGACAATATTTCTACGCCCTCACATGGTGATATCGACCAATACATTTCAGATTTGGCAGCGGCCATTAAAGAATTGATTAAATCAGTTAAGTTACTGAACGAAAACCTTGAAGTTGTAGGTATAGGAATTGGCGCTCCAAACGGTAATTACTACAGTGGGACAATAGAATATGCTCCAAACCTGTCGTTTAAAGGCGTGGTTCGATTAGTTGAGTTGCTACGTGCACATTTTCCTGAGATGGAAGCACTGGCATTAACAAACGATGCAAATGCTGCAGCTATTGGCGAGATGATCTACGGTGGTGCCAAAGACATGAAAAACTTTGTAATGTTTACTTTGGGAACCGGAGTTGGTAGTGGTATCGTTGTAAATGGCGACCTTGTTTACGGTCACGATGGTTTTGCCGGCGAATGTGGTCACACTACGCTTATTCCTGGCGGTCGTTTGTGCGGATGTACAGCATTGGGCCACTTGGAAGCTTATTGCTCGGCACCGGGTATGAAACGTACTGCTTTTGAATTGATGGTTCAATACAATGCTACCGACAGTGTTTTAGCCGACAAATCGTTTAACGAGTTAGACTCGAAAATGATTTACGAAGCTGCTGAAAAAGGCGACAAAATTGCGTTGGAAGTATTCGAAAAAACAGGTGCATGGTTAGGACAAGGATTGGCCGATACCGTTCACCACCTGAGTCCTGAAGCAGTATTCCTGTTTGGCGGTCCTACCGCTGCAGGCGATTACATCTTCGCACCTACTAAGAAGCACATGGAGAAACACTTACTTCCTATCTTTAAAGATAAGATCAAAATTCTTCCATCGGAACTTAAGCCTGGCGACGCTGCAATTGTTGGAGCAAGCGCATTGGCTTGGAAAGAGCTGGAAAAATAGATTTTCGCAGATCATATAAATTAAACAGGAGCCATTTTGGTTCCTGTTTTTTTTGACAATAAAACAATGTACAATTATATGATTATCTTATTTTTATAGCCAGTACCGATAAAACCGAAAATGCCAATCTCAAAAGACCACACAATACAATGCAAGTTGACAACCTTATTGAGTTGGATGATTGTTTTTATTTTTTCGGTTAATCAACTTCACGCCCAAAAACTCCACCAGGAATATACTTCAAAACATTATACAATACACGACGGACTTGCGCAAATGCAGGTTATGTCGTTATTCCAAGACAGTAAAGGGTATTTATGGTCTTACACCAAAGCAGGCCTGAGCCGCTTCGATGGCAAACATTTTAAGAATTACACCGATGATATTAAGATTGCAGGTTTTGATATTATCACTATGGGAGAAACCGAAGCGGGAAATCTGCTTCTCTTCGGGCCATCAAACTTCGCTGAACTTGAGGACGGCTCAGTGGAGATATACAACTATCCCGACAATCAAAGCAGCTCCTCTCTCGCTTATTTTTGTCCAAAGAAAAAGCTTAAGGAGATTTATCGATTTCTTCCCGATAACAAAAAACAAATTGAAATTCTATCATATGCAAATACCGATTCTTTAATTAGCTATCCGGTTAATAACAATGCAGGACAAGTTATTTATATAAGCGAAAGTGTCGAGAATCTGGTTTGGCAAACCGATTTCGATTCCATTTACATCTCCGAATTAAAAACACGACAAACAGTAAAAACACTGGCCAATCCATATTCAATTAACCAAATTATTCGCTGGAGAGACGATTATATCGGTGTAAATAATAACTATCAGGTATTCAAATTAATTAATAATACATTTCATTTTCTATTCCAGATACAGCCACCTGTCCGTTTTTTTAAAATTATTCAAACTCCATCGAATGATGCGCTGATAATAAAAACCGACTGTGATATTTTCTATTACAAAGACAAGCTGGTACCGATTAAACAAAATCTTACTTCGATTCGTGATATTCTATTCGACTACGAAGACAATCTGTGGGTAGCTACCGAAGAAGGACTGTATAACTTCTTTCAGCTCAACTTTGTAAACTATACTTTTTCGAAAGGAAATAAAGACTGGGTTTGGTCGGTAATTGAAGACGATAATAACAATTTTTGGTTTGCGTCGTACCAAAATGGTTTGTGGAAATGGGACCGGGAATCGATTACTGATTACACCGATTTATTGAATACAAACCTGAAACATCACATCGCTAATACCGACTTACACAAGATGTACCGCTATTATATGGGTGCCAGTAGAATGGGTTCCACGTTGTATTTTCCAACCGAATGCAATGTATTACAATACAAAAACGACACATTCTCGCCGGTTGAAGACCTGCTCGAACTCCCATATCAGATTACAAAAGCTTTACCCGACAGTACGATGATATTTGCTGGTTTTGCCGGTTTGTTTATAAAAAAACCAAACGGAAACATAAAATACCGGAGCCGCGACAGTGTTGGCGTTTCAAGTATTTTAAGTGTTGAAGCCGACACAAAAAACAGAATTGTTGCAGTTGGTAAAAACGGAGTAGCAGTTGTTTCAAACGACAGTATTATCCGGTATCAACAAGATAATGTCAGGCGCAGTTACAGTACCACAAAAGACCATAAAAACAACATTTGGATAGGCGGGATAAAAAATTTAAACCTCTATACCAACGACACAATTATACCAATTGCACAGAAGGAAGAAGAAGCTTTTTATTCGCTTCTGTTTGTTGCGCCACATTATTTATTCATGGGCGGAATTAAAGGTTTATATGTTGCCAATCTGGATGATTATTACAAAAACGGAATCTTTGAAACTGTGCTTTACAACGAGTCGAGTGGTTTTACCGGATTAGAATGTGGGCAAAACGGCTTTTTTACCGATTCCGAAGAAATGATATGGATACCAACAAGCGACCTGGTAACGCGTTTCGACCCAAAAAAACTGATTGATAAGAAAATTACATCGCCTCGTATATTTTTAAACACAACCGTTTCTCCTGATAATATCAGGTGGCAAAACCTGAATTCAACCGGAAATAATTCTTTTAATTTCAACCATAACAACATCCGTTTTCTGGTTGACGTAATTTCGTTTGCCAATGCCGGAAATATCCGATTTTACTACAAATTAGAAGGTTTACAAGACGACTGGTTGCCGGCTTCAGAAATTAACGAGGTTACTTTTTATCAGTTAAAACCCGGCACTTATCGTTTTCTTGTTAAAGCTGATGCCGGTGTAAGTTCGGCATGTTCTGACACATTATTTTTTGATTTCGAAATTCAGAAACCATTCTGGCAAAAATGGTGGTTTATTCTTTCCGAAATAATACTGTTAGCATTACTGGTGTATTTTCTGGTCCAGTTTTTCAGAAAAAAGGAACAGCAGAAAGCAGCAACGCGTCAACGATTAATGCAATTAAAAAGCGAGGCACTGGCCGCCCAGCTTGACCCTCATTTTGTAATGAACTGTTTAAATAATATTAGTGGTTTGGTGAATGCCGGCCATAAAGAACAAGCCAATACTTATATTGTAAAATTCTCGAAACTCTTACGCGTTATACTGCAAAGCATTAAAAAAGAATCGATTAGTCTGAGCGAAGAATTGGAAATTGTAAAAAAATATATGGAGTTGGAACAGTTCCGATGTAACGACTGTTTTTCATACGAAATTGTACTTCCTGAAAACTGCTCGACAGAAACAATCTCTGTACCCTCGATGATGCTACAGCCTTTGGTTGAAAATTCAATCAAACACGGATTTTCGGATGTAAACAACAGAGAATTAAAAATACAAATTACCATTACAACCGAAGATCGGAAACTCAGGTTTTCGATTGCCGACAATGGTAAGGGTTTACAAGCAAATAAAGAAACAAGCGGAACAGGTTTAGGTACACAAATTACGCGCGAACGGATTGAGCTGCTTCAAAAGAAAAGTAACATTAAGTTCGAAATGTCAGACAGAAATCCCGGCGTTGAAATAAAATTTGAAATTCCACTATTAATAATACATAACAAATTTTAACACAGAAGGTTATATTTGTATAAACCCGGAATAGCATAATTAAAAATGATAAAAGCAGTAATTGTTGAAGACGAAAAATATTCGGTATTAAACCTTACAGAACTTCTCGAAAAATATACACACGACGTACAAATTGTCGAAGTGTTTGAATCCGGTCGTAAAGCACTGGAAAAACTTCCCCAAATTGAATTCGATCTTCTTTTTCTTGATATTCAGTTTAACGATAATTTCGATGCTTTTGAAATGTTAAACACATGGCAATTCGATCAACTACATGTAATTTTTGTAACCTCTTACAACCAGTATGCCCTAAAAGCATTTAAACACAATGCCATTGATTATGTTACCAAACCTATTGATAAAGACGATCTGATATCGGCAATTAATAAAGCCAGACACCATATTTTCAGAAAAAAAGAACTGGACGAATTATTTAAAACGATACAGGCTTTCAGGAAACGCCAGGTTGCCATAAAAGGCCAACACGAAACAGTGTTTGTACCAGCAAAAAGTATTTTATACCTCGAAGCAGAAAAAGACTATTCGACGGTACATTTTATAAACGAACTCAACCAACCAAAAGAACTTATTACCTCCAAACATTTGGGATACTGGGAAAGCGAGTTGGAAGACTACCCATTTATTCGCATTCACAAATCGTATTTAGTGAATATGGATCAGGTACAATCGTACAATACCAGGACTTTAAAATTATACCAGGGAACAAAACTCGATATTGCCCGCGATCGCCGGAAAGATGTTCAGAACAGAATTCTTGCATACAAAACCCTCGACTAAAATCTTTCCCAAACTCGCCTATTTTTACTAAACATATTATACGGTTAGTTGACATAAACATACCATTTATTGCTCCATCACTACAGTTGGCTGACTCCTTCAATAATTCCCTTTAAATAAGGAATATTCGAATTATTTTTAGTTTCAAAACTGCCATTATTACAGTGTTACCAAGCACCATTTTCTGCTCAAAAAACAAACAAAAATTCAATAACCATGAAAAATCTTTTCTTTCTACTATTCCTATTTATGGGGATTACCACATTCGCCCAAAAACAATTTGTAGTGCAAAATGGCACTGCACAATCTTTCGACGATATTAACGATGCTATTGCAGCCGCATCAGCCGGCGATACACTCTACCTTCCCGGTGGAGGTTTTTACATTGACCCTGCAACCATTGACAAAACCTTACACTGGCGCGGAGTAGGACACTATCCCGATTCAACTGCAGCAACAGGCCACACGCAAATTACAAATGCTGTAAATTTCACAGGGAATTGCGACAACAGCACGTTCGAAGGCATATACTTTCAGACCACTGTCACTTTCGGTTCGAACGACGATGAGTGTACGGGCGTAACAATGAAACGTTGCCGGGTTTGGGGAACACTTTATATGAGAAGTACTACCGATATTAGTACTGGAGCTCCAGACCTGGGATTTCACCTTACAGAATGTGTTACTCAAGCACTTGATGCTCGTTACAGCATGAATGCTCGTGTGGAAAAAAATTTAATTTTCAGCACATTAAATAATTTCAACCGATCGTTCTTTAATCATAATTCTTTAAACGATTACGACGGCTATAATCGTGTTATCAGGTATTGCGAGAACTGCCAGTTTACAAACAATGTTTTTGGATATTCCTACGGTCTTTATTACACTTACAACTGCAATTTCGAAAATAACCTCTTTCAATCAACTTTACCTTACGATCCAACAACTTCAACGATTACCGGCTCCGGTAATATTATTAATATCGGATCGGGAAATATTTATGAGGACATATCGAACAGTGCTAATATTTACACCTTTTCGTACGATAACGACTACCATTTAAATACCTCAACAACAGGCACCGATGAGAATGGAAATACCGGTGTAAGTATAACTGGCAATGCAACTGATGGTACTAATCCCGGAGTTTACGGAACTGCGCTGCCTTACAAAGAAGGAGCCGTTCCTTATTCTCCTCACATTCAAACAGCCAATATTGATAACGAAGCTGTATCAGGAAACCTGGGTGTACAAATTAATGTAGCAGCACAAGAACGCTAATCCCAGTGAAATTCTAAGTACTTAATACGCATTAATACAAAAACCGAATATCATGAAAAAAATAATCATACTTCCGCTCTTATTCCTTACATTCATTAGCTGGGGACAGGCACAATTTATCGTGCAAAATGGCACCAAAACCGAAGTTTACAATAATATAAATACTGCTATTGAAAATGCAGTTGCAGGCGATACATTGTATTTACCGGGTGGAGGATTTAGCATTACCGATGCAACCATTGAAAAAACACTGCATTGGGTTGGGCACGGACATTATCCTACCGAAACGGAAGCAACCATGCAAACAAGAATTACTACCGGATTAGTTTTTACCGGAGATTGCGACAACAGTTCATTTGAAGGAATTTTATTCACAAGCAGCCTCAATTTTGGTAGCTCCGATGATGAAGCAATTAATATAAAGCTAAAAAGATGCAGGGTAATCAACACGCTTACTCTTCGTAGTGCAACCACCGGCAATCCGGATTTAAATTTTCAAATTAGTGAATGTGTACTACAAGGCGTTAATGGAAATTATGGTAGTAACTGCACAATAGAAAAATCGTTAATATTTTCCTACATTGATAAGTTCTATCAATCGAATTTCGATCATAATTCGATCAATGTAAATGGCTCTTCATCCTATGGTTATTCAGCAGTACGATATTCAGACTATTGCACATTTACCAATAATGCATTTGGAGTCAAAGGAGGACTCTATACTTCAACCAGCAACAATCTGTACAACAACATTTTTGCAGAACCATTACCATACAACACTAGTAGCACCAACGGTGGATCCGATAATATTTACAGTGTAGGAACTGCCAATATTTACACAACAATTATTGGCAACATTTACACTTTTGAATACGAAAACGATTACCATTTGAACACAAGCTCCACCGGAACTGCTGAGTCCGACGCATCAACCGTCAGTATTTTGTCATCAGCCAGCGATGGAACCAATGCTGGTATTTACGGAACAACAACTCCATATAAAGTCATTCCTTACTATCCGCACATCAACACAGCAACCATTGCTTCCGAAGCAGCAAACGATAAACTGGGAGTTAATATAAATGCAGCCGCTCAAAGCCGCTAATCGCTCAGGTTTAAACTGAAAAAAAATGAACATGAGACGATTAATATATTTACTCATTTGGCTCTTGCTTCCTGCATGGCTGTCGGCACAAATCAATATTTCGGCGATGGAATATTGGTACGACGGCGACTATAGCACAGCCAGCCGGCAAACGATAACAGGTTCCACAGTGAACTATTCCGATTTGCTGGATGTAAGCTCACTTGAACAGGGTCTGCACACATTTACTATCCGTTTTCAGGATTCGAGAGGTGTTTGGGGCTCGGTACACACAAAATTCTTTACCCACTATTCGGATAATACGGGGCCACATCTGGTCACCGATGTTGAATATTGGTACGATGGTGATTATTCAACAGCCGTTGAAACTTCTCTGGCTTCTGGTACATCTGTAGACTGGAACACTTTGCTCGATGTAAGCTCTCTTATCGATGGCCTGCATACTGTATCGTGTCACTTTAAAGACGACCGGGGAATATGGAGTGCTCCGCTGACTCGCTTTTTCAAAGTGGAAGCTAACACAGGATTAAAACAACTGGTTGCACTCGAATATTGGTTCGACAATGATTATGCCGGTAAAGTTTCCGAAACCTTTGCTGCCACATCCCTTTATAATATGAACCAGCAAATCGATGTTTCCGCCTTGACTAACGGCCTTCACTTTTTCAGTCTCCGGTTAAAAGATGAAAGTGGAAACTGGAATGCACCTGCTAGCTGGTATTTTACCAAGTATGATGATGAAACACCTGTTTTGCACCAGATTACTGCAAAGGAATACTGGTTCGATAGCGATTATTCTTCGGTTCAAATCGACGCGGTAACAGCAACTTCTCAACTGAATGTAAATACCTCACTCGACGTTTCGGCTCTAAGCGACGGGCTGCATATTGTGAGTACACGCTACGGCGATGAGGCAGGAAAATGGAGTTCGGCCTATTCGCAGTTGTTTGTAAAATACCCGGCGGAACCGGCTGTTGTTCTGCAAAAATTAATGGCAGTAGAGTACTGGATCGACGGTGATATTTCATCAAGTACAGTAACTTCTGTTCCTGCCGGATCAGAATATTTGCTGGACACCCAACTTGACGTTTCGACTCTAGGCAACGGACTTCACACTCTAAGTTATCGTTTTCAGGATGAAGCTGGAAAATGGAGTGCTGCTATTTCCGCTCTCTTTAACAAATTTGAAAATGATGTGGTAGTTACCGACAATAAAATTGCAGGCTACCGCTACTGGCCCAATAATGATATGGCTTCGGCAACAGAAGTAACTTTGGCAACACCTGTAAAATCGCTGATTTTAGATGAATTGGTTGATGTTGCTAACTTCCCAGGCGGAATACCGGTTGCTAGTTTTCAGTTTGTTGATGCACAAGGAAATTGGAGCAGCGCAATTAGCAAAACCATTTCGAAAGAAGTTCAACCTAAGGTTGTTATCTCGGCTGATGACTCAACAGTTTGTTTAGGTACACCCATTTCTTTCGATGCGGATATAGCTGATGCGGATGTTATTGAATGGAAGTTTGGCGATGGAACAACTTCGCTGGAAATTATGCCCGAACACATTTATACCGATGCAGGAACCTTTGAAGTTTCTGCAATAGTTACACACACCGACAGTGCAAAATCGGCCAACGACACCATTGTTGGGGGAATAACTGTTTACCCGTCACAAAATATTTGGCTGGGTGATGTTGATACAATATTCTTTAGTTCCTTTGAAGGTGATAATTTAAACACTGCACCATCTGGTTGGATTCAAAAATACGACGGAACCGGTACTGCGAATCAAATTGTTGTAGACAATCCTGTAAAATATGGAATAAAAGCATTCCAGATGGAAGGCGCTTCCAGCTGGGCTTCAGAATATTATCGCAGGCCTGTAACAATGCCCACAGAAATTACGCTCGAAGCCTGGGTAAATTGCGAGAAGATCCTCTCCGGCATAGCCGGAAGTATTGGTGTGGGCAATTTCAATATTGGATCATGGGGAACACGAACTTCGCGTTTACAGTTTTTTGACGGAAAAATTTCTGCTACTTATTCTGATGGCCCGACCTACGAAATTATGGATTATACACCCGGACAGTGGTACCATGTAAAAATGATACATGATCTTGTTAACCGTTCGTACCAGGTTTATATCAACAATGTAAAAGTATCCGGTACCAGCGGTGGCGAAACTACTTCCGATTTCCCGATGCACCCAACAGTTGAAACAATTGACGTTATGCTTTGCGCTGGAAATAGCGGTACTACAAAAATGTTCTTTGATGATATCCTTCTCACTAAAAAAGGTGATTTTGAAGTGTGCGAAACAGATTTACCCTATCAACTTGGAGGCCAGCTTTTAACTTCTGAAGGATTCTATTCTGAAAGCTTTACAAATAGCTACGGTTGCGATAGTGTAGTTTCTCTTAATCTTAAAATTAATCCGGTATTTGAGGTAGAACTTGATTCAGTCGTAATATGCCAGGGAGACTCATATATTTTCGGCACAGAAACACTAACTATGCCTGGAATTCATGCTGACACCCTGCAAACTGTAAATGGTTGCGATAGTATTCTTACGTTAAAATTAGTTATAAATCCGACATACGAAATCCCCCTTACAGCGAGCATTTGCGATGGCAACAGTTACCTTTTTAACGGTAGCCAACTAACCACCGAAGGAGTTTACAAAGACACATTGCAAACGATAAACGGCTGCGACAGTATTTTAACTTTAGCGCTTACTATTGATCCGGCAACAGAAACTCCGATAGAAGCCAGCATTTGCGATGGCGACTCCTACAATTTTGCCGGGGATGCAATTTCTGCTGAAGGGATTTACCGCGATACATTGCAAACGGTTTTCAACTGCGACAGTATTGTGGTACTTACACTAACGGTTAATCCGGTTTATGAGATTCCGATCGACTCTACAATCTGTGAAGGAGAAAGTGTAATTTTTGGAGAAGAAACACTTACCACATCGGGCATCTATAAAGATACTTTGCAATCAGCATTAATGTGCGACAGTGTTATTGTGTTAAACTTGCAGGTTAATCCGGTTTACAGCGATTCAACTGCGGTTACAATTTGCGAAGGTGATAGTTTTACTTTTTGCGAAACAGAATATAGTACAACCGGAAATTATATGCATACTTTAACCGCTTCTACAGGTTGCGACAGTGTGGTTACGCTTCAGCTTACAGTTAATCCAATCGTTTACGAGACTTTAAATACGGCAATTTGCCAGGGCAATTCGTACCTGTTTGCAGGAACCGATATTACAAACGAAGGAGAATATAAAGACACGCTAATTTCAGCAAATGGTTGCGATAGTATCGTTACGCTTAACCTGACTGTTAATCCGACTTACGAAATACCTGTTGACGCCAGCATCTGCGAAGGAGACAGTTATAATTTTGGAGAAGAATTACTTACTGCTTCAGGCATCTATAAAGACACTCTGCAATCTGTTTCAAACTGCGACAGTGTAGTTGTATTAAACCTTTCTGTGTATCCGGTTTATGAAATTCCTGCCGACACAGCAATTTGCATTGGCAGCACTTATTCATTCGGAGGAGATATTCTCTCTGAAAGTGGTATTTACCGAGATACCCTGCAATCTCTTAATAGTTGCGACAGTATAATTATTCTGACATTAACAGTGAACGATACTTTCAATATAAAAGACACACTCGCGGTTTGCGAGAATGATTTGCCCTTTGCTTTTGGATCACAAACACTCACTGTTGAAGGGAGTTACACCGAAGTGTTTACTTCTTCGGCCGGTTGCGACAGTACCGTAACTTTGTATTTTACAATTAGCGATACTTCCCAATCAGCGTATTCCGACACGATCTGCGAAAACGACCTCCCGTATATTTTCGGTACGCAGTCGTTGTCGGCAAGTGGCATTTTTAAGGAGGTATTTGCGGCGACAAATGGTTGCGACAGTTTGGTAACACTCAGCCTTACAGTTCACGACAGTTACAATACTCCTATTTACAAAACGGTGAGTCCATCGGAACTTCCATATGTTTTTGCATCGAAAAATCTGACCAAAACAGGAACCTATACCAACACTCTCACTTCCGTTTTTGGATGTGATAGTGTAATTACTCTGCACCTGTTGGTAAAAGATGATATTCCTCCTGTGGCTAAATGTCAAGCTATTGAAATTGAGCTAGCGGAAGATGGAACATACCAATTGAGTAAAACTGACATCTCTGAAATTGCACAAGGTTCATGCGATGATGTAAGTGCATTCGAAGATCTGACAATTGTGGTTACTCCTTCAACATTTACGTGTAGTAATCTTGGCGAAAATACTGTTAATGTTCAGGTAAGCGATGCCGCCGGAAACAAAGCAAACTGCCAAACCTCAGTTCGGGTTGTGGACGTAGTGCGAGATCCCGAAATCGATGAAGTTCCAGACCAAATAATTAGCGAAGACAGCACACTAATGCTGACACTCTCAGGTATTTCCGGTGGAACATCTTGTGCCGAACAGGAGGTAAGCGTGCTCGCCGAACACAGCAACCAAGAACTTGTAAGTAGTCTGACTATCGATTATCTGGCCTACAACAGCACGGCGATATTAGAAATTGTTCCATTTGCAGAACAATTCGGAACTGACAGCATTACAGTAACAGTGCGGGATTCGCTGGGTAATCAAACATCCATCGGCTTCATTTTAACGGTAACTACCGAGAACGATCCTCCTGAATTCGTACAATTCATCGAAGACCGAACAATGGTTGCCGGAGATTCGTCGACACTCTATCTTAGTAAAATTCCAGGCGAATTTTTCGACGATCCCGACGACAGCGATCTGCTGATTAATTTATCGGTGAACGGTAACAACATCCCCGACTGGATTAAAATCAACGAAGACTTGGAACAGTATATCATTACATTTATTCCTACTCCTGCCGATACCGGTTGCTTCGATATAATTGTAAATATTCAGGATCAGGCGGGTGATCTGGCCAGCGATACCTTTAATGTATGTATCAATCCATTGGAAGTTGGGGTTATCCAACTTACTGAAAATGAGTTCGAAATAAATCTTTATCCGAATCCATCGCGAGGGCAGGTTAATATTGACCTAAAAAATGTACCTGCAGGAGAGATTGAACTACTGGTTACAAACATTATAGGAAGCGAAGTATTTAGAAAAACTTATCAGAATAATCAGAGGATTGTTTTCGATTTATCGGAACATACTAGTGGATCGTACCTGGTGCTATTAAAAATAAACCAGCATCAGATTGTACGTAAATTGATTCTTGATAAAAAATAAGGGTATGAAAAGCGGACCATTATGGTTCGCTTTTTTTGTGCCGCTACTCTTCGCTCAGAATTGTATCTTTAAGCAATGATCCGCTTAATCAACATACTTCTTTTTCTTGGCCTATGCCTGAATATGCAGGCGCAGAATGACGAACTATTTATTTCCGAAAAAATAGCATTGGAGGAAAGCCGGAGTTTTCTTCTCAAATCATCTTTTGCAGAAAGTCAAAACTATAATCAAACTGATTTTATTTACCAACGAATGGAATGGCAGGTCGACCCGGCAGTTCGATACATTTCAGGAAAAGTCACTACTTATTTTAAAAGTAATGTTGAGTCGCTGGAAACTTTAGAATTTGATCTTAGCGATTCATTATCTGTTGACTCCATTACGATTCGAAATTCCATCGTTCCATTTTCTCATCAGGATAACAAAATCAGCATTGAAATGACTGAACCACTTGTTTTGGATCAGATCGATTCTGTTTCTATCTATTATCGGGGGACTCCACCTTCATCCGGTTTTGGTTCTTTTGCTGTAAGTAACCACGGTACCGAATTTACTCCCCTTTTATGGACACTCTCCGAACCATATGGAGCTATGGAATGGTGGCCCTGTAAACAATCGCTGGCAGATAAAATTGATTCGATTGACGTGATCGTAACCACGCCCGAACAATACAAAACTGCAGGCAACGGAATTTTGGTCTCGGAAGAAATAAACGATACCACCAGAATCATGCACTGGAAACATCGTTTCCCGATTGCCACGTACCTGGTTGCCATTGCAGTTACCAACTATGAGTGTTATTCCGATTACCTGGAAACCGAAAATGGCGATTCCATTGAAATTCTAAATTACGTTTATCCTGAAAGCCTTGAACAAGCCAAAGAAAAAACACCGGTTACTGCTGAAATTATGCAACTGTATCAGGAATTGATTGGAGATTATCCCTTTGCGCTGGAAAAATATGGCCATGCACAGTTTGGCTGGGGTGGAGGAATGGAACATCAGACCATGAGTTTTATGGGCAGTTTTGGCTACGAATTAATTGCTCACGAGTTGGCCCATCAATGGTTTGGCAACTATATTACGCTGGCCTCGTGGCAGGATATCTGGCTAAACGAAGGTTTTGCTACCTATTTGACCGGCCTTTCGTACGAGAACATTAATACCGAATGGTGGCCGGTCTGGAAACAAGTACATTCCGATAAGATAAAACAAGAACCCGATGGTGCAGTTTATGTTACCGATACCACTTCTGTTTCCCGAGTTTTTAGCAGCCGCCTGTCTTATGCAAAAGGGGCATATTTGCTGCACATGTTGCGTTGGGTAATCGGTGATGATACCTTTTTCCAGGGCCTTAAAAACTATTTCGATGATCCGGTAATTGCCAACGGATTTGCACGCTCGGAGGATGTAATAAGACATTTTGAACAAGCCGCCGACACCAGTTTAATGGAATTCTTTAACGACTGGCTTTATGGTGAGGGCTACCCGGTTTACTCGGCCAGTTTTAAACCTGCAGATGAAGAAAAAATCTTGATAACCTTGAGTCAAACGACGACACACGAATCAGTTGATTTTTTTGAAATGCCTGTACCTGTGCGTTTATACAGTGCCGGCCGAACGGATTCGCTCAATGTCAGACTGAACCATACCAACAATCTGCAACAATTTATCATTGACACCGATTTTCAGGTTTCCGAATTAGTAATTGATCCTGATCTCTGGCTAATTTCTGAAACACACGATATTGTGAATGTTCCCAACAAACTCCTCACACAATCGATTGAGATATTTCCCAATCCGGCCACTACTGAAATTACAATTCAAATTCCTTCGGGGAAACAGATAGTCGGAGTCGGAATCTTTGATATGAACGGAGCCGAAGTAAAACAGTTCTCCACGCAGCAGGAAAAACTGTCTATTTCAGTGCTTGCTCCCGGAGTATATCTACTAAAAGCCGAACACCCGGATGGAGTATTTCTTAGCCGTTTTGTGAAACAATAAATCTACCAGTTGAATTTAATCGTTTGTACCAGGTCGGGATGTAAACTTAACGGTACCGGGCTCACCCCTGCAACACTTTCTACCAGCTGCTTTTCTTCGTCGGTGTAATTTTTTGTCGGAAAGGTGAATTCGACCACCACCTCGGCCACTCGCCGTGGATCGGAAGCCATTATTTTTGTAACATCAACTGTCGTGCCTTCAATATCGATCCCGTTATCACGGGCTTTAATTCCCATAATCGTCATTATACAACTTCCCAAAGCTGTTGCCAACAGGTCAGTTGGCGAGAAATACTCTCCTTTTCCACGGTTGTCGGTTGGCGCATCGGTTATTACTTTGTTGCCCGATTGCAGGTGCTCATTTTCGGTGCGTAATTCGCCCAGGTAAATAGTTTTTATCGTTGTCATACTACGTTATTTTTTGGTTGTTTAAAGATAAAGCATTTTGAACAATCCGGGTTTTGCGGCGATAGATTCGTCCGATTTTCATACATTCGTGTTACGAATTTTAAAATTAGTATCACCATGGCCGTTTCCAGGTTTGGCGTTTCGTTGGATGAAGAACTGCTTGAAGCACTCGACAAGTATGTTGAAGACAATGCTTTTGCGAACCGTTCGCGCGCAATTCGTCACCTTATCGAGAAGAATCTCGTGGAAGAAAAATGGAAGTGTGATAACATTGTGGCCGGAGCCGTTATCCTGGTTTTTAATCACGAAAAAAAGGAAATACGCAAAAAATCGGCAGAGATCCAATACGATCACAAGGAGTTTGTTCTTTCGTCGCAAGGCTTCCATTTAAACGACAAAAACTACATGGAAATAATTGCAGTGAAAGGTCCTTCGCGTAAACTCACTGAAATTTCAGATCAGCTTATCAGCCTAAAAGGAATCCAGCATGGAAAATTGGTAATGAGCAAAGCCGAATAATTTTTTTGACCAAATGGTAACACGTTTAAAACAATACGTAACACAATAAACTATAATAATGCGACTATTTATCTTAAGTTTTATCATAATTCTCTTCACTCACGGAATTGCGAACGCACAAATGCACTTTGCCACCAATGATACTATAAAAATTAATGAAGTGGTGGTTACCGGAACACAGGTTCAGGTGAACCGCAACAATGTTCCAATGGCCGTTTCGGTGGTAAACCGCACTCAAATTGAAGAAAGCGATGAGTCGGCAATTTTACCGATTCTAAATGGCCGGGTACCGGGTTTGTTTGTTACCGAGCGCGGAATAACCGGTTTTGGTGTTGCAGCCGGATCAGCCGGTCAGATATCAATAAGAGGTATTGGCGGAAGCCCGACTACCGGAGTTTTAATGCTTATTGATGGCCACCCCCAGTTTATGGGAATAATGGGGCATCCACTCCCCGATTCGTATGTAGCTTCTGATGTTGAACGGGTGGAGGTTATTCGCGGTCCTGCTTCAATTCTTTACGGATCAAATGCTATGGGTGGTGTTATCAACATTATCACAAAAAAACAAGACGTGGATGGTTGGAATGGCAATGCCCGCATTTCGTACGGTTCATACAATACGCAGAAATACATGGGCTCGGTTGGTTTTAAAAAGGATAAATTCAGTGTATTTATTTCAGGAAATCATGACCAGACGGATGGCCACCGCCCCAATTCCGATTTTAAAATAACAAACGGTTACCTGAAGTTGGGCTACCGGATCAGTGATCATTTTGATGCTTCAGCTGATTTTAGTGTAGCAGCTTTTGATGCTTCTGATCCGGGCCCTGATACACTAAATGCATCGCCCGGAGAAACGATAGATATATTGCGCGGTTACGGATCGTTTTCGCTTCGTAACAACTTTGAAAAAGCATCAGGTGCGATGAAGTTTTTCTATAATTTTGGTGAGCACGAAATTACTGACGGCTTTCATTCCAACGACCACAATTACGGATTGAACCTTTATGAAACGTTTCAGCTATTTGAAGGAAACAACCTTACCGCCGGCATCGACCTGATGAATTACGGAGGAAAGGCAGAAAATACCTTTGCAATGGGAGGGAAAGGCCTGACATTCGCCGACACCACCGTTACAGAAATTGGCACCTATCTGTTTTCTCAACAAAGTTTTGGAGACAAACTGATAATTAATGCCGGTCTTCGTTATCATCATCACAGCCAATACGGTTCAGTTTGGATTCCTTCCGTAGGATTTGCCAATTCATTTTCGCCCTCAACTACATGGAAGGGAACCATCTCAAAAGGTTTTAGAAGCCCTACAATGCGCGAATTGTTTATGTGGGGACCAAATCCTAACCTCGACCCGGAATCGATCTGGAATTACGAAACAGGACTAATCCAAGTATTTTTCGAAGGTGGAATGCAGGTAGAACTTACTGCCTTTCTTGTAAAAGGTGATAACCTGATCGTGAATACCGGTCAACCCAACGGTTATCAAAATACGGGAGAGGTTTCGAATAACGGAATTGAATTCTCGCTGGATGCAACACCGACAAAGGATCTGACTTTAAATGCTACATACAGTTATACCAACATGAAAAATCCGGTTTATGCCACTCCTGAACATCACCTTTTCTTAAATGCATCCTACCGATTAAAAAAACTCTTACTGGTGGCTAATGTGCAACATATTTCGGGACTGGATAATGATCCAACAGCAGTTACCAACCTCGAAAGTTACACCTTAGTAAATGCAAAAGCCAGCTATAACCTGACAAGAAATGTAAAACTATATGTTAGCGGAGAAAATTTGCTGAGTACTGATTACGCGGTTAACCGCTATTATACCATGCCGGAAGCTACCATGTTTGGCGGATTGAGTCTGATGTTCTAAAAAGGTTATTGTGAACACGCCTATTCCTGAATACCACGGCGACCACCCAGATCATCGCGGAAAGAAGATCTAACACAACGAAAACCGATATATGATTTTGCGGTATCCTGATATTCGAACGACCGTGTTCCGGATTGAATGTAATAGGCAATGTCTTTCCACGAACCGCCACGCACCACTTTTCTTTTCATTACCGCTGGATCGTCGGGTTTGGCATCGTACTGAATTTCGGGATTAAGATCATTTATGGTGTTGTAACCTGCCTCATAAAAAGCGGTTGAAGTCCATTCTGCAACATTACCGGCCATATCGTATACTCCGTATGGATTTGGATCGAACTGCCCCACTTTCATTGTTGTGGTGGTGGTTGGACTATCCGCTACATAATTACCGCGCAAGGGTTTAAAATTGGCCACAAAACAACCGTTTACGTTACGTGTATAATAACTTCCCCACGGATACATATTGTTGTGCATTCCTCCACGTGCAGCAATTTCCCATTCACTTTCGGTGGGCAAGCGGAAATCATGTGCCGGAGTTTCATTAAACCGGTCGACCATTGTAATTTTCAGGTTAGTACGCCAATCACAAAATGCTTTTGCCTGGCTCCAGGTTACTCCTACTACCGGATAATCATCAAAACCTATATGCGAAAAGTATTTCATGGTAAAAGGTTCGTTGTAGGTGTAGGCAAAATCCCTTATCCAACAAAGTGTGTCGGGATACACAGGCACTGATTCACGCATCAGAAAAGAACTTCGGTTTTCAATTGGCACCAGTTCTCCATCCGAATTAATTACATTTCCTTCGTAGCGCTGGGTTTCGTAATTGAACGCATTACTTCGTTTTGCTGCTTGTTTGTAGTCCACCCAATAATAATCGTAAACCAACTTACGGGCATCAATTTCCTTTTTGAATCCAAAACGTTCGTTCTCCGGAATATACAATTCATCCATTGCCATTTGATACTCCGGATCGTCCCACTCAATTCGTTCGTCCCAGTTTATTTTTGGTTCTTCAAGCGGGGCACCGTATTTATCTTCCATTATAAGAAAATCGGTATACGTTTGTCCAAGCAATTCGCGGGCTTTTTTATCGCGTACCCAATATACAAACTGACGATATTCGTTATTTGTAATTTCGGTATCGTCAATCCAGAACGCTTCAGTTGAAACGGTTCTTGAATGCGAAGTTTCATAAAGTTCATCGTCGTTCGATCCAATTGTGTAGGATCCACGTTCAACGTAAACCATTCCAAATGGCGTTGGCTCAAACCACTTTTCTCTTGTTCCTTTACCCAAAGTAAGGTACTTGTTGTTTTCGTTTCTGCACGATGCCAGAAAGAGCACAAGTATAAACAAGTATGTGATGGTTTTTCTCATTAATTGTTATTCGATGCTAACTTTATAAACGCCCGATCAATTTTTAAATTGTTTCAAAAAAAAGCCTTATGGCAACATAAGGCTTCTTTTTATGCTATTTATCAAATTAGTATTCCCAAAGATCTTGTTCGTAATTGAAAACTTCGTCTTCAATTCGTTTTGATTCTAACATTGCGTCTTTACCAATCAGGTAAGAGCTGATGTCGCGATTATTGTACATGTTCGACTCTTTTACGATATAGCTGTTAAACATTCGCTTGATAAACATATCGTCGAACGATTGCTGACGAGCTTCGTTGTATGGATTTTGCACCAAATTGGTTGCCAACAACGGACGAGCTTCCGGATAGTAAATCCAAAATACTTTTTGGCGTTGTACCTGACCTGAAGTATCTCCTTCGCGCATGTACTCACGTATCGGGCAAATACCCAGAATCCGTACATTCAAAGTAGAGGTTTGTTTGTCGAAATACCACTGCTCTTTAAGCATGTACTGCTTAATTTCGGTTGGACGAATTTCGCCTTGAACCTGAACAGTCGTACGTTCACCGGTGTCGAAATCAATTTTTTCTTCTGTGGTAGCTTCTGCTCCAAACTCTGCCTTTACCTGCGCATAGCTCATCGGAATTTTGAAATCATCATCAGTCTTTGCATCATAAGGTGTAAGCTGTCCACTTTCAATTCCTTTCAACAAAAGCGAGATGAGATTTGTACGATCGGCAATTGCTATAGTTGGATAGTACAATGGAATATTCATCTTTTCGCGTAAGTCGATAACACGCCAAAGTGTCTTTTGCCAAAATACATCCGCTTCACGAACCGATACCAATGGCATTGGTTTTTTCTCGTAAATATCGTTTTGTTTATACGCTCCATTTACGATTTGGGCATCAGCATTTTTATGCAGAATGCCTAACGCAAAAACAACGATTCCTATATAAACAACTATCTTCTTCATAATTTCCTATTTTATCTTAAATGATATTGGATCCAGATCACGGGTACTTCCATCGTCTCCAACAGCCTTAATATCTGCTATATAAACTATACTATTAATATTTGCTCTTTCTAAAGCAGCTTTTTGTTCCGGTGTGAATCGATTTGAATTGGCAGGATAACGGTTGATATAACCTCCCTGACCAGTTGTTTCCATTGTAAATTGAGTAATGGTATACTTAAATTCGAAATCGAAATCAACAAGTACGGCTAAAATACCGTCCTGAATCTTTAATCTTTCCTTGCGGATGTCACCTCCCGACTTACCATCGATTTGTGCTACAGGATCGGGAACGCGCTTCACACGCCAATCGGTTGTACCAATCAAACGTCGGCTTCCGTTAATTGTTGCGTAAACACTTACCTTAGTTTTACGCCCCATTTCATCCAGTTCAGTAGGTTCAATTAAATAGGCATCACCTTGTTTCGTAACCTTACCATTGGTCATTTGTACTTCAAGGTCTTCATTCGGAATTGCTCCTCCACCTACATCAAACGGGTTTTGTAAACCTCTGTAGAATACGTTCATTTTTGTAGCCGACATGGTTACAGTTGGCTCCGAAACCTGGTATTCCTGTTCAAAAGGATAGCTTTTAATGATACCTCCGGGCGTTTTATATTTTATTAAACCGCTCCAGGTAAATTTACCGGCCTGACTGGTATTTCCAATAAAAGTTGCTTTACCGTCGTTAACTTCAACCTCTTTACCGTTAATCATGATCACCGGTTGTTGAGTTGTATCTTCAGCAGCAAGGAAAACTTCAGCTTTATATTCGTCGCCCATTAAAACCACGTTCGAATTGGCGATAACACGGGCTCCTAAACGGTTAAATTTAAACGAACCTTCGTCAATCTCTGCATACAAATATTTTGCAACGTACGCTTCAGAGTTTTTTACATCGATCTGAATTTTGGATAGCAACGTCATTACGGCAATTAAAGGCTTATCCTCAAAATGCTCTGACTCCCAGGTGGTATAATTTCCTTCTCCTTTGGCTCCTTTTTCAGGATCAGAAGTTCTAAGCTCACTTAAAATAGTTTCGCGGAGTTCAGTGTCATCCTCGCTTATCAGCGTAGAAATGAAAGTACGGTATTCGTTAATCGCATTTTTAAGATCAGTCGCTCTTTTCTGGGTTATCATCAATTCTGATGGTCCATTCAGGTCATCCTTCTTTGCAACTTCAACAACCGATCCATCCAGTTTTGTATGATAAAGTCCTTCTTCATACATCGGATTATCCTCGTTAACCGGCTTCTCCCCCGAGTAAGCGATCACTTCATCCTTTAATGCCGATACGTAGGTGATCATTTCATGCGACTTATCCCTCAATTGATCCGATTTATCTTTCCACTCCTGAACTTTGGTTGGATTTTCGATATATGCTTGTTCAAATGCTGAATAAATCTGCTTGTTTTGCACGTCCACTGCCTCGAGCGTTTGCAGTAAACTACTGTCTACCACGCGAAACGCTTCAAGTACCTCAGCTGCAACGTTAAGAGCTAACATCGCAGTGAGTACAATGTACATCATGTTTATCATTTTTTGCCTCGGGGTTTCCGGACAATTCTTTGCACCCATACGCTTCGGACTTTACTTTTTATAGCTCATTGCACCCAACATGTTGCCATAAATTGTATTTAAGGCTTCAAGGTTTTTGTTGAGCATTTCAGCATTCTCTTTGTATTTTTTCAACTCATCAACTGAAGAGGTCAGAATAGTATTCATCTGTGCCAGATCCTGATTAAATTTCTGGTTGGCTTTGAACTGATCCTGTGTATCTTTCAATTGGTTTTCGAAACTGCTGTTGAGCGTATCTAAATTCTTATTAAGTCTTTCCAGGTTACCTGAGTATTGTTTTGAGCTGCTACCAATGTTTTCCAGTTCGCCTGATATCACGTCTGAAGATTTTTGATAAACAGCTGAAAGATTCTTACCTGTTTCACTAAGCTGAGTGGCAGCCTGCGAGTAAGAGCTGATTAAGGTACCAACCGATTTATCGATGCTTTCGTTTGCCTTATTGTTTATTTCGGCAAAAGAGTTCATCGATTCGGAAGCAGAGCCCAGGTTTTTAACATACATATCGGTAGCAAGTGTTGCCGACGAAATATCGCTAATTCCTCTGGCAGTGTTGCTCAATTCTGTTAATCCTTTACCTACACGATCCATTAATTCAGGTGTAAGTTCTGAGCTGCCAAAAAGAGTTTCTAAACCACCACCTTTACTGGATTTCAACTCTCTCATCTCTTCCAGTTCATAATCTTCGCCTAACTCTGGGTACACCTTCTCCCATTCAGGAATATTGGCTGGCGGCTCAAATGCTGAAAGGAAGAAAATGAATGCTTCAGTAAGCAAACCTACGGTTAATAACTCGCTGGAACCTTTCCAGTGTTCAAGTTTGAACAAGGCGCCAACCATAACGACTGCAGCACCCCATCCATAAACAAATCCCATGAATGTTTTCCAGCGCTTAGTTTTAAAGAGTTCTCCCAGATTCATATCGTTTGGTATAAAGTTTTGATATTAGTGTTAAAATTCTTCGCCAAATGTAGAGCGAACGCATCTGAAACCAATGTACGATTTAGTTGTGTCCTGATATTCGTAATTACGGGTTGAAACCTGAACAAACTGCGAAATATCTTTCCACGAACCACCTCTGATTACTTTACGTTTCATAACGGGAGGGTCATCCTTGCGGGCATTGTATGTAAAAGTTGGGTTTAAATCGCTGAAATAGTTGTAACCAGCTTCATCGTACGCAGTGCTTGTCCATTCTGCTACGTTACCGGCCATATCGTATAATCCGTATTCATTCGGATCGTAACTTCCTACTTTTATGGTTGCAATCGAACCATCTTCTACATAGTTACCACGAAGCGGTTTAAAGTTGGCTAAAAATACTCCCTTGTCGTCGCGGGTATAATAACCACCCCACGGATACATCGAAAATTCTTTTCCACCTCTGGCGGCATATTCCCACTCCACTTCGGTTGGTAAACGATAGGTCATCAATGTTGGTTCTCCTCTTTCTTCTAAATAATCTGACTGAATTTTTGTACGCCAGTTACAGAAAGCATTCACCTGTTTCCAGGTTACACCAACAACCGGGTATTCATCAAAGCCTGGGTGCCAGAAATAGCGGGTTGCCAACGGCTCGTTGTACGAATAAGTAAAATCCCTGATCCAGCAAAGTGTATCGGGATAAACGTGAACCTGATCGCGCATCATAAATGACGATCGGTTTTCGATTGGTACCAGGTCGCCTTCAATATTGTAAACATTACCTTCGTAACGTTGTGTTTCGTAGTTAAAACTGTTAGCTCTTTGAGCAGCCTGATTCAAATCCACCCACCAGTATTCGTAAACCAGCTTGCGCGAATCAATTTCCTTTTTCCCAAAGAAACGTTCGTTTTCAGGAACGTAAAGATCTTCCATAGCCATTTGCATGTCAGGGTCTTCCCAGTCGATCTTTTCTTTCCAGTTTATTTCCGGCGGATCAATGAGGTTTCCGTCTCTGTCTTCTGTGATCAGGAATTCAGGGTACTGGTCGCCTAACATACGACGAGCCATTGATTCCTTCACATAATCGACAAACTGACGGTATTCGTTATTGGTGATTTCGGTATCGTCCATCCAAAACGGCTCTTGCGATACTGTTTTTGTGGGAACACCTGACCTACTTGCGTCCTCATCGCTTGGCCCGATATTGAAACTACCCCTTCGAACGTAAACCATTCCAAGCGGCTGTGTTTCTTTAAATCGCTGCCTTCGTTGTACTCCTGTTAACTCACCGTTTCCACCTGAGCCACCGCCGAGGCAGCCGGTAAAACTAAGTGCAATCAAGAATACGGTTGCAATTGAAAGTAGTTTTTTCATAATGTGTCTTTTATACTTTACGAGCTCTGATTGGTCGTTAAAAATAAGGAGAAACAATGAAATAATAAAATATAATATTTAGCTCTTTTATTCATTCAACTCCTGTATTATTTACAAAAATCTAATACTCTTATACTTTTGGTTTCTATTTTTCTCTAAATTGATCGAATAACTTATAAATATTTCATGCGATCCAAAACCACTTCTGCTCATTACGGAGGTGGTAAAATCGAAAGAATAACCTACTCGCATTCCATTAAACAACTCCATTCCCAATAGCAGCGCTATTGCATCCTGGTGACGATAGGAAAGACCGCACCATATTTTTTCGTTATAAACAACATTTGCATTTATATCGAACTCAGTTCCAGCCAAATCAGTTTTAACCAAAAACGACGGCCACAATTCAAACAACGGATTGGAGAGCTTAATATTGTACCCACCCATTAAATAATAAGTCCTTGCCAGATAATCAGTTGCAACATCATCATACATTACAGCGGCCTGATTAAGATGTGTTGCTGAAAATCCAGCATAATAATTGTTCGTATAAAGGAAGGCTCCAAAACCTACATCAAACGCTATCTGACTGACTTCAGTTTGCGGAATCGAAGGATCAGATTCAGGCTGTGTGTACATGTCTCCTTCGGGAATTTCCCATTCGCCGTTAACGCTGTAATTAAAAATGCCGGGCGACAAACCTAATCCCAATGTTCCGATTGAGGTGGTTACTTTGTGCGCCAAACTAAAAGTAACCCAGGTATTGTCGTAAAATCCAAGCTTGTCACTCAATACGCTTATTCCAACACCTTCTGATCTTCCAAATGCATTTACTGCAGCATCGGCACTAAATACAAGCACTTTGCTGCTCCCCGACCACTGATACCTGTTAATCATTAAGCCGTTAATAGCATCACCTGTACCTGCAAATCCAGGGTTTACACCTAGTTTATAGTACATATTGTTGGTGTATTGTGGATCTAACTGACCGTAACTTACTATTGTAACCGACATTATAAAAAATAAAAAAGATACAGCCTTCTTCATACTTCTCTTTTCATAGGGCAATTTAGCGTTTTCTCTGCTGCGGCAAAGAAACAAAATTATGTTGTTTGTAACAATCAACTGTTAACAAGGTATGCAAAGAACGTTTTTATAGGGGTATTATTTTAATAACTCATCGGTTTTTTGAACATATTTCAACCAAATCTCCGGAATTTCGTTGTCAGTCGCATTCTGGTAATCCTTTTCTGAACAGGCAAAATATTTTATTTCGTTGTTTATAGCCTGCACCCGAATCCACCATTGACCGGTAGTCTCGTTTTTACAGAAAACAAGCGGTGCCGACAATTCTGCGATTTCCACACTGAACGTTGAGAATCCATCGCCTTGTTCCGGTTTTCGTTTATCCCGAATCAGATACCCTTGAATAAAATACCAAACTAACTGTGCCGCCAGATTCACAGTTAAACTTTCTTCATCGGGCTGATCTTCCATACCAAATAACCCAAATACTTTCATTCGGTTACTTGCACCAGCCAACTTCATTAACTGGCATGCCTCATCGGCATATAAACCGTTTGGTTGAAGGTTTTTATTCGGTGCTTCCGAATGTTTCAGTGCACACATATCGAAACTCAAAAAATCGCAGTTTCTGAAAACAGGTTCAGCCGAACTCCAATCGTCTCTTAACTTACCCAAACGTACGTGAGGCCCGATTCCTTTTGTCTTCTCAAAATAAATCTCAGGAACATAATGACTTTGATAAGCCAGCAAACTAAACTGAAACAAATCGGGGATAGTTTTAAACACCTGCGACAAATAATTCTCCGGACTTAGCGACTCAACGCCCTTTTTTACATCGAGAAAAGCATCAACAGAACAGAATGAAAAGAAAGGATCAGACCGAAAAGCCTGGCAAACACCGTACGAATAATCCTGGCTTCCGCCGAGGATAATTGTAACAATGCCTAATTCGCTCAAATAATCAACCACATCGCGCAGCGCCAGGTAATTTCCTTTATGACTGCTTGAGGCTTTCAGGTTTCCAAAGTCGATTATATTTAATTTCCCTACTCCCGCTAGACTGTAGAATGCCCGACGTAAGCTATCCGGTGTTGTTGTTCTTTTAAAATCATCATCCTCGCTGTTAAATGGCACACCAACAATAGCAAGCTCGATATTTTTAAGCCTGCCCTCCTGAAGTTTTAAAGTGTTCTTTTCAATGGTTGCACCCACCGAATATTTCCAGGCAAACGGCACGTCATCAACATACTGCGAAAAATCAACCGCATCGAAGTAAGGGAACAAATTCATTTTTTTGCTTTTAAAAATAAAGGCAAATGATCAAATCATCTGCCTTTATTCTTTATTTTTTTCTACCACGTCTGGATTTTGGCTCCGGAGCCGTTTCGATAATCTTCATACAATCCTCGAATGTCAACTCCTCTGCCTTAGTCGTTTTTGGTATTTTATAATTCTTTTTGCCATGTTTAATGTAAGGCCCCCATCTTCCGTTAAGCACCTGAAGTTCTGCATCTTCCTCAAATAATTTCACTACAGCCTTCCGGTCTTTTTCACGTTTCGCCTCAATCAGCTCAATTGCCCGATCCAGAACTACTGAATAAGGATCATCTTCTTTACCAAGCGAAACAAATTTATTGTCGTGGCGTACGTAAGGACCAAATCGACCAATGGCAACAGTCACTTTTTTGTTTTCGTATTCGCCAAGGTCGCGTGGAAGTTTGAAAAGATCGAGTGCTTCTTCCAGCGTAATTGTTTCAATGTGCTGTCCGGTGCGCAAACTTGAAAACTGAGGTTTTTCAGCACCTTCTTCCTGCGATGCTTCACCCAATTGAGCTAATGGACCAAAACGCCCAATTTTTACAGATACTTCTTTACCCGTTTTTGGATCGATTCCTAAAATACGCTCACCTTTCGAACGCTCGGCATTCTCCAATGCGTCTTCTACTTTGCCGTGAAACGGTTGATAGAACTTGTCGATCATCTCGTTCCAAACCTTTTTGCCATCGGCAATATCATCGAATTCTTTTTCAACGTTGGCGGTAAAATTGTAATCCATTATCTGGTCAAAATTGTCCATCAGGAAATCGTTTACAACAATACCAACATCGGTTGGGAACAGTTTATTCTTTTCGGCACCGGTAATTTCGGTTTTCTCTTCTTCTTTTATCTGGCCATTTTCAAGCGTTAGCACCGTGTAATTTCTTTCTACACCGGGACGCTCTTCCTTTACCACATAGTTTCGGTTTTGAACTGTAGTAATGGTTGGCGCGTAAGTTGACGGACGGCCAATACCAAGTTCTTCCAAACGTTTAACCAACGAGGCCTCCGTAAAACGAGCCGGACGTTGCGAAAAACGTTGAGTTGACACAACCGAAGTCATCGAAAGTACATCGTTAACATGTACCGGCGGAATCAGTGTTTGCCCGTTTCCGCTTGTATTTTCATCGTCAGTCGACTCAATATAAACTTTCAGGAATCCGTCGAAAACAATAACTTCTCCGGTTGCCTGGAACTTTTCCGTTGCATTCGACACATTTATGGTAACATTTGTACGCTCCAGAATTGCATCGGCCATTTGCGAGGCAATGGTACGTTTCCAAATCAATTCGTATAAACGCTGCTCCTGTGCCGATCCGTTAACCGTTTCATTATCCATGTAGGTTGGGCGGATAGCTTCGTGAGCTTCCTGCGCACCTTTTGCCTTGGTTTTAAACTTGCGGATCTGAACATACTTTTCACCGTGCAAATCTACAATCTTCTGTTTTGATGTATTAATTGCCAGGCTCGATAAGTTCACCGAGTCGGTACGCATGTATGTAATTTTACCGCTTTCGTACAAACGCTGGGCAACTGCCATGGTTTGCGAAACAGAAAATCCCAGCTTTCTACTAGCTTCCTGCTGCAAGGTTGAGGTAGTGAACGGTTGTGCAGGTGTTCTTTTCCCTGGTTTTTTAACCACATCGCTTACCGTAAACTCTGCTGTTTTGCATTTTTCGAGGAAAGCGTTGGCTTCATCGCGGGTTTCAAAACGTTTTGAAAGTTCTGCTTTTAATTCGGTGGTATTTCCATTTTCATCGGGTACCAAAAAGTATCCGTTTACACGAAACCAGGTTTCCGATTTAAAATTACGGATATCTCTTTCGCGTTCAACAATCAACCTAACAGCAACCGACTGCACACGACCGGCACTTAACGAGGGTTTTACTTTTTTCCATAAAACCGGCGAAACTTCAAAACCTACAATTCGGTCTAAAACACGGCGGGCCTGCTGTGCATTTACCAAATGCTCGTCGATATCTCTCGGATGTTCAACGGCACGCGTAATTGCGTCCTTGGTGATTTCGTGAAAAACAATACGTTTTATTTTATCATCTTTTAGTTTCAGTACCTCTTTCAGGTGCCAGGCAATAGCCTCTCCTTCGCGGTCCTCATCGGAAGCGAGCCATACCGTTTCGGCATCCTTCGCTAACTTTTTCAGTTCTGAAACTATTTTCTTCTTATCCGAAGAAACGATATATCTGGGTTGATAATTATTACCAATATCAATCCCGAAATCTTTCTTTTCCAGGTCTCTAACGTGCCCCATACTTGAGGTCACAACAAATCCTTCTCCAAGAAATCCTTCTATTGTTTTCGCCTTTGCAGGAGACTCGACTATAACCAGGTTTTTGTGCATATTCTTTCTAATCCGTTCTAAAAATTCTGCAAATTAAAGAAAATGATAAGCTAAGTTCAAAATTTAATCACCTATTTTTTCATTTTCTATATAATTGAAAATGATGATTTTATTTTTTAAAAAATAAAATATTAACCAATTTCGGGGCGTTAAATAGATTGTTCCGAGAACAGAATGGTATATATTTGTTGCCACATTAAAATCCGCAAAGTTGATGAGCGAAACGAAAAATAATTTTAAAAAATACATCCTCATTTTTTGGTCTTTTGTTGCAATTGGTTTGATTGCAGTCGTGCTTCTATTCTCTATGATTGCCAAGGGAAAGCTGGGTTTTATGCCGAGTTTCGAAGACCTGGAAAATCCGCAGAATATCCTTGCGTCGGAGATTTATTTTGAAGATGGCCCGACCATTGATAAATATTTCAATCAGGAGAACCGCACCTTCGTAAATTATGAGAATTTGCCTCCGCATTTGATCAATGCACTTGTTGCAACCGAAGATGTTCGTTTTTACGATCACTCTGGAATTGATTTTCGCGGACTAATTCGTGTATTTAAAGGAATTGTTACAAATGATACAAGTTCAGGCGGAGGAAGTACACTTAGTCAACAGCTGGCAAAAATGCTTTTCCCGCGTGATAGTTTTTCAAGTAGTTTGGAACTGGTACTTCGAAAATTTAAAGAATGGGTAATTGCAGTAAAACTCGAACGCAGCTACACCAAAGAAGAGATTATTCTGATGTACCTGAATAAATACGACTACCTGAACAATGCGGTAGGAATCCGATCGGCAGCCGACGTTTATTTTAATGTTCAGCCCGATTCGCTCCAGCTTCACCAGGCAGCCATGTTGGTTGGAATGGCCAAAAACTCTTCGCTTTTTAATCCCGTTCGCCGCCCGGAAATGGTACTGCAACGCCGAAATGTTGTGTTAAGCCAAATGGAAAAATATGGCTACATAACTCCCGAAGTTGCCGATTCGGTAAAACAACTTCCTCTGGATCTGGAATATAAAAAGGTAGATTACAAACTGGGGCCGGCGCCGTATTTCCGTGAATACCTGCGCTTAACACTTACCGCAAAAAAACCGGAACGCGAAAATTATGCTTCGTGGCAGGAACAAAAATACATTGAAGACCTTGATGAATGGGAAAACAATCCGCTGTTTGGCTGGTGCAACAAAAACACCAAACCCAATGGCGAACCCTATAATATTTATACCGACGGGTTAAAAATCTACACAACGCTCGACTCGCGCATGCAGAAATATGCGGTTGAAGCGGTTGAGCAACATTTGCGTTACGACCTGCAACCGTTGTTCGACGAAAGTATGTCGGACCTGCAAAATCCGCCTTTTGCCAATAACATGAGTTCGGGAGATGTTGACGATCTGTTGAATAGGGAAATCAGAAAAAGCGAACGTTACCGTGTAATGAACCAGGCAGGGAAAAGCTTTTCGGAGATTAAGAAAACGTTTAACGAACCGGCAGAAATGACCCTGTTTAAATGGAGCGGAGAAGTAGATACCCTGATGACTCCGATGGATTCGATCAAATATTACCTGAAGTTCTTCCGCTCGTCGTTTATGGCCATGGATACCGAATCGGGGAAAGTAAAAGCCTATGTTGGCGGCCCTAACTACAAGCATTTTATGTACGACATGGTTAAAGGCGGCAAACGCCAGGTTGGTTCTACTGTAAAACCATTCTTGTACACGCTGGCCATGCAAAACGGCCTTACACCGTGTACCAAAGTGCCATACGTAAGTCAGCAATTTATTCAGTGGGACGGTTCTATTTACGAACCGAAAGATTCGGATGTTGACGAAGAAATGGACGGGCAAATGGTAACCTTAAAATGGGGACTGGCCAACTCGAAAAACCGAATTTCGGCGTGGGTATTAAAACAATATAACCCGCAGGCTGTGGTTGATGTAATGAAACATCTTGGGATTTACAGCCCTATCGACCCGGTAAACTCGATGTTCCTTGGCGTTTCGGATGTTACTTTATACGAAATGGTTGGAGCATTTAATACATATGCAAATCTTGGCGTATTTATCAAACCCTATTTTGTAACAAAAATTGAAGATCGCCATGGCAACGTAATTGCACGATTTGTTCCTGAACGCCACGAGGCCATTGATGAACAAACTGCCTACCTGATGCTTAACTTGTTACAAGGAGTTATTGACGAAGGAACCGGAGTCCGTTTACGCTTTTCGAATTTGTTTCGCGACAGGGTAACAACCGACTACGGAAGTTTTAGCATGCCAATTGCCGGAAAAACAGGAACTACCCAAAACCACTCTGACGGTTGGTTTATTGGTACAACACCAAAACTTACTGCCGGTGTTTGGACCGGGGCCGATTTACGAAGCATCCACTTTAAAACGATCGCATCAGGACAGGGTGCAAATATGGCGCTGCCAATCTGGGGTTACTTTTACAGGAAAGTTTTGGCCGACGAATCTATCGGCTTCAAGGAAGATGAAATGGAATTCAAAAAACCTGCCGACTTTAACATCAACCTCGATTGCGACGAGCTGGAGAAAAAGAACAATACACAGCAAGATTTCAACGATTTCTTTTAATGAAATTTGAATATTACTGAAGGAACCGATCCATTGCAAAAAGGGTCGGTTCTTTTTTTGCCTGCTATTAGAAGTTATTACTTCTTATCTTCTCAAACTGCAACTCATCAAAAGGTTTTCCATCGCGCTGCTTTTCCGGATAGCCAATAGTTACAATGCTTAAAACCCTGAAATTCTCAGGGATATTCAGCAAGTCCTGAATGTATTTTTCTGCCGAAACAGTCTCGTTGTGCATACGTTTTCGAACGTGCACCCAGCAACTTCCCAAATCCAGCGACTGCGCGGTTAACTGCAACAAAACAGATGCAATGGAACAATCCTCCACCCAAACATCATTTTTAGTTTCGTCAGCACAAACAACAACAGCGAGCGGGGCAGTTGAAAGCGGTGCCACGCCATGAGGTTTGCAGCTTTTTAGCTTTTCAATCAATGCCTTATCATCCACAAATACAAACTCCCAGGGATTTATATTTTTTGAGGAGGGAGAACGTAAAACAGCCTCCTTCAGTAATTCAATCTTTTCTGGCTCAATTACCTCGCTTGTATATCTCCGAATACTCCTTCGTTTTCTTAAAATGTCGATCATAAACTATTCTTTTAATTTCAAAAATAGCTTTCCCGCATCAAACAAAAGTCTTCAAATTCAAAAAAGAGTGGCTTTATTTCCCTACGTTATTTACTCCAAAGCGGATACGATAGGTTTAACTGCACCCGGCTGGTTCTGTAACGGTACAGCTTCAGTGTTTGCTGACTGCCATCGGTTTCGGTATAATATTCACTTACCTGATGTTCGTTAAAACCGTAGAGGTATTTAATATTCCATTTCAGTTTGTAGATATGGCTGCCAATACCGGTCGCCCAATTGTATTCGGAGTCGCTTTTTAAGCCTTTATCCAACATTTTGCAATATTCAATACCACCACTGAGCATTACGCTTTTTGCCACCCGAAAATTAAGATTTAAAGGAACCACGGTATAATAACGATCGTATTGCGTAAAATCGTAGCCCGACAAAACAGACCGTTCACTATCCCCGGACGTTGTATAAATTGCAGTTCCCTTCTGCATTTGGGCATAACGCAATCCCACACCACTTGAAAGCGAAAAACGCCACCAAACCGGCAAGGCTGCATATAATCCCAGACCTGTGCCCCAGCTGTCTTTCTCACCAACGTGTCCGCTCATTGTTAATTCATTTTTCATTATCCACGATGCTTCAGTGGTTAAACCCATCTCGAATTTCGATTGGGAAAAAACAGACAACGAACTAATAAATAACAATACAACCAGAATTCCTTTTCTCATAACTTTGTAAAAAATTATGGAGTAAGAAATTGCCTTTCTCACTCCAGTTTATAATTTATTTCCAGGCTTCACACTTTGTTATACAGACTGGATTACATATACCCCTAATTTATTTTTACTCACCAATAAAATAGGTTTACAATCACACTATTTATCCTATGAAAAGGAGATAGATGTTCTTAAAAGATGCTTTTCTGGCAGATATCTGGATCAGGGATTTTCCGTTGACTACAGCGCATAGCTAATACTCAATAAAAAATGGCACCTCAAAGCGAGATGCCATTTTCAATAGTATTTAATCGATCTAAATCTTATAGCTTACTTCTTTTCTACACTCAACAGGTATTCACTTTTCGGAGCATAATTAAAAATCAATTGATCTCCCTCGGCACAATACTCGAACAGCTCTTTATCAACATTGAACTTTATACCCTCAACAACGAACTCAAATTTTTCAGTATAAGCCTTAGAAATATTGCTACCCGGTGCAGAGGCATGATAAATAGTTGATTTTGATTTGTTCACCAATGTTTTTACTACCTGAACTTTTTCATTGAATTGCAAATCGCGATAGTATTTATTACATATCAGAAGATTAAGAAGAACTGAAGAACTGAATGTTCCGATTGCAATTAAACCTGTCATTTTAATGTTCAGTCCATTTGGATCCGAGTCAATGAATAACTCGTAAATTGTCACTCCAATAATTGTTGCAAAAACAAATACCAGCAATGATAAACCCATTCCCATTTTACATTGATTTCGTAAATTCTTTTTGTCGTTTTTTGTAAGACCCCGGTGCATTTGTTTCATTTTGGCTTTCATTGTTTGTGTTGAGTATTAGTATTAATAAAGATACAAATGTTACAACTTTATCACGACCAAAACTTTCTGCTACTGAGCACTAATAAACTCTAATGGCACTCAAAAATATTTCCACAAAAAAAGGCAGCTCCCAGGGAGATGCCTTTTGCAATATCTTTTCTGTTTAACCTTACGGATTTACAGTTTTATGACCCTCAACCAATCCGCTGCGTTCAAGTAACGCATCAACAGTTGGTTCCTGACCACGGAAACGTTTGTAAAGAATCATCGGGTGCTCTGTTCCTCCTTTTTCAAGAATATTTTCACGGAATGAAGCTGCCACTTCTTTATTGAATAATCCTTTTTCTTTGAACACGCTAAATGCATCGGCATCCAGCACTTCGGCCCATTTGTAACCGTAATATCCGGCTGCATAACCACCGGCAAACAAGTGCCCGAATTGTGTACTCATACAAACGCCGTCAATCTCAGGGAAGATCTGTGCTTTCTTCCACGCACTTTCTTCAAAGGCTTTTACATCGCCTTCGAAAGGTTTTTCAAGCGTATGCCAGGCCATATCTAGATAACCAAAACTCAACTGGCGAATTGAAAGGTAACCGGCAAGGTAATTTTGCGAATCAACAATTTTCTGAACCAACTCTGCGGGAATCGGCTCGCCTGTTTCGTAGTGTTTTGCAAAACGATCGAGGAAGTCTTTTTCAACTGCCCAGTTTTCCATAATTTGCGAAGGAAGCTCAACAAAGTCGCGGTAAACATTTGTTCCCGACAAACTTGCATAAGTTGATTTTGCCAACATTCCGTGCAGCGCATGACCAAATTCGTGCATAAATGTTTCCACCTCGCTAAACGTTATCAAGGCCGGTTTACTTGAAGTTGGACGGGTAAAGTTCATTACGATGGTTACGTGCGGACGCGAATCAACACCATTTTCCATCCATTGACCTTTAAAGTCGTTCATCCAGGCACCACCACGTTTTCCGGGGCGCGGGTGAAAATCGGTGTAAAATACGGAAAGGAAAGTACCATCAGCATCAAACACTTCATAAGCAGTAACCTCGTCGTTGTATACCGGAATGTCTTTGTTTTCTTTAAAAGTGATACCAAAAAGTTCGGTAGCCAAACCAAAAACGCCGTCAACAACACTACTTAACTCAAAATAAGGTTTTAGCATTTCGTCGTTCAGATCGAATTTTTCCACCTTTAGTTTTTCGCTGTAGTAGCTCCAGTCCCAAGGCATTAAATCACCTTCAAATCCACTTTTTCGGGCGTAATTTTCAATCTCCGCTTTTTCTTCTTTTGCCACTTTGTACGAGGCGGCATACAAGTCGTTCAGCAAACCGTAAACGCCATCGGCATTCATTGCCATTCGGCGCTCCAAAACATAATCGGCATAGTTTTTATACCCTAAAAGTTTCGCTATTTCAAGACGCAGTTCAACAATACGTTTTACATTTTCCTGGTTATCCAGCTCATCGCCTTTAAACGATTTCGAGCTGTATGCCATGTACAATTCTTTTCGTAAATCGCGGTTATCGGCATATTTCATTACAGGCAGGTAGCTTGGCATCGAAATATCAAAAAGCCAACCGTCCTGCTCTTTTGCTTTAGCTTTTCCGGCTGCAGCTTCCAAAGCGCCTTCCGGCATTCCTGCCAGTTTGCTTTCGTCGGTAATAAGCAACTCGTAGTTATTGGTTTCTTTTAATACGTTCTCACCAAAATCAAGACTCAATTTCGACAACTCGGTGCTGTACTCACGAAACTTCTCTTTATCGGCATCCGACAAATTTGCTCCGCTACGAACAAAACCAATGTAGTTGTTCTCCAGAAGCGTTTGTTGCTCGATGCTTAAATCCAGCTCATCTTTTTTGTTGTACACGGCTTTCACGCGCTCAAAAAGCACAGGATCTAACGAAATATCGTTCTGAAAAGCAGTAAGCAAAGGCGATACCTCCTGTGCAATGCTCTGCAATTCGTCGTTGGTTTCCGAGCTCAACAGGTTAAAAAATACACCCGATGTACGTGTTAACAAACGACCTACCTCGTCTAACGCAACGATGGTATTTTCGAAAGTTGGGGCCTCCGGATTATTTTTGATTTTCTCCACGTCGGCCTTGCCTTGTTTTATTCCTTCCTCGAAAGCGGGCATAAAATGCTCGTTTTTAATCTTGTCGAAAGGTGCCGCATTGTGCGGTGTATTAAAATCGCTAAGTAGCGGATTTGTTTGTGCTGTTGCCATTCCTAAATTCATTAAAAAAATTACTGCTAATAAATAGATACTCTTCATTTTATCACAATTAAATATTATTCTGAATAGTCTTCAGAAAGTTTAAAGGATTACAAAAAAAGAGCGGAAATTGTTTAAAAAGAATGATTTATTTCATTCGATATGCAAGATTAAAATGTGCTGTACCCCCCAGCTTCCTCCGATAATTCTTCGAATTTACCGGCTCCAGCAAGGCCGAAACGGGGCTAAACCGTTACAACTTTCAGTCCTTCTTCCTACGTTTCTTTTTGGTCTTCTTCTTCTCAACCGACCAGCCAAACTTGCCAATACGTTTTCCCATGCCGAAATAATGGCCATGACTGTAAACCAACGGATTGGCTTTTGAGAAACTAAAAGCCTGTTCTTCGTTCATATAAGTATCGTCGACCGAAACACTCACAACATCGGAAATAAACATGTGATGCGTACCAAGTTCAACTATATCTTTTACCCGGCATTCGATATTCACCGGCGACTCCTCGATAATTGGTGCATTAACCACTTTTGCCGGTGCAGGAGTCAGGTTCATTTCTTCCCATTTGTTGTACTTGCGGCCCGAGCGACAGCCACACCAATCGGTTGCTTTTGCCAGCTTTTCGGTGGTGAGGTTGATAACAAACTCGCCGGTGCGTTTTATAATATCGTACGAATGCCGCCCCGGACGAACCGAAATGTAACACATGGGCGGATCGCTGTTAATGGTGCCAGTCCAGGCAATGGTTATAATGTTATATTCTTCTGGATTTTCGCCACAACTTACCATTACTGCAGGCAAGGGATAAACAATTGTTCCGGGTTTCCAGTACGTTCGTGCCATATCTTCTATTTTATCAAGTTCTACTCAAAGATAGTAAATACGGGGCTTTTGTTAATATCCCCTATCATTTTCGATTGAATGTAATTAGTACGTTGCTCTCCTTTTCAAACTTTCTTCAAATGTACTAAGTACATTACTTCCCCAAAAGGTTTTTCGCCAAACGTACTGAGTACATTACTCCACCAACAGGCATTTCTGTAAATGTACAAAGTACATTGCTTCACCTGGCCATATTTCCTCAAACGTACTGAGTACATTGCTTTCGATTTATTTCGTCCGGGACTGCGAACTACCGCTATCCAGCTTACTTCGCCGGACGAGTTCTAACTCATTCTCTTTCCCGGCGCTTCCTGACTACCGTCAGTCGCACCGGGTTATTGCCTGTCGCCCCTTTGGGGCTTTTGAAAACGAGCGCTGAAAGTGCGTTATATTTTAGCCCGGGGCAAAGTAATTCTTCGAATTGCGTCGCCCCGGGTAAAAGGACGTCATTTAAATCGTCCGGCGAAGAAAGTCGTTCAACGCTGATGTTTGTTCCGGACGAAAATCAACACAGTTCCATCGAAAAGGCGCTAAAAAAAAGGATCCGATCTTTAAAGATCGGATCCTTTGCTATTATATAATGTACTTATTAATCTTCAGGATCTTTCCAGTCGCCATTTTCACGGATCAGTTGCTCCAGTTCTTCCACAGCATTTTCGTATGGAATATGACGCTTAATCGGCTTCAAACCTTTATACAGGTTTACCTTATTATTTCCCGCTCCCACAAAACCGTAATCCACATCGCCCATCTCGCCGGGTCCGTTAACCACACAACCCATAATACCAATCTTCAGGTGGTCGAGATGTTTAAAATGTTCTTTTACAGCGCGGGTGGTTTCCTGCAGGTTAAACAGCGTTCGTCCGCAGCCCGGGCACGATATAAATTCAGTTTTCGAAACACGCATACGACTGGCCTGCAAAATGGCAAAACTCAAATCTTTCAGTTCGGTAAACGTGATGTTTTCATTCTCGTTGGTGATACAAACTCCGTCGCCATAACCATCGATAAGTAAACCACCCAAATCGGCTGCAGCAGTAATCTGCAGATCCTCCAGTTTACTTTCGTTGTATTTGCGGTACAAAATAACAGGCACCTTCCAAATGTGCGTTTCCAGCGACATAAAGAATGCTCGCAGTTCTGCCATCGGATTAGCGTTATAACTTTCCAGAATAAGCACCGTTTTGCGGGTCTGTTTCAGCTTCATGATGATCTCCGGGTGCATATCCATAAAATGGTCGAACTCCGCTTTATTTGTGCGGATGAATTTCATCCTTCCCCAACGGGTACTTTCAAACAAATATTCTTCAAGCGTAATTACCGGATACTCTTCGCCTTCAATATCAAGTATTTTATTTCCCGACAAGAAATAGTCGGGAACGAGTTTCCCTCTGATAGGAATCATTTCGCGCAAACTTCTGTCGCCCAAATCAGCAATTACAACAGGCAGTTGTTTGTCGCCCATATTTAACACCGGACGTGTATCGCGGCGCTCGTATTCAAACGGGTTAGTTTGTGCAATAAGTGGTGCCTCGATTGGCTCGTGATTCTGGTAACGTTTAAAATGATTCACCAGTTTTAATGCCACTGGGATTTCGTTCAGTGGCGCTTCGGTTAATGAAATACGCACCGTGTCGCCAATTCCGTCGGCCAACAAAGCTCCTACTCCAACAGCCGATTTTATACGTCCGTCTTCACCTTCACCGGCTTCGGTAACACCAAGGTGGATCGGGAATTTCATGTCTTCAAGACGCATTTTAAAGTTGAGCAAACGAACTGTGTAAACCATCACACGCGTGTTACTCGACTTAATCGACACGACTACATTATTAAAATCTTCCTTTTTACAAATACGCAGAAATTCCATCACCGATTCGGCAATTCCGGCAGGCGTATCGCCATAACGACTCATTACCCTATCCGAAAGCGATCCGTGATTGGCACCAATTCGTAATGCTGTTTTTGTTTCTTTCAGCATCTGAATAAAAGGAATAAACTGCTTTTCTATAATGGCCAGTTCCTGGTTGTATTCTACATCGGTGTAGATTTTATTTTTGAACTGGGCACGTTTATCGTAAAAGTTTCCGGGATTGATACGTACTTTCGACACGTACTGAGCTGCCACTTCTGCCAGTTTCGGGTTGAAATGGATATCAGCAATCAGAGGCGTATTGTAGCCTCGGTCGACCAATTCTTTCTTAATTACCTTAAGACTTTCCGCGTCCGACATCCCCTTAACCGTTACACGAACATAGTCGGCACCGGCTTTAACCACACGGATAATCTGCTCGATGGTAGACTCCGTATCCGTGGTATTGGTATCGGTCATTGTTTGAATCCGGATTGGATTATTACTACCAACAGGAACTCCCCCAATATTCACCTCCAATGTATCTTGTCGTTTATAGCGGGTTAAATCTTTAATATAGTTGAAATTACGATCCTTCATCAAATAATCTGTTAAGCTGACTGCAAATTTAAAGTAATGCTTCTAAAATAAAAAGAATCCTCTATTTTTGTTTTGCATTCTTTATTATGATTGTTGAAACAAGGAATATCACAAAATTGTTTGGTAAGCAGAAAGCTTTAGATGCTATTAGTTTTACTGTAAACAAAGGCGAACTCGTTGGTTTTCTGGGCCCGAACGGTGCAGGAAAATCAACAACCATGAAGATTATTACCGGCTTTCTTCCTCAGGATGAAGGCGATATTTTAATCGACGGTGCCAAAGTTTCTGCCCAAAACCTCGAATATAAAAAGCAAATTGGCTATTTACCCGAGCATAATCCGCTGTATACCGACCTTTATGTGAAGGAATTTTTGGAAGTAACTGCCGGATTTTACCACCTGAAAAATAAAAAGCAGCGGATTGCCGAAATGATCGAATTAACCGGTCTGGGTCTTGAGCAACACAAAAAAATACGAGCACTCTCGAAAGGTTACCGGCAACGGGTTGGTTTGGCACAGGCACTTATTCACGATCCGTCGATTTTGATTTTGGATGAACCAACAACCGGACTCGATCCCAACCAGCTGGAAGAAATTCGTGCTTTAATTCGCGAGATCAGCAAAGAAAAGACCGTAATTCTGTCGTCGCATATTATGCAGGAAGTTGAGGCTGTGTGCAACCGTGTGCTGATAATCAACAAAGGCAAAATTGTGGCCGATGGCGATATTTCGGCTGTAAAAGCCGGGATCAACATCCAAAACCAGGTGGTAGTTGCGGAGTTTAAAGAACAGGTTTCGGAAAATCAGTTGTTACAAATTCCGGGAATTAAAAGTGCCAACAAAATGGAAAGCGGATGGGAAATCGAAGCCGGAAACGAAACCGACATCCGTCAGAGCATTTTTCAGTTTGCCGTTGACAAAAAACTCACATTGCTCACCCTTTTCGAAAAGCAACAGAACCTCGAAAACGTTTTCCACCAACTCACCCGGTAAATCATCCTGCAACTGAAAATGCATCCTCAAGTTTCAGTAATACTGCCCTATTTTAATGCCGAGCTTACATTGCAGCGCGCTATCGACAGTATTTTGAAACAGACTTTTACCAACTTCGAACTGCTTTTGATAAACAACAACAGCACCGATAAAAGCAACGAAATTGCCAGGCACGCAACGCAAAACGATCCGCGGATTGTTTTACTTGACGAGACATTACCGGGCGTTGCCAACGCCATGAACTGCGGATTAAAAAATGCCTGCGGACAGTTTGTAGCGCGAATGGATGCCGACGACGTGGCTCACCCCGAAAGGCTGGAAAAACAATATACTTCCCTTAAAGATAATCCTTCAATTGATTTTGTAGGCAGCGAAGTAGAGTATGTTCCTCACATTGCAGAGAATAAAGGATTCCGGCGTTTTGTTAACTGGACAAACTCCTTTCACTCGCCCGAAGAAATTGTGCTAAAACAGTTTATTGAAATTCCGGTTGTTAATCCGACCATCTTTTTTCGCCGCAAGTGGTACGAAAATTTTGGTGGTTGTCTGGATGGTAATTTCCCCGAAGATTACGAAATGCAATTACGTTACCTGAGTAATGGAGCCAAAATGGCTAAACTGCCGGAAAAACTGCTCGAGTGGCACGACTACTCTACCCGGCTAACCCGCACCGACGATCGTTATTCCACCGAAGCCTTTTTTCAAACGAAAGCCATCTATTTTAGAAAGTGGTCTGAACAACACAACCCGTTTCACCCCAACATCTGGATTTGGGGAGCCGGACGAAAAACCCGTCAACGAAGTACATTTCTACAAGAACAAGGCTTAATTATCGAGGGTTATATCGACATCAAAAAATCAAAACCCGATGCCCTGTTTTACGAAGACCTTCCCCAACCGGGGCAGTTATTTATTGTGTCGATGGTAACAAATACCGGTGCCGGAGAAAAAATACACGATTTCTTAAAACTCAGAAACTATAACGAGGGCAAGGATTTTATTTTGATGGGGTAATTCGGATTCTTCTTATTAAGAACAATTTTAAACAAGTTCTTTTTTATTCAAAATAAAGCTATTACATTTGCCGGCGCTACGTGGAAAGATTTGAGATTGATTGCAACCACATGAAAAAAACGCTAAAACAATCGCATTTTTCAATATCAATCGAATATCCCGCAGTTTAAAATTTAATGTACAATGTGCTGATTACTTCAGCTTAAAAAGGGATTTTATGAATTATTTATTTACAAGTGAATCAGTATCGGAAGGCCATCCTGATAAGGTAGCCGACCAGATTTCAGACGCACTGCTCGACCAGATTCTGGCTTTTGATGCCAACTCAAAAGTGGCCATCGAAACATTGGTAACAACCGGACAAGTAGTTGTTGCCGGCGAGGTTAAATCGCAGGCTTATGTTGATGTGCAGGAAGTAACACGAAACGTTATTAACCAAATTGGTTACACCAAAGCAGAGTACCGTTTTGATGGTGATTCGTGTGGTGTTTTAACCGCCATTCATGAGCAAAGCGACGACATTAACCGTGGAGTTGACCGTGAAGAAAAAACCGAGCAGGGTGCAGGTGACCAGGGAATGATGTTTGGCTACGCGTGTAAAGACACCGAGAATTTTATGCCGCTAACGCTTGATCTGTCGCACAAAATTTTGCAGGAACTGGCGGTTATCCGTCGCGAAGGCGAAGTGATGACTTATTTGCGTCCGGATTCAAAATCGCAGGTAACTGTTGAGTACAACGACTCAAACGAACCGGTAAAAGTGCATACGATAGTAGTATCGACTCAACACGACGAATTTGATGCCGACGAACCAATGCTGGCAAAAATTAAGGATGATGTGATCAACATTCTTATTCCACGTGTAAAAGCGCAATTGTCGGAAGAGGTGCAGGCTTTGTTTGGCGACGATATTATTTACCACGTTAACCCAACAGGTAAATTTGTTATCGGTGGACCACACGGCGATACCGGATTAACCGGACGAAAAATTATTGTTGACACATACGGCGGACGCGGTGCTCACGGTGGTGGTGCTTTCTCGGGAAAAGACCCGTCGAAAGTTGACCGCTCGGCAGCTTATGCATCACGCCACATTGCCAAAAACCTTGTTGCTGCAGGTGTTGCCGACGAAATTTTGGTGCAACTGGCTTATGCCATTGGCGTTGCCGAACCGGTGGGTGTTTTTGTAAATACTTACGGTCGTTCGAATGTAGAAATCTCTGACGGCGAAATTGCTGAAAAAGTAAAAGCAATTTTCGATCTTCGTCCGGCAGCTATTGAAGAACGATTGAAACTACGTAATCCAATTTACCTGGATTCAGCTGCTTACGGTCACATGGGACGTGAGCCAAAAACAATTACTAAAACTTTCGAGTCGCCATACAGCGGAAAAGTTACCAAAGAACTGGAACTGTTTACCTGGGAAAAACTCGATTTTGTTGATACGATTAAAGAGACTTTCGGACTCTAGTTCCGAGGGTAAGTATTAATATACGCCTAAAGGACGGTACTTGTGCCGTCCTTTTTTTATTCAATTTTTTTGCGAGAAGTTGTAGTTTTAAAAAAAGGTATTATATTTGCACCCGCGTTCAAGAAGACATTTCAAAAGAAATAAAGATATATTGCGGGATGGAGCAGTTGGTAGCTCGTTGGGCTCATAACCCAAAGGTCGTCGGTTCAAGTCCGGCTCCCGCTACTCAGAAAGCCAGAAGAAAATTTCTTCTGGCTTTTTTTATTTTATTACCACAAACAAAACATCCCTGCTTCTGCAGGGATGCTCAATCACCTAATCTAACTAAACCAGGATCTTACTATGAAAAAATTGCCCACAAGCCCCTTTGCACTTGTTGCTTTTGTTTATACGATTATTCTCTTTCCGGGTTATAAAAAACTAATCCTGATTTTTTAATGAATAAGTGCAAAAACAAAAAGCCGAAGAACTAATCCTCCGGCTTTGTAAATCTCAAAAAATATAATAAATGTAGTCGCTTTACTGCACAACATAATCAATCAGATCCCAAAGTTCAATACGTTCAATGGTTCTGGCTTCGCGTGTTTTTTGGGTCATCTCGCTAAAATCCAATTCGGGATGAATCGATTGAAAAGGTATTGAAAAATCGAGTTCGAAAACATAGGAATAATCCGAAAACGTATTTAAAGTTACATACTGGTAGGGCCGCGCTGCTCCTCGCGGAAACATAGCCTCCCAAAGTCCCCATCCCGCTGTTTTCCCCGAGCGTATCGACTCTTCGTGAATCGGCATCCACACCTCCTTCTCCAATGCTTCGTATTGCGAACCTGTTCCCGGTTCCACATGCATATAATTTACCTGAATGTACGGTGCCGGCTCCTTAAAAGGTATTTCAGGAATGGAGGCCACACTGTTATATAACTCCGAGCGAACAATTTCGCGCGCTTTGTTAGTACGGTCCATCATTTCACTCAAACCCATATTCCCATGAACTTTGGCCGGAATTTCTGCATTCCACGGGTGTTCAAGATTCTTTGTGTCGTTGTAAGTGGTTATTGCCACATAGTTGTAACTATCGGCCGAACCGGTAAATTCCACCGCATACAAAGTCCAGCTTGCAATAATCCCCTGGTTAATCCTTTCCTGGTGCATGGGTTTCCATATCTTCTGCTCAACTTCGAGGTATTTCGAATGATCTTCGGGTTTTACTTTAATGTATTCTACCACCACAAATAAGGGATCGGCCGCTTTTGCAGAAAACGACGACAACATGATGAAAATTACAGCAATTAAAAGTGTGAGCCGGGCGGAACTGAATGATAGTTTATTATTCATATGGTTAAAGATTAATCCAGTACGACATTTTTAAAATCAAACCCCTGTTTTTTGAAACCATCCCATCGGGTAAAAAGTTTTCGGTGTAAACCAGGAACAGGTCAGAAACCGGAGCAAATCGCCACTGCAACCTCGAGTTAATGTTGACATTGTCGGCCTGCTGGTTATATTGAATAAAGTTGGTCCAGAAAATTTTCTCTGTGAATGTGAGGTCGATACGCGGTCCCACCAACCAAAATGATCCACTTGGATTTGGATCGGGTAAATCAATTTTATTGTACGAATAGTTCATTGCCAGGCTAAAAATTGGCTTCACCCGGTAGCGAAAAGTTCCCGAAATATTTGTTCCGTTTCCATTATAAAAACCTCCGATTCCGCCCCGGAAAGTAAAAGAAAAATCCTTTCTACTGTTTGACGAATAATTTAGATTCATTTGATTCCAGGTATATTCACTACCGGCAGGCAATGGTTCAGTTCCCGACTTAAATTGCCAGGTCGGATCAAAATCATTAAAAAGTTTTACGTAGGTGTTTTCCCATTCAACACTAACACGACTTGAGTTTAAGAAAGAAATACTATATCCAACCTGCGTGTTTTTGTCTGTAAACTCCCAATTCGTGTCCAGGTAGTAGTTTGACCGGAAATTCGGACCATGCCTGTTGATGGTTTTGCTTTTTGGATAGAAACTGTAGGTAACAAACGGACCAAACGTAATATATCCCGTACGTGGAAAGAATCCCATTTCTGCATTAAAATTTTCTGCTACATATTCGTGGGTCCAGAATGCCATCAACTTCCTGGTATTATATCTTACACTTGTACCATGCGCCCAGTGTTTTGAAGTATGCACCGGATCGTCGGAGTTAAAGTAGTAGAAACTTCCATCCCATTTATCATCGGCCGACAATAAATTGTATTGCAGACCATAAACACGGTTGTATTCATTCTGTGTTCCAAAATCATAACCATCGTCCTGATCTTTCGAGAAATTAATTCCCTGTTTTGCAGCAAAAATTCCTGAAATATTGGAACGTCCAAACACCTGTTTCTTAAAAGAGGCTACAGTATAATTATATGACGGAGTATCGTCATAACCATCATTCATCTGGTGTTTTGTCTGTGCATTTAAAAGCCCTACACGTAACCCGTCTCCCACCTGTCCGCTTAAACGTGCTCCAAAAATCATAGGTGACGACAAGCCTATCCTGCGCGAAAAAAATACCTGCGACTGACGAAAGCCAAAATCGCTGAAAAGATCGCTGTTCTCGATAAAAAACTGGCGTCGTTCGGGGTAAAACAGTTCGAAACGGGTAACATTGGTTTGTTGCCGGTCGACCTCAACAGTTGAGAAATCAGGATTTAAAGTAAGGTCCAGATTCATTGAAGTTGATAATGCCACTTTGCCATCGAAACCTGCATTCCAATCCCAGTCGACATTGTTATTACTAGATAGATCCGCCTGAGTGGCAGAACCCGAAACATAAGGAATAATACTAATATTTGAGCCTGCTTCAGGAGGTGTTCCCTCCCATTTCATTTCTCCTGAATAAGTTAATGATGTAGGCTGATACTGGCGTTTAACAGTGGTCCAGGTTGAACGTTCATTACGTTTCAAATCATTTCGTACAAACTGAATATTCCAGTTACTGATATCATCTGCGTAACGGATCGATTTAAAAGGAATTTTTATTTCAGCTGTCCAGCCTTCATCGGTTTTTTTTGTTTTTGAATACCACACATTATCCCACGAACTTGAAATGGCCATAAAACCACCTCCACCTCCTGTAATCAATCCTTCCATTTGTACACCCAATGGAGTGACTGTAAACGCATAACCATTTGTCAGGTCATCGAACGGGTCAAGTACCAGCATCACATAATCATTATTGCGCTCCATGTAGTCTCTTCGCAGCGACTCAACTACGTAATTTCCTTCCAGCTCGTCGTAACAGGTTATTCCCACATAAAGGTTATTATCGTCGAAAGTAATGCTGGCTTCGGTTTTTGAGAATGCCGTTGTATCATCTGTCGGATACTGCCGGTGAAAATCTTTCGCTTTGTCGGCTGTTTGCCAAACGGCCTCGTCGAGCACGCCGTCGATGGTAATTTCTGCATCAGTTTTGGAAATCTGAAGAGTTTTCTCCGGGATACGTTTTCCTTTTGACCGGGATATTAATGAAAGCTCAAAACGGTCCTGAGCATTAAGTTCGAAGATGGTGATTGTCGCTAAAAGAAGATAAAGCAAGGCTTTTAATCCATAAGTTCTAGTTCGGTTCATTTGGTTTTTTTAGGCCGGAAGTCGTTAGTTTACTTCCTGTTCTTAAAAAATGTAATTACGGTTTTTCCGCTATTCATTTATAATTAATTACAAATGAATAAAGCAGTTAGATTCCCAAAATACCGGAAGGTTTAATCAATTCATAAATCAAACGACAAATAAATGCTATAACAGGATAAATTTTCGGAATTTTCATAGCATTTACAGGCATGCGCAGCCTTGATTCTATCGCAATTAACTGGTTAAAAACCATGCCATTTCGCGCATTGCAAAACTCATAAATTCCCAATCCGTCGATAAAATCGGCCGGTTCTTCTATTTCGTTTTCCCTATTGTTGTTTTAGCCCTAGTTTTGAATCGAACAATTAAATTATATACCATGAAAACAACAGTAAAACAATTAACAACAGCAACATTTATCGCACTCTTTTTAATCGCCATTGGTGTACAGGCACAAGGAACAACAACAAAACATTCGGTTTACAAAGCCACCGAAACAAGTCTGCAACTCGAGGAATGGATGACCGACGAAACAGTTTGGAACACATCAGATATGGAATTTTTTGCCTTGGAAACAGAAACAACACCCGAAGTTGAAGCATGGATGACAGACAATAAAATTTGGGAAGTTAATTCTGACTTTTGTAACGAGCAGGAATCAGCGATGAAAGTAGAAAACTGGATGACAGATTTAGAAACCTGGGATGTACACGAAACACACGCTCATCATGAACTTCATGCCTGGATGAGTGTAAGAAAGCATTGGAAATAAGCAAAACGAACAGAAGACACAGTTTTAGTTAGGTAGTTAGTAAAAAAAGAGGCCGTAGCGGAAATTATTCCGGCAACGGCCTCTTTCTATATAAAAGCTTTTCTTACTGTTTTACACGTTCGCTGTACGAACGATCTGCAGTGCTTACACGAATTACATCGCCTTCGTTAATAAACATTGGCACCATAACTTCAGCACCTGTTTCAACGGTAGCCGGTTTTAATGCAGTTGAACTGGCAGTGTTTCCTTTTTCACCAACAATAGTTTCAGTTACTGTTAACTCAACTTTGTCGGGCATTTCTGCTGTTAACGGCAGCTCTTCCTCTGCATGAAACTGAATTTCAATTACCTGACCTTCTTTCATCAGGTCGTTGTTTTCAACCATTGTTTCAGGAATTGAAATCTGCTCGAAAGTTTCGTTATTCATTACATTTAATCCCATATCATCGCGATAAAGGAATTGGTATGCACGACGCTCAACACGAACGTCATCAACTTTAACACCTGAATTAAATGTATTTTCGATAACCCTTCCGGTTTTTACATTTTTTAGTTTTGTACGTACGAAAGCCGGACCTTTACCCGGTTTCACGTGAAGGAATGATACAATGGTGTAAATTTCACCTTTGAATATGAAACACATTCCGTTTTTAAAGTCTGCTGTAGAAGCCATGATAAATCTTTTTCTTTTTTTAACCGCTGCAAAAATAATTAAATCCGTTAAAAATCAAGCATTTCTAGTTGCTTTTGATTTTTTTACGGAAATCTAGTGCAATGTCTGCTCAACACCATCAATTTTGTAATGTTGAATTACTGCTTTTAAGGACCCCACCCGCATCTCAAATTCAATAAATACAGGTACTTTTTCTTCTTTAGCCAGGTAAAACTTTACACCATCCGATTTTTCCAGGACTTTTCCTTTCCGAACTGTTGGTGTTAACACATGACAGTCTACCTTGCCAACATCAGTTTCGATCTTCTCGTCGTGCAGATATTTAATGGAAACATCAGATATTTTGTCGGCATTTATGGTTGGATAAACCACTGCATCGCCGGGCTGAAGATTCTCGAAAGGATTTTTGTGTACAAAATAAAAGAACACCGAAATCAGGTCGAGCAGATCATCAGGAACAGCACGCCAACCACTTCGGGTGCTGTTAATCGAATCAACGTCGTGGTAAAAAAGTGTTTCGGTATAACGTCGGTAACTGCCCTCTTTAACGTTTCTGATGGTTTTTACGGGTAGTCGTGTTTCGGCATCAACGTAGGTTTCGTAAATATCGTAAACTCCATACAGTTTATTTGCCAGGCCTGTTGTTTTCCCCATCACGTGATAATGAATTGCGGGACGGTCGTTAAAAACCGTATCGCTGATGGTCATTTCGGCCTCTCCTCCTTTTACAAATCCGAATTTTAAATGAAATTTTATCGAGATTTCTTCGGCAGCTAACGATTGTGCTGCAAAGAGGAAAACAATTAGTATGGAGAATAACTTGTTCATTTTAATACTTTATTTTTTGGAATGGTTGCTACAAAATCCTTTAAATAAAAGGGCTCGAAATAAGCAACGTCCTCAAATTCACTTTTGTTGTACTTTATTTCTGCCAGATTTTGCATAAACCGTGCCGTTGTTTTGTCGGGTCCGTTAAACACGGCATTTTCGTGTGTTATTTTATCGCGGCATTTATCGGCACCATTTCCAAAAAATAAGACCTTTTTCTTGTTCAACGAATTTGCAAACGAATTTTCATCTATAATTTCGGCAGTTACCTCGTTCTCCGCATTCCCTTCTTCGTTAAACAAGGCTGTGTAAACCTCCATGCGGCGGGCATCGATCATGGGGCAAAACAAAAGCTCTTCCCCGTCGGCCGATGTATAAAAATCACCAACATTTTTGGCAACATAATGTCCCATGGCTTCAATCGAACCAATCCCAATAAGTGGTTTACCCAATCCGTAACAAAGTCCTTTTGCCACCGACACACCAATACGCAAACCGGTGTACGATCCCGGTCCTTTGCTCACTGCCACCGCATCGATGTTATTGATGTCGAAATTATTTTCACTAAAAAGTTCCTCGATAAAAACAGTCAGTAACTTCGAATGATTTAATCCCTCATCGCTTTCTTTTAGAAAAAGCGTTTTACCATTTTCTGCCAGTGAAACCGAACACACTTCGGTTGATGTTTCAATATTTAAAATAATTGCCATTAGAATCTTTATAACAAACTTTTACAAAAATAGTTAAAGCTGAACAAACTTACCATTGATAACCACTCCGTCGAGCTGCATTTCTTTTGCCGACCGTAACGCATCCTCTTCAGTATGAACGATTGGCTCGCCTCCGGCATTAAATGAAGTATTGATAAGTGCTTTTATACCGTACTTTTCATCTAACCTTTTTAATAAAGCGAATAAAAACGGATTATCTGTTTCTTTTGAAATGGATTGAAATCGTGCCGTCCCGTCGGCATGAATTGCTCCGGCAATTTCCTGTTGTTTTTCGGGCAGAACAGCAAAATCGAGCAACATAAATTTCGCCAGTGAATGAATTTCTGACTGCCCGGTAAAGTATTTTATATTCTCCTCCAAAGCCACAGGCGCCAGCGGACGATACCACTCGCGGCCTTTCTTTTCCATGCTCAGTTTTTTCGACAATTCCTTCGATCCGGCAAATGCCAAAATACTTCGGTTTCCAAGTGCACGCGGCCCGGCTTCTCCAAAGTTGTTGCACACGCCAACCAGCTTTTTTGCAGCCAGTTGATCAGCTATTTCGTTAATCGTTTGTTCCGAAAAATCAGCGTAATAATTTTCAATGCCCCAATTGTTTAAATAGGCTGAATTAACCTCAATTTTCCCGGTTTTTATCCACTCGGCAAAAGCAGCTGCGCCCAGTGCCAGACCCGAATCTTCGGTGCACGGCGGGATAAAAACCTGCTTGAATAAGCCGCTATTTACAATGCGCGTATTAGCTACAATATTTAAAGCCGATCCACCGGTGTAGTATAAATTTTCAGCACTGGTTTCCTGTTGTAGCTCCTGTAGTTTTTTTAGAATTTCCTGGGTGAAAAGCTCCTGCAACGTAGCAGCTACATCCTGAATAAACGGATCTTTTTGGTTAAACGATTTCAGATCGACGCCCCAATCCTTTTTTGCAGCATCAAAAAACACCGATGTTTTTCCCCAAATATCCTGAAAGAAATTGTTGTTTTTCAGCCAATCGCCCAACTCGGGGCGGTAGGTACCAAGTCCTGAAAATCCCATAAATTTCCCCGGAACAGCATTTTGTTCTGGTAATTTTGCTCCAATAATTGCAAACACCAGGGCATTGGCATTAAACAGGGTTGAATACGGTTTTAAATCCCAGTGATATTCCAGCCATTCCAAACGGCCATTTTTATAAACGGCAGCCGAAAAGTTGCTCAAACTGGCCCCACCATCAAAATGTACCAGCAGACTGTTTTCTTTCAAATCTCCAAAAAACGGAAGAGATGAAAACATGTGCGCCATTTCATGATTCAACACCCAGGCTTCTTTTTCTTCGCCAAACCACCAGCATTTTCCTTTCTCCAAACCAGTGGATAATTCCGAATTTAAAGGAGCTTCAAAACGTACTTCTCCGTTTTGTAACAAAAAAGTCCGCCCAACAACATTATCCACAAAAACCAGGTCGTAATCTTTACCCAGTAATTTCTTTTCCTTTAATATCTCCTTTAGATGAATATGAAGTGAATTGTCTCGTTTGCGGCGCGAAATCCGTTCTTGCTGTAGGAACCACTCCACTTTTCCATTGTGCATGAATGCCAGGTTATGATCGTGCACATAAAACGGGTGTTCATAATCGAACCGATCCTGAATACCATAAATCGCTAAAGTGGGCTTGTTTTTGTACATCAGAATAAATCAAATGAAAACTGCATGGAAACGACTATAAGCACTAATAGTATAAAAAGTAATTCGCTCCAAAAGCGGCTTTTCATAAATACAAAGAGATTGGCAATAAGATAGGTTACGGGAATTGACGTTATCACCAGCATTTCCTGCGATGTAACCGGAATGAAAGTAAAACTTGCCAGTGAAAAAATAAAGATCCAGAAAAATACGGTGAAGTATTTTCGCGAACTTACCTTTTTAGTATCGTACTGTTTAAACATCCCAATACTTCCGGTAATGGTAAAAAGAATGAGTGTAGCCAGGTATACCTGTAAAGGAATATTTGAACGAAAATGGGAAACAGGAGTGACGATGTTTTGCTCCAAAATGGTAACTGTACCAATAAAGTGGTCGCCTAAAACGGCAAAGGCCGATGCAAAAACAAAGGGCAGCAAAAATCCGAGAAATAAAGTAACATATTCGCGCCATCCGGTTTCGCGGCCAAGCAATGCAATTGCAATTACAAAAGCAGGTACGAAAACCACGAGATTGAAATAAAAGAGCGCTCCAACTCCCAATATAAATCCAACATCGAATGTAGAAGAATAGGCCCTTTTTGTTTCGTACACGGCAAACAGCCGATCAACAGCAAAAAGTATAAAAATGGCACCAAAATATACCGGGTGCAGGGTGTGCATGGGTACAAAACCACCAACAATTACAGCAAATAACAAAGCCGGCAGTTTACTCTTTATGCGAATAAACATGTACCGGTCGTTTACCAGCTGCACCAGGTAGGCCAGAATTATCGTCAGAAAAATCCCAATGATAACCTGAATCATCGGTTTGCCGTCAACCAGGACATAAATGAATTTAAAAAGAAAGTTTTGCTGCTCGCCCGGAAAATAGTCGTAAGCAAACGGATGCTGCAAACTCTTCAACCAGAATGCCAGTGTTACCAAGGGCACCAGAATCAGACTTACAGAATTGTTTGACTTAAGCTTTTTTAATATCATGCCATTTTGCTTCTCAACTATTCAGAGTTTTAGGAGATCCGGGACTTTGAACCTCCCTCCAAAATAAGTATTTATGGGGTTCCGACTATAAGTCGAAACCCAGATCTTTACGGTAATATTTTCCTTCGAAATCGATTTTAGCAGCGTTTTTGAATGAAGTTGCCAACGCATCTTTCATGTCGCTACCGTACGAACTAACCGAAATTACACGTCCACCTGCAGTCACAACATCATCACCTGCTTGTTTTGTTCCGGCATGGAAAACGATACTGTCGCTTACATTTTCGGTTCCGGTAATTACTTTCCCTTTTTCGTAATCGCCTGGATATCCACCCGACACCAACATCACGGTAACGGCAGCACGGTCATCGAATTCAATTTCTTTTTCACCCAGTGTTCCTGTTGCAGCACCATCCAATAACTCAACGAAGTCTGATTTTACACGCAACATTACGGCCTCCGTTTCCGGGTCGCCCATACGAACGTTGTATTCGATTACATACGGTTCGTTGTTTACGTTTATCAATCCGAAGAAGATAAATCCGCAGTAATCGATGCCGTCTTTTGCCAAACCGGAAACCGTAGGAGCAATAATTTGCTTTTCTACTTTATCCATAAATTCGGCATCGGCAAATGGCACAGGAGTAATTGCTCCCATTCCTCCGGTATTTAATCCGGTATCTCCTTCGCCAATTCGTTTATAATCTTTTGCTTCAGGAAGGATTTTATAGTCTTTTCCATCGGTAAGAACAAATACCGAAACTTCCACTCCGCTCAAAAACTCTTCGATAACCACTTTGCTGCTGGCTTCGCCAAACTGCCCGTCGAGCATTACTTTTAGCGAGTTTTGTGCTTCCTCCAGCGAGTCGATGATCAACACACCTTTTCCGGCAGCCAAACCATCGGCTTTCAGCACGTAAGGCGCTGTCATTGTAGTTAGAAATTCAATTCCTTTATCAATATTTTCAGGAGTAACAGTAAAATATTTTGCAGTAGGAATAGCATGGCGATCCATAAACGCTTTTGCGAAATCCTTGCTTCCTTCCAGTTCGGCACCTGCCTTTTTCGGACCCACAACTTTTACCGAAGCCAACTCAGGATCAGCAGCAAAAAAGTCGCTTAATCCTTCTACCAAAGGAACTTCCGGTCCTACCAGCATCAGGTCGATATTGTTCTCGAGCACAAGTGTTTTTATTTTTTGAAAATCAGAAACACCTGCATCCAGGTTGGTTCCCAATTCCGATGTACCCGCGTTTCCGGGTGCAAAAAATAAATTCTCAACTTTATCGCTTTGTTTAATTTTCCATCCCAAAGCGTGTTCTCTTCCTCCTGATCCTACAATTAAAATATTCATCTGTATACTGCTAATTAATTTTCTAAAATTTTACTGCTACATGTTATTATAGCGTTCGAAATAACTTTGTAAGCTCGCTCCTATTTGTTCTGCCAACTCAGCGTTTCCGGCATTGTGAGCCGAGCGTTGCATTTTTTGTAAATAGAACATATTTCGCTGAATTTCATCGCCGATACTCACCAGATATTTAGGTTGCATCGAGAAGTAATAATTCAGTTCATCGTTAAAAATACCATAAGCCGTTTCAATCATTTCCAGCCCTTTTTCGTTGGCACCTGCACTGATGTAACTATCGGCCAGTTCCATGGCAAAATACTCGTACGGCACGGCGCTGTTCGGAATTAACTCGTTACAACGATCGATTACAGCAATGGCTGAATCCATTTTACCCTCTTCAACCAACGCCGATGCCAGACGGTTAAAGCTGTTTCTGATGTTGGTCATCATGCGGGTGTTGGTTTCGTCGAGATAAACATGCGGATCGTTCATATTTCCCCAGCTGAAATTATTCATCAGGTTATTGTACATGATCTCGGTATTTACCCGGCCAAATTTCAACTCCTGAGGATTACTTTGGGTTTTAATCGGTACCAGTCGGAATGCAAAACCTTCCACCTGGAAATAGTCGCTTAAATTCATGTATTTGCTGCGGCCAACTGTGATCGACCAGTAAATTGGGCGCTCCCAATCGTTGTTAGCCAGCATATCAAGAATCATCATCTCATCTTTCGACAACATGTTTTTTCCTGACAGATCGATCACAATCTCATCAACAATTTTATCGTAATCTTCGGGCGCAACCACCTTGTTTCTGATAACCGCTTCTTTATCAACTTTAAAGTGAATTTTCTTTTTCGGAAGATAAGATGCATTGTCGGCCTGCGAAAGTTTCGTTGCAGGATTTTCGTTGGCAATAAATTCAACCGCTTCATCCAGTCCAACATAATCGCGTTTTATGCGCGAATCATCAAGCAGATAAACCGCATCGCGTGTTCCCAAACGGTATTGATCGGATTTTAAAGAGAACTCGATTGGCTCTGAATCGTAAGCTATTCTTCGCATCTGATCAATATACCAGTCGGTTTGCAGATAACTTAGATTACAAACACGAACATCGGTGCGAACACCTTCCACTTCCTGGTTATACCACAGCGGGAAAGTATCGTTATCTCCGTTGGTAAATATCACTGAATTGGGTTGACATGTTTTTAGGTAATTGGCTCCAAAATCGCGGGCAGTATAACGTCCCGAGCGATCGTGATCGTCCCAGTTTTGTGCACCCATAATTCCCGGAACCAGAATAAGTGCTGCCAGTCCGGCAATTCCTCCGGCAACCGTTTCAGGTATATATTTTTTCAGCGCCTCCGAAATTGCGAGTACACCCAAACCAATCCAAATGGCAAAAGCATAAAACGATCCGGCATAGGCATAATCGCGTTCGCGCGGCTGGTGCGGATACTGGTTCAAGTAAATTACAATTGCCAGTCCGGTTAACACAAACAACAAGAATACCACCCAAAGTCCTTTTTTTCCTTCTTTCCCGCGGTTGTACTGGAAAAAGATACCCAATATTCCGAGCAGCAAGGGTAAAAAGTAGTAAGTATTTCGGGCTTTGTTATTCGCCAGTTTTTCAGGTAAATTATCCTGGTCGCCCAAAAAGGCTTCATCGATAAACTTAATACCGCTTAACCAGTTTCCGTGCAACACGTTTCCGTGTCCCTGAATATCGTTTTGGCGCCCAACAAAGTTCCACATAAAATAGCGCCAGTACATGTGATTAACCTGGTACGAAAAGAAAAAACGCAGGTTTTCACCCATGGTAGGTTTTACAATCACCTCATTCTCGCCGCGGTCGTTGCGGTGCTGAATACGTGTTCCTTTTATATTCGCCCACTGCTGGTAATCCTGAGCATGTTGTGGATCCATCGAACTCCACATACGCGGGAATATCGTAGTAAATTTCTCGTCGTAGTTTGGATTAAATCGATTGTAGGTTATTACGTATTTCCCGTCGATTTGCGAGTAAACCGGGCTACCTTCCGAAAAACGGTCTCCTGTTTTATAGGGCGAATTATAGTATTGTCCTTTAAACAACGGACGCGATCCGTATTGTTCGCGGTTCAGGTAACTCAACAGCGAAAACATATTGTTCGGGCTGTTTTGATCCATTGGCGGCTGCGCCGATGAACGAACAATAATCACTGCAAACGAGGAGTAACCAATAAGAATTACCGCAATGCCGAGCAAAACGGTATTCCATACCACTATATTCTTTCTGTGGGTATAATAAATACCAAATGCAATGGCTGCAATTACCAGCACTACGTAGAAGAAAACTCCAGAGTGATAAGGTAAACCAAAACCATTTACGAACATCAACTCAAACCACGAAGCGATTTTTACAAATCCCGGAATAATACCATACATCACACCTCCAAGTACAACCACCGAGGCTATCAAAGCCCAAATAATTCCTTTTCGGGTTACTTCGTATTTTCTGAAATAATAAACAAAAACAATGGCCGGAATCGCCAGTAAGTTCAGCAAGTGAACTCCGATTGACAAGCCAATTACATAGGCAATAAATATCAGCCAGCGATTGGCATACGGTTCGTCGGCAACGTTTTCCCACTTTAATATGGCCCAGAAAACCACTGCTGTTAACAGCGATGAACTGGCGTAAACCTCGCCTTCAACGGCCGAAAACCAAAAGGTATCGGAAAAAGTATATGCCAGCGCACCAACCAAACCTGCGGCGGTAATGGAAATGGTTTGTCCCAGCGAAATTTCTTCGGCTTTTACCACCAGCTTTTTTGCCAGGTGGGTGATGGTCCAGAACAAGAACATGATAGTTCCGGCACTGGCCAGTGCAGACATAATATTTACCATTTTTGCTGCTCCTTCAGCTCCGGCAAAAAGGGTAAAAAAGCGGCCAATTATCATAAAGATCGGTGCACCCGGCGGGTGACCTACTTCAAATTTAAACGCTGTTGTAATAAATTCGCCACAGTCCCAAAAACTTACAGTGGGCTCAATGGTCATTAAATAAACAATGGCTGCAATTACAAAACTAACCCAGCCAAAAACGATATTAAACAATCTGTATTGCTTCATTTTCAAATGATTTCTGAAAGCGTAAAAGTTCGAAATTTTTAATCCTTGCGAAGATAAGGCTTTTGCTGAAAACTCAGAAAGTTGTGGGGCAATTTAAGCCTTATTAACGCGAGTTTGAGGTTTTAGCATTATCCCCGACACCATTCTGCCTGTATTAACCCCGTCCCGTCGTGCCGAATAGTACTTTTCGTCTTCCGAAAACGAACATGCTCCGAGCACCTCAATATTTTGTGCAGGCACTCCGTTTTTCAACAACAACTGCCGGTTGGCTTCCCAAAGATTAAAATGAGTTTTGCCCGTGCCATTTTTGCGAAGAGTTAATTCAACATTGGGGATCGATTCTCTTGCGGCATTAACCACCTCATCGCCCACTTCGTATATTTCAGAACTTATAGACGGACCGATTGCGGCAACTATATTTTCGGTAGAAGCACCGTAATTTGTCATTTTTACAAGCGCCTTTTCAACAATTCCACCAACGGTTCCCCGCCATCCGGCATGTATGGCAGCAACGACTTTTGCTTCCGGATCGAACAACAAAACCGGTACACAGTCGGCAGTTTGTACACACAAACACAATTCGGATTGACTGGTAACCAGTGCATCAGTTTCTGAAATTACCTTGTCGGGAACCTCGTTCACATCTACGACACAGCTGCTGTGTGTTTGATCGGGATAAACCATTTGCCCAACTTCCAAAGCCAGCGCGTTGGCCAATTTTGCTTTATTCTCAGGAACATTGCTGTACCTGATATTCTCTATTGGCAAAGTGCTTTTAGTGGTAGTAAAAGCACAAAGATTTGTAAAAGGTTCGAAAATATTGTAGCGGATCAAATCCGGTTTTTTATCCATTCTTCAGTAAATTATTCAGTCCCTGCTTGTCGAGCAAAGTAACCGTTTTCTTTTCAATTTTAATCAGGTTCTCGCTTTGCATTTCGCCAAGCACACGTGCCAGCGAAGGTCGTGTAACCCCAAACAATTCGGCCAGTTGCTGCTGTGTATTTTTTAGCTCGAACGAATGAAACCTGTCGCCGGCTTGCTGAAGCAAAAAATGCGCAACCTTTTCTTTTATGGTTTTAAAACTCAGAAAATGTAATTTCTGCGATAAAAACTGTGCCCGTGTAGAAATACTGTTCAGGTAATTTCGCAGCAGATTGGTGTTCAACTGCAACAGTTTTAAAAACTCGGCAACAGGAATCGCAAGCAATTCGGCTTTGTTATTAGCCGTTACTGTTACCGGAAATTTATTCTCTTTACCAAACAAAAAAGCAGCTGCCAATGGGCGCGGCGCTTCAATGTCTTCAATCTTCACCGTTTTACCGGAATAGTCGATCATTTCGCCCCGAACACTTCCCGAAACCACAATCAACAAACTTTTCACCTCTTCGCCACCTTGAACAACAATTTCGTCTTTGCCGAATTTGCGTACCTGGTAATGAATCTTTGAAAATAATGCTTTACATTCCTCTTCCGGGATACCTCTAAAAAGAGGGCTTTTTGCGATTAAAGAATAATCCTTCATTTTGTAACAATTGGTACATTTTGCCAAACGCCGGTGGCTTACTTTTGTTGCGTAAACTTAAAGAAAAGAACAAGAAAGATGATACGAGAGATAATTAAAATTGACGAAGATTTGTGTAACGGATGCGGAATTTGTGTTCCGAACTGTCACGAAGGAGCGCTGCAGATAATTGACGGAAAAGCACGTCTGATCAGCGAGTTAATGTGCGATGGTCTGGGCGCTTGTATTGGACATTGTCCCGAAGGAGCAATTACTATTGAAGAGCGCGAAGCCGATGCTTACGACGAAATTGCCACTATCTCGCAAATGGTAAAACAAGGAAAAGCCACCATGTTTGCCCATTTAAAACATTTGCAGGACCACAACGAAACCGGCTATTTACAGCAGGCCCTTGGTTTTATTAAAGCCAATCGCGAGGCCATGCCTTTCGAAATCAGCGAAGTACACGAGCTGCTTCACGGAGCCAAAGAAGAAAAAGCTTCAGGTGGTGGTTGCACTACTGGCGGATGTCCGGGATCAGCACCAATGTCGTTTGATGCAGGTGGTTTAAAAATGGCCGCTCCGGCAACAGAAACACCATCGGAACTTACGCAGTGGCCGGTGCAAATGCATTTGATCAATCCGGCAGCCAGTTATTTTAAAGGCGCCGATCTATTGGTCGCAGCCGACTGCGCCGGTTTTGCTTACGGCAACTTCCACAACGACTTTATTAAGGGCCGTAAAATGGTAATTGCCTGCCCAAAACTCGATAACAGCACCGACACCTACATTTATAAATTAATGCAACTAATTGAGGAAGCCAAAGTGAACACCATCACTGTGGTAATTATGGAGGTTCCATGTTGTGGCGGATTGTCGCAAATGGTAACCCGCGCCACTCAAATGGCATCGCGAAAAGTACCCGTTAAAGAAGTTGTAATCGGAATAAAAGGGGATGTTCTTTCTGAAGAATGGATTTAAGATACCTAATTAAGTTGTGATAAAACCAGGGCCCTCGTTCACCCAAATTCGAAGAATTAATCATTTAAAAATATTGTAATGAGCATGTTTTGTTTTCAATGTCAGGAAGCAGCCAAAGGAACCGGTTGCACCATAGCAGGAGTTTGCGGAAAAACCAGTGATGTAGCAAATCTACAGGATACTTTATTGTTTGTTCTGAAAGGCGTTAGCTGGTATAACGAAAAATTAAGAGCAGTTGGTGCCAACCCTAAAAAAGTTGACAAATTCGTTTTCGACGGTTTGTTCAGCACCATCACCAACGCCAATTTTGATGCTGCAGTGTTTACCAAACGCATCATTAAAGCACTCCAGCTGAGAAACGAATTGCACGTATTGAGCAAGGAAGCAGGTGTTGTTTTACCCGAAGAACTTCCGGCCATTGCCACCTGGACAGGAAACACAACAGAAGAGTTTGAAGCAAAAGCTGAGGAAGTTGGTGTACTGAGTAATGAAAACGAAGACATCCGCTCGTTACGCGAGTTGATCATTTACGGCGTAAAAGGATTAGCGGCTTATGCTGAACATGCTTACAATTTAGATAGCCGGAAAGATGAGATTTTTGCTTTTATGCAACGTGCATTGGTTGCCACCACCGAAGATTTGAGTGTTGACGAATTGGTTGCCTTAACATTGGAAACCGGAAAATTCGGAGTTGATGTAATGGCCTTATTGGATGCAGCCAACACAGGTTCTTACGGAAATCCGGAAGCTACAAAAGTAAATATTGGCGTTCGCAATAATCCGGCAATTCTTATTTCAGGTCACGACTTGAAAGACATGGAGGAGTTGCTGAAACAAACTGAAGGAACCGGAGTTGACGTTTACACACACAGCGAAATGTTGCCGGCTCACTACTATCCGGCTTTCAAAAAATACGATCACCTGGTGGGTAATTACGGAAATGCATGGTGGAAACAGAATACCGAATTCGAAAGTTTTAACGGACCAATTCTGTTTACGACCAACTGTATTGTTCCGCCAAAATCGTCGGCAACTTACACCGACCGTATTTATACAACCGGCGCATCAGGTCTTAACGGAGCCATCCACATTCCGGATCGCGAAGATGGTAAAATGAAAGATTTTAGTGCGATTATCGAGCACGCTAAAAAATGTGCCGCACCTCAGGAAATTGAGACAGGAGAGATCGTTGGTGGTTTTGCACACGCACAAGTATTTGCACTGGCCGATAAAATTGTTGACGCCGTAAAATCGGGTGCTATCAAAAAATTCTTTGTAATGGCCGGTTGCGACGGGCGTATGAAAAGCCGCGATTATTACACACAATTTGCCGAGCAACTGCCACAAGACACGGTGATTCTTACCGCCGGATGTGCAAAATACCGATACAACAAATTGCCTTTGGGCGATATCGGCGGCATTCCACGCGTAATCGATGCCGGACAGTGTAACGATTCCTACTCGCTGGCGGTTATTGCTTTAAAATTAAAAGAGGTATTCGAATTGAATGATATTAATGAGTTACCAATTGCCTACAACATTGCCTGGTACGAGCAAAAAGCAGTTATTGTATTGCTGGCACTGTTACACTTAGGCGTAAAAAATATTCACCTTGGACCGACACTTCCTGCATTCCTTTCGCCAAATGTTGCTAATGTATTGGTTGAAAACTTTGGAATTGGTGGTATTACTGAGGTTGAAAAAGATTTGGAATTATTTATGACAGTAGCATAAAAGTTGAAGAGAGAGAGGGACAGACCTTAAACAAGAGGACAGATTGGTTGAGGTTTTACAATGGCATCCGCTAAAAGCGGATGCCATTTTTTACTTCTCAAACACTTTTTCGGTTAACGGCATTGTAAACCAGAACACCGAACCTTTTCCCAACGTGCTCTCCACCCATATTTTCCCCTTATGTTTTTCTATAAATTCTTTACAAAGCATCAAACCCAGTCCACTACCTTTTTCGCCTTTTGTACCGATGGAAGTCTGCAGTTTTCCCGGCTGAAATAATACACGAATCGCCTCCGCATCCATTCCTATACCCTGATCCTCGATACCGATTGTAATAAACCTGCCATCATTCCCCCCGGTTTTTATCAGAATTTCAGTTCCGAGTTTACTGAATTTTATTGCATTGGTAAGCAGGTTTCTAAATATCAGCAACATCATGTTGTAATCAACATAAATACTTATCGTCTCATCCTTTACCTGGTCGATTACATTTATCTCTTTTTTCTTCGCCACAGCATCAACTTCAAGTAAAGCCGAATCGAGAAAATCGGTTAACACCACAGTTCGGGGTAAGAACTCGATAATTCCCCGTTGCGACCTCGACCAGCTCATCAGGTTTTCGAGTAATGCAAAGGCACTGTCTCCGGCCGATTTCAGATTGGCAAGAATCTGATTCATCATTTTTTTATCGAAATTATCGTAGCCTTCAATCAGCACATCAGTGTAGCCAAGAATAACATTAAACGGATTTCGCAGGTCGTGAGCAATAACCGAAAACAGTTTGTCTTTGGTGGCATTTATTTCGGCAAGTTCCTTTGTCCGGTTTTTTACAGCCAGCTCCAGTTTCTGCTTTTGTTTTTCAAGCGCATTAATTCTAACATGGTTTACAAACCAAAACAATCCGACAACAAAGACAAACAAAATCACAATAAACCACCATGTTCTCCACCACGGAGGTACAATCGTAATTTCTAAAGCAATACCTTCTTCATTCCACACTCCATCGCTGTTGGCGCCTTTTACGCGTAAAATGTATTTACCCGGGTCGAGATTGGTATAAGTAACCTGTCGCCGCGTTCCGCAATACGTCCAATCGTTGTCGAAATTCTCCAGCAAATAAGCGTGCTGGTTTTTCTCAGGATTTGTATAATCCAGAACGCTAAAATGGAAAGTTAAAACCGACTGTGAAAAATTCAGTTTCAACTCCTGAGTTTCTGCCAGTATTCTTTTTAATGGCGAAGCGGATTCATTTGGCAAAATAGGTTTGTTGAATATTTCCAATTCGGTGAACTTAATTTCAGGAGCCCGTGTATTCTTCTTTAGCTTGTCGGGGAAAATGATACTAAAACCATTAACTCCACCAAAATAGAGGTTATTATCGCAATCGATGAGAACACTCCTTGGGCGAAATTCATCGCCTTGTAAACCATCGTATTTATAATAAGTGTCGAATTTATCGTAGTTTTCATTCACCCTGCAAATTCCTTTTGATGTTGAAAACCACATAAATCCATTGGCATCTTTTAAAATACCATTTACCGTATTGGCCGGTAAACCTTCGTTTGTTGTAAACATTCGGCTATCTCCGGATTTGGGATTAAAGTGTATCAATCCGGTTAATGTTCCTACCCAAACAGAAGTATTATCTTCGACAAAAACATCGTAAACATGTGCAGTTTGCAGCATTTCAATTTCATCTCCATGCACACATTCCTGCATCTCTTTTCTGTCGGGGTAAAAGCGATATAGTCCCGAATTTGTTCCCACATAAAACGATCCGTCATCTGCCTTTCGAATAACATTGACGTAGTTTCCCCGAAATGAACTGTTCCCGGAGTTATAGATCTCCCACTTGTTAAGCTCGGGCGAAAAATACACCAGACCCGAGTAAAAAGTTGCAATCAATACATCTGAATTATTACCGGCACAAACATGAAAAAGATTATTATCGGGTAACGGAGAATTCGTTGAGTTGTAAACGGTAAGTTCATCGGTTCCTGCCTCGTTATATAAAAGCCCTGCTCCCCAGGTTGCCATCCAGTAATTACCTCTGTTATCTTCGGCTATCGACAAAATATAATCGTTTGGCAGCTTTGAATTTGAGGTATTCACGCTTTCGAAGAATCCAGTTTTTTTATTAAAAATGTTGATCCCTCCTCCATCTGTAGCAATACTAATCATACTGTCGTTCAGCTCATAGAATGCATTTACCACGTTGTTGGAATTGTTCGGATCGCCGCCTTTAAACTGGGTGAACGACACAATCGACTCGCTATTTTTTGGTGCAACATTCAATCCGTTTGCGTATGTTCCAATCCACATATTATCCCCCGAATCGATAAAAATACTCTCAACCGAGTACGTTTTTGCAACCAAAGGATCGGTTTTCGACGACAGGTAGTGCTTAAAGGTTTTTCGGTCCTCGTTCAGGCAATAAATTCCATCGTTTTCGGCACCCATCCACAGGTTGTTAAAACGGTCGACTTCGAGACCCAACAAGCGGTTTTTCGATATAGAATTCGGATCGTTCGGATCGTGAGCAAAATTTTTCAACCGCTCTTTTCCTTCTCCGTTTCGATCAACCATAAAAAGCCCATCGGCATAACTTGCCACCCAAATTATTCCTGAATGATCGGCAACAATCTTCTCAAACCTCACATTCGAATAATCTTCATCATTAAGCCCGATATTAATATGTTCTAACTCATTTGTCTTCGTATTCAAGACATAAAGCCCCCGGTTGGAACTAATCCACAAACGGTTATCGGCAGCTAGAAAAACATCGTTAATAACCGAGCTAATAAACCCATCTTCAGTTGTATACTGGTGATAAGTATTCTGTTTCGTATTGAAATAATAAAGTCCATTTGTACTGCAGATATACACACTACCAACACTGTCGACCAGGACAGCCCGGGCCTGCATTGGGAGCTCAAACAAACAAGACGTGGAGTCGTTCTTAAAATTATGAAATTTGTCTAGTTCCGGTTCGTAGACACCGAGTCCGGAAGTTGTGCCGACATATAACTGGTCTTCATTACCGAGACACAAATCGAGAATTAAATTATCGGGCAGCGTATGTACCTGATCTTCATCTTCATTATTCTTGTACACTTTAAACTGATCTCCATCAAAACGATTCAGACCATCGCGCGTACCTATCCAAATGAATCCATTCTTATCCTGGTTGATGCAAGTAATTATCGATGAAGACAAACCATCGTCGAGGCCGTATTGGTTCAGTTGAAGGTATTTGGGTTGAGCCATAACAGACCCGGCCCAAAAAAGAAGCAAAAATACCGACCCTACAATATCTATTTTACCCTGTTTTGATATCATTAATACAACATGTGCAGTTAGTTTAACAATCTGCAACAATTCTTTTACATACGAAGACGATTTTAATGGCGGGATAAGGGACTCTTCTTCAAATACGTTCTGTATAAAGAGCCGCTAACTTAAGAAATAAAACGATATCATACAAATTATTATGAATACATCTTGCTATCTATCAGGCTCATGAAGACTACACATGCTGTAATAACGGGAGTTATATCAGTATATACCACAAAAAAAAAGGATGACTGACCAGCCATCCTTTTCTATAGTATTTTGTATTGCTCTAATTAAGCTTTACCTGCCGAACCCAAAACGTTTTCGTTTTTGTGTTTGTACAACTCTTTTAACGAGTCGCGAGCTGGTCCCAGGTATTTACGTGGGTCGAACTCACCCGGTTTTTCGGCCATTGTTTTACGAATAGCAGCTGTCATTGCCAAACGACCGTCAGAGTCGATATTGATTTTACAAACTGCAGAAGCAGCTGCTTTGCGCAATTGCTCTTCAGGAATACCAACAGCTGCTTTTAAGTCGCCACCGTTTGCATTGATAATTTCTACCTGATCCATTGGAACAGAAGAAGAACCGTGAAGAACGATTGGGAAACCAGGAATACGTTTTTCAATTTCTTCCAGGATATCGAATTTCAATGGAGGAGGAACCAATACGCCATCTTCGTTTTTAGTACACTGTTCAGGAGTAAATTTGTGTGCTCCGTGAGAAGTACCAATAGAGATGGCCAATGAATCAACACCTGTACGTTTTACAAAATCTTCAACCTCTTCCGGTCTCGTGTAAGTCGACTCTTCAGCAACTACATCGTCTTCAACACCTGCTAAAACACCCAGCTCACCTTCAACAGTTACACCGTTAGCGTGTGCGTATTCAACAACTTTTGTAGTTAACGCTACGTTTTCTTCGTATGAGTGGTGCGAACCATCGATCATTACTGAAGAGAAACCGTTATCGATACAGTCTTTACACAATTCGAATGTATCACCATGATCCAGGTGAAGAACAACCGGAATCTCACAACCCAATTCTTTTACGTACTCAACAGCACCACGCGCCATGTTACGCAACAAAGTAGCGTTAGCATAATTACGTGCACCTGATGATACCTGAAGAATTACTGGTGATTTTGTTTCAACGCAAGCCTGCAGAATTGCCTGCATTTGCTCAAGGTTGTTAAAATTGTAGGCCGGAATAGCATATCCGCCTTCAACAGCTTTTGCAAACATCTCTTTACTGTTCGCCAAGCCTAAGTCTTTGTAACTTACTGCCATTTTTATTCGAGTTAATCTTTGGTTTTAATTTTTTTTTGCGCCGTGAAAATAAATAAAAAACAAAGAATGAGTTGGTTTCGTTAAATGGCGGCAACAATATTTAACGTTAAATAAGAAAATCGTACAGCGTTAATTTTCAGATAATTTTGTCCGATTTTCACTATCATTAACAAGGAAAAATTGGTTTAGCTAAACTCAAATCGTAATTTTGTGTTCTTATTCATATTTGATATAAAAGTAAAACGATTTTATTATGGGAAAAATAGCCGAAAACGTTAAACCGGGAGTAGTAACCGGTGCTGACGTACAATTTATTTTTGAAGAAGCAAAAGCCAAACAATTTGCCATGCCGGCAGTAAACGTTGTTGGTTCTTCATCAGTTAATGCAATTATGGAAGTTGCCAAAGAGGTAAACGCTCCAGTTATGATTCAATTTTCGAACGGTGGTGCTGCATTTAACGCCGGTAAAGGTTTAAAACTTGAAGGCCAGGAAGCAGCTATTCTAGGTGCTGTAGCAGGTGCAAAACATATTCACACCTTAGCCGAAGCTTACGGTGTACGTGTTATCCTTCACACCGACCATGCAGCAAAAAAATTGTTACCATGGATTGACGGTTTGTTAGATGCCAGCGAAAAACACTTTGCCGAAACTGGTAAACCACTTTTCAGTTCGCACATGCTTGACCTTAGCGAAGAGCCACTTGAAGAGAACATCGAAATCAGCAAAAAATACCTGGAGCGCATGGCCAAAATGGGTATGACTCTTGAAATTGAATTGGGTATTACCGGTGGTGAAGAAGACGGTGTTGACAACAGCGATGTTGATGCATCTAAACTTTACACTCAACCTGAAGAAGTTTGCTATGCTTACGAAGAGTTGAGCAAAGTATCGCCAAACTTCACTATTGCTGCATCGTTTGGTAATGTTCACGGTGTTTACAAACCAGGTAACGTTAAATTGACTCCGAAAATTCTTGATAACTCACAGAAATACATTCAGGAGAAACATTCAACTGTTGAAAAACCTGTAAACTTTGTATTCCACGGAGGATCAGGTTCAACACACGAAGAAATTCGCGAAGCTATTTCGTACGGTGTTGTTAAAATGAACATCGATACCGATACACAGTGGGCATATTGGGATGGTGTTCGTGCTTTCGAAGCTGCGAACCACGATTACCTGCAGGGACAAATTGGGAACCCTGATGGTGACGAAAAACCAAACAAAAAATTCTACGATCCACGTGTTTGGTTGCGTAAAGCAGAAGAAGCTATGATTGCCCGTTTGAAGCAGGCTTTTGAAGATTTAAATGCTATCGACGTTCAGTAAGAACAAATTTCGATATAAAATACTAAAACCGTTTCTCGTTTGGGAAGCGGTTTTTTTATTCCACCAACTGGCAATAATGCTCGTAACGACTAAATATTTGTTTAACGTAGGTAACCGGCTCAATACCTCTTACATAACCGTATTTTATAAACGATTTATTATAATTTTCAGGATAACTGAGTTTTAACATCGACTCTTCGGTGCATTCGTCCCATCGATAACTGTCAATCCCCTCCTTCTCGGCCAGGGTACGTGCATCAAGCACATGACTATAACCACAATTGTAGGCCGCCATTGTAAATTTTATCCTCTGCACCGAATCGGGAATATCAATAAAACGGTCCCATAAAACTTTTAATACTTTGGCACCACCCTCGAGGTTTTCTTCAGGATCGGTTCTGTCGATAACACCATAACGTTCGGCCGTTTGCGGCATCATTTGCATCAATCCCTGCGCACCGGCCCACGACTCCGAAACCGGATTAAATTTTGATTCCTGGTAAACCATCGAAGCCAATAGCCGCCAGTCCCAGCCCAGTGTATCGGCGTGCACCTGAAGCAAATCGTCGTATTCACTTATCCGGTTATGATTAATACTGTAGAAAACACTGTTTTCGCGTCGTTTAAAATAACGTTCGTTTTTAAAGTATTTGTTGTAAATGACGTAATAGGCCACGCCGCTTTTCATCGAATCGATCCAGGTATTCAGCTCCGTTAACAACTCATCCGATTCGGGCCGGATTGCCCAGGCCATTCGCTGCGAAAAACTTACCGGCACACGAACATCAAGGTTGGGATAATACGATGCATTTATGGTGGCAATATTATTATCGGCAAAAGTGTATTTGATCTCGCCGTCGGCAACCATTTCTATTATTCTGTCGGTCGATAAATCACCGGGTAGCGTATCAATATAAATTTTACCTCCCATTTCATCCATCAGGTTTTCAACCCGGTTTAAATACGAGGAGCTTGCACGCACCGAAACGGTGTCGCCAATCAGATCAATGGCATCGTGAATTAACGAACCTTGCACTGCACTCCATTTCATCTTTCGCCAGTTATCGGGCTTTTTTTGCACCAAAACCTGGTGAGTGAGGTATAAATAATCGGTGAATTGTACCAGCTCCTTTCGCTTGCCGGTGATTGTTATTCCATGCGCAATCAGGTCTACTTTTCCATCCATCAGCATGTTGTACATGGTTTCGAAATCGTTCGAAATCTCAATTTTAAAATCAACACCTAAATGTTTGGCAAAACGTTTCAACAAATCGTATTCGTAACCCATGGGTTGGCCACGATACAGAAAATAACTGGTACTGCTGTAAGTAGTAACAACATTCAACACTCCATCATCCAAAATTTCGGGTAAATCGCGATCGACAACCGGGCGATGTTCTTTTTTTATGTCTTCTGGGTGTTTTTTTGAGGTGCATGCAGCCACTATAAAAAGCAAGACAATGCAAAGCGTACCAAAACAATGTTTTATCATACATCTCATGGTTTTACAAAACAATCTTATAGCTACAAGGTAGAAAAAGAATTAGAAATATGAAAAATATCAGTTTTTTGCTCCTATAGGCTTCGCCTTCATATTAACGAAAAATAAACCGACAACGAATTCCGGATTTTGTTAAAATGTTACTACCTCAGCTAAATTTCTGTCGCATATAATTGATTTAATTATATTTGCCTTCCTGTGCAATGATTATGAAAATAACGAATAAAAATATACTGCTGAGTTTATTTTTGATGTTTATCTCCGGTTTTCTGACAGCTTTCGGGAACGAAACAAACAAAATCGACTCGCTTAAAAATCTGATAAAAACTGAAACTGATGCCGAAAAAATTGTTGATACCTATATCGACATTTCAGGCCAGTTTATATACGGCGACGCAGACAGTTCGCTCCTATATGCAAGAAAAGCATTTGATCTTTCTCAACAAGTAAATTATAAAAAGGGCGAAGGAACCGCACTGTTTCTAATCAGTTATATTTTCGATCAGTCGGGAAACTGGCTTCCTGCGATATCAAACCTCGAACAGGCAATTGAAATATTTACCCAGACCAACGACTCTACTTCGCTGGTGGCCTGTTACCACAATCTTGGTGTTTTATATTCGTATGGCAAAAACCAGGTACTGGCCCTCAAATACATTATTAAAGCGAAGTACCTGAGCGAAGAAATGAACAAAAACTATGCGCTGTCTGAAGCCTATAGCAACATTGCCTCGTATTACGAATATTTAAAAGAGTACCGGAGTAGCCTGATATATTACGAAAAAGCACTCGAGGTAGACAAAGGAACCGGAAACATTGGTAATGAAAGCCTTAGCCACATATCGCTGAGCACCAACTATATAAAACTAAACCGAAACGACGAAGCCCTTTTCCACTTAAAGGAAGCCCAAAAACTTGTGCCTAAAATTGCCGATAAACAGCGCGAAACAGAGGTTATGCTAGGGTTTATCAATTATTATATTGAAACCGAAGACCTGGAACAAGCAAAGGCTTATCTCGATAAAATATCGGCAAGTACCAATCGGGATCAGTTTGTAAAACTCGCCGTCGAAATTCATTTTCTACAAGGTAAATATTACCTGAAAAAGAAAGAATACAAATCCGCGATTCGTTATTTCGACAAAGCAATAGAGAAGAGTATTGAGCTGGATAAATTCGACTACCTTTCGGACTATTACAACGAAAAAGGAAAAGCTTATGCCGGACTAAAACAGTACGAAAAAGCTTACGAAATGATTTCAAAAGGCGACGAGGCATTTGAAATGCTAAAACCTGATGAAGTTATTGAAGCTTTGGGAAATTTCGAAGCAGAAGAAGCTTCCAGGGCTGAACGGAAAAAAGTAATGCTCGAACAAGAGTTGGAGACTGCTAAAACCGAAAGCGATCAGTTCAAATTTCGTGTAAAAGCTGCTTTAGCCATTATTGTCCTCTTGCTATCTCTGGTGGCACTCAGCTTTTTTCTATTTCTTCGCAAAAAACACACCGACGAACTTAAAGCCAATTACGACACCATTAACCTTCAGAAATTACTGCTCGAAGAAAACCTGATACGACTTGCTGAAGACGAAAACAAACTAAAAAAACTGAATGCCACCAAGGACAAGTTTTTTTCGATAATAGCGCACGATTTAAAGAATCCGTTTAATGTATTAATCGGCATTTCCGATTTACTGCGGAACGAAAAAGCAACAAAAAACTCGGATGATTTTGATGTGCTTATCGACGGTATGCATCAGGCAGCCACCAGTGGATACGAACTACTGGAAAACCTGTTGGAGTGGTCGCGTACCCAAACCGGCACCATCAAATTTGAGCCACAATCATTTTTCATCCATAAAGTTTTCGAAATCAACATGGATTTAAATCTCGGAACGGCAAAAACCAAGGATATCAGCATCGAGATTTCGAAAAAGAAAGCAATGGTTTATGCCGATTTTGACATGGTAAATTTTGTTGTACGCAACCTGCTGAACAACGCCATAAAATTCTCGAACCGAAACGGAAAGATTGAATTACTTGCCGATAAGGATGGCGAGATGCTTATTGTAACGGTAAAAGACAACGGTATCGGAATGACTCCGGAAATGATTGAAAAGCTGTTTAAAATTGAGATGTCGGTACAACGCCAGGGTACCGCCCAAGAAAAAGGAACGGGATTAGGTTTAATTCTTTGCCGGGAGTTCGTAAAAATAAACGGCGGAAAAATTTGGGTGGAAAGCGAAAAAGACAAAGGCACCAGCTTCCATTTCAGCCTTCCTCTTTCACTGTCATAGTGCACTTTCCTATAAAATCCTGTTGCAGGATAGGTTCCGCAATAATTTGAATTATCGGATTTCTTTGCATATTTGCACCATACCAGTACCTACCAGTAAAATTAGAATTTGTAGCAACAAATATTTTAATTCAAGCGTATGTATGTAGTATTGAAAAATGCGTCAGTTAATTGAAAGAACCGTTGAAATTCGAGTGCAATGAAACACAAAGAACATACTTTAATTCGTAAAGCAACCTACAAAATACATGTTCTCTCGTTGTAATACCTAGCGTATTATCTACTAATAACAAACAATTTATAGCATATGAAATCTTTATTATCCTTCATCTTCATCCTATTTCTTTTCTCGGCCTGTGTTGAAACAAGCAGCGAAACACGAAGTGTACAAACACTCACAAAAGACTGGAAATTCATGAACCAGGAAGTTGCAGATGCCCAGCTGCCACAAACCGAAACAACAAATTGGGAAACGGTTGAAGTTCCGCACGATTGGGCCATTAAAGGACCTTTTGATAAAGAAATTGATGCCCAGGAAGTTTTGGTTACGCAGGACATGGAAAAAGAGGCTCGCCTGCGTACCGGTCGTACCGGCGCATTGCCACACATTGGAATTGGCTGGTACCGCAAAACATTCGAATTGCCAGATTTTGGCCCGGGAAAAAAAGCACTGCTTGTTTTCGATGGAGCCATGAGCAATGCCGAAGTTTATGTAAACGGTAAAAAAGTGGGTAACCGCCCTTACGGCTACAGCTATTTTTATTTCGACATTAGCGACTATGTGAATACCGGCGAAGAAAACCTGCTGGCTGTTCGCCTCGAAAATAAAGAATCATCATCGCGCTGGTACCCCGGCGCAGGAATTTACCGCAAAGTGCAGATTATTGTAGAAAACGAGGTGAATTTTAACCAATGGGGAACGTTTATAACCACGCCTTTTGTTTCGGAAGAAGAAGCGCAGATAAACCTGAAGGCTGAAATTAACGGTAGCAACATTAAAGTGGTTACCGAAATTAAAAATGCCGATGGAAACGTGGTGGCAACCAACACTACCAACGAACTATTTGGCAACAAAACAGAACAAAACATCGCCATTCCTAATCCAAAACTTTGGGATACCAAATCGCCATACTTGTACACCGCGAACATGAAATTGTACGAAGGCAACACGCTAAAAGACGAACAGAATATTCGTTTTGGTGTACGAAGTGTTGTTTACGAGCGTGGCAAAGGTTTGATACTAAATGGCGAAGTTACCAAGTTTAAAGGTGTTTGTCTGCACCACGATTTGGGGCCGCTGGGGGCCGCTATAAACAAAGCTGCCTTGAAACGCCAACTCACAATATTAAAAGATATGGGCTGTAATGCCATCCGTTCGTCGCACAATATGCCGTCGATGGAGCAGCTTGAACTTTGCGACGAAATGGGATTTCTTTTCCTTGCCGAAAGTTTTGACGAGTGGGCCAAACCAAAAGTTGAAAATGGCTACAACTTGTATTTTAACGACTGGGCCGAAAAAGACGTGGTAAACCTGGTTCGCGCAACACGCAACCACCCTTGTATTGTTATGTGGAGTTCGGGTAACGAAGTTCCCGATCAGTGGGGTAACGAAGGAGTAAAACTGGCCAAATGGCTGCAGGATATTTTCCATCGCGAAGATGGAACGCGCCCCGTAACCGTTGGAATGGACCAGGTGGGTAACACCCTGAAAAACGGGTTTGGCGCCATTATGGATATCCCCGGTTTAAATTACCGCTTGCATTTGTACGACGAGGCATACGAGCGTTTCCCTCAGGGATTCATTTTGGGCTCGGAAACTGCTTCAACAGTAAGTTCTCGCGGTATTTACAAATTTCCGGTTGAAGAGGCTAAAATGAAACGATACGACGATTTCCAAAGTTCGTCGTACGATTTGGAAGCTTGCTACTGGTCGAACATCCCGGATGAAGATTTTTACTGGCAGGACGATTTTGAATGGGTAATCGGGGAGTTTGTCTGGACCGGATTTGATTACCTTGGAGAGCCAACGCCATACAACGAAGCATGGCCATCGCGCAGTTCGTATTTTGGGATTTGCGACCTGGCTGGTTTACCAAAAGACCGCTACTACCTGTACCGCAGCCGTTGGAATACCGAAGACGAAACGCTGCACATTCTTCCGCACTGGAACTGGGACGGTCGCGAAGGAGAAACTACTCCAGTTTTTGTGTACACCAACTACAACAGCGCCGAGCTGTTTGTAAATGGCAAAAGTCAGGGGGTTCGGAAGAAAAGCAAAGAAACTCTATTGAACAGAAACCGTTTGATGTGGATGGATGTTAAATACGAACCGGGAACCGTAAAAGTGGTTGCTTTCGACGATGACGGAAATACCGTGGCAGAACAGGAAATTCATACTGCCGGAGCACCTCATCACCTGCAATTAACCGCCGATCGCGATGAGATGTCGGCCGATGGAAACGACCTCAGCTACATCACTGTTTCAGTGGTTGACAAAGACGGAAACTTCTGCCCCACTGCTACCAATCAACTGAATTTTAAAGTTAGCGGTGCCGGGAAATACAAAGCCGTTTGTAATGGCGATGCTACATCAATCGAGTTGTTCCACTTGCCAACAATGAAAGCTTTTAGCGGTAAATTAGTTGTAACCGTTCAATCGCTTGAAGAGGCCGGAGAAATGCAATTGGAAGTGAGTGGCGAAGGACTTGAACCTGCAACAATTTTCATTCAAACAAAAGCGATTTAATACGACTAACCAAACTATGAGAAAACTAATCTTACCAACTATTCTAAGCTTTTTATTGCTGGCTTGCCAGCCAAAACCAAAAACCACGGAGACGGAACCCGTCCGACCAAATATTATTTACATTCTGGCCGACGATTTGGGTTATGGCGACCTGAGTTGCTACGGGCAAACTCATTTTTCAACGCCAAATATCGATAAGCTGGCTGAAAACGGAATGCGCTTTACCCAACATTATTCGGGTTCTACGGTTTGTGCTCCTTCACGCTCGGCGTTAATGACCGGGCAACACACCGGGCACACACCGGTTAGAGGCAACAAAGAGTGGAAACCCGAAGGACAATATCCAATCGCGGCCGGTGCCGTCACCGTGGCCGAAGCCTTAAAAGAAGCTGGTTACACAACCGGTGCTTTTGGCAAATGGGGATTGGATTATCCGGGTTCGGTAGGCGATCCAAACATGCAGGGTTTCGACGAGTTTTATGGCTACAACTGCCAACGAATGGGGCACAACTACTACCCTTATCATCTTTGGCATAACCAGGAAAAGGTAATTCTTGAAGGTAATTCCGGTAAAAAAACGGAAGCTTACGGACCGGAACTCATTCATACCGAAGCGCTCAATTTTATCGAAGCCAATAAAGACCAGCCTTTCTTTTTGTACTATCCCTCGATAATTCCTCATGCCGAGTTGTTTGCTCCCGAAGAATATATTGCTAAATACCGTGGCAAACTGGAGCCTGAAAAAGAATACGAGGGTGTTGACGATGGAGAACGATATAAACAAGGCGGATACGGATCACAAACAGAAACGCACGCAGCCTTTGCAGCAATGGTTGACTATCTTGATATGCAGGTTGGAGAGATTGTTGCCAAACTGAAAGAACTGGGGATTTACGAAAACACACTAATCATTTTCACATCCGATAACGGGCCGCATCTGGAAGGTGGTGCCGATCCGGATTATTTCAACTCAAACGGACCACTAAAAGGCTACAAACGCGATTTGTATGAAGGTGGTATTCGTGTTCCAATGATCGCCGTTTGGGACGGAAAAATTACTGCCGGCAGTTCGTCTGATCATATTTCGGCATTCTGGGATGTATTCCCCACCGTGGCCGAAATTACCGGTATTTCTGCGCCTGATTCGATTGATGGCATTTCGTTTTTACCAACTTTGCTTGGCAAAGAACAATCTGCTCAACACGATTATTTATATTGGGAGTTCCATGAAATGGGAGGACGACAGGCGGTTCGAAAAGGCGACTGGAAATTGGTTAGTTACAATGTGTTCACACCCGATAAAACAACCACAGAACTATACAACCTGGCTTCCGATCCTGGCGAAGAGCAAAATGTTGCCTCCGATCATCCTGCGCTGGTTGAGGAACTGAGTGCGCTAATCGAAAAATCACATACCAAATCCGATCTATTCAAATTCGGTAACGAAGAATAAATACCATTATGAGTACAAAGATTGTATTTCTGGCACTTATTGCCGCCACATTTTTTTCGTGTCAATCTACAAAACAGGAAGTTTCAAAACCGAATGTTCTCTTTATTCTGGTTGACGATTATGGCTACACCGATTGCAGTGTTATGGGGAGTAAGTACTACGAAACGCCCAACATCGATCGTATTGCCCACGAAGGAATGTTATTTACCGACGGTTATGCTGCCTGTCAGGTTTGCAGCCCCTCGCGAGCCAGCATTTTGAGTGGTAAGTTTCCGGCCCGACATGGCATTACCGATTGGATTGGAGCACCTACCGGCGAAGACTGGAGTAAAACAGGCCGGGCGACAAAACTACTACCTCCTGAATATGTAGATCATCTTCAACACAGCTACACCACACTTCCCGAAGCTTTAAAAGAGGCTGGCTACACCACCTTTTTTGCCGGCAAGTGGCATCTTGGCGAAAAAGGATCGTGGCCCGAAGATCATGGTTTTGACATCAACAAAGGTGGCTGGGATGTGGGGAGTCCGATTGGCGGTTATTATGCTCCCTGGAAAAATCCAAATCTGCAAAGCGGCCCTGACGGAGAAAACCTCACCATGCGATTGGCAAAAGAAACAGTCAACTTTATACAAAACCACAAGGACACTACTTTTTTTGCCTACCTGTCGTTTTATGCGGTACACGGCCCTATTCAAACTACGCAGGAAAAATGGGCAAAATACCGCGATAAAGCAGAAGCATTGGGAATAGCCGAAACCGGATTTGAAATGGGCCATTTTCTGCCCATCCGCCAACACCAGGACAACCCGATTTATGCCGGGCTGGTTGAAAGCACCGATGATGCGGTTGGATATGTATTAAACGCATTGGATGAATTAGGTCTTTCTGAAAATACGATAATCTGTTTTACCGGCGATAACGGAGGCGTGGCTGCCGGCGATGCATTTGCCACATCGAATAAACCTTTGCGTGGCGGAAAAGGGTATCAGTTTGAAGGTGGAATTCGCGAACCATTTTTTATAAAAGTTCCCGAACTTGGGAATGGACAGACATGCAGTGCGCCTGTCACAGGAACCGATTTCTACCCAACAATTCTCGAACTTTGCGGTGCCGATCTTAAACCGAAAGAACATATGGACGGAGTAAGTCTGGTTCCGCTATTGAAAGGCGAAACAATTGCCGAGCGTCCCTTAATCTGGCATTACCCACATTACGGAAATCAGGGCGGCGAACCATCATCGATCATCCGTTTGGGCGATTGGAAACTCATTCATTATTACGAAGACGGCCGGAAATCTTTATATAATCTGAAAGATGATTTGAGCGAAACAAATGATCTTGCTGCTGATTATCCGGATAAAGTAGACGAACTGAACCAGGAGCTTTTTAAACTGTTGGATGAAATGGGTGCTCGTTATCCGACTGAAGACCCAACATGGACTGCAGAACGTGAAAAAGCGCACCTGCAAAACGTAATTGATAAAAGATGGCCAGCCTTGGAAGCACAAAGAAAAAAGATGCTTTCGAAAGATTTTAAGCCGGGTAATAACTGGTGGGGAAGTAAAATTACCATCGATTAAGCAAAAGAATTAGTCATATTTCATAACTTTTACGTCATATAAAAAGAGCATCGGTTTTGATGCCTTATAAACGACAGCTAAAAAGCATTTAATTTAAACCACATAACCATGAAAAGAAGAAACTTCATACGAAACACTGTTGCAGGCAGCATGGCTTTCAGCGGTATTTCCGGAATTGCAAATGCCACAACAACGGATTCAAAAGTGTCAAACTCAGCTAAATTTAAGTTGAAGTACGCTCCGGGTCTTGGAACCTTCCGCGAACATGTTGGCGAAGACCCAATCGAAAATTTAAAGTTTATTGCCGATCAGGGATTTACTGCATTTTTCGACAACGGACTGATGTGGAAACCGGCCGAAATGCAGGAAAAAATTGGTAACGAAGCAGCACGACTTGGACTCGATATCGGCCCGTTTATCGTTTATGCCGATCATGGAGCCAAATACGCCGTTACCGACGATCCTGAAGTAACTAAAATGCTGGTAGGCAAAACAGAAGAAGCACTCGAGACACAAAAAAGAACCGGTGCAAAAACAGGATTGATAACATTTGGTATTTATGACGAAAAAATGGATTGGGATTACCAAACCATTAATGTAATCAACAATATGCGCGCCTGTTGTGAGGTTGCCGGAAAAAGCGGACTAGATATGGTTATGGAACCACTCAACCACCAGGTCGACCACCCAAAACTATTCCTCACAAAAATGGCTCAGGCGAAAATGATTTGTGTTGCCGTTAATCATCCAAGCTGTAAAATTGTCGACGATCTGTATCACCAGCAAATTACCGAAGGCAACCTCATCATGAACATGGATATCTGCTGGGATTATATCGGTGCTTTCCATTGCGGCGACAACCCGGGACGTAAAGAACCGGGAACCGGAGAAATTAACTTCGTCAATATTTTCAAACATATGCACGACAAAGGCTACAACGGTACAATTTGTGCCGAACACGGGAAAAGTATTCCGGGAAAAGAAGGCGAATTAGCTTTTATTGAGGCTTACCGAAAAGCCGATTCTTTCGACGTTTAAACGATTAAAAAACAGATACTGAAAAAGGTGGTCTGCTAGTGGACCACCTTTTCTTTTTGCATTAAGTTTTATTAAAAAGAGGAGGGTTGGCTGTTTACAGCAGCGAAAAAATCTACTGAAGAACGGCCAAATATCTTACATCAGCCTATGTTTTCAAGAATTGAAATTAACGTCCTACGAATTTCGTTTTTCCTACGAATAAATACAGGTTCAAAACGTAAAAATGATGCTCATATTGTAAAAAAGCAAAACTTTATACAACATAACTTTGTACATTTATCACGTACATAATATTGTTTTCCAATGACCACGTCCATAGCATTATTATCTCCAATATATGTTACTGTATTTTGGAGTATTCTTTTTCTGTCCCAAAAGAAATCGGCTAATCCCCCCCGATGGATTCTTGGCATTTATATGCTGCTGGCAGCACTACTTTATGTTTCTCATGCTATATTTTTTTCGCGGATGTATTTCCTTTATTCCTTTTTCGAGAGCATTTATATCTACTCCGGACTTTCGCTTTACCCACTCTTTTACACGTATATTCTTAAATTAACGACCATAAAACTGAAACTTCCCCGACATTATTTTCATTTTATTCCCGGAATTCTGCTTGGACTAATAAGTTTGATCATCACGTTTTTTCTTTCGCACGAACAACGTATATACTACGTTAAATACATATTAATTGAAACCAACCTACAAGGTGTCAACCTAAACACTTTACCCGGAATTAAAGGTTGGATTTTCTTACTCAGCCGAATCGTTTTTATAGCTCAAACGCTTATTTACCTGGCACTGATAATCCGGCTTGCCAATAAACACAATCAAACCATCAACAACTATTTCTCCAACACCGAAGGGAAAAAGATGAACTGGGTAAGAAACCTAAGTATTACCGCTTTTATTGTATCCGGTATGGCGATTGTTTTTGCATTATTGGGCCGAAGTTATTTTATTCATCACAACCTTTCGCTGCTGGCACCATCCGCCTTTTTCTCGACAATATTCTTTCTTATCGGATTCAAGGGAAATCAACAGCATCAAATAGTTGAGAGTTTGTACGAGAACGACAAACCAAAAGAAGAATTTACAGTTTCATCGGAAGAAGAATTAAAAAATCGCCTCATCAATTTATTTGAAACCGAAAAAATCTATCAGCTTAACGATTTGCGGATAAACACGGTTTGCGAATCGCTTCATACCAACCGCACCTACATTTCGAAACTCATAAACGACGAATTCGGAATGAATTTTAATGAGTTTACAAACAAGTACCGGGTTGATGAAGCCAAACGCCTTATGGTTTCAAAAGCCAATAATATTTACACCATGGAACATATTGCGCGCGAGGCAGGTTTTGGTTCTGTCGCTTCATTTTCGCGTGTTTTTAAAGAAATCGAAGGTACTACTCCCGGCAAATACCGTAAAAAATACAACGGCGTGAGCTAGACAAATTACTTCATTCCAACATTTCTATTAAAACCCTCCAATGTTTATGACTTATGTCATTTAATTTCATATTGTCAGATAAATCAATATTAAATATTCATATTGTTTTATTTATGAATGATTTTATAACGATTATTCAGATTATATTCAAGCCAAAACCAACATAAGTTAACTATGAAAAAATTTATGCCTTTTATTCTTTGTGCGATTCTTTGCATAAGCTCTCAATCTTTTGGTCAAAAACAGAAAAAATATGCACTCGACTGGCTGAGTCAGCCCGAAGTAGTAGAAGATTTCGGAGAGATTTCGGATCAGATTTGGGGCTTTGCCGAATTGGGTTTACGGGAATTCAAATCATCCGCTCTTCTTATTGAAACGCTCGAAAAAGAAGGATTCTCGATTGAAAAAGACCTGGCAGGAATGCCAACCTGTTTTGTGGCTACCTATGGATCGGGAGAACCGGTTATTGGAATTTTAGCCGAGTACGATGCTTTACCGATGATCTCGCAAACCGCCCGGACGCCGGAACAGGATGCGCTGGTAGAAGGTGCGCCCGGACATGGTTGCGGTCATAACCTGATGGGAACGGCGGCAACGGCAGCGGCTATTGCAACAAAAAAGGCAATGGAAGAATACGGTTTAAAAGGAACAATAAAAGTATTTGGTTCGCCTGCCGAAGAGATGCTGATCAGTCGTCCGTACATGGTTCGTGCCGGTTTGTTCGAAGGCGTTGACGCGGTGATTAACAACCACACTTCAAGTAGTTTTGGCACCCGTTATGGCGTATCGGGAAATGCAATGATTTCGGTGATCTATTCGTTTACCGGAAAGACAGCCCACAGCGCAGGAAGTCCATGGAGTGGCAGAAGCGCATTGGATGCCGTTGAACTCATGAATATCTCCACCAACTTCCTTCGTGAGCACCTTTTTTATACGCACCGTATGCACTATGTGATTCCTGAGGGTGGCGAAGCTCCAAACGTTGTTCCCGACAAAGCAAGTGTTTGGTATTTTATCAGAAATACCGATGAACGAATGGAAGACATGTACGACAGGGTAATGAATTGCGCCAAAGGAGCTGCTCTGGCTTCAGGTACCGAGCTTTCTGAGGTTCGAGTTATGGCAGCTGCTCACCAGCAACACGAAAACCAGTCGCTGGCTGAAATTATGGATGCCAACATCCAGGAAATAGGAATGCCGGAATGGACGGAAGAAGAACAGGAATTTGCAAAGGCACTGCAAAAATCGCTGGAGAAAGAAGAAAAAGGCATGCCGGCCGAACCGGAAAAAATAAAATTGCCGGCTGAAACTTTCGTCGGTGGTGGTTCTTCTGACCATGGAGATGTTACACTGGTAGCTCCAACAGCAACTATTGTTTTCCCTGGTGTTGTACCGGGTGCCATCGGTCACCACTGGTCAACCGTAACCTGCAACTATGGTTCGTTGGCCTGGAAAGGATTAAACACCGGGGCAAAAGCGATGGCTGCAACCGCCATTGACCTGCTAACAAAACCAAAGGATTTACAAAAAGTAAAAGACGAATTTGCGGCATACAGCAAAGAACATCCTTACAAACCATTCTTACCTGAAGATGCTGTTCCACCGCTGGATATCAACGAAAGTTTGATGAACAAATACGCTCCTCTTATGGAGAAAATGATGAATCAGAGGTAAAAACCAATTTCATATATTTTCAAGAGGCCCGGAGTTATTGCAACTTTGGGCTTCTTTATTTTGTCTTAATCCGGCGAATACTTTGGACAAGATTTATACGTACGTTTTTCAGACTTTACTCGTATCGAAGTGCTTCGACAGGATTTCGTGTTGCCGCTTTCCAGCTTTGAATGGATACGGTGAGCAAGACAATACCCGAAGCCACAATTCCTGCAATCACAAAAATCCACCAACTTAAGCTGGTTTTATAAGCGAAGTTTACCAGCCATTTCTCCATGGCAAACCAGGCCGCCGGACAAGCGAGAACAAAGGCTACTGCCACCCATTTGATATAGTCCTTATTCAACAGCATTAGTATTTCCGACACACGGGCACCATTCACTTTCCGTACACCAATTTCTTTAGTCCGGTTTTGTGTAATAATCAGCGCCAATCCAAATAAACCCATGGAACAGATAAAAAGTGCGATAACAGTAAACACCGACAGCAAACGTGCCTGCAACAATTCGGCTTTATACACCTTTTGGTACATGGCATCAACATGTTCGTACTTGAAAGGATATTCAGGAAATAAATCGTTCCACACTTTCCTCATGTCGGCCAGCGCCTCATCCTTCATGCCCGGTTGAAATGAAACTACAAAGTTGATCAGCCATAACTTGTCGCGCTTAAAAAGCACCAAAGGCTCCACCTCTTTCCTCAGGCTCGATAAATGAAAGTCTTCAACCACGCCAATAATTTTTCCTTTTGGAATGGTAATTCCCGATCCCGGAGATGTAAAGTTCAGCTTGAAATCCTTCCCGACAATTTCATCCGGATTGGAATAATGCAGACGATTCATGGCTGCTTTGTTGATGATGTATTCGCCCGATCCTTCGTTATCGTTATTGTTTTCCGAAAAATTGGTTCCGGCCAGAAACTGCAGCTTGAATATGGATGCGAAAGAATAATCGCATGGAAAAACACCAATGCCGTCGAGGCCTTGATCAGGATTCTCGCTTTCATACCCTTCCATTTCAAAAGGAAACATATCGTTGGCCTCGCCACCGGGTGGTTCCATCATGGCCGAAACCGATTCGATGCTGTTGTATTGAAGCAGCTGTTCCTTAAATACACCAAACTTTTGCTGAATACTGGCATGAACCGATTCAAAACAAATCACATTGTCTTCCTGAACGCCCAAACTGCTGTTTAAAGCATAATTTGTTTGTCGCGAAACAACAATTACAGTCACAATTAATGCAATGGAAAAGGCGTATTGAAAAACAATCAAAACGCGGCTAATACCTACCCGTTTGAACGACTGCGAAGATCCACGATTGAAACGTGTACTTACAAAAGCAAACACCGACTTTAGCACCGGAAGCATCCCAAAACCCAGAGTGAGAATACAAAATCCAAAAATCAACAGCATCGTAAAAACGAAATTACCTTTTAGCAGATTCAGATTGAAAAACCGGGCAATTACAACATTAACAGGTATCGAAAGTACAACGGTGAACAACAAGGTTACTATAACAATAAACAGTCCTTCGAAAAAGAAATAGCTGACAACAGCACTCCTCGACGAACCGAGTAGCTTATTGATAAAAAGGTATTTCGCACTAAATCCGGCCATTCCAATATTCAGATTGGCGTAATTACTGATTGAAATCAGCAGTAAAATGATTGCAGCAATGGCCAGCACGTATACATTTCGGATGTTGCTGTTCTCTTCAATTTCGCGGAGTTTATGTGAGTTTAAATGAATATCGGAGATCTTTTGCAGGTGCACCTCGGTGTCCATTTCCTCCGGGTTCGTCTCCTCATTATTTTTCAAGTAATTGTAAATTCCTGCCTTCACATTCTCTACAGAAGTATTTTCGGCCAGAACCAGGTAAGTCCACGCCCATCCATAGGTAAACCGGTCGCTAACCGGTGTTGCAACAAAATCGGGATGAATATGGCTGTTTGCCGGGAAATTACTCATAACTCCTGAAATGGTGAAGTCCTGATTTTCGCCGTAGTACTGCCCGGAAGGCAGAGTTAACACTTCTCCAATAGGATTCGTTTTTCCAAATATTGTTTGGGCGAAACTTTCGGTTATAACGATGGAAGCCGGATTTTCGAGTGCCGTTTTTTTATCTCCCACCAACAATTCGGCATCAAAAACATTAAAAAAAGTGCTGTCGCATTCAAATGCCTGGTTAACCTTGTAGTATCTATCGCCGTATTTCATCAGCCCGCCACGCACCGGACGCAATCGGACAAAATCTTCCAGTTCCGGCAGCGCATCACTCATTTCTGCTACATATCCGGGATTGATAATCCGGGCAAAATGTTTCCCGCTAAAAAAATCGGGATCTGTTATTGTATAACGATAGGTCCAAGCCGATTTCCGCTGATATGAGTCGTAAGTCAACTCATTTTTCAGAAACAACGAAATAAAAATAATACCTGCTAAAGCCAGACTCAACCCGATAACTTTTACCAGGTTTAAAAAAGGATGTTTTAGCAGGTTTCGAAATACGACTTTAAGATTCATAAGAGGCATAATTATGTACTTGTATGGTTGCGCTGAATAACCCAACTAATTTAGTGCTTATACACGCACTTTCAAAAAGGTTCATTTTGCCTGTTATTTTCCTTCCTCATGGAGGGCCGAATACTTATTCGTCTTCTTTCAAATAACCATCTTTTAAACGAACGATACGGTTCCCGTATTTTGCATTTTCTTCGGAGTGCGTTACCTGGATGATCGTCATTCCCTCATCGTTCAGTTTTTTCAGGAGTTCCATAATCATTTGTCCCTGCTCGCTGTGCAGGTTTCCGGTAGGCTCATCGGCCAGTAAAAGTTTCGGGCTACCTACAATTGCACGTGCAATAGCTACCAGCTGCTGCTGACCACCCGACAACTGACTTGGAAACAAATCTTTTTTGGCCACAATGTTAAAACGGTCGAGCATGTCGGCAACCATAGCTTTACGCTCTTTGCCTTTCACCCCGCGATACACCAACGGCGTTTCGATATTCTCGTATACATTCATTTCCTCAATCAGGTGAAAAGCCTGAAAGATAAAACCGATGTGACTGCGGTGATACTGCACCTTCTGTTTTTCTTTTAACTGGTTGGCCGGCTGATCGAGGAACAGATATTCGCCTTCGTTGGGCTCATCCAGAAAACCGATAATATTCAGTAAGGTTGATTTACCGGCACCACTTGGCCCCATAATTGAAACAAATTCGCCTTGTTTAATATCAAGGTTTACTCCTTTTAATACAAAAGTTCGCTGAAACTTTGCATCGTAGTATTTGTCAATGTTTTTTAGTTGTATCATTTTACTAGCTTATTAATTGTCTGAATCCTGATCGTCAAGATTTAAAGATTTTCAGGATTAGTGTTTTTTATATAATCGTTTAGTTTGCAAGCTGGTGGAACCAAAATTAATGAGCAAACCGGTTTCTAAATTGTGGCCGTTAAATAATTTAAGCCCTGAGCAAGGTGGACATCCTCGAGGTTTATTATTGCTTTTAATTCAACCATAACTTTCTCTTCAATTATGAAATCGGCCCTGCGTTTACCAACCTCATATCCTTCATAATAAATGGGCATTTCTTGTTCTCGCTTAAAAGCAATTCCAGCATTATCCAGCTCGATAGCCAAACATCGCTGATAAATTACCTCCTGGAATCCATTTCCCAAAATGTTGTGAACCTTCATTGCACAACCTATAATTTTGTATGTCTGGTCATCATCTATTTTCGTCATTTTCTTTTTCTAAATCTTGTTAATCCTATAATCCTGCCCATCCTGATTCAGACACTTTTTATTCATACTTCAAACTATCCACCGCACTCGAATGTGCTGTTTTTAGTGTTTGGTAGCTTACGGTTAACGATGCGATGGACACCAGCACTACAATTGGTAAAGCAAAAAACCACCAGCTCATTTCGGTTCTGAACGCGTACGACTTCAGCCATTCATTCATAATAAAAAAGGCCAGCGGAATGGCTAAAATTGCCGAATACAATGTCAGGTAAATAAACTCGCTGGAAAGGCTGTAAAACAAACTCGGGGTTGAAGCACCCAAAGCTTTTCGCACTCCCATTTCCTTTTTGCGGATCAATCCGGCAAACAAGGCCAGTGCCCATAAACCCAAACAAGCTATAAAAATGGCCATTAGTGCAAACAGCCCAAAAATGGTAGCAAATTTCCGGTCGAGCGAATACTGTGCTTCGTAAAACTGATCGGAGAAGAAATAATCAAAAGTAGATTCAGGAAAAAACTGATTCCAGGCATCTTGTACCTCTCCCGAAGCAGAAGCAACATCGGCTCCCGAAATTTTCATGGATAAATATTTTGGCGGCAGCCACCCGATGCTATTGTACATGATCATCATAATCGGCGTGTACGCTTTATTCAGCGACTGCTGATGGTAATTTTCAACCACGCCAATTACCTGGTAAGGTTCTGCTTCTCCTTCCATCAAAACCTTCTGATCAATGGCATCGGCATTGGTTTTAAAGCCAAGTTGCTTCACTGTTTCTTCATTCAGAATCACCTTTCTATTATCGTTGGTAAACGTTTTGTCAAAACCTCGTCCTTCCAGAATATTCATTCCGTAAGTATCAATAAAATCGTAGTCAACCGTTTGCATTTCGTACAGGCGGTTTTGTTTGGCGGCATCTTCATACAAGCGATTCGAGGCGAAAAATGCCACTTCCATTCCCGGAACTGCGTTTGAAATGGTCACATTTTTTATATCGGGCAACTCTTTTAACTGGCGTTTAAAACTCATCACTTTCTCCATTAAATTAGGAGTTTGCGCCGGGAATTTCACCACCAATGTTTTATCGATATTGATGCCAAGCGACTGATTCTGCATGTATTTTAGCTGTGCATAAACAATCAGGGTTCCGCAAATTAAAACCAGCGACGCCACAAACTGAAAAACCACCAAACCTTTTCGTACCATTCCTGCACCTTGCGAGTTCAGGTATTTCCCTTTCAAAATAATTGCAGGTTTTACATTCGAAAGCACAAGCGACGGATACAGTCCGGAAAGTACAATCCCCGTTAAAAGAAACAGCGTGATTAACACCCAAAAACGGGGCATATACAAAATCGAGAATCCGATATTTTTACCGATAAACGAATTAAAGTACGGAATAAACATCAGAAACAATCCAATTGAAACGGCCAGCGCAATAACATTTACCAGAGTCGATTCGATTAAAAACTGGATGATCAGTTGCTTTTTCTGTGCACCCGACACTTTTCTCACTCCCACTTCGCGGGCACGTTCCAGCGAACGAGAGGTAGTTAGATTGATGTAATTTATCCAGGCGATGAGAAGTATTGCCAGCGCAATTAAAATCAGTGCCTTTACGGCTTTTTCGTTTCCTTTGGCTTCGCGTTCGTATTGTTTTTGCGGTGTCAAGTGAATATCAGTCAGCGGTTGTAATTCAATGGCCCAGGTTTTATTTTTTAAGGCATCGGCTGTTTTGTATTTCTCCGACATGGCCGGGAAGGCTTTTTCGATACTTGCAGGTGAAATTCCCGGTTCCAACTGCACATACGAGTAGGTTTCGTGCAGGTACCAGAAATTTTTAATCCAGTCGGGTTGCGTATCCCACGACACAAAATAATCGAAATTAAAATGGCTATTCGACGGGATATTTTCCAGTACTCCTGTCACTTCGCATTCATAGGCCTGATTCAGTGTTCTGAACTTTAGAATTTTACCCAGCGGATTTTCATCCTTGAAAAATTTATGGGCGGCCAGTTGCGAGATCACTACTTTGTTCGGACTGCTTAGTGCCGTTGATGCATCCCCATCTATCAACTTAAACGAAAAAATGGAAAAGAAGGAAGGTTCGGTAACCGCAACAGTACTTTCGCGCGATTTATCCTCCTCGTAACTTACCATTTGCTCGGTGCTGTTTATGGCAATTCGCACATAATCTTTAATACCGGGAATGTTCTCTTTCATGGCACTTGCATAACCAAACGATGCCGTTGCCCAATCGTCGGTGAGTGTTTCGCCTTCGTAAAATTTACTTTCCACGCGATAAACACGATCGGCATTTTTATGCATCGAGTCGTAGCTGCGCTCGAAACTAACATAGTTAAAAATGAGCAGGGCCACCACCATGCCAATTACTAAACCGGTAATATTTATAAAAGTGAAAAGCTTGTTTTTCAACAAGCTACGAAGTGCTACTTTAAGGTAATTTCTAAACATATTCTTTATTTCTTGTCAATCATTGTCTGAATCCGGATAATCAAAATCTAAATATTTTCAGGATAATATTCTTAGAATGCTTCTTACACCCCTAAATCCCCTAAAGGGGACTTTGCCTTACCCTCGTATAGCATATTTTCAATTAAAAATTTCTCTATTTTCATTTCAAGCTTTCAATACTTTCTGGCCCATAAGCCCCTTTAGGGGTTTGGGGTAAACCAAAAACTTATTCGTATCTGAGTGCTTCGACCGGGTTTAACAGCGACGCTTTTAATGCCTGATAGCCACTCGACAATAAAGTTACAACAACGGAAATTCCCAACACAAGCAGCAAGTCGAAAACTGTAAACTGGTATTTAAAATGCCCGGGAGTTACGTTCTTCAGGAAATTGGCCAGTGGATAAACAATAATATTTGCCGCCACGACCAAAATAATAAACTGTCGGGTAATTAAAGGCAATATTTGTGCAGCCTGCGCTCCCTGAACCTTCCGAATTCCAATTTCCTTTACACGTCGCTGAGAGGCAAAAACAACCAAGCCAAATAATCCCATCGCAGCGATCAACACCGCCATGATGGTAAAAAAGGCAAATGTATTTTTAGCACTTGTCCATATTTTCAGAGCTATCCGGTAAGTTCCAACATCATAGCCGTTTACTTCAAAAAGAATATTCGGGAAAGCCTCGTTTAAAACCGCGTTAATATGTTCCAGGCTACTTGTCATTGTATTCGGATTCACTTTAAAAGTGAGGTCGTTATTACTTGCAAAACCTTCATTGCGATACAACAACACGTAAGGAATTATCGGATTATGCACATCGTCGCAGTTAAAATCCTTTAACACCCCGATTACAGTATACCGACCGCCATTCATTTCAAGCCACCTCCCTATTGGTTCGTCCCAACTAAATTGTTTTGCAGCAGTTTCATTTATCAGACACGTTTTTGTTTCAGCCGAATAGTCGGTAGAAAAGTTTCGTCCTTCTGCCAACGTCATGCTCATGGTGTTCAGGTAATTTTCGTCGGCTTCGTTCCATCGTGCATAAGCGTGATCGTCGGTCGGACCTCCCTCGTAATGAACACGTGTTCCCCAGCTTGAATGCAGCGGCGAATTAATCGACAGGGACATGTTCTCGATTCCGGGATTATCGAGAATCCGCTCCCGAATCTGCCGGTAAGAAACCGTTGTTTTAACACTCGGCAACTGACAATACAACAGGTTATCTTTTGTGTAACCAAGATCTTTGTTTTTCAGAAATGTAACCTGTTTATACATCCAGATACTTGAAGTTAACAACACAACAGAAAGAATAAACTGAAGATAAACCATAGCAGTTAATCCACGCACTTTCCCTCTGTTAAAAGAACCTCTTCCTTTTAAAACATTTACAGGTTTTAAACGCGAAATAAACAAGGCGGGATAGCTTCCGCCAATGAACCCTGTGACGACAACCGTTGCCAACAAAAACAGCACAAACAAAGGATTTTGCAGTAACTGAAGATCGATGTTGCGGTTTACTACGGTGTTAAACAATGGCAATAAGAGGTAGGCCAAAAACACTCCAAAGGCAAGCGAAATAAGGGCAATTAGCACCGCCTCGGTAAGAAACTGTACACGTAAAATATTTCGGTTACTACCTGACACTTTGCGAATACCAATTTCAACAGCGCGCATGGTAGAAAACGAAGTGGTGAGATTCATAAAACTTACACAAGCCAGCAAGAGCGTTAAAATTCCAAGAAACGAAAAGAAAAAAATAAGTGAGCCTTTATCGTCTTGCGCATACTCGTTCAAATGTAACTTACTTAAGGGATGAAGGTATAAAACCTGCTTCGATTCTTTGTCGTATTCACGAAGAACACCTTCAATTTTTTCGGATACCAACTGCGCAGAAGCATTGGGTTTTAACAATACATAAATCTCATAAGAACTATTAGTCCAGTTATCGGCCCTATTTTTTATCAGATTTGCATTCGAACGAAAATATGTTGCACTTATCGATGACTGTTCTAAGATATCCTCCATAATTCCGGTCACACGAAGTTCTCTCTTTTTCTCATCAAGAATTATTTTTCCCATCGCATCCTCACCGGGAAAATATCTTTCGGCCATCGATTCACTTAATACAATTGAATTCGGATCGTCGAGCACATTCGTCTTATTTCCCCGGATTAATTTAAACGAGAAGAAATCGAATATAACTGACGGTGCGATAATTCCTTTTTGCTCTTTAAATACACGATCTTCATCGGGCGATAAATATTCGTCCCACGCTTCATTGGTAGCAATGGCATTCTCAGCCTCCGGAACATTTTCGCGTATGTATTTCGCCAGAGGAACGACAACCTGCGCTCCATCGTTCATTCTGTCATTCATTTTGTAAGACTGTACGCGATAAATCCTGTCGAAATTTTCATTGAACTTATCGTAGTCCTTTTCATACTGAACATAGCGTGCAACTAATATAAAAGCTGCCAGCCCCACCGAAAGGCACAAAATCTGGATAGCCGAAAGTGTTTTCCTCCTTCTGATATTGCGCCAGGCTATTAATATAAAATGTTTAATCATGGTCGTTGTTTTCTAATCATTGTCTGAATCCGGATAATCATGATTTAAAGATTTTCAGGATTAATGTTTTTTGTACAATCGTTTGGTTTGCAGACTCGTTGAGCCAAAATTAATGAGCAAACCTGTTTCTAAATTGTAAGCCGTTAGATAATTTAAGCCTTGAGCGAGATGAACATCCTCAAGGTTAATTATGGCTTTCAATTCAACCATTACCTTCTCTTCAATAATAAAATCTGCTCTGCGAGTGCCAACTTCGTAACCTTCATAATAAATGGGCATTTCTTGTTCTCGCTGATACGCAATTCCTTCTTTGTCTAACTCAATAGCCAAGCATCTTTGGTAAATTACCTCCTGGAATCCATTCCCCAACGTGTTGTGAACTTTCATTGCACAACCAATAATTCTATATGTCAGGTCATCATCTATCATTTCTTTTTCAAATCCCGTTTATCCTAAAATCCTGCACATCCTGATTCCGACATTTTTTACTCATATCGCAAACTTTCAACCGGATTGCGTGTGGCAGCACGCCAGCTGTGCCAGGTTACGGTTATTAATGCAAATACCAGTGCCAGCGCGCCGGCCAGTGCAAAAATCCACCAACTCATGTTGGTTTTGTAGGCAAAGTTTTCGAGCCACTTACTCATGGTATAAAATGAAAGCGGAGTAGCAATAACAAAAGCAATCAGCACCCATTTTACAAAACTCTGGTTCAGCAATCCCAATATTTCTGAAACTGTCGCCCCGTTCACTTTTCGGATACCAATTTCTTTGGTGCGTTGCTGCGAAATAAACAAGGCCAACGCACTGATTCCAATAATACTGATAAGAATTCCAATGGTTGAAAAAGCAAAAAGAATTCTACTCAAAATAGTTTCTGCCTTGTATTGCTGAGCAATTTTTTCGTCAATAAAAAAGTAGTCGAGTTCCTGGTTCGGGTAATATTCATTCCAGGTTCGTTTTATTGCTTCCATTCCGGCGTACACATTGTTAATGCGTATGTGGGTAAAACGTGCCCGGTTTCCTCCTTCATCCAGCCAAAACATATAATCACCTATCGATTCATGAGCTGAACTGTAATTAAAATCTTCAGCAACTCCGATGTAATTAATGCGTGTTTCTCCCGGTCCCAACGGCTGTGCATTTGAATAGGCCAAAAGATTTTCCATGCTTCCGTGTTTCTCCATCAGTCGCTGGTACAAATGATTGTTAATTACCATTCCCCGCACAGTATCGGCATCCGGTTTTATCCAATTCTGAATGAGTTTAATATTCATGGTTTTGAGGTAGTCGTAGTTCGCAAAAACAAATTCTGCATTACCATCAAGTCCCAGTCCTTCCAGATCATACGCCTGCGCCGGGTAACCAAAATGCTGAGCGGTCATTCCAACCGAAACCACCTGGCTTTGTTTTTCCAGTTCGCGGGCAAATACAGCCGGATCTTTGGAAAGGTCTGTTAAGTGCAGAACAACCACATTTTCTTTGTCGAAACCAAGCGGTTTATTTAAAACAAAGTCAATTTGTTTGTTCACCAGGAAGGTACCTGAGATAAGGACGATTACAATTGTTACCTGCACAACCAGCAACGATTTCAACACGTAACTTCCTGAAAAATTATTGCGCCCGGCCAGAATATCGATGGCCGAACTGCGTGCCAGTAAAAATATCGCCACAAAAAATGCAGACAGCAATAAACAGGTAAGCAAAACGCCAATGATCGTGAGATATACAACCGGCTCCGAAAAATATATATCGAATTCAATCTCGAATAAACGGTTAATTACAGGTTTTAATCCTTCAATCGTAAGCAACGAAATGCTGATTGCCATAAGACAAACCAAAATCACTTCCATCAGAACTTGTTTAATCAACTGTGATTTGGTTGCTCCTATCGATTTTTTCAGGCCCAGTTCTTTTGAGCGTTTTATCAACTTAGCAATGGAAAGATTGGTGAAATTCAACAACGAGATCGTCAGAATTACGAATGAGATAAGGATAAACAAACCAATATTTATCTTACTTGAACTTTCGCGCAGCTCGAAACGGTAATCCGATTTTAAGTGAATATTGTCCATCGGGAACAAGGCAAAACCATATTCCTGCGGACCGGGTGTTGTTTTCAGGCTGCTGTTGTCATAAAAAGCAGTTACTTTTTCGGCTACCAGCTTTGGATCAGTATCCTTCTGAAGTTTGAAATAGTTGTAAGTCCACTGTATTTTTCGGTTGGGAAGCGATTCAAAACGCTCCTGCAATCCGCCCTTTTGAGAGAGGAGCAACTCGTATCTGAAATGAGTTTTCGGATGGGTATTTTTTACTACTCCTCTAATCTCGTAATCGCCCAAATCTCTCGAATATTGCAGTGCTTCAATAGTTATAGTCTGCCCTACGGGATTTAAATTACCGTAATATTTCCGGGCAAAATCCTCCGTAATAAAAACCGTATTTGGTTTCGAAATCTCTGCCAAATCTCCCACCACCGGCTCTACTTCAAACAGTTCCATAAATGCCTCATCAACCGACATAATATTCTTCTGCGCAATGGAAGTCTCGCCCATTTTTATGGTTCCCTCATCGCAATGCGAAAACTGGGTAGCTAACTCCACTTCGGGAATTTCCTCGGACGCTGCATAAACAATTCCCATACTACGAGCCCACGCCGTATTTTCGAGCCCCCCGGGAACCGAGGTTACGCGGTAAATATTCTGGTGTCCGGCAAAATGTTTATCAAAACTTTTTTCGTTTGATACGTGAATGAATAAAACCAGGAAAGACGAAATACCGATCACCAATCCAGAGATGTTGATCAGCGAAAAAGCCTTGTCTTTAAAAAGGCGGCGTATCGTAATTTTCAGGTTATACATTTACTGGTATTTTAGTGTCGGCATTTGCCGGTAATATTGTTTATCCTTTTAATAACCAACTCCGTGCCCGAATTACTAATGTCTGTTTTTTAGACACTTAACAAAAATACGAATTTTATTGTGTAAATTTTTTTGACAAAAACTGTATAATTTCTTACCACCTTAAAATTCCAACGATAAAGCCGGAATAGTTGTAAAAATCAGATCATCACTACCTTAATCTCCTTTTGGAATACATAAATTCGATTAATTTTATATCCTTAAAATCAATCTCAGCAAAAATCTTTACGATGAAAACTTTAACCACTGCCATCCTTTTATTTTCTGCTATGATCTTGTCAGCATACGGGCAAGAGCCAAGCTTTCATGATTCTCAATGGAAAAACAAAAAAGTAGCTTTTCTTGGCGATTCGATGACTCAAAAATGGGAACGAGATAACACGCCACGCACAGTTTACTGGGAATACCTGACCAAAATGATGGGCATTGAGCCGTATGTTTACGGAATAAGCGGTCATCAGTGGACAGGCGTTTACGGACAGGCTCTGAAACTGAAAGAAGAGCACGGATCGGATGTGGATGCCATTTTGATTTTTGCAGGTACCAACGACTATAACCACAACATCCCGTTGGGGAATTTCTATACTGAAACAGCTAATGAGACGAATTTTAACGGAACAATGGTTACCCGAAAATACCGAACGCTGAACGAAGATGACAATACTTTTTGTGGCCGGGTAAACAAAGTAATGGCCTTTTTAAAAGCAAATTATCCCGATCAGCAGATTATTATAATGACACCGATTCACAGAGGATTCTCAACGTTCAGCGAAACCAATGTTCAGCCCGAAGAAAGTTTTTCCAACGATCTTGGTCTTTACATCGATGATTATGTGGCAACTTTAAAACAAGCGGCTTCCGTTTGGGCCGTTCCACTGATCGACTTGTATTCAATCAGTGGCCTTTATCCAATGGAAGATTCGAATGTCAAATATTTTATGAACGGCAAAACCGACCGTTTACATCCCAATTCTTTAGGAAATTATCGTCTGGCAAAAACAATTCAATATCAACTAATGAGCCTGCCTGCAACGTTTGTTGAATAGCTCCTAATCCTCGTAAGAGATGTTAACATTGCCTCCTGAAGCGTGTGCATAAACCGGAATTCCGCCCCCGTTCATTTTGCCTTTTACGCGGTCTTTTTCGGAAGTACCATTAAAGTTATGCAGATCGATATTCACCCGTCCTGAACGTAAATCCAAATCAAGACCCAGTTTTTCGCCATCGTGAATAACAGCAGAAACACCGCCACCACTCGATTGCAGATATAACTCTTCAGTTAAATTGCTAATATTAACCTTCACCGATCCGCCACTTGATTTGGCTTTAACCACACCCGCTTCTCCCTGCACATAAACTCCGCCACCACTGCTACTTGCATCCACGTCGCCATTAATATCTTCGAGTTTCACACTGCCACCCGAGCTGCGTGCATATACATTTCCTTTGGCTTTTTCAAGCGTAACACCGCCACCGCTCGACGTCAGTTTAATATCGCCTTTGTGTTTGTATACATGAACACCACCTCCTGATGAGCTTGCTTTTGTAGTACCTCCGGTATCTTCCAGTTTTACTCCGCCGCCACTGCTCGAAAAATCGTGTGTTCCTTTTACGCCCGATATTTTCAGGCCGCCGCCGCTTGACGATACATCGCACGACATTTCTTCGGGAACGATAATGGTTAATGCTATCCCCACATTGTTTCTCCAGAAGTTCATTTGTCCCCTGCGTTTAACCACTGCCGTAATTGTAGATCCGCTTTTTGAGAAATCGATATCGAAGTCGTCTAAAACCTCATCCAACTCTCTGTCGGATGGTGATAATACGCTTCCGTTTTTTCGAACAAAGGCCTGAATAATTACCTTAGGCTGATCGTGTGTTTGCACGGTCACGCCACCTCCCGACGATGAAGCATTAAGCTGCCCCGGCTGGTTTAAATCGAAGGTTTTTATGATTGTCGGTTCGCCGTCTTTTGCTAATCCATTCCACGAAAATGCGACCATGAACAGCACAATCAACGTATAAAATTTGAAGTTCTTCTGAGTTTTCATAATGCGCTTGATTTAATTGTTAATCTGATTATTAGTTATAAGACGACAAACTTTTGGAATAGTTACTATTATTTTATTCGTACCGCAAAGCTTCGACCCCGATGCTTCGATCGGGATTTCGTCACTCATACCTGAGCGCCTCAACAGGATTTCGGGTTGCGGCACGCCAGCTTTGCCAACTAACAGTTAACAACGCAATTCCCAAAGCCATCACTCCCGCCAAAGCAAATATCCACCAGCTTAATGTGGTTTTGTAGGCGAAGTTTTCGAGCCATTTATTCATGGCGTAATACGCAACCGGTGTGGCAATCATAAAAGCCACAAGAATCCATTTCACAAAATCTTTATTCAGCATGGTGAGTATTTCCGAAATTTTGGCACCATTTACTTTTCTCACTCCTATTTCTTTGGTGCGTTGTGCTGTTGAATAGGCGGATAATCCCAACAAACCAAGACAAGCAATAAAAATAGCCATGATGGAAAAGATCAGGAATAAGGATCCAAATTTTAAATCGGCAGCATACTGTTTGTTAAAATACTCATCGAGGAAAAAATAGTGAAACGGGTTTCCGGCAAATTTTTTATTCCACAGCTCCTCTAATTCGGCAATGACCTGGTTGGCCTCTGCCGCATTAATTTTTAAAGAATAATAAGAGCTCTCAGCCTTGTTACAAAATAGCATCGGACCGGGTTTTTCGCGCAACGACTTTTGGTTGTAATCGTTCACTACACCAATTACCCGCGCCTCTCCCGGATCGCCGGTGAGTTTTTGCCCAATCGCTTGTTCTTCATTTTCGAACCCGAGGTATTCCAACGCCGATTCGTTAAGTACAACCTCCCTGATCTCCGGATTGTAGTTTTCATCAAAATTCCGACCGGCTAAAAGCTTCAGGTTGTAAGTATCAAAAAAATGCTGGTCAATACCAATCATTCTGATCTTCTTTTCGGTATTTACACCGGTTATAAGTTTCCCGTACACCGGTTGAAACATCACTTCCTCACCGGGAACATTTGTCGAAACCGTCATGTTTTTAACCGCTGCCAGGTTCAGCATTTCACTTCTGAAAGCCGATGATTCGGTGTTCACTGTTTCGCTGTTTACCTCCTGTGGCCCCTCAACAACCAACACCTGGTCAATATCAATTCCGAGGTTTTGTTTTTGCAGGAAAGTCATTTGTTTACTGATAAACAAGGTGGCTACAATAAGAATTACAGAAATGGTAAACTGAAAAACAACGAGCCCGTTTCGGAATTTTCCTATCGTTTTTGAATGACCTTTGCTTTTCCCTTTTAACACGGTAGCAGGATTGACACGCATTAAAATGGAAGCCGGAATTATTCCGGTAAGAAAGCTGCAGCCCAAATACAAAACAAGCAATACAAGAGGAACCAAACTACGGTTTATTGTTACCGGGCTGCCGGTTAGTGCCCGGAATGACGGTAACAGCAGGAAGACCAGTCCAACACTGAGTATAAAAGCTAGCAGACTGATTAAATACGATTCGGTTAAAAACTGCCCAAAAAGATGTTTTCGGAAAGCACCCAACACTTTTCGTACACCAACCTCGGAGGCACGGTGTGCCGAATGCGAAGTTGACAGATTTATATAGTTGATGAGGGCAATTACCAGCACTAGAACAGCAATTACCGACATGTATTTTACCTGGTTGATATCACCATTAACTTCCAGTTCATTTTTCAGGTTCGAGTATAAATGGATTTCGTTAAAAGGACGCAGTTTAAACTCGGCCAGAAATAATGCTTCTTTCATAAAATCGCCCAAATGTTGCTCAACAATCTCAGGAATTTTGGCTTCCAGCTTTTTAAAATCGGTACCCGGCAAAAGTTTTACGTAGGTATAAAACTCTTCCACAAACCACCCGTCTTCGAAATAAGGAACCTGGTTGATCAGGTTTTCGTACGAAAGCAGTATATCGAATTTGATGTGCGAATTCTTAGGAATATCGGCAGCAACAGCCGAAATAAAATAACGGTCGGAACCATTTAGCTCGAGGTATTTACCCACCGGATTTTCGTTGCCAAAATATTTTTTCGCGGCTTGTTGTGTAATTACAGCTTTGTTTACGTCTAGTATGGTATTGTTTTTTTCACCCTTTTCGAGTTTAAAATCAAAAAGCTCGAAGAAAGAGGACTCGGCGTAAAATATATTTTCCTCCTTATAAAAAGTGTCGCCGTGTTTTACCACTCCTTCAATTTTTTTAAAACGGGTATAGTTTTCAACCTCCGGATAGGTTTTTTCCAACATCGGACCAATTACCGGAACTGCCGAAGCTGAGTACTGTTCAAGCACATCCTCTTCGTACAACTTGTAATCGATCCGGTAAATCTGATCGGCCTTGGTTTGAAAATTATCAAAGGTGAGCTCGGTGTATACCCAAAGGGCAATTAGGATAAAAGCGGTGATACCTGCCGTTAAACCCAGCAGGTTAATAAGCGAATAAAATTTTTGGGATCGAATTCCCCTTGCGGCTTGTTTTAAATAATTAATATTCATCGGTTATAGTTGTTTTTTAGGTTTTATCTGGAAAAAAGTGTCTACTCGTATCGGAGTGCTTCAATTGGGATTCCTGCCTGCGGCAGGCAGGTCGTCACTCATATCGAAGTGCCTCTATCCCGATACGCTTCGTTATCGAGGATCTTCGCCTTACTCATACCGTAAGGCTTCCACAGGATTAATTCGTGAAGCGCGATAAGAATGAAACAACACGGTTGACAAAGCCACTATTGCCGCAAAAACAAATGTGATTACAAACACCCACCAGGAAATATCGGTTTTAAAAGCAAAATTGTTTAACCACTTATTCATTAAAAAGATTGTAGGCGGAACCGAAAGCAGCGTTGCAATAACTACCATTATAAAATTCTTCCTCAGAAACGACAGGACAATTCCTTGTCCGGAACTACCACAAACCTTTTTAATTCCAATTTCTTTGGTTTGCGATTTCATAATGAAAAGTGTTAAACCAAACAGCCCAAACGAAGCAATTAACAGCGCAAAAAATGCTGACACTGAAACAATCACACTCAGGTTCTTCTCTTCGGAATAAACCTCCTTTAAAAATTCGTCCATGGTTTTGAAATTCATGGGCACGTCAGTAACGATCTTTTGCCATTCGGATTTAATTAAAGGCAGCACACTTTTAAGTGTTCCGGCTTTGTAGTGAATGGCAACCTGCATTACAAAGTCATCTGATGCAAGCATTAATAATGGCGGAATTTCACTGTGGAATGAGTGTAAATTAAAGTTCTTGACAACTCCGATAACCGTCCCATCAACTACATCAATTTTCTTCCCAACCGGATCGGTCAATTCAAGGGCTTTAACCGCATTTTCGTTGATTACATACGAGTTTTCATCATCTCCAAGTTCCTGAGAAAAACCTCTTCCGTCTATTATTTGAATTCCCATGGCCTCCAAAAAATTGTAATCAACTGCCAGAAGTTCGATAGGTATTTTTTTCGATTTATCGCCAGGCATTTCTATGGGATAAGGCCAAAAAGTGGTCATGGGTAAAGCATCCATTGCGCCTCCGGCTGCCAGCACATCAGGATAAGCCTTAATGTTATTTATAAACGTTTTTGAGCTCTGAGAATTTGATCCCATATCAACAAACAAAACATCCTCGTTGTAATAACCCGGATCTTTCTCCAGCGCATACTTGTATTGAGAATAGATAATAAGCGTACTCGAAACAAAAATGCAGAAGATCACCAGCTGAACTACAATCAGAGCAGAACGTACACGCGTCTTTCGTTTTCCTGCCCGTACTGAATTGTTTAAAATGCTGATCACATTCAATTTTGACAAATACGACGAGGTATACAGTCCAGACACCACTCCTATTAACAGGGTAAGCACCACATAAATACATATATAAATGGCAATATTTGATCGAAGGATCAATAGTTTGGTTTGAAACAGTTCTTCGGCGTAAGGTTTCCCCATCCAGGCTAAAAACAGTGCAACAGGTAAAACCAGAATCGACAGGATCATTGATTCGTTCAGCAATTGCCTGCGAATTAATTTTGCTCCGGCACCATTGGTTTTCCGAATCCCAATTTCTTTTGACCTGCCGGTTGAAACCGCTGTTGAAAGTATGATATAGTTAAGTGCTGCAATTAGGATTATGAGCAAAGCAATAGCCGAAAAAATCTTAATATTTTTCAGGTTGCCTTGTGGCAATCCACTATTAATTTCCTGCGACCCAAAATAAACATCAGATAAACATTGGAGGGAGAAATCGTATATGTCCTCAGCACCAAAAACCTCTTTCTCCAAAGACCGAAACTGCTCATCGAGAGAATCTCCGCCAATGCTTTTATCCAGCATTAACCAGGTTTGCCAATACATCGAACGCCAATCTGTTTCTACATCCCGCTCTTTAACCCTCGAATTCATCCGCTCCAGCGTCCACTTTACATGAATAAAACAGTCGGCCTGAAAAGTTGAGTTTACAGGAATGTCATCAAAAACTCCCTTTACTCCGAGAACTTCGTCTTTCTTATTAATCGTGGCAACTAAATTTTCTCCAACAGGATCTTTATCCGGAAAAAGTTTTTGTGCCAGTTCCTTTGAAAGGACAATGGAATTGGGTTCGTCGAGAATATTCGCCTGCTGTCCATGAACTTCAATATCGAACACATCAAATATGTCTGAATCCGTCCCAACTACTCGATCAACAGGAATGTAATCCTCATTCACTTTTACACTCACTCCTGACATAAGAAAGGTTGGCGCCACGTATTTTACCTGCGGGAAATCGTCTTTTAAATGCTTTGTAAGAACATAGGGCGCACCTTCATCCATCACTTTTACATCGGAATTATAATTCAGCACACGATAAATCTGCTTCCGGCTTTTAAAGCAGGTGTTGTAACTCAACTCGTTGATCACAAATAACAAAATAACAAACGAAGCTGCCAGTGCGAGCGAAAGCCCCATAATGTTGATTCCGGCAAAAAGTTTGTTTCGTTTTAAAAAGCGAAGAGCTGTGGTCAAGTAGTTTCTTATCATGGTTTTTTTATTTTTTGCGCTATATTTTAATCACTTGAACTCGTTTTTATACTTGCTTTTATTTATTCATAACGCAGCGCCTCAACAGGATTTCGTGTTGCGGCACGCCAACTTTGCCAACTAACCGTTAACAACGCAATTCCCAAAGCCATCACTCCCGCTAAAGCAAAAATCCACCAGCTTAAAGTTGTTTTGTAGGCAAAGTTTTCGAGCCACTTATTCATGGCGTAATACGCAACCGGTGTGGCAATGATAAAAGCCACCAGAATCCATTTTACAAAATCTTTATTCAACATCGAAAGGATTTCAAACACCTTTGCGCCGTTTACTTTTCGGATGCCGATTTCCTTAATCCTTACCAGCGATGCGAAATAGGATAAACCTAATAGGCCCAGAACAGAAATCAGCACCGACAAGAAGGTTAAAATCCGGATGATGTTACTAAACCGGATTTCCGCATTGTAGGCCGACCGGATTTTTTCGTCCATAAATTCGTATTCGAAAACGGTGTTGGGCAAGTAGTTTGAAGCGGTTTCGCGTAATAAATTTACTGCCTCCGCCGGATTTCCGTTAAAACGAATAACAGAAAAAGCAATCTGATCGGGATTTAAAAAAGCCACAAATGGCGTAATCTCCGACTGCATCGATTGATAATGGAAATCGTCCATAATTCCGCAAATCCTGTATTCGCTTCCGCCCAGTTCAATCTTGTCGGTAAACGGATTTTCTATTTTTCGTTCATCGATAAAAGTTTGGTTAACCACACAATATCCGGCTGCCGATTCAGGAAATCCCGAACCTTCTTTAAACTTAAGTTCCAGGGTTTCAAAAATATCGCGATCAACATTCACATAATCGATCACTTTAATTTCTTTATTTCCCAGACTGTCGGTGTTTACAAATCCGAAAATCGATCTCCGGCTTGAAAGCGGCGTAGCACTGGTACCTGCCACTTTTAACATGGAAGTATGACGCAACAGTTCGTCTTTAAACGCCTGATGAGACTTTACATCTTCCGGGGCAACTTTTATGCTGATTAATGATTCCTGATTAAACCCGAGCTCGCTTTTCTGCATAAAACCCAATTGTTTCTGAACGATTACAGAACACGATATCAAGGCAATAAAAGCCACCAACTGAAAGGTCAGCAAGGAATTAAAAACCACCTTCCCGGTTTTCCCTTTGCTGAATTTATTCTTTAAAATATCGAGTGGTTTTTGACTTCCGTTGATAACCTGGTTAATGAAAGCGGCCAAAAAGATGATGCTAAAAAGGACTCCCAATCCCGATAAGATTACAACTGTCAGGTCGAGATTCGAAGAAAATGATCCTTCGAAAAAGTTCCTGAAATATGGTTTTGAAAGCGAAAACAATCCGACTGTGAGTACAAAAGATAAAACCGTGTAAATCACAATGGAAATAACGTTTTTTGTCAGAAAATCGGCCGGCCGCGCACCCGAAATTTTTTCGATGCCAAGAGAACGCACCTGTTGCGTGCTTTCAACGGTGGAGAGCAACACGTAATTCACAATAGAAATAAGCAAAATCAACACCCCCAGAGCTGAAAATATTCGTACCCTTTTTTGCACATTTTTGCTCCTGTGAATTTCAGTGAGCCCAGTTGCAACCAGCGTTGGTGCATTTTCAAGTTTTGCCTGCTCAACGTAATCTTCCGTAAGTTTTGTTATAAAATCATCTGGATTCACACCCTGTGCCAGCTCAATAAAACTTCGGCACTTAAAATCCCAGTCAGCCTCGTAATCCGCGTTCCCCGACTCTTTCATAAATTGCGGCAAACTTGCTATCCAGTGAAAATTAACGTTCGAATTATCAGCCGGATTTTTTACTACACCCGTAATATTAAACTCATAAAGATGATCTTCCAGACTTATTTTTACGGTTTTCCCAACGGCATTAAGACCACCAAAATGTTTGTTTGCCACGTCCTCCGAAATAATAAGCGGATTGGAAAAAGTAAAGCTGTTCTGTGCATTCCCGGCAATAAAATCGTAGGCAAAAAAGTTAAAGAAGTCTTCGTTTACAAAGGCCATATTTGTTTTATCCGATTTTATAATCCGGGTTGGCTCCTTAATAAATATCGAGTTTTCGCGGCTTTCGAAAGAAACATTCTGAACAACCTCCGCGTAACGTTCATGCAAGGTTTTGGTTAACGGAAAGGGCAAACTAAATGCAAAATAGTTATCGCCAAACTGATCGCGGGCATCCAGCATATATTTGTTGTTTGCATTCTCCTGAAAATGGTCGAAACTGGTTTCGTGCAACACGTAATAACCCGTAACCATAAAGACCCATAAACCAATTACAAATCCTAATATTTTTAATACCGAGATAAACCTATTTCGGGTTAAGTTCCGCCATCCGAGTTTGAAAAAGTATTGTAACATTTTTAGTTTTTAATTTTGGCAACTCCTTCACATTATGAATATCTGAACATACTTCTCTCAAGGTTTTTCCTCGAAATCCACAACGAGGTCTTTGACGCTGCTGCGTACATTTCGAAGTATCCAATAGTCACCGCTAAAACCGGAAAGAAACTAACCAGCATTCCGGTCCGGACATCTTGCTGACATTGCCCATTAAAATTATAAAGAAATGGTTTACCAAAACAATGCCTTAATCACAAACACCTCACATAGTGACAATTAAGATCAACAACCAAAAAACAGGTGTAAATATTTTAGACAAAAGGTGTCAGATTTTTTGTCAATGGTTTGGGGATTGCTCAACATTAACCGTAAATATAGTTCTGAAATCAATAAAGACGGAGTGTTATAAGAATGACTTCTTCGAATTGTATTTATTTTCCGGCAAATGAGTCGGGATAAGTAACAAAATACTTTTTCTCACGGCTATTTACGGGAGTCCAGATACCTTTATCGTTGTCGCACTCGTATTTTTCGCGCACCCAGGTATCGAATTTTCGCTGCCCTTCGTAAAGTTCAATTACGCGGTAACCTTTGGGAATTCCGCCATAGGTTTCTCTCCCGGTTGCCTGCCCGTAAACCATACAAATTCCGCGTAATTCGCCAATATAATTGTTTACATGGTCGTGCCCAACAAACATTGCCATTACGTCTTCCGACTCAACAAAAGCATTGTACATACCCGAGTTAATATCGGGCGAACAAACCTTTTCATTCTTTACGCCAATCGTTGTTTCCATTCCCCAAACCTGGTTATACTCGGGCAGCGGAATATGAAAAAACGCCAGTGCAGGATAAGGATTTCCGTTGTTTTCAGCAGTAAGTTTCCGACTTTGTTCTCGGTACCAGTTCACCTGATCCCATTTTATCCAGTCGTAACTTCCCAATCCTGCTTCTTTTTTTAATCCCGAATGAGAATCGATACAATACAGAACGGCCTCCGTTTTTTCCGACGAATGCGATCTTACCTTTAAAACATAGTTCCCGTTTCCTGAAATTTCTTCCGGTCCGTCTTCCGTTATACAGTATGGGAGATCGCAAATTGTTTCCATTATTTCTTTTCCGGTGAGTTCTTCTTCAATATCATGGTTTCCCAGAGTAACGGCCCACGGCACTTCTGCTTCAGTAAAGATTGTTGCCAATTTCAGCCAGGCTTTTTTGGTGTGTTTTGAACAAACCACATCGCCGGTTAATACAACCAGATCAGGTTTTTCGTCATTCACCGCCGCTTTCATTAATAACAAAACACTATCCGAACGAAAGGAATTATATTTAAAATGGATATCGGTAAACTGAAGGATTTTGAACTTGCCCTCAGCGTTAAATTTCAATTCGGGATTTGTACTATTCTGAGCCTGAGTAAAACCATAAACACAAAACAGAATGGTGAGAAACAAAGCTATTTTCTTCATTTAGTTGGTAAATTTTATCTCGAAATATAGTGATAAATACGACTTTGTTTCACCTCGGAAAAATCTTTAATCGATTTTTAATTGTATTGGATATTTGTTAATCACGCCAGGCCTCAATCCCGATACGCTTCGCTATCGAGGATCTCCGCTCTCCTCTATTCATATCGGAGAGCTTCGACAGGATTCCGAGTAGCTGCCCGCCAGCTTTGCCAACTAACAGTTAGTAAAGCAATTCCCAAAGCCACTACTCCGGCAAGGGCAAATATCCACCAGCTCAGTGTGGTTTTGTAGGCAAAGTTTTCGAGCCATTTATTCATGGCGTAGTAAGCAATTGGCGAGGCAATAACCAAAGCCACAACTACCCAGATCACAAAATCTTTATTCAGCAAAACCAGAATTTCAGAAACAGTTGCTCCATTCACTTTTCGTACACCAATTTCTTTTGTCCGGTTCAGACTGATAAGGAAAATCTGCCCCAGAATTCCCATGCAAGTCAGTACAATTGCAATTATTGAAAAGAAAGTAATGGATTTGGCCAATTTATCTTCTTTTACATACATGGCTTGAAACTGGTCGTCGTAGAATGTAAATTCCATGGGATCATCCGGTAATAGTCGCCCCCAAACTTTCCGAAGTTCACTTATTTGTTGCCCAACGTTTCCGGGAATCAGTCGCAGTGAAAGGGTATTATACTCACGGTCGGATTCGTAAATCAAAGCCACCGGACTTAATGCAGAATGTAACGATTCCACGTTAAAGTTATTCACTTCACCGATTACGTTGTAGCCTCCTTCCCTGCCGTTATTATATTTTTTGCCATCGAGATTTTCCCAGCCATAGCGTTTTACCGCAGCTTCATTCATTAAACAGGCCTTACCTTTATCGCCCGACAAAAAATTTCGTCCATCAAGTAGCTGAACGCCCATTGTTTCCAGGAAATTTTCAGTTACGTAAATACATTCCACCATAAATTCATCGTCTTGTACCCCACTTCCCATGCTCATATTAATGTGCCCGGGATAACCGTTACTTAATGCACTGCTTGCTACAAAAGAAAGATCGCTGAATTCATTTCGCAATGCTGTCTGGTTTTCGCTCAGCCACGGAAGTTCAATCCTCAACAGGTGTTCTTCGTTAAAACCTAAATCATAATGTTTTACGTATTGTAACTGTTTAAATATCAGCATAACAACAGCAATCAGGGCAATGGAAACTGTTAACTGAAAGGTGAGCATAAGCTGTTTCCCAAATTGTTTACCGTTCCTTCTCCGTCCTCCTTGCAGAAAATCGGTAATATTAAACTGCGATAAAATATAGATTGGCGCTAAACTGTTCAGAAAAATAATACCAGCTATCGTCCCCAGAAAAACAGGCAGCAAATGTTGAAGATTAACATCGGAAATATGAATTTCTCGTCCAAAAAACGTCCCAGTTGCCGGTAAAAGCAGCGACACCAACACTACTGAAATAGTTAGCGCAATAAAAATTCCTAAGGTAACTTCAATCAGCGAATCGATGAGCAAATGAGGTTTCCCTGCACCATTGGTTTTGTTGATGCCAATTTCTTTCATTTTTGCGTACTGCATTGAAACCGTGTAATTGAGGTAATTAATGCTGGAAAGAAGAATAATCAGAATAGAAATTGCCATAAAAATGAACAGCATTTTTGAATTGCCTTTGGTATGCTCATCGGTCCAACCCAATTTTGTTGGAGAAAGATAAATTTCGGATAAATTTTGCAGCGCCAGACTGTCGGTAGTGGTATTAAATTGCCCGATGGAAGCATTCATTTTTTGGGAGAAATCATCAGGTTTAATATCGTCTTTTAACAAGAGAAAGTGCTCGGTAGGAAATATACAAACACCGTTATTGCATGCTTGTGCCATCTGATACTCTTCATTCTCGCTATTCAGAAGAACCTCGGCTTTAAAGCTCGAATTAGCCGGCAGATCCTGCATAACCGCGGTGACCGTTGCCGTAAAGAATTCTTCTTTAATTGTTCTTCCCAGCGGGTTCTCATTCCCAAAAAGCTTCTTGGCCACCGACTCAGAAATTACTGCCGAATTCAATTGACTAAAAGGCTTTTCTTCCAATTTGGATATAACGGGTATTGAAAATACTTCGAAAAAATAATTATTGGTGGAAACTATGTACTCAACTCGTGTGTAACTTCGTGTTTCAGGGTCTTTAAGTGTAATTGGAAAATAAGAAAATCCAAGTGGACAAGCTTTTTCAACATCCGGGTAATGTTCTGCAATTACAGCGTTGATTTTGTAATCGAGTCCCGACTCATTGTTTTTAGCATCATAGAGGCGATAAATATTTTCATGCCGGGCAAAGTGTTTGTCCACATTGTGTTCGGCGCTGTAAAACAAGGCTATTAAAATACAGGCCGTAAAACCAATGGCAAACCCACCTATAATAAGCGATGAATACAGCTTATTCTTCAACAAATTCCTAAATGCCAGTTTTATTTTAAATCGTAACATAGTTTTCGTTTTTTAATTCACACCAAGTTTCTTCACCCCTAAATCCCCTGAAGGGGACTTGTTTGTATCTAAGCACGTAATCTTCTTTTTCTATTTTGTTTCAGTTTGAACTCAAATATTCTCCTATTTAATCTGACCAAAAGCCCTTTAGGGGTTTGGGGTGAAAACAAACTGCTTTTACCGTGGCTTTTCCACTTCTTTTCGGCTACCCCTAAATCCCCTAAAGGGGACTTTTTGCTATCTCCGATTGGCGAGAGAGACATTTCTGCTTGATAACTTCAATAACTCGTGTTATATCTTTTTCAATCTCTTCATTCGTAAATCGAACCACTTCAATATCCCAATAATTTAATTCACCGGTTCTTCCAATATCGTATTCCTTTTGATCTCTTGATTTATGAATGCCTCCGTCTACTTCAATTACGAGCTTAATTGGATGACAATAAAAATCGGCGATAAAAATGTCAATAGGATGCTGTTGCCGGAAACGTAATCCCAAAACCTTCTTCCCTTTTAGTTGCTCCCACAACAAAAGTTCAGCCACGGTCATATTATTTCGTAAAAGTTTAGCCTTTTCGAAAATATGCGCCTTTGCCCCGTAAAACATTGAAACATTATCGCTTATTGTCATTTATATAATTTTATTCTTTCTGTTGTTTTCCAACCCTAGATCCCCTGAAGGGGACTTGTTCGTATCTCAGCACGTAATCTTCTTTTTCTATTTTGTTTCAGTTTTAACTCAAATATTCTCTTATACTCTGACCAAAAGCCCCTTTAGGGGTTTGGGGTGAAAAAGAAACCGCTTTTTCCGTGGCATTCCAACTCCTTCGGCTACCCCTAAATCCCCTAAAGGGGACTTGTTCTTATCTTCGATTAGTTGACCTTCTATTTCGTACTTAACTTTCATTCTCTTCACAAATCTTGTTCATTGCTCGCTCCCAGAAGCCCCTTCAGGGGTTTGGGGTGATAAAGAGCTTACTCATACCTGAGCGCCTCAACAGGATTTCGTGTAGCCGCTCGCCAGCTTTGCCAGCTAACGGTTAACAGCGCAATTCCCAATGCCATCAGCCCGGACAGTGCAAAAATCCACCAGCTCAGGTTTGTTCGGTAAGCAAAATTTTCGAGCCATTTATTCATGGCGAACCAGGCAATTGGTGTGGCAATTACAAAAGCAATGGCAACCCATTTCACAAAGTCTTTATTCAGCATGGAAAGGATTTCCGAAACTTTGGCTCCGTTTACTTTTCGCACACCTATTTCTTTGGTACGTCGTTCCATTACAAATAGCGATAAGCCTATTAATCCCAAAATAGCGATTGATATTGCCAACACCATAAAACAGGTGAATATTGTTTTCGTATATTTTTCCGATTGATATAATCGTTCAAACCGTTCGTCGATAAACTGATAGGAAAACGGAGAACCTGCCAAATCGTATTGCTGCCACGTTGTTTTTATAAACTCTATTGTGTTTGACAAATTCGATGGTGTTACGCGTATTGAAATACGATTGTAGCTCGAAGCATCTTTGTACAGAATGATCGGAAATACGGCGTTGTGCAACGATTCGTAATTGAAGTTTTCCAGCACGCCAACTATTCTGCCTTTTTCATCTCCGTACTCAACAAACTGCCCGATTGCTGCTTCGGGCGATTCCCAGCCAATTTTCTCCACAGCCGAACGATTGACCAAATATTCCTTTTCTTCTTTTGTTTGAGGGCTAATATTATTCCCCGCAATCAGTTTCATTTCGTAGGTTGAAACAAAATGTTCGTCGCCCCGAATATTGGCTACCCGAAAACCAAGCGGTTCCATTTTTCCATTGTTGGAAGCTTTCATTTGGTTACTGTCGGCCAAACGTTGCGATGGAATTCTTTTTGAACCGGAAACATCGATAATATTCGGATTTTTAGTTAGCTGTTCGCGAAGTACATATAGCTTTTCAATATGATTGGGCGAGGCACTCACTGTAATCACATTCTCCTGATTGAGGCCAAGATTTTTTGTATTTAAATAGTTCAACTGTTTATTCACCGTCAGGAATGACATTATCAGGGCAATTGAAACAAAAAACTGGAAAATAACCATCCCGTTACGAAACGACATTTTGCCGGGTGTGGAATTATATTTTTTACTGGTAAGCAAAATTTTGGCCGGATACACGCCTGATATCAATCCGATAAAAATTGAGAGCGTAAAAAATACAGCTATTAGCGACAGGTTTTCACCCACCGAAAATGCCAGGTTACTGTTAAAAAGATTGGCCAAATAAGGAATGGCCACACTTACAATTAGGAGCGCAACAATCAACGAAAAAATGCAGAACAAAACAGATTCGAGCATTAGCAACGACAAGATGCGTTTAGCAGTTGCCCCTATAACCTTTTTAATCTGAATTTCTTTAATTCGTTTGGTGTAAATAGCCGTATTCAGGTTGATGTAGTTGATGCTTCCCAAAAGCAGGATTAAAACTGCAATCGACAATAACACATAAATACTCGAGCGACTTCCATACCAGTTAAAATGGATATCGGCTAATTTCTCCATCCTTATTTTGGTCCAACTGGTTCCGTTTTCAAACTGTTTGTTAATGAATTCATCGAGGCGCGAATCCAATTGCTGAGGTACGTTCCTCATCAACACAAACGTTTCGTAATTATTGCTACCCCAATCCTGTAATTCGCTCTCGCCAACTGCACTTGCATAGGTAGAAAACGAAATAACGATTTCAGGTCGGAAATGGTTGTTTTGCCCCCAGTCGTTAAAAACTCCGGTAACTTTTAAATTATAGCTGTTGGCATTTTCATCGAAAAACTCCATTGTTTTACCAACGGCATATTCGTTGTTAAAATACTTACTGGCAATAGTTGCCGAAATCACTGCAGTTAACGGTTCGTTTAGCAAATCGTTATCAGCAGAAATCCCCTCGAAAGAGAAAATATTCAGAATATCGGGCTCAGCAAAACAAACATCGGGTTCGGCTACCTTTTGATCGTTTAAACGAAATAACATTCCGGAATGAGCTACACGTGCGATATTTTCAATCTCCGAAAATTCGTCCTTCAATAACGGTGCTACGGGAGGAGCCACATAAGGCAAATGAAGGTTTTCGGTTCCGTTATTATCGTAGAAGTAGCGATGGACACGGTAAATCTGGTCGGCATTTTTGTGAAACCGGTCGTAACTCAGTTCATTTTTTATCCACAGGCCAATAAAAACAACACAAACAAAACCGATAACCAACCCGGTAAAATTAATGGAGGTGTACAAAGGATTTCGTTTTATAAAACGAATAATAATGGTGCGCAATTTTTTCATCTTTCAAATTCTTTTATCTGGGTGTTCTAATTCATTATTTTCTAACCGTTAATCTCATCTAAAAGGTTCATTGTAGGCTTTGTTACTCATATCGAAGTGCTTCAGCTCTCCAGTTACATTTACCCCTAAATCCCCTAAAGGGGACTTTTTGGTATCTCCGATTGGCGTAATCTCCTTTTTCTATTTTGTTTCATTTTAAATTCAAATATTCACTTTTTACTCTGGCCCAAAGCCCCTTCAGGGGTCTGGGGTAAAACGCTATTCATATCTCAATGCTTCGACAGGATTCCGCGTAGCCGCCCGCCAGCTTTGCCAGCTAACAGTCAACAATGCAATTCCCAAAGCCAGCACTCCGGCCAGTGCAAAAATCCACCAGCTTAATGTGGTTTTGTACGCAAAGTTTTCGAGCCATTTATTCATGGCGTAGTACGCAATAGGTGTTGCAATCACAAAAGCGATTACCACCCATTTTATAAAGTCTTTATTCAGCATTGATAATATTTCGGATACATTGGCACCGTTTACTTTTCTGATGCCGATTTCTTTGGTTTTAGATTCAACGATGAACAAATTCATAGCAAATAATCCAAGGCTTAGGATAATGAAAGCAATGACGAATGAAATCTTAAACAACTTTATTAGCGTTATTTCTTTGGCAAAAACCTGGCTCGCATCCTCTTTAGTATAAAGATATTCGGTATAGTCTCCCATCCCAATACTCTCGCAATAGGCTTTATAGTCGGTATAAAAATCCGGGAAAGAACCTTTAGCAAGGTTCAGCACCAAATAGGTTTGGCGAAAAGGAATATTCCCAATTATCATGGGTTTTATGGGTTCAAAAAATGCCGATTGATAAACGTTTTTAATCACACCTACAATTTCTCCAATCATTTGGTTGTTAGTAATTATCGTCCCAACAGGATTCTCCAACCCCGCTTCTTGCACAAATTGTTCATTCACCAAAATCTCCGTAATTGTTTTACTTCTTTGCTCACTATTTCCCGAAACAAATTCAGTATTGATATTCCTTCCTTCAACAAGTGTTAATTCAAACGTATTAATATAATTACGATCACCCAGCTTAATTATTGATTGTATTTCCGATTGCTCATCACCAACTTTAACGGTAGAAGCATTTGATTTTTCATTGTAAATACTCCAACCAAATGAAGCAGACTTTACATAGCTTTTATTCGAAAACAAATTCATTAGCAAATACTCCCCATTTTCTGCTCCATATGGCATTATACTTACCGTATTCTCCATATCGAAACCCAAGTCTGTATTTTTCATAAACGACACTTGTCTTGAAATCACAAACAACGAGCTAATTATCAAAAGAAAAGCTGTTAACTGAACAACGGTGAGAACCTTTCTATAGCTAAAATCAAATGTTTTTATTTTGTTCCGGGCTACCTTTTTAAAGAATAAATACTGAAGGATTCCTGATGATACTGCAAGAATTAAAAGAAATACTACAAATGATAGCAAGCGAATAAAAGGCAGATCGAAGGAATTGATACCCAAATACCTCTGTACCGAAGGATTAATAATAAGAAATAATACAATAGACAATATTGCACAAATACTAATACTGGCAATATTTTCCCGAACAATTTCCCGCATAATATTTTTCGGTGAAGCCCCAAAACATTTCATGGTCTGAAAGTTCCCTAAACGTTTTATGAGCAAGCCGGAATGGATGGCGAAAAAATTAAAGACAGACATTAGCAATATCAACAACCCAACAACTATCAATATTTTCAGAAGCGTTAGGTTTCCTTTTACAGTAAAATCTTCTACATTTTTTGAGTACAAATAAATCCTATCAAAACGTTGAAGCTTAAAACCATCTTCTTTTATCCAATTGCCAAGTCCGTCAGCGTCAAGTGCAGGTTTCAGAATTGAAACAATACTATTTTCCACACTTTTTACATTATTCTTTTCAGGAATTAAGACATAGGTTTCATTAATATATTGCCAATCTGCGTATTCCTTCTTTTGATCTTCTACTGCCATATTAATTACGATATTTCCTGTAATCGTAGAATTTTCTGGCAGGTCTTTAAATACTCCAACAACCTCCAATTTATCTTTTGCTTGCATTGGTTGTCTTGAATAAGCTATTATTTTTCCTTCCGGATTTTCTGATCCAAAATATTTATTGGCCAGACTTTCTGAGATAAAAGCACTCTCCGGAGTATTTTCAAACTTCGCTACAGAGCCGGATATCACCTGAACATCAAAAATGCTAAAAAATGAAGGATCGGTTAAGATTCCATCTTCTGCAAAAATTTCACTATTTACGTCGAACTCGTACCTACTTCCATGATAACGAATAGCTTCAGCCACATAAGGACTTTTTTCTTTTAATAATTTGCTAAGCGGATCAAATGTGTCTGACCTGTATGAGGCACTTCCCTTTGAATATTCCAAAACCCTGTAAATATCTTTACATTTTGGTACAGATTTATTGTATGAATATTCGTGTGAAACAAAATTAAAGATGAAAAGTGCTGCAGTTAACGCAAGTCCGAGTCCAACAGTTATTATGTTGTAATATTGTAAATTACTTCTAAATTTCCTTAAATAAAGTCTGAAAAAACGTATCATAATTGTGTCTTTGGATTTTTACTCGTATCGTAAGGCTTCAACAGGATTCCGCGTAGCCGCCCTCCAACTCTGCCAGCTAACAGTTAACAATGCAATTCCCAATGCCATCAGACCGGACAGTGCAAAAATCCACCAACTCAAGGAAGTCTTGTAGGCAAAGTTTTCGAGCCACTTGTTCATGGCAAACCAGGCAATTGGGGTGGCCAACACAAAAGCAATTGTCACCCAAATAACAAAGTCTTTATTGAGCATGCTTAATATTTCGGATACTTTAGCGCCATTCACTTTGCGAACGCCAATCTCTTTAATGCGCTGTTTTCCCATCAATAACGACAGGCCAAACAATCCAAGGCTGGCAATACAAATGGCAATAACAGCCAGCAATCCAATCATCTTCGAAAAGCGGATATCCGATTCATACATCTCGCGCAAAATATCGTTGGTAAAGTCAAACGTGAAGGTGCTTGTCCCACCGGTTCTCTTCCAGGTATTTTCCAAAAATTTAATGGTTTCAGGCAGGTTTTCTGTTCGCAAGCGGATGGCAATATTTTGGCTCATTCCTGGATTCAGGCCAATAATCATTGGAGTTATAGCTTCGTGAATGGAAAACATATTAAAATCACTTACGACTCCTACCACTGTCCCAAAGGCAGTTTTTTCGCCCAAAACGTCTGTAAGTCCGAGCGTTTCTATGGCCGATTCATTCACTAATACACCATTGTTATTTTTCTGCTTATCAAAATCGGCACCCATAATAATTTTCATGCCCATTGTTTCGGCAAATCCATAATCAACAAAAAGTCCGTTCACCTTCACCGACTCTGTGCGGTTGCTAACTTTGGGAATGCTCATATACATTTTATTATCGCTGGGTGGCATCCATAAAGTTCCGCTGGCGCTTAACACGTTCGGATTTTTTGCAATTTCTTCTTTAAACAAATCAAGATTATGATCGCCCAATGGCACACGGATTAATCCTTCCTTGGCAAATCCCATATCTTTATTAAAGGCATAACGCACTTGTTTTTGCACCAGCATCATGGTCGAAATCAAGGCGATAAAAATGGTAATCTGAAATACAACCATGGCTTTTCGGGCATACTGCTTATTTCCGCTTTCCACTTTATTGCCTTTCAATACATTTACCAACCCAAACCGGGAAGCCCTGAATGAAACAATACTGCCTGACAATATGCCGGTTGCCAGAGTTATAAGTGCAAGAATTGAAAAACTGGTTGCGGTTTGCCCACTCATTTCTATGGCATAATCTTTACCAAGCATGTCGCTTAAATAAGGCAAAGCCAACCACGCAGCAATCACTGCAAAAGGCAAGGCAATAAGTGTAATTAAAGTCGATTCGAAAATCATTTGCCCAATAATAGTTTTCCGTTGAGCACCACATACTTTTCTTACTGCAAATGTTTTCACCTGAGTCATGGCTTTAGCCGAAGCCAGATTCAGATAATTAATGGAGGCGGTGAGTAAAATCAGTATCCCGATAAACAAAAGAACAAACAACATCGACAAATTCCCCTGTTCTTTGCGGTTATTGTCCACAATCTTTTCCGAACCAAAATAAATATCATTTAAGGCCTGAAGCGAAAGAGAAATCGGGTAATTATCAGTTGAATACTCTTTTCCCGCTTCTTTAATTTTTGTTTCGAGGGCATCGATATCAGTGCCGTTTTTAAGCAATAAATAATTGGTAAAATACACACCCTGCCATGCCTCTCTAAAACTTGCTTCATCAGGAGTATCGCCATTGGTGGTTATGTTATCGGCCAAATGTTTCATCCCATAATCAATACTGGTCACCAATGTTGCTTTAATACTTGAATTCTGCGGGATGTCGCGGAAAACAGCCGCCACTTCCATATCCGATTCTTTGCCGTTATAACGAAGAGTAAGCGTTCTTCCAAGCGGATCTTCAGTTCCAAAATACTTCTCCGCCATTTTTTTGCTCAGAAGTATCTGGCCTTCGGTATCGTCGAAATCATCCAGACTCCCCTGCAAAATGTCAACACCAAACATGCTAAAAAATGAGCTTTCGGTACAAATAACATCCGGCTCGGGAATAAACTCGGAATTCTTTTTCACATCAATATTCCCAATGTTGTACTGGTGTGCATAATCGGTTACCTCGGCAAAACGTTCTTTGGCTGTCTCGCCAATTACAAATGGTGTATTTGCCCAGGTATTGTTATCATTTTTACTATAATTTAAGACTCTGTAAATACGGTCGTTATTGGCAAACGACGAGTTGTATCCGTACTCGTTCAGCACATAAACCAAAATCACGGCCACAATTCCCAGTCCCAGAATTAATCCGAACACACTAATGAAGGTATTTGTTTTATCGGCCTTTAAATGCCGCAGACTTACTATCAGGTTATTTTTAAAACTCATATATAATCTTTCGTTTTTTAATCTTACTCATACCGGAGAACTTCGATCGGGATTTCGCATTTCAACTCGCCAACTCTCCAGTTACATTTACCCCTAAATCCCCTAAAGGGGACTTTTTCGTATCTCCGATTGGTGTAATCTCCTTTTTTCTATTTTGTTTCATTTTAAATTCAAATATTCACTTTTTACTCCGGTCAAAAGCCCCTTTAGGGGTTTGGGGTAAAAACTAGCTTATTCATATCTGAGCGCCTCAACAGGATTTCGAGTAGCTGCCCGCCAACTTTGCCAGCCCACTGCCAGAAAGGCGATAAACAGTGCAAAAGCAGCGCTAACCAGAAAATATACAGGACTGATGGATACGCGGTTTACAAAATGTTGTAACCATTGATGCATGGTAAAATAGCTGCCAACAAAAGCGATAACAATAGCAATCAGCACCAGGACAAACGTTTCTTTCAGTAACTCGCGAACAACCTGCGTTTCGGTACTGCCAATTACCTTTCGTATTCCAATCTCTTTTCTTCGTCGGTTCACATTCAGCACCGAAAGCGCCATTAATCCAATAAAACTGATGATGATGGCCAGTCCGGCACCGGTAGTAACCAGTTTTATCATGCGCTCTTCGTTGGTGTATTTATTGGCGTAAACATCGGTTAGCTGAAACTTACTGATAATAAGTTCCGGCGAATAACTTTTAATCACCTCATCAATTTGGGCCAGTTGTGCAGGTGTAGTTCCCGCTTTTGTCCGCACATACATGTTGTTTACGTTGCCTCGGTAGTTGGTAAGAACAAGTGGCCCAATTGGTGCCCCCGGATGATCGATGTAGTAAAAATCTTTTGCAATGGCGATTACCGTTAAAGGCTCATCGAACATATCAAGTAAGCTGCCCACTTTTACATCGGGACCCAGCATTTTTGCCGCAGCTTCATTAAGAATTACTGCCCTTTTATCAGCTTCCGAATTATTAAAATAACGACCGTCGATCAATTCCAGCTGCATGGTTTTTGCAAATCCGGGATGTACACGGTATTCATCAATACTTTTAAAATTCCCGGGAGCGCCATATTTTTTAATTCCCTGTCCGCTTGAGCCTTGTCCCATGCCATGATCGGAAGACGCCACATCCTCGACAAATGCCAGTTGCGACAATTCATCAGCGATAGACGACGAACTTCTTCGTACCTCGTTATTAAGGTTGGTAATGCCGATTACATTCTCGGGATTAAAACCAAGTGGCACTTCCTTTAAATAGTTCACCTGGGCAAAAACAATTACCAGTGCACTAATGAGAAAAACCGATATGGAAAACTGCGAAATAACCGCAATGCGCGACAACGTGCTTTTGCGCTTTACTTTCGAAGACTTTCCTTTAAGCGCATTTACAAGGTTCAGTTTCGACAAATAATAGCTTGGATAAGCACCCGAAACCAGTATCAAAACGACAAGAATGCCCAACACCAGCAAAATGCCGGAAAAGGAAAACATGTCCGACAGCTCGATCTGACTTTTCATTAAACGGGCAAACGCGGGCTGAACAAGCGCTGTTAGTCCCAACGCCAGCACAAACGACAATAGACTGATTACTGATGTTTCAGTAAAGAATAAACGACTCAGCGTGCTTTGCGTTGCTCCCAACGATTTTCGTGACGCAATTTCGGCAATTCGTTTTTCGCCATGCAAAACATACAGGTTAATGTAGTTTACCATGGCAATAAGCAGCACCAAAAAGGCAATACCGGCAATAATAAACACGTGCGTTAAATTGGCTTTTGGCGAGAGATCGAAATCAACAACGGTATGCAAATGCAGGTCTGCCAGCAGCTCAGTTCCTGTTTCCACCGTGAGATTAAATGGCTCTCCCCACGGTTTCATAAGCTCGTTGTTTGCAGCGGCTATTTTTTCACCAACTGAAGCTAAATCGGCATTATCATCAATTCTGAAATAGGTGTACAGTTCCAGTCCTCCCCAGTTTTCGGGATGAACTGTCTGCATCGACACCAGCAAATCGAAATTAAAGTGCGTGTTGTTTGGTAAATCATTTATTACCCCCGTTACAGTAACCGGATCTTCCGAAACATTCAAAACCTTGCCAATACAATCCGTGGTATTGAATACTTTTAGTGCCGTTGACCGGGTAATCACCACGTTGTTTTCACCTACCAAAGCATCGTCGGTGTTTCCCTGAATCAGCTCCAGTCCGAATACATCAAAGAAATCCTTGTCGGCAAATAACATATGAACGTTCGGGAATTTTTGCTTCTCAAATTCTGCAGTCGTATTCCAGCCATTATAAATCTGAGTTGCCGATCTTATTTCCGGAACCCGCGAAGGAATTTCGGTGTAAGCTTTGCGCAAACAAATGGCGTAATTGGTGGTGTTTCCATTTTCGGTAACTGCATTGTAAAGACGAAGAACATTGTTTTTTGTTTGAAAATGCTGGTCGTAACTTAGCTCGTGTTTCAGGTAAACGGACAACAGCAAAACTGCACTTAATCCGATGGCCAATCCGGGCAGGTTTACAAAAACCAGCAAGGGATTTCGCCGAAACATTCTGAATATAAATCGTAAGTTTTTCATGGCGGGTATCATTTTATAGTCAATCAGGGTTATTCAAAAAATAAATAATTAGTACGTCATGCTGAGCGTAGTCGAAACATCTTGTATTTAATGTCATACATTCTTCGACTCCGCTCAGAATGACACTCTGCAGTAATTTTTTTGACACCCCTAATATTCAATCTATTACAACAGGATTTCTCCCATCTCTTTTTTCACCTCTTCGGTAATGATCATACCATCGAACAGGTTAACAACACGATGGGCAAATTCAGAATCGTGCAACGAGTGCGTTACCATTACAATAGTGGTTCCTTCACGGTTTAATTCAGTAAGCAGGTTCATTACTTCCAAACCGTTTTTCGAGTCGAGGTTACCGGTAGGCTCATCGGCAAGAATCAGCTTTGGATTGGCAACTACCGCACGGGCAATGGCCACACGCTGTTGCTGACCACCTGAAAGTTGTTGCGGAAAGTGTTTTGCACGATGCGCAATTTTCATACGTTCCAGTACTTTCTCTACCATTTCTTTACGCTCGCGGGCTTTTAGTTTCAGGTAGATCAGCGGAAGCTCCACATTTTCGTAAACATTCAGTTCGTCGATGAGGTTAAAGCTCTGAAATACAAAACCTATATTTCCTTTACGCAACATTGTGCGGTTGCGTTCTTTTAACTGACCAACTTCCGAACCGTCGAAATAATAGTTACCGCTGGTAGGATTATCCAGTAATCCGATGATGTTCATTAAGGTTGATTTTCCACAACCCGAAGGTCCCATAATAGCCACAAACTCACCTTTTTTTACGTGCAGGCTTACTTCATTTAATGCACTGGTTTCCACCTCTTCAGTGCGAAATACTTTTGTCAGATTTTCCGTCTTTATCATGATATTTTTGTTTTGTTATTTAACCAATTAGCTAAGTGCAGAGAGCATGGCGCATGGCGAAAAGAGCAAGAATTGTATGCCGCTGTAATTTGCCTTGCGCTGAGCACCTTTCACTTCGCGCTATTCGCTCAGTATCTTTTTTCTGAAATTTGTTATTTTTCTACTCAATTTATCCATGTCATCCAGCTTTTTGTTTAGCTCATCTTCCGTAATAAATTTTCTTCGAAAAGCGACATAAGTAATGTTGACTGTTTCAAAAACTGAACGTCGGGCAAACTTTAAAAAATTAGCAAAATCCTTGTCAGAAAAAGAGCCGGCACCTTCGGCAATATTATTGGAAACGCTTAATGACGCAGCCCTTAATTGTTCCGCCATTCTATAATGTTTTGCCTGCTCCAAGATTTCCGCCAAATCATAAAGCTCATCGTTTAACACAATAGCTTCTTTCCAGATGTCTAAATCCATAAACCTAAAATGTGCCATGTCGAAATATTTAATGTTTCTTACTTACATCATTTGAATGTTCTACGAATCGCTTAGCGCTTTCCTCCGAGCCCTCTGCTCCTATTTAAACACAATCCTGTCGTTATCGCCAAATAAATCGTAGCTGGAAGTAATTACTTTCTCACCCGGTGTTAATCCTTCCAGTACTTCGTAATACTGTGGGTTTTGTTTACCGATCCGGATGCTGCGTTTTTCGGCTTCTGTTCCGTTATCGTTTAGCACATAAACCCACTGACCGCCGGTACTTTGAAAGAAACCACCTTTTGGAATCAATACTGCCTTTTCGGGCTGACCAAGCTGTAATTTTGTATGGTAGGTTTGACCCGTACGAATGTTATCCGGTTTTGGACCTTCAAAGATCATATCAATTTCAAACTGACCTTCGCGTACTTCAGGATATACCTTTTTAACGGTAAGGTTGTAATTTTCACCACTGCGGTCGAACGATGAATTTAATCCACGGCGCACTCGATCGATATAATGTTCGTCAATAAGTGCGTTGATTTTAAAGTCGGTTAAAATGTTCACCATTCCTATTCGCTGACCACGTCCTATCGATTCGCCAATCTCAGCATTTAAAAGTCCAAGTTGTCCATCGGCAGGCGCTTTTACATTCAGGTTATCTAAACGCATACGCGCCATTATCAGGTTATTGCGCATGTTTTCCAGGCTTTCGTCCATGTTTTCCTTTTGATTGCCACGGAAAATCGAGTCCTGTTCAAACTTCTGATAGGTAAGATCCTTTTCTTTTAGAGTAAGTTCGTAGTCCTCTTTGGCTTGCAGATATTCTTCGCGTGCGATCAGGTCATCGTCGTACAAGGCTTCATATTGTTTGTACTTTCGCTCGGCCTGTGTTACCTGAAGGTCGACCTGCAACTTAGCACGCTGATTACTGATCTGCTGTTGCTCAATTGTTATTTGAGTATTCCGCAGCTCGTTTGAATGGTAAGCCATATCCGACTCACTGTTCATAATGGTGGTATTCAGGTCGTTGTTCTTCAAACGAAGAATAACGTCACCTTTTTTTACCATCTCACCTTCTTCAATAAAAATCTCTTCCACTTTTCCGCCTTCTTCCACATCCAGGAAAATGGTTGTAATGGGCTCCACCTGGCCAATTACGGTAATGTAGTCGTTAAACTCGCCGTCGGTTACGGAACTTATGGTCAGCTTGTCTTTCTCGGCCCGAAACACCGAACCGCTGCTTCCTAAAACGACTTTATACAATAGGAAGGCAAACGCCAATCCGCCAACAATCCAAATAATGTGCTTGGCTTTTAAGCCTTTCTTCTTTTCAATTTTTTTATCCATTCCCATGATATACCTGCTTTGTGCATGGAGCAGAGGGCAAAGCGCCGTACTTCCTATGATATGTTTTTATTTTATTTCAATAATTTGTCACTGGTCATTCGTCATTGGTTTTCTTTCTAATGACCAATGTCTAATAACCTTCTTCCAATTCCCAGAAGCGCTGTCCGCGGTAAAACTGCAGTACTTTCATTTTTATCTCCCACTGCGTGCGCGAGCGTAAAACCTGACTTTGTGTATTTGCCAGGCGGTTTTTAGCTATGTAGTAATCGTTAATGTCAATCAGTCCCTGGTCGAATTTCTTTTCAGCAGCCTGAAAAGCCAGCTCATCGACCTCGGTGCGTTTTACATACTGACTGTGTTCTTTATACAAAGCTTCCAGTTCAGTAAGGTTAGTCACCATCTCGAAAAACAGTTCCTGACGTTTATCATCGAGGTTATTTTGAGCACGTTCCAATTCCAGTTTTGCTTTTTTCACCTCGGAGCGATTGCCCCATCGGCTAAAAACCGGGATATTTAACGAGGCTCCCACATACTGGCTTTTATTGTTTTTCCACTGATCGCTAAATGCCAGGGTATTACCATCTCCATCGGTATTGGTTTCGTAAAAACCTGTACCTATCGATCCACTGGCATAAATCGACGGATAAAGTGCCGACCGACTTAAGGCAAGACCTTTTTCCGTAGCTTTCACGTTGGCATAAATCGACTGGTAATACGGCGACCAACCGGTGTACTGCTCAAAAAGTTGGCGCGGCTGAGCTACCTGCTCATTTATTACCACCGACGATTCATCTACCAGTTCCATTTCCTCAGCAGAAACAAAATTCATCAACTGCTTTAGTGTTAATGTAGCCGTTTCCAGAGAGTTTTCAATCTGAATTTTGTTGAGTTCTTCACGCTCCAGATTGGCGCGCATTTCCAATAAGTCGGTTTTGGCTTTTAACCCGACTTCCACTTTCTTTTCTGTTGTTTTCAAACTTAGCTTTGAGGCTTCCACCTGCTCGTTGGCAATGCCGAGCATTCCATTATAATAAACCACATCAAAAAAGGCCACCATTACGTCAAACGCCAATTGGTCGGTTGCATTTATACGATTGTATTCCGAGGCCTGTTTTCTAAATTTCTGGTATTTTATCTGGTTCTGAATACGAAATCCATCAAAAACAGCTATAGACGACGACAAATCGTAGCTGTTATTAAAAAACTCGGTATTGATATAGGCGTTGGTATTCGGATCCACCGAACGACCAAAACTTAATCCCGCACTGGTTGAAGCACTAATACCCGGCAACATATTGCGTTTGGCCTGCTGCGCATCTTCCAGCGACAGTTTTTCAAGAATCTCGTAGTCCTTTAAATTGATGTTGTTTTCAATGGCATAAGAAATACATTGGCTCAGGCTCCAATTCTGTTGGGCCTGAACCGTATTTCCAATAATCAAATAAAAAATTATAATGAGAGCTATTCTTATTCTAATCATCGTATAAAATTGTTTCATTATTAAGTGCCATAATAATGCCACAAAGCTTAATTGCTGATTTAGTGACACTTAAAAACTCATGACATTCAAAATCGTTAAAATTATTTACAGAATATTGTAAAATATTTTTACAGTTGATTGGAATTGGTTTTAGCTTGGTCTAATTTTGGATTGGAGAAACATAAGCATTAAGCTGGGCTTTCAGCCCGCTTTTTTATGCTGAAACTTAATTCCCGGGGCGTTGTCCCCGGGCTAAAATAATTTGGGCTTTCAGCCCGATAGACATAGACATTTGATCGAAAACGCCACGAAGTGGCAGCTTAATTCAGCCCAATGCAACGCGTTGGGATAATATAAACAAATATCAAAACGCCCTGCAAGGGCAATTTAAAGGGCTATCATGGCACAATCTCTTTCAAAATTATTTACACACATCATTTTTCATATAAAAAATAATGATGTCAAAATCAAGAGAGAAGATTCCTCTGAACTATATGCTTATATGGGAGCCATTATAAAAGACAATGATTCAATTCCAATAATTATAAATGGCGTTGAAGATCATGTTCATATTCTTTGTGTGATGTCGAAAAATATTGCTCTTGCAAAATTGGTTGAAGAAATTAAACGTCACAGCAGCAGATGGATTAAAACAAAAGGAGATCATTATAAATATTTTGCATGGCAAGGGGGTTATGGTGGATTTTCTGTTAGTCCTTCTATTCACAACAAAACCAAAACATACATACAAAACCAAGAAGAACATCACAGAAAAATGAATTTTAAGGAAGAATATTTATTGTTTTTAAAAGAATATGGAATTGAATATGATGAAAAATACCTTTGGAGAGATTGACCTTAATACCTTAAGCTGGGCTTTCAGCCCGCTTTTTTGTGCTGCGATCAATCTCCCGAGGCGATGCCATCGGGCTTAATTTAGTTGGGCTTTCAGCCCGAAAAAATAAAACGTGGTTTTCTAACACAAAATTAGATTAACGTATTACGCCACGAAGTGGCAACTCATTTCAGCCCAATGCAACGCATTGGGATAACAAAACGAACAAGAAACAGCGCCCTGAAGGGGCAAATTAAAAAAGCTCATGCCAAAAGGAAACATCTTAATAGTAGACGACAACAAAAGCATCATCAGCACCCTGGAAATTTTGCTGGGGCAGGAATTCGATGCCGTAAAAGGAATTACCAACCCGAACCTTATTCCCAATGAACTCAGGACCGGCAATTATAATGTTGTTATTCTCGACATGAATTTTCAAGCCGGAATAAATACCGGAAACGAAGGTTTGTACTGGCTCGAACAGATTAAAAAGAGTTACCCGGACATTTCGGTGGTGCTGATTACGGCCTATAGCGAAGTGGAACTGGCCGTAAAAGCGTTAAAACAGGGAGCTACCGATTTTGTGCCAAAACCGTGGGACAACAGCAAATTGCTGGCAACTATAAAAGCTGCCGTTCAGCTTAACTTCTCGAAAACCGAAGTCGGTAAACTCAAACAAAAAGAGGCCGGATTAAAACAGGAGCTCAACCGCGACCAGAAGTTTATTATTGGCTCGTCGCCACAACTCACGCAGGTGATGAACATGGTGCGTAAAGTGGCAAAAACCAATGCCAATATTCTGATTACCGGCGAAAACGGAACAGGGAAAGAACTGATCGCCCGCGAAATTCACCGACTCTCGCAACGACGAAACGAAGTGATGGTGAGTGTTGACATGGGAGCCATTAGCGAAACACTTTTTGAAAGCGAACTATTTGGCCACGTAAAAGGGGCTTTTACCGATGCCCGTGAAAACCGCGCCGGGAAATTTGAAACGGCGCACAAAGGAACACTGTTTCTCGACGAGATCGGAAACCTATCGTTTCATTTGCAGGCCAAGTTGCTGGCCGCCATCCAAAACCGCGAGTTTATGCGCCTTGGTTCCGACAAACCTATTCCGGTTGATATCCGGCTGGTGTGCGCTACCAATAAAAACCTGGAAAATATGGTAGGCGAAGGTTTGTTTCGCGAAGATTTGCTGTACCGCATCAACACCATTCAAATAGAAGTTCCGCCACTGCGCGAAAGAGGCGACGACATCATTGTTCTGGCCGATTTCTTTCTAAAGAAATTTGCTGCGAAGTACGAAAAACACGGATTAAAAATTAATCAGCCTGCACAGGAGAAATTACTGAAATATAACTGGCCCGGCAACATTCGCGAACTGCAACACACCATCGAGAAAGCAGTTATTTTAAGTGATTCATCGGTACTAAAATCCGAGGATTTCTTTTTCAAACAGGTTTTATCGTCGAAGTTTGAAGACGAGCTTCTGACGATTGAAGAGATGGAAAAACGTATGATCGTTTCGGCCATCGATAAAAATGCAGGAAACATGAGTCTGGCTTCCGAGAAGCTTGGCATAACCCGCCAAACGCTGTACAATAAAATTAAAAAATACGGGATATGATCAGCAAAAGTTTATACGTTAAAATCCTTGTTCGTATTCTGCTTTTACTGGCAAGTGCCCTCTTTTTGGGTTGGCTGATCTTCGATCAGCAAGCCTATGTTTTTGCCATCATCCCCTCGCTGTTTATTCTAGGTGTTACCATTAACCTCATCTATTTCCTGAACCGCATTAACCGCCGGATATTTTACTTTTTCGATGCCATACGAAACGAAGATTCAACACTTCGATTTCCGAATAACATCAATAACAAAGTTATTACCGACCTCAATTTAAGTCTGCAAAAAGTAAACTCACAAATCCAACAAATCTACCTCGAAAACCAAAAGCAGGAACAGTATTTTCAGGCCCTGCTCGAACATGCTGCCACAGGTATGTTTACCTTTAATAAAAAAGGATTTATTCTGCATTCGAACAACCTGGCCCGGCAACTTTTCGAGGTGGATGTTCTAACGCACATTAACCAGTTGGAACGCATTGATCCCAAACTTTTTCAGACGATAAAAGAAATTCAACCAACGGAACAGCGTTTGATAACACTGCATTTAAAAAGCGGTATTATTCAACTGCTTATCAAGTCGAACTCATTTATTTCGGAGAAGGATGAATTGATGCTGATTTCGGTGCACGACATTAAAAATCAGCTGGATGAAAAAGAGCTGGAATCGTGGCGTAAACTAATTCGTGTAATGATGCACGAAATTATGAACTCGATTACTCCTGTTACTTCGTTATCAGAAAGTCTGGCCGGATATTTTTATAAAGACGGTGCAATGGTAGCGCCAGAAGACATCAATACAAAAACGATTGAGACAACTATTCGCGGGCTGGAGGTTATTCGCGAACAAGGTAAAGGATTGATAAATTTTGTGGAGTCGTACAGAAAGATTACACGACTTCCGGCTCCTGAAAAGAAAGTTTTCCAGGCCAAAAACCTGATCGATCATATTCGTATTCTATCGTCTTCGTTTGAGAACGCCGACCATGTTGAATTAACGTGTAATATTACACCTGAAGAACTGGAATTACACGCCGACGAAAAGCAGATTTCGCAGGTACTGATCAACCTCGTGAAAAATGCCTACCAGGCCAACGATGGCAATAAAAATGCACGAATCGAGATAAAAGCAACGGTTAATGACGCCGGTCATCCTACCATTTCAGTTACCGATAATGGTCCCGGGATTTCGGATGAGCTGATGGATAAAATATTTGTTCCCTTTTTCACCACAAAAGAGAATGGCTCCGGCATCGGGCTCAGTATTTCCAGACAGATTATGCAATTACACGGTGGCAGCCTAAAAGTGAGCTCAGTTACCGGTAAATATACTTCGGCTGTATTGGTATTTTAGTCCAAAAAAAGAGGTTGCCAAACCGACAACCTCCCCTTTAACTAAACTATCTATTTTTGAAAACTATATTCTGCGATTTGCATTTGAAACCAGAGGCACTACCAGGTTGCTTTTCTGTTGCCCTTATTTACGGCTGCTCCCTTACCGTTGATAATACTTTTAACTTCACTTCCCTCGTTACCACCAAGCCAAATAGTAGTAGCTTGATGAAAGTTTTGTTCCAAATTCTGTGGCGCTTCAATTGCATAATCAACAAGGGCTGCACTGTTAAAAAATACGTTGTAAATCCCCAGTCCCCACGCTTGATGGTTAGTAACATGATCAGCTACTTTATACGATGCATATCCATTTTTACCATCGTGTTGCCAGGCTTCAGGACTTGGAACATAGTAAGGCATTTCGCACTGGTAAAAATATACCGTTCCATTTTCGCCATTCCATATCGTTTGGTATTCCTGAAAATGCTCGTTAAACAAGCCATAAATAGTAACATTTTTGCCGTTAACAGTTAAACCATTAGCCGCCTTGTTAATATCCCAACCCACGCCGTTTCCGTGATCTGCGCGCCACAACCAAACATGATCAACCACAACATTGTTACTGTTTATGGTTACACAGTTTCTTGTTGTTCCTGCATGAAAACCACCTACACGAATAAAAAGATCGTAAATGAAAGTTGGATTTTCGCTGTGATCTGAATCCGCACCGGGTTCCCCAATCTGAATCAGCTGATCTGTTTTAAATAAACCGGCATCAATCAGAATACTGCTTAAAGTTACATTGTCAACATCGGCAATTTTTATCACCGGATTTTCTCCTTCGGGAATTAAAGACGGCATTCCCATTCCAATTAATATTGTACCCGGTTTTTTTACTTCAATGCTATTTTTCAGCCAATAAATTCCGGGAGTAAAAAGAATATTTTTTCCCTGCGCCAAGGCGGCATTTATACTTTCCGCATTATCAACTTTCGGATTAGCTATATAAAATTCTGAACTATTAATTTTAGTGTTGTTACCATTTTCCTCACTTTCCCAACTAACACCCTTTGTCTTCTCTTTTAGTACCGGAACCTCAAGCCACATTTCGCCCGCGTCATTCATCGTCCAAAACGGTTTTTCACGAACAAATGGCGTTTCATTAATCGAAAGATATGGTTTGGCTGGCCAATCTGCCTCAGGTGCTCCAACAACACCCAAAGAAACCATGTTCCACAAACCTCCTGTACAACTTTCCCATTCGCTGTTGCGTGAAAACCACTGTTGCTGGCCCCCAAAAACTACCTGTCCATCAACTTTTGAATCGGCTAAAAAACCACCACTTGCAGCGCCATTATCATGAAGCTGTAAATTACCTTTTACATGAACTCTACGCATCGGAGCCGCTTGTGAAACTCCCCAAACATTAGTCGAATCTATTGATGGATTTATCGTCAGGTTTTCAACTGCACGCCAAAAATTTATTAGTACGCTGCCATTATAGGTTGGTGGTGCAACTGCTGTTACCGAACCATTAATAGTAACATCATTGGGAGATTGTCCCAACCCGATAACATGCGTATAATATCCAACTTTTACATCTAGCTTATACTCGCCCGGTTGAAACAAAAAAGCTATGCGATTCTCGTTAAATTCACTCTCATTAGTGGTTTGAATGGCATATATTGAATCGATTAAATGCTGAATCGTTCCCATTTCCATTTCGGGTGAAAACAGGTAGGCATTTTCGCCCAAATCAGCATAATCAGGATTCTCCGTTTTATCCGTTAATTTACACTGACTCAGAAGAAATATTAATAATAAACTCAGGTAAGTTCTATACATTTTAGTATTCTTTTTCAAGGTTCCAACTCCAAAAGTTGATGGAAATTCCGGTTACAAATTTGTAACGAAACGATAATTGCCGGATTTTAGCGAATAAACCGCTTTCCCGTTCTCGAACTTAACCAGCTCACAACCATTGGCATCAATAACATCATTTTCCGATTTTGCAGGCAAAAACAAGGTTGCTGAAGTGTTGGCAGGAACAGTTGCTGTGTAAGTCAACTGGCCACCATCAATCTCCCATTTGCTATATATTTTTCCGTACATCGAATCATAGTAACCCTCTGCCCATTTCATCTCTCCTGTTGGGTCGGGTGTTGGTTGCAAAATGAACTTTTGGAAACCCGGTTCATCTCTTTGAATACCCAGAGAATATGCAATCATCCATTGTCCAACGGCGCCAAACGAATAGTGGTTAAACGAGTTCATGCTGTTATTTCCACCAAAACCATTTTCAACGGTGTAACCATTCAGTCGTTCCCAAATTGTTGTTGCTCCCTGGTCGATGGAATACAACCACGACGGATACTGATTGTTCTGCAGCAATTTATAGGCCTGCTCATTATACCCATAATCCGAAAGTGCTTTACTCACCCATGCAGTTCCGATAAAACCGGTCATTAAAGAATATTCCGGGCGTTCAATACCGTCGTCGTCAGTGTTTTTACGCTCGATGGCTGTTGCCAGATTTTTTGCCATGTCAGGAGTAATATCATCATTAAAAGCTCCCAAAGCCAAACCAACCGCATAAGAAGTCTGTGTGTCGGCCAGCTTTAATTCAGGTGCCGGGGCAGGACGTGGACCAAATGCCATTCCTCCACCGATCAAGCCCATGGTTTTTCCTTCGTCGTTCACAAAAGTCTTGTTGAAGAATGCTTTGCGATCGCTGTATAATTTTTCGAAACGTGCCGCATCTGCTTCTTTTCCAAGAATATCAGCCACGTTTTTCATGATCCACAAATCGAAAATATGATAGGCAGTGGTTAAATATGGTGTGCCCAGTTTATTGTTTTGCGGCCCGAGCCAGTCGCCCAGCTGACCATCGGTGGTAATTCCGGTTTTGGGATCAATTGTCGTTTCCAGGTAATCGATGTAAGCTACCATTGCATCGTAATGCTCGGCCAGCAAAGCTTCATCGTTGTATTGCTGATACACTTCCCAAGGTACGGTAATCCCTGCACTTCCCCAAAGCAGACCGCCAAAACCACCGCCAATCGGAGCAATATCGGTAAACTTACCACTTGCTTTTTGAACATCGCGCATAGCAATCATGTGTCGGCGCAAAAACTGTGCTGTATTGGAAACGTATGTCGCAGTTCGTGAAAAAACAGAGATATCGCCTGACCAGCCCATGCGCTCATTGCGCTGAGGACAATCGGTTGGTAGTGTTAAAAAGTTGTCGACGTTCGACCATGTGAGGTTCGACCAAAGTTGATTTACTTTTGCATTTGAAGTTTGATAATCGGCTGTCAAATCAACAACGGAACTAATAGAAACACCCTGAACAGCTTCGATTGGAAGTGCTTCGTCGATACCGGTAATTTCGATATACTGGTAACCATGCGAGGTGAATTTGGGTTGAAATACCTGCGTACCGTCTTTCATAATATACATATCCTGACTAATGGCAGCACGGTAATTTTCAGTCATAATCATTCCCACATTATCGCCCGATTCGTCCAGGTCAGGATAAAGAATTTCGGCATATCGTAAAATCAGAGTATCGCCGGATGCACCATTTGCAATAGCTATTTTTGGAACACCTACAAAGTTCTGTCCCATATCGTAAACATAAACGCCAGGCCGAACTTCTTCCATACTTTTTGCTGTTAAAGTGGCAAATTGTCCTGCATTGTTTCCAATCTGACCGATCAGTTTCATTTCATCGTAATTGAAATGGGTTACAGCACCGGTAAAATCTCTTTCTTCGCCCGAGTATGTTGTGCCTTCCAAAGGAACAATTGAAGCTGTTTTCCATGCAGAATTATCAAATCCGGGTTTCGACCAACCTGTAACTTTTTCGTCCTTTGTTGCATCGTAAATTTCGCCAAGATCGAGACTACTGTATTGAATTGGGCCGTCGTTGTAATATTGCCAGTCTTTATCGTTCGATGTAATCATATCTGTAGAACCATCGTCGTAGGTAATTACTAGTTTTGCCAGCAACGACTGACGGTCGCCAAAATAATTCCAATACGAACCAAAACTTAGCAGACCGCTCCACCAACCTTCAGAAAGCATGGCTCCCATGGCATTTGCACCTTCATTCAACTGATCGGTAACATCGTAAGTTTGATAAAAATGCGATTTATTGTACTGTGTCTGCCCTGGATTGTAATAATCATTCCCCACCTTTTCTCCATTTATTTGAACCTCGTAAATACCGCGGGCAGTAACATATAAACGTGCTGATTCAATTCCTTTTTTCAAGTTAAATTCGGTGCGCAACATGGGGGTTGAGTTACGACTCGGATCGGCTACAATAAAACTACCGTCCTCGCCTCCTTCAACAACATATGCATCGTTTTTCACTTTCAATTTACCTGCAAAAATTCCTTCGTAATTGCCCGAAAGATCTTCCTGAAACAAGGTATTATTTGGTGTTCTGTGATTAAAAATTTTCAGATCGGAAAAAGTAGCTTTTTGACCGGCCTCCATTGAAAAGCCCATATCGCAGATCATTCCGAACGGAATGTAGTCGTGATTCGATCCTATTGGATTAAGAATTACAGTTGCGCCCCTGTTTTGTTGCATAAACGGCGGCATTCCACCCATTGGGCGGTCTGGTTTATCTGATACAAAAAACTCATCGACTCCATCAATGCTAATTGAAATTTTTCCGTATTCACTAATGAATGCGATATTGTGTGGGGCATATTTAGTTGCAGAATTAATGACAGAAGATTTAATTTTAAATGTTTTAAACGGTTCGTTTGCGTTATCGTTGGGAGTATAACCTGCACGGTAAATATTCAATTTGGCCGATCCATTTGCCGAATTTTCAAGGTCTGAAATATCCAACTCGAGCTTGATATAACTTTCGTTCAGTTTGTTTTCGAGCTGGTAAATATTTTTGTATTTGTCCATTAAACGAAGGTCGTTGGCGCCATATACAAAACCGGCTTTTGTACTTCCTTCTTCAATCGCCACATTGTATTTTAATCCAAAAAGCAACTGATAATCCGAAAAGAAAACAAGATCATCGTCACTTCCACCAATCCAGTCGCCACCGTCCCAGGCTGCAATATCTGGATTCATCATGCCCGTTTCGAACCACGAACTTGCCGTGTGCATTTCATCATTCTGATCCCACACATTCACCGTCCAGTTATACCTTGTTTCGGCTTTTAATGGTTTGCCCTCATATGTTATCGCCAAGGCTTTTACATTGTCGACCTTTCCCGAATCCCAAACGAGTTCGCCATCAGCACTTTTAACCTGCAACTGATAGGCAGTTTGATAAACTCCGCGTTGATTTTCGGGAGCATTCATTTGCCATCCGAAACGTGGAAGTTCAACATCAATTCCCAACGGAGTTGGCGTATACTCAACGGTAAGCTTATCAATTGCTACTTTTTCTTTTGAACAGCCAAACATAGCAGCCAAAACCACTACCAGTAAATACGCCGTTAAATGCTTTGTAAAGATTCGAGTTTTATTCATTTCTGATTTTTTATCTGACAATTAGTTTTTCTCTTTTTGAACCAAGACCAATTATATATGTGCCCGAAGACAGAAAAGACAGATTGATTACTCCACTTCCGGAGAGATTTTCAGTATATATTTTTTGCCCTTTCGAATTGTAAATATGAATTGGAATATCGTTGATGTTTTGAAGATTATAATTAAGCAATCGATCATCTCCCAACGGATTTGGAAAAATATCGATCGACTGATTGTATTCAATTACGGATGTTTGAACATCCTTTTTACCCCACGAATAAATTTCCCATCCGTCGATGACATTTCGATTGGCATTTATCGGACTACTTCCACCTTCCATCGACACAAAACCACCTTGTCCCAACAGTGCCATTTTTCCATCTGAAAGGTTTATCCAATAAAACTTTTCCGTTTCGCCAATTTCATCCTTATCACAAGTCATTGAAATGGTGCCGCTATTCGAACTCACATATTTCCCATTGTTTCCGAGCAGTGCAATTTTGCCATCGCCGGCATCAACAACTGTAAAAACCTCGGTTTCGCCAACAGTAAAAGTATTGCAGGTCATCGACGATGTTCCATTCCCAGAACTGATGAAACTGCCATTGTAGGCTTCAAACCACACCATATCTCCCATTCCAATGTAAGAATCGGTTTGCGTGAAGTTTACAATGGTGTCGATCAAATCATCATTTCTCCGGAAATTGGAAGTCGTAAATTTATCCCACTTTGCTTTTATCTCTTCTTCGGTATCAAAGTTCAAATCGGGCGCAGGATTAAAATTACCCAGGTATAATCCCCAGTTTTTTTCGCTGGTATTGTTTTTATAACACCAGTTCGACCACGATCCGCTAAAAGAATTAATCCCCCGCATCCACTTGCTCCAAAGATCGAGATGCGTCCAGAAGTTATACTCGCCGGCCAAAACAGGCACATTCCAATGCATTTGGTGCCACGACATATCGGATAAAGCATACTGGATAAATCCGTTTTGTGAATCCCAGTTGTAAAAATCGGTATTGTAATAGTGTGCCTGGTACAACACGTTTTCCCAGCCTCTGGCAACGGGAGCATCAATCATATCGAAATTATAAAATGCCTGAACCGAAATAATGTGGTCGGGATCGATCTCGCGCACTGCCTGATAAATTTTATCGTACATGGCACTGGTTGAAAACGACGAATTATTACTAACCGGTTCATTCATAAAATCGTAGGCACAAACCGCCGGTTCGCCTTTAAAATGTTCGGCCACGGCTTTCCACAGATCAACAGTCATTTGCTGGTAAGTCTGATTACTCCACAATTCATTAGTTACGGCTTGTCCACTTGTAATATAACCATCCAGTCCGCCGGGCGCACCATGCAAATCGAGCATCACATAAATTTCTCTTTGCGAACACTGCTCAACCACCCAATCGAGTTGGGTAAAGGCAATCTCTTTAATGGTTCCGTCGTTGTTCATCACTTCCATCCAGTAAAATGGCACGCGAACCATATTCATTCCCATTGCTTTTATACTATCCAAATCAGTGCTGGTAATCCACAAATCCTGGTAGTAATCCCAAAGCGAATCGGTTTTTGCCACACCAAAACGATCGTACATCGCGTTCCGAACCGAATAATCGTCATTCATCAAAAGGTACAATTCCGAAATGGTCCAGGTGTTAAGCGTACTAGCCGCTAGCGTGATTTTCAAGTACTGAGCTTCAACAGCGCCAATTTCAATATCAACAACTATACTGGAGGAACCACTTCCCGAAGTAATTTCAGTCCAGCTTGTTCCATCTGAGGAAATTTCGATGCGGTATTGCGATGGCGATTCATTTGCATTGTCGCCACCCACCAGGCTAATTTTATCGAAAACAACTTTCTCTTTAAGATCGAAAGTTAGCGACTGTTCAACCACCGAAGTTTGATTGGTTGATGAGTTCCATCGTGTTGTTTCATCTCCGTCGATGATATAATTCAGATTGTCGCCGGAAACATTGGCAGAAGCCGATATCGTCCATTCCGAGCGATTGATCAATCCGTATCCCAATGGCCCGATCCAGTGTTCCATACTTAGCCACGACCCAAAGTTTGTTCCGCGCAAAGCAACAACATCACCTTCGCCCGACTGATTGCGGATAACGGGCCCCGCGGCTTTTAGAAAATCGGAAGAAGTGAATTGTGCAAAACAGGCCTGATCGAAAATCAATAATTGTCCAACCACCGCAACAATAATTCCTGCTATTAACTTTTTCATTTTTACCATTTTAAAGATGACATACTGCCGAAATTATCAGGAAAAATTTTGAGGGTATAATATAAATAAAGTAAGCAACCATTGTATGCTTTCATACTCCGGTTGCTTACGCTACTTTAGACTTACAAATTAATATCCCGGATTTTGTACCATATCCGGATTCAAACGTAATTCTCTTTCAGGAATTGGGAAAAGCAAACGATCGCTTGTTACGTTATAAGCTTCGTTAATTGGCGAAACACCTTCAGGATAATAATACGCCTGTGGATTTGCTTTGATTTTTGCTCCCTGAGCATTTATTACTTCTACTGCGGTTCCCCAACGTACCAAATCTAACCAGCGTTTATTCTCGAAAGCCAACTCAATTTGTCTTTCTTTCATAATCGCTTCTCTCAATTCCGACTGGCTGCTCAATGACAACTCACTCAGTCCGGTTCTGGCGTGGGCATGAACCATATTCAGGTAAGTCAATGCATCGCCGGTTTCGCCTTGTTCGTTTAATGCCTCTGCTAACATTAGCACCACTTCGGCATAACGATAAACCGGCCAGTCGTTATTTGTATTTGGTGCAATTTGCGCACCGTGTACATATTTTTTCACATAAGGACGATCAACATAACCTTCGCCGGTGTAGAAACCGATTGATGCGTCGAGACGTAAATCACCATCTTCGTATTCTGCTAACAAGTCCGGGGTTGGAGTATTCCAACCGGCATAGTTGTTTGTACTTCCGCTTGGAAATCCTGGAATAACGCCCGGATTGGTTAAAATTGGCAAGAAATTATATGCCCAGTTACTTGCTGCTCCTGCTGTTGGATCGTCGGTAAACTGAACTTCAAAAATCATTTCTGCATTGTTTTTATTACCCGGATTGAAGATTGCTGCATAATCCGATAACAAGGAATAACCGGTAACATTTTTTAAAGCAGCTTCGGCATTCGCCCAGTCTTCCATAACAAGGTATGCATTGCCCAATAAAGTATAGGCGGCACCGTTTGCCACATAACCTGCTGACTGCGCATCTTTAGCCGGTAACAACTCGGCAGCCAGTGCAGCATCAGCAACAATCTGTGCCAACACCTCTGCTCTAGGCGTTCTGTTTTTCAATGTTTCCTCGTAGCTGGTTGCAGGCTCAGTCATTAACGGCACATCGCCGAAATACTGAACCAAATCGAAATGTGCAAAGGCCCTCAGGAACAAAGCTTGTCCTTTATAATTGTTTTTCGAAGCTTCACTGATTTCTGCATCATCAATCTGACTCAAAATCTGGTTAGCCCTTCCGATAATGATGTAGTTGTTATTGTATTTGTTCGATGTTGATCCGCCATTCGAATCGTCAATAAACAAATCAACATATTCTCTGTCGGCATAACCACGGTTCGATACGTTGTAGCTAAATGTGGTATTATCCGATCGCATTTCGCCCATCGCCCAGGCGCCGTAACCTGCCAGTCCGGTGTTATAAAGTGAGCGCACCGGCTGATAAACACCAATAATGGCTTGTGCGTAATCGGATTCAGTTTTGTAGAAATCTCCGGCCGAAACCACTGTTTCCGGCAGGTTCGTTAAAAAGTCGTCGTTACATGAAGTTGCTCCAAGTAAGGCAGCAATTATCAGGTATATTAAATTATATTTTTTCATTGTTTTGATCATTTTAGGATTATAAGTTCAAGTTAAGACCCAAAGTAAATGTTCGAGGAACCGGGTAAGCGGTTTTATCGTTACCGGCATACAAACCACCGGCTGCTGATACCTCGGGGTTATTACCCGGATACTTGGTGAAAACATAAGCTTGCTGAATACTTCCGTAAACGCGTAAGCCTTTTACAATTCCTGAATTTTTAAAAGGTACCTGATACCCTAAAGTGATGTTCTTAATAGCAAAATAACTTGCATCGTATAAGAATTTCGAACTCATCCAGTCGCGCTCGTAACCTGTTGTTCCCGAGATTACTTTACCATAAATGCCATCACCCGGATCTTCCGGCGAACGCCATCTGCGTGAAACTGCCTCAAGCACATTAAATGCACCGTCGAGGTTCGTTGAAAAACGCTCGATGTGGTTGAAGATCTTGTGACCATAAGCTCCCTGACCAACAATTGAAAGATCGAAGTTTTTATAATTGAAAGTGTTAGTAATACCGTAAGTTGCTTTTGGAGCAGAACTTCCGAGAACATATTTATCGCGGTCGTCGTTATTCACCCAGCCGTCGCCATCTTTATCGGCAAATTTTACGGTTCCCACCTGGGCTCCGTCTCTGCCAACTTCGTCAATTTCTTCTTGTGTATAATACAATCCTTCCCATTTTAAGGCATACAACTGACCAATTGGCTGACCCACTTCGGTAATCGTGTTTTCGCCATAAATAGCAGCATTCGAGGTACCCAGTTTCAGCGCCTTATTGCGGTTGAAAGAGATGTTAAAATCAGTACTCCACTTAAACTCGCCGGTTAAGTTTTTGGTGTTGACAGTAAATTCGTGTCCCCAAAATTCCAGCTCGCCAATGTTGGTCGTAAAATTGTAGAAACCTGATGAAATCGGAATATCAACAGTATACAACAGGTTGTCGGTATTTCTGTGGAAGTAATCGTAAATCAGGTAAACGCGGTTATTGAAGAATCCAATATCGAAACCAACATCAAATTCCGAAGTATTTTCCCATCCCAGTTCGGTGTTGTTTAAGCCATCAAGACTTTTTCCACTTACCAAAACATTGTTCATTGGCGAGTTGGTTGCAACCATACTTGCATACTGTGTGTAATTACCAATATTATTGTTACCTGTTACACCATAACTCGCACGTAACTTCAAAAACGACATTTTAGGAACTACGCTCATAAACTCCTCTTCAGAAGCAACCCAGCCTAACGATGCCGAAGGGAAATCTCCCCAACGGTTATCAGACCCGAACTTTGAAGAACCATCGCGACGATAAGCCAACGAAACCAAATAACGCTGTTTGTAGTTGTAGTTTACACGGCTAATCAATGAAAGTAGCGACCAGTCTTGTCTGTCGGTTGTACCGGTAATTGTTTTTGCCACATTCAGCGTTTCGATATTATTATCAGGATAGCTCGATCCATACATCACACCACTTTCGCCGTGTGCACTTTGCGATGAGTAACCGGCCAAAACATCGAAATTATGATCGTCGAAACTCTTTTTGTAGGTCAGGATATTCTCCCATAACCACGAGTAACCAAATGAGTTGGAATGCGAACCTGAAATACGTGAGAAATCAGTCGCGTTACCAGGATTGAAAATACCACCGGCAGTAGAAGGAGTGAACGAATCGGCAACATTACTTCCCAAATCAACACCTACTGAAGATTTGTATTTTAAACCTTTCCACAGATCGATTTCAACAAAAGCATTGGCGAGAACACCAATATTTTTAGCTGTATTTTTTACTACCTGAACCTGGTTGTACCAGTTTGGCCCGGGCATTGAGCCATAATCGTTTCCCCACTCTCCTGCATTGATCGGAATTGTTCCGTCTTCGTTAATATAAGGCGCCAATGGAGAAGTTAACAATGCTCCCTGCAGAATACCTCCTGTTTCGTACCAAACACCATCGCTGGAAGGAGTTTTGTTGTGCGTAACAGTATTCGAAAGGTTTACACCCACTTTAATGCGGTCGTTAAACTGGTATTCAGAATTGGCACGCAGCGAGAAACGGTTGAATTTTGAGTTCAACAAAACACCTTCCTGGCTGAAAAATCCACCAACAACCGATGATTTGAATTTATCTTTACTTGCGCTGTATTGAATTGAGTAGTTCTGAATTAACGCCGTTCTGGTTATTGCATCTAACCAATCGGTGCCTTCTCCGTATTGTTCCGGATTCTGGAACATCTCAGGAACTCCCCAACCATTTTCCTCATTAATTTCTTTCTTAAACTGGGCAAATTCTCTTGCATTCATCATTTCCGGCAACAGGTATTCCGGAATTTGCTGAAGTCCCTGGTAAACATTTACATCTACTTTCGACTCGCCAAACTTTGCCTGCTTTGTGGTAATCATTACCACACCGTTTGCAGCTCTCGATCCGTAAAGTGCAGTAGAAGATGCATCTTTCAAAACCGAAATACTTTCAATTTCATCCGGGTTAATATTTGAGATATCGCCGGTAATTGGGAAACCATCTACCACATAAAGGGGATCGCTACCTGCTGAGATAGAAGCCTGTCCACGAATACGGATCGACATTCCCTGTCCCGGAATACCCGATGTTTGATTGATTTGAACACCGGCCAGTTTACCTTGCAGTTTTTGCGAAAGCTGTGCTGTTGGGATATCGGCAATTTCGTCGGTGCTTAAATTCTGAACAGCACCGGTAATATTTCTCTTTGATTGTGATCCGTAACCAATGGCAATAACTTCGTCAATACCAATGTTTTCTTCGGTCATGGTAACATCAAAAACCGTTTTATCGCCAACTTCAAGTTCAACAGTGCGCATTCCCACAAACGAAATTTGCAGGACTGTTCCCTGATCAACACCTGTCAACGAAAAGTTTCCGTCAATATCAGTTACAGTTCCGTTTGTAGTTCCTTTTACAATTACCGTTACTCCCGGAAGTGGCAGTCCGGCCTCATCTTTCACCGATCCGCGCACGCCATTTTGCTGAGCACCCGATTGCGCCGGTTCTTCTTTTAGCTCAACCAATATCATATTACTTTGCAGCTCTTTAAAAGAGTATGGTAAATCCACGAAAGCCGATTTAAGAATATCACCAATCACTTCGTCTTCGGCATGCAAAGTAACGCGCTGATTTACATCAACTTCATCATTACTATAAAAGAAACGGTATTCGCTGTTTTTCTCGATGTGTGTAAACAGCTCGAGCAGAGTCGTGTTTTGTACATTAACATCCATTTTTGTGGTTTGAGACCACAAGCTGGCATTGGTTTGTAAGGTAAAGACCAGAACAAGAAACCACGTTAATTTCATAATTCGTACATACTTTTTCACTTTGTGCCCATGGCAGGGCCAAAGAATTCGTTTTAAATTCATAAATTTGATTGTCTTAAAGTTAAACTTAGGTTTAATTTTTACTAAGGGGAGGTGCGGGAACACTTCCTCTTTTTTTTAAACCAATCCTATTCTCTCTTTTAGTTCTTAGTGTAAAAAGTTATTTCATTGTTGTTTATTTTATATCCAACCCGTTCCGAAATACTGAAATATGCCAAAGCCTCCAGAATACTTTCTCTCTCCAGAATTCCGGTAAAACGTCTGGCCTTTACTTCATTGTCACTGAATTCGATATCAACATCAAACCAGCGTTCCAGCTTCAACTCCAAATCTCCCAACGATTCATTTCTGAACACCAATCTTCCTTCTTTCCATTCGGTTTCCGGATCAACATCTTTTAAGTTTTGAAGTGTCATCTTATTGGTTTCCTTGTCGAAAACAATTTTCTGATTTGGCTTCATTATCGCTTGCTGCGAGGCGCTCTTAATCTGCACACTTCCTTCCACCAGAGTGGTTGCAATGGTATTTTCTTCGGGATATGCTTTTAAATTGAATTCGGTACCCAACACTTCCACAGTAACAGCGCCGGCTTCAACCCGAAACGGAATCTTCTTGTTTTTCTCCACTTCAAAATAAGCTTCGCCTTTAATTGCCACTTCGCGGTAATCCTGCTGAAAATTATTGTTGAAACGCAGCTCACTTCCTGAATTCAGGTAAACCAATGAGCCATCGGGCAGCGTAACCGTTGATTTGTCGCCCAAAGCACAAGTTATAGTTGTGAATGTTGGTTCGCTAAGGTTTTGCTGTTTACCGAGGAAATAAATAAATGGCAGAGAAATAAGCAGCACGGCAATAGCCGCGTATTTTAAAACTTCACCTATTCTGAAATTCTTTTTCTGCTCTTGATGGATTTCATCCTTGAATTTTAGGATGGCTTTTTCGGTGTTGTATTCGTTTTGACCTCCGGTTGCTAACCAGATTTCCTGCAAATCAACATACATTTCCCGATTTTCATCAGACTCATTAATCCAATGTTGAACCGAAGCTTTTTCATTAGTGGTTGCCTCTCCACTAAACAGACGAATAATCAGATTATGTATGTTTTCTTCCAACATAAATTTTGTGTTTCTATTGCCATGATGCATTGAGGAGAAAAAACCCTGTATGGAAGATAAACTTTTTTGAAAAAAATTATTTAAGAAGCATAAAAAGAAGAAAAGCCGGAAGGTAATCCTGTAAGTTTTTCCGTAACGAAATAACCGCTTTTGAGAGGTGCATTTCAACTGTTTTTACAGCCAGTCCCATCTCATCTGCAATTTCTTTGTTCTTTTTGCCCTCAAATCTTTTTAGCCGAAAAACCATTTGTTGCTGGGGCGGTAAAAGATTAACAGCTTCTTCAATTCTTGAGTTCAGTTCTTTTATCAAAAGGCTATTTTCGGTGACACTTTCCGCCACTTCTTTAAAGCCAATATTTTCATTATCGGTGCCCGAAAAATAATCTTCTAACTTTTCTTCTTTCTTTAGTTTTCGCAAATGATTCAGCGAATTATTTGCTACCGCCTGAAACAAATATGATTTTACCGAGCCGGTAATTTCCAGCTTTTTGCGGTTCTCCCAAATCTTAAAAAAGGTCTCCGAAACGATGTCTTCCGCAATGTCTTTTCTACCCACATATCTTCTGGAGTAAGCGCACAAACCAACATAATACTCTTCAAAAAGTGAAATATAAGTTCCCTCGTCCCCCGACTTCAGCTTCTTCAGTAGGTATTTTGGTTTATCCTCCATAAGTTCTTTCAACAAAGAAAATATAAACTTATGAAATACAAACTGATTCTTTCTACATTCAGTTTAAATTTGCGAAAAGTCAATCTATTTAAAAGAAGTACCAATCACACCTCTTACAAATGAAATAAACAGCTAATTATATCGATTCTGTTCTTCTATTTCTTGCTGATCAAGCGGTCAACCGAAAATTTCCCGCTACCCGAAAGCAACAAAACAACATAACCTACCAGGTACAGCAAAGCGAGTTCTTTACGACCAAACGGATCGGCTCCATGTGCAATAAAGGCAGCAACGGCCATGGTAACGATTGATGGAATTACAGCCAGGCGAGTTCCTAATCCAAGTACAATAAGAATGGAACAAACAACCTCGGCAAAAACAGCCAGAACCAACGAAACTTCAGGTCCTAAACCAAGCGGATCTCCAAATCTCATTTCGCCGGCTAAAAGGCGCTGCAACTTTGGAATTCCGTGGGTAAGCATAAATCCTCCCGTTGCCAAACGCAGCAGCAACAGCGATATGTGAACACTTGTATTGTTCAATTTTGTTTGAAATAACTTTTTCATAGCGTATATATTTTTTACCCCAAACAACTGCAAACTAAAATTGTTGGCACAACTAATAAGAAAGCCCGTTAATAGTAAGTTAACGGGCTTTCTCTATATATCTACTCTTTATAATTCTGTTTTAACAGAGTATCTTTCAAATATGCTTTTTAGGAATTTTACCCCATCCCTGAAGGGTGAAATCCTAAAAAGCAATCTGGTTCCCTTCAGGGTTCAGGGTAAAACAGATTGATTTTATCAATAATTTATTGAATCTGTAAAACAGAATTAATCAATTTTCGAAAGCCAAACATCCATTTTATTGGCCCCACGATTATTCCAAACGTAATACGGAATAGCGGTAAATGTTTCTGCTTTTGTTTTGCCCGAAGCTGTTATAACCTCAACTCCTGCCAGCAAATCAGCATCATAATTGCTTTCAAATTGTGTTGCTTCAGATACCTTGATTGATTCAATTTCAGGATTATCCTTTTCTTCCACACAATACACAATCGGGCCTCTTTCAATAGCAACTTTTCCTTTGTCGGCTTCTACAAGCTCGCTGGCTTTTACCGTGCGCACCGGCATTGGCAGACTCAATTCCACATCATCGCCGCTGTTCCACTCGCGGTCTAACACAGCGTAGCCTTGTTCTGTTTCGTAGCTTACACTTTCGCCGTTAACCAATATTTCGGGTTTTTGGGCCGCAACATTTTCGTATCGGTATAAATCTCCCGGCAAAGGTTGGTTCTGTGCCCATCCCGGAATACGAACACGCACAGCAAACTGCGACGCTGTTTCAAGGGATACCGAGATCTTCACCTTTCCATCCCACGGATACTTTGTCTCCTGATTTATTTTTACTTCCGAACCAGCCATTTTTACTGAAGTACTGCTTTGAACAAACAGATTCACATAGATATCATTGTCTTTTTGGGCATAAATATACCCGGGAACCGATGGCATAAAACGACACATATTTGACGGACAGCATGAGCAATCGAACCAAGGCTCGCGGGTGAGACTGCCACCACTATTAAAATGATAGTGCATATCGCACGACAGCGGATTTGGATAGAAGAAATTCGTTCCATCAAGAGCCACTCCCGAAATTACACCGTTGTACAAACTTCGCTCGAGTACATCGATGTATTTTGAATCGCCATGCAGCAAAAACATGCGGTAATTCCAGTACACATTGGCAATGGCGGCACAGGTTTCGTTATACGCTGTAAGGTTTGGCAACTCGTAGTTTTCGCCAAAAGCTTCACCATCGTGTTTCGAACCGATTCCTCCGGTGATATAGATCTTTTTATTCACCACATTGTCCCAAAGTTTGTCAACAGCATTTTCATAAGCCGCATCTTTGTATAGGGCGGCAATATCCGTCATTCCGGCGTACATATAAGCTGCACGAACCGCGTGACCAACAGCTTCGTCCTGTTCAACAACCGGCACGTGATCTTGATTATAAGCCCCATAAAGCTCACGCTTGGTGCTGTCTCCCCTGAAATCCAGAAAATGTTTGGCCAAATCGAGGTATTCCTTTTTATCGGTTATCTGGTACAGTTTGATCAGGCCGGTTTCAATAATCTGGTGCCCCGGCACCTGCGGATTTTTATCGGCTCCAAAAACAGAAACCAGTAAATCCGCATTTTTTGTGGCAATATCCAGGAAGTTTGTTTTTCCGGTAGCATGATAGTGTGCTGCGGCAGCTTCGTACATATGACCGGCGTTGTACAATTCATGACTCCAGGCCAAGCCTTCCCAGCGCTCTCCCGGAGGACACCATTCGGCGGGTGAATGTGTTGGATCGATGGTTTTCCAGGTAGTCAGGTAACCATCTTCTTCCTGCCCGATGCTGATAATTTCAATCAACGAATCAACATATGCATCCAGTTTCGGATCAGGAATGGTTGTCATCGAATAAGCTGCTCCTTCAATAATTTTATAAACATCGGTATCGTCGAAAGGCATATCTCCACGTACGGTGCCTTCCATTTTGCCACCGGCAATCAGGAAATTTTCGAGGCGACCGGTCTCTTCACATTTCTGAAAAGACGCCGGTATCGTTGCTTTACGATTGGTTTCAATCTTTGGCAACCAAAAAATATCGTTTACCTGAACATCGCTAAACGACACCCCATTTATGGGGTATTCCGCATGCTCCGATTTTGTTTCTTTCGGCTGACTTGAACAGCTCACTATAAAGAATAAAGAGATAATCGCAACAGGAAAGGTGAGTCTCATTGGTTTCTATTTTATTGGTTTTTAATTCGGATCACTGAAAAAGAATAAGCCGGCAGCGAATAATCAAATTTCTCAGAAACGCTTATTTTACTCTCAACAGGTTTTGCAGTTTTAGAATCCGGTTTGCCTTTTAATACCGACAATTCTGCTTCTGAATCTGAGATTTCAAAGCCTGAAAGATCGATAGCAGCATCAACTTCTGCAGGAAGCAGGTTAACCAACTTTACGATAAGATCGTTGGTTTCACTGTCTTTCACCACCGAAATGGCCACTCGTTTTTTAACGGCTTCGCGGTTATCTGAAAGTTTGATCTCGGAAGGAATATATGAATCGCCGGCGTTGTTTCCGTATAGTTTCTGCACATAATATCCCACGGTTGGATGTACTTCCTCGTTGTTAAAATAGATCAGATCAGGATTCCACTGTGTAAATCCTTCTTTGGCCAGCAGTGGCGCGTACGAAGTCATGGTAACCACATCGGCATTTCGTTCAACAGCGGTTAAATAGAGGGCTTCTGAAAGTGCCGTTTCAATATTGTTCGGGCGACCCGGTAAATGTGCTGCATATTCTCCGAGGTAAACTTTCGATTTGCTCCGGTCGTAACGATCGTAATAATCCTGGTTGTGGATAAACCAACCCGGCGGCTGGTAGTAGTGCTCGTCAACCATGGGAACTTCGAGTTTTGTAGCCAGCTCCCAACCTTCAACATAGTCGGTTCCGGTGTAAAACGGCCCAACTGTTCCGATCACCGTAATTTCAGGATATTTCTCGCGAACAGCTTTGTAGATCATGGTAAAACGCTCTTCGAAAACATCTGTGATCAGGTCTTCATTTCCAATACCAATGTATTTCAGATTGAACGGTTCCGGGTGTCCGGCTTCGGCACGTACTTTTCCCCATTTGGTAGTCGCATCGCCGTTTGCCCATTCAATCAGATCGAGCACTTCCTGCACATAAGCATCCATGTCGCACATCGGGATTCCACCTTGTTGTCCGTGACCGCCACATGACGAATTCTGACAAGGAACCCCAGCTGCTAATACAGGCACAGGTTCTGCATCAATATCCTCGCAAAACTGAAAATACTCGAAATATCCCAATCCTGCAGATTGGTGGTAATTCCAGATGTTTCGCTGATGGACACGCGCTTCAAGCGGCCCGACAGTATTATTCCAGTGATAGATATTTTCCAGACCGTCGCCATGCGCCACACAACCTCCGGGGAAACGCACAAATCGTGGTTTCATATCGGCAATTGTCTGCGCCAAATCGGCACGCAAACCATTTTTGCGGTTTCGAAAAGTGTTTTCGGGGAAGAGAGAAATCATGTCTAAAGCCACTTTCCCTGCATCTTGAGGGATGACCTGCAATTTCGCTTTTGCGACAGTTTTAGTTGCTGTCAGTTGTGCTTCCAGCTTTTTCCAATCGCCGGCAAATGATTTTGTTTTCACCTCCGTCAGCACTTCGCCATTTTCATCAACCAGCGCCACATGTAAGTTAATTTTTGCTTCATCCAACACTTTTGCAAAAACAGAAAAATTGTATTTCTCACCTTGTTTAACAGATATTCCATTAAAGCCATCATTCACCAATGCAACTCCGGACTTTTCAATATCGAGCACTGCAAAATGTTTATTGTTAATGTGGATTGGAGAAACCGAATCAATGGAAAAACTTGCTCCATCGCCCGATAAACTCCATGCTTTTTTGGCGTTCCACGTTGGATCGCTTCCTTTTCTGTCGGAAAGCTGGTATTCAAATCCACGGTTCTGAACCAGTTCGGCATACAAGCCACCATCGGCAGCGTAGTTAATGTCTTCGAAAAATATCCCAATCAGCAAATCGCTGATGGCCTTGCTTTTTTCAAGAAGAACCGAGATTTCTGCTTCCACAGTGTTCAGATTCTTAAACCGCTCCGCATCCAACGAAGTATTGTCTGCCCGTTGTTGCTCGTGAAAACGGCTCCATTCATTCCATTTAATCAAGGCATCGATTTCATTCCACGATAATTTGTTGATCATTCCGGTTTGCTCTATACCATCAATACGAACGGTTTCGCGCAAATTCAACCGATCAGCCTCACCGCCTTCTTCGGTTTCCGAATAGGTTTTAAAATCGTTTGTGGTCGTCTTAAAGATCTTTTCTACTCCGTTGATTTCGTTGATCCAGGTAATCGTATAAACTTTGGTTTGCTCGTCAAAACGAACTTCAATGTTGTTAACATTTCCTTCTTCAACTACTTCCGGGTACGACTGGCGTTTCCAGTTATATAAATCAGTTGAAGCGGCGTGTGCAAACTGTTGGATGTCGACATTCAGTGTCCACAGGCAATGCCACAAGCCATCGTTATCCTGGATCAAAAACGGATCGAACATTTTCTTTTGCCCGCCCCAGGTTCCAAAATCGCTTGCCAGAAACCGGAATTCCGGGCCAATTGCATGCCAGTTTTCACGGTCGACACTCCAGGCAAAATTCAGGCCGGCGGTGTTGTTGTTTTTTCCGCAGGTATACGAAAATACATAGGCCGAATCAGGCTCGTTGGCGCGCAACGATACAGTTGCCAGAAACAGCAAAAAAAAGGTTATAATGTTGGTTTTCATAGTTAAGGTTTTTGATAAATTGATGGTTATGGAATTTCGTTTTTCGTTAACAACCGCACTTCAATAAGCTGCATGGTAAAGTGGTTATTTAAACCTGAAACTTTTAAGATCAATTCCTGCTTGCCGGTTTCGCTCTCCGGAATCGCTATCACTTTTTCCTGGTAATTGTTTCCACCCTCGCCATTTAATTCTATTGTTCCGGCGGGTGTTTCGTTCACCAAAATTTCTGCCGAACGTGCCACCTCTTTATCAAAATACTTCAGGTATAAAAAGCGACCTTTTGTGTCGGTATTTTTTAAGTTATAACTAAACCAGCGGCGTGCTTCCCTGAAATGTGAATCGTTCCAGTAACCTGTCCACGAATCATCAAATTTTATAAAATGATCCGATTCCGGTTGCTGCTCGCCACACCCCACTTTATCTACAGTAATTTCGTCCAAGGCAATGCGGGCTTTTTCAGCTTCTTCAACAGCACTGATCATATCGCTTAATTCGTCCTCGGTTGCACACGGCCAGTAGATGTTGTAGCGCGAATCGTGCACGCGGTAAAACGGCAACAATTCCAATCCTGTTTCATATGTTTCGGGATACAAACCATTCAGTTTAAAAACCAGCTTGTCCCCTGCTTCTTTCGCCAGCGTCGTCGGCAAATCATCAACCGATGCTACAATTACGGGACGATCTTTTAATGGAATCATTGTACCTTGTGCGACGTGTCCCATTCTGCTTGCATCTGCGTATAAACCATCCATATCTTCGGTGCCGGTTTTTGCAGCCAAAACAATCGGACCGTATTCAAAAGAGTAGTTATTACTGCCGTCTTCCATTTGCTCCAGCGTAATTTTCATTGGTAAAACCAACTCCACTTTATCGCCCTTTTGCCATTTTCTGTTGAGAATAGCATAGCCATTTTCAGCAACGATGTAGTTCGTTTCACTTCCGTTTACCAACACTTTCAACGCACCTTCTTCCACCCACGACGGGTAGCGCAAACGCAATTCGAATTTAGTGGCTTCTTTTGGATTGATGGTCAGGAAAACTTTGTCATTATCCGGAAATTGCGTTTCCATAACCACTTCGGTTTCTTTCGCCTTCCAGTTTAGAACCGACGGGATAAAGAGGTTTACAAACAAAGCCTCATCGGTGTGGGCATAAATCATCTCGCCATATTTTCCGTGGTTTTCGATACCGGAACCTACACAACACCAAAAGCTGGTTTCGGGCTGCGAGTACACACGGTAATGATTCGGGCGCATGGGCGTAAAATAAACCAGCCCGCCGTTATCGGGATTGATCGATGCCAAAATATGGTTGTACAATGCTTTTTCGTAGTAGTCCATAAAACGGCTGTCGTTGCCATTGTCCTTGTACAACATTTTGGTCAACTTCAGCATGTTATAAGTATTGCATGTTTCGGGGCCTTCCACGTAATTCATCATTCCCGAAAAATCGTCTCTCGGGTGGAAGTGCTCACGAACACTGTTTCCGCCGATACACACGCTGCGTTCGCTCACTACGTCTTCCCAGAAAAACAGCGACGCATCAGCCCAGCTGGCATCGCCACCCAATTCGGCAACACGCTGGTAACCGATTACTTTTGGAATTTGTGTGTTGGCATGTTTACCATCCAGATCATCGCGATGCTCAATTAAAGGATCGAGAATTACATGATGTGAGAACTTTTTGGCCAATTCAAGGTATTTCTCCTCGCCGGTAATTTCGGCTACATCAGCAAAAGTCTCGTTCAAACCACCGTATTCGCTGTTCAGCATGGTCTGAATCTGCTCATCGCTTAATGCTGCTACCACATCCAGCATCCAATCCGTCATATCGACCAGCATCTGTTTTGCTGTTTCGCTGTGGGCATACAACCACGCATCGCGCAATCCGGCGTAGGTTTTATGAATATTATACAGCGGTACCCATTTTTCGTTCAGACTAAATGCTCCGGCCCTGATATCGCCACTCTTAACCTCGTCCCACATTGTTTGTCCACCGGGAACACCACCAATGTAGCCGTTTCCGTTGGCATCCTGGCAACGTTTTAGTTCTGAGATCATATAGTCCAATCGCTGTTTAATCTCCTTATCGCCGGTAGCTGCGTACATCAACGACAAACCTGTTAGGTAGTGTCCGCCGATGTGCCCGTCCAAACCGGTATTTTCCCAGTTCGGATAACTTTCAGCTTTGGTTTCGAGGCCGGCTTCGCGTAAAAACGGGGCCAGCAAACGATCAGGTTCGAGCGTTAACAGATATTGTTTATCCAGCTCCTGCGCGTTTTTAAATTCGCTATCGAGCAGTTTTACATCGCCGAGATTAAAATACTCAACCGGCGAATTATCAACTTCTTTAACACATGAATTCAGGGCAAAAAATAACAATACGAATAACGCTGTATACTTCATTTTAAATAGATTACTGTTGTAGTTTCAACAAGATACTTTCGTGTGCCGAAAGATTTTTATCAATGGAACCGGAGAATTTTCCAAGGTCTTCTCCCGTCCACATATTTACTGCAGAACATTCGCCATCGATACCTAGGGCTGAAAGTTCAACACCTACATTTAACGGCTCTTCGCCATCAGAAAGATTGAAAAATGCCAGGTAAACTTCGCCGGTATTTGGATTTTTTGAGGTGATACCCACTTTCGTTTCATCCTGGAAAAGTTGTTTCACATCGGCGCTTTCGCGGTGCATTTTCAGCACATCTTCGTTGGTTAACAACGACAGGGTGAACTCATCGTTACTTGGCAGGTCGCCGCCAAACATCAATGGCGATTTAAAAATGGTAAATAAAGTCATGAATGAATATTGCTCATTCGGAGTTAAACGTGTCATACGATCTTCGCCACGTTCGCCACGAATCGAAATACGACCCAGTGGAATCATATCGCAATCAGGCCAGGTACCGGCTGCAATGTGTGGATACCATCCTTCAGTCACTTTTATCAGGTGATCGAAATGCCACCACGAATCCCAAACATCGTCGACCATACGCCACATGTTGGCATGTTCTTTTACATGGTCGGCAGCTGAAATTGGTGTAGCACCCGGCGATGTACTTAAAACGATCGGGCGGCCACAATTGTCGATAGCGTTTCTGATCAGTTCAATTTCTCCCTGGTGGTATGGGCGCGACAAGTCGTCGATTTTGATAAAATCAACTCCCCAGTCGGCATACATATTCATAATCGAGTTGTAATACTCCTGCGCGCCTGGTTTATCGGCAACAATGGTGTAATTATCGCGTAACCAAGGGCATTGCAATTCTGTAGAATAAATCTGATCGGCAGTGATTCCGTCGGTTCCTAAAATCGGTAATTTATTTTCAACTGCAACTTTTGGAATACCGCGCATAATGTGGATACCAAATTTTAATCCTTTGCCGTGCACGTATTCCGCCAGATCCTTAAAACCCTTTCCATCGGCAGCCGACGGGAAACGGTTAACTGCAGGTTGGTAACGTCCGTATTCGTCGATTACATAAATCGGATCGGTTTGGTTGTAACCACCGGCTTTGTCGTTCTCAACAAACCAACGGATGTCAACCACAATGTATTCCCAACCGTAATCCTTCATATTCTCGGCCATGTAGTCGGCATTGGCTTTTACCTCGTGTTCCTCAACGGTTGGCCCGTAGCAGTCCCAACTGTTCCACCCCATTGGTGGCGTTTCGGCCCAGGTTTTAAACTCGCCTTTGGCAAACGGCTCAACTTGTTTCTGATTGTTACATGCAAAAAGTGCAAAGAAAATTGCAATAGATAGTAGTTTTAAGTTCTTCATATTTTTATTGAATTTATTTACAAAACATTCGCTTGACGCATGGTAACACCGATTAGAAATAAAATTGAGCCTTTGCGTCATGCATTCCCAAAGCCTCTTTGATTTTACTATCGGCATTTGCCATTGTAATCTCATCGTTTCGCTTAAAACTCACTCTGAGAAACAATTGGCATAACAAAAGTAAAACAAACTCTTATTTTCAGCGGGCACTTTTAGGTCAAATTATGTGGACAAATCGGTAAAAACTTGTACATATTCGTTAAAGGCAACCGGCGTTGACTAGATCTGCACTTTATAAATGCAGGTATTATTTCCGCGATGTATCGATGATATTACCTCTGCTTTTACCTCATGCCCGGTAACAAATGAAAACATGCGCTCGGCAAAACCTTCGGAACAATAGCACAAAATCGATGAGTCCACTCCTTTTTCCTGATTTACCATCGGACAAACACAATAGTCCTTATTTTCGTTGGCCAACAGCACTCCGCTCTCTTTATCAAAATCAATCTTCCAGCCCCACTCGTTCTCCAGAAATGTATTGAATTTATCAAGGTCGCCCCGGAAGGATTTTAGTATTTTTTCCATTTCTAAATGCTGAAAATGTACCTGGGCACAATTTTTCAAAATCTGTTGCGAAACTTTGGTGTTATCGTCGATGCTTTTTAAAAGTACTGAAATCCACTGTTGCATCAGTAATTTTTCAGGATTGGCGGATTCTTCTGCCCTACCAGTATTTGCAACAGATAAAAAGCCACAAAAACAGGTTCCTGATATACACGTCTTTTTTATAAAGTTTCGGCGGCTGTTGTTCTTTTTTAAGTTTTTCATTTTAGCTAAGGTTGTAGTTTTGCTGTTCAATTCATCCACTGAAAACAAACACTGAACAGCTTATCTCAAAATTAGAACAAACTCCTGCCCTTTCTGAATGATTGACTAAGTATTATTAAAACAAATAGCTCGAAAACTTGCACATATCTTTAAAAACGCACTACTAACCAAGCTCCTTGCCCAATCTCATTTAAATACATAGTTTTGTAGACAACAATTTACACGAATAGTACTAATGCAAAATGTGTTGAAATACGGCTTTCTTTTCTTTCTGTTTTTTCGTATTTGCTTTGGCCTTGAAGCACAAAACAGTACTGTTCTTGAACAACCCCGCCTGAATTACCTCACTACAAACGAAGGTCTGCCACAAAACACCATCGACTGCATTTTAAAAGACAGCAAGGGTTTTATGTGGTTTGGCACCTGGAACGGACTTTGCCGTTTCGACGGGTATACTTTCCAGATTTTTAAGAGCCAGCAGGAAAAGTGGCTCCCCGGAAATTTTATACAAACACTTTGCGAAGACCAAAACGGAAACCTCTGGGTGGGCACAAACAAAGGACTTGCTTTTTTCGACTATTCGCGGCTAAAATTTACTAAAGAACCACAACTAACAGAGAAACTCGGCGGAACATCCATCACGCACATTATAAACGACCACAATAATACCATCTGGGTGGCCACAGCCGGAAAAGGGATCTGGAAAATCAACTACGAACAGCAAACGATAAGCTCGGTTGAATCGGTTTTTGAAAACCAGCTGACCGATAAAAATGTAAATACTTTATGCCTGTTGCCCGACAACCATCTGCTGGCCGGCACCAACAACGGATTAACGGTAATTAATTTGTCGGGGGCACAACCCAAACCGGTGTGGGAACGCCTTTACGAATACACTGAAGGGATTGGCGGTTTAAACATACTAACCATTCTTAAAGACCGAAGTGGAGACATCTGGCTGGGCACCGTTGATGTTGGATTGTATCATTACAGTACCAGCACGCTTAACCTAACGTACTACGGCGCCGACAACAACAATCCAAACGACCTGAATCACTTGTCGGTTTACGACATTATTGAAGACCGTCACGGAATTATAATGGTGGGTACATTGGGCGGTTTAAACTTTTACGATCCGGCCACACAACGGTTTACGAGTCTGCCTGCAAGCACTGAAGAGCGAAAATACCTGAACAACCCGTTTATCAACTCGCTTTATGCCGACGAACTGGGCAACATTTGGATCGGTACCGAAAAAGGCGGAATAAACCACTACAATTCTTATCAGAAACCTTTTAACGCGATTACGCACGAAGCGTCGAATCCCAATTCCATAAGCCACAATACCATTAACTCGGTATACTCTGAAAAAGATGTTTTGTGGGTTGGAACAGCCGGTGGCGGCCTTAACCGCATTAGCAAAAATGGCCGCGAAACTGTCCGTTTCAGGCATTTTACCAATGACAGTCAAAGCATAAACAGCGACTTTGTTACTTCGTTTCTTCGCGATAGCCAAAATCACCTGCTTGTGGGAACCTGGGGTGGTGGTTTAAACAAATTGCTGTCGGAAAAACAAAATCGTTTCGAAATACTGGTAAACATTCCCGGCGACGAAAAAACGTTGTGCAGCAGCTTTATATCAAGTCTGGAATACCTCGACGATAAAAACATTTTAATCGGCACACGTGGCGGACTCGATATTTACAATCCTGAAAATGGCATTTTCCTGCATGTTCACGAAAAAATGAACATCGACGAAGACCTTGAAATCGGATGCCTTTTAACCGACAGCAAAAACCGGGTTTGGGTGGGTACCGAAAATGGTTTGTACCGTTTTAACCGTTCCGATTTACTCGCTTTTAATGAAAATACGCTACAAATCGATTTCGAGAAGTACGTAACAAATCCGGCAGACTCAGCCTCAATACCGGGCAATTATGTCATTTCGCTGTTTGAAGGGCACGATGGAACCGTTTGGCTGGGCACCTACGGAAACGGTATCTGTAAGTTTACCGAAGGAGAAAATGGTGGTTTTGTAACTTATAACGAACAAAACGGTTTGTGCAATAATGTTGCTTATGGCATTGAAGAAGATGCTCAGGGTAATTTATGGATTTCGACAGATAACGGTTTGTCGAAATTTAGTCCTGAAGCTGAAACTTTCCAGAATTTCTATTCCAGCGATGGTTTGCTGAGCGATCAGTTTTACTGGTCGTCGTCGTGCAGCGACGAGCAGGGAAATTTATACTTTGGAGGTGTTGAAGGTCTGAACTATTTTAATCCGGCAGAATTCGAATCGTATCCTAACATTCCGAAACCCGTATTTACACAGTTTTCGGTATTTAGCGATCCGGTGGTTATTGGCGAGAAATACCACTCAAAAGTTCTTTTAGACGCACCAATAAGCGAAACCGATAAAATTTCACTTTCCTATAAAGATGCTGTTTTCTCCATCGAATTTTCGGCGTTGGATTATTTCCAGCCGGGCAAAATAAAATACGCCTATCAAATGGAAGGCGTTGATCAGGACTGGGTTGAAGTGCCTTCTACCCGTCGCTTTGCCAACTATACCAACCTTTCGGGAGGCGAATACACTTTTAAAGTAAAAGCAGCCAACAGCGACGGAATCTGGTCGGAGAATTATACGGCACTTACGATTACCATTGTGCCACCATTTTGGGAAACGGCATGGTTTCAAATGCTGGCAATAATGTTGGTTATCACGCTGGTTTTAATCTACATCCGTTACCGAACACAATTCTTAAAAGAACAAAAACGTAAGCTGGAACAACAGGTACGCGAACGCACCCATAAAATCGAAGAGCAAAAAGAAGAGCTTGAAAAACAAAACGAGCAAATTGCCAAACAACGCGATGAGGTGATCGCTCTGAACGAAAAAGTAAAGCTGGTAAACCAGTTGCGTTTGCGATTCTTTACCAATATTTCGCACGAATTCCGCACACCGTTAACACTGATTATCGACCCGCTGGAGCAACTGATGAAAAACCTGCATGCCGATACCAATACACACAACACTTTAAGCATTATCAACCGCAACGCACAACGCTTGTTGCACCTGATTAACCAGCTGCTGTATTTCCGCCGAATTGAAACCGGAAAACTAAAACTGAACGTCAGTAAAGGCAATCTGCAGGAATTTTTACATGGCATTTTCGAGTCGTTTAAAGACCTGGCAGAACACCAAAAAATTAACTACCAGTTTGTACAAACCAACATTAGCGACGAAACCTGGTTTGACGCCGAGAAAATTGAAAACATTTTTTACAACCTGCTTTCCAATGCGTTTAAAAACACCCCTCCTACAGGATCGATTACCTTAAAAATTGATAAGATTTTCGAAAGCCGTGAGAACTGCATAGCTGCACCATTTGTAGCCATCAGCATTATCGATACCGGAAGAGGAATATCAAAAGAGCATTTACCACACATTTTTAACCGCTTTTATAAAGATGCGGAATCGGGAAAAGAAACCGATTTTACCAGTTCGGGAATCGGTTTGGCACTTACCTACGAAATCGTTCAGGCTCTAAACGGCGAAATTAAAGTGCAAAGCGAACCGCGGAAAGGAAGTATTTTTACGGTTTGTATGCCTTATTCGAAAGAACGTTTTAAACCGGAAGACATTAACGAAACCAGTGTACCTACCGAAATTAATCTTGAAGGCCGGGTGAATGTACTTTCGGAGCACATTGTTGCCCGCAGTAGCGGATACGAACACGAAGAAGAAGCAAGCGACAACAAAACAAAACCAACCATTTTAATTGTTGAAGACAATTTCGATTTACGCAGTTTCCTGATGCAAACGCTGCGCTCGGAATACCGTGTTTTGGGTGCCGAGAACGGTAAAATTGGCCTTGAAATGGCTAAAAAGTATTCACCCGAATTGATTATCAGCGATGTGATGATGCCCGTTATGGACGGAATTGAATTGTGCAGCCGACTGAAAAAGAACATCCAAACCAGCCACATTCCGATTATTCTCCTAACGGCAAAAAACATGGTGGAAAGTTGGATTGAAGGATTGGAAACCGGTGCCGACGACTACATTCCAAAACCTTTCAACCTGCAAATTCTGCAACTAAAAATGCGCAACCTCATCGAATCGCGCAGAAAAATTAAAACCCTGTTTAGTGGTCCGGAAGAGGTTGCTCCCGAAAAGATTTCGTTGAATAAACTGGATGAGGAATTTATTACAAAAGCTTACCAGATTTTGGAGAAAAATTACAGCGAACCCGACTTTTCGGTAGAACAATTTGCACGCGAAATGTTTGTAAGTCGCAGTTTGTTGTATAAAAAAATCAAGGCCCTAACCGATCTGAACATTACCGATTTTATTAATTCATACAAACTGAAAAAATCGGTTGAACTGATTAAATCATCCGATCAATCCATATCCGAAATAGCCTTTAAAACCGGTTTTAACGACCCAAAATACTTCAGTCGTATCTTCAAGAAATTCTACGGAATAAGCCCGCGCGACTATCTAAAAAAGACCTGATTACAGCTTTAAACACCGGGAATACCTCTCCAAATCAGTTTTCCACAATCGTCCACTAAGCATATTCAATTGTCCACCCGGCAATCAGGTGCCTTATTTAATTTTACCAACAGAATTTTTTGAAAACCAATTTAATTAATTATGAAGAAGAACTTAACTTATCTGTTTGTGTGCTTGTTCCTTTTTTCTGTGGGAGTAAGTTTTACACAACACACTCAAACCGGCGCAGTATTCGATGCCGGAATCAATACCACACTTTCAGAAATTAGCAAAACAAAAGCGACAGTTATCGATGGTGATTTCATCACGGTGATTGCATCTAGAATCGCTTAAGTAATTTGTTGAAATCAATTTCAGAACGTAAAATCTACGAAGAATCTTTTAATACAATAAGAATGAATATAATCAAATTTAATTTTATGAAAACATCTAAACTGATTAGATACGCCTTGTGCGTAGCAGTTTTAGCAGCATTTGGCTTGGTTGGGTGTGAGGAATTGGATACTTATTCAATTGATGCACCCTCTGACCTGCAGAGCAGGATTGACTCAATAGCAGATGCAAAAGCAAGTATCGATACAGGTGACACCACTTATGTAAACATCACTACAGCAATTGTTGGAGCTGAAGATTACAGTTCAGGCTGGTGGACAGCATTCTCTGATTACTTTACTGTACCTACCAATAAGTTATTGGTGTTGGAATTTATTAACCACAACGGAGGTAGCGCAAGTAACTGGAACAACTGGAACTTAGCAGTAACCAACGAAGCTGGCGATCGCGATGCAGACAATTACGCAGAGTATTTTGTTCTGCGTTCTGACGCTTATGGTTGGGGTAACGATGATTACGACGGAGCTATGATCACTCAGGATTATCCCGACACTGACGGTGACGAAGATATCTGGAACGATTTCCGTACTACCATGGACGGTGCTAACGTTACTATGGAAATTGATCATTCGGTTACCGGTAATGTTTATGTAACAGCAACTGCTGTTGGAACAAATGGTACCGTGCTGACTGAAACCTATCAGCAACCGGTTTCTGCCAGTGCCGACCTTAACGTTTTCCTAATTTGCGACGCGAGCTGGTTTGAAATGAAAAACGCTTACCTACTGCCTTCTAAAATGACTGTAGTAGAAGATGTTGAGCCGGTTTCAATTTCAATTTCAGGAACTCCTGAGTTTGTTGAATTGGGCGATGAAGACTTCTGGGGCGACGGTGTAGCAACTGTTACATTTGCCGATGGTTCTTCTACTGAAGTTGATACTGCTGATCTTTCTTTCAACGTAATTCCTGATATGACTACGCTTGGAGAAAAAACAGTACTGGTTTCGTACAGTAAAACAAAACAAGGTGAATTCACTAAAGCTGTGTCAACCTACTATACGCTGGAAGTAACCAACTCGGTTTCAAGCCTTGAGATTACTACTTTGCCTGACATTCAGACATATTACTTCTACAACGACACCATGGATATTATTTTCAATACTGCCGGTTTAGTTGTAACAGCTCATTATTCCGATGGTACAACAGGAGTGTTATCAAACGAATCACTTAATTTTGGCGGAATTACACCTGCCGAAGGTACTCAGGAAGCTACTATTTCGTATGTTGGAGCTACAAGCACAGTTACTACAACTTGTTCAGTAAACCTTGTAAAAGGTATTGGCCAGGTAGGTGCTTACGATTTCTCTACAGGTTGGTGGACACAGTTCTCTGATGATTATAATGTTCCATCAGGTTCGAGTAAAACAATTACCATGTATTGTTACTCAGATAATCTTGCGAACTGGCACAGTCCATGTACTATTCTTCGCAAAGCAGATTTGACAGAAAACGCTGTAGTTCGAATGGACAGTTTCGGATGGGGCGACGGTTATGCTACAGCCACCGTAACTTCTGACTGGAACTGGGATATATTCACATCAAGCATTAATGGTTCTAAAGTAGTTATTACTGTAACAAACAACGGTGACAATACTGCGGATATACTTTACAATGTAACCTATAATAATGGTGAAACACATTTCCAAAAGTATGCAGGAATTACTGTTGACAGTGCTGATTTGAATTGTGCACTTGTAACAGAGGTGTCATATCTCGTAATTGTAGAATAATCAATAAGATAAAACATATTTAAATTATGAAATATTTATATTTAATCCTGTTGGGATTACTGACATTCGGAACCGCTGCTTATGCAGAAGGAAACGGTAATCCCGACCAGATGTCAACGGCTCAACAAGAGAACATAACAGTAAAAGGTAAAATCGTTGACGAAAGCGGAGAACCTCTTCCGGGCGCAACAATATCTCAGAGTAATACAACAAATGGTACCATTACCGACATTGATGGTAACTTCACTCTTTCGGTTCCTTCGGATGCTACACTTCTTGTATCGTTTATCGGATACAAAAGTATTGAAGTAAGCGTTGAAGGAAAAGCTGACCTTGGAAACATCACATTGGCTCCCGATATGATCGGACTCGAGCAGGTAGTGGTTGTTGGTTACGGTACACAACGTAAAGTTGACCTTACCGGTTCGGTTGCAGTAGTAGATGCTGAGGAGATGAAAAAAGTATCAAACTCAAACATCTCAACCATGCTTCAGGGTAAAGTATCGGGTGTACAGATTACATCTGACGGACAACCGGGAGCCGATCCAACAGTACGTATTCGTGGTATTGGTTCATTTGGTAGCACTTCGCCACTTTATGTGGTTGACGGAGTACCAATGGGAACAACAATCCGCGATTTCTCGCCAAACGATATCGAAACACTTCAGGTACTTAAAGATGCTTCGGCTGCCGCAATCTACGGTTCGCGTGCTGCAAACGGTGTGGTAATTATTACTACAAAACAAGGTAAGAAAAACCAGCCGATGAAGATCGATTACAAAGGTTACATGGGTATCGACCAGGTACAAAAAGATGTATACGAAGTAATGGATGCTACACAATATGCCGAGTATGTTACAATGGCATTTGGAAACAGTGGCATGGACGTTCCTTCAGGATATGATCCAACAAGCGAAAATTACCTTGATCCGAACGAGATTAACACTAACTGGTTCGACGAGACATTTAAAACAGGTGTTCGTCAAAACCACAACATTAACCTTTCGGGTGGTGGCGAAAACAACACTTACAACATTGCGCTCGACTACTACAGTCAAAAAGGAACAATGGAAGGTGCAGGCCCTAACTTCGAACGTTACACTGCACGTGTAAATAATACAATGGATGTGAAGTTCATCAAATTCAAAACAAACATTGTATACAGCCACAGCGATCAGGACAATATGGCGCTTAGTAACGCCAACGAGTATGTTCAGGGTCTTTACGGTGCACAATATCCGGTAATGGCTTCAGCACTGCTTTTACCTCCGAGTATTAAAGCTTACGACGCATCGACCTGGGTATTGGACGACAAAATTTCTGCAGCGTCAGAATACCAATACGACTCTTACGGTTATGGAACTTACTACGACGATGTACACGGCGACTTGCGTGTAACAAACGTATTGCTTACCAACAACTTGTTGGAGCGTAACTCAGTAGTTGACCGTATTGTAGCATCAGGATCGGCAAACGTTGACCTGTTGGATATGGTTGGACAATTAAACGAAAATCACAAGTTAAACTACAACCTTAACTTGTCGTACAGCAAAACCATTGCTAAAGACTTTACGTTTGTTCCTGCATTTATCCAGAGTACAACAAACTACCTGTCGAAAAGTAACGAGAACCTGACACAAGGTTACCGCAGCTATAGCGATGCACTTATCGAAAACACATTAACATACGATGGTACTTTTGGTCGTCACCACGTTAATGTACTTGGTGGTCAGACTTTCCAGCGCGAACTGTTCCACACACTAACAGGTACAGGTGTTAACATGCCGGAACCATATTACCTGCAAGTAGGTAACGCAGCCGAAACTTCGGCTTACAGCCAGGAAACTGAACACGTATTAGCTTCTTACATCGGTCGTATCAACTACAACTTCGATGATAAATACCTGCTTTCGGCAACTGTTCGTCGCGATGGTTCAAGTCGTCTTTCTTCAGACGACCGTTGGGACTGGTTCCCATCTGTATCTGCCGGTTGGCGTATGGAGCGTGAAAACTTCTTCGCAATCGACGAATCAATCATCAACCTGTTGAAAGTTCGTGGTAGTTACGGTGAGCTTGGTAACGAAAACATTGGAGAGTACCAATACATGGATGTTATGGCGCGTGGCGACTATACTTATAGCTTCGATAACAATAAAGTTACCGGATCGGCCATTTCAAACTATGTAAATACTGCCATCAGATGGGAGAAAAAGAAAACCCTTGACTTTGGTCTTGACATGGGAATGTTCAACAATATGTTGGAATTTACTTTCGACTGGTATAAATCAACTTCAGAAGATCTTCTTTACAGTGTAGCTGTACCGGCCAACGCTGGTGCTACCAACGGAACAGTAACGATGAACGCTGCAACAATGGTAAACTCAGGTCTTGAGTTCCTGGTTGCTTACCACAATCGTCAGCACGCTGTTAAGTTCGACCTTTCGGCCAATTTATCTACCTTAAACAACGAAGTAACCAAATTAGGTGTTTCAAACGAACCTCGTACCGATGGTTTCTGCCGTACAGAAGTAGGTCGCGAAGTTGGTGAATTCTATGGTTACGTTTACGAAGGTATCTTCCAGTCGCAGGAAGAAATTGATAACCGTGTGAACGATGAAGGTATGTTCATTACTCAAAACGGTGCACAGCCCGGAGACGTTGCATATGCCGACCTTAATAACGACGGTGAAATTACCAGCGACGACCGTACCTACCTGGGAAGCGGTTTGCCTAGTGTAAACTTTGGTTTTAACGCACGTGCCGAATGGAATGGTTTCGACCTGAGTATTGCAACAAACGGAGCTGCCGGTTTTAAAGCGGTTGACTTTGTTGACATGACATTAAACGGCTCGTATGGTGCATTGAACAAAAGCACTGAATTACTGAATGCATGGACACCGGAAAACACTAACACCGATGTACCTCGTGTAGCATTTAAATCAACAGGTTCAATTACCAACGACATGTTCAGCGAGCGTTACTTACAAGACGCAACATACCTTAAAATTGCCAATGTTGAATTGGGTTACAATTTCCCGGACAAATGGTTTAAAGGTTATGTTACAAACGTTCGTTTATATGCATCAGGTCAAAATTTAGCCACATTGTCTAAGTACAAAGGTTACAATGTAGACTTTGCCGGAGGTACTTTCACCCCGGGTTACAACTATGCATCGTATCCAACACCACGAACCATAATGTTCGGAGTAAACTTCTCATTCTAAAAATATAATCTTATAAAGGGTATAAAACATGAAACGTATAAATATATTTCTAACAATGTTGGCGCTTTTTGTAGGTATAACTGCCTGCAATGACCAACTCGATGTTACGAACCCAAATAACCAGACTACTTACGATTTTGGTAATACTGAATCAGAGCTTCAGGAAGCTATTATTGCGTGTTACAACCGTATTCGTCTGGAAGGTACTTTTGCACGTGTTGGCTACACAATGGATGCTGTGCGTGGCGACGAAGTATGGAACTCATCTCAACAGTGGTATTTAGATGCTGACAACCTGAATGGTCCGGCTACTTTCTTTATGGCTGAGTGGCCTTGGCGCGACTTATACCATGTGGTTAACCGTACCAACTTTGTTTTGTCGAAAGTTGATGCTGTTGAAATGTCGCAGGATTCGTACAATGAGATTGCCGGACAAGCTTTGTTCCTGAGATCATTGGCTTATTACCAATTGACAACGTATTACCAAACTGCACCACTGATTACTGATTATGCAGATTACGCAGATATCAACACCATGTATGCAGCTAACAATACGCAAGACGAAATTCTTGACCAAATTGAAGCTGACTTTACTTCGGCTATGCAAATGTTACCATCGAAAGATGAAGGTGGCGAGTGGGCCGGAGGTCGTGCAACAAGTGGTGCTGCTGCCGGATATTTGGCACGTACATTAATGTTCCGTCATAAATTCGATGCCGCATATACCGTATTGAAAAACATCATCGCCGGAAATTACGGACAATATGCATTGACTGCCGACTATGGTGATAACTTCAAAGAAGACACTGAAAACAACTCTGAGAGCCTTTTCGAAGTTCAGTTTTTGGACTACGGAACCGGTGGTACCGACGAAGAGTGGACTCCTGTAAACATCAGCTCTGAAGCAACTCAGGGTCATGCAGTAGAAAGTAACTACGCTTCTCAGGAACTGGGTAGCTGGGGTGACCTTGCAGGTTCTCCATGGTTGTACAACCTGTTCAAAAAAGAGAATTGTACCGATGGCCGTCTTGATCCACGTTTATACTGGACACTGGTAACTTACGAACCGGAGTATAATACTTACACCGGATTAAAAACTGATGCATATCCAAATGGCGATCCTCGTAGCAACGTTGTTTACCAGGCGGAAATCACTGCAACTCCACTGTCGAACAGTTCTCAGGGAGGTGTATCAATCGCTAAATTTACCAATGCAAGAAACAATATCTACGCTTCTATTACCAACGGTTTGCACTGCGGTGTTAACCTGCGAATGATGCGTTATAGCGACGTATTGCTTCGTGCTGCAGAATGCGAAAACGAAATCAATGGTCCAACACAAACAGCTATCGATTACATTAACGAGGTGCGTAACCGTGTTGCACTTGAAGATCTTCAACTTTCCGACTTCCCTTCTGCCGATGCATTGTTCGAGCAGATTGCAAACGTTGAACGTCCGAAAGAATTTGGTTGCGAAAACGGTCGTGGTATCGACTTGCTTCGCTGGGGATTCTTCTACAGCTCTGATCGTTTGAACCAGATTACTGAACACGGTTATTATTTGCTTGATGGCACAGCTAACACAGATGAGCTTACTGCCGAAACTGCAAGCGGTTCTTCGTACCAGTACTACTATAAAGGACACGAATATTTCCCGATATACCAGTCAACGCTTGATGCCAACCCTAATTTGGTAGGTAACTCAGCAAATAACAACGAAGACAACGGACCTGCTTTCTTTGAAAAAGGGTACACTGTTCGTCCGGTTGTAGATTTGGACTAGGAATTATTCTCTTATTTTAGAGACTTCCTTATCGGCATATTTTTTGTGTAGATAAGGAAGTTTTTTTTCATTTGAAAACAAATTAAACATGACACGTAAGTATTTATCGATTATAGCCATTAGCCTAACCACCCTTATTTTTGCATCATGTAGCAAAGATGATATTGAACCAAATGGAGGAGGTGAAGATCCTGATCCGGACCCGGATACAGAATTCACCATACCATCGTATGCCGATGATTATTCGTCGATCGCGTCCTGGTCGAACAGAAACCAGTGGAACCTGGCCAACGTTCACGATCCGTCAGTTGCGTACTACAATGGATATTACTACATGTACGGTACCGATGCCTCGTATGGCAACGAAGCCATGGGACATGGTCATTTTCAGGGTAAACGATCAACCGATTTGGTAAACTGGGAATGGGTAGGCGGACCATTTTATGACGCTCCTACCTGGGTAGCCGACTCGCTGAACTCGATTCGTTCGCGTATGGGGCTTGATGCCATTGCCGAAGAAAACATTTCGTATGGCTACTGGGCACCTGTAGTGCGCCGCGTTAATGTTGGCGGACAAGAGGTGTTGCGTATGTATTACAGCATTGTAATCGATAACTACATTAAAACCGGTGCTGTAAACACCTCTTCAAACTTCGATAACAGTTGGACAGAACGTGCATTTATCGGAATGTGCGAATCAAGCGATCCGGCCGGAGCTGTTTGGGAAGATAAAGGTTTTGTTACCTGTTCATCGTCTGATCTTGGTTTAGACTACAGTCGTTCAAGTTTGTCGGATTGGAGTGGTTATTTCTACTACAATGCCATCGACCCGACATATATTGTGGCACCCGATGGAAACCACTACCTGATACACGGCTCGTGGCACAGCGGCTTTGCATTGTTGCAGGTTGATGCCACCACGGGAAAACCGGTTAACGAACTTGGAAATCCTTGGGCCAACAGTGTAAGCGAGCTAACATCGCGCTATGGTGTTAGAATTGGAACACGAACCAACGGATCGCGCTGGCAAGGTAGCGAAGCGCCCGAAATAATTTACAAAGACGGATACTACTACTTGTTTATGGCTTACGATGGACTTGATGTTCCGTACAACACACGTGTAGTACGAAGCGAAAATATCGAAGGTCCGTACTACGATATTACCGGACGTAATTTTACCAACGGAAACGGCGACTGCTACCCTATCGTTACGCATCCATACAAATTCAATTTGAGCAACGGATGGGTGGGTATTGCACACTGCTGTATTTTCCAGGAAGAAGATACCGACGACTGGTTTTACATGTCGCAGGGACGTTTACCGGCTAATGCCGGAGGTAACGCCTACGCCAATGCCATTATGATGGGTCATGTACGTCGTATTGTTTGGTGTCCTGCATCAGTAAACGAACCCGACAATTTATGGCCGATTGCATTGCCCGAACGTTACGCAGGCGTACCAGATTACGGTACTATTACTCAAGACTCTCTTGTGGGAACATGGGAGCATATCAACCTCTCATACAAGTATGCTCAGCAAGATGGTGCTACATCCTTAACCTTGAAAGCTGACGGAACAATGTCGGGGGCATTAACAGGTAACTGGAGTTACGATGAAAGCAAAAAGCAACTTACGCTGGGCAATGTTATTGTTTGCGTTGAACGCGAAGTTGACTGGGAAGCATCTCCACGACGTGTAACCTTAGTTTACGCCGGAACTGAAAAAAATCTGAACGCAACATATTGGGGCAAAAAGTCGAAATAATGTTGTTTTCGGGTAGAGATTATTTTTAGGTAAATGCATGTTAATTCAGAGTCTGCTCAATTTAAGTTTGAGCAGACTTTGATTACCGGTTAGCTGTTTTTTTACAACCATCAAAAATAATCGTTTACGACTGACAATCAGGCTGATAAAAATCGGACTGAATTCTTAATAAAGACAGGTAATTTAAAGGTAAGATGAAAATGAATTTTATACCCATTTTTATCCAAAACTCCACCTCGATTATTTAAAACTCCACCTGTTTATAATTTTTGTTTTGAATCTTTGAAGTAGAAATTAAGCATGTTATGCTGTACAGACTAATAAGTTAAACATCAACATTTTTACTTGAAAGAATAATCGAACCATTATTAATAAATCTTTGAAGCCGGTACAAGTTATCATAAAAAGTGCAGGTTTCAGTTGGTACAAAATTTAATTATGAACGCATTAAAAAACTTAGCAACACTTTGTCTTTTTGGTTTAGTTCTGTGGAATTGCGCCCCGGAAACAAAAGATGAAAAACAACAAGTTGCAGTTACCTCCCCAAAACAGGAACTCAAGATAAACAATCCAATAATCACGGATAAATACACTGCCGATCCTGCCGCTTTGGTATACAACGATACGGTTTATTTATATGCCGGCCACGATCAGGCTCCGGTGGAAAAGAACTTTTACGAGATGAACGAGTGGCTAGTTTACTCGTCCACCGATTTGGTAAACTGGGAAGAACATCCGGTACCATTAAAACCTTCCGATTTTGAGTGGGCAGCACACAGCGCCTGGGCCGCTCAGGTAATTGAGCGCGATGGCAAATTTTACTGGTACGTAACCGTTGAGCACGGCAGTATTCCCGGAAAAGCGATTGGAGTAGCCGTTGCCGACAGCCCGATTGGTCCGTTTAAAGATGCTTTGGGAAAAGCGCTGGTAACAAACGACATGACAACTGAATATACTCAGATTGGCTGGGACGACATTGACCCGACCGTTTATATCGACGACGATGGTCAGGCCTATCTGTACTGGGGAAATACCGTTTGTTACTGGGCCAAACTAAAAGAGAACATGATAGAGCTGGATGGCGAGATTCACACTGTTGAGTTGCCTAATTTCACCGAAGCTCCATGGATTCATAAACGTGGCGACTGGTATTACCTGTCGTACGCCTACCAGTTTCCTGAAAAAACGGCTTATGCAATGAGCAAATCGATTACCGGTCCTTGGGAGTACAAAGGCATTTTAAATGAGCTTGCCGGTAATTCAAATACAAACCACCAGGCCATTATCGAATTTAAAAACAACTGGTACTACTTCTACCACACAGGCGGTATTCAACCTAATGGCGGAAGTTTCCGTCGATCGGTTTGTATCGACCCACTTTACTATAACGAAGATGGAACAATGCAGCGGGTTGTAATGACCTCTGAAGGAATTCAATAAATACATCGAAATGAAACAAACTCTTTTCATATTCATAGCTTTAATCCTTTTTTCAGGAAAGGTATTTTCGCAAATCTTTGTTCACGATCCTGTTATTACACAGGAAAACGATAACTATTACCTCTTTTGTACCGGGTTGGGAATTACCATCTGGTCGTCTCCGGATATGGAAAACTGGACAAAAGAAGGCCGTGTTTTTGAAGAAACTCCGGAGTGGGTTAATACATCGATTGATGATTTCGCAGGCCACATGTGGGCACCTGATATCATTTATCACAATGGTTTGTACTACATGTACTATTCAGTATCTGCGTTTGGAAAAAACAGTTCGTGTATTGGTGTAGCCACCACAAAAACACTCGATGCCAACGACCCGGATTATAAATGGGTTGATCACGGAAAAATTATTCAGTCGGTACCCGGACGGGATGACTGGAATGCCATCGATCCGGCCATTGCATTCGATGACGACGGGCAACCTTGGATGTCGTTTGGTTCGTTCTGGAATGGTTTGAAACTGGTAAAAATGAATGACGACCTGAAAACCATTGCTCAACCTGAAGAATGGTACACCATTGCAAAACGTGAAAGAAGTTTCGACATTGACGATACCGAAGCCGGAGACGGCGCAATAGAAGCTCCTTATATTTTCAAAAAGAATGGCTTTTATTACCTCTTTGTGTCGTTCGATTATTGTTGTCGCGGACCGGAAAGTACTTATAAAATTATGGTAGGTCGTTCAAAAAATATTGAAGGCCCGTATGTTGATAAAGAAGGAAAATCACTGGAAGCAGGAGGAGGCTCACTGGTGCTTGAGGGAGATAAAAACTGGTATGCTATCGGACACAATGCGACTTATACTTTTAACGGCACCGACTACCTGGTTTGTCATGGCTACGACACACACGACAATGCACGACAAAAATTGATTATCACCGAAATAAAATGGGATAAGGAAAACTGGCCTGTCGTTAAATTGTAGCGTCCGATCACGGGTATGTTAAACCGGTAATTCTTCGCGAATAAATCTGGGACATTCGTAAGCTAAAATACATTGTTCGCGAGCGTTACAATTGGGAATCATCGTTAAGAAAGCCTAACTTTGTTTTCCGGAATTAATCACATAACAACCTGTGTGAAGCCAATAATTAGTTCAAACAAATATTAAATACCTATATCATGTTAAAAATTAAAATCACGTTTTCTGCATTGCTTCTTTTAGCGGTGTCGGTGTCGTTTGCACAAAGTACACTTACTTTACACACCGATCAGGCAGAAACACAAATCAACAAAGAGATTTACGGGCACTTTGCCGAGCACCTTGGCCGCTGTATTTATGGCGGAATTTATGTGGGTGAAGACTCTGAAATTCCAAATATTCGTGGTTTCCGCGACGACGTAATCGGTGCATTGCAAGACATGGAAATTCCGATTCTACGCTGGCCTGGAGGATGTTTTGGTGATACTTACCACTGGAAAGACGGAATTGGTCCAAAAGAAGATCGCCCATCGATGGTGAACATTCACTGGGGTGGAGTTACTGAAGACAACAGCTTCGGAACACACGAATTCCTTGATTTTTGTTCGATTATTGGCGCAGAACCTTATATCAACATCAACGTTGGTTCAGGAACCGTTCAGGAAGCTTCTGAATGGGTAGAATACGTTACATCGTCGAATGTTAGCCCAATGACCGACTTGCGTAAAAAGAACGGCCGTGAAGAGCCATGGGATGTAAAATACTGGGGCATCGGTAACGAAAACTGGGGATGTGGTGGAAACATGACTCCTGAATATTATTCGGATTTATACAACCGTTTTGCCAGCTACTGTGGTGGTGCAGAATATAAAATTGCCGGCGGACCAAACATCGCCGATTACAACTGGATGGAAGTTGTAATGCAAAAAACCATGCGTCATCCGCACCTTGTACAGGGAGTTTCGTTACACGCTTACACGTTCACCAACTCGTGGGAAGACAAAGGACACGCAACTGATTTTGGCGAAAAAGAATGGATTTCGGTAATGAACAATACCTTGAATATGGAAACACTGGTTAACCGTCATTCAACTATTATGGACAAATACGATCCTGAAAAACGTGTTGGTCTGATCGTTGATGAATGGGGTAACTGGTTCAACGTTGAAGAAGGTACAAATCCAGGTTTCCTTTACCAGCAAAACACTTTGCGCGACGCGTTGGTAGCCGGTATCAACCTGAATATTTTTAACAACAACGCCGACCGTGTAAAGATGAGTAACATTGCACAAACTGTTAACGTTTTGCAATCGGTTATTCTTACCAAAGAAGACGAAATGGTGTTGACTCCAACTTACTACGTTTTCAAAATGTACAGCGTTCACCAGGATGCAAAACTGATCCCGACGAACCTGAAAACAGAACAATACGAATTCGACGGAAAATCAGTACCGGCAGTTCATACATCGGCTTCAACAAAAGACGGTGTGGTTTCAATTACATTGTGTAACCTGGATCCAAACAAAAGCGAAACAATCGAAATTGAAGTAACAGGAGATGACTTTTCTTCAGCAAAAGGACAGATCATTACTTCAGACAAAATGAATAACTATAACGATTTTGGCAGGCAGGAAACGGTAACCTTAAAAGACTTTGATGTAGCAAAACCTAAAAACGGTAAATTAACCGTTGAGCTACCATCGAAATCAGTTGTTTTAGTACAATTACAATAAGCGATATCGTTTTATAAAATAGAAAAGGAAGCAATTGCTTCCTTTTTTTATGTCCTAAAAAAGGTTGTTTCCTATTGCTATATTTTTAATTTTGTTTGCGACGAACCTGGAACTTTTGAGTAAACGATGCATGAAGTATAGTGACAAAAATCTTCTTGAATTGGAGTGGAATGCCTTTCTCTCAGGCAATAAGGAGTCATTTGCTTACTTTTATAATCTTCACATCGACGCACTTTTTCAGTACGGAATTAAAATAATGGCAGACGAAGATTCGGTAAAAGATGCCATTCAGGAAGTGTTTCTCGACCTGTACCTTAAACGTAATTCCAACTCGGCTGATCCCTACAGATTGAAATTTTACCTGCTGCTTGCGCTAAAAAGAAACCTGATAAAACGACTAAAAAAAGAACGGCGTTTTACTGAAACAACCAACGAAATTGATTTTGTTCCCGAATACAGCATCGAAACCCGGATTATCGACAAAGAGCAGGAAGAAGAGATAAACAGGAGGATAAACAAGCTTCTTAGCCAACTTCCTGCAAAACAAAAAGAAGCCATATACCTGCGATTTAATCAGGCACTTGAATATACCGAGGTAGCCCAGGTGTTAAATATCTCTGTTGAATCGGCCCGCAAACAAATTTACAGGGCTATAAAATCGGTAAAAGAACTTTTAAAAAGCGAGAATATCAATTTTTTTCTGCTTTTCACGCCGAATTCCTCTACCACCTAATGCACTGTATTTCTGACTCTTACATATTTCGTCAATATTTTTTATGATAATAGTGTCCATATCCGGCACATTCGTTTCCTTTTATAGAAACTAAACGATTTCAATGAAACGGATCAGCCAATATCTTGAAGACAAGAATTTTGTTGATTGGATATTTAACCCTACACCTGAACTGGAAAGTTGGTGGGAACTATTCGAAATAAAAAATCCAAAAGAAAAACAAAACATACTTTTAGCCCGAAACATTCTTCAAAAATTCGATACAAAAGAAAGGCTACTCAGCCAGGATGAAAAGCTAAAACTATTTGCACAAATCTTAAAGCAGGTTGAAGCAAAAGAACAGAGGAAGCAAAAAATACGACCATTACTGGTACTTACCAGGTATGCTGCTGTTGCCATTCTCTTTTTCTCGCTTGGAGTGATTATTTTTTACAAACAAGATAGCCTCAACCATCAGTTTTTTAGCGAGAGTTTTTCTGAACCGGCAGCGAATAATAATGCCCAACTTATTCGATCTGATGGTGAAAATGTGATTATCGAAGAAGAAAAGTCAACCATTGAGTATAAAAGCAACGGACAAGTAATAGTTAACAATAATGTACTCGAATCAAAACCTAAGGAAAAGAAGGCTAAAAATGCATTGAATCAACTCATTATTCCGCATGGTAAAATGACAACATTAATCTTGCCCGATGGAACGAAAGTAACATTAAATGCAGGAAGTAAACTGGTTTATCCTGATCAGTTTTCAAAAGCAAAACGCGAAATATTTCTTGTTGGAGAGGCCTTCTTCGATGTTCATAAAGATGCTGATCACCCGTTTGTTGTGCAAACCACCGACATCAATATCGAGGTCTTGGGTACCAGGTTCAACTTATCGGCTTATGCCGGAGATAATATTTACGAAACCGTTTTAGCCGAAGGAAAAGTTAGAATACGCCAAAATCAATCCAGTCTTTTTGATGAAACCATTGATTTAGAACCTAACCAAAAAGCTACATTCAATCGTACTTTGAGAGAAACAAAGGTAAAAGATGTGGATGTAGAGAACTACATTTTGTGGCAGGAAGGGATCTTTAAATTCGACAGTTCCGATTTAAATCGTGTGACTAAAAAGCTTGAACGTTTCTATAATATTCAAATAAAATATAACGATGTAATGTTGGGAACCCTTAAAATTTCAGGGAAACTCGATTTGGATGATAACCGCGAGGAAGTTTTACAAAGAGTGGCCACAGCAGCATCAGTTAAAATAAACAGGAAAGGAGAGAATTTCTATGAAATAACCAATTAAAACGGAAAAACCGGAAAGTCTACTACCACCCTCCGGTTTTTTGGCATTAAAATTTTATTTAATAACCATTTAACAGTTCAAACTTATGAAAAAAAAACGAGAATTATATTTCCCGTGTATGGGAGATATAAGCCTACAATTAAGGAAAATGAAACTAACACTAATTCTAACACTGCTGGTATTTGTTTCTTTCGGGAATAGTTTCTCACAAGAAAAGATTTCGCTTGATTTCCGGAAGGCAACATTAAAAGAGATTTTAAATACCATCGAAGACAAAACTGATTATGTTTTTCTTTATCGCGACGAAATTTTAGACGAAACCAAAAACTACTCTATCAACCAGGAAGAGGTAACTGTTGAAGAAATCCTTGAAAGCATTTGTTCTGCCGCAAATGTAGAGTACGAAATCAGTAACAGGCAGATTATTCTAAAACCAACTTCAAATACGGGCATTTTGGTTGCTCAGCAAGAGAAGGAAATTCGGGGAACGGTTACATCACAAAGCACAGGCGAATTTTTGCCCGGTGTTACTGTTGTTGTAAAAGGAACTACAGTTGGTACAGTAACCGATTTTGAAGGCAAATTTATATTGAGTATTCCAGAAGATGCAGAGATACTTCAGGTATCGTTTGTAGGAATGAAAGCGCAGGAGCTGCCCATTGGTTCAACAACTGAATTTTATGTGAGTCTTGAAGAAGAAACCATCGGACTGGAAGAAGTGGTGGCTGTTGGTTATGGTACACAAACCAAACGAACTGTAACCGGTTCGATACAAACCGTTAACGCAGAAGATTTAAAAGATATTCCTTCGGCGCAGTTAGCACAATCACTTCAGGGTAAAGTTACGGGTGTTCAGATCAATCAAAGAACAGGTATCCCGGGTGAAGCCTTATCCATCCGTATCAGAGGAGCCGGGTCTATTAATGCAAGTACCGAACCGCTATACGTAGTTGACGGATTCCCGATTACCGGCGACCTGTCAGGTATTAATCCCGACGAAATTGAAAATATTACCATCCTAAAAGATGCTTCTTCAACCGCACTTTACGGTTCAAGAGCTGCCAATGGAGTTGTGCTTATCGAAACAAAAAAGGCACGAGTAGGAAGAACAAATGTGGAACTATCGGCTTATTATGGTGTTCAAACCTTACCACAAGCCGGACGTCCTGATTTAATGAATGCTACAGAATTTGCCCAATTCAAAAAAGAATCTTACGAAGATTTAGGTCAGGATGTTCCTGCAGCGTTTCAAAATCCATCGCAATACGGCGAAGGCACCGACTGGTACGATGTTATGTTTGATCCCGCACCAATTCAGGATTATACATTAACATTGTCGAGTGCAACCGAAAGGTTTAGCACTTCGGTTGTTGCCGGATATTTCAACCAGGAGGGTATTTTGCTGAATTCGGGCTACGAGCGTTTTTCTTTACGTATGAACTCTACTTTCGATGTAAACGAAAAATTGCGTTTTGGATTCAATGTAGCACCATCGTTAAGCAAAGATTTTTCACCAAATACATCGGGTAACTTCTGGACCGGTAACTTAACCTATAACGCCTTACTGGCCTGGCCGATCTACGAATACAAAAATGCAGACGGTTCATTGCCATTAGCAGCGTGGAGTCCGGCAAATGGTGGTTTCCCAACTCCTAACTATTATCGCGGAGCTCAGGAGATTAAAAATAATACCAACAATCTGAGACTGCTTTCGAATGCATACATTGAAGTTGAGCCGGTTAAAAACCTGGTTTTTAAATCGTCAATCAACTTGCAAATGAATGTTGAAAAGTCAAAACTATGGAACCCATCCACTGCATCTACCGGTTTTGCTACATCACCACCGGTAACAAACTTCCTTAATTTAGGCTATGTTTGGAGCCAGTCGTGGTTAAATGAAAATACGGTAACCTACAACCTGGATATTGATGATCATAATATTGATCTTCTTGGTGGTTACACGGTTCAGAAAAATAAAATTAAAGTAAATTCAATAGCTGCCCAGAACTTCCCGGATGACAGGATTAATGATGTTGATGCAGCTGTAAATCTGTTGGAAGACGGAACCGATGGTTCATATAATGAATGGGCGCTGATCTCTTACCTGGCACGTGCCAACTACAGTTATCAGGGACGTTATAACGTATCGGCAGTAATCAGAGCTGATGGCTCTTCTCGATTCGGTTCAGATAACCGCTGGGGATATTTCCCTTCAGTATCTGCTTCATGGGTATTTTCCGAAGAGGGTTTCTTCCCTCAGGGAGGTCTGATTTCTATGGGTAAAATGCGCGCCAGTTGGGGTGTTACCGGTAACAATAACATTGGTAACTATACCCAGTTTGCATTGGTAACCCTCGGTGAAAATGCGATCTTTGGCAGTAACGTCGAACCTGGATCTTATGTAGAAAACCTTAGCAATACTGAACTGGGATGGGAAACTACAAACCAGCTGGACATTGGTATTGATATTGGAATATTCGATAACAGAGTTGATCTGGCATACGACTATTACCATAAAAAAACTACCGACTTGCTGTACAGTTTCTCCATTCCTCAATCATCAGGGTTTAGTTCATTCATGGGTAATTCCGGCGAAATTAAATTCTGGGGACACGAAATTTCTATCCAGTCCAGAAACCTTGTAGGCGAATTTAAATGGAATACTCATTTTAATATATCATTCAACGACAACGAAGTTGTTTCGCTGGCTGATAATGTTGATGCCATTTATGGCGGAGGACACGTTACACGTGTTGGAGACAGAATTGGTTTATTCTGGGGATTAGTACACGATGGAGTATACGATAATCAACAAGAATACGACAGCTCGGCCAAAGCATCACAATCAGCAGTAGGTACTGTTAAATTTAAAGATGTTAACGACGATGGAGAGATCTTGAATACAGACACCGGCGGCGATCGCACAGTTATAGGTGATCCTACTCCAAAATTCCTGTTTGGTATGACCAACACCTTTAACTATAAAAACTTTGATTTGGCAATTACCATGGCCGGCTCATACGGAAATGACATTGCCAACAGGTTTGAAACCGGAGCAACTAACCTCGATGGAGTTTTCAACGTTTTAAGTGAAGTAAAAGACAGATGGCGCTCTCCTGATAATGTTGGAGCTGGTTTATACGGAACAACAATGTACAATACCGGAATGGAGCGCGACTGGTTCAACAGCCGCTTCATAGAAGATGGTAGCTTCCTTACCATTAAAAACGTAACATTGGGTTATAATGTGGATGTAAACCGCATCAGCTTTATTAAAAATCTGAGAGTATATGGTAGTGTACAACAGTTGTACACATTTACCGGTTATTCAGGTAATAACCCTGAAGTAAGTGACCTGGATTCAAATGGAGGAACCAGTGTACTCTATCTTGGTGACGACCGTTCATCATACCCTGTGCCTCGTACGTGGACTTTTGGTATTAATGTAGGATTTTAATTAATAGAATTAAATGGTACAATTTAAAAAAATGAAAAAGATGAAAGTTAAAATAATACTGGCAGGACTTTTAGCCATTCTATTTACCTCCTGCAGCGAGTCTTTTCTGGATATTCCTTCTGAAGAGGCTTTAACAACAACCGTATATTTTCAAACGGAGAACGATTTTCAGGCTGCTGTTAACGGAACATATGCAGCTATGCGCCAATGGTTTGGTTCCGGAGGAGATGTGTCAACTACACCTCTGATCCTTATTGGCGATATTCATTCCGATAATTCAAGATATGCACTTAATCCAAACTATCGTGCCACAACCGGACCGGAAACTTCAGCAGACTTTGTGCCTGAAATTACCATGTTCTCAAGCTATTGGAACGATTTCTATAACTGGATTTCAAGATGTAATCAGATTATCGCCAGAATCGACGAGGTAGAAATTGATGCTGATGCCCAAGCCAACCTTAAAGGTCAGGCACTTTTTATGAGAGCATACAGCTACTGGTGGTTAGTTCGTTTGTACGGAGATGCCATCCTTCACCTCGATCCCGTTTCTACGCTTGACGAAACCAGCAAGGCCTTGTCTTCGGAGTCGGAAATTAAAGCGCAAATTATTGCTGATGCTTCAGCAGCTGCAGGTTTATTACCAGGAAAAGCTGAGCAGGAAGCCGGTAGAGTAACCAGTGGCACAGCTTATATGCTTTTAGCTGATCTGCATATGTGGTACAGCGAATGGGCTGAAGCGGAAACTGCCTTAAAAAACATAAGTGGCTATTCGTTAATGGATAATTATGCCGACATTTTTGATCCGGCAAATAAAAACAATTCCGAATCCCTTTATGAAATTCAGTTCTCATCATCCTCAACCGATTATGCGAGTTACTTTACTTACATGTATTTCCCTTATCCAACCTCAGCAGATGTCTTGGCTGAATGGACCGGAATCAGCAATCCGCAGGACTTAACAAGGGGAGAAATGTTTAATACTCCTACTCCAGAATTGATTGCTGCTTACGAAGATGGAGATGAAAGATTTGCAGCATCTATCATGTATATCGATGATGCAAATGGTGTAACGTTCCCGATGTGTATCAAATATTTACATCCGCATTCAACATACTGGCAATCGGATGATAACCTGCCTATCTACCGTTATTCGGAAGTACTGCTTTATTTAGCTGAAGCGGCTAACGAACAAGGACGGACAGCGGAGGCACAAGGTTATTTGAACCAGGTGAGAAACAGAGCAGGTTTAGCGAATACAACGGCTGCCTCGCAAGCAGACCTTCGGGATGCTATTATCAATGAAAGACAAGTTGAATTTGCCTTTGAAGGAAAACGTTGGTGGGATTTGGTTCGAACAGGCAGAATGCAGTCAGTTATTTCTGCTTACGGCGCACGGGTAATAGCCAATCCTGAAAATTATTATTTCCAGGGAGGTTATCTTCCGGTGGCAACAGCCTTCACCGACACAAGAACGAAGTTTGAATTACCAGACAGCGAAAAACTGTATAATCCAAATATCGATTAATATGTTTATAAAAGAAAAAGGGAGAATTCCCTTTTTCTTTTTAAACCATTCTTTATCAGATCCATCAAAACAATTAATTTTTCCCTTTGGGAAATAGATATTCAGAGAATACCTAAACTATATTAAACCCATATTATGAACTATAAGAATCTTCTCGTCAGCCTTCAAAAAACTAATTTTATTCATGCCGTAATTATTTTGGTAACGCTCTCAACCTTATTCGGATGTAGCAATAACCAAAATATAGTCAACAATCTAACTGTTGAATACACAGCCACACCTCTTGGAATCGACGTGGAAAATCCGCGCTTTGGCTGGCAAATGCAGGCACCTGAAGGTGTGCGTGGTATGTTCCAAACGGCTTATCAACTTGAAGTGAAAAATCCTTCAGGCGATGTAGTATGGAATTCCGGAAAAGTAAACGGAAGTACTGCGTTGGCAATAAAATATGAAGGAGAAAAACTCCAGGCAAAAACGAAGTACAACTGGACCGCAACAGTTTGGGATAACAACGGAGAACAGCATTCGGCGACTTCGTGGTTTGAAACCGGCCTGATGAATCCGGATATTTCAGCCTGGGAAGGTGCCCAATGGATTGGTGGAGGAGATGACGACCTTGTATTCAGTGCCGATTATCAACTGATATTCAGGATTAAATATGGAATCACCATTAGTGAAGGTAGTTCGAAGGCAGCGTTGGTTTATGGTGCCAACGACATGCGACTAATGGATAAATACAAAAATATTTACCAGCTTGAAAACAAAGAAAATGAGAGCTACATTAAACTTGAGCTTGATGTTTCTGACGTTAACGGTTCGGCCAGTGGATTGGCAAAATTTAATGTGTACCGCGCCGGTTATCATCCAACCGACAATCCTGATGTACCTTTTAAAACCTTCAATATAAAACCTACAGTAATCAATTCGGGAAATAAATACACCAAACACAATATTGAATTTAAAAGTACATTCGGACAAATTACCATAAGCGTTGACGGTAACGATGAGTTTTTTGTAAAAGAAAAAACAGATGAACCGCAGGGTGGAATGCCGGCTTTTATGCGACGTAACCGTGGAGCATCGGTAAATCTCAATCCTGTAGGATCGGGCGGAAATTACATTCCATTTGGCATGGTTTGCGATATGGGATTTGCAGCAGATGCCGGCCAAAAAGCAAGCTTTACTGATGTTGAAGTTTTTAACGATCGAATGCCCAATAATACCCTTTTTAAAGAAAGCCTTTCTGGCGATTACAACGGTATTTTTGTGGGTAATGTTGAGGTTTCAAACAATGCTTACATAGTTGACGGCGGTACTGAAGGAATGTTTGTTGTTGCCGATCCAAGCCGTAATTCAATACCTATGTTACGCACCGAATTTACAGCAGCTAAAAAGGTAAAATCAGCTCGTTTATACGTCACAGCACGGGGTATTTACGAAGTGTTTATCAATGGTGAAAAGGTTAGCAGCGACTACTACAATCCGGGTCAAACGCAATACAACAAATCGCATTTTTATCAAACTTACGATGTAACCGATATGATCCAAAGTGGCGATAATGCTATGGGAGCTCTATTAGCCGAAGGTTGGTGGAGTGGTTTACTTAGTTTCGGTTCTATCTGGAATCACTTTGGTGATCGCCAGTCTTTACTGGCTAAACTCGAAATCAGCTACTCGGACGGAACAAAAGAACTGATTACTTCAAACGATAAAAACTGGAAATATTACAACGAAGGCCCGATCAAATACAGCAGTTTAGATTTGGGTGAAATTTACGATGCCACAAAAGAAGCTTCTATCGATGGCTGGTCAACCGTTGGTTTCGACGATTCAAACTGGAAACAAGCTTCTGAAGTTCTGCTTGAAGGAACATCGTTTTCAGGAGAAGAGCGCGAGTTTACCGGGGCAGTAAGCTATTTTAATTACGATGATTTTAAACTGATCGGACAGATTGGCAACAATGCAGGCGAGTTCAAAAAACTGGTTGCCAAAAGTGTTGAAGAGGTTCGTCCGGGCGTATATGTGTACGACATGGGACAAAACTTCGTTGGTGTTCCGAAAATTACTCTGGCCAATGGCACAGCAGGAGACACACTGGTATTACGTGTTGCTGAGATTTTATACCCCGATCTTCCTGAATCAGGAGACAACGTGGGAATGATAATGACGGAAAATTACCGGGCAGCGCTTTGTCAGGACATTTATATTATGAAAGACGGAGCTCAGGTTTTCCAACCTAAATTTACCTCTCGTGGTTACCAGCTTATAGAAATTACAGGCATTGATGAACCGCTGCCACTGGAGGCTGTTGAAGGTGTTGCAATCAGTTCCATTTTGGATCTTACCGCAGAATACAACACTTCGAATCCGAAGGTAAATCAGTTGTGGTCGAACCTGACCTGGTCGAACGTAGATAACTTCCTAACCATACCAACCGATTGTCCTCAGCGAAACGAACGAATGGGCTGGTCGGGCGATATCTCAGTATTTTCACGCACTGCAACTTATGTTTCCAATTCCAACCAATTTTTGCGCCGACATATGTTTGCCATGCGCGATGTGCAAAAGGCTAGCGGAAAATTTACCGATGTAGCACCAATTGGTGGTGGTTTTGGCGGTGTACTTTGGGGAAGTGCAGGTATTACCGTTCCCTGGGAAGCTTATCAGCAATACAACGATGTAGCCATGTTGGAGGAGCATTACGATGCAATGGTAGCCTATATCGATTACCTTGAAACGACATTAGATCCTGAAACCGGAATTACCAGCGACGGGCAGCTGGGCGACTGGCTCGGGCCTCAAAATAATGCACTTGGAACGCCTTTCCTTACAACAGCTTACCATGTTTTCGATTTGTATATCATGAAAAACATAGCTGACGTTTTGGGAAAAGATGCAGATGCTAAACGTTTTGAAAATATGTACAACGAGCGAAAAGCCTTCTTCAATAAAACCTTTATTAACGAAGACGGAAAAACCATGGGACTGGTAGGTGGCGGTCGTGGTTTTGGGCCAATGGGTCCTGCAAAACCTGAATTTAAACTGGCCGATACACAAACTTCATATGCGGTTGGTTTGGCGTTGGGAGCTTTTGATGACAACGTAATTTCAGAAATGGCTAAAAATCTGGCCACAACCATCGAACGACAAAATACAGATGATGATGGTGTTCTTCGTCCGGAATATTCGCTAATGACCGGATTTATCGGAACTGCGTGGGTAAGCAAAGCCCTTTCTGATAACGGTTATAACGAACAAGCCTATAAATTGCTACAAAATAATCAGTACCCATCGTGGTTATATTCCATCGATCAGGGAGCGACTTCCATATGGGAGCGCCTGAATGGTTACACCGTTGAAAATGGTTTTGGCGGCAACAACAGCATGAACTCATTTAACCACTATTCGTTTGGAGCTGTTGGACAATGGATGATGGCTTACTCGCTGGGTATCCAGCGCGATGAGCCGGGATTCCAGAAGTTCATTCTGCAGCCAACACCCGATCCAAGTGAAGAAATGAAGTGGGCAGAAGGTTATTACGACTCGATGTACGGAAAAATCCAGAGCAAATGGGAAGTTGAAAACGGCCAGCTGACTTACACGGCAACTGTTCCGGCAAATACCTCGGCAACCTTGTATTTGCCTGCAAAATCTGAAAATGATGTGATTGATGCGGACGGTTGTGAATTGCTTAAATTCGAAAATGGTAAAGCTGTTTACCAGTTGAAGTCTGGGAACTACCGTTTCGTCAGCGCTTTGTAATTTGAAATTAAATCGATTTCTGAATCAACCAAGATTAATCACAATTATTCTTATGAAAAAAATACTTAACTGTGTATTCTTAGTATTGTTCTTTCTGGGAATCAATACCCAATGTAAAATGAGCGACACCGATACTCAGGGAAACCTGGAAGACGGTTTTGTGAATCCGCCAAATGAAGCCAAACCACGTGTTTGGTGGCACTGGATGAACGGGAACATTACCAAAGATGGAATTCAGAAAGATTTGGAGTGGATGAACCGTGTTGGTATTGGTGGATTTCAGAATTTCGACGCCGCATTTATGACACCCCAAATCGTAGAAAAGAGATTGGTTTATATGGCACCTGAATGGAAAGATGCCTTTCAGTTCACAACACAACTTGCCGATTCGCTGGAGCTTGAAATGGCCATCGCCGGTTCACCGGGTTGGAGCGAAAGTGGAGGCCCCTGGGTTAAACCTGGGCAGGCCATGAAAAAACTGGTGTGGAGCGAAATGCCGATTGAAGGTGGAAAATATTTCTCAGGAACTTTACCTCATCCTCCTACTGCAACCGGTCCTTTTCAAAATATGGTTTTGAACGAGAATTTTATGCCTGGTGAAGAACGAGAAGCTGAAAAAGAAGCTGGATTTTATGCCGATGCAGCCGTTGTTGCTTATCGTATTCCCGAGACGAATATTTCGCTAACAGAACTTCAACCCAAAATAACATCGAGTGGAGGTAATTTCAATCTGAAAATGCTTACTGATGGAGATTTAGTAAAGACTGCTTATTTGCCGCCCGTTGAAGTTGGACAAAGAGCCTGGATTCAGTATGAATTCGAAAAGCCGGAAACCATTTTTTCACTGACCATCGTGGGTGGAGTAAACAGTGGTCGTTTTGGGACAAGCGGAAATCCTGAGAATATTATTCTGGAATCGAGCCAGGATGGTAAAACTTTTGAAAAAGTTACCGGCATTTATAATAATCGGATTGGTCAGGTAACCGAGACTTTCGATCCTGTTACAGCTAAATATTTCCGCTTCGCATTTAAAACACTTCCGGCAGGTCGTAACGGTATGGCAGCGATCATGGGAATGGGTGGAGGTCCAGCCGAGCCTAAAGGAACCGATGTAGCGGAACTTGTGCTGCACACTGCTCCTAAAATCAACCGTTTCGAAGAAAAAGCAGCTTTCACTGTCAACATGGATCTGGCTTCTCTTATGACAAAGCCGGTTGATAATTCCACCGTTATATCAAAAGATGATATCGTAGATCTCACATCGAAAATGAATGCCGACGGGACAATCGAATGGGATGCACCGGCCGGAAACTGGAACATTATGCGATTTGGCTACACACTTACCGGCCACAAAAACTCTCCGGCATCGCCCGAAGCAACAGGTCTGGAAGTTGACAAACTGAGTGCTGAACATGTAACCAGCTATTTCACGCAGTACCTCGACATGTACAAAGATGCTACCGGCGGATTAATGGGAGAAAACGGATTGCAGTACATTATCACCGACAGTTGGGAAGCCGGAACACAAAACTGGACCGACAACATGCCGGCCGATTTTCTTTCAAAACGGGGCTACGACATTATTCCATGGCTGCCGGTTGTTGCCGGACACATTATCCAAAGTTCGGAAGCAAGCGAACGTTTCCTTTGGGATCTTCGAAAAACGATCGCCGACCTGACTACTGAAAACCATTACGATCTCTTAACTGATATTCTAAAAGAACGTGGTATGGGACGCTATTCCGAATCGCATGAAGATATGCGCGCATTTATTGGCGATGGTATGGAAGTGAAACGCAGTGCAGATGTTCCAATGAGTGCCACGTGGACGCCCACCGGAAACGAGACAGAAGTACAAACACGCTTCAAAGCCGATGTTCGTGAATCAGCGTCGGTATCGCATATTTACGGACAAAATCTTGTTGCTGCCGAATCGATGACCGCAATTGGAACAGCGTGGGCATGGTCGCCTGAAACCCTAAAACCCACTGCCGACATGGAACTGGCATGCGGATTAAACCGTTTTGTTATTCATACATCGGTTCATCAGCCCGTCGACGATAAAATCCCCGGTCTGGGACTTGGACCTTTTGGACAGTGGTTTACACGTCATGAAACCTGGGCCGAGCAAGCCAAGCCCTGGATGGATTATCTGGCTAGAAGCTGTTACATGCTGCAACAGGGAAAATTTGTTGCCGATATCGTTTATTATTACGGCGAAGACAACAACATTACCGCACTTTTTGGAGCAAAAATGCCTGACATTCCTGAAGGATATAACTACGACTTTGTGAATGCCGATGCTTTGGTAAATGTTCTGGTTGTAAACAACAATTTAATAACCACGCCAAGTGGTATGAGCTACAAAATTTTGGCACTCGACAAAAACACAAAACGAATGTCACTTCCGGTTTTACGAAAATTGGCTCAATTGGCTGAGGATGGTGCCATAATTGTAGGTCAACGTCCACAATTTAAAGCCAGTCTTCAGGGAGATTTGGATGAATTTAATCAACTGGTGGATGAAATATGGAAGTCTGGAAAGGAAAACATTCATGAAAATGAAAGTATACAACAAGTTTTGGCCTCGTTGAACTTGAACCCCGACTTTAGCTATACTTCAGAAAATAACGCTGAAATCTTAAATGTTCACCGAAAACTTGGAGATATTGATATTTACTGGGTAAACAGCAGAAGCGACCAGGCTGAGTCAGTTTTGGCCACTTTCAGGGTTGACGGTAAAAAACCTGAAATCTGGCAACCCGAGACAGGCGAAAAATCCGAAGTGTCGTATCAGATGAAAAACGGAGAAACCACTGTTTCGCTCAACTTGAAGCCAAATGATGCTGTATTTGTTGTGTTTGCTCAATCAACGAATAAAACAAAACTCGAGCTTCCCGTTGTTCAGGAAAAAGAATTGCTTACCGTTGAAGGTCCCTGGGATATTTCCTTTCAGCCTGAACGGGGAGCACCTGCGAAAGCAACTTTCGACCAACTGGTATCATATACTGAAAATGAAGATGAAGGTATAAAGTATTTTTCGGGAACAGCTACTTACACCAACACCTTCCAAATTTCAGAAGCAGACTTAGCCAATGAAGACCTGTGCCTGGATTTAGGTGATGTACAAAACTTGGCAGAAGTTACCTTAAACGGTAAAAAGCTGGGCGTGATCTGGAAAAAACCGTTTAGGCTCGATATAAAAGATGCAGTTCAGGCCGGAGAAAATGAGCTTGAAATAAAAGTAGTTAACCTATGGGTGAATCGTTTAATCGGTGATGCTCAACCAGATGTAAGTGAGAAGATTACTTACACTACAATGCCGTTTTACCAGGCAAATTCACAGTTATTGCCTTCCGGACTATTAGGACCCGTACAACTTATAGGAACTTTATAGACCTTGAAAATATTCTAAGAAGGCTAAGAAATGATGAACGTTCGGTTTTTCCGGACGACTCAAAAACAAGTGCCTTATAAGTAAAAATGAACGACTATTGAAAACTAAATTATGAAAATTACCAGGACTGTTTTAACGCTGTTTTTCATCACACTTTTGCTATCAGCCTCCGCCCAAACCTGGATCTGGTTTCCGGGCGATTATGAAAACTGGTTGGGTAATCAAATGAATAACCGCCGTACAGAACGTGGGGTAACAATTCCTGTTCAATGGAAACTCGACGGACATGAACCACTGATGATTTTCACCAAAACAGTTGACCTGGAAGAGCCTGAGGAAATAGAAGTTTATGCCGAAGGTGAATTCATTATTACAATTGGCTGGAGGATAAAATACCAGGGAATTAAAAATGAACCACTAAAAGTGGTTGTTCCTGCAGGTAAAAATGAAATCAAAATCAAAGTACTCAATTATGCAAAGGTCCCTGCCCTCTTTGTAAAAGGAAAAACAATCAATTCGGACGACACCTGGATAACCAGTCCTCTTGACTCCCGCTACGCTACAAAAAATATGAAACACCCCTATTCTCCATCGGGATACTTCATGAATGCCGGAACAGGGAATCTGAATGATCCCAATTCGCTTCCCTCTGAATTCAAATTACCCACCAAACCAATGAAATATGTGGAGGCAAAACAAATGGAAGGGGGAACACTATTCGATTTTGGAATAGAAACCTTTGGATTTGTAAAATTCCATCAGCTCTCCGGGACAGGAAAACTCACCCTGCAATATGGTGAAACGGCTGAAGAAGCGCTTGATGCTGAACATTGCGAAACCTTCGATATTGTAGATATTCCCGCCGGAAAGTCGGATTATACTATGCCGCGGTCGAATGCACTGCGATACATTTTTGTGGCTGCCGAGAATGCTGAATACGATGATGTTTCTTTGTTGTACGAATATGCACCGGTTGAATATCGTGCAAGTTTTAAGTGCAACGATGAAGAGGTAAATAAAATTTGGGAAGTTGGGAGATACACGCTTCAGCTAACCACCCGCGAAGTATTTATCGACGGCATAAAACGCGATCGTTGGGCGTGGTCGGGCGATGCTTACCAAAGCTACCTGATGAATTACTACATGTTTTTCGACCTTGAAACCACCAAACGTACCATGTACACTTTGCGTGGCTCCGAACCGGTAATGGTTCACCTAAACAACATTCTCGACTATTCTTTCTACTGGTTTATGGGAATTTACGATTATTACCAATACACCGGCGATGTAGCTTTTCTGAAGCAGATCTATCCTAAAATGGAATCGTTGATGGATTTTGTGTTGGACCGCAGAAACGATCGTGGTTTGGTGGAAGGGCTTGAAGGCGACTGGGTGTATATCGACTGGTTCGACGACCAGGTAGATATTACCGGAGAAGTGAGTTTTGAGCAAATCGTATTCTGCAAAAGCCTCGAAACCATGACACTCTGTTCTGAAATATTGGGGATTGGCAGTGAAGCTCAAAAATACGATGCGCTGGCAAAAGATGTTCGCTCAAAGCTCAGTGACTTCTGGAACGAAGAAAAACAAGCTTTTATTTTTAATCGAAAAGACGGAGTGAACAGCGATCAGGTTACCAAGCATGCCAATATGTTTGCTATTTTTTACGACTACGTATCAACTGAACAAAAAGAAGAAATTAAAAAATCGGTCATTTTAAATCCGAATATACCGGCCATCTCAACTCCTTATATGCGTTTTTATGAGTTGGAGGCAATGTGTTCGCTTAACGAACAGGAATATGTTTTATCCGAAATAAAAGACTACTGGGGTGGAATGTTGAAACTTGGCGCCACCACATTCTGGGAAAAATACAATCCTGAGCACAAAGGATTGGAGCATTATACTATGTATGGACGTCCTTTCGGGAAAAGCCTTTGCCATGCATGGGGTGCAAGTCCGATCTACCTTTTGGGTAAATATTTTGTTGGAGTAAAACCTACAAAACCGGGGTATCAGGAATTTGAGATCAGACCGGTGCTCGGAGGTCTTGAATGGTTTGAAAGCAGCATACCAACTCCCAATGGAGATATTAAGGTCTATGCTGATAAAAATAAAATCAAAGTTAAGGCTTCTGAAGGAGAAGGTAGTTTAATCTTTACGAGTAAAAAACAACCAAAAACCGATGTTGGCACTATTGAGCAGATTGGCGAAAATGAATTCCTTTTAAAGATTAATGGTGATGGACAAGAAGTCAGTGTTGAATATAGGGCTCTCTAAACAAAATTGAAAAAGGTGTATGGGAACAGTGAAAATCCCTTTTGGGATGGTTTAGTTTAGTTGAAGCGAATCAGGTGCCTGAATGGATCAGGTGCCTGATTTTATGTAAGTTTTTGGCAGCTTTAACTACACGTTCATTTTTAGGTCTTAATACTTATAACTAATTAATATCAAACTATTTATATGAAAACATTTTCAAAATCAACAATCAAAAACTTTTCATTAGTTGTCCTTTCATTCCTGCTGTTTAGCTGTGGATCAAAATGGACGGAGGAGCAAAAAGAAGGATTCAACCTGGTTTATAACGAAGGAGGTCAAACCCTTGGTTATTCTCCCTCATCGGGTGTAAGTATCATCGAAAATAAAGGCTTTGCTTTTAAAGACCTGAATAAAAACGGTGCGCTCGACAAGTACGAAGACTGGCGTTTATCGTTTGACGAAAGAGCTCAGGATTTGGCATCTCAAATGTCGGTTGAGCAAATTGCCGGATTGATGTTGTACAGTGCCCATCAATCTATTCCGGGAAGAAGTGGAGGACGAAGAGGTTTTGGCGGATCCACATACAACGGAAAACCACTGGCCGAAAGTGGTGCCGAATCCAGCGATCTCACCGATCAGCAAGTAAAATTCCTTACCGACGACAATCTACGCCATGTTTTGGTTACCTCAGTGGAATCGCCCGCAGTTGCTGCTAAATGGAACAACAACATGCAGGCACTGGTTGAAGGTATCGGTTTGGGAATTCCTGGTAACAACAGTTCCGATCCACGTCACCGCACTTCTGCTGATGCCGAGTTTAACGAAGGTGCAGGCGGACAAATTTCCATGTGGCCAACGTCATTGGGAATGGCTGCAACTTTCGATCCTGAAGTGGTGAAAAATTTCGGAGAAATTGCGTCAGTTGAATACCGTGCTTTGGGTATTGCCACTGCATTATCGCCACAAATCGACCTTGCAACTGAACCTCGTTGGGGACGTTTTAACGGAACTTTTGGAGAAGATCCGCAGCTTGATCGTGATATGGCCCGTGCCTATGTCGATGGATTTCAAACTTCAGCAGGAGATGCTGAGATTGCTGGAGGTTGGGGTTACAACAGTGTAAACGCCATGGTGAAACACTGGCCTAGTGGCGGACCTGAAGAAGGCGGTCGCGATGCACACTTTGCTTACGGAAAATACGCCGTTTACCCGGGAAACAACTTTGATGAACACCTGATTCCTTTTACTGAAGGAGCTTTCAAATTGGATGGAGCAACAGGAATGGCATCGGCAGTAATGCCTTACTACACCATTTCGTTCGGAATCGATCAGGAAAACGGTGAAAATGTTGGGAACAGCTACAGCAAATATATCATCCAGGATCTTTTGCGCGACAAATACGGTTACGACGGAGTTTTGTGCACCGATTGGGGAATTACCAAAGATAACCTGGCCATTAACTCTTTTGGAACTACTTCGTGGGGAGCTGAGCATTTATCAGTAGCAGAAAGACATTACAAAATTATTATGGCCGGTGTCGATCAGTTTGGTGGTAACAACGATATGGGCCCTGTTATTGAGGCTTACAACATGGGCGTGGAAGAACACGGTGAAGAATTTATGCGTAAACGTTTTGAAGAATCTGCAGTACGTTTACTGAAAAATATCTTTCGCACCGGCTTATTCGAAAATCCATATCTGGAAGTAGCTAAAACCGAAGAAACTGTTGGTAAAGCTGAATTTATGACTGCCGGTTACCAGGCACAACTTAAGTCGGTGGTGATGCTTAAAAACGCACAAAGCAGCCTTCCGATAAAAGCGGAAACAAAAGTATATGTGCCGCAAAAATATTATGCACCAAGTCAGGGAATGTTCGGTTTTGGCGGCTCGGAAGCAAGATGGGATTACCCGGTTAGCCTTGATATTGTAAAGAAATATGCGCCGGTAACCGAAACGGCTGCTGATGCCGATTATGCACTGGTATTTATCGACAGTCCGAACGGAGGAAGCGGATACAGCCCGGAAGATGCGAAAGACGGTGGAAACGGTTATGTGCCGATTAGTTTACAATACGGCAAATATACAGCCACAAATGCCCGCGAAGTAAGTATTGCGGGTGGCGATCCGTTGGAAGATTTTACCAACCGTTCGTACAAAGGAAAAACCACAACAGCAACAAACACCAGCGATCTCGACCTTGTTTTAGAAACTAAAAAAGCAATGGGCGACAAACCTGTAATTGTAGTGGTAAATGTTTCCAACCCGATGGTTTTCGCCGAATTTGAAAAAGCGGCTGACGCAATTGTTGTAAGTTTTGGCGTTCAGGATCAGGCCATCATGGATATTATTAGTGGTAAAGCAGAGCCTACCGGACTATTACCAATGCAAATGCCGGCGAACATGAAAACCGTTGAAGAACAGTTTGAAGATGTTCCGCGAGACATGGAATGTTACGTTGATACCGAAGGTAATACTTACGACTTCGCTTTCGGATTAAACTGGAGTGGGGTTATTAACGACGAACGTGTAGCCAACTACAAATAAACTGCTAAAAACAGCTACTTTTTAGTGGTAAGTTTCCCTGCACAATTATTGGAAGCTGCATTTCTTAAATCGGTAAACAGGATAAGTTTTATTGATTTAAGAAATGCTCTTTCTAAAATACCTGCCTATTCTAACCGGACTGCGGTTAAAACCTGTTAATCTTATTTTGTAGTTTATACAATAAGCATTAGTTTCGCTTATCTGTTTAACTTTAGTATTTTAGAATTGTCAAATTAGACAACCGGCTAAAAATAATTACAACCATGAACAAAACTAAATCGAACTCTAAAGCAGGATTAAAGGGTTTTATCCTGTTAATCGCACTATGTCTGAGTTTTAACCTGTTTGCGCAAGTCGCACAAAATCCGTTTGCAAAAGCACCCGAGCCAAATGCAACTGTAACCTACAATAATCCGATTCTTCCGGGTTTCTATTCCGATCCAAGTGTTTGCCGCGTTGGCGACGATTATTACCTCATCACCAGCACATTTGAATACTTTCCCGGAGTACCTATTTTCCACAGTAAAGACCTTGTAAACTGGGAACAGATCGGTCATTGTATCCACCGGAAAGAACAAATACCAAACGGGCTGAACATATTTGCGGCCACACTGCGTTACCACGACGGAACATTTTATATGATCACTACCAACATTACCGGTGGCGGAAACTTTTTTGTAACAGCAACAGACCCTGCCGGCCCCTGGTCCGATCCAATTTGGGTTGATGTTCCGGGAATCGATCCCGACATGTTTTGGGACGAAGACGGAAAAGCTTACATCATCAGTTCACCATTTATTTTGTACGAAGTTGACTTAAAAACAGGTGAATTGTCGGAAGGTAAGAAAGTGTGGAACGGAACCGGTGGCAGATATGCTGAAGGTCCTCACATTTACAAAAAAGACGGCTGGTATTACCTGATGGCAGCCGAAGGTGGAACCGAAGAAGCTCACTCAGAAACCATTGCACGCAGTAACAGCATTTGGGGACCGTACACCGATAATCCGGCCAACCCAATTCTTACGCAATGTAACGCCGCCGGGCAGGGAAAACCTATACAGGGAATTGGCCATGCCGATATTATTCAGGCGCACGACAATTCGTGGTGGATCGTTTTCCATGGCTACCGAAATATCTCCGACAAAACGCACCACATACTAGGACGTGAGACTTGTCTTGCTCCTGTTGTATGGCCGAAAAACGGCTGGCCTGTAGTTAACGGCAACGGAACAGTTGATGTTGATATGACCTGCCCTACCCTGCCATTGAAACAGATTGCTGAGCCGCCATCAAAAGTTGAGTTTGATGGCGACAAGCTTGGTTTAGACTGGAACTATATTCAGGCTCCGGTAGAAAGTAACTTCTCACTTACCGAAAGAAGCGGATTTTTACGCCTCAAAGGAGCGGCTGAGACCATCAGTACCAACAAACCGTCAACCTTTGTTGGACGCCGTTTAAAAGACCATTATTTTACTGCTACTACTCAACTGGAATTCGATCCTAAAAATGAAAATGAAGAAGCCGGATTGATCTTGCTAAACAACGGCTCGCACTTCGATATTTTGGTGAGCAAAAAAGGAAATGACCGAATTCTGACCGTAAAATTACAGTTTGGCCAAACCATTTACACTTCAAAAGAATATACTTTGAAGCCCGGTCCTGTTAAACTGCGGGTAAGTGGAAATAAGTCCACATTCACCTTTTCGTTTGCACAAGGCAACGACGAATTTACCGCAATTGAAACCGCCGATGCCAAATTCCTGGCCACCGAAACAGTTGGTTTCTTTACCGGTATTTATGTTGGTTTGTACGCCACCGGAAATGGCAAAATATCGGAAGCCAACGCCGATTTCGACTGGATTGAATACCTGAAGAATTAAACGAAACAAAATTCCAGAATATTAAGGCTGCTCTGTTAGTACAGGGCAGCCTTTTTTATTGAATGAATACTTCTCTCGCATTTTTTTGCACATAATGTTCAACAACATATGACCACAATTAAACCTAATAACATTCTCATAATCTGATTAGTATTCAGAACAAATCATTTTAGTAACTAAACCATAAATTAATGAAAGCAAAAAATCAAAACTCCGGAAACTTTTCCAGAAGGTCTTTTATTGGTACTACAGCTGCAGCTGCTGCAGGTTTTACAATCGTTCCGCGTCACGTTTTAGGTGGCACAGGTTACATGTCTCCCAGTGATATGGTAAACATTGCCGGTATCGGTGTCGGTAGCCAGGGTGGCGGCGACATTCAGAACATTGCCACTCCCGATGTTCCTATCAAAAGAGCATTTAGTATGAGCGGCTTCTTAATGCAGCCTTATTCTGGTATCAAGCCTGAAAGAAGAGGATTTGGACAAAGAGGTGGTGTAGCAAACTCCGATGCTCCGATACAAATGGGAGATGCTGCCGAAGACAAATCGTTTAAACATGCCAATATTTATGCCCTTTGCGATGTTGATCACGATTATGCGGGCCATATAATGGCTGGTTATCCCAAAGCAAAAAAATACCACGATTTCCGTGAAATGATCGATAAGGAAAAAGAACTTGATGCTGTGCTGATCGGAACACCTGACCATACACATGCAGTGATCGCAGCGTATGCCATGCGTGCAGGCAAACACGTGTTTGTAGAGAAGCCAATGGCAAAAACAATCCACGAAGTACGTTTCCTCCGCGATCTGGCAAAAGAAACCGGTGTTGTTAGTCAAATGGGTAATCAGGGACACAACATTGAAGGTACAATGCAAACCGTTGAGTGGATCCGCTCCGGAGCTATCGGAAATGTATCGGAAGTTCACATGTGGTCGAACCGTCCGGTTTGGAAGCAAGGTTATATCGATCGTCCGGCAGGCGTTGCTGTTCCCGACAATCTGAAATACGACCTTTGGTTAGGGCCTGCTCCTGATGCACCTTACAGTCCTGAAACCACACACTTTGCATGGCGCGGATTGTGGGACTACGGAACAGGCGCAATGGGAGACATGGGCGCACATACTTTCGACGCTCCTATCTGGGCACTGGACCTTGGAATGCCAACAAAAATTCAGGCAACCACTACTCCTTTTAATGGTATTTATCTGCCACAGGCAGAAAGCGTAACTTACGAATTCCCTGCCCGCGGAAATATGCCTCCGGTAAAAGTAACCTGGAGCGACGGTGGTATTAAACCTGCCCGTCCTGCCGAACTGGAAGCCGACCGCCAGTTGCGCGAAGCACTCTATATTGGCGATAAAGGAATGATGATGCACGGAACTCACGGAGCAGCACCTGAATTGATTCCGGAAGATCCTGGTTTTAAAGAGCCTGAAAAAACTTTACCTCGTCCGAGCAGTGTTTATGTTGACTTTATTGAAGCCATTAAAGAAGGCCGCAAAGCTGCCAACGATTTCGAAATTTCTTCAAAACTGACAGAGATAATGCTTCTTACCAACATTGCAGTGGTTTCGCAACAGCTGAATAAGACACTGGAATACGATGCTGAGAATATGAAAATCACCAACTGTGAAGAGGCAAATAACTACTTCCACTACGAATACCGTAACGGATGGAAATTGTAATAAATCACATAGAATCTAAACAAAACTAAAATTTTTATACATGAAAAAATCAATTCAATTATTATTTGCAGCCTTGGTGCTGTTGTCATTTTCTGCCGGTGTAACAGCAGGTAATAAAGCTAAAAGCAAACAATTAGGAATCGCCTTTTATTCTGTAAAAGGTATGGATTCTGATATGGAAGGTTCATTAAAATCAGTATCTAATGATGGATATGTTGTTGCAGAATCTGCTAGTTATAATGCTCAGGCTGGAAAGTTTGGTGAATATTCTCCAACAGATTATGCAGCACTTGTCGACAAATATGGTATCGATTTAATTTCAAGCCATGTACGTGCAAGTTTTGATGTAGCTGATGAAGCCGGAACTTTGGCAGCCTGGAAAAAAGTTTTTGAGGATCATAAAGCAGCCGGTTGCAAATACGTTATACTTCCTTCAAACAGGTGGGATAATACCCTGGAAGGCGTGAAAGCACAATGCGACTTGATGAATAAAATAGGTGCTGAAGCAAATAAATTAGGCATGAAATTCGGGTACCATAACCACAGTGCCGAATTCGAAAAAATCGGAACCAGTGACCAGATTCTTGAAGATTATTTGATCGCGAATACTGATCCTGACAAAGTATTTTTCCAAATGGATGTTTACTGGATTACTCAAGGTGGACAAGATCCGGTTGAATACCTGAAAAAATATCCAAAACGCATTCAGGTGCTTCATATTAAAGATGACTACGTAATTGGTGCAAGTGGTGAGATTGATTACGAAGCGATCTTTAAACAATTTTACAAAAACGGACACAAGGATTGGTTTGTAGAGATTGAAGCCAAACTGACTGACGAGGAAAAAGCTCAGCGCGCTAAATTCATGGAAGAAATGAGAAAAGCACAGGCCGAAGGAAAGGAATTCAGACCAAAACCAGGTTCAATGCCGGGATTTGGTGCTCCTGATCCTGCAAAACTCAAAGTTTCGCTTGAAGCCATTTCTGAAAGTGCAGTGTATCTGAAAAATGCTTCATTTGTAAAATAACAACTTAATTGTTTCTCAAATAGAAAGCCCGTTCCTGACAGATCGGGCTTTTTTTATTCATCTTTCCTATTCAATCATGTGTTTCTATTTTATTAACCAGCCAGTAACCTTCTTTCCCAAAATATTAACAATTGAAAATAGTACTAAGCTTTTATCGATATCATTCATTTGATTTCTATATTTACCATACCAACTAAATCTATAAAACAATGAAAAAGACTTATCTATTTATTTCTTTCTGTCTTGTATTTTTTATTGCCATACAAGCTACTGCACAAAAACAAATTGGCTTAGCCACTTATTCGGTAAAGGGCATTCGGGATAATCCTGAAAAAGCATTCAAAGCGATCTCGGAAATAGGTTTTAGTACCGTTGAAATATGTGAATATGCAAACGGAGAAATATTCGGTAGGAAACCAGCCGATTTTAAAAAGTATTTGTCTGACCTTGGTTTAACTGTTACTTCGTCGCATACTCATACTACTTTTGATTTAAACGACGAAGCCGGTACACTTTCGGCATGGAATAAACTGTTGGATGATCACAAGGCAATGGGATGCAAATATGTTATCATTCCTTCGCACAAATGGGGAAATGATATAGAAACTGTTCAGGCCAATTGCGAGATGTTTGACAAAATCGGGAAACTCGCTAACGACAAAGGATTGATGTTTGCTTATCACAGCCATAATTCGGAGTTCAACACAATTGGCGACAGTGAAATAAAGTATGAAGATTACATTATTCAGCATACAAATCCTGAATACGTAAGTTTTGAAATGGATGTTTACTGGGCTTATCAGGGAGGACAAGATCCGGTGAAATGGCTACAAAAATATCCTGAGCGAATTAAAATTTTACACATTAAGGATTACTATGTGATTGGAGCCAGTGGAAAAATTGATTACGAAAGTATTTTCGACCAGTTCTACAAAAACGGGAATAGTGATTTTTACGTGGAAATGGAAAATGATATGGGAATTGAAATGGCTGATGAAGTTGCCAAATGGTCATTCAACAGTGTTAAAACCAACGAACCTATTCCTGATAAATACATGAAATTGTTTCTTTCAGAAGATAATGATCTGGACAAAGCTTTAACTGATATTGCCAAAAGCTTTAAGTATCTAAACAATGCTAATTTTGTTAAATAACAAAAAGAACATGATACTAGATCAAACTTAATTGTTTCGGATATTCTACTATTGTAACTTAAAGAAACAGCGCTGCAATAGTGAATACTAAAATATGACTCCATTTATAAGCAACTCGTTATCAATATTAAACGGGTTGCTTTTTTTATTTTCACTGATGCGAACAAACTAATCACAAAAAATATAGGTAATTCAAATGGATGGAGCGTTATTAAAATAAATGAATAGAAACACTTATTTTGTTATTTTTACAATAAGCTATAAAAAACAGGGCCTTTTGTCCTAAAAATTTAACTGATGAAGAACTACTATCTGATTTTTCTGTTGGCGATAATTTCGTGTACAACTCAAACACCCAATTACCGAACTACAATTGATTTGCAGGGCGAATGGCAATTTGCACTCGACACCGCAAACACCGGTGAAAAACAACAATGGTACCTTTCTGATTTTGATGATTCGGTAGTGTTGCCCGGAACGACTGATTCAAACCAAAAAGGCTTTTTGAATCAACATCCGACCACGATGCACCTCAACCGGATATACACTTACGAGGGAATGGCCTGGTACCGTAAAAAAGTTACCATTCCTGAAAACCTGAAGGATAAACGGCTGGAGCTTCAACTGGAACGTACCAAACCGTCGAAAGTATGGATTGATGATCAATTTGTTGGTTCGTCATTCTTATTGCAATCAACGCAAAAGTTCGATCTTTCGGAGTTTCTTACTCCCGGCGATCACTTCATAACCATACTGGTAAACAACGATTTAAAATTAACGCCCTACGGAAATGTGCACATTTATACCGACGAAACGCAAACCAACTGGAATGGTATTATCGGAAAAATCCAAATTGAAGCTACTCCAAAAACATATATTTCCGACTTGCGCATCACTCCTGATGTTCAGAATAAAAAAGCCCTCGTTGATCTGAAAATTGAAAATCAGCCGGAAGGAGAATTAGCAATTGAGCTCTATGTTGAAAAAACGGAGAATGGAAAAAAGACTCAGTTAAAAACATTAAAATCAACAGTGAGTGCACAAGACAAAATTCAACTGGAATACAATTTTGGTGACGGTTGTCAATTGTGGGACGAATACAACCAGCCTCTTTATAAACTTACCGCCGTTGTTACCGGAGAAGGAATTCAGGACACAAAAGCTGAAACCTTTGGTATGCGCGAATTTGCTGTTGACGGAACACAATTTTCGATTAACGGCCGAACCACTTTCCTTCGCGGAAAACACGAAGCCTGCGTTTTTCCTTTAACCGGACATCCGCCAATGGATGTTGAAGGTTGGGTGCGTGTATTTAAAATTGCCAAAAACTACGGTATCAACCATTATCGTTTTCACTCGTACTGCCCGCCCGAAGCGGCTTTTATTGCTGCCGACCAGGAGGGAATTTATTTGCAACCCGAGCTTCCGTTTTGGGGAGGTTTAGATTCCTTAAACATTGCAATTCAGTTGCTTGAGGAAGGTTTTGCTATGTTGAATGCTTATGCCAACCACCCATCGTTTGTACTGTTCTCGCACGGAAATGAAATTTGGGGAGGCCTTGATAATGTGGAGGCCAATATTGCCGCCTTAAAAGCATATGACGACCGACCGCTTTACACCATGGGATGCAACAACGGCATCGGCTATATTCCACCAACTCCAACTACGGAATTCTTTGTTGGCGCACGTACATCTTATGCCCACGACACCATTCTTACGCACACACGATTAACACATGCATTTGCCGACTCAAGAGAGGGAGCCCGGTTAAACGCAGTAACTCCGTCAACCGATTTTGATTTCAGCTATACGGTTGAGCACATGAATATGCCAATAATCAGTCACGAAATTGGGCAATACCAGATATTCCCGGATTACGATGAAATAGAAAAATATACAGGTGTTTTAAAAGCTACCAATCTCGAAATATTCAAAAGCCGTTTGGAAAAAGCCGGAATGTTCGACAAAGACAGTATTTTTCAGCAGGCAACAGGCGTTTGGTCGGCACTGTGTTACAAAGCCGAGATGGAAGCTGCCATCCGCACCAAAGGTTTTGCAGGATTTCAGTTGCTCGACTTGCAGGATTTCCCGGGTCAGGGAACAGCGCTTGTGGGTATTCTGGATGCCTTTATGGACAGCAAAAATGTAATCACTCCCGAAGCCTGGAAACAATCGTGTAACGATGTGGTTTTGTTGCTGGAATTCCCGAAATACTGCTATACCAACAACGAATCTTTTAATGCCAAAGCCGTTGTGGCTAACTACTCGAACAACGCGATTTCAAGTGCTATTTCGTGGACAATAAAACAAGAAGATGGAACTGTGGTTGGAGAAGGTACATTTTCAGGCTCTGAAATACCTTTTGGAGGACTATCCGACCTTGGCAATGTAACTGCGAATCTTTCGTCGGTTAAACAAGCTGCAAAGCTACACCTGCATATTTCTATTGCCGGAAGTGATTATTCCAACGATTATCCGATTTGGGTGTATCCTGCCGACAACGAGTTGGACATTCCTGAAGATATTTTTGTGTCAACAAAGGCCGACAAAAAAGTACTCAACGAGCTGAATAACGGAGGAAAAGTATTACTCTTTCCACAAACTGCCGATGTAAAAGATAAAAGCTTCCCGGGTTTATTCCCTCCTGATTTCTGGAATTACGGAATGTTTAAATCCATCTGTGAGAATAACGGAACACCGATTTCTCCTGGAACCCTGGGCTTATTGACCGATCCAACACACCCGCTGTTTACTGCCTTTCCAACTGATTTCCATACCAACTGGCAATGGTTCTCGATTATTAAAGCCAGTAATTCACTTGTTTTGGATGAACTCCCAACTGATTATTATCCAATCGTTCAGGTAGTAGATAACCTGGAGCGCAACCACAAACTGGGGCTAATTTTTGAACTGAAAGTTGGCGATGGAAAATTGTTGGTTTGTATGTCTCAATTAAATAAAATCAAGGATAAACCGGAAGCTGCACAGCTTTACAAATCCATCCTCAATTATATGGAATCAGAGACATTTGATCCGGAATTTTCAGTAAACAGTTCAGAGCTTAACTCCATATTATAAACGGCAAAACCTCTTTAAAAGTAAAGCGGGAATCGGTCTGAAAACTGATTCCCGCTTTACTTTTATCAGAAGTTGATCAATCTTTTAAAATCCAAACTTAGCTTCCTGGTCCAGCGATTTAAAATAAACCTCCTTATTAAACCGATAAAGGTGTGCCGGACGCCCCAAAGCATCTTTTCGCAAATCTACCTTTTCTACCGTACCCTGTTTCAGCATTTTTCTTCTGAAAGTTCCCCTGTCGATAGAGCGGTCGAGAATAGCTTCGTACAAACCTCTTAATTCATTTAAAGTAAATGTTTCGGGTAAGAGGTTAAATGCAACCGGATGATTGAGCAATTCATTGATCAACAACTTTTTCGTTTCGAGAATGATTTCAGCATGATCCATCGCCAGAGGTTCAAGATCCTTCACATCCATCCATTTGCTTTCTCCCAAAAAATCGCTGGTAACCGGTTCAACCTCGTTGTGTCTGACCAATCCATAATAAACCACCGATATAAAACGTTGCGTTGCCCATTTGGCAAATTCTTCTGTCACTAACTCTGCGTTGTAATCTGCAGGAACGATGTCTGCCACACGATCAACATCACCAAAGCTTTTAATTTGCCGGATAAAAACATTGTTCAAACCAAAAAGCGAGAGATTACGATAGGCTGCTTCCTCCAGATTTTCATCCTTTCGCACATGCCCCCCGGGCAACAACCAACTCTTTAACGGAGAAATATTCTTCAAATAAACCTTCAATTTAAAGTCGTCATAAGCAAATACCACAACATTAATTGATACGTGCGGAAGCAATGCATCCATCCCATCAGAAAAATAATTCTTGAGTATATCCGTAACTTTTTCTTGCATCCTGCTATAAATAAATATTTTACAATATAACTAATTTTTGAGGCATAATGCCTCAAATGAAAAATTAAATCATATTTTTGAAACAAATTTAAACTTATTGATATGAAAAAGTTCTTCAGAATTCTTTTAAAGATTGTATTGGTTATTGTTGGTCTTCTCATTATTGTGGCCCTTGTTGGAGCCATTTATATGAACAAGAATTTCCTCAACATCGATAAAAAAGACAAATACAGCAAAGCTGAAATCAAGGAAATTACGGTTGATGGTTACACTTTTAAAGACCGCAACCGAAATGGTGAATTAGATATTTACGAAGACTCCAGACAAGATATTAATGCACGGGTAAACGATGTATTGTCGCAAATGACACTGGAAGAAAAAATCAGGCTGGTAAAAGGATCGGGCATGGGTTCGGCAATGGGCCTCGGATCAAAAGACGGTATTCCCGGTGCTGTGGGCACGATTGTTCCCATTCCGCGTTTGGGATTACCCCGTCTATTTCTGTCGGATGGTCCTGCAGGTTTGCGTCTGACTACTTTTGGCGGAAAGAATAAAGATCCCAAATATTGTACGGCTTTCCCAATCGGTTCCTTGTTATCATCAACATGGAATACAGAGTTAGTAGAAGAAGTTGGTGTGGCCATGGGAAATGAAACACGTGAATATGGAATTGATGTTATTTTAGGACCCGGCGCCAATATTCACCGAAATCCACTTTGTGGTAGAAATTTTGAATATTACTCCGAAGATCCGGTTGTTACCGGTAAAATTGGTGCAGCAATGGTAAATGGTATCGAATCAAACGGAGTTGGAACATCGGTTAAACACTTCGTTGCCAATAGCCAGGAAACGAATCGGAACAAAAACAACGCGATTGTTTCCGATCGTGCCATGCGCGAAATCTATTTAAAAGGTTTCGAAATCATTGTAAAAGAAGCGCAACCCTGGACAATCATGTCGTCATACAACCTGGTAAACGGAACTTATGTAGCTGCCAGCAAAGATCTCTTGACAGATATTATGCGCGATGAGTGGGGTTTCCGAGGTATTGTAATGACCGACTGGTTTGGCGGAACCAATCCTCCGGTTGAACTTAGCGCCGGAAACGACTTGTTTGAACCGGGAACCAAAAATCAATATAAATCGCTGATGAAAGCTGCCGAAAGCGGAGAACTTTCTGAAAAAGATATCGACACTGCTGTGAAACGCATCCTTACACTAATAATGAAGTCGAAGAAAATGGAAGGATATGCTTATAGCGATGCTCCTGATTTAAAAGCGCACGCCACCATTACCCGAAATTCAGCGACAGAAGGAATGGTACTTCTTAAAAATGAAGCAGCAACTCTGCCAATGACAGCTGCCAAAAACGTGGCTTTGTTCGGTCTGTTTTCCTACGATTTTATTGCCGGTGGAACAGGCTCGGGCGACGTAAACGAAGCTTACACCATTTCGCTTGAAGATGGATTAATAAATGCCGGTTATCAGATTAACCAGACTGCAAAAGATGCTTTTATGGCGCATAAAGCTGCCAATGCCGAAGCCTTTGAAAAACCGGAAGGAACCTTGCAGGCCATGATGAATGCATATAATCCGCCGGAGTTTCTACCAACCGGCGACCAGCTGAAAACAATAGCTGTTGAAGCTGATATTGCCATTGTAACCATCGGACGAAACAGTGGCGAAGGCGCAGACCGTGTAAAAGAAAACGACTTTAACCTCTCGAAAGAAGAACAGGAATTAATTACTGAAGTTTGTGATCAATTTCATGCGGCAGGGAAAAAAGTAGTGGTTGTGATGAATATTGGAGGAGTAATTGAAACAGCCTCGTGGAAAGATGCACCTGATGCAATTTTGCTGGCATGGCAAGGCGGACAGGAAGGTGGAAATTCGGCTGCTGATATTTTAAGCGGAGCTGTTACGCCAAGCGGAAAGCTTCCGATGACCTTCCCAATTGCATTGGAAGATCATGCTTCGAGTGCTAACTTCCCAATGGAAGGAAAACCAATGGGAATGGGTATGATGTCGTCGGGTGATGAGAAAGACGAATCGGAACTAATAAAGAATGAAGATTATACCAATTACGAAGAAGGCATCTACGTGGGTTACCGTCATTTCGACAAGCAAGAATTGGAAGTTTCCTATCCATTTGGATACGGTTTATCGTACACTACTTTCGAGTATGAAAACCTGAATGTTGAGGTTAACGATCAAACAATAACAATGACTGTTCAGGTGAAAAATACCGGTGATCTGCCCGGAAAAGAAGTAGTGGAAATCTATGTTTCGAAACCGGAGACAGAAGTTGACCGGCCAGTTCAGGAGTTGAAAGCATTTGCCAAAACCCCGCGGCTGCAAAGTGGAGAGACAGCAGAAATTACTTTGGAAATGAATATTTCAGACCTCTCGTACTGGAGCGAATCAGAGAATAAATGGAACCTTGAAGAAGGTACTTATCATATTCATGCAGCTGCTTCATCGAGAGATAAAAAACTAAGCACCGAAATCAGTTTATAGAAATAAATCGATTACGAATTTTTTACCCGGTTAAGTAATCGCTGATAACTTTCGGGCGTATCCATATCTTCCGGAATTTCACCACACCGTAAAGCTTTTACATGTTGCGTGAAATTCCGGAAGATTGTTTTTGCACCTTTTGATCCACCCAGTTTTGAGAGTTCATCGAAGTAAAATCGATCGAATAATACCGGAACTCCCTGCCAGCCTGAATCAGCTTCCGACACGATAATCTGTTGTTTGTCCTGCTCGAAATTCAACATCAAATCGTTTAAATGTGCAGTTGTAATCAACGGCTGGTCGATTAAAGTAATCAACACACCTTTACTCTCAGGAAACTGTTGTTCTACGAATTTAACTCCTGCTGCAATAGAAGTTCCCATGCCCTGCTCCCAGCTTTCGTTTATAGTGAATTTTACGGGTAAATCTTTAATGAAGGGAATAATACTTTCAGCCTGATTTCCTAAAACTACTACCACCGGATTCCCTGTCGCTGATAAGGTTTTTATTTGGTGTTCGATTAGTGTTTCTTCGCCCCAGGGCAATAAAGGTTTTGGCTGCCCCATTCTTGAGGAAGCACCTGCTGCCAACAATAATATTGGAATATTATTCATGAATCGCACCCACTTTTTCGCGTAAAGCCACGGGCTTTTGTTTCCTTACCACAGTTAAAATTTCTGCCAGAATAGAAACGGATATTTCAGCTGCATTTTCAGCTCCAATGTTTATCCCTGCCGGACCATGAATCTGCTCAATAAACTCCAGCGAAAGATCAGGAACCTGTTCCAGTAACATCGATATTACTCGCTCCCTTCGGTTAACAGAACCCAGCAAACCAATGTAGGCCGGATTGATATCCTTTAAAGCCATTAAATACTGAACATCCTTATTAAAGCTGTGTGTCATTAAAACCACTGCGGTTTGTTCATCAATGGCTGACGTGTCGATAGCATCAAACGACGGGGTGATTAATGATACTGCTCCGGGAAAATAATCACACGATTTCGATTCTTCCGGAGAAGCTACTACTGTTACCTCCCACCCCAGCAATTTCCCGGCCTGACTTAGCTGAACAGCATCATGTTCTGCTCCAAAAATATACAGCTGGAATAAAGGTTCGAAAGTTTGTGAGAAACACTTTTGACTTCCAGTTTCATTACCATTAAAATTGGGATTTAGCGAATAATCAGTGCCATTAATACGAAGTACCGAACCTACATCATCGTACTCTCCCACTTCTGAATAAAAGAACGAATCCATTTGAAAGGACTTACGGTTCTCCAATTGATTTTCAAATGCCTCCAAAAGTTCATCGGATAAAAAAGCCGGTTCTATTAAAATATGAATAACGCCTTCGCAACCTATTCGGTAACGACCATCGTAAGTAATAACTTTTGGTTTATTGGTCCGAAAAACACTTTGCGCCTGGCGTTCAATTTCATTTTCAACACAGCCGCCACTTACTGCTCCGGCATATTCGCCATCCTCACGAATAAGCATCCGAACACCGGGCCGGCGGTATGAAGAACCATCCAGATCGACCACCGAAACAAATACAGCTTTTTTTCCCTGTTGCTGCCATGTTTTAAGAGTGTTGAACAGTAGTTTCAGCTCGTGCGTCATTTTTGAACTTTTTAAAGGTTAGTTTCGTTAGGCAAATTTTGATTCGCCTAAATAAAAATACATCAAATATTTATAAACCAACACTATAACAAGAAAAGGATTAATACTGTTCAATAAAACGTCCTATCGAAATGGATAAATTTTCGGCTTAGCTCAGATAGCTGTAATCAAAATACCTAATAGTATGAATTAGCTGAACAAATCAGTAGTTTTTTAGTTAATTAAGCATGTTGAAAATTGAAGATAAGCTGGGCAGAAGGTTTGAAAAGCTGAGAATAAGTCTGCTTAACTCGTGTAATTTTTCGTGCGTTTATTGCGTTGATAATGAGTTTGAAAAAAACACAGACTTTCAACTCGATCAAAACGGCGCTGATAAGCCAATTTCAGTAGAAGAATTTACGCAGTCAATTCAGGCGGTGCACCGCTTAACGAAGCTAAAAAGTGTTCGCTTTACCGGTGGCGAACCATTGCTTTACTCCGATCTTTACCCGCTTATTGAAAACATTAAAAAACTTGGCATCAACGATATTCGCCTGACCACCAATGCCTTTTTTCTAAAAGAAAATGCGGAAAAACTGGTGAGTGCCGGTGTTAAATCAATCAACATTTCGGTGGATGCCATCGACAACAAAACCTTTGGAAAAATTATTCGCCGGGCGGATACATCGAGAGTATTCCAGGGAATTGAAGCAGCAGTAAATGCCGGATTGAATATTAAACTGAACGCTGTTATCATGCGAGGGAAAAATGATTCACAAATTGTTCCGCTGCTTGATTATGCAACAGATTTGGGAGTAAAAATCCGCTACCTGGAGTTGATGAAAATGGGGCATTTATACCATTCTGAGAACGGGCTTTTCTTTCCGGAAAAGGAAATACTTTCAACGATTCAGGAAAAATACGAGATTGAAAAAATTAAGCGAGAACAGGCTTCAACCGCACATTACTGGCGCACCTCGAAGGGTGGAGTTTTTGGAATAATCGCTAACGAGTCGACACCCTTTTGCCACGACTGCAACCGCTTACGATTAGACAGCAACGGCTACTTTTTTGGTTGCCTGAGTAATGCACATGGCGAAAAACTGATGCCGTTTATCGATAACGATCAACTGCTAACTGAAAAGCTAAAAGGATTACTACTGCTTAAACAAGCGGTAAAATTCCATGGTAGCGAATTATCAATGAGAAATATAGGAGGCTAAAATGAATAGAAAGATTGTATGCTTTGCGGGACTAAAAAAGTTCTTTGGCGACGAAACCAGCGTTGAAGTGGCGTCGGGAGAAAGTTATGCCGGCTTGCTTGAACAACTGGGGGAATTAAACCCGGAAGCAAAAGAAGTACTGGCCAGCTGCAGGATTGCCGTTAACGAAGAATTTGTGCCCTTAAACGACACGATAAAAGACCAAACAACATTGTTTTTAATTCCACCATCAAGCGGAGGATAAATCAAACGATATGAAGCACATTCAAAATACAGCGATTAATTATAGCGACCTGTTTGATGATTTCAGGCACCCGCAAAGTGGTGCAGTGGTACTGTTCAGCGGCGAGGTTCGCGATAACAACAGAGGCCGAGCCGTGACGCATCTGGAATATGAAGCTTACGAGCCTATGGCAAATAAAATGATCGGTGAGATATTGGAAGAAGCCAAATCGCGTTTTAATCTCAATCAGGCAGCTTGTGTTCATCGAGTTGGCCGTGTTGAAATCAGTGGTTGTGCGGTTGTGGTAATCACCGGTTCCGGCCACCGAAAAGAAGCATACGAAGCGAACCGTTACATCATCGACCGCGTGAAAAATGAAGTGCCCATCTGGAAGCACGAGTTTTTTGCTGACGGCACCAGCGAATGGGGCCAAAACTGCGATTGTGTTACCGACGATAACCATCACCACCATCATCATCACAATTATGAAAGAGCTGAATAATGAAGACCGGATACGGTTTACGCGTCATTTATCCTTATCGGAAATTGGCCTTACCGGCCAGCTAAAACTGAAAAATGCGCACGTGCTGGTAATTGGTGCCGGTGGATTGGGAAGTCCGTTGCTCGTCTACCTGGCAGCTGCCGGAATAGGTAGTATTGGCATTGTTGATGACGATGTGGTAAGCACATCGAACCTGCAACGGCAAATTCTTTATACCTCAATTGAAGTGGGGCAAAAAAAGGTGGAGATCGCTGCTCAAAAAATGAAAGCTTTGTATCCGGAAATTGAGATTCAGCCATTTGATACCAGGTTGGATGAAACCAATGCTGAAGACCTTTTTCAGCAATATGATGTGATTGCCGACTGCACCGACAATTATAAAACCCGCCAGCTGATCGGTTTAAAATCGGCAAGTCTTAACAAACCGCTGGCTTTTGCTTCGGTCCTCAATTACGAGGGGCAAATCAGCGTATTTAATTATCAGAACGGTCCTGTTTATACCAATCTGTTTCCGACCACCCCAAAAGACGGTATTTACAAGGAAGATGACATTGGCCTTTTAGGTGTTTTACCCGGAATTACCGGAACATTACAAGCCAATGAAATCATTAAAATAGTCACAGGTTACGGAGAGGTACTCAGCGGAAAACTATTGGTTTTTAATATCCGCGATAACCGGTTTAATGTGTTTCGGTTTTAAAATTCCTACTCTGTTTATCTCAAAAAATGATTCTGTTAAAAGTCCACAATATCTCGAATTTCACTAATTTCTTAGAATTTGATTTATGAATTCCTTGTTATACAACCCGTTCGCAAATTGATTCTCCCTGAACACCCCAACCCTAAAGGGAGCAGTGACAATCAATTCGCACCCTTTGGGGCCGGGGTATCGAATTGATATTCGTGGAATTAGTGGACAATACTATTAAGTCAGCTACTACCCAAAAGTGTTTTTGACAAATGGCTGATGGTAATAGCGCTCTCCGGTGGCTTTGTAAAGCGCATTTCCTAATGCAGCAAATGCAGGTGGAAACGGAGGTTCACCCAATCCTGTTGGAGCAATTTCGTTTTTCACAAAATGAACATCAATATTGTCCGGGGCTTCCTTGTATCGAATCATACGGTAGCTATCGAAGTTTTCGTGTTGCGGTTCTCCGTTTACAAATGTCATCTCGCCATACAAGGCATTTCCTATACCATCAACGACAGCTCCTTCTACCATATTTTTTGCGGCATCAGGATTTACCACAATTCCACAATCCATTGCCGAAACCACATTCTCCACTTTCGGCTCACCATCTTTCATAACCACATCAATTACGTGGGCAGCGTAACTATTATGGCAAAAATAGGCTGCCACACCGCGCTTTTTATCCGATGATTCTTTTCCCCAGCCTGATTTATCGCGAACCAGTTCGAGAACACCAGCATAACGGGCTGCATCGTAGTCATTACGTTCGCCAACCGGATTTTCCTGTGCACGTTTTAATAAGTCGAGACGGAATTGTATCGGATCCTTTCCTGCTGCTTCGGCCACTTCATCCAAAAACATTTGTTCTGCCGGGCCAATAAAATTTGACCGGGGAGCACGAAATGCTCCAATGGTTATGTTGGAGTTTATCGACCATTCTTCAGCCAGGTAATTATCAACCGCACCTGCCGGGAAACGGTTGGCATGTAACGGGCTTTCAGGTATTCCACCGGCTTTTGCGTGAAAAGCAATCAGGTTATTATTTTCATCGAGGGCTGCGCGATACTTTACATGATATGTTGGACGAAAAACGCCAAAACGGGTAGTATCTTCTCGCGAGTAGACCAATTTTACCGGGGCTTTCACTTTCTGCGAAATTACAGCAGCCTCGGTTGCATAGTGGTTATACGCACGACGTCCGAAACCACCACCCATCCGGGTCATTTGTACGTCAATATTTTCTACCGGTATTCCCAGTCTTGCAGCTATCGTTCCTTCAACAAATTCAGGAGCCTGTGTAGGACCTACAACTACTACTTTATCATCTTTTACATCAGCAAAAAAGTTAATCGGTTCCATCATAAAATGAGCCAGGTAAGGCGCAGTGTAAGTACTTTCAATAACTTTTGCTGCATTTTTAAAGGCCTCTTCCGGATTTCCGTCTTTGCGAACCACCCGACCAGGTTTGGCAGCTGCTTCTTTCATTTTCGAGATATGATCTGCAGTACTTTCCAACCCGGCAGGCACATCAACAATAGTCTCTCCTCCCCACCCTGCGGATGTATACTGGTAATCAGCAAACGGCTCCCACTCGGCCATCAGCATCAACTTGGCGGTCATTACTTCCCATGTTGAATTACCAACAATGGCAATTAGCTCGGTAAATGCGTCGGTGTCGAAACCGTTTCTCTTATAATCGTCGTTGTAAGTTTTAAATGAAAAAACATCTTTTATCCCGGGCATTGCTTTTGCCTCAGTGGCATCAAACGACTTAAGTTTCATTCCAAATGCAGGAGGAAATGCAACGGTGGCGTATAACATACCTTCCCTTTTCACATCCATACCAAACATTGGTTTTCCTGTTACAATTTTTAGTCCTTCAACATTTTTACGTGAAGATCCTACAATTGTAAAGTCTTTCGGTTCTTTTAATTCCACTTCTTCCGGAACAGAAATTTGTGCAGCTGCCGAAGCCATTTCGCCATAACCTGCTGATTTACCACTCTGCTCGTGGTGTATCACTCCGGCAGCAGTTGTTAGCTCCGCAACGGAAACGTTCCATGCTTTTGCAGCAGCTTCTTTTAACATATGCCGCGCCGTTGCTCCGGCCATTCGTAATCCCGGCCAGCCCTGACGTAATGCCTGACTTCCACCGGTAAACTGGCGTTCGTAAATATCGGTATTGAATGGAGCCTGTTCAACAACTACATTTTTCCAGTCAACATCCAATTCTTCGGCAACAACCATCGGCATAGAAGTGATAACTCCCTGACCAAATTCAGGATTTGTTGACATTATGGTTACTACGCCATTTTCACCAATTTTTAAATAGGCATTTATCTCAAACCATTCATCTGGCATTTGCAGACCTTCTTCAGCTTTTGCATTGCATGAAGACAACATACTAAAACCAAGTGTCAATCCACCACCAGCAAGTATCGTATTTCTAATAAATGAACGTCTACCGAATGTTATTTTTGCAGTTGTCATCTTTTATGTTTGAACAGATCTATATTCCAATACTGTTTTTTACAAATGGCTGATGATAATAACGATCGCCGGTAGCTTTATACAAAGCATTGGCAAGCGCTCCCATTACCGGCGGATAAGGTGGTTCTCCCAATCCGGTTGGGTCGATATTGTTTTCTACAAAATGTACTTCAATTTCTTTGGGTGCCTCGCCGTGCCTGATCATCCGGTACATGTCGAAATTGTTTTGTTCAGGTTGACCTTCGCTAAAAGTCAACCCACTGTACATCGCATGACCGATTCCATCCACAATACTTCCTTCCGTCATATTCACAGCAGCATCGGGATTGACTACAATTCCGCAATCTACCGAAGCATATACTTTTTCGATTACCGGCATTCCATCTTTGTTGGCAATGTCAACCACATTGGCCACATACGAATTGTGACAGAAATACGCGGCAACACCACGGTTTTTACCTCCTGAATTGGTATCCCAGCCCGATTTTTCACGAACCTGTTCCAAAACTCCGGCGTATCGGGCTGCATCGTAATCGTTACGTTCTCCAACAGGATTTTCCTGTGCCCGTTTTAATAAATCGAGACGAAACTGAATCGGATCCTTTCCTGCTGCTTCGGCTACCTCATCGAGGAAAGACTGTTCGGCTACCGCATTAAAATTGGAACCCGGAGCCCGAAATGCACCGGTACTGATGTTGGTTTCTACAGCCCAGCTTTCGGCAAGGTAATTGTCCACGCTTCCTGCCGGAAAACGATTGGCGTGCAACGGACTTTCCGGGATACCGCCCATTCGAACATGGAAACCAATCAGGTTGTTATCGGCATCCAATGCTGCACGGTATAAAGCATGGTAAGTCGGACGATAAATTCCGTACGACATGTCATCTTCGCGCGAGTAGATCAACTTTACAGGAGCTTTCATTTGTTGCGAAATAACGGCTGCTTCCACCATAAAATGGCCATACAGGCGTCGTCCGAAACCTCCTCCCATCCGGGTCATTTGCACATCCACTTTTTCGAGTGGTAATCCCAGCCGGGCAGCAACGGTTTTTTCCATAAACTCCGGCGTTTGTGTCGGGCCGGCCAGCAATGCAAAGTCCTCTTTTACATCGGCAAAAAAGTTCATGGGTTCCATTGGATTGTGCGCCTGGAAAGGAGCTGTATATGTTCTTTCAATTATTTTAGCCGCATTTTTAAATGCTTCCTCCGGATTTCCGTCGCGGCGTTGTTCTCTTCCTGATTTGGCAGCTGCTTCCTCCATTTTTTTATAGTGATCTGCTGTGCTTTCCAAACCGACCGGAACACCCTGTGAATTGTTCTCAGAAATCGGTTCCCACTCCACGTTTAACATTAGTTTGGCAGTCATTACTTCCCAGGTTGAATTACCAACTACAGCCACCAACTCTGTAAAAGCGGTAACATCCGACCACTGTTGCTGGTAGTCGTCGTTAAAAGTTTTTATGGCAAAAACATCCTTGATTCCGGGCATGGCTTTCGCTTCGGTTGCATCAAACGATTTTAGCTTCATTCCAAAAGCCGGCGGATGTTCGATCATGGCAATCAACATTCCTTCTGCCTTATAATCGAGTCCGAACAAACGCTGTCCGGTAACTATTTTTTGGCCATCCACATTTTTCCGGGACGTACCGATAATGGTAAAATCCTTAATATCTTTTAATTCAACTTCTTCAGGAACTGTCAATTCAGCTGCCGCTGAAGCCATTTCTCCGTAACCGGCTTCTTTTCCACTGCTTTTATGATACAAAACTCCAGCTTCGGTAGTGATCTCATCAACCGGAACTTTCCATTCGTGGGCAGCAGCCTCACGTAACATCCTGCGGGCAGTTGCTCCGGCCATTCGAAGTCCGTTCCACCCTTGCCTGATAGACTGGCTACCTCCTGCCAGCTGGCGTGTAAAAATATCGGTATTCAGCGGTGCCTGTTCAACCAGAACAAATTTCCAGTCAACATCCAGTTCATCGGCCACAATCATCGGCATCGATGTCTTTACATTCTGGCCAATTTCGGGGTTGGGCGACATAATGGTAACCGCCCCGTTATTCCCTATTTTCAGGAAACCATTTAACTCATACCATTCATCGGGCATGGTTAATTGTTTGGGCGAATCGGTAGTGCAAGCCGGGGCCAGCCAGCTAAATGTCAGCAGTAATCCACCACCGGCCAACGCTGAACTTCTGATGAAAGAACGTCTATTTAGTTTTGTTTTAACAGTTGTCATGTGAAGTAATTTTAATGTTATGGTTCAATCCGGAAATAAGACGCGATGTATTGCGGAGACTAAGAATTAGCAGCTGTTTTAATCGCCTTTTTAATTCTTGTATAAGTACCGCAACGGCAAATATTACCGTGCATAGCCGCCTCAATTTCCTCATCACTTGGATTTGGATTTACCTTTAACAACCCGGCGGCATTCATAATTTGTCCGCTCTGGCAGTAACCACATTGCGGAACATCTTCTTCAATCCAGGCTTTTTGTAGCGGGTGATCTCCGTTTTCCGAAAGTCCTTCTATTGTGGTGATTTCCTTGTCGCCCACCGAATCGACAAAGGTGATACACGAGCGCACTGCCATACCATCTAAAAGAATGGTGCATGCGCCACACTGTGCCATTCCACAGCCGAATTTTGTTCCAACCAAATCAAGATGATCTCTGAGTACCCAAAGCACCGGAGTGGATGGATCAACATCCACCTGTTGCTGCTTTCCGTTGATGTTTAGATTAAATACTGCCATTTATTTATAGATTATAAGTTTGTTCAGCTATTCATGTATGCAATAATACACATATATTGAAGTATATTGATTTTTACATATTTTGAATTAACACCCTTTACAACAAACCTTTATACTAAATGTTCAGATGGAAACAAACATAACTTCCTCTGAAATCTAAACTAAAAACTCGTGAAGAATCAGGCGGTGTTTATTCGCGAATTATGGAGATCCATTTGATCCGGATTTTGGCAGATCATAAACAGTTTTAAATTTAAGTGTAATAAACCGGCAGATTATGCGACTAATCAGCCTAAAACTTATATTTACTGCTGAAAAAACCAAATCGTGCATGAAGTCAATTTACCTTGTCCTTTTTATTTTTATTTCCGTTCATTGTTTTGCCGCCAAACAGGAAGTTAATGTTGTTAAAACCACTGTGCCACCCGTTATCGACGGAAAGCTTGATGATGCTACCTGGACTAGTGCCAATAAATTTACCGGCTTTATAACTTTCATCCCCGACTTTGAAAAACCCATGCCCGAAAAAACCGAAGCCTGGTTAAGTTACGACGAGGAGAACCTGTATTTCGCCTTTAAATGTTACGATAGCGAACCCGAAAAAATAAAAGCCACTGTTTCGGCGCGCGACCAAATAATGGACGACGATTTTGTTTGTGTAAATCTCGATTCGCACAACGACCAGCAATCGCTTTACGCCTTTTATGTCAACCCGCTGGGAATTCAGGGCGACTCGCGTTTTGCTGCCGGAACCGAAGATCCGAGTATCGATTTGGTGTGGTACAGCGCCGGTAAACTCAACGATGACGGTTACAGTGTTGAAATGAGTATCCCGCTGAAAAGTATCCGTTTTGCGAAAAACGATACCGTACAAATGGGGCTTTTCCTCGAACGAACCATTGCACGCACAAAAACACACGGTTCGGTGCCCGAGCTGGATCCCGAAAAAGGATATGCCTTTTTAACCCAGTTTATGGGAGTGAACTATGCCGGAATTAACTATCACCGGCTTTGGGAAATACTTCCTGCAGTGACGTACAAACACACCGATATTAACCAGGATGGCGAAATGGTGAAAGACCAGCGCAAACCAGAAGCGAGCCTGACCGTAAAATATGGTATTACTTCCGACCTTGTTTTCGACGGGACACTAAATCCCGACTTTAGCCAGGTGGAAGCCGATGCCGGGCAAATTGATGTAAACCTGCGCTACCAGTTGTTGTATCCCGAAAAACGACCGTTCTTTTTAGAGGGGCTGGAGCGCTTTAACGTGGCAGGTACACAAACTTCGGTTATCGATCCTATTCAAATGATGGTACACACCCGAACCATCGTAAATCCGCTTACCGGGGCAAAACTCACCGGTAAAATCGGTAAAAAAGATGAAGTGAACATTTTGTATTCGGCCGATGAGTTGGGTACCGAAACGGCTGATGGCAAGAACGAATATGCCCATTTTCCGCTGTTTCGCTACAAACGAAACCTGAAAGACGAAAGCTTTCTGGGCTTTTTATATACCGGTCGTGAAGCGCCTGAGTTCAACAACCGTGTTTTGGGAGTCGACGGGCAAGTTCGCCTAAATAAATCGACGATGTTCGAGTTTAACGGCTTTCACAGCCAGACAATCGCCGCAGATGAAAAATCGCCCGGCAACAGTTTCGGACTCGTGTTAACGCACGATACCCGTAACCTGACCTACAAACTTTCGGCAAAAGGCGTCGACGACGATTTTCATGTGGAAACCGGTTATTTAACCCGAACCGGAATTTATCAGCTGGCCGGTTTACTCAATCCTAAAATTTACCCCGGTAACAAAGTGTTTAACCGCCTCGATTTCGAGCTGTTTACCACCTACACCCGCGACCGTATTTACAGCATGAACGAAACCTACAATTTTGTGTCGGCGCAGGTGCGCACACAGGGGCGCGGAATTTTTAAAATAAAATACCTGCTGAGTAACGAAATTTTTATGGGCGAACGGTTTAATACCGGCGGTGTAAATGTGCTGCTTGGCGGTGCTGCCGGAAACTGGTTCGAAGGTCATGTTGTTTACCGCCGTATGAACGGAATCTACTATTCTACCGATCCCGAGCAGGGTAAATACAATAAAATCACGTCGACATTCAGCTTTCAGCCACTGCCAAAATTAAATGCGGTGGCCAGTCTTTCGTGGTACGATTTTGTGGCCGACAACAGCCACGAGAAACTCTACAACTACCCCATCGAACGCCTGAAAGTAACCTACCAGTTTAACAAGTACCTGTTTTTGCGCGGTGTGGGCGAATACAACGGCTTCAGTAAACAGTTTGTTGGCGATATGTTGCTGTCGTTTACCTACATTCCCGGAACAGTGGGCCACATTGGTTACGGCGCTTTGTATCAGCAAACCGATGCCGACCTGAATTTCTTCGACGAAAACCACGGGCCAACACAACAACAACGGGGCTTTTTTATTAAGCTGTCGTACCTCATCCGGTCGTAATTATTCACCAACCTGAACACATAACATCTGTTTTTGATCGCGTATCAATAATTTTCCGTCGGCGAGTGCAATAGGTGCCCAGTTTTGGGTTTTTCCACCAAATCGTGTTGACATTGCGTTTTCGTCGGCATCGGCATTGCTACCCAAAATCTCAGCTTTGGCAATTGGTTTAAACGCTTCAGGACTTGGTTCGATTAAGTACAGGGTATTTGTTCCATCGGTAGCAAGAATTAAGCCGTCGGCAATAATCATACTTCCTTTGTTAAAATCCGGATCACGTTTTGTTTTCCACATAATTTCGCCGTCCATATTCATACAAGTAAGGCCGTCGCGCGTACTGTTTGTACCGAACTCTGCGTAAAAATACCCGTCGTAGAAAAGCGGTGTTTTAGTTTGATCGCCAAATTCTTCGGTACGGAAAAGCTCTGTTGTACCGTAAGTTCCGTCGGCTTGTTTTTCCACCTGAATCATTAGTGCACCAAGCTCGTAACCTCCTGCAATCAACAATTTGTTATCGCCGGCATCAACGGCACTCGGTACCGGAATACGGCATACCCAATCTTTAAATTCCCAGATCACTTCTCCGGAAAGCGGATCCATTCCAACCACGCTACCGGGAACCACAGGCTCACCGCCGCGGCCACCTCCCGATGCTGTTATCATTACCAAATGGTCGTTACCATCAATTTTTACAATTATCGGGCTTACATAACCGGTTAATCCCAGCGATGGTGTTTTCCATTTCAGCTCTCCCGAGTTTTTATCGTAAGCAACCACTCCGGCTTCAGGAGCCTGAGCAGCAAGAATTAACAAATCGCCATAAATTAACGGACACTGCGAAATTGCCCAGGTTGGAAAACTTCCGGCGCCGCCACCAAATCCGGGGCCACCGCCTTCAGGCAATGTTCCGCTAAAATCGGTCCAAACGTTAGCGCTCCAAACCGGCTGGTGGGTTTCCAAATCAATGCAATAGGTATGTCCGTATGGTCCGCAGGAATACACATGTTTATCATCAACAATCGGAACACTGCGCGATCCGGGGAACATTACTTCACCGGCTGATTCGTATTCAAATTTCCACAATTCTTCGCCTGAATTCAGATCAAAACAACGCATCAAATCACCTGTTTTATCGTCGCGATCGAGTAAATAAGCTTTGCCGTCTTTTACAACCGGACCGCCATAACCGATACCCACATCAACTCTCCAAAGCACTTCGGGACCACTTTCGGGCCATGTACGAAGTAAATTCTGCTCCGTCACGATGCTATTACGATCGGGACCCATAAACTGTGGCCAATCCTGTGCAACCACACAGAAACTTCCTGCTGTTAGAATTAAGATGAGAAAGATTAGTTTTTTCATGGTAAGTTATTTATGGTTTATTTTTAGTCGAGTTAAGAGTTATTCATCAAACTTACAACAATATGCGACGAATATCGACTAAAACGGGATAAATGAATTTATACCATTAAACGATTCTACTGCAGGATTGGGAGAAGAAATCTTTCAGAAGAAGGAAACAAAGATTTTATTTCAAATTGCAGAAATAAAGTTCCTTAAAAATCATCCGCGACGTAAGCGTGTTACCTTTTATCGTACTTATTATTAAAGGAATAAATCAGGCTTGCGCTCCAGATAAAATCATCACCGGCAATTTCGCTGTCAATTTTCTGATTGATCATTAAAGACGCTGAAAGTGGAAAATCATTTTTTGCCAAGGTAAAACTCGAAGCCGCATAAACTCCCTGCAATCCGTCCATGCGCAGGTAATATACCTGTGGTGTGAGACTCAGGTTACACTTATCGGATAACGCGAGTTTTGAAAAACTACTCTGCAAGGCAATGTAATTCGTGTGTTGGGTGATATCATCCTCTACTCCATGCGCATAAAGCCAATACGGAGTGAGCGAGATTTTTTCGGAGAATTTAAACGTTGGAGAAAGTTCCCCGGCCAAATAACGCCTAACGCGAATAATCTCCATTTCGGCTCCATCTTTTATTACATCGATCTCTTTAAACGAAAAAGCAGGATGTGCTCCAATCTTAAACCGAAATTTTTCGTTATTAACGAACTGGTATCGCCACCACAAAATAAACGACCACGGTTTGCCTTCCATTGAAAACCGAAACTGCGGATCGAAACTTAATTTTTCGCCACCCAACGAAAAGTTAAACATTACTGCAGGTTTCCCGAGGTTAAAGGACGGGATTAAAGAAATACCATTGTTTGTAGCCCAAATCGAACCGTTAAAATGTTTTGTAGTGGAAGTATTTTCATCGTTTTGCGCTATTACAAACTGCATCACAGCCATAAATGCTACAAACATAAGTATTCGCTTCATTTGCTTAGTTTAAGTCTATTCGTTCTATAATTTATCAACCAGTCAATCCAAATAAGTGGCGAAAGATAGCCAAAAAACCAAAAGCTAGTGTTATTTCGACACAATGAAAGAGAATGTTTAAAATTCAGTAAATTTTGAATGAAAGCATTTAATCATAAATAGTGCCTGACAAAAGTAATTTGTAGCTAAATTTATGACCTTCTTAAAAATTATGAACAGATGAAACAAACACTTTTTCTGAAAACTATTAGCCTATTGATTGTGATTACCGGCTTAGTTTCTCAAACTGAAGCAGCCAGGGTTCAACACCTGACAACACATAGTCAATCGATGGATAAAGACATTGAAGCAGTTGTAATTACTCCGGAAGGTTATTCTGAAAACAATTCGTATCCGGTTCTGTACCTGCTCCACGGGTATAGTGGTAATCAAAACGACTGGATAAACGGCGTGCCTGAAATTAAAGATTATGCCGATTTGTATCAGTTTATTATTGTTTGTCCCGACGGCGCTTTTTCGAGCTGGTATTTCGATAGCCCGATCGATAACAGCATAAAATATGAAACCTATGTGGCACATGAATTGGTTAACAGGGTAGACGACTCGTTTAGCACAATTTCATCGCGCGAAGGACGTGCCATTACCGGATTAAGTATGGGAGGACACGGCGCTTTGTATCTTGCTTTCAGAAACCAGGATGTTTATGGCGCAGCAGGAAGTATGAGCGGCGGAGTTGATATTCGTCCGTTCCCCAACAACTGGGACATTTCGAAAAGATTGGGCACTTACGCGGAAAACAAGGAAAATTGGGAAGAAAACACTGTAATTAATCTTGTTTATCAGCTTACACCCGGATCGCTTAAAATAACCATTGATTGTGGTGTTAGCGACTTCTTTTACGGGGTTAACTGCGACCTGCACGAAAAACTCCTTGAGCGAAATATTCCACACGATTTTACCACCAGACCCGGTGGGCACACCTGGGAATACTGGGAAAACTCAATTGCTTTTCAAAGTGTATTCTTTCATCACTTTTTTGAAAAAGTTAAGGGAGAGTAATATCTGATTCCGAAAAAGAATTAAAAAAGCCTGATACTCTTATCGAATATCAGGCTTTTGTTGTACCCGGGGCGGGAATCGAACCCGCACTCCGTTGCCAGAACTGGATTTTGAATCCAGCGCGTCTACCAATTCCGCCACCCGGGCAAACTTCCTTTGTGGAAAATTGGTGTGCAAAACTAATTATTTAACCCGAATCAGCAAAATATTAGTTCAAAATTTCTTTTTTCTGGTCGATGTATTTCACTACTTTTCCGTAAACTATCAAAGAAATAGCTGATACAGAGGCAATTCCTACAAAATAAAACCAGATATAATGTGCATTTACCGAAGCAGCTTCCCACTCGGCGTGTGTATCAAACAGTAGCGGATCGGGACAATATTTGGTAAGCAACCATCCCGAAAGACCAAAACCAAGTATCGAAGACAGGAACGAATGCAAATGGCTAAAGCCAAGATACAGACCCTCTTCACCTTTTGGTGCCTGCAGCGAGAAATACTCCAGGTAACGTGGCGAAATAAAAGTCTCGGCCAATCCCTGGAAAACAATACCCACAATCATCATAAAAGCAACGGGATGAAGACCCAGAATAGGATCGCTGCCCATTAAATGCCCGGAAGCCATACAAAGTGCTGAAACCGGCATAATAAACATACCAACGGTCATTGAAAACAGCGATGTTTTATTGCGCATCATTTGTGTAACAAAACCAACCGTTAGGAAAACTACCAGCGGATTTACGTTGGCAAACCACGAAATAGCACTGCCCTCGCCTGCAAGTCGCAATACATATTTTGGCATGGTTGCATACAACTGGTGTTGCACCATCCAAAAGCCGGTAATAATTAGAATAAGTATAATTAATCGCGCGTTTGAAAGCACTTTTATCAATGCATCAAAAATCTGTTTAAAGCTTTTTGATTCTTCGTGTGAACGACTTGCCTTATAAAACAAAGCCACTAAAATCACAGCCAAAAGTGTGATTCCTCCGGCGAAGTAGTTAAGTGTCACCAATCCTTCGTTACCCATAGCATCACGAAGAGGTTTTACAATGGTTTTTCCCGAGAAAGCACCAATGTTTACCATCATATAAAAAATGGAATAGCCCTGTGCACGCGTTTCTTTGGTTGTTTCGCGGGCTACGGTTCCGGTAATACACGATTTAATGAACGATCCGCCAATCATAATCACAATCATAATCGGTACGATAATCCACTTTAAATTACTTTCACGAAGCCCGTTAAACTGGGTAGTTTTGGTGTATTCTACCAGCCCCGATGATTCAAGCATTGTTGGTAATACACCCATCGAAAAGTAGCCGATGGAAAGTAATGAAAAAGCGATCAGCAATGATTTTTTAAAGCCAATTTTATCGGCCACTGCACCGGCAAATGTTGGCAAAAAGTAGAGTCCTGCCGAAAACGATCCGGCCAGCATTGCTGCCTGAAAATCATTAAATCCTAAAATTCGCGACAAATAAAGTGTGATGACAATAAACACTCCATAATATGCAGCCCGCTCTAATAACTCAACCGCATTAGCTACCCAAAATGCCTTCGGGAACTTCGCTTTTACTTTCTTTTCCATGCTTGTTATATGATAATTATTGTCAGCAAAAATAACAGCTTAATCGAAAGCACAAAATGACATAAATTTCGTAAACATAATGTACATCTTTTGCAATGAGATTCTTTTTCATACCTTAGCATCTACCGTTAGAACTGATTGTACATGAACTCATTCGAAGAAAACAAACTTTACGAAAATATTCAGCAAGGCGATACCAAAGCATTTGAAAAGCTCTTTAAAATGTATTACGGTTACCTGTGTAATTTCGCTACAAAAATTATTGAAGACGATGTTGCGGCCGAAGAGATTGTACAAGACTTTTTTGTGAAATTTTGGGAACGTAAAGCAGATATATCAATTGAAACGTCGTTAAAAAACTACCTGTTCCGTTCGGTAAAAAACCTTTGCCTGAATTACATTAAACATAATAATATAAAATTACAACACGCTCAAACGGTGATTGCCGAATCGGAGGAAAATAACTTTAATGATCATTTTGTTGAAGTTGATCTTGCCGCCGACATTGCCAAAAGCATAGAAGAACTGCCCGAAAAACGTCGCGAAATTTTCAGATTGAGCCGCGAGGAAGGATTAAAATACCGCGAAATTGCTGAAAAATTAAATATTTCCGTCAAAACAGTTGAAGCTCAAATGGGGCTGGCAATCAAATTCTTACGAGATAAATTAAAAAAATATAATACCTATTTATTCTTCTTTTTTGTTAGCAGGACAAAAAAAGCTTAAGGGTAAATTAGTTGTGCATTGTCATTAAAACGAGATGGGAAAAATGGAGAACATAGAAAAATTTGATTGGGAACTGGTTACCAAGTATTTGAACAAGGAAACCAATTCGCAGGAAAATGAAGAGGTGGAGACCTGGTTGAGTCAAGCCGACAAAAACCGGGAAGAGTTTGAGCAATACAAAAAAATGCTCAATAAAGTAGATTCGTTTTACCAGGCTAAAAAATTCGATAACGAAGCAGCCTGGAATTATGTTCATGCACAATTAAACCCTGCTAAAGTTCGATCTATTCAGCTTCAAAAAACAAGAAAGGAGGTTATTGCACAATTCTACAAATATGCTGCAATAGTTATCATCGCACTTTTATTGGGTTCAGTTACATACTACCTTGGTTTCCGCAATCCGGACAGGGCATATTACAGCGAAGTTATTTCGGCCGAAAATCAGGTGCTGAACGAATATGTTTTACCCGATGGGTCGGTGGTTACTTTAAACAACAATTCGAAACTGCTGTTTCCGAAAAAGTTTAAAGGCGACACCCGCGAAGTTACCATCATTGGCGAAGCATTTTTCGATGTTCAGCGTAATCCTGAAAAACCGTTTGTAATAAATGCCGGCTCTGCACAGGTTAAAGTTTTAGGTACCTCTTTTAACGTGAGTGCATACCCGGGAGCAGAAACCGTTGAAGTTATTGTTAAAACCGGTAAAGTACAGGTTATCAACAATAACGCTACTACTGAAAAAGGAAATGAGGAAGTATTTTTAACACCGGGAGAAAAAGGAACGCTGGTTGTTTCTAACAGCCACATCACAAAAACCATGAACAGCGATCCGAATTTCCTTTCGTGGAAAACACACGACCTCGTTTTTAACACTGTTCCGTTAAACCAAGTGGTTGAATGCCTTGAAAAAGCTTACCACATTGATATTGACGTGATGGAACCAGAACTTAACGACCTTTTATACGAAGGTCATTTCGATCAGAAACCGGTAGATTTTGTTTTAGATGTAATTCGGCTCACATTTGATTTGGAATTATCGGTTGACGGAAAACATTACACTTTAACGAGCCGTACAAACAAACAGTAAAGCTTTAAAGTCATGAAACCAATAAAATGGAATAAAATAAAACTTATCGTCCTAATGGCATTGCTGGCTTTGTTAGTGGTACCTAACACCGGTTTTGCCCAGGATAAAAAAAGCCAGGCGCTCGATCAAAACATCAGTATTTATGCTGAAGATGAGTCGCTTACAGATGTAATTGAAAAAATCTGTAAATACCTGGATATCGACTACTCGTACAACGCAGAAATGGTTGCCGATAAAAAAGTCAGTTTAAATATTTCGAACAAACCTTTGAAATATGTGCTCGATAAACTGATGAAGGACTTCTATCTGCTATTTGAAATTGAAGACGACCTGCTGGTAGTGCGCGATTACGTACCCATCGAAAAAAGTATGGAATACGAAAACGCTACGCAGCAATTTGCAAGTACCAACCGAGGTTTTTTGTTTGATGATCCGCGGAGTAAACACATCACCATAAAATTTAAATCGGCAAGTAACTTAATTATTATTCCGGTTACTATAAATGGTTCCGACACGCTGAATTTTATTCTCGACACAGGCGTTCGTTACCCTATTATTACCGAGCTTCCGTTTATTAACAAGCTGAATTTGAACTACATGATGCCGGTTAAGGTTAAAGGACTGGGCGAAGGAGAATCGCTGACGGCTTATCGTTCGGGAAACAACATGATGCAAATCGACGGGTTAACAGCACGTAACCAGGAAGTGCAGATGATTATCGACGAAAACTTCCAGATTTCGCATATGCTGGGTATTCCTGTTCACGGATTAATCGGTTTTAACCTATTTAAAGACTACGTGGTGAAAGTTGATTACCTGGATGAGAAACTGACCTTGTATAAGCCTGAATATTTCAAATATCGCGACAAAAGCAAAGACATTATTATGCCTTTACATTTCGATGGAAATAAACCGTTTGTTCGCACAACAATTGTTACCGACGAAATGAAAGAGGTTCCTGTAAAATTGTTGGTTGACACCGGTGCCAGCGATGCACTTTGGTTATCAGAAAAATCAGACGAGCGTATTAATTTGCCTCAAGACCATGTTGAAACATTCCTTGGCCGCGGTTTAAACGGCGACCTTTACGGAACAAAAGGACGTATCGATGCCATTTGGGTAGGACCACTGTTATTAACCAAACCAATTGTGGCCTTTCCTGATTCCGATCACATCGATAGTCTTATTTCGCAAAACGACAGAAACGGAACAATTGGCGCCGAAATACTGCGCCGCTTTTATGTTACCATTGATTACAGAAACAGTAGGCTAACCCTGCGCCCGAACCATAAAATTAAAGAGGACTTTAATTACAACATGAGTGGTATGGAAATTACCAACCCAATGCCAGGATTGCCTATTTTTACCATCGCTAATATTCGCGAAAACTCACCTGCTGCTTTGGCCGGTCTGCAAACAAACGATCAGATTTTAACCATAAACAGCAGTAACCACACCTCTTTAGAATTAAACGATATAAACCTGTTGCTTCAGAGCAAGGAAAACAAAAAAATTAAACTAAAAGTATTACGAAACGGAGAAGAGTTTAAAACTTCTTTTGAGCTGAAAAAGATGTTTTAATGAAACAAGTTAAACAACTGATCATATTATTAACCATCCTGTTGCTTTCTTTTGTTACAAAGGGCCAGCAACAGGATGGCTCTGTTTTCGAGCGTCGCATAAGTATCCACCAAACCGATCAAACGCTTGAGTTAATTTTAGAACAGATCAGTTGGCAGGCCAACGTTTTTTTTTCATACGATGCCACCATTATCGATCCGGAAGAAAAAGCCACTATTTCGGCGCAAAACAAGTCCCTTTATACCGTTCTTAATGAACTGCTCGATACAACAAGCTATCGTTTCAGCGAACGGCAGAACCAGGTAATAATTACCCAAAAATCAGCGGAACAAAACCTGGTTTCAGCACGTGATACCATTCCTGTAAAATTCTTTTTTCTGTCGGGCAGATTAATTGAGGAGCGTAAAGGTAAAGCCATTCAGTATGCCTCGGTTTCAATATTGAATAAACCTGTGGGCACGATTAGCAACTCCGATGGCGAATTTCTGCTAAAAGTCCACCCGGCAGCCATCCGCGACACTGTTGTAATTTCCTGTATGGGTTACGAGCAAAAACGAATGCCCGCTTTTCAGTTGCTCGATGAAGATCTTTTTATTCTCGAAACGACTTCAATCCGCATAAAAGAAGTAAAAGTTACCGCAATTACTCCCGAAAAACTTTTGATGAATATGCGGGCGAATTACGAAAAAAATTATACTCCTTCCATCAAATTAATGACGGCTTTTTATCGTGAAACTGTTAAACAGGATAATAATTATATAAGTGTTTCGGAGGCCGTAATGGAAATTTTAAAAGCGCCATATATTCGTACAATACGCAGCGATTTGGTTCGCTTGTTAAAAGGACGAAAGAGCCGCGATGTTCAACCTTTTAAATGGCTGAATTTTAAACTCATGGGGGGTCCGTTCACCATTACCGAACTGGATGCCGTTAAAACCGTTGAAACCTTTATTAATCCTGAATACGAAAAGCTGTATTCGTACCAGATAAGCGATGTAATTTGGTATGAAAACGAGCCTGTTTATGTGGTTAAATTCGAACCGCAGGCCGGTGAGTTTTATCCTCCGTTTGAAGGAGAAATGTATGTTCACCGTGAAACATTCGCACTCGTTCATGCCAATTATCATTTAAATAAGGCGGGATTAAAACAGGCCGAGGAGATTATGATTAAAAAGAAACCTAAAAAAGTAATTGCCCGGCCAACTTATGTACATTACCAGGTGAGTTACCGGCAGTACCAGGGAAAGTGGCACCTGGCATCGGCACAGGCATCGGTAAAGTTTAAAGTTCGCAGCAAAAGAGACCGCATAAATTCAGAGTTTCACAGCGTTTCCGACCTCTTGATAACCAATATTGAACCAACCGAATTAAAACGTTTTGACAAAGACGAACGTTTTGACCGGAATGATATTTTTGTGGAGGTACTGGGAAGCTACGACGAACATTTCTGGGAAAACTACAACATAATAAAACCCAACGAAAGCCTGCGAAACGCCTTTAAAAAATCGCTGTTTAATTGATTTCTGCTACTATTCCAAGGTTTTTGCGTAATTTTGTGGCTTATAATCAGTAACAATGGAACAATACAGCACAAGACAGAATAAAATTTCCAGGCTCATTCAGCGCGAAATGGCCGATATCCTTTTAAAATTAAACAAAGAACGTTTTCCGGGTAAACTGGTTAGCGTTACTGTGGTTCGTGTAACCAAAGACCTTGGGATCGCACGTATTCACCTTAGTATTTTCCCGTCGGAATTCGCGACCAGCATTTTAGAAGAAATCAAACTTCATAGCAAACAACTGCGTGGCGAACTGGGCCGAAAAACAGGAAAAAGCCTGCGTGTAATTCCTGATCTGGAATTCTACCTGGATGACAGCCTCGATTATATCGACAATATCGATCAGTTGCTGAAAAAATAGTTTCCAAAACTTTTCGTTTTCAAACAAAACAACAACGTTTGAACTTACCATTTTTCATAGCGAAACGATACCTGTTCTCGAAAAAGAAACAAAATATTATTAACATAATATCGTGGATTTCGATGGCCGGAATTGTCGTAGGTACAATGGCCATTATTATTATTGTTTCGGTGTTAAATGGTTTTACCGATCTGATCGGGATGTTTTACAGCGATTTTGATCCCGACATTAAAATAGTATCGGTTGAAGGAAAGATGTTTAATCCGGAAAGCATTGATATTGAGCAAATAAAATCAATGCCCGATGTGGTTTCGTATGCCGAAGTAGTGGAAGAAGTAGCCTTATTGCGCTACGGAAAACGTCAGTATGCGGCAACAATTAAAGGTGTTCCTGAAAACTATCCGGATTATACCAATATTGATAAATTGTTGATTGAAGGCGAATATTACCTCAATAAAGACGGCATTGATTATGCTGTGGTTGGTCGCGGTATTGCCAATAATCTTGGCGTGGGCATTTCATTTCTCGATCCGCTGCATGTTTATGTGCCTAAAAAAGGTAAACAGGTTTCGTTAAATCCGTCTCGGGTGTTTAACCACGATTACCTTTTTCCTTCGGCAGTATTTGCTGTTCTTGAGGATGTTGACAGCAAATATATGCTGGTATCGAAAGAATTTGCCACCCAGCTTTTCGACAGCGGAAACACCATTTCAGCCATTGAACTAGACATTGCTGATGGGGCAAATATCGACGTGATCCAGGATAAACTGGAAGAAATTGTTGGCGATACGTTCCACGTGAAAAATAAAGAACAGCAACACGACCTGGTTTTTAAAACCATGAAATCGGAAAAATGGGCCGTTTATTTTATCCTCGTTTTTATTCTTTTGCTGGCTTCCGGAAATATGATCGGCAACCTTACCATGCTTTATATCGATAAAAAAGAGGACATTTCAATTCTCGATAGTATGGGTCTTCCGATAAAACAAATCAACCGTATTTTTGTTTTCGAAGGTTGGTTGATCTCGTTGGTAGGAGGCATTATTGGTACCATTTTGGGCGTATTTGTTTGCTGGCTTCAAATTACTTTCGAGTTAATAAAATTGCCCGGAGCGGGTGGTTCTTTTGTCATTTCAGCCTACCCGGTTCACATCATATTTACCGACATTGTTTTGGCATTCACTGCTGTTTTAATTATCGGGTTTATTGCCTCATGGTATCCCGTTAAATTCATGTCCAACAAACACTTATCTTCTTCGAACATCGCTTAATTGATGAATTTTCAAAACTGACTTTACTTAGATTTTCAGCCATATTTTTGTTTTAACTTGCACCAGATAATATCTAACAAGTTGAATGTAAATGAAAGCAATTGTAAAAAGTAAACCTGAAAAAGGCATTTGGATGGAAGACGTGCCAATGCCAACCGTCAGACCTAATGATATTTTATTAAAAGTAAAAAAAGCTGCAATTTGCGGCACCGATTTACACATTTACAAATGGGATGAATGGGCGCAGCAAACCATTAAAACCCCGGTTACTATCGGGCACGAATATATGGGTACCGTTGTTGAAGTGGGATCGGAAGTTGACAGCGTAAAAGTTGGTGAGCGTGTTACCGTTGAAGGCCATATTTCTTGTGGATTCTGCCGCAACTGCAGACGCGGTCGTCAGCACATTTGCGACAACACTGTTGGAATTGGTGTAAACCGCGACGGTGGTTTTGCGGAATATATTTCTGTACCTGCCAAAAACGTTTTGCACATCGATCCCCGAATTTCGGACGAAATGATGGCGATTATGGATCCACTTGGAAATGCAACTCACACCGCTTTATCTTTCCCGTTGTTGGGCGAAGATGTGTTAATTACCGGAATTGGCGGACCGATTGGAGCTATGGCTGCAGCCATCTGTAAATTCGCCGGAGCACGTAATATTATTGGTACCGATTTAAGTAAATACCGCCGCGATCTGGCCCGAAAAATGGGCGCTACACGTGTTATCGATCCTACAAAAGAAAGCATTAAAGAAGCCATGGAAGTGCATCACATGGTTAGCGGTTTTGATATTGGTTTAGAATGCTCCGGATCGCCGGTTGCTTTTAACGACATGGTAAACCACATGTACAACGGCGGAAAAATAAGTCTGCTCGGATTGTTGCCTGAACGTACCCAGATAAACTGGAGTAAGCTTATTTTTAAAGGGTTAACACTTAAAGGAATTTATGGCCGCGAAATGTACGAAACCTGGTACCACATGGAAATGATGCTTACCACAGGCCTTGATATTTCGCCAATAATCACCCATCGTTTTAAAGCCGATGAATACCAAAAAGCTTTTGAAATTATGGAGTCTGGTGAATGTGGAAAGATCATATTAGACTGGGAATAAAAACCACTACATAAAAAAAGAAAGCATCAAATTTCGTTACCGGGATTTGGTGCTTTTTTATTTGTTCCACGTGAAAAAAATGTTTGGCGCCTCGGTAAATTTCCTGATAAACAGTAGAAAAACTACCTTTGCAGAAAATAATAGAACTTGAAAGAAGGATTAGTAATAAAATCGACCGGCAGCTGGTATACCGTGGAGGATGAAAACGGAAATACCTACGAATGCAAAATAAAGGGCAAATTCCGCATAAAAGGAATTAAGAATACAAACCCGGTTACCGTAGGCGATCGGGTGGGATTTACGCTTCAAAATGTGTCTGCTGATGAAAATATAGCGCAGGTTGGTTTGATTACGAAGATAAACGAGCGCAAAAACTACATCATTCGCCGTTCTATCAATCTTTCAAAACAGGCGCATATTATTGCCGCCAACATCGACCAGGCTGTGCTGGTTGTTACCATGCAATACCCGGTCACTACAACAACTTTTATCGATCGCTACCTGGCATCAGCCGAGGCCTACCGTATACCGGTTCTAATCGTTTTTAACAAGATTGACCGCTATAATGAGGACGAAACTGAGGAAATGGACCTGCTGACTCAGATCTATCAAAATATCGGCTATAAATGCCTTAAAACGTCTGCAAAGGAGGGTATTGGTATTGATGAACTAAAAGCAGCGTTAAAAGACAAAACCAACGTTATAAACGGCCATAGCGGCGTTGGAAAATCAACACTCATCAACCTTATTCAACCAGGATTGAATCTGAAAACAATGGAGATTTCCGATTCGCACAAAACCGGAAAACACACCACTACATATTCTCAATTGTTTAAACTTAACTTTGGCGGATACATCATTGATACTCCTGGGATAAAAGCTTTTGGCGTTTTGGAAATGGAACCCTGGGAGATCTCTCATTATTTTGTTGAGATATTTAAATTTTCGGAGAACTGTCAATACAACAATTGTTCGCACACCCACGAACCTGGTTGTGCAGTGAAAGAGGCAGTTGAAAAATACCAGATCTCCCCTTCCCGATTCAGAAGTTATCTTGGATTATTGGAACCCGATGACAAACATCGTCCGGCATTTTAATTTTTAAAAAGTTCTCGCAGATTTCGCGAATTATCGCAGATTGATTTTTTACTATTCTCTTCAGAACATCATTAATATTTTTTTGAAATAAGTTCTATGAGAAGAATTATATCAAAATTGAGAATTTTATAGATTATTTCTATTCTGCTGATTTTATAAATCCTCCACCCACTAATCTGTCATTGTGATAAAAAACGGCCGTTTGTCCGGGTGCAATCATCGCCTCAGGCTGTAATAATTCGACCTCAGCCTCAGTATCGTTTAAAATATGCAAACTACAGAGGGTTTCCTGAAGCCTGTAACGCACCTTAACAATCAGTTGAACACCACTATCAACAATCTCATTATCAATTATATAATAATTTTCAATACGTAGTTTTGAACGGTACAAATCGTCGTATTTGGTCAACACTATTTCATTGTCATCTAGACGAAATTCGGACACAAAAAGGGGAAAATTCAGATTTAGCCCCAATCCTCGACGTTGTCCGATAGTATAATTGAATATTCCACTATGTTCACCCAAAATGTTCCCATTTTCATCGACAAAATTTCCGGGTTCCGATTTTATACCTCTCTTTTTTAAAAAATGTCGGTAATCATTTCCCTCGATAAAACATATTCCCAGGCTATCTTTTTTCTTTGCAAGTGTAACATAACCTCTTTCATTGGCCAGGTTTCTTATCTCGGTTTTTTCGAAATTCCCTAGAGGAAAAATTAACTTATCTACAATTTCGCGCGGCAAACCCCATAGAAAAAACGACTGATCTTTCTCCGGATCATCACCTTGAAACAAGTATTTCTTACCGTTATACAAACCTGTTTTTACGTAATGACCTGTAGCAATAGAATCGCAATTATTTGCAATAGCATATTTATTTAGGTAGTTAAACTTCAGGTTTGGATTACAATATGCACAGGGAAATGGAGTCCGACCATTTTGGTATTCGTCAATAAAATATTTGATTACATATTCCTCAAATTCTTTTCGTAAATCAACTGTGAGGTGTTGAATATTTAAGGAGTCTGCCAACGCCACTGCATCCTTTAAAAAGTGATGATTTTGTTCATCCGATCCACTAAAAAGAAATGTAATACCGATTACTTTATACCCCTGCTCCTTTAACAACATAGCCGAAACAGAACTATCAATTCCTCCGCTCATTCCGAGTAAAACCCGTTTATTCATTGTAATGTTATTTACTATTTAGTAGTAATAATTGTGGCACGTTCTTAAGATTTTGAGAAGTGAATTAAACACTAGTCATTCTTTTCATCACTTTGCTTTTGGAAATAATCGAATACAATACGTGCTTTGGCCTTTCCGATTGACCCCTCCAGCGCTTCAATTTTCTGTTGTTTTATCTGCTTCACCGATTTGAAATCCTTTAATAATTTCTCGGTAGTCTTCTCCCCTACTCCATTAATATTCCCCAGCTCAGAAGTAATAAAAGCCTTCGATCTTTTATCTCTGTGAAAAGTAATTCCGAAGCGGTGTGCTTCATCTCTTAAATGCTGAATTACTTTAAGCGTTTCAGAATTTTTATTAATATAAATAGGTACAGAATCTCCGGGAAAATAGATCTCTTCGAGTCGTTTTGCAATACCAATAACAGTTATTTTACCGCGTAATTCCAGCTTATCAATCGACTTCATTGTTGCCGACAACTGACCCTTTCCTCCATCAACAACAATCAATTGCGGCAATGGTTTCTTTTCATCTAAAAGTCGCCTATACCGACGATAAACGATCTCCTCCATCGAGGCAAAATCATTTGGACCTTCAACCGTTTTTACATTAAAATGCCGGTATTCTTTTTTAGCTGGTTTTGCGTCTTTAAACACCACACAAGCAGCCACAGGATTTGTTCCCTGCAGGTTACTGTTATCAAAACACTCAATACGTTCCGGTAATCCCTTTAACTGGAGATCCTTTTTAATGGTATTTAGTATTCGATCAGTTCGTATAGCAGGATTTTTAAGTACTGCCTGCTTGTCCTTTTCAAGGCGGAAATACTTAGCGTTTCGTTTAGACAGATCTAAAAGCTCTTTCTTCTCCCCTCTTTGCGGCACCCTGAAAGTCACATTTTCGATGAAATTTTCGAGTTTAATTGGGACCAAAATTTCACGCGCATTACTAAATATCTTCTGCCTGATCTCTACAATTCCGGCCAGTAAAAGCTCTTCACTTGTTTCATCCAGACCCTTTTTAATCTCTAAAGTAAAGGTTTGAATAATGGCTCCTTTTATAATTTTCAGGTAATTAATAAAGGCAAAATTTTCGTCCTCTTCTATCGAATAAACATCAACATCTGTAATCACCGGCGAAACCACAGTAGACCTGCTTTGATAACGCTTTAACGAATCGTAATTCTCCTTAATAGCAAGTGCTTCTTCGAAGTTTAGATTTGCAGACATTTCTGCCATCATTCCCTCCAAATGTTTTATTACTCCGGAGATATTTCCTTTTAATATATCCGAAATATCCGCAATTCCCTGATCATAGTTCTCTGCTGAAATATGTCCCTCGCATGGTCCTTTACAGTTACCAATATGGTATTCCAAACAAACTTTATACTTTCCTGAAGCAATATTTTCCGGAGTCAAATTATAATTACAGGTACGCAATTTGTACTCCGATTTAAACAAATCGAGCAAAGTTCTGACGGTATAAATAGAGGTGTACGGACCGAAATATTTAGAACCGTCGCGTACCAGATTTCTGGTTTTAAACACACGCGGAAACGGCTCATTTTTTATACAAATCCACGGATAGCTCTTATCGTCTTTTAAGCGGATATTATAGCGTGGCTGGTATTTTTTGATCAGATTGTTTTCCAACAACAAAGCATCCTGTTCGCTTTCTACAACCATGTGCTTTATATCTACAATATTCCGCACCAATAAGGCCGTCTTTCGATGATCGTGATTCTTTGTAAAATACGAAGAAACCCGCTTACGCAGGTCCTTTGCTTTTCCGATATAAATGATGGTATTCGATTGATCGAAATACTGATAAATACCGGGCTTATTTGGCAAGACCGAAATAAGCGATTTTAAATGATCAATATTTTTATTTACCGTTTTATATTTCAATTACTGATATTTTACCAATACCTGTGTTTCGTATTCTTTCAACAAAGCTTTATTAGGTGTGTCGATAAATTCAAGATCGCAAATGAAGCTGAAATAAATATTCTCTACTCCACATTTTTTAGCAAGGTTTAATGCCGCCACAGCAGTTCCACCTGTTGCCAATAAATCATCATGAATCAAAACCACATCATTTTTATCCAATGCGTCGCTATGCATTTCAACGCTATCAACTCCGTATTCCAACTCATACGATTCACTTAAAACAGCACTAGGCAGTTTTCCTTTTTTCCTTACCGGAACAAAACCAGCGTCAAGACGATCTGCAATTGCTCCGCCAAAAACAAAACCCCTGGCTTCCAACCCCACAACCTTCGTAATTCCCTTCTCTTTAAAATTATCCACAATAGTACTTGTAACAAATTTTACCGCTTCCTTATTTTTAAAAAGCGTAGTTACATCTTTAAAACTTATTCCCTCTTTTGGATAATCGGGGATTTCGCGTATTTCTTTCTTTAAATCCATTTTTATAAAATTGTTCCACGTGAAACATTAACGTCCTAACAAAACCAGCAACACGTTTATATCGGCTGGAGAAACGCCTGAAATACGTTTTGCCTGACCAATTGTTTTTGGATTAATTTTTTCCAACTTTTGACGTGCTTCTGTAGATATTGATTTTAACTCGCTATAATTAAATTTATTTTCAATTGCGATATTTTCAAATTTGTCCAACTTTTCAGCGAGTTGTTTTTCTCTATTAATATACCCTTCATACTTTATTGCGATTTCAGCTCCTTCGATAATTTCCAGTTTTCTATCCTCTGGAATCTTCTCCAGAAAGCTTTTAAACGGGGTAATAACTTCGATCAAATCAAATATCGAAATCTGAGGGCGTAAAATAATATCAAATAACTTAACTCCTTGCTTTAACTCAGATGTTCCCTTATCTGTAAGTAACTGATTTACAAAGCGTGGCTTAACAGAGAAGGCCTTCGTAAAATCTAAAATTTCCTGAATTAAGGTTGTTTTTTCTTTCAGTAATACAACACGTTCTAGCGAAGCAAGGCCTAATTTGTGCGATTTTTCAGTTAATCTGATATCGGCATTGTCCTGACGTAACAAAATTCGGAATTCTGCCCTACTCGTAAACATTCGGTACGGTTCATCTACGCCTTTTGTAACAAGATCGTCGATAAGCACACCAATATATGCCTCGTTGCGTTTTAGGACAAATGACTCTTTATTGCCCGCATTTTTTAAGTGGGCATTTATACCGGCCATGATTCCCTGGGCACCCGCTTCCTCATATCCGGTTGTTCCATTTATCTGACCGGCAAAATAGAGATTTTCTATAATCTTTGTTTCAAGCGTATGATTAAGTTGAGTCGGATCGAAATAATCGTATTCAATTGCGTAACCAGGGCGAAATATTTTTGCCTTTTCTAAACCTTCAATCTTATGTAAACCTTTTAACTGAACATCCCATGGAAGAGAAGATGAAAAACCATTCAAATAGTATTCGATCGTATTCTCTCCTTCCGGCTCAAGAAAAAGTTGATGTTTTTCCTTTTCAGCAAAAGTTACTAATTTTGATTCAATACTCGGACAATACCTTGGTCCTGTACTCTGAATAGTTCCATCGAACATTGGTGAGTCTTCAAATCCCTGTTGAAGTTCACTATGTACTTCCGAGCTGGTATGTGTAATCCAGCAGGAACGTTGTTTCAATTTAGTTTCCGTTCCCGGTAAATAGGAAAATTTATAGTGTTCAGTATCACCTTTCTGTTCAGTAAGCTTTGAAAAATCGATTGTTCTACCATCAATACGAACAGGTGTACCGGTTTTCATTCTACCGGTTTTAAAACCTGCACCCAATAACTGTTCAGAAATGTTGTACGAAGCAGCCTCTCCAATACGGCCTCCAGCCATCTTTTCCTGCCCTATATGCATCAAACCGTTTAAAAAGGTACCATTTGTCAAAATAACCGTGTTCGACTCAAATTCAATACCTATTCGCGTTTTAACGCCTTTTACTTTCTTATCTTCTATTAATAATCCTACAACAGCATCTTGCCACAAATCGAGATTATCTGTATTTTCAAGGATATTTCGCCATTCTTCTACAAAACGAAAACGATCGTTTTGAGCCCGCGGACTCCACATTGCTGGTCCTTTCGATTTATTGAGCATACGAAACTGAATAGTAGTTTTATCAGCAATAATTCCTGAATAACCACCTAAAGCATCAATTTCGCGTACAATTTGTCCCTTGGCAATACCTCCCATAGCAGGATTACACGACATTTGACCATACTTTGTCATGTCCATTGTAATCAGCAAGGTTTTCGATCCAAGGTTTGCTGCAGCTGTTGCTGCTTCGCATCCGGCATGTCCTCCCCCAACAACTATTACATCATATTTCTCCATCATACCTTCAGTTCTTTAAAATCAATCTTTGCCAGATAAAACTCTTCCATTTTTGTCATTTCTTCCTGATCTTCATCGGTTTTATCTTTGTATCCTACCAAATGCAGAACACCGTGCAAAACTACTCTATATAACTCTTTTATTTGCAAAGTTTTAAAAGAATCTGCATTTTCATTTATCCGATCGACACTTATAAATAAATCACCCGAAATTACGTCATTATCAACGTAATCAAATGTGATTATATCAGTATAATAATCATGATCTAGATATTGTTTATTCATTTCCAGCAAATAATCATCTGAGCAGAAGATGACATTAATCTCGCCGGTTTCAAATTTCTCATTAGAAATGAGTCCATTTATTTGTGTAACTAAAAAATCCTGGTAAATTGATATCGGTTCGATATCTTCGAAAAAAAACTCTATATTACTCATTCACAGACAATTTCAAATCGTAAGCTGTTTCCTTTATTATTAAAGCTTACATTTTGCGCTATACTTTTTATAATATGTATTCCTCGTCCCGTTTCCTTCAGAATATTATCCTTATGGGTGGGATCAGGAATATTTTCAATGTCAAATCCTTCTCCTTCATCAGTAATCTGCACCATAATTAAATGCCGTTTACAATCCACATTTAATTCCACTTTCTTCTGATGATCTTCCTTATTTCCGTGTACAATTGAATTGGTTACTGCCTCGGAAATGCACAAAAATACAGTATTAAAACATTTTTGAGAAAAATTATGAAAGTCGAATAATTCCTTAATAAACGATTCAACTCTGTTTAGCTCACTACTTACAGAATTCAAGATCAATATGTTAGGTGGTTTACTCTTCACTCTGGTTTTGTATTTTGTTCAAATAGTTTTTGTATTTTTTGTTGTAAAAGTTACTTAATGTATTCGAATTTCTGTTCAAATACTCTATCGAAAAGTTTTCTTTTTCCTTATACTCAAAAAACTTAACAGGGTTACTATAGAAATCATCAGCACTTTCCGATTCGCGCTTATCTTCAAATTCGCGCTCCTTTTCTGCGTTTTCAGCTTCCAGTAAACGTGTGGTTATTAGATTCTGACGAGCAATTGTTTCAGCATTTATCGATTTATTCATCAGCTCCTTACGGTTTTGCTCCAACATCTCATCAATTTTTTTGAAAGTTTCCTTCGCTTCGCTGCCAACAGTGCCATTATTCATTAAATCGCGAAGCATTTGCTGCATCATTTCGTGCTGCATTAAACTCTGCCCCATTTGCTGGCTCATACCCTGCGAATTACCGTTTTTCATTTGTTCAATCATCTTTTGAAGCTGTTGTTTTATACTTTCTGATGATTCCTTCAGATCCTGCATACCACTGCCCATACCTCCGGGATTTTCACATTGCTGGTCGCCGGGTTGTGCATTTGCCTGCTGTTTTTCTAATTGTTCTAGCGATTCGTTTAACATTAAAGCCAGATTATTAGTTGCCGTTACAACAAATTGCTGACTGCTTCTGGCTTGCGGAAATAGTGCTTCTTCAAGCTCCTGACCTGCTTTTGTAAGGTTAATTTCCATATCCACCAATTCGTTATTAATCATACTCGAAATCTGTGGAGTTCGCATAGCCAGTGCATATAATGAGTCGCGAACTATTTTACTCTGGTCTTCTATTTTTTTCTGTTGTTTATTTAATTCAATCAATCTCGGATCTTTTGCACTAATACCTCCAAGTCCGGTTAAAATATCTTCCTGGTTAAACGATAGCAGAATGAGATTACTTAAGATTTGTCGTAAATTTTGAATGTTTTCCTGGTTTTGCTGCATGCTGTTCATATCCAGCATTTGTTGCATGGCAAAGGCAGCATTTTTCATTTGTTCCGAAGTTTTCTGAATACTTTCACTTGACCTTTTACGATTCTTTTTATCCAGATATTCTTTACTCTCTTCGGTGCTTTTATCCATTTCCTTAAACTCCTCGTCAAAATCGTCGAAACCAACAGGTTCCTCTAATTCTTCATTCATCTCTAAAGCCTCTTTTAAGCGCTGTTCAAGGTCTTTTAAGTTCTCCTGATGTTCCTGAACTTTTTCCTTTATTTCTTCGTAGTTTTTGTTTTCGTTTACCTCCTGCGTCATTTTCTCCTCTTCAATGGCCATCTCCTGCATTTCGTCGGTAACTTCCTGTAACTTTTGCTCAACTTTAAACTTCTTTAGCATTTCAAGATTTCTGTCGAGCTGTTTCTTAAGATCGTCCATCGTTACATTCATATCGCGCGATAATTCATTCAACTTTTTACTGTCGAATTCCTCAGCCAGCTTATTGAATTCTTCCATTAATTCACGTAACTCGTCCGTAAAAACTTCCTCAAGTAGCTCTTCTATTTGTTTTTGTTTCTCAACCAACTCCTGCGAATTGTTCTGGTACGAATTGAGGTAGTTATTTAGTTGCTCATTATTCTGTTTTATCTGGTCGTATAACTTTTCGAGTTGATTTTGTTTCTGAACAATATCGTTTACCATTTGCGACTTTTCCCAATCCGAAGTATTGGTATCCATATTTTTAATCTGAAGATTCTGCAGATCTTTCTGGATTTCCTTGGCCAATTGCTGACTTTCGGCGACCATTTTTTCAATGTTTTCGAACTGTTCCTTTTCATTGGCAAGCAGTTCTTGTTTGTCGGGGAAAGTAAAACTATAACTGTTAGAAGTTGTTGTTTTATAACCGTTTATTATATCGTTATCGGATACTGAAAAGTAGTACGAAACAGCTCCACGGTCTTCAATATCATTAAAATCGAAACTGTAATAAAATTCCTGATCGCTTAAGTTTTTCGAAACAGGGAGTGCAATAGTAGTGTCTTCGTTGTTAATATTGTAATGAAATTTAAGGGACGAAAATCCATAATCATCTCCAATTATCCCCTTAAAAAAGAAGCGAGTTAAACGAGTTGAATCTTCAATTCGAAGTACTTCAATATCCGGGTAAATATCGGGAACTACGTCAATGCGGTACGATAAAGCCAGTTCAGGTTCGGTTATTTTATTTCTTATATAAACATTGTAACCGGCAGATTCAAGTAGGCGTTTTTCGATCTCAAAACCGGTTTCAGTACTTTTTGCATCAATTCTAACCGAATCGCTAAACAGCAGATATAAAGAGTCCACGTCGATTCCTTCGAAGTTCCATTTTACTAGTGTTCCACATGGAACCTGCAGATCGCCGATATTATCTAAAAACTGCTTATCAGTCAAAGTGTAAGCCGGTGGATCAGTAGTAACCTGAAATGAATTAATACCTGGTTTTGGCAATAATTGTAAATTATAACTATCTGATTTATAGGTCAAGTCGGTGAAATAAAAACTTACCGGATTAATTACCGAAGCCATTTCAAACTCGTAATTTCCTGTAGTTGTAGTTTTCATCAGGTAATTGTTTCCATCTATATTGATGTATACTATTTGAGGAATCTCCTCTCCTTCGGCCTCAACCTGAATAACAAACGGATCTCCCTTTTTAGCTTTTAACACTTTGTTTTGTAAACTAAATACAAATGGAGCGGGTTTAACAAATTCCTGATTATAATGCACTAATCGGTTTGTTGATTCAGTAAATATATTTTTATTGGAAACAAGAATACCAACACTGACTAAAAAACTAATTATCAAATAGATAGAAATTATTCTAATGTTTTTATATTCAATGGCTTCATTAAAATTAAAAACTTTTAGCTCATCTATTTTCTGATCGATACTGGCTAAAATTAAATCGTTTGAATATTGAGCCTCGTGTGTATCTGCTAATTCTATAATATTTAAAAGCTTGTCTTTTATCTCGGAAAAATGCTTTTGTATTAAAACAGTCGAGGATTTTAAATCGATCGGTTTAAACAAATGCAGCAAACGAAAAAGTGGTAGTAATAAAAACTGAATACTCAGTAAAATACTAAAAATAAGGAAGCCAAAGAATACAATTTTACGGGCTGAAGCCGATAGATAAACGTAGTATTCAACAATTGAAAATACTGTGTATAAAGTAATTAACAGAACTAATACCAGAATTAAACCGCGTGTTAAACGATACAATCCATATTTAAACCTAAAAACATTTAGTTTATTAACAAGTATGTTGAAATTTTCTGTCATTCTGGCTAAAGTTCTTATTTTCCAAACGTTTATTCTTAACCACAATTGTTAATTACTGTGGATAAACCGGTAAAAAAACAAAAGTAAACTTTTATAGTAATTTTTGCATTATTCAAATTTTTCATCATATAAATACGGCTTTCAAAAACCAGCGTTTATTTAACTACTTTTTCATGCCATATTATTCACAGGAAATTCACCTGTTTAAAACGTCAATCAAACTTCTGTTTCCACTATTAACAGTTGTTAAAAACATTTTTTATATACTTACATCAGAACAATTTAAAAGCAGAAATAGTTGTTAAAAAATAACTCACAACGCTGTTTGTTTTATCTTTAAAAAAAATGGCAAATAGAAATTAACAGTTGTCAACAGGATATAATAACTAGTATTAGTTTTTATATTTGTTAGAATTATAAATAATAATAATTAGAAGTTTGGACATCTTACTAGTTGAAGACAATCTATTAAATCAAAAAGTAGTCATATTTAATTTAAAGAAATACAACTACAATGTAACTGCTGTTACCAACGGCCCCGACGCTGTAGAAACGGTAAAACAAAAGCAATTTGATTTAATATTAATGGACATCATGCTGCCCGAAATGGACGGTTATGAAATTACTGAAGCAATTCGCAAGTACGAAAGTGAAAATGGCATAGAAAACCCTGTACCTATTATTGCCATTACAGCCAATACACTTGATAACGATCGCGAGCGTTGTTTTAAAGTTGGTATGAACGAATACTTATCAAAACCCTTTACCGCTATTCAGCTTATCGAAAAAATACGCATCTTTATTCCCGAATAAGATTTATTGATGGAAGAGGGATTAGATATTAGGGGAAATTCATATTCAGAAACCGAGAGAGAACTGGATAAACGTTTACGTCCACTGCAATTCGATGATTTTAGCGGGCAAAAACAAATTGTTGAAAACCTGGAGATATTTGTAAAAGCTGCATTACTCCGGGGCGAAGCACTCGATCATGTTTTATTACACGGACCTCCGGGACTAGGAAAAACTACCTTATCGAATATTATAGCCAACGAACTTGGAGTAGGAATAAAAATTACATCGGGACCGGTTTTGGATAAACCAGGCGATTTGGCCGGTTTATTAACCAACCTGGAAGAAAACGATGTACTTTTTATAGATGAGATTCATCGTTTATCCCCTATTGTTGAGGAATATTTGTATTCGGCCATGGAAGATTTTCGCATCGATATTATGATTGATAAAGGTCCGAGTGCACGTTCTGTTCAAATCGAATTAAATCCGTTTACATTGATCGGAGCTACTACCCGATCCGGCTTATTAACTTCACCGCTTCGTGCGCGTTTTGGTATCAATTCTCATCTGGAGTATTATGATGCCGATATTTTAACGCGAATAGTAAAAAGGTCGGCTGGTATTCTGAATGTGGAGATAAGCGACGAGGCGGCTTCTGAGATAGCTTTCAGAAGCCGTGGAACTCCGCGTATCGTAAATTCATTACTGCGTCGTGTGCGCGATTTTGCACAGGTTAAAGGCGATGGTACTATTAATATGGAGATTACACGCCATGCTTTGGAGGCCTTAAATATTGATAAACACGGACTTGATATAATGGACAACCGGATTTTAGTGTCGATTATCGATAAATTTAAAGGTGGTCCGGTAGGAATTACAACTATTGCAACAGCTGTTGGCGAAGATGCCGGAACTATCGAAGAAGTTTACGAACCATTTCTGATAAAAGAAGGTTTTATAAAACGAACACCACGTGGTAGAGAAGTTACCGAATTGGCTTATAAACATTTAGGGCGTGTTAAATACGGCGATTCCCCCAGCCTGTTTTAGGATTTGAATGATGAATTTCGATTAACTATTTTCGATTGATGATCGGAAAATAAGTACACAATTTCTGTTGAAATATACTTCTAAAATCTTCATTCGTTAATCTACATTCTAAATTCTCTACTTCTCAACAAACTTTACTTCAAACAACATCGGCCAGAGTTTTCCGGTAACAAACATGCGGTCGTTTTCGGCATCGTAGGCAATACCGTTTAGTACGTCAATTCGGTCACTTTCCCGATGATACATATCGATTAAACCTTCCATGTTTATTTCTTCCAAAACTTTACCGCTTGTTGCATCAATTTTAACAATGTAGTTGAAGGTATAAATGTTGGCGTAAATAATTCCATCAATGTATTCCAGCTCATTCAAAACATTCATATTTCCACGGTTATTGGCTACCTGAACTTTTTTAACAATCGAAAAATCATCCGGATTTAACCAGGTTAAAACATTGGTTCCATCGCTCATTATCAAGTTGGTACCGTCGTTAGTTAAACCCCATCCCTGCTCCGATTTAAAGGTAAAACTGTCGATAACAGCAAAAGTTTCCAGATCGTACACAAAACCTTTGTTGGCGCGGTAAGTGAGCTGATATATTTTGTTATTCAATATGGTAATTCCTTCTCCAAAATACTTGTCTTCCATATCGAACGACTGAAGTGGTTTACCGGTTTTGATGTCAACTTTAAGTAATTTAGAGTGCTCTTTTTCACCGGTTCCTTCATACAAAACGCCGTTGTAATATTCGAGTCCCTGTGTGTACGATGTTTTTAAATGCGGATACTTCTCAATAACCTGGTAACTCATTTGTTTTGGAGCAATATCAGACAATACATTCAGCGTTTTTGTTCTTGAATTTTTTAGACCATCTGTTTTTTCGGCATCAACTCTAAAACTCGTGTTTCCTACCTGGTTTAACTCAACACCCTCAATTTCAAATTCAAGTTTATCCGATTCTTTTAAGAGCTCATTTTCATAATAAACTTTTACGGTTTTTAGTTCACCGTCGCGTAACTTGGTTTTAACATTTAATGTTACTTCATTACCAAATGTGTATTGTTGTTTAGCGGGTTTTATATTGATTGTGCTTACCGGTTTTCTTGGTCGTTTGTTCGACTTATTTGAGCACGAAAAAAAACTTACCAGCAAACAAAAAATTACTACTATCGGGAAAAGATTTCGCTTCATTCTACGTTATTTTTGCATTCAAAGATAAAACATATTGTAAAAGGTTGTTTTGCTGAAAAGCATCAAAGCAAATGATTTTATCTTTGCCTAAAATTTCAGGAATTGAATTCTTTTAAAAAATTAGCAAGCGATACAGCTATTTACGGTGTTAGTAGTATTGTCGGCCGCTTTTTAAACTGGTGGCTTGTTCCCTACTACTCGTTTATGTTTTTGCCCGGCGAATACGGCGTGGTAACCAACATGTATGCGTATGTAGCCTTTTTGCTGGTGCTGCTCACTTACGGAATGGAAACCTCGTATTTCAGGTTTGCCTCAAAAAACGACGATCCTGAGAAAGTGTATTCCACATCCATGATCTCGTTGTTTTTTACCACTTTTTCGTTTGTATTGCTGGCTGCTGCTTTCCGGCATCAAATAGCAGGTTTTATTCAGTACCCCGATCATCCGGAATACATTCTGTGGTTTGCCATTATTTTGGGTATCGATGCGTTTACCGCTATTCCGTTTGCACGGCTTCGTTTAAAAAACCGTCCCATAAAATTTGCCTTTATAAAACTGGTAAATATTGCTTTTAATATTGGTTTCAATATATTCTTTATTTCGCTGTGCCCAAGGATTTTAGCTAATAATCCCGATTCGGCAATTTCAATGATTTATTCAGCCGATATTGGTGTTGGTTATGTATTTATTTCCAACTTGTTAGCTTCAATAGTAACCCTGGTTTTATTGATACCTGAGATCTTTAAAATTTCGCTCCGTTTTGATAAACAACTGCTGCAGAAAATGCTGAGTTACGGATTTCCAATCCTTATAGTTGGTTTAACAGGAATGGTGAACCAAAACATCGATAAAGTACTGATACCATTTTTGGTTCCGGAAGATCAGGATCCGATGTTTCAGCTGGGAATTTACGGTGCCAACTACAAACTGGCTGTTCTAATGAACATGTTTATTCAGGCATTTCGATATGCTTTCGAGCCGTTTTTCTTTGCCCGAGAAGGATCAAAAGATGATCCAAAAGTTTACGCTACGGTAATGAAGTATTTTGTGATTTTCGGGCTGTTGATTTTCCTGGGAATGGTGCTTTTTATCGATGTGGTTAAAGTAATTGTCGACAGTAATTATCACGAGGGATTAAAAGTTGTACCGATTGTGCTGATGGCCAATCTTTTTTACGGTATGTATTTCACCCTGTCGTTGTGGTATAAATTAACCGATAAAACACGTTTTGGAGCTTATATGGCGCTAACCGGAGCCGCAATTACAATTCTTTTAAACCTTGCCTTTGTTCCGGTAATGGGTTACATGGGATCGGCCATTGCCGTTTTCTGCTGTTTTTTGGTGATGCTGATTATGTCGTTTGTGCTCGGAAAGAAACATTATCCGGTACCCTACGATTTGAAAAGAATTGGCAGCTACTTTTTGGCCGCTACTGTACTTGTAATTGCGGCACAATTTACACTCGAATTATCACCAATCTTTAAATATTTACTGAATGCTGTTTTAGTTTTCGCTTTCATTTTAGTGGTTTTTAAACTCGAAAAAAATGAACTTAAACGATTTATACCTTTTATAAATAAAGGATAAGTTTCAGATATTCAGTTGTTACCGAGAGTCGTTTTTTTGATGGGTAATAGTTGTATTCAACAATTATTAAGAATAAATGAAATAAATATCAAAAAGTATTAATTTTGTGCAAATGAAGAATTTAGAGGGAAAAGTAATAGCACTTGCAAGCGATCATGCAGGTTTCGCAAAAAAGCAGGTAATCAAAAAATTCTTGAGCGATAACAACATCGCTTTCGACGATTTGGGATCTTACACCGATGAAAGTGTTGATTACCCGGTTTTTGCACACAAAATTGGCGATGCCATCGAAAGTGGAAAATACGAGATTGGCATTAGTTTTTGTGGAAGCGGACAGGGAATAAGCATTGCGGCAAATAAACATCAGGGAGTGCGTTCGGCAGTGTGCTGGAGCCCCGAAATTGCAGCTTTGGCACGTCAGCACAACAACGCAAACATTTGTGCTGTACCAGGTCGTTTTGTAAGCGATGAAGAGGCGATTGCTATCGTAACTACTTTTTTAACTACCGATTTTGAAGGAGGACGTCATGCCCGCAGGGTTGATCTAATTCCGGTAAAATAATAGATGACTACGACTAAAAAAATATTTCTGAAGGATTCAAAAATTGCCTTCGATACCAAACACCGGCAAACGTTGAATTTCAACATTTCGAAATACGACGAGGCGGTGGCTAAAGGCAAACTTCGCTACAGAAATATGGATTTAGCCAAACAACGTGCATCGTATCTCAAGAAAAAGGTTGTTTCCAACCTGGGCGCATATCTCGAAACATTTGAGACTAACGCAAAAAAGAACGGTATTGATGTGGTTTGGGCACGCGACGGAAAAGAAGCTGTAGCCGAAATTGTTTCAATTTTAAAAGAGAACGAGGCTAAACTTTTGGTTAAAAGTAAGTCGATGATCTCGGAAGAAATTGAACTGAATGAAAACCTCGAAAAGGCAGGTTTTGAACCTGTTGAAACCGACTTGGGAGAGTTTATTGTTCAGGTGGCAGGCGAAAAACCATACCACATTTTAACACCGGCAATGCACAAATCGAAAGAAGATGTTGCCGAACTTTTTCATAAAAAATTTGATACGCCTGAAAACGCAACACCAACTGAATTAACCCTGTTTGTGCGGAAAGTGCTGCGGGAAAAATTTACCTCTGCCGAGGTTGGTGTAACAGGTGCCAATTTTTTGGTTGCCGATGTTGGGGGAGTGGCACTTACCGAAAACGAAGGTAACGGATTTATGTCCATCTCGTTTCCGAAAGTGCACATTGTTATTGCCGGAATTGAAAAACTGATTCCATCGGTTAACGATTTGCAATTAATGTTCCCATTATTGTCGGCGCTGGGAACGGGACAACAGGTTACGGTTTATAACTCATTGATTACCGGACCAAAACGTGAAAATGAAACAAACGGGCCGGAAAAAATGGTGGTTGTTTTGCTCGACAATAACCGCACAAAAATTGCCGCCGAACCCAAACATGTCGATGCACTAAAATGTATCCGCTGCGGGGCTTGTTTAAATGCCTGTCCGATTTATAAAAACGTGGGTGGTTACACCTACAATACAACGTACAGCGGGCCGATCGGATCGGTAATCACGCCGTTTATGAAGGGATTTGATAAATACAATCATTTAAGTTTTGCCTGCACGGTTTGTGGTGCCTGCACCGATGTTTGTCCGGTAAAAATTCCTTTACACGATTTGTTATTGCTGAATCGAAAAATTTCGGTGGAGGAGAATCACGAAAATTTATACTGGAACAAAGGAATGAAAGCCTATGAATGGGCTTTTAAAAAGCGTAAAAACCTTGACAAGGTTAATGGTAAAGTGAAAAATACGTTGCTGAAAGCCAACCGAAATGTGTTGGGTAAACAAAAGAAATTTCCTGCTGTTGCAGAAAAATCATACAGTAAAACAATTTTAAATTTAAAGTAGTAGTCATGTTATCAAATACTTGCAAATATGCGCTTAGAGCACTGATTTATCTTGGGAAGTTTTCGAAAGAAGACAAACGAATTGGTATTAAACAGATTTCTGAAGATCTTGGATTATCGTCGCCATTTTTAGGAAAAATTCTGCAAAACCTGGTAAAACAGAAATTGCTTGTTTCAACAAAAGGGCCAAACGGTGGTTTTTCGCTTTCGCGCGATGCTTCTGATATTTCGTTGTGGGATATTGTAACCAAGGTTGACGGCGAAGAATTTTTCACCAACTGTTTAATCAGTCTGGAGCCTTGTAAAACGCACGATCCATCGAAACCACTTTGTCCTGTACATGCTCAGTATGAACGATTGCGCCAGGATATTTCAGGATTTTACAAGCAAACATCGCTGGAAACTGTTGGTAAAGACATCGAAAAATACGAAGACCTCGTAAAACTTTAGTGCAGGGAAAAATACCTGATTACTGACTGAAATGCACTTAAAAAATGCGTTCCAGCCACTTTTTATTTACAAACAGGGCATAAAACATAGTTGCGGCCGATAAACCTGCAACATTGGCCCAAAGGTCGTAAATATCGCTGTGGCGGGTTGGCGAAATTTTATGCTGAACTGATTCCAGTGCGATTGCTGCAACAAGCACAAGCAGGGGAGTCCAGAAATAAAAATTAGGTGTAAATTGTTTCACTGGTCTGAATGATAACAGACAAAGAATGAAAAACATTCCGAAATGAACCATTTTATCAAAATTCGGAATTTGTATAAATGGTTTTGAAGGTAGCTGATTGGCAGGAACAAAAAGCAAATAAATCATTATAAGTAACCAAATTGCAAGTCTCCAGTAAGGTGTAATTTTCATGCGTAATTTTTTAATGTTTTGTTTGGTGCCAACAAAAAACAATAACCTGTTTCTGTGGTTATTATTGTCTGATTACCAAAAAACTGTACTGCTTTAAAATCATGGCTGGTATTTACATTCATATTCCGTTTTGTCGTCAGAAATGTTATTACTGCGACTTTTACAAGACAGTAAACACATCCCTGCAGCTCGATTTTATCAAAGCTTTAAAAAGCGAGGTAAACTTACGTAAAAACTACCTGAACAACGAAAGCATCGAAACCATATATTTTGGCGGAGGAACTCCATCGGTATTAACAGCCTTGCAAGTAGCAGAAATACTGGCGGTAATAAACAATGAATTTATCGTTAACCCGAACGCCGAAATTACACTCGAAGCCAATCCCGACGACCTTACAACAGACTATCTAAAAGGCATAAAACAAGCCGGAATTAATCGTTTAAGTATCGGGATTCAGTCGTTTCAAAACCGGCATCTCGAAAAGATGAATCGTAGGCACGATTCTGCCCAGGCAATTGAAGCTATTGAAAATGCTGCCACCCTGGGTTTTTCAAACTTAAGTGCCGATTTAATTTATGGATTGCCCGATCTCACTCAAAAGGAATGGGAGGAGAGCCTGGATACGATGTTCAGCCTTCCTGTAAAACACCTTTCTGCCTATCACTTAACTTACCACGAAGGAACGCCGTTTTACACCTGGCTGAAAAAGGGAACACTAAAAGAATTGAAGGAAACTGATAGTGTCGATCAGTTTAATACGCTTATCGACCGGGCAGTGGCGAACGGTTACGAGCAGTACGAGATTTCGAACCTGGCAAAAGATCAGCTTTACTCGAAACACAACACTGCGTATTGGATGGGCACAAAATACCTGGGTCTGGGACCATCGGCACATTCGTTCGATGGGAACTCGCGGAGCTGGAACATCTCATCTGTTGAAGCCTATATTAAAGCAATTGCAGGCAAAAATTCGTATTTCGAGGAAGAAGTACTCAGCGAAAAAGACAAGTATAACGAGTACATTTTAACCCGTATTCGTACCAAGTGGGGAGTTTCGGAAGAGGAGATTGAAGAACGGTTCGGTGTTAAAAACGCACAATATTTTTCCGAACAATTATCAAAATATAAAGAAGCGGGTGTGCTTCAAATAAACGATCGGGCTATTACATTAACCCGGAAAGGACTTTTTATTTCCGACGAGATTATGGCCGATTTGATTATTATTTAATTGTTATACAAACAGTTGAATTCAATAGCTCAGAACCATAAATATTGTTAATCCTACTGAACGGACACATTATTTACTATCTTAGCGGTTCTTTAAAAAATACAGATTGATGCAGGTTAAAATTGTTAATAAATCGAAGAACGAACTACCGGCTTACAGCACCTTGTTTTCGGCCGGAATGGACTTACGTGCAAACCTTGATGAACCGGTTGTTTTAAAGCCGCTGGAGCGGAAACTGATACCAACCGGTTTGTTTATTGAATTGCCACAGGGTTACGAAGCTCAGGTTCGTCCGAGAAGCGGTTTGGCCTTAAAAAAGGGAATTACAGTTTTGAACACTCCCGGAACCATTGATGCCGATTATCGTGGCGAAATTGGTGTTATTCTCATCAACCTGTCGAGCGAAGATTTTGTTATAGAAAATGGAGAACGCATTTGCCAAATGGTTGTTGCCGCACACGCAACTGTGGAATGGGATTTGGTAGAGGTGTTGGAAGAATCAGAAAGAGGAGCAGGTGGCTTTGGCCACACCGGAAAACATTAAGATGAAGAGAATTTTTATAAAAGGAATTGGTATTGCGGCTTTTTCATCTGTTGCTTTTGCATGCTCAGGTCCAAAACAGGTTACCGAGCAGGAAGTGGCAAAAGCTGCAGTAAATACACCCACCAACGAACTGGTTGAACAGAAACAGGCTGAATTTGAATACTATTTTGTTGAAGCATTAAAACAAAAAATGTTTGGCAATGCTCAGGAAGCGATTCGTTTGCTTTCGAGCTGTTTGGAGATCGATCCGAATTCATCGGCAGCCATGTTCGAACTGGCCAATATTCATGCGGCAAACAACGATTTTACCAGCGCTTCTTTGTTGCTGGAGAAAGCCATCAGTTTAAATCCCGAAAATAAGTGGTATAAATTGTTATTGGCACAGGTTTATCAGCAAACTCGAAAATATTCGGAAGCTGCTGATATTTATGCCGGGCTTTTGGAAAAGGAACCCGAAAACCTGGAGTACATATACATGAATGCAGCCTTGTTGGCTACTGCACAACGTTTTGATGAAGCCATTTCGGCCTACAATCGAATGGAGAAGGAAACCGGAATTAATGAACAGATTTCGGTGGCCAAACAGCAGATTTATATTTCTACCGGTGAAATTGACAAAGCTTTTGCCGAGATCAATAAACTGATTGAAAACAATCCGGACGAAGCCAAATATTACGGTTTATTGGCCGATTTGTATCAAAGTCAGGGCGATTCTGAAAATGCACTGAAAAACTATCAGAAGATACAGGAAATGGATCCGGAGAATGGATTTGTGCATTTTTCGCTGGCCAACTACTACCTCGAAAATGGCGATACGGAAAAATCGTTCGAAGAAACAAAAGAAGGTTTTGCAAGCGATGCGGTTGACATTCAAACAAAAATGCAGCTGTACATGATGTTAACAGCCAACCCGGCGCAATCGACATTAAACGAAAAACAACGCGGGGAATTGATTGACGTTTTGCTGGAAAAACACCCTGATGAATCGCTGGTGCATACCATTCAGGCTGAAGAACTGTTAAAACAAAACAAACTTCCCGAAGGTCGCGAAGCGTTGTTAAAAGCACTCGATATTAATCCAAACGACTACATGGTTTGGGAGCGGGTAATGTACATTGATAACGACCTGCAACAGTGGGATAAATTGTACGAACATACCGGGAGAATCATTGAATTGTTTCCGAACCAGCCACAGGGTTATTTTTTCAAAGCAATTGCCTGTGTTCAATTGGAAAAATTCGACGAAACCATCGAGTTAAGCGACGAGGGAGCCGATTACGTTATCGACAATCCACAGCTTAAGGCAAATTTCCTAATGCTAAAAGGGGAGGCCATTTATAAAAACGGCAACAAAACTGAAGCATTCAAAATATTTGACAAGGCCGTTGAAATTGATCCGGAAAACTACCTCACGCTAAACAATTACGCCTATTATTTATCCTTGGACGGGATTGATTTGGATAAAGCCGAGCGTATGAGCGGAAAGGTTGTTGAACGTTTTCCTGATAACGCAACTTACCTCGATACACATGCCTGGGTACTGTTTAAAAAGGGTGAATATACCCTTGCTAAATTTTACATGGATTCGGCCATTAAAAACAGCGACGACGAAAGCGATACTTTGCTGGAACATTACGGCGATATTCTGTACAAAACAGGAAAAAAGGAACAGGCTGTAGAATACTGGAAAAAGGCAAAAGAAAGCGGCAGCGAATCGCAGGTTTTAGACCGCAAAATTAAGGAACAAACTTACATTGAAGAGTAGCGATGAGTTTTCGAAAATATTTCAAAGTATTGCTATTTGCATTCGCCTCCCTCATTGTTGTATCGTCGTGTAAAGCACCTTCCGAATTGTCGTATGTTGAAGCACGCGCCATAAGTACAAACAAACTGCTGAAACGAATTGAGCAAAATGCTTTCGATTACGAGTACCTCACCGTTAAACGTATCAATTGTAACTTTGTAAGCAGCCAGTCAAAAGCCACTTTCAGGATCAATCTTAAAGCCAAAAAGGATGAGAAAATACTGGTGTCGATCAGTAAATTAAATATTCCCGTTGGCCGCGTTTTACTGACGCCCGACAGTGTAAAATACGTGAACTATATCGACCATAATTATTTCATCGACGATTATTCATATCTAAGTAGTTTTCTGCACATCGACCTTGATTTTGCCACCATACAAAGTATAATTTCAAATAACGCTTTTTCGTACCGAAACGATCCGCGCGACAAGGATTTTAAAACGTTTGATTCGTTTATCGAAGACAATCAGTACGTGTTACAATCTGAAAAGACTAGAAAGCTCAGTAAACTCGAGGAGAAAGAAAATAAAGCCGAACGTCGGTTAAAACGACTGGATGATCAGGCGCTGATTGTACAGAAAATGTTTTTTAACCCCCGAAATTTTGCGTTGAACCGCTTGTTGATCAGCGATAAATCAAATAACCGTGATATGAACCTGGTTTTCGACGAGTACACCAAGGTGGAAAACAAAGAATACCCGGGTAGCATTGAAATGAATTTTGATTCGCCCGAAGAGGAAATTACGATGAAGATTAAAATGAGTGGATTTTCAACCGAAAAAATCTCATCGTTCAGCATAAAAATTCCGGAAAAATACGAGGAGATTCGTGTAAACTAATAACCTGATTTCAGCTTTAAAATAGCTCACAGCTTTAGCTATTTTAGTCAGAAACTTTCACCGGTTTTCGAAGAACTATCGGGATAATTAGAGAAAATTGGAGGAAGTTTATGGCAAAAAGAGCAAAGCCTTTAAGGAAAGTTCTTCTCACGCCATCTTCATTTTTTAAATTCTTTGAAATAACCCGTTATTCCTACAAAATTTAAAATATAAATCTGACGCAACTATAACTTTCTGTGAAAATATTTTAAAGTTGAACTTAGGTTAAATCCGAAATCAATACATTCGTAAACATGAATTTACGAATAAAAATACTATTGCCTGCCTTTGCTTTGGCAGTGTTGTGTTTTTCTTCGTATGCTCAATCCATTGAAGACCTGAGAACTAAAAAGGCGGAGGCCGAAAAGGAAATAGAATATACCACACGTTTACTTAACGAAGCACAAAAAAATGAACGATCATCATTAAGCAAGCTTCGGCTAATTACCACCAAGATCAGCTCCAGAAACACCCTAATTTCGAATATAAACCAGGAAATTGAAATTTATGAGCAATGTGTAGCCAATAATGTTTTGGCCGTAGAAATGCTTAAAAACGATGTTCAGGAGCTAAAAGATGAATATGCCGAAATGATTCGTTCTGCCTATAAAAATCTGAATGGGTTGGACGAGACTTTGTTTTTACTTTCGGCTCAAAATTTTAACCAGGCATACCGCCGTTTTTTGTATTTCAGGCGCTATAAAAACTACCGCGAAAACCAGGCAACGACAATTAATGAAGTTCAGGTAGTACTGGCGGAAAGCATTAAAAAATTGGAGCAACAAACACTGGAAAAACAAAAGCTAATCGAAAAAACGGAGGCCGAAACAATTCAGCTCGCCAGCGAACAGCAGGAGCAAAATGTTGAGCTGCAAAAGTTAAAAAGTCAACGAAGTAATTTGCAGAAAAAATTACAAGAACAACGTAAAGTAGAACAGCAGTTGGAACGCGAAATTACCCAAATAATAGAGGAAGAAGCGCGTAAAAACCAGGCAGCCGGTGGCTCGGGTTTTGCCTTAACACCCGAACAAAAACTTATTGGCGATAATTTTGAACAAAATAGAAGCCGTTTGCCCTGGCCGGTTGAAAGAGGAGTGATTGTCGAACATTTTGGGGTGCACCGTCATCCGGTTTTAACTAATGTACAGGTGCAGAATAACGGTATTAACATTGCCACCGATATTGGCGCACAGGTACGTGCTGTTTTTAATGGCGAAGTAAGCCGGGTGTTTGGTATTTCGGGTGGAAATACGGCCGTTATTATCCGTCACGGAACGTTTTTGAGTGTGTATTCAAACCTGCGTGAAGTGGTTGTAAAAAAGGGCGATAAAGTAACAACCAAACAAACCATAGGAACGGTTTTTACCGATGTAAAGGAAGGCAACAAATCAATTCTTAAATTTCAGATTTGGAAAGAAAGCACCAAGTTGGATCCGGAAGACTGGATTGGACGCTAAAAAGTGAATTTCGAATGATGATTAACGAATTTTGATTTGCGAAGTATGTCCAAACAAACTTCGTCATCTGTAGCAAATATTAAATCTAAAATCGTTAATCGACATTCATCATTCTTTATTCAGCTTTTCCTTTATCTCTTTAATATTTTCCAGAATTTCCATTGTAACCGGGTTTTCGGTTGCGGCGTTGCGCATTTCTTCTTTTCGCAGGCCAAGTTTTGTATCGAGACGGCCGAGAATCAACGAGAAAAGCATAAACACAACCATCATTACCGGGTAGGTAATCAGTTTATTTTCGTCCAAAAAATGGCGAATGGTCTCGTCTTTAAAATCGTTTAAAAACATAAAAGCGATCATAACAAAACTAATGTAACCAATATACATCCGTGCGCGGTCGATATAAATTTTCCAGCGGATAAATGTGCGTCGGTTTAAATGAATACCAAAGAGTTTCATAGTGTTGAAGTATTAATTTTTGTTGAAAATACAGAATTATTGGTATAAAAAAACCGGCTCGAGGCCGGTTTTAAAAGTTATGTAGTAAACTTATAAATTTGCGACTCTTGTTAGGGTGGGGATATCTAAAAACTTGATTTTCCTGCCTTGCAACTCAATCAGTTTGTCGTTTTTAAACTCTGATAATAAACGAATTACCGACTCGGTTGCGGTACCTACCATATTGGCAAGTTCTTCGCGTGTTAACGAAATTTGAAGCGTGTTTTGGTTATCCAGTTCAAAATTTTCTTTTAAAAGTAACAACACTTCGGCCAGTCGCTCGCGAACAGTTTTTTGTGCAATATCGGTAATGTAATCATTTGCTTCGCGCAACTCAAGACAAACAATTTGCAGCATGTGGTGCGAAAACTGCCAGTTACTCTGAATCAGGTACAATAATGTTTGATAGGGAATATGGCACAAAGCGGCGTCGTCGATTACTTTGGCGGTAGTACATGCCAGTTCCTGGCTTAACAACGAACGATAAGCAATGATCTCGCCCTTTTTAGCAAAACGAATAATCTGTTCTTTTCCATCGATACCGGTTTTAAAAATTTTTACAATCCCCCGGGTAACGCAAAAGAAACCGGTTAAGCGGCTACCCTCGCGATAGATGATGGTTCCCTTTTTATAAAGAGAACATGTTTTTTCGTAATTAAGGCGGGTAAACTCTTCCTCGGTAAGTTTTTTAAACAGTTGAAAACCGCTCAAATTTGTTTCTTCATCCGATGGCCTTTTAATTGCACTTCTCATTTCCTGTTTTTGATTATACGTTTAATACTGGAATAACCTATCTTTATTTTTGCCTTAAAAATACAATTATCTGCATTATTCGAAAAACTATTTATATAGATAGTTAGATATTGTATATTTGGGTACAAATTTAAAGTAAAGTAATTTAAAACAAGGATGTTATGAAGCATGTTGTAGATATGGCCTGGACCGACAAGCTGGCGTTTAAAGCCGATATGGATGGACACGAGGTAATAATTGATGCCACGGAAGAAGTTGGCGGAAGCGATTTAGGACCACGTCCGAAGAAATTAATGCTGACTGCACTGGCCGGTTGTACCGGTATTGATGTGGTGATGATTTTGAAAAAAATGAAGGTGGAATTGGAAGCTTTTAACGTTATTGTTGAAGGCGAACTCACCGAAGAACATCCAAAATACTACAATAAAATGACCATTGTTTATCAGTTTAAAGGAAAAGACCTTCCGATGGCAAAACTGGAGAAAGCCGTTAAACTGTCGGAAGAAAAATATTGTGGTGTAAGTGCCGTGTATCGCCAGGCAATGGAAATGAAAACAGAGATCAGGATAGTGGAATAAATTTTTGATCGATAAAATAGTTGAAAGCAATCTTTTTACAAGGTTGCTTTTTTTATAATTTTATGGTTCATAAAGAATCTCACTATGCTACAATCGATTAATCCGGTAACGAACGAAATCGTAAAAGCCTATCAAAAACACTCTGAAGACGGCGTTGAAAAAATCATTAATTCAGTCGATAAAATCTGGCATCACTGGCGGAGTACGTCTTTTCATCATCGTGGGCAGTTGATGCAAAATGTAGCCAGTATTCTTCGAAGCAAGAAGAAGGAACTGGCATTGCTGATGGCGCTGGAAATGGGTAAAGTTAAAAGCGAAGGAATTGCCGAGATTGAAAAATGCGCCTGGGTTTGCGAGTATTACGCTGCCAATGCCGAAGCTTTTCTCGAAAACGAAATCATAGCCACTCAAGCCAGTAAGTCGTATGTTTCTTACCAGCCGATTGGAACCATTTTGGCGGTTATGCCATGGAATTTCCCTTTCTGGCAGGTCTTTCGTTTCGCGGCACCAACACTTATGGCCGGAAATACCGCAGTACTAAAACATGCCAGTAATGTTCCGGGTTGTGCGGTGGCCATCGAAGAGATTTTCCGTGAAGCCGGATTTCCTGAAAACGTATTTCGTTCGCTGTTGATTGGCAGCCCGATGGTTGAAAAGGTGATAAAACATAAAGCAATACAGGGCGTGAGTCTTACCGGAAGTACACCGGCCGGAAAAAGTGTTGCAGCGATTGCCGGTGCCGAATTGAAAAAATGTGTGCTCGAACTTGGCGGTAGCGATCCATACCTGATTTTAAAAGATGCCGACCTGGAACTTGCAGCAAAAACATGTGCTGCAGGTCGCCTTTTAAATGCCGGGCAAAGTTGTATCGGAGCCAAACGTTTTATCGTGGAAGAACCGGTTTATGCGCATTTTCTCGAGCTGTTCACACACGAGATGAATGCGGCACACTTTGGCGATCCGTTCGACGAAGAAAGCACAATGGGGCCAATGGCACGCGAAGATCTGCGCGATGAGTTACACCAGCAGGTTGTTGATTCGGTAAAGAAAGGTGCAGAAGTTATTTTAGGCGGCGAGGTTCCACATCGGAAAGGTGCGTTTTATCCGCCAACCATTCTTGAAAATATCAAACCGGGAATGCCGGCTTACGACGAAGAATTGTTTGGCCCGGTGGCGTCGGTAATAAAAGTTGAAGATGAACAAGAAGCCATTCGTGTGGCAAATGATACCGATTTTGGATTGGGAGCTGCCGTGTTTACAAATAACCTGAAAAAGGGCGAACACATTGCCGAAATAGAGCTGGAAGCCGGCGCTTGTTTTGTAAATGATTTTGTAAAATCTGATCCGCGACTTCCATTTGGTGGAATAAAAACCAGCGGATTTGGCCGCGAGCTTTCTGTGCACGGAATCAAGGAATTTATGAATATAAAAACCGTATTTGTACGGTAAAATTTAAACCTAAACTTATGCTAAAAATCTTGTATGGTGGAGTAATCGCTCTGCTTTTATTGGTTTCCTGTAGTCAAAAGGAAACAACCATTAATTGTGAGGAATCATTTGATAAAGACTGGAAATTTATCAGAGCCGATGTTCAGGATGGTCAGAACATTAATTTCGACGATTCTGATTGGAGAACACTTAATTTGCCACACGATTACAGTATTGAAGACCTGCCTGAAAAGGAAGGTATAAAACAAATCGGGCCTTTTTCTGAAGAAAGTGCAGGTGCGGCTTCCACCGGTCATGTTGTTGGTGGCACTGCCTGGTACCGCAAACATTTCACTATCGATAAACAGGATGAAGGCAAAACCATAAAAGTGCTTTTTGATGGCGTTTATATGAATGCCGATTTCTGGATCAACGGACATCATCTTGGCAATCATCCGTACGGATACACTGCTTTTGTATACGATTTAACCGGTTATTTAAATCCGGCCGGACAGGAAAATGTTTTGGCTGTTCAGGTGAAAAACGAAGGCAAAAATTCGCGATGGTACAGCGGGTCAGGAATTTACAGAAATGTAAGTTTACTTAAATTGAATCCGGTTCATATTGATTTATGGGGAGTTTATGTTACCACTCCAGAAGTTTCGAAGGAAAAAGCCACCGTTAAAATTGAAACACAACTAGTTGCTGCTGAATCTGCTGAAGGCTTGAGATTAAAAGGTGAGTTGCAAAACGCTGACGGACAGGTTGTGGCAAAATGGAATTTACCTGTTGATGTAAAACAGGCGCCAACTGTTTTACAAACCGAGTTGGATTATCCATCTTTGTGGTCGCCTGACAATCCGGCTTTATATACCGCGAAACTGCAGCTTCTTGACGGCGATGTTGTTATTGATCAATACGATGAAAAATTTGGAATCCGTTCCATCGATTTTTCTCCCGAAAAGGGATTTTTGTTGAACGGCGAAAGTGTTTTACTTAAAGGTGGTTGTTTGCATCACGATAACGGTCCGTTGGGGTCGGCAGCGTTTAAAGCAGCCGAATATCGACGAGTAAAAGTGATGAAGGAAAATGGATTTAATGCCATAAGAACTGCCCATAATCCGCCTTCACAACATTTTCTTGATGCCTGTGACGAGTTGGGAATTCTGGTAATGGATGAATCATTCGATCACTGGCAACGTGGTAAAAACGATCAGGATTATCACCTGTATTTTGACGACTGGTGGGAGCGTGACCTGGAATCAATGGTTCTGCGCGACCGAAATCATCCGTCGATTGTAATTTGGAGTGTGGGTAACGAAATCAGCGAGCGTGCCGATTCATCAGGTTTGGAAATATTCAAATTTCTCCGCGAAAAAGTATTGTCCATGGATGATACGCGTCCGGTAACACAGGCCATTTGTCACTTCTGGGATCATCCCGGATGGGACTGGGACCGCACAATTCCGGCTTTTGCACAAATGGATATTCACGGCTACAACTACCAATGGAAAAACTACGAACCTGACCATGAAAAACACCCTGAACGAATTATCGTAGGGACGGAATCGTTTCCAAAAGAAGCGTTTGATAACTGGGATTTGGTAGAAAAGTTTCCGTATGTAATCGGTGATTTTGTGTGGACCGGAATGGATTATTTGGGTGAGAGCGGAATTGGACACAATAACCTCGATAATGAAAATGTTGGCTTTTTGCCGGACTGGCCATGGTACAATGCCTATTGCGGCGATATAAGCATACTTGGCTACAAAAAACCACAGATGTATTACCGCGATGTGGTTTGGCGCAACAGCGAGCTCGAAATGCTGGTTCATGAGCCGATTCCCGACGGCAGAAAAGAACTTGTAAGTATGTGGGGGTGGCCCGAAGAGTGGAAAAGCTGGAACTGGGAAGGAAATGAAGGAACACCGTTGCAGGTGGCTATATACACACGTTGCGATGATGTGAGGTTGGAATTGAACGGAGAAGTGATCGGTACAAAAAATGTGGCTCAGAAAAACAGCGGAGCCCAACAAATGGATATTCCTTCTGAGTCGCGCCCAATAGAAGCTTTGGCTGCTTATTTTGATGTTCCCTACCAGGCCGGTGAACTGGTTGCCATCGGATTAAAAGATGGAAATGAAATGGTTCGCCAATCCTTAAAAACAGCAGGAAAACCTGCAGCACTAAAAGTTGTTGCTGAAACCGAGACTGTAAAAACAGGTGGAAACGATCTGGCTTATTTCAACATTGAAGTGGTAGACTCGGATGGAAATTTAGTTCCAAATGCCGAATTGCCTGTTGAATTTACGATTGAAGGAAATGGCAGCCTGCAAGCCGTTGCCAACGGAAATCCAAAGGATATGAAAAGCTTTCAGCAGCCACATGTTTCTACGTTTAGAGGCAAATGTCAGTTGATCGTTCGTCCGGGAGAGGATGGTGCCGAAATTTCGATTACTGCTGCTTCTGAAGGATTAGAAAGTGGTTATTCAACCGTTGAAGTCAGGTGATTTTAATTGGTTGATTTTTTTCGCCAGGGTTTTAATCCGTAGATTTTCCGGCCAACAAACTGGCCCAGGAAAAAGCTTCCGAAAAGAAAGGGAGCGAGACTCCAGCTGAGTTGTATGTCGAAAAATTTACGGATTAAAATGATCAATGGTACCGGTGCATGAATGGCAACAAACCACCAAAACGATAGCTTGCGGAAACCACCGCGCAGGTAGCCAAAGGGCAGGTTAACAACAAAAGTAGCCAGGCAGGTATAAAATAGATGCCATTCGTAAGTGTGCATTGTTCTTGATTTTATGAAATGCTTTTGCGAACCAGGCAAGCAAGTGTTTCTACCCAGCTTTTTTCGGTGTTTAAACTGTCGACCAACTGTAATTTTTCTCCGCCTTTTTCCAGGAATTCTTCGCCATATTCCACGCCTAATTCCAATGTGGTTTCCAGGCAATCGGTAACAAACGAAGGTGCGGCTATCAGTATTTTCTTTTTGCCTTTTTCGAGCAATTCTCCCAGTAATTCATCGGTAAAAGGTGTTAGCCAGTTTTTTGATAATCGCGACTGAAAACCTACTGAATACTGCTCCGGTTGCAGGTTTAATTGAGCAGCCAGCAAACGCGAAGTTTCGTAAACCGTAGCACGGTAACACAAGTTTCCATGTTCCGGCATTGTTTTATGGCAGCTGCAATTTTCCACTTTAATTCCCGGGTGGCATTTTTCCAAATGGCGGTTTGGTAGACCATGATACGAAAATATAATGTGGTCGAAATCCTGTAGCTTGTATTGTTGAATCCGTTCGGCAAAAGCATCAATAAATTTAGGATCGTGGTAAAATTGACCAACCTCAAACACCTCTGATTTTATTCCCAGCTTTTTTATTTCTTTTTGGGCTGCAACCAGCGACGTTTCAGTGGTCGACATGGCATGATGCGGAAACAACGGCAGTAAAATAATCTTATCAAAACCTTTCTTTTTTATATCTGCTAAAGCTGCTTTGTAGCCCGGATTTCCATAGCGCATTCCCATAAAAACTTCGTAATCGTCGCCCATTTCATCCTGAAGTTTATGTTTCAACTCATCTGAAATATAAATCAATGGCGATCCTTTTTTAGTCCACAACTGTCGGTATAACTTGGTTGAGTTTTTAGCCCTGGCAGGAATAATGATCACATTTACCAAAAATTTCCGAAGCAGATATGGCAAATCGATCACACGTTCATCATTCAAAAACTCAGTCAAATATTTTCGAACCGCAGGAACGGTCGGTTTGTCGGGGCTACCAACATTCATCAATAAAACAGCTGTTTTCGCACTCATAAATAATCTGTCGCAAATTGGTTCGCAATTGTTCTTCCTTGTTTAATTCGGTCGGCCATTCCAATTCCGTCGCGCATGTTTCCGGCCAGTGTCAGGCCTTTGTATTCGGTTTCCAGATCGGTAATCGCCTGAAGTTTTTCTTCGCTCTCGAAACTGTATTGTGGAATGGCATGTTTGTAGCGGAAAATCTCCAATAGATCGGGTTCAAAAGTGTCGAGCCCCATCATTTCGCGGACTTCGCGCTCTGCAATTTCTTTTATTTCATCGTCGGAATAATCGAATAATTCCGGTTTTTTAATACCTCCCAAGAAGACAGAAAGTAAAGCTCCGTTTTCCGGTGCCCGGTTTTTCAGGAAAGAACCCGGCAACAGAATGCCCAATACATCACGTTTTTCAGCCGAAGGAACAAGTCCTCCAAACGATTTGATCGGAATCCCTTTCCAGTTGTTAAACCCAAGCACCACCTGGGTAACTTTGGCGTAATTCATTTTTTCGATCGGCTGAAGTTTCTCTTTTGGGAAAAATGGAAATAGATTTTCCAGAGCATGCGATCCGGCCGCTGAAATTACATGGGTAAAACTTTCGCCATTAAGCGAATACTTCAGTTCTCCCTCGTTTTTAACTTCCAGATTTTTGCATCCCAGCTTAATATTTTCTTCTCCAATATTTTTAACCAAAGCTTTTATCAGGTTGTCCAGTCCGTTTTCAACCGAAAATACCTGACGATTAGCTTTTCGAGGTGGTTCTTTTTTACGCGCTTTCTTTTGTTTGATACTTCCACCAATAAAACTGCCATAATTTTGCTCCAACCAGAAAAGTTTTGGCAAAGCATAACGTGTTACCAGTTTTTCCGGGTCACCGGCATAAACGCCCGAAAGGAAAGGATCTACGGCATTTCTTAAAAAGCTTTTTCCCATACGGCGGCGTACCATATCGGCGATGGTTTCATTAGGATCGGTACCCGGTTTACGAAACGGTTCGCCCAGAATACGAAATTTATCGTGCCAGGTAAAAAGGGGAGTGGTGATGGCTTTTAAGCCGCCCATCTCCATTTCGTGCCACTTGCCGCCCATCCAAATCCAGCGGGCTTCGGCGCTTTTGTTGGCATATTCAATGGTACAGTCATTTGCCAGGTCTTCAAAAAGTTCGGCAGCTTCTTCCTGTCCCATTGAGCCGGTATTTGGCCCCGATTCAAAAACAAAACCATTTTTCCGGTGCGTTTGAATCACACCACCGGCGTGGTCACTTTTTTCAAAAACCTGCACCTTAAAACCAAATTTTTTAAGGTAATAAGCTGTTGTAAGTCCGGTTAGTCCTGCCCCAATAACGGCAATGTTTAGTTGGTTTTTTTGCATGGTTTTTATAGTGCTTTTGAGAATTTTAAGGTTGCATTCCGCATGTTTGGGTCAAGGCTGGCAGCGATGTTTCGTACAAAAAAGCGTCCTTGTTCACTTACATGCAATTCGTCTTTCGACAGCGATAAAAGCCCTTCTTCAACAAAACCGGTAAGGAACGATTCATCGTAAAGAACGCTCTGTTTTATTACGTCGGTAGAAGTTTGCAGCATTTGTGCGGCTTCTTCCCACGAAATATAATAGTTGCACATCACTTCGTTAATCACGTGGCGAATGATCTTTTCAGTGGCATTCAACTGATAACCTTTTTCAATAGTGAATTTTCCTTTGTTGATCTGGTCGACGTAAGTGTTTGTGTCTTTGGCATTTTGCGCGTAAGCATTTTCCAGCTGACTGATTCCTGTAGAGCCAAAAGCATAAACCTGTCCGGTGGTTTCGCGGGTGCAATATCCCTGGAAATTACGGTGTAAGGTTTTGTTTTTAAAGGCCAGATTCAGCTCATCATCAGGGCGGGCAAAATGGTCGAGACCAATGGCGTCGTAACCATTTTCAGTTAACAAACGGTAACCAACTTCGAACATGGCCAGCTTCTTCGTTGCCGATGGCAGACCGCGTGCATCCAATATTTTTTGAGCTTTTTTCACCCAAGGCACGTGTGCGTATGAGAAAGTAACCAAACGATCGGGCGACAAACTAATGGCGCGTTCGATGGTTTTTGCGAACGATACTTCATCCTGAAAAGGAAGCCCATAGATAAAGTCGAAATTCACACTGGTACCCTCGTGACTGCGGATCATAGCAACCAAATCTTCTTCGGGAAGTATAGACGGATCGCGGTTTACGTTTTCCAGAACCTTCGTGTCGAAATCCTGAATACCCAGACTAAAACGGTTAAATTTCAGCGCTACCAAACGATCGATGTAATCTTTATCCAACATTGCTGGGTGACATTCCATAGCAATTTCCGGATTTGGAATAAAATCGAATAGCTCATGAATCAGGTTCATAATATCTTCGATCAGTCCGATAGACAAAGAGTTTGGTGTACCGCCTCCCCAGTGCACCTGCGACACCTTGCGGTCATCGTTGAGCAACTTTTTCACCATTCGGATCTCTTTTTTCAGCGCATCAACATAAACTTCCATTTTGTTTTTATCGCGCGTCAGGTGCGTGTTACAGCCGCAAAAGTAGCAGATTTTCGGGCAGAAAGGAATGTGGATATAAATGGATATATTCTGCGGATTTTCTGAATTGGATTGTTCCAACACCTTAACGTATTCTTCAGGAGTAAACTCCGGCGAAAAAAAGTTGGCCGGCGGATAACTGGTGTATCGTGGCACCGGGGTGTTGTATTTCTCTATTAATTTCTGTGATATATTCATGGTAGTAAATTAAATAATCTAAGTGGGTTTATTGTTCATCCTTGTGGTAAAAAGATTTTTTTTCGGTTGAAATTTCACTAATAACGGCGGGCAGATACTGCTTCAACAAACGAAAGTAATGAAATTGTCTGGGTTACACGTACGAAGGAGGAGGCCGGGAAAATGGGGTCTCTAAAAAAGTATCCTGAGAATGGTAAAGCGCCTCACGAATGATCCACTTTTTAATACGGTTGATTTCGTCGCAACTTTCATTAAACGAATAATTTAAAGCCGACTGATAGTTGAAAGTTTGTGAAGTTTCGGCATTGGCATGTGCATGATTTACATGGTATTCAATCTGAACCGATTTTTCGGCAACCTGTATTTTTCCATCGTGCGCCTGCTCGACACCAAAAAGCAAAAAGTACGCATAAAACACAATAAACACCACGTAGGGGAAATGAGTTGTGAATATGCCGACTGTAAACATTCTTTGCTTTGTTAGTACCTGTAAGTCGGGCAAATATAATAATATCTCCACGGAAACGCCGATAGTTAAAGCTGTTTTAAAATATGCCCGAAAAAGCTACATTTGTGTCTAACCAATAATTAAAATATGAAATTATTTAAGACACTAATTGTATTGTTCGTAATGACTTCGTGCACACAAAAAGAAAAAGTTGACCTGATTGTTTCGGGAGATTCAGTTTATACTGTTGATAATGAATTTTCGAAAGCAGAATCGTTTGCTGTAAAAGATGGAAAGATTTTGGCAATAGGATCTACAAAAGATATACTCGATAAATACGATGCGGAACAAGTGCTTGATGCGGATGGAAAATATGTCTATCCGGGTTTTAACGATGCACATTGCCATTTTAACGGCTACGCGGTAAACCTGCTGCAATATGCCGATTTACGCGGAACAGAAAGTCCTGAGGAGATTTATGGGTTGTTAAAACAACATCATGATAAGTTTGGAGGAGATTGGATTTTAGGAAGAAGCTGGGACCAGAACGACTGGGCCGTAAAAGATTTTCCGGATAAAAACCGTTTAGATGAGTTATTCCCCGACATTCCTGTTTACCTGGTTCGTGTTGACGGACACGCAGGTTGGTGCAACTCAAAAGCTTTGGAGTTGGCAGGAGTTACGGCTAAATCGAAAGTAAATGGAGGAGACGTGCTACTGAAAAATGGAGAACCTAGCGGAATTCTGATTGATAATGCCATGGGATTTGTTGTGAAATTTATTCCGGAGGTTACATCCGAGCAATTGGAAAAAGGCCTGCTTGAAGCACAAAGAAATTGTTTTGCTGCCGGTTTAACATCCGTTACCGACTGCGGACTCGATAAAGAAACGATTCTGTTAATGGATAAAATGCAAAATGCAGGCGAATTAAAAATGCGTGTGAATGCGATGCTAAATCCGACTCAGGAAAACTTCGATTATTTTGTGAAAAAGGGAGAAGCTTATAAAACTGATCGTTTGTTGGTGAATACCATTAAAATTTATGCCGATGGGGCTTTGGGATCAAGAGGAGCCTTGATGATGACTGATTATTCGGATGATCCGGGAAATAGCGGTTTGCAAATTGAAACGCAGGAATATTACGATATGATTTGCCAGTTGGCTTACGACAATAATTTTGCGGTGGCAACGCATGCCATTGGCGACGGCGGAAACCGTTTAATGCTTGATACCTACGGAAAATATCTGAAAGGGAAGAACGATCGTCGCTGGCGAATCGAACATTCGCAGATTATAAATGCAGACGATTTTGCAAAGTTTGCCGAATTTTCTGTTGTGCCTTCTATTCAGCCAACGCACTGTACCAGCGATATGCCATGGGCTGAAGACCGGGTAGGAGCCGAACGGATTCAGGGAGCTTATGCATACCAGACTTTGCTAAATCAGTTGGGATGGGTACCTGCAGGAACTGATTTCCCTGTAGAAGACATTTATCCGCTGTATACTTTTTATTCGGCCGTATTCCGTACCGATCATAAAGGTTGGCCGGAGGGTGGCTGGCACAAAGCCGAGGGATTAACACGCGAACAAACGCTGCGTGCGATGACAAGCTGGGCGGCAAAATCTTCGTTCGAAGAAAATGAAAAGGGTAGCCTGGAAGCCGGTAAAATTGCTGATTTTATCATTCTTGATACCGATTTAATGACAGCCGAACCAAATGAAGTTTTGGATACAAAAATATTAAGTACCTGGAGTGCCGGGGAAAAAGTATTTGAGTTATAGAAATTACAATAATACTCAGGAAAAGGGGTAGGAGCCGTTTGGCTTTTATCCCTTTTTTGTTGACTTTGAATTGTCAATTATTGTTTAAAGTATTTCGCTTCTGTTTGGAATTTATTATTTGTTTCCTCTGCAGTACCATCCGCTTTTAAGTATTCACATGTTTCGTTTTTCTTATAGATCATGTTATTAATCCGCACATTTTAATCCGCTGTTGCAATTCTTGTTTAAGAGTAGTTAAGCTCTAAATTCATTCTCTACTACACCCTACATTAAAGGAAAAATTGTCATCAATTTATACCCTTTAGGGAAACAGTAAATGAATCGTATTTCAAAATCATCACTTGGTAAATCTGCGAAGTAGTTTTAGCTTCATTTTTGAGATAATATCAAAGTATCTATTATAAATAAATAAGAATATATATTAATAAAATTAAAAGAACTATATTTGTAATAAATAGAATGTAATGATTTTAAAATCAGATTTAAAATTACTAATTGATTCACAAATAATATCAGATGATCAAATTAACTCTTATATAACTAGAGAGTTTGTTAATCAAATAATGAATGAAAATAATGAGTTAATTGTTATTACTGGTTTAAAACGAACCGGGAAAAAATCTGTCCTTTTTCAGCTTAAAAACCGATACTCAGATGCTGCGTTCTATGTTAATTTCAGGCATCCCGGATTTTATGGTTTTGACCAGAACGATTTTTTTAAGCTCGATGAAATCATTGCATCTTCTGGGGCCAAAATATTGCTGTTTGAAAGTATAACGTCCATGGACGGTTGGCAGGATTATATTCGCCAGAAACTGGATGAAGGTTTTAAGGTAATTTTCACTACTTCCAATGCAGCGGTGCTGAACAATGAAAAGGGCAGAAGTTTAACCGGAAGGTATATCAGCAGAGTGATTACGCCGCTGTCGTACGATGAATTTTGCACATATCATTCGCTGGCACGGGATGAAAATTCGGTAAAGGATTACATAGCAAAAGGCGGTTTTTTTGTTCCCGAAACCAACCGTGACGAATTTTTAGGTCAGTTATTTGACGATATTGTAGTGCGCGAGATTGGATTAACAAATGGTATTCGTGATTTAAGGGCGTTTAAAAGGCTTAGTTTGCACTTATTGCGCCACGTTGGGGAAATGATCACCGCAAACCAGATAAAGAATACACTAGGCATAAAAACCACTACTACAGCAGTGGATTATTTGAACTATCTGGAGTCCGGTTTATTGATGTACTATGTTCCGAAATTCAGTTATTCGCTGCGTAAACAGCTGGTAAATCCGCGTAAAGTGTATGTGGCCGATACGGGTTTTGTCAGCGCGGCAACTTTTAATATCGCCGAAAAGGCGGGTCAACTGCTTGAAAACCTGGTGTTTTTGTATTTGCAATCGAAATACACGGAGCTTTATTACTTTTCAGAAGATGCGTACTGCGATTTTATTGGTTTTGGGAAAGATCAGGCTAAAGTTGCCGTTCAGGTTTGTGTTACCCTTGAACAGGATAACCTGGAACGAGAAATAAATGGTTTGCTGGAAGCTATGGAATTCTTCGATTTTGATGAAGGGACGCTAGTTACCTTAAGCCAAACGGACACCTTTATTCGTGATGATAAAACCATTCAAGTGGTTCCTTTTTATGAGTTTGCAACTCAGAAATAGCGTCTCACCGTTTTGGCGTAGCTGTTGTATTCTTCCCCGTAATTTTGACGCATAAAACGCTCCTCTTTTAAAATAAAAAGGTGGATGGAAACAAGCGCAAGAATACTGATCGCAATAAAAAAGGGAGTGGGAAATACCAGGGCAATTCCAACAATTAAACAGTTAATAGCCAAAAAAAACGGATTCCGTGAACGGGCATAAATCCCGGAAATTACCAGCTTACCCAGATTGCCTTCATTTAATCCAAAACGAAGCGATTGGTTTAATGCGCTTAAGCTAAGAAGCATGCTCAGATTCGCAAGCAGAAGAAGCACAATTCCACAGATTGCGAGTACCTTCTTGCCAACCAACAAATGCTGTAACACATCAGGAAGGATTGAAAATTGTATGAGTCCGGCTTTATAAACGAGTTCATTTAAAAAGATCACAAAGAAGACGATTAAAAAAGCAGAAGAAACTGTGGTCTTGAAGCTCCTTTTTCTGTTGGACAGTTTTGTCCCTCGTCGTAGCAAAACAAAAGCCTGAAAGCCAATCTGAAAGCAGAAAAGCAGAAAGCCAATGAGCGGTATTAATCTTATAATTTCCACAAATTAAAAGTAAGAGAACGAATTCGTAAAGCAAAAAAATCCCCGGTAAAAATTACCGGGGACATAAGATCTATCTTTTGTCTGAATACTAAATATTCGGGAACGAAACGCCGATCATAAGTGGATAAGCTTCGGGGCCTCTGCCATCTTTAAATAAAGATGTCATGCTGTAGTTGGCAAATACGCAGAAATCGCCAAAACCAATCCGTCCGGTGAGTTCGTATTTCCATTGGTTGATATGATAACCGCTTTTCGATTTTTCTTTGTCTCCCTTATAGTACTTGTATTTGGTGTGTGAACCCAGGTATAAGCTACCAATAACACCGCCAGCCAGATAAAGGCGCGAACTGCCCATACGAAGTGGGGTTTTAACCTCGAGCATTAAAGGCGCTGTGAGGTAATTCACATGTAATTTCGATTTTTTGATGTTGTTTCCGTCGTTGTCTGGAAAAAGCGGTACAGGAACAATCATTCCGTCGCCATTATATTTTTCAATGGTTACCGCATCGTTAAAGGTGTAGTCGTTAAAACTCAGTCCCAAACCGGTTACTACTCCAAAGGTTTTGCGTTCGTTTTTAAAAGCGAACTCTGCAAAATTCAGGTTCCATGACAATGATTTTCCGGGATTCAGATCAAGAAAATCACCATCGTAATCCGCAAATTCAGGATTATCATCGTAGATGGAATAATCGCTTCCGGTCATTATGTTGATTCCAACTTCGAGACCTGCCCAGTGCGGGTTAAAACGACCCGACCATTTCTGGCGATTTACATCTTTCTCAACTCTTACGTAAGTTCCGCTGTTGCCTTCAATAACTTTAAAAGTACGTCGGCCAATACGTACATGAGTGGTGTCGCCCCAGTCGTCGGTAATTACTTCAACGCCATCGCCAACAACAACCTGTACTTTGTCGTCGTCTTCAATAACAGTTACTACGTTCTTTTTTAATACGTTAACCTCGGTGGTATCTTTTTGTGCGAATAGATTTGTAGTTAGTGCGCAACATAAAATTAGTGTCAATAATTGTTTCATCTTTCTTCGTTTAAATGTTTCTGATGCTGTGACGGACTGATGGATTTAAAAGTTACACTAAAATTTAATTTAATTTCACGGAAAATTTTCTTTTGAATTTATTCAGTCCGCTTTTGATGAGAATATTTGGATACCTATAATTGACGAAAGACAGTTTCTTCTTTAACGGAAAGGTCGAGTTCATTTATGTCACTTTTGTCTTCATGCCAGACGGGCAGTTCCTTTTGCATTCGATCAAAAGGAACTATTCCGAGGGCATCTCGGACGTTGTCAAAAAATAACCTTTTCGTTTTTTCAATGTAACTAATTAGCCCGACTGACGCCTGCCTGCCGGTAGGCAGGGATTTTTGACGAGCCCGCACAAGGTTTGCCTTTTAGGCCGCCTTCGAGAAAAAGCGTTCAGAAAATAAATGAAGTGAACGTATAGAAATCAAGTCTGTTTGACGCTCGTTAGCTCTGAGGAACGAAGAGCTAAAAGAAGGAGTTTCTTGATTTTAGTGAAAGGAATTTATTTTTAGCTTTTTATCGTCAGCGGTGGCTTTTTTGAATACTTTTTCAGCTAGAGGAAAAAGTATTTTCTGTCCGAAAGGACAATTTATTCACCAGCCTCACTTCTTCCGGGAATAGAAAAGGCCAGCAAACGCGATTCGTAGGTGTAATTAACCACTTTTCCCTGAGTGTTGGTTTCGTATTCGAAACGATCGTCGGAGATGTTTGCAATTAAGTCGAGACCGGCCTGAGTGATCTTACGTAAATTGATTTTTTCTTTCACGCGGTCGGCCAAAAGTATTTCATCATCATACGTTTCGGCAGGGTAGGTAATGTACATTGTTGCCAGCGTTGCAACCGGCTGTTCGATAGCGATAGAAGCGCTGATGGAATTCAGTTTCTCCGGAACAATAATCGTCTCGCGCATGGCCAGTAATTCTTCAGGAGCATCTGTGGCAGTATTTTCCTCGACAATATCTTCAATTACCGGCTTTTTCGGACTGATTTGTTTAACAGGAGCCGGAGCTTCAGTTGGTATATTTTCAGCAACTTCGGTTGTTATATCGTTATCAGGGATTATAACCGGTGTTTCTTCAATCGTTTGTTGTGGTGCTTTTTCCACCTCGGCAATTTGCTGTGAAGTTTTTTCTTCAACAGTATTGTTGCTATTTACCAGGTTAAAAACTATAAGGCCAAGAATCAAAACAGCTGCTACACGGCTTGTCCAGAACAGAATAGTTTTTCCCGGAGCTTTTTTGTGCAGCTTTTTCTTATGCGCAAAAACGATGCTTTCGTCAGCAGTTAATACAGTTTTTTGGAAAGCAGCTGCTTGTTTTTCTTGTTCCGGATGATTGGCCAGGTAAGTTTCAAAATCTTGTTTTTCTTCCGCGCTTAAATCGCCTTCGAGCAATGCAACCGCAGCATTGTCAAAAGCTTCTTCCTTATCGAAATTACTTTTGTAAAGCTCTGTTTTGTTGCTGAATGCTACCTTTTCGGGCTCAAGAGAAATCGGCTCGTAAAGCTCCAGTTCTTGTTTCAGATCGGGGTTCGCTTTAAGAAACGCAATAAAGCTATCGATCATCCCTTCATCGAGGTTGCCCTCGAGGTAATCGATAAAATAAGCTTCGTAATTTGTTCTGTTAATCTCCTTCATTTTCCGCCCCTCTTTCTACGCTACAGCCTCGATGCTGCCAATATACTTCTTCAAAAACAACCTTGCACGATAAATATACACCTTCACCTGCGACTCGCTTAAATTCGTCAGCTCGCCAATTTCCTGGTAGTTGTATCCCTCGTAATCGCGCAACAATACTACCATTCGTTGTATTTCCGGAAGTTTGTTAACGGCCTCAGTCAGAATCTCACTTAAGTCGGAATAATTGCTTTCACGTCCTTCTTCCGGCAAGCTTAAATCTTCAGTAAACGCCGAACGTTTTTCCTTTCGAATGCGGTCGATCATCGTGTGGTAGGCAGTGGTAAAAAGGTACGATTTTACTTTCGCGCCATCCACATTATCGTGGTTCTTCCACAATTTCTCGAAACTATCCTGCACAATATCTTCAGCCATATGCACATCTTTTATACTTTTTAGTACAAAGCGGTACAGACGATCTGAGTAAGTGTCAACTGCTAGGTTATATTCGGTAATTGTCATTTGTTTCTGAACCTCGTTCGTATGATACGACGGACAAGTTACGGGATAGTTACAGTAGAAATAAAAAAAGCTTCGAATTTTTTCGAAGCTTTTCATTTATAGTAGTTTTTGTTTTACTCAATTATCTCCACCCAACCGTGTGTGTCAGGCTCGTCGCCATATTGAATAGCGCGAAGTTTATTGTACAATTTTGTCGACCATTCGCCGGCTTCTTCCTGGTTGCCGTATTTAAACCACTTGTCGTTGTCGTTATCGTAAATGCCTTTAATTGGCGAAATTACGGCTGCAGTTCCGCAAGCTCCTACTTCATCAAACTCGGCCAGTTCTTCGTACGCAACTTTGCGACGCTCAACATTCAATCCCATTTCTTCGGCCAAAACGATCAAACTCTTGTTGGTGATCGATGGAAGGATAGAATCCGATTCCGGCGTTACGTAGGTTTTGTTTTTTATACCAAAAAAGTTGGCAGGGCCACATTCGTCGATGTATTTTTTCTCTTTACTGTCGAGATAAAGTACTGCAGAAAACCCGTTTTGTTTGGCTTTTTTGCCTTCGTACATGCTGGCTGCGTAGTTTCCGCCAACTTTATATTTTCCAGTTCCTTGCGGAGCAGCACGGTCGAATTCGCGGTAAATAACCAGGTTGGTAGGTTTAAATCCTTCAGGGAAATAAGGACCAACAGGCATTACAAATACCATAAACAGGTACTCTTCGGCCGGAGCAACACCAATTTGCGGTCCGGTACCAATTAACAGCGGGCGAATGTACAATGCTGCACCCGATTCGTAAGGCGGAACGAAACGTTCATTCATTTTTACAGCCATACGAACAGCTTCTTCAAATTTCTCAACCGGAAGTTTCTGCATCAGAATACCATCAGCAGAATTTTGCATACGTTTGGCGTTTTCGTCCATGCGGAAGACCCTGACCTTACCATCTTTTCCTTTAAAGGCTTTCAAACCTTCAAAAGCTTCCTGCCCATAATGCAATGCCGTTGCCGACATATGAATATTGATGCTGTTCGATGAACTGATCTCCAACTCTCCCCATTTGCCGTTACGGTAATAACAACGAATATTATAGTCGGTATCGCGGTATCCAAACCCAATATTTTTCCAATCGAGATTTTCCATTGTTTACGTTTTAAGTCTGCTTGTTTGTATTCTATTTGCAACTTTTGTTGCACAAGCAAAGTAAGCGATTTTTCTTTAATGAAAGCAGGAAATTAATCATGAAACCCGTTTGTAGTAAATGTTTTATAACGTACAGGTAATTTCTGATATTTTTAATTGAATAAGATTTTGATGTTTTTTCTGTAAATTTTATTCGAAAGGCAGGAATAATATTTCAAAATAACAAAAGTGCAGTTTTTGAGGAAAACGGCTTATTTCAACTTCTCATTGTTTTTATGCCGGTCGCTATCGCGTTTGGTTTTTTTCTCCATGTTTTTCAGAAATGCCTCGTTCAGATCAACACCGGTTTGATTGGCCAAACAAATCAACACCCAAAGAACGTCGGCCATTTCATCGGCAAGGTTGTATTCTTCATCCGACTTTTTAAACGACTGATCGCCATATTTCCGGGCCATTATTCGTGCCAGTTCACCCACTTCTTCGGTAAGAATTGCCATGTTCGTCAACTCGCTGAAGTAGCGTACGCCAATGGTTTTTATCCATTCGTCAACCTGCTTTTGGGCTTCGGATATTGTCAATTCGTTTTTCATTTTCAAATGTTTAACAGGTGAAACAGCCTAGAATTCCTTTTGTTTCGAGTCGATGATAATGGTTACCGGACCGTCGTTTATTAGCGCAACATCCATCATTGCACCAAATTTTCCCGTTCCCACTTTTTTACTGAGAGCAGTTTCCATAGCGGCAGCAAATTTTTCGTACAACGGAATGGAAATATCAGGTTTGGCAGCCCGGATGTACGATGGTCGGTTGCCTTTTTTAGTGTTGGCTTGCAGTGTAAACTGGCTCACCACAATAATATCCGCGTCAACATCAATTACCGAGCGGTTCATCACGCCATTCTCATCGTCGAAAATCCGTAACTGAGTTGACTTTTTAACCAGGTAATCAATGTCCTCCTGTGTATCCTCGTTTTCAATTCCCACAAGAATTAACAAGCCATTTTTTATAGCCGATATCTTTTCGCCTTCAACCGTAACCGAGGCCTCTTTTACTTTTTGAATGACAACACGCATTTGCTTTTCAATTTTTCGATGGCTAATTTATAAAAACAATAATCCTTTCTCAACTTTTATTATTTAGTTTTGTTTGAGAATTTGACAGAATATTTAAACAAAACGAATGAGGAAAGTCGGATTACTTTTGCTTTTATTTGGATTGCCATTTTGGATGCTTGCACAAAACGCTGCAGTAAGCGGAAAAGTTGTGGATGCGGTTAGTAACGAGCCATTACCTTTTGTAAATGTACTGGTTTCGGGAACTTCAAACGGAACGGTAACAGATGAAACCGGTCATTTTGAGTTTCGGAATCTTACTCCCGGTTTTACTCGTATTGAAGCAAGTTTTGTAGGTTATAAAAAGGCCATTTCAGTCGAAGTAGAGGTAACAAACTCAAGTACTCATTTTGTAGAAATTTTGCTCGAAAAGACCGTATCGAAACTGGATGAGGTTACAGTTACGGCTTCACCATTTCGAAAAACCGTTGAAAGCCCGGTTTCCTTGCGAAGTATTGGCATTGGCGAAATTGAAAAAAGCCCCGGTGCCAACCGCGATATTTCAAAAGTTATTCAGTCGTTTCCGGGGGTGCAATCATCGCCGGCATTCCGCAACGATATTATTATTCGTGGTGGAGGTCCATCGGAAAGTCGTTTTTACCTTGATGGAGTTGAAGTGCCCTTTATCAACCACTTTGCTACTCAGGGAGCTTCCGGAGGCGCCATTGGCATTTTAAACGCCGATTTTATTCGCGAGGTAAATTATTACTCGGGCGCTTTTCCTGCCAATCGTGGCAATGCTCTAAGTGGAGTGATGGAGTTTAATCAGATCGATGGAAGCGAGGAGAAATTGAACTTTCACGGAACGCTTGGTGCATCCGAAATTGCTGCAACATTAGATGGTCCGATCGGAGATAAGACAACCTTCGTTTTTTCCGTCAGGCAATCGTATCTGCAGTTTTTATTTAGCGTCCTTGAACTTCCTTTTTTACCCAATTTTACTGATATGCAGTTTAAAGTGCGCACCCGTTTCGATAAAAAAAATGAGTTGACTTTGATTGGTTTGGGGGCGAATGATTTGTTTAAATTGAATGAAGACATTGAAGATCCTGATGACGAGCAGAAGTACATCCTCAGCGAAATTCCGGTGAACAAACAATGGTCGTACACAGTGGGTGCGGTTTACAAACATTACCGCGACAACAGCTACCAGACATTTGTGTTGAGTCGCAGTCATTTAGATAATAATGCGTACAAATATCTCGATAACGACGATAGTTCAGAGGAGAATAAAATTCTGGATTACGATTCGCAGGAGGCTGAAAACAAGTTCCGGTTTGAGAATACTTCGCGCATGGACGGTTTTAAGTTGAATTTTGGTGCTAACCTCGATTTTGTTAGCTACAAAAACAGCTCACAATTCCGCCGTTTTTACAATGATCAGCCGGTTGATATTAGTTACAACACCGATCTTAACCTGGTTAAATACGGACTGTTTGCACAGCTCAGCAAGTCGGTTTTTAACGAACGTTTAGCATTGTCGCTGGGCGTGCGCGCCGATGCAAATAATTACTCGTCGAGCATGAAGAATTTGCTGGATCAGTTCTCGCCACGTTTTTCGGCTTCGTACATGTTAACCGATCAGTGGAGCCTGAATTTTAACACCGGACGTTATTACCAGTTGCCGGCTTATACAACGCTGGGTTACAAAGAGAATGATGTCTTTGTGAATAAAACCAACAACCTGAAATACGTTGCAGTTGATCATCTTATCGGTGGATTGGAGTATCGCCCCAAATCAACTGTGCAGCTATCTGCCGAGGCATTCTGGAAAGGTTATTCCCAGTATCCGTTTTCGGTGAACGAACAGGTAAGTCTGGCTAATTTGGGAGCCGATTATGGCGTTGTTGGCGACGAAGAGGTAACCTCAACCTCGGAGGGAAGAGCTTACGGTGCCGAGTTTCAGGCGCGTATTAATTCAACCAATGGATTAAATTTTAACCTGTCGTACACCTTGGTGCACAGCGAATTTAAAGACGGAGAAGGTTCGTATATTCCGTCAAGCTGGGATGCGAAACACCTGATTACGCTTACAACTACAAAAGACCTGAAACGCAATTGGCGTGTAGGTGCACGTTGGCGTTTTGTGGATGGTCTGCCATACACACCGTGGGATATCGAAAAATCGTCGCTGGTTGAAGCCTGGGATTTACAAGGCGGACCGTATTCCGATTACAATCAGTTAAATGCCAAACGCTTTGATCCTTTTCATCAACTTGATATTCGTATCGACAAATCGTATTATTTCAATAAACTAACCGCTAAATTTTACATCGATATTCAAAATCTCTACAATTTTCAGGCACAGGAAAATGATATTGTTGTTCGCGCCGAAGATGCCAACGGGAATTTTCTCACAACCGACAACGGAACACGTTATGTGCTGAATGAAATTGAAAGCAAATCGGGAACCGTTTTACCAACCATCGGAATTATTATTGCGTTTTAAATCAGAACACCGGTGGTTTATTGTAAAATAAATCACCAGTTAATAGGTATAAATAGGTGTTTTGTGAATCCTAATAGGAGGAAGTTAATAGCATACAAAAGTTGCTGTTTTTATTTTAGGCAGGATCCTAAAAAACGGGATGATAAGTGCATTTAAATCAGTTGCTTCCTAAAAAAAGAGTTCTTACATTTATAAACTTGATACTGAATCAACAAAAACTAATAGATCATGATGAATCGAAAACTTCGTATGGGAATGGTTGGTGGTGGAACCGACGCGTTTATTGGGGCAATACACCGGTTGGCCGCTTTTATGGATAACCAAATAGAACTTGTTTGTGGCTGTTTTAGTGTAAATCCTGAAATTTCAAAACAATCGGGGAAGTCCTATTTTTTACCTGCTGACAGAGTTTATGAAACCTATCAGGAAATGTTTGAAAAAGAAGCCAAACTCCCGGAAGGTGAGCGCATGGATTTTGTTTCGATCGTAACTCCCAATTTTGTGCATTTTGCACCTGCAATGATGGCGCTTGAACATGGTTTTAACGTGGTGCTCGATAAACCGATAACTTTTACTTTGGATGAAGCATTTCAGCTAAAAGAACAAATCGATAAAACAGGTTTAACTTTTGCGTTAACACATACTTATTCGGGCTACCCGGCTGTTAAACAGGCAAAACAAATGGTGGCTGACGGACGATTTGGAAAAATCAGAAAAGTATACGTAGAATATCCGCAGGGCTGGCTTTCATCAAAAGTGGAAGATGCAGGAAATGCGCAGGCCAGTTGGCGTACCGATCCAAAACGATCGGGGAAAGCCGGTTGTATGGGCGATATCGGAACTCATGCACATCAGTTGGCTGAATATGTAACAGGATTAAAAGTTACCGAACTTTGTGCCGAACTTAACGTCTTTGTTCCTAATCGATTGTTGGATGACGACGGCGCTGCCTTGTTACGTTTCGATAATGGAGCAAAAGGCGTGTTAATGGCCAGTCAGGTGGCAGCCGGCGAAGAAAATGCAATTAAGCTTCGGGTTTATGGCGAAAAAGGAGGTCTGGAATGGCACCAGCACGAACCGAATACCTTGATCTTAAAATGGACCGATCAGCCGGTGCAGATCCTACGAACCGGCACCAGTCTTGATGCTCCCGCAGCTTTGCACAATACACGAACTCCGGGCGGACATCCTGAAGGTTACCTGGAAGCGTTTGCGAACATCTACCGCAATTTTTCACTTACTGTTCGTGCCAAAGCCAACGGCGAGGAACCAACACCTGAAATGCTCGATTTCCCAGGCGTGGAGGACGGTATTCGCGGAATGCAGTTCATCGACACGGTAGTGAGTGCCGGGTACAACGATGAAGTGAAATGGGTAAAATTTGGCGAAACAATTGATTAAATTGAAACCATTGAGCAGGTGACATCAAGTCACCTGCTCAATCAAAATACAAAATAAAATGGCAAGACCAGTAACACTTTATACCGCACAATGGGCCGATCTTCCATTAGAAACCATGTGTCAGAAAGCAAAACAATTTGGCTACGATGGTTTGGAACTCTGCACCTGGGGCGATCACATAAATGTGCCCATAGCCGATCAGGCATACTGTGATGGCAGAAGAGAATTACTTGATAAATACAATCTGAAACTGTATACGATTTCAACTCATTTGGACAGTCAGTGTGTTTGCGATCCTATCGATTTGAGGCATAAAAACATTGCGAGTGCGCATGTCTGGGGCGATGGCGATCCTGAGGGCGTACGTCAGCGAGCCGCCGAAGAAATGGTAAAAACAGCCGAAGTTGCAAAACGCTTGGGTGTTGATACCGTGGTTGGATTTACCGGAAGCCCGATTTGGCACATGTTGTACTCGTTTCCACCGGTATCGGCCGAAATGATAGAAGAAGGATATGCCGAATTTGCACGACGCTGGAAACCGATTTTGGATGAGTACCAAAGTCTGGGTATAAAATATGCTTTGGAAGTGCATCCAACCGAAATAGCTTTTGATATTCATACGGCACATTTGGCGCTAAAAGCACTGGATTATCATCCTGCTTTTGGTTACAACTACGATCCCAGCCATTTGGGGTATCAGCATGTGGATTATGTACGTTTTATCTACGAATTTGCGGAGCGTATTTTTCATGTTCATATGAAAGATGTGTATTGGAGCGATGTGCCAACAGGAGTGGGTGTTTTTGGCGGACACATGGAGTTTGGTGACAACCGCCGTTACTGGAATTTCCGCAGTATGGGACGCGGAAAGATTCAGTTCGAGAACATCATTCGGGCACTGAACGATATTGGTTACAACGGACCGCTTTCAGTAGAATGGGAAGACAGCGGCATGGACCGCGAAGCCGGCGCATCGGAATCCTGCGAATTTGTTAAAAAGATTGATTTTGCACCGTCGAATATTGCGTTTGACGACGCAATGCAAAAAGATTAAAAGAACGATAAGATGACTTTTCAGGCCGGGAGCAACAATGTTTCCGGCTTTCTTTTTTTGTACTTTCACGAAAACTAAATTCAGAAAGAAACGATGACCGATTCGAAATACCACAAAACATTTGAGAAAGATGTGTTCGCCACCGGCAACGGGATAAAGTTGGTGGAAGCGAAACCCGGCTATGCAAAATCGGTTATGGAGATTAAATCCGATCATTATAATTCAGTCGGAATTGTGCATGGCGGAGCTTTGTTCACACTGGCAGATTTTACTTTTGCCGTAGCATCTAATTCGCATGGCAGGGTGGCGCTGGCTATCGATGCTGAGATTTCGTTTTTTAAAGCTACCTCGAGTGGTACTTTAACCGCGGTGGCAAAAGAGATTTCGCTAAACGGAAAACTGGGTACTTACCTGGTTGAAATTACTAATGAAGCAGACGAACACATTGCCCATTTTAAAGGAACGGTGTACCGGAAAAAGGACAAAATAGAGTTCGAATAAGAGTTCTGCTTTACATATTATGTTGTAGAATACGTTAATTAGTGGGAGCAGCAAGGCAAAAAGTCGCCATTAAAAATGGATAACTTAAAATTATTCTACAAATTTGAGGTCGGTTACGCGAGGGAAGATCTTCCTGAGCTGAATACAAATGAACTAAGATTTATTTTCTAATACCAACTAAATAAAAATGACTAACAGGAGAGATTTTATTAAAACATCGGCAATGGCAACAGCTGGCGTAGGGATTGCGTCAAGTATGCCTCTAGCGATGGAATCGTGCTCGGGTGCAAACGATAAATTAGTTTGTGGTTTAATAGGAGCAAAAGGTCAGGGCTTTACTGATCTTCAGGCTTTTTTGAAACAAAAAAATACGGAGTGCGCGGCCATTTGCGATGTGGATGACAAGATTTTGAATCAACGTATTGCCGACGTTGAGAAAATTCAGGGAACAAAACCAAAGGGCTTTAAAGATTTCAGAAAATTGCTGGAAGAACCCGGTATCGATGTGATCATCATCGGTACACCCGACCACTGGCACTGTATACCTTTTGTTTATGCAGCGCAGGAAGGAAAACACATTTTTTGTGAAAAACCGCTGGCAAACTACATCGAGGAGATCAACATTATCGAGCGTGCCTGGAAACGTTACGGTACAATTGCTCAGGTAGGGCAGTGGCAGCGTAGCGACAAGCACTGGAAAGATGCTGTTGATTTTGTTTACACCGGTGCGCTGGGTAAAATTCGTACCGTACGTTGCTGGTCGTACCAGGGGTGGATGAAATCGATTCCGGTAATGGCCGACGGACCTGTTCCGGAAGGAGTTGATTACGATATGTGGTTAGGACCTGCAAAAGCGCGTCCATTTAACCCGAACCGTTTTCACTTTAATTTCCGCTGGTTCTGGGATTATGCCGGTGGTTTAATGACCGACTGGGGTGTACACATCATCGATTACGGTTTATACGGAATGAAAGCCAAAGCGCCAAAATCGATTATGGCAATGGGTGGCAAATTTGGTTATCCTGATGATGCTTGCGAAACTCCTGATAGTATGCAGGCGCTGTACGAATTCGACGATTATACCTTGTTGTGGGATCATGGTCTGGGAATCGACGGTGGATACTATGGCCGTAGCCACGGCGTAGGTTACGTTGGAGAAAACGGAACCTTAGTGGTTGACCGTAACGGTTGGGAAGTTATTCCTGAAGGTGGCAGAAATCCTAGAATGGAACGTGTTGAACTTAAAAAAGGCGACGGACAGGGATTGAATAACCACATGGCTAATTTTATTGATTGTATTAAGGATAATGATCAAAATACAAACTGTAACGTTGGAATTGCTGCCAATACTGCTCGTGTGGCTCACCTGGGTAATCTGGCCTTAAAAACAGGTCAGCGTTTGTACTGGGATGCAGACAACAGCAAGTTTATCGGTAATGATTCAGCTAACGAACTGTTGGTGCCAACTTACCGTGCACCGTGGGAATTGCCGAAAGTTTAAAAAGACAAATACCAGATATTTAAGGAAGCAGACTCATTTCGGGTCTGCTTTTTTGTTTTAAAAAGTCTCTCTGTTCATCCTAAACTATTACACAAAGTTACACGAAGAATTCACAAAGTTTCACAGAGTAATTATCTCATCTTTGAGGTTCTCTGTGTCTTCTTTGAGGAGCTTTGTGGAATAACAGATCTTCATTTGTAAATTAGCTTGTTCTATCCGTATATTTGAAATAAAGAAGAACAGAATGACATCGAGAAAACAGACTGAGTTGATAAATACGATTCCCAAAACCGAATTACATGTACACATTGAAGGCACTTTTGAGCCGGAACTAATGTTTGCGATAGCCGAAAGGAATGATATACGATTAAAATATAAATCGGTTGACGATTTGCGTGCCGCTTATCAATTCAATAATCTACAGGAATTTCTTGATATTTATTATGCCGGAGCATACGTCTTACTTTACGAGCAGGATTTCTACGACCTTACAAAGGCCTACCTGAAAAAATGCTACGAAGAAAAGGTGGTACACACCGAGATCTTTTTCGATCCGCAAACGCATACACACCGCGAAGTTCCGCTTGAAAATGTCATTAATGGTATAGTACAAGCCTGTATCGATGCGCGGAACGAATGGGGAATAACTTACCGGCTTATCCCAAATTTTCTGCGTCACCTGAGTGAGGAAGATGCCATTAAAACGTTTAAAGAACTGTTGGCTTTTGGCGATTTATTTACCGCTTTTGGTCTCGATTCCAGCGAGAAGGGTCATCCGCCTGCCAAGTTTAAACGGGTGTTTGAAATGGTGCGTGCCGAAGGATTTTTATCGGTGGCACATGCCGGTGAGGAAGGGCCTGCTCAAAACGTGTGGGATGCCATTGATCTGCTAAAAGTAGCTCGAATCGATCACGGTGTACGTTCGATCGATGATGTCGTTTTGCTGGAAGAACTGGCGCGTATTGAAATGCCTTTAACGGTATGCCCGCTGTCGAACCTGAAGTTAAAAGTGGTAAATGATATGGTCGATCATCCCCTGAAAAAACTACTGGATCATAACATTGTAGCTACTGTTAATTCCGACGATCCTGCGTATTTTGGTGGTTATATGAACGCCAATTTTCATGCCGTTAACGAGGCGCTTGAACTTTCGGACAAGGACATCGTAACACTGGCAGCCAATTCATTTAAAGCGAGTTTTCTTCCGGATGAGGAAAAACAAAAGTGGATCGGAGAAATTGGTTCGCTCATTTCCTGATTGATTCTTTTTGTTAAGTGTAAGTATTCACTAGTTTGATATCCCCATTTCTTCAGAGTCGGATTATAGTCCGGATTCAGTATTTCATAATCTCATAAATTGTAATAAAAATTACTAAATGTTTGTTTGGCGTTGATAAAATTAACAAATTGGCAGCAATTAGCTGCGTTGGCTAATAAAATCATATTGGGCTTAAATGAAGATGAAAGCCCGTTTATCAAAGGTCAATTAATAAAACTGTTATGTTATACACAAATAATTCCTTTTTGAAGCGTGCAGGCGCAGGCGTACTGATGTTGTTAATGTTTACGGCCATAGCCGGGGCACAAAACACAAAATACAAAGATGAGATTTCAAAAAAATCAAAAGAGTTAGAAGCGAAGGTAATAGAATGGCGTCGTGATATCCATGAACATCCGGAGTTGAGTAATCGCGAGTACAGAACGGCTGAGTTGGTAGCCAAACACCTCGAAGCGTTGGGGATTGAAGTGACTACGGGCATTGGACATACCGGCGTAAAAGGCGTATTAAAGGGCGGACACCCCGGTCCGGTTATAGCGTTGAGAGCCGATATGGACGCGCTGCCTATTGTTGAACGTACCGATGTGCCTTTTGCTTCAACGGTTACAACAACTTATAATGGTGCAGAGACTGGAGTAATGCATGCCTGCGGTCACGATACACATACGGCAATGTTGATGGGGGTTGCAGAGCTTCTGACCGAAATGAAAGATGATTTGCAAGGCACGATAGTTTTTATCTTCCAACCGGCTGAAGAAGGCGCACCGGCAGGAGAGGAAGGTGGTGCAGCATTAATGATTAAGGAGGGTGTGCTTGAAAATCCAACTGTGGATGCCATTTTTGGTTTACACATACAATCCGGCCTGGAAGTTGGTAAAATTGCCTACCGTCCGGGGCCTTTAATGGCCGGTGTGAGCGACTTTAAGATTGAGGTGCTGGGAAAAGGAGCTCATGGTTCGCGCCCCTGGGGATCAATCGATCCCATTGCTATTTCTGCCCAAATTATCAACGATCTACAGACTATTGTAAGCCGTAATATTGATATTACCCGCAATCCTGCGGTTGTAACGGTGGGTGCTATTAGTGGTGGAAACCGTTCCAACATTATTCCTGAAAAGGTGGAAATGCTGGGTACTATTCGTGTTTTCAGTGACGAAGACGAACAGCTTATTTACAGCAGATTGAAGTCTATTAGCGAAAATATCGCTTCTGCTTCCGGGGGAAAGGCTATTGTGACGGTGCCGTATAGCTCTCATTTGCCGGTGACTTTTAATAACGTTGAATTAACAAAAAGTATGTTGCCAACCCTTGAAACTCTGGTAGGCAAAGACAATTTAATTGAAGTTGTCCCAACGACCGGAGCAGAAGATTTTTCGATGTATGCAAAGGAAATTCCCGGATTTTTCTTCTTCCTGGGAGGCATGCCGGCTGGCCAGGATAAAGCTACCGCTCCAGGACATCATACGCCTGATTTTTATATCGACGAGAGCGCTTTTGTTACCGGTGTGAATGCACTTTCAAACCTGGTATTCGATTTTATGGAGAAGGATATCAAACTAAAAACTTCGATGACTGAATAGCCGGAAGGATTTACCGGTTATCCACTTTCTCCGGATTCAGATCATGATTTTGCATGCGATACCATGCCATTTCTTCGTATTTGGTTCCTGGTTTTCCATAGTTTGAAAACGGATCGATGCTTAGGCCTCCACGTGGTAGAAATTTTCCCCACACTTCAATGTATTTTGGATTCATCAGTGCAATCAGATCTTTCATCATGATGTTGATACAATCTTCGTGAAATGCACCGTGGTTGCGGAAACTGAACAAATACAGTTTCAGGCTTTTGCTTTCCACCAGCTTTTCATCTGGGATATAACTGAGGTAGATAGTAGCAAAATCCGGCTGCCCGGTAATGGGACACAAACTGGTAAACTCAGGGCAGTTGAATTTTACCCAGTAGTCGTTTTCAGGGTGTTTGTTCTCAAACGATTCCAATACGTCAGGGCGATAGTCAAAATCGTAATTCGTTTCGTTTCCCAGGTGCTTTAATTCGCTCATTGTTTTCTCTTTTTGGTGTCTCACTGAGCGTAGTCGAAGTGTTTCATTCTTCGATTCCGCTCAGTGTTACAGGTATTATTAATCAATCCTTCAATTCCTAAGTTTTTCAGTTCCTCTCTCCTTCAGGTACTTTTCCAATCCTTTGTTCCGCAGCTCACAAGCCGGACATTCTCCGCATCCTTTCCCTTTAATGCCATTGTAGCAGGTCACTGTTTCGTTTTGTACCAGCTCAATAACGCCAAGTTCATCGGCCAATTGCCAAATTTCGCTTTTATTCTTCCACATCAGCGGTGTATGGATTTGATACGGATAATCCATCGACAGGTTCAGCGTTTCATTCAGCGACACAATAAAATCATTCCGGCAATCAGGGTAGCCGCTAAAATCGGCCTGACCCACACCCGTCACCAGATGGCGTATGTTATGAACTTTCGCAAATATGGCGGCATAAGTTAAAAACAGCATGTTCCGGCCTTCCACCAGCGTATTGGGCGGTGTGTCTTCAGGTTTATGGCGGTCAACCTGCATGCTGTGGTGCGTTAACGAATTCTGGCTGAGTTGCGAAATCAGATCCATCGGAAATACCTGCAAAGGAACACCGGCCTTTTCGGCGATTGTTTTTGCCGATTCCAGTTCAATGGCATGGCGCTGACCGTAGTTAAACGCAATAGCATAAACCTCGTCGAATTCACGTTTTGCCCAAAACAAACAGGTGGTTGAATCCTGTCCTCCCGAAAAAACCACCAGCGCTTTTTTATTTTCTGTAAAAGTCATTTTGCCTAAAGTTTATTAAAGCATTTCTGCATTCATAAATCAGTCCTTCAGTCCTTCAATATTCAACTTAAACGGGTTGTAAGAGATCTGGTAGTCGTACGTATCGATACCTTCCAGTTTTTTAACTTTTCCAACCACCCAAATTGTTAGTGGTAGCACGGCAATTTCGTACACGGTTTTGATGATCGCCTGAGTAAGGATCATCGTTAATAAAGCGTTTACAGGGAACAATCCGGCAAATGCAATGGTGATAAAAATAGCTGAATCGGCACCTTCACCAACAAGTGTTGAAACAACGGCACGCAGCGAAAAACCTTTCCCTTTGGTAAGTACTTTAAACTTGCTCATTACATAAGCATTCAGGAACGAACCCATGAGGTAGGCCAGCATACTTGCGGCTACAATTCGCGGAGTGCTACCAAGTACGGTTGCAAAGGCATCCTGGTTTTCCCAGAAAGGTGCGGCATTTACGGTAATTGCCAAAGTAAAGAACACTACGGCAAGTACATTTACTCCAAATCCTGCCCAGATGATAAGGCGGGTTTTTTGGTAACCCCATACTTCAACCAGCACATCGTTGATGATGTATGCCAGCGGAAAGATCAATACTCCGGCCGGTGCCGACCACGGACCGATCATCATAATTTTTGAAGCAAGAATGTTGGAAATCAATAAGCAGGTGGCGAAAAGAATACCTGCAAGCATAAACAAAACGGATACTTTGTTTTTCATTTTTCTTGTTTTTTACGTGGTTATCAAGAACACGTGGTTAATACGCCGCGAAGATATAAAATTTTCAGAATCAGAAAATAACTACAAACTCCAGTAAATAATTATTCCGGCGCGTAAACCATTCCATTGAGGTTTAATTTTTTCATTTGTCTCAGGGTGAATAATTTCCATGTCGGATTCACCATTTATGTGATAGCCTTTTCCAAAATCCATATGATAGGAAACGTTGCCTGAAACGATCAGGTTTTTACCAATATTTTGGAGGTAAGTTAAGCCCGGTTCAACATAAAAACCTATTGCACTAAAGTCTTCGTTATCTGATTCCCGTTCTTCGTAAACAACTATTTCTTCCTCAAAACTCATGGAGCTAAAAGAAGCACCGGCTTCCATCGAAAAACAGGGACCGCTTTTTTGTCCCGGAGCTTTCCCCAGCAAGGTTTTTACACCGACAAACCAGGCATTCTGTTTATTGTCGAAGGTATATTCGCCGGAATAATCGGACAGATGAAGACGCGAACCGGTTGATGTGGTCGACATTTTTAAGCCAACTGCCACGGTTTTGGGCAGGGTATAAAGTGCTTCTCCGGAAAAATAGTACCAACCCGGAAAATCGTCGGTAAGTGCAGGACTAAAAGGCAGGTTGTTTTGCACCCATTCGTTGTATGCCCTTGTGTCGCTCATGTCAAAAGTTGCATATCCTCCTCCCAGCCCCAACATCAGTTTTTGAGCCGAGGATATGTTTACAAATAATACAAAACACACGAAGAGGCTTATTTTTAGCAGGTTCTTCATTTTCTTAAATTTTATCGCTTACGTCCAGTCTTTTTCCTTCACTCCAAAGTATTTGCCCGTTGTTATAAATCAGGTCCCATTTATTATTATTGGTTGATTTGCCCAATAAAGTACGATCGCCTGTAGTCAGATTAAGCAACAGCAAATTTTCTCCTTCGCTAAAAAATAATTGACCACTACCTTTTACCACATGATATACGGTGGTTTCAAGGCCCGGAGTAAATTCCCAGCGTTTCAGTAATTGCTGTGTTTTACAGTCGTAAACGCTAACATGATCGTAAGCTGCAGTAACGACCTTTGTTGCATCGCCGGGTAAAAAATCAGAGAATAATGTTCCTTCTTCGTTTGCCCTTATCAAAGTCAGTTCTTCAATGACATTGTTTTCACAGGTATACCAGCTGTATCCTCCCCAGGTATCAAGTGTAAAATAGTTCCCGTCGCCCGACATAAAGTTTCTGTAGAGTCCGTCATTTGGGAGTTCTTTTTCCGTAATTATTTTTTCTGAAATGAAATCTACTAAAATGGCTTTGATATCAGAAATGATTATTCCTGTTCCCCGATCAGACACGGAAGCGATGTGACTTATGTAGTTTAATGATTCGGAAAAGTCGAGCGTTTTGTTTTTCTCTGGATGCTCCAAATCGTATAGAAACAGTTTACGTGTTGCGCTATCAAAACCAATTAAATACTTGTTTCCGGAAGACGCATGTATTCGAGTCAGCGGTGAAGGAGGATTTTTAACGATGTTTTCGAGTGTTTGTGTGTTGAAAAAGTTGAGACCATTCTGGTTCGAAAAGTACACGACGTTTCCTATCCCGGTTGAAGCACCACCTGATTTGGGTGATTCAAAACCATAACTTACTTTATCCGGTGTACGCGTTGCCAGTTGAACCGGACGTATCCAATTATCCAGATAAGCTATTCCTTTTGGATCGAGCTGAAACCAGATGTCATAATTGTGGGCAAAATAGGGATCAGGAATAATACAGGAATCCGTTAGAGGGTCATTAATTTCAATAAGTGGAACAAATCCCTGGTCTGTCCACGAAATGTCATCGTCCATTATCCGGTAGCCTTTTAGTGCCGCCCAAAAAGGAGGAATTTCCCAACTTAAAACAATATCTCCATCTGTATTGTTAGTAGCACTTATTTGTGGCAGTGGTCCTTCTATATCAAAATAACCTTTCCGAAAACGGTCGTTTGTAAGTACGTAATACGACGAATTTTCACCATGGTAATTTATATCTCTGGCAGTTGTTACGTGTTGATCGGTTATTGTGGCCACCAACTGGTCAGGTAAGGCAGTATGCGTGTATTTATATAATTTGTAATGCTCAAAGTTCAGGCCTTTGTATTCTTCCCAATTCAGGTTAAGGAATCCTTCTGAAAACGAAGTGTCAACAATTGCTGAGCCCATTTCCCAGTCGTCGACAATAATAAGAACCCAGTCTTTTTGTAACAGGAATCCTTCCGCTCCGACTTTATCGGCAATACTACCGGTGCCCGATTGCGTGTAAACCTGAAAACTTAATGAGTGTATTCCCGGCTCAAATCCCGGAAAATAGTAGAAAAGCTCCAAACCACCGTGTTGCTCATCGTTGGGACTGGTTTCCAGACCGTCGATAATAAACCGTGCCCAGTTAACTTTATCGCCGTTTGTTTTATAGCTGAATATAATCCATTCATTATTATGAATGTAAAGAGTATCGGTATCGAAATTCAGCTCAACCTCAACAGCGGGAGGAGTACCTGTCTGATTTAATTCAACAAAATGTTCTCCCCCGGGGCTGTACGTGCATCCTGAAAGAAGGGCAAGAACAACGATTACGATCGAAAGTTTTAGTTGCATTGGTTTATTGGTTATTTGTTTTATTTCTTCAGGCAATTACACACAAAAAGCAGTAGTCTCCCGACTGCGTTTATCAACTACTTCGTTATTAAAAATTGTTTTTTTGAGCGTGTTCCTATATTCGAAATATTACTGATTTGATGCTTTTTTTTGACCTCGCTATCAGCATCTTTACAGCTTTGGATTAATTGTTAGCCTGTACACAAATATAAACTTTTTTCTTTCTAATTTATTTTGGTTAGCCCGAATATTTGTAAGCCGTTTTCCTGTACTTTTTCAATCTGAATCTTTCAATCGAACCAAACACTTTGTTCAGTGTTTTACTTATATGATTAAACAAATCAAGATAAGTAAAACTAGAATATCCCAATCAAGTTGGTTGGTTTCACTACTTCTATTAGGTTTTCTAATAAACGGCTTGTTAACCGGCTGCTCAGGGCAACAATCCTTGATCGATAAAAGTGTAGTCAAGGAACTGGACCTCGAAAAATACCTGGGTACCTGGTACGAAATTGCCCGATACGATCATCGCTTTGAGCAGGGACTGGTAGGTGTTACCGCCAACTATTCCATACGTCCCGACGGTAAAATAAAAGTTGTAAACAGCGGTTACCAGAATACGCTTGATGGGGAATATTCCGAAGCGATCGGGAAAGCAAAAATTCCCGATCCGGAAAATGAACCGGCCAAACTAAAGGTCTCTTTTTTCTGGATATTCTATGGCGATTATTATGTGCTTGAACTGGACGAAGATTACCAGTGGGCAGTGATTGGCAGCAGTTCAGATAAATACTTATGGATATTAAGTCGCTCTACACAAATGGAACCAGCAATTTACAACGATTTGCTTAAACGAATTGCAGACCGCGGTTATGATACTTCTGCTCTGATTAAAGTGAAACAAAAGGAAAATAATTAGTCATGGCATTCTATCAATTCAGACGCGAACAATTTATAAATAGCACCATCGGCGAGGTGTGGGATTTTATTTCAACACCACAAAATCTCAAGCGTATTACTCCTGATTATATGGGTTTTGATATCCGCACACCCGATTTGCCCAAAGCGGCTTACGAAGGAATGATTATCGCCTATACGGTGCGACCACTGTTGGGAATTCCTACAACCTGGGTAACCGAAATTACGCATGTGGTGCCTCAAAAATATTTTGTTGACGAGCAACGCGTTGGCCCTTATAAACTCTGGCATCACGAGCACCACATTGAGGCGGTAGATGGCGGCGTGTTAATGAAAGACATTGTTAGCTACAGTCCGCCGCTGGGTGTTCTTGGGCAGCTGGCCAATACACTGCTTATTCGCAAAAAGCTGGAGGAGATATTCGATTACCGAACAAAGGCTTTTGAGGAGATCTTTCCGCTAATATAAATCAGAACATCAAAAAAAACCGGGACCAGATGCAAGCACACAATCCCGGTTTCTTGTTCAATTAAGTAGTCTTTCTAGCGTTCATAATTCATCGACCAGTCAGGAAGGAACCAACCCGTAACTACATCCATTTTTCTCAGATGTGGTTGCATGTCTTTCCATAATTTGCCAAATGTCTCTCCATATTTTTCCTGAAGTGATGCTTCTAATTTTCGCAGTGACAGCGAATTTTCCGACCGGTCCATTAAAATCCAGCATGGTGAATCGTAGCCCATGGAAACTGTATAAACGTCCCATTCCCAGTTCTCGTCAATGCTATCGAAAAAGTCGATGTATTGTTTAATAGCGTCTGCCATCTCTTTTTCATGACCTGCTTTTAAATAGAAAAAAGTCCACTCGCAATACCTGTTCTCGTTGGTTTGTCCAACATAACCATTTGGATGATACGAAAGATCTTTATCCCAGTGGATAACTGTTTCGCGTGTAGTAGAAAGATCACGGAATTTTTTGACGGCGTCGAATCCGCTATCTTTCATTTTTGTAGTTAACTCGCCAACTTTTGCATAGAGCTCGTCGATGGCCGCAAAATTTTGGATGGGTATTACCCAGTAATACGAACTAACATCGGTTGAGTAGGTGAAAAACGTCAAGTCGAATTCAAGTTCTTTCCATAGATCAATCGCTTCTTGCTGCACTTTGGTAAATGCAGGAGCATTGGCAGGTTGTACAAACTCTTCAAATACAATAAAGTTCTCGGGCATCGCTGGTGTTTCCTGTGCCCGGAGTGAAAAAATTCCCATAACTAGGAACATGCAAACAATAAGTCCTGTTGTTTTCATCTGGTTAATTTTTTTAGTTTTACTCTTGTCTTTACGAAAACAGATGAAATTGGTTATGAAAGCGATAAGTCGTTCCTGTAACCGTTCATTCTGAGTTGTTTACCGTTTGAATACCCGTTGTTATCGAAATCTTTTCGTAAAACGGATGATACTTATAATTTTTGCAAAGAATTACGGGAAACTTGTAATTAAACAGTCCCGTTGAAGCCAAAAATAAATTAAACAAACAACTACTGCCATGTCATCACCATCACGATTGTATTACATCGACAACCTGCGAATTTTTCTTATCAGTCTGGTAATATTATTACACTTCAATATCACTTATGGAGGACCGGGCGACTGGTATTATAACGAGTCGGAAGCCGGATTTCCGGAGATCATTCTTCAGGCCATGTTTAACATTACCAACCAGGCCTTTTTTATGGGAATGTTCTTTTTTATCTCGGCCTATTTTACGGCCGCTTCATTAAAGCGAAAAACAACGGGTAAGTTTATTAAAGACCGCCTGGTTCGTTTGGGAATTCCTTTGCTTGTTTTCTATTTCTTCCTGAATCCACTTACCAATTTCATCCACTACTATTTTATCAAACACGAAGCTGTAACTTTTGCAGGCTTCCTTACCAATCAGCGAGCCCGGGGTTTTGGCCCCATGTGGTTTGTAGAAACACTGTTGATCTTTACTGCAATTTATCTAATGCTATTTAAGCGCGATAAAACGATCAAGATGAGCTATCCCGGAACCGTAAAGCTGGTACTGGGAGCTATCCTTGTTGGATTAAGCCAGTATGTTATCCGAATATGGCTTCCGGTGGGATGGAGCCTGCCGCATACGGGATTACAGTTTCCGTTTTTTGTGCAGTACATTGTAATGCTTGTATTTGGAGTTATTGCCTACAACAATAACTGGCTCGAAGCCATTACCTTTAAAAGTGCAAAGCGTTGGTTTATTTTTGCACAGCTGATGATCTGGATAGCGTTACCAGTAGTGCTATATTTTGGTGGAGAAGAAAAAGGCATTGAGGCTTTTGTGGGTGGTGGATCCTGGCAAAGTTTTGTCTGGGCCATTTGGGAACAGCTGGTTTGTGTGGCAATGATCGTCGGCCTGTTTGGTTTGGCAAAACGATATTTTAACCGACAAGGCATTTTAGCCCAACAATTATCCGGCAGCGCATATGGCGTTTACATTATTCATCCACCTGTAATTGTTGGTTTAAGTGCCATTTTTCTTGGTTGGCAGGACATTAACCAGCTGCTAAAATTTATTGTACTGGCGCCGGTTGCTTTGTTAGCTTGTTTTACGCTGGCCTGGCTGATTCGGATGGTGCCTGGTGTTAAGCGGGTGGTTTAGGGCTCTAAATTCATTGTATAAAACCCGGTACGGGTTGGTTTTTAATAGCAGATATGTGCAAATGGTTTTCTCAACCCCGTTGGGGTTGGATTGATGAATCAAACCCATACTGGGTTTAATGTTCCAATGCATAATTTGTTCTATTAAAATCGAATCCGTACCGGATTTCTATATTTAAAAATAGATAGCCGGGCAAAAGAACTCCTTAACACCCCATTAACCTCACAATCCAATTTCCTCAACTTCTTTTTTGCTATTTTTGAAAAAAACCATTTTATAATCTAATCATGCAAAATCGACTTTTTCTAGCCGTATTTACATTTATTTTAGTGAGCTGTACGCAGCAAAAAGGAAACAACTGGCCACAATACCTTGGCCCCGATAGAAATGCCTCAATCTCCGCTGTAACAATCCTTCGTCAGTGGCCCGAAACCGGCCCCGATAAAGCCTGGGAATTCCCACTTGGACGTGGTTTTGGTGGAGCTGCAGTTTATAACAACGAGGTGTTTGTTCTCGATCGTATTCAGGGAGAGAGTGATGTCTTACGTTGTATCGACCTGGAAACGGGAACCGAAAAATGGAGCTATTCTTACAAAGCTGAAGGCGAATTACCTTACCCGGGGTCGCGGGCAGTGCCTGTAGTCGACGATAACTATGTGTGGAGTGTTGGTCCGCATGGGCACTTTCATTGTATCGATAAAAAAACGCAGCAACCCGTTTGGTCGCATAACCTGCTGGCCGATTATGGTGGCGAACTCGACAACTGGGGATTTTCGGCATCGCCAATCGTTACCGGCGATTTGGTAATCGTAGCTCCGCAGGGCGAAAAAGCCGGGATTGTGGCCTACAACAAACTCAGTGGCGAAGTGGTTTGGGAAAGCCGCCGTTTAACAGGCTATCGTTTTCACGTGTCGCCGATTTTGGGTAACTATGGCGGAATTGAGCAGGTGATCATGACCAGCTCGTGTGTTAAAGGCGACGGGTTTACTACCGATGAGGTAGTGGCTTTCGAAGTAAAAACCGGTAAAGAACTTTGGAGCTACAAAGGTTTCGATTCTTTTGCTTGTATTGCGCCTCCGGTAGCGGTCGACGATACACACTTGCTGCTCACCTCGTGTGCCTACAAAGACAATTACGATCCGGTGACGATTCTTCTGGAAGTAAATATCGATGGCGAAACATTCAGCTTTAACGAACTTTTCCGAAACGAAGAAGTGGGTTGTAAAATGCATCCTCCGGTTGTATTAAACCAGCATATTTATATCAATAACAACGACCGCCGTGCGACTGAAATGTCTTGCCTAAACTGGCAGGGCGAACGCTGCTGGCCCGAAAAATCGGCACCGGGTTTCGACCTGGGAGCCATTATAATGATCGACGGAATGATCATCAATCAAAACGGTAAAAACGGCGACCTACACCTCATCGATCCAACACCTGAAGGATACAACGAAGTAGGCAAAGCTTCATTCTTTACGATGAACGGTTCACAAGCCTGGTCGCCAATGGCCTATGCCAATGGAAAATTGCTGGCCCGCGACAACGAAAAACTGGTGTGTGTGCAGCTGAAAGAAAAGTAAATTAAGCCTCAGAATGCTTCTCCCGATTCGTTTTGTTCATCGGGATCGCAAAGACTTGTACTGAGAGATGAGCGGGCCGCGGACATTAGACAATCCTGCCGGGATGAATTAGTTCATTGTCCGCTGCCTTCTTTGTATCCAAGTTTTGTCATTGCGAAGGAGTGAAACGACTGAAGCAATCTTTCTTTCATCTTATAGTCAGTGTAGAGTTTTGGATTGCTTCGCCTTCTCAGTCAGCTAACGGAGACCGAAGTAATCTCGGTCTCATTTCCCTCTTTCAACTATCAAAATGATAATCAATTATCGAATTGATAAATCGGTAGAAATCTGACCACCTCTTAAGTGGTTGACATGTTGCGATTTATAATTGATTGTAAAAATGGCACCGTGCTTGTGTATAGGTCGTAACACATAATCAATTTAAAATGGAAAACATGAAAAAACAAATCTCTGCTCTTATTGTCATGGCCTTCTTTACGATCGGTTTTTGGGCATGTAACGACAACAATCTGGATAATCCGGGGGATACAACACTCGATGTTCAAATTGAAGCTTTAAATAAAAGTTATGCACTGCCTGTCGACGGTTCAGGATTAAAATCTGCTGCTGCCGACTCTGTTTATATGGAATGGGATTCTGTTCATTTGGTTATTTCTTCGATCAAGTTTGAAGCCGAATTAAAAAGCCAGGTAACCATGCGCGACTCGATTGAAGTTTCATACAAATGGAGTGGCCCACAGTTTGCCGATTTATTAAATCCAGACATTACTTTTGGTAACTTCCTGTTACAACCCGGTTATTACGACGAAATTGAAATAGAGGTAAAAGGAGGAAGAGGTTACGCTGACAGCATTCCTGTTTTTTATATGGCGGGGATGTTCCACGGAAGCACTGCCACTTTGCCTGTTGAAGTTATGATTGACGAAGAAGTGGTGTTTAAAACTGAACAAGACAGTGTTGTTGTTGGAGAAGAGGGAGTTGATCTTACCAGTTATATCCAGCTTAGCCTTAGTGATCTGATGGAGGATATCGACCCGAATGATCTGGATAACGCCACACTAACCAACGGTGTAATCGTAATATCTCGCGAAAGCAATCGCTATATCTATTACGTTATCCGGAAGAACCTGGGTAAAAGACACCATTCGTATTGTGATTTTTCACACCATAAAAAGAAACATTAATTTCGATGCATAGCATTCTTTACAACAAATGCATTAAGAAGAGACGTACATTGTATGTCTCTTTTTTTTGTTATAAGCAATCCCCAATCCCCAACTCCCTTCAAACTACATCATCCCCTTGTTTTTCCCTAAGCTCTTCGTAAATTTAATGAAGCAATTGTTGAACATTTACTTATGAAAAACAGTGCCTCTATTTTTCTCACACTTTGTTTGGGTAGCCTGTTGCTGCTCTCAACAGCACAGCTCACTGCGCAGGATGAAAATAAAAGTCATTTGCTGATATCGGGGCAGGTGATGACCGATGCCGGTTACAACTTCAACCAGGTCAATCCCGATTATTTCGATGTAATGCGTCCTACGCAGCTACCTGCCTACAAAAACGAGTACGGCACCGATGGTACTATGTTTTTTGGCGTGCGGCAATCGTTTTTTCGGGTGCAGAGTTTTACGTCCACCAAATATGGCGAGCTGATGATCCATTTTGCTTTCGATCTTTTTGGCTCGGGCGTAAATGCCGGCGAAACCAATTTCCACCTGCTTTATGCCTGGGCCGAACTGGGGATGTTTGGGGCAGGTCGTAACTGGAGTCTTTTTAGCGATGTCGACGGTTTTCCGAAAATGTTGGAATACTGGGGGCCGGTGGGACTGTCGCTGTGCAAGAATGTGCAGCTGCGGTTTATGCCTTTACGGTGCAAGAACTACCTAGCTTTTGCACTTGAACAGCCGGGTGCCAGTGCCGACGAAGGTGTATATGTCGACCGTATTGAACTAACGGATGTAAAACCAAAATTAAACATCCCCGATTTTGCTGCCAATTTCCGGATGACCCGACACTGGGGCTATGCGGAAATTGCTGCCGTGTTGCGAAAGATCGAGTGGGTGTATCAGGGCAACGAACCCTACGACCTCAGCGGTAAAGTGTGGGGCTGGGGATTTAATCTAAGCTCAAACCTGAACCTGAACGAAAACAATGTGCTGTTGCTGCAATCCGTAGCCGGAAAAGGTATACAAAACCTGATGAACGACGCTCCCACCGACATCGGCATAAAAAACGATTTTAGCAACACACTGCGCCCCATAAAAGGTGTGGCTTTACCGCTTTATAGTTATTCGTGCTACCTCAACCACCGCTGGAACGACAAGTGGACCACGGCTGCGGGCTACTCAGCCATACACACCCAAAACTCCGACGGACAGCAACCCGAAGCCTTTCGAAACGGGCGTTACGCCAGTGCCAATCTCCTCTACACACCGCTTACCAATATAATGGCCGGAATAGAACTCCAATGGATCAACTGCGAAAACCACAGCGACAGCTGGACCACCTCAGCCACCAAAGTACAGTTGTCGTTTCGGTATCGGTTTAGTCAGAGGCTTTGAAACTTGTAGCATGAAATTTCCCCTCCCTGCCTACCGGCAGGCAGGCTCCCAGGAGGGGGGTATCCGTCGACTGACGGATGGGGTGGTAGGAGAAAATATTATAAATAATCACCACCTCGACCTTTTGCTCCTGCGTCGCAAAAGCCCAATCCTCCTAAAAGGAGGAGAAATGAAACCTTGTCAATTAACAATTGAACATACCCCATCCCACCCCCAAAAACCGTAAATTAGCCCAAACATTCGCTGTTGCCTGATGAACAAAACGGGGTTTTGCAACCTTTTTCAAAAAGATCGTCTACTTAGTATAGAATGAACTACAATGGAAAATAAAGATTACATCCACATCGAAGCTGTCTGGAATGAATACTACGATCAGCTACTGCGGTTTATCAGCAAACGAGTGCCGGACAAGGCAACGGCAGAAGACCTGCTACAGAATGTTTTTCTTAAAATGCTCACCAACATCGAGTCGTTAAAAGACAGTACCAAAATAAAAAGCTGGTTATTTCAGATCACCCGGAATGCCATTGTCGATTATTACCGGAAAGCACAAAGACCGGGAAACATAGCGGAGTCGCTGCCCGAAGAAAAAGACGAAATGAGCGACGACGTGATGGAAGAAGTAGAAAGCTGGGTAGCGCCTTTTATCAACCGGCTTCCCGAAAAATACCGCGAGGCACTCATCTTATCCGAGATAAAGGGAATGTCGCAAAAAGAAATGGCCCTTTACCTGGGAATTTCGTATTCGGCGGCAAAAACCAGGGTGCACAGGGGCCGTCTACTGCTCAAACAAAAACTCACCGAATGCTGTATTTTTTACACCGATAAATATGGCAATATCATGAATTACGAATCAAATCCGAACTATTGCAAGTCGTGCAATAATTAGTGCTGTTTTAACAGAATTTCTTTTCAATACGTTTTTAGGATTTTTACCCCATCCCTAAAGGGTGAAATCCTAAAAAAATCAATCTGGTTCCCTTTAGGGTTAAGGGTAAAACGGATTGATTTTTCTAAAAGCTCAATAAATCTGTTAATCTTTAGGGATAACTCAAAGATCCTGAATCAAGTTCAGGATGACGTAAAAACCATTCCTATCAGACCTTTAGTTTGCAACCTTTTTTTCTTTCTCCGTCTACAAGGTAGAAATTAAAATTTATACAGATGAAACGAGCATAATAAAATGTCATTTTAATACACAGGATGATGATTATGCGAGTTCCATGAGTTACCAAGAAAATAAACAATTATAAACGAATGAAAAAGAATCACGATGAGATCAGAGAGGCTGTACGCGAAAATTACAGCCGGGTAGTCGAAAATAATGACAACAATTGCGGATGTGCCACCGACGACGGTAACAGCTGTTGTGCCCACGCAGCGACCGGTTCGTTTTATCACATATCGGCACAATTGGGGTATTCCGAAAACGAGTTACAAGCTATTCCCGAAGGTGCCAACCTGGGGCTGGGTTGCGGAAATCCACAGGCCATTGCTGCCATAAAAAAGGGCGAAACGGTGTTAGACCTGGGAAGCGGTGCCGGCTTTGATGTATTTTTGGCAGCCAACCAGCTGGGAAATACCGGCCTGGCCATTGGTGTAGACATGACACCAAAAATGATTTCCACCGCTCGCGAAAATGCCCGGAAAGGCGGGTATACCAATGTGGAGTTCCGTCTGGGTGAGATCGAATACCTTCCGGTGGCCGACAGCAGTGTGGATGTGGCCATCTCAAATTGTGTGATCAACCTCTCGCCCGAAAAACAAAAGGTTTTTGATGAGGTGTTCCGCGTGTTAAAACCGGGTGGGCGAATTGCCGTTTCCGATGTTATTGCCACCACCGTTTTACCCGAAAAGGTGCTGGAAGATATGGCCCTGTATTCGAGTTGTATCTCGGGAGCCTCTACCACCGACGAACTGGAGGCAATGCTTACCCGGGCCGGATTTACCGAGATAAAGATCAGCCCAAAAGACGAAAGCCGCGAGTTCATCCGCGAATGGGCACCGGGCACAACCATTCACGATTATATTGTTTCGGCAGCTATCGAAGCCCGTAAACCTTAAAGATATGAACGGCTAAGGAGCACGAAAATTTCCCCTCCTATCAGGAGGGGGGTACCGCGTTAACAGCGGTGGGGTGGTAATATTATTACCTCAATTCACTAACTTTAAACAAAAAATGAAACTCCACAATCGCAGGTTCTTCAAACCGATCCGAAAACATTTGCGCAATCACGGTACAGCTGCCGAAGCCACTTTGTGGAAAATACTTCAGAAAAGTCAGGTTGGTGGTTATAAATTCAGACGGCAACACTCCATAGAAAAATATATTGTCGACTTCTTCTGCTTTGAGTTGATGTTGGCCATTGAATTAGACGGAGAGGTCCACGCAGATTTAAATAGTATTGCCCGGGATACTGAACGCGATGAGGAGTTAAATAAATTGGGAATAACGGTACTACGTTATGAAAATCGATGGGTGTATGAGTATCCAGAGGTTATTATGCAGGATATTATTGAATTTGGGGAGAAAAGAAGGAACGTGTAATGAAATCACCACCTCCCTCCCAATTCCATTGCATTCCATCGGGAGTACTCCTCCTAGCAGGAGGAGAAACTAATCCTGTTTCAATTCAGTTTCTGGAATACCAAATAAGCCACTAGCACAAAAATTTCCCCTCCTCTCAGGAGGGGTGGCAGCGATACAATATTTATTATGGAATACCGGAAACGAATTCGCTGACGGGGTGGTGAAAACACCACAGCCTATTCATCACCACCTCGACCTTTTACTCCTTCGTCGCAAAAGCCCACTCCTCCTCGAAGGAGGAGAAATATTCTTTTTTCAATGCATGACTTGAGTATAAAACAAAGCCAATAGCACGAATGTTTCCCCTCCATAAAATCAGATATTCCGCTTTGTTTCCCCCATTTGGGGGAAATGTCAGGGTAAGGTTCGCGCGTTGGCCGACAAAGGGGGTTCAGGAGGGGGGAACCGCGTTTACAGCGGAGGGGTGGTTAATATACCAGTCTGCTAATCACCACCTCGACCTTTTACTCCTTCGTCGCAAAAGCCCACTCCTCCTCGAAGGAGGAGAAATGATTGCATTCCAATTCAATTTCTGGATGCCAAATAAGCCACTAGCACGAAAATTTCCCCTCCTCTCAGCAGGGGAGGTGTCCGTCAGCTGACGGATGGGGTGGTGAAGGCAACTTCTCCTTCTCCGCTACCGCGCGAATCCTTTCGCGTGGTCTAACCTAAAAATTACTACATTTAAGCGCTGTTTAATCATAATATTTATAAATCCGTTCGTATGACAAACCAAAAATCCACTCTTACGCTAGTATTGTTTATTCTTTTTTGTTTTCCGGCATTGGCACAAAATCCGTATTTCCCAAAAACGCTCGACATGCAACAACGTGCCGAAGTGGTAGATGTTTGGCTCGAAGAGCGGGTAGAAACGGTATTGCCCGAAGTAATGCGCCGGGCCGGTGTGGATATGTGGCTGGTGATGGCCCGCGAATACAACGAAGATCCGGTGATAAAAACACTGTTGCCCGCCACCTGGCAATCGGCCCGACGAACCACCATGTTAATCGCTTACGATCCGGGCGACGGAAAGCCACTGGAAACCTTTGGTGTGTCTCGCTACGACACCGGAAATACTTTTAAAACCATATGGAACAAAGAGGAGCAGCCCGATCAGTGGAAAGCACTGGCGGAGATCATAGCCGCCAAAGATCCTGCGAAAATAGGTATCAACAAATCGGAGACTTTTGCGCTGGCCGACGGACTGTCATCCACACTGTACGACAAGCTTATGGAGGTGCTGCCCGACAACTACCGCTCGCGGGTGGTAAGTGCCGAAAACGTGGCCATTGGATGGCTCGAAACCCGCACCCCCTCCGAAATGATCGTTTATGCGAATATTGTACGTATGGCGCACCAGATCATTGCCGAAGGATTTTCCGAAAAAGTAATTCAGCCGGGCGTAACCACTACCAACGATGTGGTGTGGTGGTACCGCAATCGCATTCGCGAACTGGGGTTTACCACCTGGTTTCATCCCTCGGTGGAAATTCAACGTGCCGACACCAAAAAGTTCGATCATTTGCAGGCCTTCTCCGAAAATCCCGACGAGCAGGTCATTCAGCCGGGCGACCTCTTACATGTCGATTTTGGCATTACCTACCTGCGCCTGAATACCGACACGCAGCAACATGCCTATGTGCTTCAGCCGGGCGAAACTACGGCACCCCCTTATCTGAAGGCCGCCTTTAAAACCGCCAACCGCGTGCAGGATATTTTTACCTCCAGCTTTAAAGCCGGTTTATCGGGTAACGACATACTAAAAGCCGCGCTCGCACAATGTAAGGCCGAGGGTTTAAAAGCAAGTATTTATACCCATCCTCTCGGCTTTCACGGGCATGCTGCCGGGCCAACCATTGGGTTGTGGGACCAGCAGGACGGCGTTCCCGGGGCCGGCGACTACCCGCTTTATGCCAATACCGCCTATGCCATTGAGCTAAACGCTGCGGTAAACATCAGCGAGTGGAACAAGGAGATACGCATTATGCTCGAAGAAGATGCCTTTTTCGATGGCGATACCGTACGTTATATCGATGGACGCCAAACCGAACTGCTGACCATTCCACGCTCGCTGGCTGGTGTGGAGTAGGTTGGTGATGGGGTGTATTTCAAGCCGGTGACAATTTCGTAGCTAAGGAAGCTGGGGTGGAAGGTTTTAGGGGTAATACATTTTTTGAAATATATCTTTGCTATTAAACAATATCCTTAATACATTTAAAAAAAAATCAACTTACATTCAATTTCTAAACTATGATTATTAATAGAACCCCAATTCATGTAGAACATGTAAAAAAAGGAGAATATAAAATTTCATTAAAACTAGATAACTGGGAAATTTCAAAATTAGTTAATGAAAATGCCCTTAATGAACTAGTTGACCAAATAAACTCAGCAACGGGTTTAACTAGAATCACTGAAAGTTTTGAATGTTCGGGAGAAGATGCACAAAAAATTAAAAAATTTTGGGACCAAAGATCTAATTGGAATTTGTGCAATGAATGTCAATTTAAATGGAAGGAGTGTCATAATTGTGTTGTTAAATCCGAAAGTCCATTGGAAAGATCTTTATTATTAGAACTTCGGAAGCAGAATATCGAAATGGTAATGCAAAGGAGAATCAATAAAGATGGCAGTTTTTATGAGTTCCCAAAAGAGATAGATTTCGATACTATTTTAACAATTCCAGATTTTTATGTGCATTCGGGAAAATCTAAACTATGCATTTATGCTGATGGACACACATATCATGAAAGAACAGAACGACAAGCGTTGCGAGATAGAAACATTGATAGGGAACTTCAAAAGCTAGGATTTATCGTTTTGCGTTATACTGGACAGGAAATCCGAAAAGATTGTGCTCTGGTGGTTGAAAATATAAAATCAAACATTGACTAATAAATCTAAAGAAATGACAATTCCAGTAAACATTACAAAACAGCATTTAACAGATGCGGCTGAAAAAATTCTTAAAGAAGGAATTCCAAACAATGCTCATTCGAGTACATATGATGTTCTGTTTAATGGAGAATTATTACCTCCCAAATTAGTTGTTTCTTATGCAAACATATTTGCTAATGGAGTAGAATTAGACCGTAAAAGCTTTAAGGGAGGGGAAGGAACTGAATGTTTTAAACTATTAGAGGAAAATGGATTTGAAATAAAACCTAAGAAAATTGGACTACCGAGCTTATGGTTTGTCTGTCAAGGTAGTACTTTCACCAAAGACCAAGGTAAAAAGTTCTTATGGGCACCTAAATTGGATAAAGATGGAAAGCGAAGGTTCCATTGGGAGAATATGAAGTATGTAAAGAAAGGGGATATAATTTTTAACTATTCTAAAGGAATTAAAGGGATTTCGATCGCAAAAAATGATAGTTATGAATCCGAAAACATATACGAACAATCACAATGGGGAAGGGAAGGATATAGAATTGATATTGCTCTATACGAATTAGAGCGTGTGATTGACATTAGTGAACTCGCGATAAGAAAAAATGCTTTTGACAATGCTCTTTCCAGCATTGAGAAAAAGCCTTTTAATAGAAATGGAGGAGTAAATCAAGGATACTTATTCGAATTTACTATTGAGGCAGCAAAATTAATTCAGGATATTTATGGTGGGACTTTCAATATCCCGGAAGTGGATAAAATTATTGAGACAGTCAAAATTATCAAATCGTATCCAATCCAAAACCCAAATCAAATGGATTTAAATTATATTCTACCGATTAAAACTAAACCATTCTTAATTCTTGCGGGGCTTTCGGGTACTGGAAAGACGAGATTGGTTCGACAATTGGCTTATCAGTTTTGCCCCGAAAAAGATGATCTTCAAAATCTAGAAAATAAACCCGGCAATTACGAATTAATAAAAGTAAAACCTAATTGGCACGATAGTACTGAACTTTTGGGTTATGTGTCGCAGTTAAGTAAAAAGTACATTTCAACTCCATTTGTAAAGTTTTTGGCAAAGGCATGGAAATATAAAGATGTTCCGTTTTTTGTTTGTCTTGATGAAATGAATCTGGCACCAGTTGAACAATACTTTGCGGAATACTTGAGTGTGGTTGAAACCAGAAGCGTGAAAGATGGAGAGATTGTTACTGATGCATTGGTAGATGCTAAAATTTTTAAAGACTACGATGAAGAGGGAATATGGGATGATCTTGAAATTACGGATGGAGCCCTAAAAGAACGTTTCTTTGAACATGGATTGGCGCTACCGCCAAATTTGATTGTTGTCGGTACGGTTAATATGGATGAGACTACACATTCGTTTAGTCGAAAAGTACTGGACCGCGCCATGACCATTGAGATGAATGATATAAATCTGGAGGGAAACCTATATAACGATTCAGAGTTGTCTTATCCTTCGGAAGCAATTTCTCCAGATCTTGTACTGGGGAAATATACTTCAGGTTCACAGGCTGCTTTATATTTAAAAGATAAGGGGGAAGAACAGCTTGTTGATGATGTTATTGATTTTCTGAAAAGAGTGAACGACGCCTTAAGTGGTAGCCCATTTCAAATTGCCTACCGGGTTCGAGATGAATTCTTGATTTATTTTGCAAATAATAGAATGATTTCGAAAGAAGATTCGGCAGAATGGAAAGATTCGGCTTTAGATACCCTGTTTAACATGAAAATTCTTCCAAGAATAGAAGGTGATGAAGAAAAAACCCAAGAACCGATTGAGAAACTCGAATTGCTTCTTCAAGACAAGAATTTTGAGAATTCTTCGAAAAAGCTTCATGAGATGAAAGTTCGATTGGAGAAATATCAATATACATCGTACTGGCCATAATGCAGGTACTTGCATTACATACTGAGTTTTATGAACTGACAGTTTTCTCAGGGAATCTAAAAAAGTCTTGGGAAATGTTTTATAGTCGCTGTAGCGAAAATGCTTTTGAGTATACACGCTATAGCCTAGATTCAGATTCAGCCAACAACGAGTTGCGGATATTAAATTTGGCAAACGAAGCAATGGTTGGGCAAGCATTGGAAGAAGAAACATCTCCTGTATTCTTCGAAAATGCTAATTATTTGTTTGATGTTTATTTTAAGGAAGAACCAGAATCAAAACCAACAATTCTTCATAAAAGAAAAGAAATTACTCAGGCTTTTCACTATCGCGATAAAGTAAAACTTTTATCAGGAACTATTCAGTTCGGAAATAATCCCGGAACTTTTGACTTTGTAATATCATTCAAACATAAAGGCAAACTTTTTAAAGACACCTTTACGTTTGATGTTGTTTCACGAAAACTCGACTTCAAAAGTGATTACAATATTCTTTTACGCGATATAAACAATGAATACAACAATCTTGTATTCGACTTTTTAAAGAAAACATACTCCACATTTCAGCAGCAGGGGCATGTTAATAATCAGCTCATTTGGATATCAATTTTTGAGCGAATAATTAAGGAATATCTTAAAGCTTTAAAATATGTATTAAACAAGCCGCATAATAATTTAGTTACCGAAACAAGGTTTACAAAAGCGGAAAAAATAAAAAGATGGTCGCCACAACTTGAAGAGGAAGTGGCCGAAAACCGTCAAAATCAAAGAAAATATTTTGGCTACAACGAGCAAAAGCTAACTCTTGATACACTTGAAAACCGTTTTGTAAAATACACCATAACTCAAATTTACCGGACATACAGAAGCATTTTGACAAAGATTCAGGACCAATTCGAAAAACAGATGGATAAAGAATATTTAAAAAATCTTGAAACCTATGAATCAGAATTAAAAAAACTAAAACACAACTCTTTTTTTAGAAATATAGGAAAGTTTGAAGGAATGAAGCAGGAGTCTCATGTTCTTCAAAAACGCACTGGTTACGCACAGGTGTATAAAAGCTGGATTCTTTTCAAAAAAGGCATAGATATTCTTGAAGGAGTTAATAAGATTGGTTTAAAGGATATCTCGGAGTTATATGAAATTTGGTGTTTCCTTCAAATGAAAAAGCTTATTAGTTCCATTGAAGGAGTTGAATTATTAACTGCTGAACTGTCAGAAGTCCATTTTCAAAATTTCGTTTTTCAATTAAGAGAAGGGAAAAAATCGAGAATAACTTTTATAAATACCCACACAAACGAGGAAATCGAGTTATTTCATGAAGTAAGCTATTCTAGTTCGACTAAGCAGGCAGGATCTTATACCATCCCTCAACAGCCAGATATTGTATTAAAAGTGCGAAAAGATGATATTCAGGATGCTTTTGAGTGTACTTATTTATATGATGCAAAGTACAGGGTGAACGATATAGAAGAAAATAAGGTGGACTTTCCAACGGATGATAGTATCAATCAAATGCATCGCTATCGCGATGCAATTTATTATCGCGATTTAAAGAAGTCGGTAAAATCGAAGGAAGTAATTGGTGGGTATGTTCTGTTTCCGGGAAGAGGGAAAAAAGAGGATTTTGAAAGTGAGTATTTTGTTAAATCGATAAATGAAGTAAATATTGGAGCATTTCCATTGCTGCCTTCAAGTAAAGATTACGATAATAAGGATTTATTGAAAGAGCATTTGAAGTCAATATTAAATGCCGACTCTGCTAATATTCTTGGTGAAACCATACCTCAGAAAGGATTAAGATACGAAGAGCCGGATGGAACAGTATTAGTTGGATTTACGGCAAGTGAGAAACAAAAAGATATGTTCGTAAAAGAGAACACAGCTATTTATCACATGCCCGTAGGATCGGCAAATCTGGATAGATTGAATAAAATAAAATATTTTGCTCCTTACATTCATAATGTTTCATCTTACTTTGAGGTTGATGAAATATCTATAGTCCCACGCAAATTCATCGAGTTTGGAGAGTATATCCCAAGAAAAGAATCATTGGATTTGTACTATGTGTTAAAGCTTTCCCAAAAACGATATCTTAAAAATGAGGTGAAATTTTCTCATGGGAATCCAGTAATTCGTTATGGTTCTCTATCCAAACTTCGTAAAGCAGAAACTTTAAAAGATTTAATATAATTCTCCAAAATCCCTTTCTCCACAAGCCTTTCAGCGATTTTCACATTTTGGGTACAGGCCTTTTACCCAAGGGTAGAAGGACAATTACCTAAAGGATCATAGATATCCTCTAAAGGATAGGAGCAATACCTTAGGTAATATCTATGATCCTCGAGGGTAAAACCATTATTACCTTGGGTAGAACGATAATTACCTAAAGGATAATAGGTATTCCCTATGGGATAGGCGTAATACCTTAGGTAATAACTATGATACCCAAGGGGAGCGGCCTTATTACCAAGGGTAAAAGCATGATTACCGGAGTTCAGAAATAAATTTTAAGTGATTTTGTAAGTCGGAAATCTGTCTTCAATTCGGGAGAAGAGAAGTTTTGTATAAAAAAGGTCCCGATTGCAAATCGGAACCAGCATAAAATGAAAAACCGGAGCCGGCAAGCTCCTCCGGTTTTATCACGTCGGTAGTTATTCCGTTACCGGAGTTTTTTTAGAAGAATGTCCGGTATTACGGAGTTTTTTGATCTCCAGTACCAGGTTATCTTTTTTACCCAGTAAACCCGTTATCAGATCAACTGTAGCCGAACCATCGGTGTACGCAACATCGAGGGTGTCGTTGGCCAGTTTAGTAGCATCTTTGGCTGCAGCCGCCGCTTCAATCTGTTTGCCTTCGGCATCGTCGGCAGTTGCCAATTCAGTTTGTAACTGTGTGATCTTTGCGGTAGGGTCGAAACCCTTGTCGGTAAGAAGGCTTGAATTCTGTTGCAGGATCACGATTAACTGCGAAACAAAATCGCGTTTCTTACTCTCAGTTAAATTTGACATATTTGAGTGATTTAATAATTATGGAATGGTTATTAATTCAGGGTCACCTGTTTGCTTGCCGGCGCAGGTGGCCTTTTTTGTATGCACGCCAAGGGTTTAAGTAGGCGAGTACATGCTACCTCAGTAGCATGTGAGCAGATCGGTGTTAAAAAAAATACGGTAGATTCAGAGGGTTCTGGATTAACCGTTTGTGGTTTAACGCTTATAAAATTATGGAAAATACATTTGGTTATCAATATGTTATGTAGCAGGACGCCACCACCTCCCTCCCGATGAAATCGGGAGTACTCCTCCTGCCCAGGAGGAGAAATGGAGCCAGTGGTTGAGTAGGGAATGGTTGATATAGCACGAAGTTTCCCCTCCATAAAATCAGATATTCCGCTTTGTTTCCCCCACTTGGGGGAAATGTCAGGGTAGGGCATTGGCGATGGCTGACAAAGGGGGTTCAGGAGGGGTGTCAGCGATGTAATATTTAGGATGAAGTAATAGAAATGCATTCGCTGACGGGGTGGTCTGGTTAATTACACCACCTCGACCTTTTACTCCTGCGTCGCAAAAGCCCACTCCTCCTCGAAGGAGGAGAAATGATTGTATTCCAATTCATTTTTAGAATTAGTAATCAAGCCAACAGCATGAACGTTTCCCCTCCTGCCAGGAGGGGGGAACCGCGTTTACAGCGGTGGGGTGGTTAAATTACAAATTGCTTCACCTTCTGTCAGCTGACGGAGAAGCAATCTTCAGTTTTTTTATCTCTTTTCCCACAACAACTTTTAGCTAAAGAAGACGTATAATCCCGCGTAACCAAAAATTATATTGCCATGTTAGAAGCTGCAAAATTTAAACATTTACAAGAACAAGAGCGTAGAAACAAAAAGTTTATTGAGCACGTGTATGATGAATTGTGGAACAAGCGTAATATCGCCGTGCTTGATGACTGTCTTTCACCCAATGTTGTGTATAGCTCACCAACTATGACCTGTACCGGTATTGAGGAGTATAAAAATCTGTATAAGATGTATGCCGCGGCTTTTGGGCAGTCGCATGTGGAAATTCTGGATACACTTGTTAGTGATGATAAGATTTTTACCCGTGTTTTATTTACCTGTGTGCACACCGGCGATCTGGATGGAATTCCGGCGACCGGAAAAGAAGTTAAAATGCAGGCTTATACGGTTTGCCGACTGGAGCACCATAAGATTGTTGAAGAAAACGAGCTGTTTGATGAGCTGGGTATGATGCAGCAATTAGGTATGGAGCTACACATGAAAGAAGCAGTAGATTAATACTTACTTTGCATTAATAAGGCAAATAATATAGGCCGGACACCTACCTCGAGGGATTCAGTAGAAATAAAGGCCGGGGCTGTCTTTACGTAGAACATACAGCCCCGGCCTTACTTCCCAGCCCCTCGTTTGCAACGAGGGGTTAGGTGGAGAAATGATGTATTCCAATTTAAGTTTTGAAATAAAGAATTTAATCAGTTCCACGAACGTTTCCCCTCCTTGGAGGAGGGGAGGTATCCGTCGATTGACGGATGGGGTGGTAGGTGAAAGTATTATAAAATGATCACCACCTCGACCTTTTACTCCTGCGTCGCAAAAGCCCACTCCTCCTCGAAGGAGGAGAAATGATAATATTCCAATTCATTTTTAGAATTAGTAATCAAGCAACAGCACGAACGTTTCCCCTCCTCCAAGGAGGGGTGGCAGCGATAAAACGTTAGCCATGGAATAGAAGACATGAATTCGCTGACGGGGTGGTGCTTTCTCTACCCCTCGTTGCAAACGAGGGGGAGGAGGGTCATACAGTTATTTTAACTTCCCCCACAAACGCCCTGCCTTCCGAAACAGCTTTTTGGTGACGTCTTCCAGTTTTTCGTCGGCCTTGCGGTAGGTTTCACTCTGGTGGATCTTTTCGGCAGCTTCGTCAATTTTGGCTTCTGCCCGGTCAATCCAGTCGCCGTCCGTTTTCTTTTCAGGTATATTTTCTGTTTCCGCCGGTTGTTTTTTCTCTTCTTCCATAGCTGATATTGCGCTGTTGATGGTTCAAATGTAGGGAATTAAAGTTGGCAGAGCTATCTGCTGCCGCGCGAATCCTTTCGCGTGGTCTGGTCTGTCAGGTTGCTTCACCACCTCCCCCTCGTTCCTCGGGGACTCCTCCTAGAAGGAGGAGAAACTGGGCCGGTAGTTAAATTGGAATATGGTAGTTAATTGGTAGCACGAAGTTTCCCCTCCTGGCAGGAGGGGGGTACCGCGTTCACAGCGGTGGGGTGGTGATGTGAGTCCATAAGGAGAGAGGTGTATCTGTCGACTGACGGATGAGGTGGTGTCTAATCTCCGCGCAACTGCGGAAAAACTGTCCTGCTACCGCGCGAATCCCTCGCGTCTAATGTATAAAAATCCCTCTCCCCCTCGCTACAAACGAAGGGCAGAGGGATCTGGCGAAAAAATATGTTGTAGTTATTCGGTTGTATAACCGGCGTCTGTCCAGGCGCCAAAATTGCCTTCCAGTCGGAATACGTTTTTAAACCCGGCATCTTCCATCAGTTGTGCTCCTGCCATAGAAGGGCCGTCGGCATGGCAATACACCAGGTAGGTTTTTGTTTTGTCCATGCTCGCTATCAGTGTGGCTAGATCGGTTCCTCCGGCACCGGCGTTGGCATTGGTTGCTCCCGGTATATGCTGTTCGTCGTAGTGTGGCGACACATCGAAAATGGCCTCAAAATCAGCAGCATCAATTTTTGATTTTGCCTCGCTTGCTGTAATATCCACAAACGAGACATCGTCCCATGCTGCGTAATTGCCCTGTAAACGATATACTTTTGTAAAACCGTTTTCGATTAGCAATTCGGCACCTGCAATGGAGGGAGCATCGCTGTGGCAATACACTAAATAACTTTTGGTTTTATCCAGTGTGCCCAGCATTGTTTCCAAACCATCAACACCATTCGAGTTGGTGGCAAATGGCAAATGCCCAGCGCTGTACACCGGCGAAACATCGAATATGGCTTCGTAAGGGCTAATAGCTACGTCGTCGACCAGCTCCATTTTCACCTGGCTGGCCATTATGTCCATATAGGTAGCAGATGTTTCCACATCGTAATCGGCATCGGTCCAGGCACCAAAATTACCTTCCAGCCGGAATACGTTTTCAAAACCGGCATCTTCCATCAGTTGTGCTCCGGCCATAGAAGGTGCGTCGGCATGACAATACACGAGGTAGGTTTTTGTTTTGTCCATGCTGGCTATAAGTGTGGCTAAATCGGTTCCTCCGGCACCGGCGTTGGCATTGGTTGCCCCCGGAATATGCTGTTCGTCGTAGTGTGGCGACACATCGAAAATGGCTTCAAAACCAGCGGCATCGATTTTTGATTTTGCCTCGCTTGCCATAATATCCACAAACGAAATAGCGTCCCATGCCGCGTAATTGCCCTGCAAACGATACACTTTTGTAAAACCGTTTTCAATCAGCAGTTCGGCACCTGCAATGGAGGGAGCGTCGCTGTGGCAATACACTAAATAACTTTTGGTTTTATCCAGTGTGCCCAGCATTGTTTCCAAACCATCAACACCATTCGAGTTGGTAGCAAATGGCAAATGCCCTGCGCTGTACACCGGTGATACATCGAATATGGCTTCGTAAGGGCTAAGAGATACGTCGTCGACCAGCTCCGTTTTTACCTGGCTGGCCATTACATTCGTATAAACATCTCCCGACATGGTATTGTCGTCGTTGCATGCCATGGTGAACAAACCAAGGGCAAACAGTAGAATTGCATAAGTTTTCATCTTTTTCATGGTTGTTGTTTTAATCATTTCTTCTGCAAAGAACGACCTTAAGTATCACAAAATGTTCACGAAATAATAAAGAATCAGGAAGTGTTTATTTTGTTGAAAACCTCAACTGAAGGATAGATTGCTTCTCCCGATTCGTCTTACTCATCGGGATCGCAATGACAAACTCTTATAAATATATTCCGCCGCGGACGGGGAGTGAGTCATGCCGGTATGAGTAAGTATATCGTCCGCGGCAGTTTATATCTAAAAGGCTATGTCATTACGAGGGAGTGGAGCTCCCGAAGTAATCTTTTCCTTCTGTGGCACGAATTTCTTTTCGGTGATGTAACAGATTGCTTCTCCCGATTTGTTTTACTCATCGGGATCGCAATGACAAACTCTTATAAATATATTCCGCCGCGGACGGGAGTGAATCATGCCGGGATGAAGAAGTCAGTCGTCCGCGGCAGTTTATATCTAAAAGGCTATGTCATTACGAGGGAGTGGAGCGACCGAAGTAATCTCTTCAACAATATGATTTTTGTCCACCTTTTCCTTTAATTTTAGAAATCCGCAAAGCTTTTTCCCCGCAACAGGCTACTAAATGTTGTTTTTATTATAGATTTGGTTTCAATATGTAATTAAAATGCAAGGTGGCCGGTCAATTTGTTTGAAATAACTCAGAGCGATCTATTTTCCGTTGGTCAAAAAATAGATTTTGCTGACTTATTGATCATGCCGGGTATCTCGTTAAAAATTAAAAATTTATGATTAAAAGAATTTTTCCAATCCTTACCCTCTTGCTGTTTGTGTCTGGCTGGTCGGCCGCCCAGGAAGTTTATACGGCCGCCGATTACGATCGTGCCGCTGCTACGATGGGAACAAACCTTACGCGTTTTGTAGATAATAACATCCGTCCGCAGTGGTTACCCGATGGCCGTTTATGGTACTCGTGTATGTCGGAAGACAAAGCGGAATACAAGCTTTTCGATCCGGAAAGTAAGGAAATGAAAACTGCGTCTTCGCGAAAAGAGTTGCTTGGCGAGGAAGGAAATGCACCGTCAGGAAGAATGCGGTTTTACAGCAAAGAGGTTACTTCTCCCGACGGAAAATACAAGGCGTTTATCCGCGACTGGAACCTGTGGATTCGCGAAGTGGAGACAGGCGAGGAAAAAGCCCTCACAACCGACGGGGTGGAAAATTTTGGTTATGCAACCGATAATGCCGGATGGAAAAAGAGCGAGCGTCCCATTCTCAGCTGGTCACCCGATTCGAAGAAAATAGCCACATTTCAGCAGGATCAGCGTCATGTAAGCGACATGTACCTGGTGAAGACAAAAGTGGGCGCACCCGAATTATCGGCATGGAAATACCCGATTCCCGGCGATGAGGATATCATTCGTATCTATCGGGTGATTATCGATATCACAAAAGACGACGGACTGGTACGCCTGAAAATGGCAAGCGATGCACGCCGTGGTTCGCAGTGCGACGACATTTCGTGCGAAGGTGGTTTCGACGATGTAAGCTGGAGCGACGACAGTAAAAAGCTGGTGTTTGCCTCTACATCACGCGACCATAAAGAGGAGTATGTGCGAATTGCTGATTGCGAAACCGGAGAGGTGCAGGACATTTTTGATGAGATAGTAGACACGCAATATGAATCGGGACAAGGAACCATAAACTGGAGGTATTTTTCTGCCACCAACGAGATTATCTGGTATTCCGAACGCACCGACTGGGGCCACCTCTACCTTTACGATGCTACCAGCGGCGAATTAAAAAATCCGATCACAACAGGTGATTTTGTGGTACGTCAAGTGCTTCGTTATGATGAGGAAAAGCGGCAAATCTATTTTATTGCCGGTGGAAAGGAAGCCGGTGTAAATCCATATTTTCGCTACCTCTACCGGGTTGATTTCAGCGGCAAGAACCTGACTTTACTGACTCCTGAAGAAGGCGACCACTCGGTAAGCTTTTCTCCCGATGGAAAATATTTTACCGATACTTATTCGCAACCCGATGTTCCGGGAGTTACCGTAGTAAGAAGTGCTAAAGGAAAACTGATCTCAACGCTAGAAAAAACCGATGTTTCGCGTTTGGAAGCAACGGGATGGAAAGCACCGGAAGTATTTTCGGTGAAATCGGCTAACAAAAAATGGGATTTGTATGGCTTGCTATTCACGCCATCGAACATGGATAAAACAAAGAAATATCCTGTTATCGTATACATTTATCCCGGACCACAGGGAGGAAGCGTGGGATCGTGGAGTTTCAGTGCATCACGAAGAGATAACCAGGCACTTGCTGAGTTAGGTTTTGTGGTGGTGTTACTGGAAGGAAGTGGCAATCCAAACCGCTCAAAATCATTCCACGATGCATCATACGGAAATATGGCCGAGAACACACTTCCCGATCAGATCTCAGGTTTGGAACAGTTGTCAGAACGCTATGGATTTCTTGACCTCGACAAAGTTGGTATCTGGGGACACTCAGGAGGTGGTTTTGCAACAGCTTCTGCCATGTTTAAATATCCTGATTTCTTTAAAGTGGGAATTTCAGAATCGGGTAACCACGATAACCGCAATTACGAGGACGATTGGGGCGAACGATACAACGGACTGGAAACCTTCGACGAAAACGGCGTATCGAATTACGAGGATCAGGCCAACCAGGTATATGCCAAAAACCTAAAAGGCAAGTTCCTGATCATTCACGGTGGAATGGATGATAATGTACCTCCGTACAATACTTATCTGGTGGTGGATGAGCTGATAAAAGCCAACAAGGATTTTGATATGATCATTCTGCCCAATGCCCGTCACGGTTACGGCGCCGACAGTTACTACATTATGCGTCGTCGCTGGGATTATTTTATCACCAACCTGAAGAATGCTGTTCCTCCAAAGGAATACGAGATTAAAATTGCGCCGGATCCACGGGCACGGCGTTAATAGATAAAATTACTTCTGCACTTCTGCCCCTCGTTTGTAACGAGGGGTATACAGATTGCGTCTCCCGATTCGTTTTACTCATCAGGCTCGCAATGACAAGTATTACAGAATATATAGTGCCGCGGACGGGAATGAATCATGATTAGATGAATAAAACAATCGTCCGCGGCATTTTAACGTTTAGCCGGACGTCTTTGCGAGGAGGAACGACGAAGCAATCTCTCCTATCTCGGCACCCGCTTCTCCGACCAGATCATCAGAATAATAGCGAAAAACAGCAATACAATACCGGTAGAGTAGGTATAGCTGTAACCGGCCCATTCGTATAGTTTTATACCAATAACCGGGGCCAGCAAAGCACGCAGTCCGGTTAAAAACAGGTGAACACTCTGGTAGTCGGCAGCTTCGTCGGGCTGACAGAAATAACTGCTGCCAATGCCCCACAAAATAGGCATACTTCCCATAAACAATCCGTTAAAGAAAACGGCCACCATCAGCATGTAATATATTTTTATGCCAAACACTTCGGTGTATCCGTTGTAGTACTCGGTTAGCGCGGTAAACAGGATAAACAGCACCAGCGATCCATAAGTGATGAGACCAAAACGCCGGGGATCGCGTTTGCCAATAATCTTACCAAAAGAGGGCAAAAAGGCAATGGCAATAATGTTGTAAGCATTGTTATAAAAGGCAACGCTCGAATAGTTTAAATGCAGGGCGCGTTCGTAAAAAATGGTAATTACAGCATGCGTACTCATCCAGGCAAAACCGTACAACATAAAACCCATTTCAAGGTGCCGGAATGCCCGGTTGTGTTTCAGAATCTGAAAGATCCGTATAAACGACTGGTGTAACGATTTCCACATGGGCGTGTCGATGACCTCTTCTTTCTGAACAAACTTTATTTTAGTGAGCTGGAAAATAGAGACAATAGCCAGGATGCCAACAATGGGGTAAAATACTTTATAGGAATTGGGATTCCAGTCGAGCAATAGTCCGGCAACGAAAGTAGAAAGCAGCATGGCTACTTTTTGTAAGGTAACGGAATAGCTAAACAGTCGCCCGAAATTCTCGTGCCGGTAATTCCCTTTTAAATACTGATTTACGGAGGGGATAGCTACAATCCGCGACATAAAATACAACAGAAATATGGCCAGGAAAAAGGTGTGATAAATGGGTGGAAGTCCTTTCTGGTGACTTACATCGGGGAAAAAGGCCAGGCCTACCAGTGGCAATTTCGAAATGATGGCAATACTGCGCAACAGGATTTTACGGTTGGTGTAACGACGCAGAATTTCGTTGGCCACCATAGCAAACAAAAACACCACCATGTTAAACTGAAACAAAAAGGCCAGCTGTACATTGCTGCCTTTTAGTGACTTAATAAAAATAAACTCCGTAAGCAGTAAGGCACCTGCAGCTATTCCTTCAATACCGGAGTAAAAAAGATGCAGCCTTAAAGTGAGCTTTTCCTGTGGGTTTAAATTTTTAAAAATTCGCATAACCTATATAAAGGCTGCAAAAGTAGAAATGTTTACGAAAAGCTTGCTCTTCTATCCAAAGACACTGGCAGCCATTGGTAGAAGTTCGATTTTGGTTATGTGATTGCTTCTCCGTCAGCCGACGAATCACAATGACATTCGCATTTTGTACTATCAGACAGCGGGCAGCGGTGAATTGTGGTGAGGTATTTTGCTTGTTGTCCGCTGCCTTCCGCTTAAATTTTCATGTCACTGCGAGCGTGTTAAGCGACCAAAGCAATTCTTACACCCAAATACCCTTTTTAGGAGGATTACCGTAGGAATCAAAATCGTCGCCGTTTTCGCGTAACGCAGCTTTTAAATCATCCACAGAAAACTCGAATCCGTCTTCCGCGGCCAGTTTACAAAATTCTTCCATCGAGAAGCAGTTGTCGTATTTGATACGAAACTGACGGTCATCAGCACCTTTATCCAAAAACTCAAATACTCTTTCTTTTGACATGTTTATTTAATTAGTTGATTGATAAAACGAAATTATTATCTCTGTATTAATTGACAATAATCGTTATATTTCTCTGTATGATGTCAAAATGTAATTTAAAAACTGTTTTGAGTTAACAATTTGATATTGTAGTAGGATTTCTGTGATAAAGTTAACAGTCCTGTAGGGACGAAAGGTGGGTAAAAGAACAGGCATCTATGGGAGAAGTGTAGTCCCATCGGGACGAAATAGCGGTAGCATCGTAGATGCGCAATCCCGGTAGTGCCGTAGGTACGACACAAAAACAAGGTTATACTGGTTTAAAAATATACCGTTCATCAAACGGAACATCAAAATCCTCTAAAAACTGTATATACTCTTCGGTAAACGATCTGTTTTTATGATGCTCTTTCTGGTTCTCAATATAATCTGCTATTCTGCTAATATGTGATTTGCTATATGAAAAGGCACCAAATCCCTCTTGCCAAGAGAATCTCCCCGAAATAAAATCGTTCTGATTGATCCATTTGGATGAATTGGCTTTTACATCCTGAATCAACGACGAAAGAGACTGGTTAGGTCTCCAAGCCAAACAGGATATGAACGTGATCTGGCATTCCGTTTATCGCCAGCAATTTATGTCCATTGTTTTGGATAATTCCTGTAATGTAACGGTACAAATCGTTTTCCCATTCGGGGCGAATTGCGCATAATCGGTTTTGAACAGAAAAGACGGCCTGAACATGAATTTGGGTGTATGTGTTTGCCATAACATTTGTGTTTGATGTTTATAAAATTACGAAATGTCGGTTAATTGTTCCGTACCTACTGCACTTTTATTTGGCTATAAAATTTGTTTCTACCGAGATCTCGTCCCTCCGGGACTTCATGGATGCGATTCTTATTTCTCTACCAATATAGCGTCCCGACGGGACTTTTAAGAGGTATAAGTTTCCAATGTATATTTTAATCAAAGTCCCTAAGGGACGTAAGGACGATAAAAGCCTCCAACACCCGCATACGAGGTGCAGTCCCGGAGGGACGAAACAGCGGTAGCATCGTAGATGCGGAATATGTCTAGTGCCGTAGGTACGAAATGGTTAACAGCAGATTACCTTTTTTATCCCGCCACAAAGTTCAGCCACGAGGTGTTTTCGTCGTAGCCGTCAACCACTTTTTCTTCGTTTTTAAAATTGAAGGTCGACATCAGTTTGGTAATTTCCTGTTGCAGGAAGGCCACGCTGCCATCAATCAGGTCTTTGTTAAAACCTTTTTCCGAGAGGGCTAATACGTGGTTCAGCGAAATTACACGGCCAATGATCTTACCCATTTCAACTAACTTGCGTTGTGGTAGCTGAAGATCGAGATTAAAATCGACCTGGCTTTTTACAAAATGCACGGCTTTATCGGTCAGGTCATATCCTTTCAGAAACTGAAACAAGTTACGATCTTTGGCGCGTTTCATCATTTTTACCAGCCCTTCCGAAATTTGCGCATAAAGAATATCATTCGATCCTTCGAAAATCTGAAACGGGCGACTGTCGGCAGTCCCGCGTCCGGCAATGTGGTTGAGTTTATACGCTTTTGCACCCACCAGTTGCACCACTGATTGTGCTGCTTCTTGCATCAGGTCGGTAATCACACTTTTTACCGCGTTGGCTTCCATTCCCTGTCCCGACAAGTCGACGTCCAGACCTGCTTTTTCGCTGCTGTTGGCACACATGGCCGAACAAATAGTGTACGATGCCTGCAGTTTCGATAAACGATGCTGCACACGGTCGTAGTTAAAGAGACTTTTTCCACCAACCAATCGCTCTTTACAGTGATTTAAAGCTTCATCAAGCATGCGCTGAATAAAGCCCATTGCCATTCCCGGAAACTGCATTCGGCTGCGGTGTAACAAATCGAGCATCATTTTAACACCTGTTGTTTCGGGTATCAGTTTATGCGTTTGTGGCAGCTGTACATCAATACGGTTTCGTCCGTACGGAATGGCGTACAAACCAAGGTTTTCGAAAAACTCTTCTACCACAATATTTTGTCCGGGAGCGGTTACATCGCACAAAAAGAAATCGATGTCGCGCTGTAGTTTATCCGATTTTGATTTTTGACGTGCCGAGAGTAACCAGAAATCGGCCCAGCCGGTTAGTCCCGCCCAGTGTTTTTTACCTTTCATGTGGAATTTTGATTCCGACTCGGTGTACGAGGTTTGCATGTTCAACGCATCGCTGCCATAGTCCGGTTCGGTAATCATCAATCCGCCCATGGCTTTGTCGTTTAAAAAACGATTAAAGACCGGTGCCTTTACTTCCTCCTGACCGAACTTGCCAAAAGGCTGCAGGAACAAGGCCGAGTTAATTCCAAAGGTTAGCGACAGTGCCAGCGATTCGTACGATGCGGCAGCCAGCAAACCAATGTTTTCTTTCATCACTCCACCGCGTCCGCCATATTTTGTTGGTATACCCACCGACAGCGGGTTGACCGACATAATTTCGCGCATTACAAACGGAGGAAGACCGCGTTTTAAACTTAATTGATCGATGTCTGCCCGTACGTGAAAAACCTGTTTCATTTTTTCTTTCAGGTTTTCTATAAATTGAGAAAACGGGATGGATGGGGTGGAATTGTTATTGGAAACCGATATAGGTTCGGCTGTAGCTGCTTGCATAAATTTAGTTATAATAACAGTGGCTATTTGCACCACCGGACTTACTTAAACGAAATCGAATGCATATTGTTCTGATCAAAAAAATTCTTTGCCAGATTAAGCTTCATTTCTCGGAAAATAATGTTCAGCAAAGCGGGAGTGCTCTTGCGTATCTTCCTGTTTTTTCGTAACTTTTTGTTCCGTTAAAAATTGGACGAAAATGTTGCCACCATAATACGCAGGTACTAAAACGACATTTAAGTCACTCCCCTGCTGTTTTGCAAAAGGCTACTATCCGGGGCGGATTTTAGTGACAAAACAGTTCTCGGTGCCCGTACTCCTCATACTGTATTTTTCCACATCCGTATTTTACCACAAAATCGAAGCATGAAACGATTGTAAAAAAGTATACCCCATTCCGGTTGATCGGTAATTTGTGGAAAACCGAATGACAACAGCTGATTACCTTTTTTTACGCAAAACCAACAATTCACTAAAAATCAGAAATCATGAAAAAACTCATTCTGCTTTTTGTTACCGTCCTTCTTTTCTCTTGTTCTGCTCCTGTAAACAAGCTCGAAGGAACCTGGAAAATGGTTGAATATAAAAGTATAGTTGACGGGAAAGTAGCGTGGACCGTTCCCGGAAATGCCGATGGAGAGCAACTCAAAAGCTGGTCGGGAGAGTACTTTTTGTTTGTTGGTGAGTTTATCGCCGACGGCACAACCAATCCGAATTATGGCAACGGAACGTACACCCTCGACGGCAATCATTATACCGAACACATCGATTTTCACGTGTCGAAGGATTACATGGGAGTTGACGAACGGTTGCTCATTGAGTTTAAAGGTGACACCTTAATACAGATTAACCCGGTAAACGTCGACTGGAGTTACGACAAACAGAACTACCGAATGGAAAAATATGTACGGGTGAAATAACAACCACCAAATATAAGCTAACCTGCAACACTTGTTGAAGATTTACAAGTCTTTAGTGTCTCTGCTATTTGTGAAACTTCCTTTTATACAGTTGGTTAAACAAAAGAACCTGCCGATGGTTATTATTAAGACTAATTTGTCTTGCATATAAGATTTTTCTCCAATCAAAGTAACCAACAACTCGGTAGTTATGAATTCGGAAGAACTAAGATCAATACAGGCACCCCTGAAAGAAAAATACCGAAACGAACCTGATTCTGCAGTTGTTACGCTTCAGGCGGAAGGTAAAATTGGAGAAGGAATTTCGTGTAAAGTGGAAACGGGCAGGGCAATTTCGGAAGCCGGACTTCATCCTGCTACGGGCGGCGACGGGTCGTTGGCTTGTTCGGGCGATTTATTGCTGGAAGCCCTGGTTTCCTGTGCCGGAGTTACACTCAGTTCGGTAGCTACAGCAATAGGAATAGAACTCAAAAACGGAACGGTAAAAGCCGAAGGCGACCTTGATTTTAAAGGAACACTGGCCGTATCGAAAGAAGTGCCGGTGGGATTTCGAAATATCTGCTTATCGTTCGAACTGGATTGCGATGCCGATGAGGAACAACAAAAAACGCTGTTAAAACTAACTGAAAGGTATTGCGTGGTTCTGCAAACGATTACAGCTGCAACTCCTGTTAATTCCGAAATTATCAACTCCAGATAAACTAAATATGATCCGATTCTTCTCAAAAATGCGCTACAAACTGGCTGCCGAAAACCGTGTAGCAAAATACATGCGCTACGCTGTGGGCGAAATTCTGCTGGTGGTAATAGGGATTGTGATTGCACTGCAGATTAACAACTGGAACGAAAAGGAAAAAGCACATCGTTATGAAATAAAAATGCTGACCGAAAGCAGAAATGCATTAGTTCACGATTTAGATTTTTTTAATTACCTGGTGAATGAGCGTTTGGCAAAAACCGATTCATTTAATACGATCTTACTTGAACTACACCTGAAAAATTTACCGGTTCCCGATTCTTTGATCAGTAAGATGTATATCCTTGATAGAGGGTATTTATTCTATTATAATTCAGGTCCCTACGAAGCCATAAAATCATCAGGAATGGATAAGATCTCGAATGATTCAATACGCAACTCACTGGCACAACTTTATGATTTTTCGCTTCCATGGACTACTTCAGCATTGGCAATTAATAATAAAATCTGGGACAAACAGCGCGAATATTTTAACATGCTTTTTATATCGAAAGCGCTTAAAGAGGGGAGTAACATCGAAATACGCAAAACCAGCAAATATGAAGAATTCTGGCTCAGAGCAGAATATGAACCGCTTTTAATTCAGACTGCAACATATGTAGGCGGTGCAAGATACCGAATTCAGGAAGCAAAGGATAACATGGAAAATTGCCTACGGTTGATAAATGCTGAGTTGGGAATTCCTGAAACTAAAAACAATTGATTTATGCTCCGTTTCTTCTCAAAAATGCGCTACAAACTGGCCGCCGAAAACAAACTTGGCAGATACATGCGCTATGCCATTGGCGAAATTCTGCTGGTGATGATCGGGATTTTGATGGCGCTTCAGGTGAATAACTGGAATGAGCAGCGAAAAATTCAAAACGATATTGAAGAAACAAAGAAGTCGTTGGAACAAGAGTTGGAAAACAATATTTTTTCAACCAATTATTTATTGAATGTGGGCTATGAACTTAGCGATGTGCTAAATGAAATTGAAACGCACAAAACGCTTCGAGACCTTAAGTATGGTTTTGGTTCTTTCTATGGTAAGTTTGGAATTTTTGACACCTATGTACAAGAACTGGAAACAGAGAACTTAAATGATTTTATTGCGCTTGAAAAAAGGTTATTGCCTGATGATAAATCGGCTCTTTTTTTTGCTAAAATGCTAAAAGAGGACATTGTACAACGACAGGTCTGGGAAACGAAAGCCACTGAGCTGAGTCTTCAACGATTTAAAGAATTTTCGGATGAGTTGCCGTGGTTTTATGATACAGATAGTATCGCAAATGCAAAAAGAGAGGACTACATACAAAACAATCAAATTTTCAGAAATAAGGTCATTCACTATTTAAATTTTCAGCTAAATGAAAATTTCTATGGTGCTTCAACCATCCGGAATTTATCGCTTGTGTTACTGTGGAACCTGCAGCACAAAGGCAAAAGTAACGCCGACTTTGGCACTTTTCTTACTGGCAGGGGATTAGTTCCGTTTAAGCGTTTCGATTGCGATTCAGCAAATCTGGTTGAACCGGACTTTATTGGTTTCAGGAATATATTTATTGTTTATAACCCATCTTCCAAAGAAGTAGTCTTACACAAAATTAACAGAGAAAACAACGAGAATCTTTTAACGAGGATAAAACCTGGATTCCGTAGAATAATCTCAATGGATGACGAGGACTATATTCAAGTGGGAGACGATTGTGAGAAGGTGTATTATCCGGTAAGAAACGGATTTTTGTTACTTGATAAACAGGAGGATTAAAACGTAACATAAATCCTGCAGGTTTGAAGTCTTTGTCTGGCTGTTTTTATTCGCTGGTATTTAGGTTGTTACTGAACATTTAAGCAGTTGTTAAAGTTATTAGTTGAAACTTAACTCAAGATCATGCTCCGATTCTTCTCAAAAATGCGCTACAAATTGGCTACCGAAAACCGTGTAGTAAAATACATGCGTTATGCCGTTGGCGAAATTCTGCTGGTTGTAATTGGGATTGTGATTGCACTGCAGATTAACAACTGGAACGAGCAGAGAAAAATTCATATCTACGAACATAAAATAATAAGTGATTTATTGGTATCGCTTGATAACGATCTAGGGATTTACTACATGTTATTAGGTCGTATCGATTCCATGGAATTTGGGGTATCAAACCTTTATCGTTTAATGGGTAAAAATGAGAGTTCTGCGGATTCGCTTCAAAAATACTTGCCCTATCTTTCCATGGGAATAAGATTTGGTTATGATCCGGGAACTTACGAGTCGTTAAAATCTGTGGGATTGGATAAGATAACAGATGATGCGATTCGAGCGGAGCTGGCACGCTTATATGATTTCCTGTATCCGAGAATAAATTCTATGATTGATTTTGAATATAAGCAACCGGCAAATAAAGCTAAAGAGCTTCTTGATAAATTCTGGATTAGCGGTGTTGAGGTTAAGCCAAATGGAGAAGCATCCATTGTTAGAAGGGTAGAAATTAAAGATCCCTTTCATAATCAAGACTTTCTTAATGGCATAAAGTTGTACTCAAATACCTACAAAAATGCTCGGAATCGTATTGAGTTTATAATAAACGAATCAGAAAAAGTGAAAGAATCGCTGGAAAAATATATCAAGAAACAGATGAAAAGATAAAGGAAATTTTATGCTCCTATTTTTCTCAAAAATGCGCTATAAACTGGCTGCCGATAACAAACTGGGCAGAAGCGATAATTGAAGAATCATCAGAGTCAATTCACGCCATCGATCTTTACTTAACAACAAAAGAACAGTTCTTCAAAACAAAATTTATAAAACATCACCTCATGAAAAAACCTACATTATTTTTTGTTTTCGCCTTGCTTTTTGTGGCAGTGTGCTCTACAGCGTTCTCGCAAAACAGTTTAAAAACTCCGCTACAGATCAACGACATTTTCGACATGGAAATGGTTGCCGATGCACAGATCTCGCCCGACGGTAGTAAAATTATTTACCAACGTGCTTTTATGGACATTATGACCGACAGGAAATACAATAACCTGTGGATCGTAAATGCTGACGGTAGTAATCCGCGTCCGTTAACCCAGGGAAATCAAAACGATGTGAGTCCGCAGTGGTCGCACGACGGCACCAAAGTTGCTTTCCTTTCGAACCGGCAGGATAATAAAATGAAATTGTATGTGATGTACCTCGATTCGCGACAGATGGTGGCGCTTACCAACACCAGCCAAACGCCGGGGCAGTTTCAGTGGTCACCCGACGATAGTCAGCTGGCTTTTACTATGTTCGTACCATCAAAAAAGAAATCGCTGCTCGATCTTCCAGCTAAACCCGAAGGTGCAAAATGGGCCGAGCCTCCGGTGTATATCGACGAAATGTATTACAAAGCTGATGGCCGCGGTTTTCTGAAACCCGGTAATCGACAGATCTTTACCATTGGAATGGATGGAGGCACCCCGCGCCAGTGGACGACTTCCGCACACGATCATAGCTCTCCGAGTTGGGCCGCCGATGGAACAAAACTTTACTTTTCCGCCAATCTTCACGAGGACCATGAACTGGTTCCATATAATTCAGAAGTGTACAGCCTTAGTCTCGAAAGTGGCGAAATTACAGCTCTTACCACCCGCTTTGGTCCCGATGATTTATCGGCTGTTTCTCCCGATGGGAAAAAAATTGCCTACACTGGTTTTGATGACCGTTTTCAGGGCTACCAGGTAGCAGCACTTTATGTAACGAACGCTGATGGTTCGGATCCAAAAATATTGACTGCTGATCTTGATCGCGATGTAGAAAATGTAATTTGGAAAAATGATAGCAAAGGATTGTACTTTTTGTATGGCGATGAGGGCGATAACAAGATTGCCTCTGTAAACCTTTCAGGAAAAGTTGAAACCCTGGTTGAAGGCGTTGGCGGACTTTCGCTGGGGCGTCCGTACAATGCCGGAGGTTTTAGTGTTTCGAACAACGGAAGTTTTGCCTATACGATTGGCGCTGTTGATCATCCTTCTGATTTGGGTGTTTTTGCCAACGGGAAATCACAACAATTAACCAACCTGAATGACGACCTTTTTGCCTTCCGCGAAGTGGGTAATGTAGAAGAGATCTGGTGGGAATCGTCGTACGATGGGCAAAAAATACAAGGCTGGATTGTTACACCACCCGATTTTGATCCGAATAAAAAATACCCGCTGATTCTCGAAATTCATGGTGGGCCGTGGACGATGTACGGTAGTTCATTTACAGCCGAAATACAATTGTTCGCAGCTGCCGGTTATGTGGTGCTCTATTCCAATCCACGCGGAAGTACCGGTTATGGCGAAACTTTTGGAAATGCCATTCACCACAATTACCCGGGAAACGATTACGACGATTTGATGTCAGGCGTTGATGCCGTTATCGACCGTGGTTACATCGATACGGATAACTTGTTTGTAACCGGAGGTAGCGGTGGCGGAGTGCTAACCGCCTGGATCGTGGGTAAAACCGATCGTTTTAAGGCAGCTGTTTCGGCCAAACCGGTTATCAATTGGGCAAGCGAAGCCTTGTACGCCGACCTGGCAATCTGGGCTACCAAGTATGTTTTTGGCGACAAACCATGGGTAATTCCGGAAGAATATTTCCGACGTTCACCTCTCTCGCTGGTGGGAAATGTAAAAACGCCAACTATGGTGCTCACCGGTGAAGAAGATCACCGTACGCCAATGCCCGAATCGGAACAGTATTACATGGCACTGAAACTACAGGAAGTGGAAACGGCCATGGTTCGCATTCCGGGTGCCTCGCACGGGATTACCAGCAAACCAAGTGGAATGGCGTATAAAGTGGCTTCTATTTTAAGTTGGTTCGAACATTACCGAAACAAATAAATCATGCTCCGTTTCTTCTCAAAAATGCGTTACAAACTGGCCGCCGAAAACCGGGTGGCAAAATACATGCGTTATGCAGTGGGCGAAATCCTGCTGGTAGTAATCGGGATTTTAATCGCACTGCAAATCAACAATTGGAATTCGAACCGTATCGATCAACTTAAGGAGCGGGAATACCTCGAACATTTTTTGGGAGAAATGCAAAGCGACTCGGTGTTTCTAAATGTATATTGGACGAAAGATTATCCTGAAAAGGAAAAAGGATTGGAATTAGCCCGGAAGTATGCGAAGTACGGCGTTGAAATTGATGACACTGCAACTTTCTTTTCCTCCATTGGTAAAGGTGGAAAACTGAGTCGTGCAGCTGTTTTTGAAGAGTCGAGTACTTACAAGGATATTATCAGTACCGGAAACCTGAAGCTGATTAGTAACAAGGATTTGCAGTTACAGATCATCCAGTATTACACAGCGATTAGTACAACAATTACCTACATGGATAACTTGCGTAGCGAGTACGCCACTTTTGTGAATTCCATGATTCCATACAATCCTCAGGAACAATATCAACCCGATCGGAAAGATTACGAGCGTGCGCTCCAAAAAATGAAGTCGGATGAGTTTTTGAGCTTAGCCAACCAGGAACTGACTTTTGCCTACTCGCTTAACCGGCGAATGGAGCGTGTAAATACCAGGCTGGTTCCGTTGATTGAATTGATAGAAGCAGAGCTCAGAAATACGGAGCGTTAAGCGGCGCAGACCTTTTAAATTTTTAAGTAGTACATCTTGTTGTTATGCTTCAGAGTAACAGCGGCTTAATATGCTGCATCCAACCTTTTAAAAAAAACGGGGTATAAAGGAAAAGAGTAGTTATTGGCACTGTAAATCATCTGATTACAAATGCACTAAAAACAAAACCGATGTTACCGTTAAATCAACTTTCTGAGCGTTTCGAGCTTTTCCTGCATCGTTTAACCGAAGATGAAACGTTGAGCGATTGGGATAAGTTGGGGAAGAAATATATGATGGTACAAGGCATCTTTGCCATTACCGGATTATCGATAATGCTGATTGTTTCGCGGATTATTTCGGCCAGACTAATCTTCGAGTTCTGCCTGATGTATATTCCAATTGTTTGTGTGTCGACCACCATTTTCTATTACGCCCGCAAAATGGATGTGGCAATCAAACTGTTTAAAATACTGATGATTGTGATTTCGTCGGTGTATGTCGCCCGCATGGGAGGACTGTTAACGTGCGGAGGTCTGTTTTTGCTTTCGATACAGGCCGTTACCAGCTCGGTAATTTTGCGTAAACCAAAGCTTATTTTGCCGGTAAGTATTGTATTTGTAGTTGCCATGCTGAGTTTGTTTGTAATGGATCCCTATTTCCCAAAAGAACAGGGGCTTAACCCGCAACAAAACCTGCTCTTCTTTTTTGTTAGCCTGATCATTATCACCGGGTATATTTTCTTTTTTAGCCTGTACGCTGTAAACCTGTTTGCAAAAATGGAAGAGCGCGAAGCTCAACGACAAAAGGAAATGAACGAGGCAAAAACCCGCTTATACACCAACATTACCCATGAATTTCGTACACCGTTAACAGTAATTTTGGGGCTGGCCGATTCACTGCGTTCGGTAAAAGAAAAAAATTGTTCGGCAAAGGCCGATACGATAATTAAAAATGGCAAAAACCTGTTGCAATTGGTCGATCAGTTGTTGGAACTGAGTAAAATGGAATCGGGCAACCTGTCGGTGAAAAAGATACACGCCAACATTGTTCCGTTTTTGCGGTATGTGTTTCAGTTGCAGGAATATTACGCCGGGGAGAAAAATCTGAAAATGATATTTGAAGCAGATAAAGAATCGTATGTACTTGATTTTGATCCGGAAAAAACAACGGTTATTGTTTCGAATTTGCTGAGTAATGCTATAAAATTCACGCCGGCAGGAGGATCGGTAAAAATGCACGTGCTGGTTGAAAATGAAATGTTGAGTGTAATTGTGAGTGACACCGGCATTGGAATTCCGCCAGAAAAGCAGAACAAAATCTTCGACCGCTTTTTCCAAGCCGACAATAAAAATACGCGAAAGGTTGGTGGAGCCGGGATAGGTTTGGCTCTCACGCGCGAACTGGTGACTTTGCTAAACGGCACTATTCAGGTAAATTCTGTCCCAAACAAGCTAACAGTGTTTACGGTAAAACTGCCTGTAACAAGGGCTATCCATGCCAAAGAGTTTCAGCAGCGCGAGCAGGTGTTTGCGGAACCACAAGAGAAATCCCTGGAAGACAATTATTCGGCAACTGATTTAACTACAGAGAAGGACCGTTTGTTAATTGTTGAAGACAATCCCGATGTATTGGTTTACCTGCAGGCTTGTTACAGCGATTATTTCAGAATACAATTGGCAACTGATGGAAAAGAAGGATTCGAAAAGGCAGTAAATGAAATTCCTGATGTTATCATCAGCGACGTTATGATGCCTGAAATGGATGGTTTTGAACTGTGCAAAAAACTAAAAGAGGATTTCCGAACGAGTCATATTCCCATTGTTTTGCTAACGGCAAAAGCCGATATTCCATCGCGTATTGAAGGACTGGAACAAGGTGCCGATGCATACGTGGTAAAACCATTTAATCAGCAGGAATTGCTGGTGCGTCTGCAAAAACTGCTTGAATTGCGCAAAAAACTCTACCAGCGATTTAGTAAAGGCAACGATTTTGATTACAGCACCGATCCGATAATGCAACGCGAGGATCGTTTCATGAAGAAACTAAATTCTGCTATCAGCGAAAATCTTAACAACGAGTATTTTAATGTGCCCGAACTTTGTGAAGAAATGGCCATGAGCAAATCGCAACTGTACCGCAAATTTAAAGCACTTACCAACCAGTCGGTGGCGCGTTATATCCGGTCGTTGCGCATGCAAAAAGCAAAACAGCTTTTAAGTACTTCATCGATGAATATTACCGAAGTTGGCTACGAGGTGGGAATGAAAAGTTTAAGTACGTTCAGCCAGGTATTTAAAGAAGAGTTTGGCGAAAGTCCGCGCGAGTTTCTACTTCACGAAAACGAAAGAAGCTACAATTAACACCGGGAAAATTCAGGAACTATTTGGGAAAAAGCGGAAAGCTGCTTGAAACATTGTACTGTACATTGCAGGTGAGTTTAATCCATAAAAAATGTACTACAATGAAAACTAAATTATTAATCCTGATCTTACTGGGTTTTTTTATTCTTCCTGCCTGCCAGGATGATTTTGAAACACCTGATACAGATGTTTTAGTTCCGGAAAAGGCAGTCGTTGTTCAATCCGGAACAATTGTTACTACTACAATACACAGCAAAGCACTCGAAGGTAATCTTGTGGGAGATCCGGCTGACCGACCGGTTTATGTGTATCTGCCGAAGAGCTATTATGCTGATCCTGACAAACGGTTTCCGGTAATTTACTCCTTGCATGGAATGCCCGCATGGGGAAAAATGATGATGGAACCCGTTCCTTTCGAAATTTTCAAACAGGTGGCCAACCTGCAGGTATCGGTTGATTACCCGGGTGTTGAATTGGAAGATTGGTTAAACGATCTGGTTGACAATAAGGGAATGAAGGAGGCAATAATTGTTTTCCCCGACGCCCGAACATTGTTTGGGGTGTCGTCTTATACCAACTCGGAAGTGCTGGGTAAATGCGAAGACTATATTTGCAACGACCTGGTTAAGTTTATCGACAGTAACTACCGTACCATTGCCCATTTTAACTGGAGGGCCATTACGGGCCATTGTGCAGGTGCTTACGGCGCACTAAAACTGGCCATGAAACATCCTGATGTATTCCGTTATGCTGCGGGATTATCGCCTGCTCATTTTCCCCGCGAAACGTTGATGTACATGGCGGCTATGATGCCTGTTGAAGATGATATGTGGGAGCCGATGGGCGCACCTGCCGGGCCGATACCTTACGATCCGATGCAGCCATATAAATTTGTAAATAACAGTGTATATTTCCTCATGCAAGCCTGGTTGCCCAATCCTTCCAATCCTCCGTATTTAGCCGATTTGCCTTTTACTTTTGTTGACGGAACACCCGTAATGGATGAGGAGCTGATGAAAAAAATTGATCAGCAAAACTTAATGGCCTTGTCAACTAAATACAGAAATGGACTGAAAAAACTGAAAACAGTCTATTTTGATTGTGGAATGAGTGACGACCTGATGATGTATCCACCCAACCAATTGTTCGATAAGCATTTGAGTGAGATGCATGTTAAACACCAGTTTGAGAGATTCGAAGGAACACACATCGATCATCTTTACCAGCGTACGGAAAAGGCTTTGGTGATGCTCTCGAATGATTTTCCGGAGTACGAGTGATGGAGTATAAGAGCATGAAAAAAGATGTATGAGAATACCGTGTCCTGTACTTGAAGTAATTTAAAGTTATGCACGGGGCACGGTAAATATAACCGAAGTACCTTTTCCGGCTTCGCTTTCGACGTGAATTGTTCCGTTGTTTTTCTCAACAAATTCTTTTACCAGAATAAGTCCCAGTCCGTTGCTCTTCTCGTTTTCTGTTCCTTGCGAATGGCTTTTAAAACTAATATCGAAGAGTTTTGATAGTTTATCGGGATTTATTCCGATACCTGTATCGCTGATGTTTATGGTCGCCTGATTTTTTTCGGATGCAAAGGTTTTGATGTTGATCGCTCCGCCACGTGGTGTAAATTTTATTGCGTTGCTGATGATGTTGCGAATAATGGTCTGAAACATGTCGGCATCCGACATCACCTGCAGGTTGTCGTCAGTTTCAAGCTTAATATTTATTTGTTTCAGATTGGCCGATTGCTGCAGTTTTTCAAGAGTGGTTTTCAGCACATAGGTAAGTCCGAGCGCTGTTGGTTTAACCTCCATCTTTTTCACTTGCGATTGTGCCCAAAGCAGTAGGTTATTAAGTAAGTCGCTAATACTTTCTGATGAATCAAGCAAGATTTTCAGAAGTTTTCTGAGTTCTTTTTCTTCAATAGAATCAAACTCCCTGTATAGATGTTGAAGAAAGGAAGTTTGCGTATGGATAGGACCACGCAAGTCGTGTGCAATTATGGCAAAGAACTTGTCTTTTGCAGCATTTGCTTCTTCCAGCTGTATCTTTTTCTGACGTAAGCGGCGGTAAAAGAAATAAATAACTACAACGCCAAGAATAGTGAGAATAAAGCCAATAATTATAAAAATTATTGATGAGCGATGTTGTTTTAAGGTAAGCCGGTTAATTTTATTTTGTTGCTCCAGTTCTTCTATTTGACTGTTTTTTGCATCAATTTCGTAAATACCCTGCAACTGTTCCATTTTAATGTTCACAGCTCCCAGTAGCATGGAATCCTGAATGCTGATCAGGTGTTGCTGACATTCAATTGCTTTTTCCAGATTATTTAAATTCAGGTATATTTCATTTAGTTTTGAATAAATATCGATCTGAATGCGTTTTTGATTATTGCTAATGGCCTGATCGAGTCCTTTTAAAATCAAATCCAGTCCCTTTTGCGTTCGTTGGGTATTTATATTGCACAATCCCAGGTAGAGATAGATTGATGGTTTATTCAGCTGATCGCCAACTTCCTTTTTTATGGCTAAAGCATCTTTCAGGTATTTTTCTGCTAAAACGTAGTTTCCTGATGTATATTCAATACGTCCAAGGTTTTTGTAGGCATTTGATATTCCGTATTTCGAACCACTTTCCGTATGAATATCGAGTGTGTATTCAATGTTTTTACGCGCTTCATCGGTATTGCCCGAAAGTAGATTTAGGTCGCCAATCTGTTCGTAACAAATAACAACCCCGCTTTGGTTATTATCTGTAGTTGCCATTTTCTCGTAGGTCTCAAGCGCCTGCTCGAAGTAATCCATGGCTTTGTCGTGTAGCTGGAGGTCGGCATAAATTCGTCCAAGGAGGTAAGCATCCCAGGCATATCCTTCTTCGTATGCTGCTTTTTCGTAATTCAGTCGCGATTTTATAATGTACTCGATGGCACGGTCGTACAATCCGTTTACCCTGAAAATAGTTCCCATCATGGAGTAGGATGCACCCACTGCCCGGTAGTTTTGACCTTGCTTTCCAGCCTGAATCGACATGTTAAAGGATTGTAGTGCTTCCAGATGATCTCCCCAGCTATGTTGGTTGATTCCCAAGCGTAATAAAATTTCGCTTTGGTACCAGGTGTTATCCAGTTCGTTGGCAAGGGTGAGTGCACTGTCGAAATAAACCTGCGAATAATTAATGTTGTTTACCTCATGACTGATACGTCCCAGTATAAAAAAGGCTTTCATTTGCAGTGTCTTGTCACGCAATTGTTTTGCCTCGCTCAATGCTGATTGTGCCACTGATTTGGCCTCTTTGTTTTCGATCTCAAACAGATGCTTTGCCAGTTCAAGCTGGGCATTTATTTTTTCTTTTCCTTTGGTATTGAGAATTACCTGACGCAGGCTATCATTTTGCCCGGTAATAGCAGGAGTTCCAAAAACAGTATTCTGGTAAATAAAACATAGCGCACAAAAAACGCATAGAATTAGCTTCTTGCCATGGTTCATCAACGATTTCGTTTTTTTCAACTTCCGGTTTATCACTCAAAAATGTACTTTACAACTTGTCTGTAGTTGTATAAAACTACACTTTTCCACTCTCTTTAACAAAGAAAAGTACAAGGTGTTTATTGTTGTTATACAGAACAAAAGAAATTGTGAAATACAACATTTTATTAATTAATGTTTTATCTCAACGGCTTGTCGAAAGATTATTCCACGAACATGCTTAGCCCATGAAAATCCGTTTTTATTTTGGGGATGAATACAGTTCCTGCTCAGGCATGAAAAACCAGCAGTGGAATATGCGTGTGAAATACCATTTTACGGGCAAGACTCGGGTTAAAAAGCCTCGAAATCATGCCCCGTTTATGGGTGGTAAGTGCCAAAATATCTACGTTGTCTCTTTCTATGGTACTTTCCAGTGTATCCAGCACATTGTTTCCCATTATCAGCTTACATTCAAATTCCTTTTTCTCGTATTTTTTGTTCAGAATATCCTTCATGCCTTCCAGTCGGGCGATGTCCCAGCCATACTCGTCGGGCAGGCCAACATGTGCACAGGTTACTTTTACATCGTACGATTTTACAATATTCATAAGTTTGTCAAGCGCTGTAAAATCCTTTTCGTCGAAATTAGTAGCGTATAGCACATCGTTAAACTCGTCAACCGCTTTGGGCTCCATTTCCTCCGGAATAACCAAAACAGGTGCCGTTGCATTATACATAACATCGGCAGTTACACTTCCAACTGTTCCCGGCCACGACTTATCGCCTCCACGACCAATTATTATAAGGCGTGTAGGATGTTCATTGGCAAAAGCCAAAATATCTTCTTCGGCATATCCGGGTTTTACGATGTATTCCGGTTTTACTTCCTCCCAACGCTCGGGTCCGATATTGTGAACGATTGGACTTAAAAAATTCTTGAACTGACGGTTTGCTTCTTCCTCGGCATCTTCCGTTTGTTTTAACAGAGTGGTGTCGTACGGATAAATGTCGCCATAGGGAATAGAAAAACGCAGCGGGCTGATGTACGAATGCATAATTACCAGCTGTATTTTAAGGTGATTGGCAATGTTAAAAGCCATCATAACAGCTTTTTCCGAAACCTCAGAAAAATCAACAGGAACAAGTATTTGTCCGGGCTTGCTGCTTTTCTTCGGAGTTTCAGTTTTTAATCCCAGAAATTTATCTACTTCCTTGAAGGCTTCGTTCAGGTCGTTTTCCAAAATTTTTACCCGAACGGTTGATGTGGTCACTCCCTCGATCAAATGCACATCTTCCAATTCGCATTTAATCCCTTTTTCCTCCAAACGCATTTTTAAAATATGGGCGCGCGCCAGAGGTAATACTACAATTGTAACTAGTTTTTCACTCATGGCTTTCTGATTTTAGTTTCTATATTATTTATATGGTTTTAAGGGCGATTAGTTTCAGAAAAGAGCTGAAATCTTATGTCAATCCGCATATTTGAAAACATGTTGGAAGATGACGTTGGACTGCTAATTTAGAAAAGTGCCAAAAGAATAATAACTTTAAGCAATGCAACCGGAATTATTGGCAATGATTCGGGAAGCAGTTTGAAACAATAACCAATTAAATTTAATACGATGACTTATTTACCAAAAGATTCGCGTTACGACGATATGCTGTATAACCGCTGCGGAAAATGGGGACTGAAGTTGCCTGCTGTTTCGCTGGGGCTGTGGCATAACTTTGGTGGAATTGATGTTTTTGAGAATGGCCGGGCGATGTTACACCGGGCTTTTGATTTGGGGATCACACATTTTGATCTGGCCAATAATTATGGTCCGCCTCCGGGATCGGCCGAAGAGAATTTTGGTAAGATCTTAAAACAGGATTTTAGTGCCTATCGCGACGAGCTGATTATTTCGAGTAAAGCCGGTTACCTGATGTGGCCGGGGCCTTATGGCGAATGGGGAAGCCGCAAGTATCTACTGTCCAGCCTCGACCAAAGTTTAAAGCGTATGGGGCTGGAATATGTGGATATTTTTTATTCGCACCGTCCCGATCCCGACACACCGCTCGAAGAAACAATGATGGCACTCGACCAGGCCGTTCGTTCGGGAAAAGCGTTGTATGTGGGCATTTCAAATTATCCGGCCGATATGGCAAAAGAAGCGGCCCTTATTTTAAAGGAACTTGGAACACCTTGTTTGATTCATCAACCCAAATATTCGATGTTTGTGAGATGGGTGGAAGAAGGACTGCTGGATGTGTTAGAGGAAGAGGGAATAGGTTGTATTCCGTTTTCGCCACTTGCGCAGGGGTTACTTACCAATAAGTATCTTAAAGGTATTCCTGAAGGATCGCGTGCTACCCGAGAGGTATTTCTGAAAAAGGAAGATGTTGATTCGGCACACGATAAAATTGTAGCATTAAACAATATTGCCATGGAACGTGGTCAGTCGCTGGCGCAAATGGCACTGGCCTGGGTGCTACGTGATAAACGAATTACTTCGGTATTAATTGGTGCCAGCTCGGTGAAACAAATCGATGATAATGTGGAAACATTGAAAAATCTGAGTTTTTCGGATGAGGAATTGGCTGCAATAGAGAAAGTGTTGAAATAGCGATAAACAAGAATTTAATAGCATAAAAAAAGGCTCGCATTTGCGAGCCTTTTTAGTTGTATAATACAAATCTTACATTCCAAGTATTTTTTCCAGTCCCCAGAAGAGGCTGAAAATAACTGCCATTCCGGCAATAGCACCTGCCGCCAGTGTAAAAATAAAATTCATTGGCAACATTTTTTTCTCATTCTCAGTATTCATCTTAATGACAATCTGATTCTGATTTGCTTTCGTTTCCATTTATAAATATTTAGTTGCCCAATCCTAAAAACTATAAAATATTTAATTGTTTGTTTTTGTGTGACGCAGGATCGGGCTGTTTCTATTTCTTACATTTTGTCTAATAAAAGACTTAAAAGTATGGTACAAAGGTATGCCTTTTTTTGAAAGTTTGCTAAATAGCATGTTTTGCTGCTCTCGTTTGTTAAATTCGTGTTAACGTGGTAGTTACATAATGATACGGTATACTACTTAAAATCGGCATTTGAGAATAAGCCCATTATATACCAAAAAGAGGAGCTTTTTAAGCTCCTCTTAGTATCTTTTTTGATTCGTTTTTTACTACGTAGCCGACTCAAATTGTTTCAGAAAACGTACATCGTTTTCAAAGAAATGTCGGATGTCTTTAATTCCGTAACGCAACATTGTAATACGCTCGATACCCATTCCGAAGGCAAAACCGGTATACTTTCGGCTGTCGATATTACAAAGCTCCAGTACGTTTGGATCAACCATTCCGCAGCCTAAAATTTCCAGCCAACCGGTGTATTTACAAACGTTACATCCTTTTCCGCCACAAATTGAGCAGCTTACATCCATTTCGGCACTTGGCTCGGTAAACGGGAAGTACGAAGGGCGCAGACGAATCTTTGTGTCTTCGCCAAACAACTCTTTGGCAAACTGCAACAAAGTTTGTTTCAGGTCGGCAAACGAAACGTTCTCGTCAACATACAAACCTTCAATTTGATGGAAGATACAGTGCGAACGTGCAGAAATTGCCTCGTTACGGAAAACACGTCCAGGGAAAATAGCACGGATTGGCGGCTCGGTACGCTCCATTACACGAATCTGAACACTTGAAGTGTGTGTACGTAACAACACATCCGGATCTTTTTCAATAAAGAAGGTATCCTGCATATCGCGGGCAGGGTGTTCCGGCGGGAAGTTCAAAGCAGAAAATACGTGCCAGTCATCTTCAATTTCAGGTCCTTCGGCAACAGTAAAACCAAGGCGGCCAAAAATACCGATAATCTCGTTTTTAACCAGCGACAGCGGATGACGGGTTCCCAGTTTCATGGGCTCGCCCGGCATGGTTAAATCCTGCCCGGCCGATTCACTGCCATTGTTCTCAAAACTATCTTTTAGTGCGTTAATTTTATCTAAAGCCAGCGTTTTAAGCGTGTTAATTGCCTGTCCAACTTCCTTTTTCTGTTCGGCAGGAACAGTTTTAAAGTCGTTGAATAATTGACCGATCAATCCCTTTTTGCTGATGTATTTTATGCGCAGCTCCTCTACCTCTTCCTTGCTTGAAGCCACGATCTTATCAATTTCTTCCTGTAATGCTTTGATTTTGTCTAACATCCTTGTTCGTTTAAACTGAGGTGCAAAGATAATGATTCAGTTTATAGTGAATAAGAACAGGGCAACAATATTTTAGACTGATTTGTCGGGATTCAGGTTTTTGACTACTTTTGCGCCACTTTATGGTCCCGTAGTTCAACGAATACCTGCCTGGTTGATAACCGGAAATAGGAGTTGGGATTTGTTGAAATACAGAATTTATAAAAAATGGTCCCGTAGTTCAACGGATAGAATAGCAGTTTCCTAAACTGTAGATATGGGTTCGATTCCCGTCGGGACTACAAAGGTCGCTGATTATCAGTGGCCTTTTATTTTAATTGTGCATAAACACCGGCTTAGTATTTTTAGCCAATGCCAGCAATTCTTTTGTTTCTTCTTCTTCAATAGGATTAAAATCCTGCATAAACTCGAGGGCTTTTAAAAACAGGGTGTATTCGCCCGGAGGAATAGCTGCTGTAACTTTTTTCGACAAGGTGTATCGAAGTGCCTGCTTCATAATAAGTTCGTCGTCGATGGGTTTGTACCAGCAGTTTTTAAATATCAGGTCTTCTTTATCGCCAAATGTGGTAAGTGCCATGGCTTTTAAGGCGAGAATTCCAATGCCTTGTTTTTCTGCTTCTTCGTACACCTGTGGTCCAAAGTTTCCGGCATTCCAGCAGGCAAAGTTAATGGGGAAAAGTATGGAGTCGAACTCAAAGTTATTTAGTGCAAACAGTGCTGCTTTTACCGAATGTGCCGAAAATCCAATATGTTTAACTTTACCTTCTTTCTTTGCTTTTACAAGTGTTTCAAGCGCTCCGTTCTTTCCAAAAACCGTTTGTACTTCTTCGTCGGTTGACAGTTCGTGGAGTTGGTATAAATCGAAATAATCGGTTTGCATTTTTCGCAGCGAATTCTCCAGATCCTGTTGGGCACCCGTTGCATCGCGCTGCCTGGTTTTACACGCTAAGAATGATTTTTTACGATAAGGTTTTAATGCCGGTCCCAGCCGGTCTTCTGCATTTCCGTATTTGGGTGCCACATCAAAATAGCTCACGCCAAGATCAAAAGCTTTGGCAACTAATTCGTTGGCAAATTCCTGCGGATTATCGTTGAGCATTATTCCTCCAAAACCAATTATGGATAGTTCTTCACCGGTTTTTCCCAGTTTTCGTTTAGGAATGGAGTAATCACTAGAAAAATTATTTCCAAATTCTTTAATAAATGAAATCGCGGAGTCCATCATCTTGATTTAAATTTTTCAGATTGCTATCAAATCTACAAATTTCCTGACGATTTAAAAAAGGGCGTTGTGGACGAATGTTTTAATTTTTGACAACACGTAAGTGCTTATTATACAGGTTGTGGTGAGGTTGTGCGAGATGATAACAGATAAAAAGTCTAAAAAAAATAAAAAATATTTCGCATTGTTTTTGATAACTAAATACTTTTTCGTTCATTTGTATTGTCGTGCGTTCAGCACGATGTGTGTTTGGGGGTTAACATTAGTAAAAGGGCAGTTGTTGAACTGCCCTTTCTTCATTCTATAACTTCACTCCACCAAAATATTTCTGAATTACCACCGAATAATTTCTATAATATAATTATTGTAAAACTGGTTGATGTTTAGCTTGTTAACCGGTAAAATAAGTGCTTTGTTCTGTCTGTATTTCAACTTATTTGTCGTAACTTGTTTACGTTAAACTTAATGTGCTGTATATAGACTTTAGCAAAACATTAAGAGAAACACATTCATAATGGGCCGGTTGTTGAACCGGCCTTTGTTTTTTAATAAAAACACCCATAAACCTTTTATTTATTTTCAGGTTATACATAAAATTTAACCGGACAAAATGGATCGAATATTTCCCTTGTTATTCTTATTGTTTATTGTTTTTGCTGGGTGTAATTCCACAAATGAAAAAAAGACCAAAGAAAATGCAGATGAACAGCAGTTATCCTGTTGTGATATAAATTCCAAATCACGCTTTTTTGCTCAAGCAGATTCAACAGAAATAATTCCGCAGGCTACCGGCACCGAAGGAATGGTTTTTATTACGGGAGGTACATTTGAAATGGGGGCCGATAATAATCAGGCGCGGCCCGATGAATACCCAAAGCACCCGGTTCAGGTCAACAGTTTTTGGATGGATGAGCATGAAGTAACCAATGCGCAATTCAAAAAATTTGTAGATGAAACGGGGTATATTACGGAAGCCGAAAAAGATGTCGACTGGGACGAAATGAAAAAGCAGGTGCCTCCGGGTACGCCAAAACCGTCGGATGAAATGTTAAAGGCCGGATCAATGGTTTTTACTCCGCCTTCGCAAAGTGTTCCGCTAAACGATTTTTCGCAGTGGTGGTCGTGGGTGGTAGGCGCCAACTGGAAACATCCCGAAGGACCGGATAGTAATCTTGATGGGCGTGAAAATCATCCGGTGGTGCACATTTGCTGGAACGATGCAATGGCTTACTGTAAATGGGCGGGGAAACGTTTACCCACCGAGGCTGAATGGGAATTTGCAGCGCGAGGCGGATTGGAAAATAACATTTATCCATGGGGAAACGAACACATCGAAAACGGTATACCAAAAGCCAATTCGTGGAATGGAAATTTCCCGAATCTGAATACGCAAAAAGATGGTTTTGTCAGAACGGCGCCCGTAAAAATGTACGCGCCAAATCCATATAATCTGTACGATATGGCCGGTAATGTATGGGAGTGGACTGCCGATTGGTACGACATGAATTATTATCAAAGTTTGCCAACCAATAAAGTTACTATCGATCCGAAAGGACCGGCAAAAAGTAACGATTCACGAAATGCTTACGACAAACGAAAAACCATTCGCGGAGGTTCGTTTCTGTGTAACGACAGTTATTGCTCAAGCTATCGCGTGGCTGCCCGAATGCCGGGTGAAATTTATACTGGTATGAGCCACACCGGGTTCAGATGTGTAAAAGACTAAAAATAAATTTCAGCGAATATAATCCTAGTTGTTTTTAGATGCCCTCTATTTGTTTTTAAGGTATTTGCTGCCCTTCATATTCCCTAAGATTTTTGACGTTAAAATCGCATCACCAAATCAATTGACGTATGATTCAATTGATTTGATGAAATATGTGTTAGAAAGCTGGATTTTTATTTCGAATTGTCGTAACTTGTTTATAATCAATAAAATTATAAAAATCCAGACCTATGATGATTAAATCAAACAATCAACAAAGCAATTGGGTAACATGGATTATATTACTAACAATTGCAGTAATCTTCTTGCCTCAAATGGCAGATGCTCAAAACGACAAACCCAATATTCTTGTAATATGGGGTGATGACATTGGTACATGGAACGTTAGTTTTAACAACCGTGGAATGATGGGGTATCATACACCGAATATCGACCGTATTGCCAACGAAGGTATTTCGTTTACCGACTATTATGCACAACAAAGCTGTACGGCAGGACGTGCTGCTTTTTTGGGTGGAAATGTTCCGGTGCGAACCGGAATGACCAAAGTAGGCTTGCCGGGTGCTAAAGAAGGTTGGCAAAAAACCGATGTTACTATTGCTTCGGTAATGAAAGAAGCAGGTTATGCAACCGGTCAGTTTGGTAAAAACCATCAGGGCGACCGCGACGAACACCTGCCTACCATGCACGGTTTCGACGAATTCTTTGGGAACCTTTACCACTTAAATGCTGAAGAAGAGCCGGAGAATGAAGATTATCCGGGCGATATGATATTAAAAAGCGGTAAAACCTTTGCCGAGACTTATGCTCCTCGTGGAGTGTTAAAATGTAAGGCGGACGGTAATGGCGGACAAACTATTGAAAATACCGGCCCACTTACTAAAAAGAGGATGGAAACCATTGACGACGAAACAGTGTCAGCTGCCATTGATTTTATCAAACGTCAGAATGCAGCAGATCAACCTTTCTTTTGCTGGTGGAACGGAACCCGTATGCATTTCCGCACGCACGTAAAAGACGAGCATCGCGGAATTTCAGGTCAGGATGAATACAGCGACGGAATGGTAGAGCACGACATGCATGTGGGGCAACTGCTCCAGGTTCTCGACGAGTTAGGAATTGCTGATAATACCATCGTATTTTATTCAACCGACAATGGTCCGCATTACAACACCTGGCCTGATGCAGGAACAACACCTTTCCATAGCGAAAAGAACTCGAACTGGGAAGGTGCTTATCGCGTTCCGGCTTTTGTACGCTGGCCCGGCCATTTCCCGGCTGGAAAAACGGTGAACGGAATTGTATCGCATGAAGACTGGCTTCCAACATTTGCGGCAGCCGCTGGCGACACAGATGTTAAAGAACGATTGAAAGCAGGAACAACCATAAATGGAAGGTCTTATCGTAACTATGTCGACGGTTACAATCAACTCGACTACTTAAGCGGTAAAGTGGATGAATCTCCACGACATGAATTCTGGTATGTAAACGACGATGGTCAGGTTGTAGCTGCCCGCTACGACGACTGGAAAGCTGTTTTCCTCGAAAACCGGGGTGAAAAATTCGGTGTCTGGATCGAGCCATTTGTCGAACTTCGGGTACCTTATGTATTCAATTTGCGCAGAGATCCATTCGAAAAAGCCCTGCACAATTCAAATACGTATTACGACTGGCTGCTCGACCATGCTTTTGTTCTGGTTCCAATTCAACAACTGGCAGCACAATTTTTGCTTACCATGCAGGAATATCCGCCATCGCAAACACCTGGTGCTTTCAATCTGAGCAAAATTGAGGAAATGCTAAATAATCCGTCAGGAGGTCATTAATAACATAAACAAACAATAATTATTGCTCTGCTGTTATCTTTCTGCAGGGCAATAATTATGTATAACAAAAATTAGTAGAATGAAAAAACTGATATTTCTGGCGATTATCGTAGCGTTTATAAGCTGCAATTCTTCCAGCGACCAAAAAGCAAATCTGTCAACTCAGGAAACCGATCAGCTTTCTCTGTGGAACGACAGAGAAGTAAAAACAGCCATTAACCAATTTGTTGCCAATGTAACCGATCCGAATTCTGCCGATTTTGTTCAAGTAAAAGATCGTATTGCAGTCTTCGATAACGATGGGACATTGTGGTGCGAAAAGCCGCTTTATATACCCATAGAACTGGAGATCGCCTACGTAAAAAGCGAGTACCCAAACCGGCCGGAGTGGGAAGAAGATAAATTCTTTAGCGGACTGGCCGGCGACAATCTTTCGGTTTTAAATGATTACAGCACGGTAGAAATTATCAGTAAAATTTTTAGCGCCCAGGCAGGAATGAAAGAGGAAGATTATAAGGACTTTTGTTATAAAACACTCTCAGAAGTTCAGCACCGAAAATATAACCGTCCTTTAAAGGAACTGACATTTTCGCCAATGGTTGACCTGGTTCATTACTTGCAGGCCAACGATTTTAAAGTTTACATAGTTACCGGTGGCGAAATCACTTCGGTGCGAACGATTTCGGAAGAAATTTACAACATTCCGAAAGAGAATGTGGTGGGAAGTAGTGTCTTACTCGAATACGTTTCCGATGAAACCGGTTCGTACCTGGTTCGAACAGCCAAAATAAATTCGGCCAACGATAAGCAGGTAAAACCCACCAACATTGAACTGCACATTGGACGCAAACCCATATTCGCTGCCGGAAACAGCGACGGCGATTACCAGATGATGGAATATACGCTTTCGGGAGATGGGCCATCGATGGCTATTTTGGTACATCACGACGACGAAACACGCGAATACAGCTATATGCACGGTACCGAAAATGCGGTGAACGATGCTGCCGAAAAAGGTTGGCATGTGGTAAGTATGAAAGATGATTTTATGGAGATTTTTAGTAAATAGTTTATTAATCTTGATTCACTTAATATGGAAAAGTCTGGGCTTGATTAAGCAGGATGCAGCCGCGCCGGCAATAGGGTTTTTCCTTTCTTGTTATCGCTAGTTGTCCTTACTGATAGAATTCCGGAGATGTTAAAATTATTTTGTTTACTCTCCTTCGCTTTTTCTAACCTTTGGAGTCTCGAAATATATATGAAGAATGGCATTAAATGCCAGAACATTCGGGGAAGAAGCATTAGAATCATATTGATGAACAATGGTTCCTTCAAGGTCAAAACGATGATTTAATGAAATAGTAGCACCTCCGGTTGATCTTACTCGATTGAATGATTTAAATCTCGAGTCGTAGAACGGTTCGATACTGATATAAGGAACAATAGAAGTCTTTTCTAATTTAATCTCGCGTTCAAACATTGCTCTGAATCTAAAACGATAGGAATATTCGTGATCCTGCCCAAGCCATCGGTTGTCGAACCTGATGCGCTGTGAAAAAAGGATGAGATGTTTTAACACAATACGACGATGCAACTCGGTAAAAATCATGTCCTCGGAATAACTTTCATATTTATCATATAAACTCCATCCCGCACCGTAACCACCTCGTACTAACCATGATTTTAGCACCTCTGGCTGGTTTTGATCCACTAGTCTGGTAAAAAAGAAACGTTTTGCCTTTCCAAAAGATTGATCGGCCTGCAACATTACATTTAAGTCGCGGGTATTGCTTTCGAGGTATTTGGTAATAGCTGCAATCGATGAAACTCTAAATCCAGGTGTTATTTTATACCATATATCGGCTTCGGGCCAGAATTCGTAATGATAATTCTGTGCAGATATATCTATCCAACTTGAGAACCAGATCAATAAAAATAAGGAAAAAGTTCTCAAAATTTTTATGATCGAATATCGAAACATTAAATAAGATTTAATTCATTGAAAAATACAAAACTTACTTTCTATTTCACTTTATCAACATCAGTTGGCAAAAATCCTTTCACCTTTTTAAACATACTACTGAACTTTGAAATACTTGAATAGCCAAGGTCGTAACCAACTTCTGAAACAGAATATTTGCCACTTTTGAGTCTGCGGTATGCTTCATCCATTCGGGCCTGGTTATAGAACTGATAAATAGAAGTCCCAAACAGATGTTTAAAGTCCTTTTTTAATTTCGTTGGACTGACTCCAAATTCCTTTGACAGTTCTTCAATAGTAAATGATTTATCAAGGCTAGAGATTATTTTGTTCTTTACCTTATTAAGCAAAGTGTAATCAGCAATATGCAATCCCGCCAACTCATCTTTGTCAACTTCATTTTTAAAATGCAAAATAATATTGGTAAAAACTTCCAGGGCTCGCGCAGAAATGAGGGGTACTTTCCCGCGAGACAACTCATTGAAAGCAAAAATATCTGATATTAGCCGCTCATTTTCCTTTGATAAATCTGACCGATAGGCGAGGGCTTTATCGCCGACAAATAATTCTCTTATAACTTCACCCATTCCTTGAAATATTGGCCCCATCTTTTTAAGGTCAATCTTAAATCCGAGGTAGGTTAAATTCGAATCTGCTGCAATTTCGTTTTCTACCGGGAAAAGTGCGTTGTAAAAAAACACATTCCCCTGATTTTCTGTGTCAAATGCCGCATTTTCTTCCTCATATTTACGTGTAAATGAACCTTCTTTAGTAATGTTTAAATGAAGATAATTTGGGTTGTTATCGGGTGTTCTGGTAAGCAATAACGGTTTCCTTGTTATTAAATCAAGATAGGTAAATTCAACTCCTTCAATTGTATAATAACTCATCTGAAATTCAACCGGCCCTTTTTCAACTATAAGTTTGTTTTCAGTTTCAATGCCTCCAAATACCTCCCTAAAACCTTTTACATAGTTTTTACTACCTCCTTCCGGAACAACGATACGAATCTTTTCTTCACCAGTCGACATAAGCATACTATTAACTTCAAAACCTGTACAATTTAATGAAATAGATACTTCTATAAAACTACCCGCAACAGCTTTTTAGCAAAATCTTACAGAATTTGAACGGATATGTCCGATTGGATAAGCAGATAGTCTTTTGGGAATAAAATAAGGATTCAATAGTATTCATCTTTGCATCAACGAAATAAATCATAAACAATTAAAATTTATAATCATGAAAAAATTATTAGTATTTGCAGCAGCAATATCATTATTAGCAAGTTGTTCTTCAACAAAAATTTTAACCGACAGTGTGAGCGATGTTGATTTTTCAGTATACCAAACCGTAAAAATTGAATACCAGCCAAACGAAGGTCCACAGCATATTAACCCGATTAATGCACAGCGGGTAGAAAATGCTATTCAAGAACAAATAAAGGATAGAGGACTCTCTGAAGCCGAAGAAGCCGATTTAAAAATTGTTTGGGGAGTTGGTATTGATATTCAAACAAACTACTCAACAAATTCCACATTCTATGGCAGTCGCGGATATGGTTACAGAAGATTTGGTGGATATGGCCACGGGAGCGGATACAGCACTACTCAAGAATACACCACTAAAACCGGAGTTTTACAGGTTGCACTAATCGATTCATCAACAGACCAGGTACTTTGGCTGGGATCAGCTTCTGATAACATTAACGGAAATAACAAAAAGGCTGATGAAAAAATTAAAACAGTAATTGAGAAAGTATTTGAAGCATTTCCAATCGGGAAACAATCTTAGTCTGAGATAATCAACAAAACGAATTATTGAAATTAGAAACTAAACGAAATATAAAATTGAGCAAGATGAAAAGTTTAATAGTATTAGCATTATTGATGGTTTCAGTTATAACTGTTAATGCAAACGAGAAAAGAAAAGTAAGGCAAGAAAAAAGAGCTGAAAAAGAAGCCAATTTAATAGAACAAACAAAGCAAATTATTGAGGCTGAAGTATGGTATTTCGACGCAACCCAGATGATACCATCCAAAGGCCAGAGCAGATCCATTACTAATTACAGTATTTCTATAAAGGATGGGAATTTAGATTCATATCTTCCTTATGTAGGAAGAGCTTACTCTGCAGGATACGGCTCTGCTAGTGGAAGTCCCCTTGTATTTAATTCCCCAATTGAGGATTACAAAGTAAAGGAAACAAAAAAAGGAGGATACAATATAAGTTTTAGAGTAAGAAATCAAGGCGATGTGGTAGATTACTCAATAAATGTATCGTCTAATGGAAGTGCCAGTCTGAACGTAAAAAGTAATAACAAACAACACATATCCTATTACGGGAATCTTGTTCCAATTCAATCGTAAGAATGTAAATGATATGAATCCTATTAAAAATATGTTAGATTGATTGATTGCAAACCGAATTTTTCAGAGAGGTTTTCCAGAATTGGAAAACCTTTTTTCATTTGGAGCAGATATATTGTGTTTCTGTGATCATTGTTGTAACTTGATTATCGCTACAATTAATCGTAGTTTATAAACTGATAAACATGAAAACAAATTTAACACTACTTGCCACTTTTCTTATGGCAATTTCGGTGGTATCGGCACAAGACGATGATCTTAAAAATACGAAAGGCTGACTCACCAGAGGACAGCCTTCTTTGAAAATACTTCTCAAAACCCGCTGTTAGTCCGAAATATTTTTCCGAACTTACTACTCCGATGAAACACAATTCTACACAATTAGCATATGAAACGAAAAGTTAAAGTTATCTCCACAATTATGTTTACGGCCTTGATTTTGATGGCCTGTGAATCGGCGATTACATTTCCTCCTGTATCGCAAATCGAAACGAATACCCATAACCAGGGGCAGATTGTCTGGCACGATTTGGCAACTTATAATCCAACGGCGGCAAAAGATTTTTATGCTGAAGTTTTTGGATGGGAATTTGAAACGTTGGGCGAAGGAGTGGATGCCTATTTTGTGATTAAAAATGAAGGTACTCCAATTGGGGGCATCTTTAAACTGGGCGATAAATTTGGTAAAGCGGCAGAATGGCTCGGTTCTGTTTCTGTTCCCAATGTCAGCGCTGCAGTAAAATACAATTCATCCGAAGGCGGAAAAACCATCTTTAAAAAAGCATCGTTTCCAGGAAGAGGTGAAACTGCATTGGTGCAGGACCCGCAAGGTGCTTTTGTGGCTTTTTTGAAATCGGAAAGTGGCGATCCGCTACCGCAGCGAGCCATGCAAATTAAAATGAACTCGTGGCTTTGGAACGAGCTTTGGTCGAACGATATGGACGCGTCGATGGATTTTTACAAAGGGCTCGCAAGCTACGAAACGGAAGAAGTAAAAGGCTCAAAAGTGCCCTACTTCCTGTTTAAACAGGAAAATAAGATTTTTTCAGGAGTGATTGGAAATCCGGTGGAAGGGGCCAGAAGTGCATGGATGCCCTACATTAAGGTGAAAGATGTGAATGTTACGGTAGAAAAAGCAAAAGCTGCAGGAGCTCATGTAATGATGGAGCCAACACCAACAATTCGCAAAGGAACGGTGGCCGTTTTAATGGATCCAACCGGTGCTCAGTTTACAATACAACAATGGATTTTAAGATAATAAGCATATGAAAAGGAAAATTAAAATAATAGTTGTTTTAGTGGTTCTGGCGGCCGGTTTTGCTTTGTCTGCCTGTTCGAATATGCGTTGGGGTGCCAATGCCGGTGTTGATGTTCGCTTTGGCCCCAATGGTCCGAAATTAGACCCGCACGTGAGTCTCGATTTGTACAGCGGAGGCCGGATGTAATTTGTATTAATCTGAGTTAAAATTCAACAACGAAATATTATGAAGAACACATGGATAGTTGGGATTATTTTGCTGCTTTTTGCATGTAATTCAAAAGATACAGCAACAATATTTTGGGTGAATAGCTACCGGGTAGATTGTGTTGGCGTAGGCCCGATGAAATGTATGTTGATACAGAAAGGTGAAGTATTGGATGATGGAGCCTGGCAAAACTTCTATTCAAAAATTGAAGGATTCGACTACGAACCCGGATATATCTACAAATTGAAAGTTCAGGAAGAACAGCTGGAGAATGTTCCTGCCGATGCTTCGTCGATAAAATACACGCTGGTGGAAGTGCTGGAGAAAAAAGAAGATGGCAAATTAGCGTTAAATGGAAACTGGGAAGCCCTTAAAATAAACGGATCGGTGATAAAATTGCCCCGAATGCGCGGTGCCGGAGTTCTTCCAACATTGCAGATCGACATCTTTGAAAGACAGATTAGCGGCATCGATAATTGTAATAATTTTACAGGAACTATCAATAAAATAGGGGAAAGTTCGCTTGAGTTTGGAACGATTGCCGGCACGCAAAAAATGTGTCCAGATATGAGCATTTCAAAAGCTTTTAATGAGGCTTTAAGCGCTGTAAAAAAATATCAGCTTACCGACAATACACTGCTTTTACTGGATGAAGCCGGAAACGAACTCCTCGAATTCAACAGGGGAACCGAAGCCAAAGTTCTGTTAAACGATATTTGGGTAGCCGAAATTGTGGACGGTACCTTAGTCGCCGATGCAAGTACAGCACCAAGCCTTGAGATTAACAGCTCGGAAATGAAAGCAATGGGAAGTGATGGATGCAATAACTTTACCGGAAAGATTTTAAATCTCACCAATTCGGAATTGACTTTTGGACCTTTGGCAGGAACACGAAAAATGTGTCCCGACATGAATATCCCCGACAAATTCAATAAAGCAATTTCACAGGTACGAAGTTACAAAATAGCCAGTCTGAAACTTTCGCTGCTGGATGAAAAGGGGACCGTTTTGGTTGTAATGAAAAAAGTAGATTAATCCTCTGATACATCACCGTTTAAAATCAATGATGAAAAAAATAGCAGTAGCCCTGATACTGGTTTTATGCACAATTTTGGTATTTGCCGAAACCGAAGCAGACAAGAAAAAAGAAAAGAAGGAGAAAGAGGAGAAAAACCTTTCCATAATTCCGTTACCTGCTATTGCGTATAATCCGAGTAACGGGTGGTTGTTAGGAGTGGCTCCCGGAGCCAGCTGGTTTATGGGCGATCCTTCAACTACCAGCATTTCTTCTGGCTTGGGAACCTTGATTTACACCACCAAAAAACAGTTTCTGTTTACGGCAAAAACAAACGTATTTTTAGCCGGCGACAGCTGGAATTTGATGGGCGACTGGCGTTACTTTGTTACTTCGCAACCTACTTATGGATTGGGTACCGGGCCACAATCAGCAAAACCGGTTGGAGCGGGAGTTGAGTACTCCGACGGTTTGTTTACAAAAGCGATTCCCGATGCCCAAATGATGGATTTTAATTATCTGCGCTTTCACGAAACCGTTTTAAAACGTATGGGCGATACACGCTACTTTTTGGGTGTTGGTTACCACCTGGATATTCATTCGAAAATAGAAGATAATTTGTTAGACCTTGAGGCCGAAGAACCCGTTCTGACAAGTCATTATTCCTACCAGGTAATCAGTGGTTTGCCAACTGATAAGTACACACTTTCAGGAGTGTCGTTAAATGCTTTGCTCGACAGCCGCGACAATGCTGTAAATCCATACAGCGGACGTTACGCTTTTGTCAACCTGCGGATTAATCCTGAATTTTTAGGCAGTACAAAAAGCTCTTCCGTGTTGTGGCTCGAATACCGCGATTACTTGCATCTCGATCAGAACAGGCCACGACATTTAATCGGATTCTGGACATATGGATCGTTTGTAACATCGGGTAAAGTTCCGTATTTGGATCTACCGGCAGTGGGATGGGATCAGTTTGGTCGCTCGGGACGTGCATATACACAAGGACGTTTTCGGGGCGAGGATATTTTATACGGAGAGGTTGAATACCGTTTTCCACTGCAGAAAGCCAAAGAAACATTTGGAGGAGTGGTATTTGTAAATTCAACAACCGCCAGCAACCGCAATGCCGATATAAACCTGTTTAAATACCTCGATTACGGTTATGGTGCCGGTCTGCGGGTGATGATAAACAAAAAATCGCGTGCTAACCTTAGTATCGATTATGCCTTTGGAAAATACGGTGCCCGCGGTTTCTATTTTGGTATAAACGAGGTATTCTAAAATTCAGGGATGAGGTTGTGACTTGCCAGGTTAAAAAAATCATAAGGAAAATTCAATTGACTCAAAGTCGACTAAAATATTTATTGCTGTTCCAGTTTATCTTTATCGGATATGCCGGCTATGCACAGTATTCGCAATTTGAGAAAAAGGATTCAGTGGCGGCAAAGTATCCGTATAAATTTCCACTTCTGGGCAGCAAAGCTTTCGAAAAAGGTTTTAATATCCCGTATTCGGCAGGTGGAATGCTCAATTATTTTACTGCAAAGCAGGATGTTGTAATTCCTGAAATCGCAATAGGTTTTAATAACAGCGAAATGCTTGATCTTACCGAATTACTTGAGTTTGGTACCGTAAATGCCCATGCAACATCAGTAAATGTTCGTCCCGATTTGTGGGTTTTGCCCTTTTTTAATGTCTACGGAATTTTTGGAAAAGCCTGGGCACAAACCGAGGTCGAACTCACTTATCCGGTAACCTTAAAAGCTGTGGCCAACCTCGAAGGAACCAGTTTAGGATTTGGAGTAACTGGGGCCGGTGGATTGGGAAAATACTTTTTTGTGGTGGACGGAAACTGGATCTGGACCATGATGTCGAATTTTGAAGCCCCGGTACGTTCCTACACTTTTTCAGGAAGACTGGGAAGAGCTTTTCGGGTAGGCAAAAATCCGGAATCGAATATCGCTCCATGGATTGGAGGTATGCGCATAAAAATGGGCGGAGTTACCGAAGGTTCAATCCTTATGGGTGATTTAATCCCGCAAGAAACTTGGCAACGGCGCGATGAAATTGTAAATAATTATTGGAATTGGTACGATAATGAAGCAACCTTACCGCAAAAATTAATTGCCGATAAAGTTTTAACACCCATTGTCGATCGGCTTGAAGCTGCTGATGGATCGGGCAGCATAAAATACCGCATTCGAAAAGAACCAAAACAAAAATGGAATATGATTATTGGCGGACAATATCAACTAAATAAACACCATCAGTTCCGGGCAGAAGGTGGAATTATTGGTAACCGGAAATCGCTGTTGCTATCGTATAATTACCGTTTTGGATTTTAGTTCGTTAAAGGGGATGCATAACACATTTTGATTTTGTAAATTGTAGAATTGTATAACCAAAACATATATAAAATGAGTAAAAAAGTAATGTTTATAGTTGCGATTGTCCTGGCATTTGCGGTTCAATCTATGGCGCAGTCCGATGATGGTTGGATAAAACTTGGTGAAAAAAATGTAGCATTTAAAGCTGATAAAGACAAAATAACGCTGACAGGCAAAGAGAAAAAAGTAACGAAAATTAAAATTACCTGTGTTCAGGGAGCTGTGAAAATCAAAAAGATCCATGTAAAAATGTCCGACGGAAGTACAAAAGACTATGATCCGACAGCAGGTGTGCTAAATAAAGGCATGTCGACGATGGGTTTTGATTTGCCCGGAAAGGATAACGAACTGAAGGACCTGGAATTGGAATACGATTCGATGGGAACCATCGTAACCAATAAACGGGCGAAAGTGGAAATTTGGGGCAAAAAAATTAAGGATAAAGATAAGGACTAGTAATTCATGCATGAGAAATTGAGAGTTTTACAGTGGACAAAATTACTGCTGAAAACTTACGTAAAATGCTATGTGTGAAAAGATAAAATAAATGTTATTGACAACAAATATTAAAAAAATGTATCGATTTGTTCGCGTATTATTTCTGGCTTTTGTAATTGTTTGTCCGTTCGTTGTTTCCGGGCAGGATGAGGCTAAAAACGAAGCTGCAGAACTGGCAAAAAAATTGTCAAATCCGATTGCCAGTCTTATCAGTCTTCCATTCCAAAATAACCTGGATGTTGGGATTGGTGAATTTAACGGCTCTCGAAATACCTTAAACATTCAGCCGGTAATCCCTATTTCGCTTTCTGATAACCTGAATCTGATTTCGCGTGTTATTTTACCGGTGTATACTCAATACGACATAAGCGGTGAAGGTACCAGCCAGAGTGGGATTGGCGATGCAGTGGTTAGTGCTTTTATCAGCCCAAAAGTGTCAAAAATAACCTGGGGGGTGGGACCTGTTTTTCTGCTTCCTACCGGAGGTGATGCTTTTTCTGCTAACAAATTTGGAATTGGGCCTACCGCTGTGGCACTTTATCAAGCCAATGGAATGACGTTTGGAGGACTTGTAAACCAGGTATGGAGTGTGGATGAAAACAACACAGTTAGCAATATGTTCCTTCAGCCATTTTTTACCTACAACTGGAAATCTGGTGCCGGGATTGGCACTAACCTGGAACTCACCCAAAACTGGAAAGCCGAAACTACTAATGTGTGGCTGAATCCTATATTTACTGCGGTTACTGCCATGGGAAAACAGAAAGTGCAGTTTGTTATTGGTCCGAGATTTAATCTTTCTGCGCCCGACAATGCCAAGTCGAAATTTGGCGTACGAACAGTGCTTGTGTTTTTGTTTCCAAAATAAAAAATGTTGAATTATGAAACGTAAATGGATAGTTGCAGCGCTGGTAAGTCTTTTGTTGTCGGCTTGTATTCCAACAATGAAATATACCTGGACAAAAGAGAATTACACGGCGAAAAAATTTGATAACATACTCGTTCTGGCCATAACGCAAAACATGGAAGCCCGAACAATCTTTGAAAATACCATTGTAAAAGCCCTCGAGGAAGAAGGATTTCATGCGGAAAATAGTTTGAAATTATTCCCTCCAATTGTAAGTATCGAGAAAATAAGCGAGGAGGGAATCGAATCGAAAATAAAAGCTTCGGACTACGACGCTGTAATCGTGTCGAGCCTGGTTGATGTTAAAGCGCAGGAAGTTTATGATTATGTGGATTACTATCGTCCGTATCCGTATTTTTATCCACGACACATTTATTACGGTTATGGGTATGCCTACCGTCCCGGTTACTACCGCCAGGAAACGTCTTTTGTAGTCGAATCACGTTTGTTTGATACATCAGCCACAACAAAAGAAGATGCCATTGTTTGGTCCGGTCAGTCAGAACTGATAGATCCGGTTTCGTACGAGTCGGGTGCTAAGGATCATGCCTATTCCATGGTGAAAACCTTATTAAAATCGGGAGTGTTGCAACAGCCATAAGTTAATTTTAGTCCGGTTTTTTGGCTACACCTATCGGCACCGAAACTTTCAGGAGCAGCGAGTGGTGAAGACTTTTCGAGCGGTTTTTATATACGTCGGTTAGTCCCTGGTAATAACGCACTCCGAGGCTCCATCCTGTGCCTTTAAGTAATTTGTACCCGGCGCCAACAGCTATTCCGGCGTTAAACCAGTTGAACTGTTCTTTATTAAAATCTTTAATTTTCCAGTCTTTTTCTTCGGCATCCGAGGTAAAGGCAATCCATCCGTCGTATAACCAACCCAGTTGCGGACCGGCTTCCACGTAGAAATGATTATCGAATTTGTAATTGGCCAGTATCGGAACCATAAATGCCAGCACTTTCTGATTGTATTTACCTTCCACATCGTAGATGTCAGCCTCCAGAAACTCAAGATCGGAAGAAGAAAGGTCGCGCATTCCCAGGCTCGACATGCCTTGAAAACCGGTGTGTAAAAACCAGTTATTTTTCATGCGGATATCAAAATAAAGTCCAAGATTAAGCGAGCGAAGGTTGCCGGCATTGTCAAACCCATTTATGTTCGAGAAGTTTAATCCGCCTTCCAGTCCAAACTCAATATTCGGAGAGTTTAATTTATCGCCCAGCAGTAATGAAATCAATACCTGTGCTTCCGAAAAAGTTGAAAGGAGCAGAAATATGCTTATGATCAGTAGTTTCTTCATCAAAAAGTTTTTCAAAGATTCTTTTTTTGGCAGTGTAAGTTGTTTACAAGATAGTAATAAAACCAACGAGGAATTACATAAGAAATGATAAAAGATCCACCGTTTATAATTCTATGGATTGTTGTCTAAATTTCATTTGCGATTAATATTTAAAAAACCGAACTTTTATACTTGGAATATATCGGACAAAATCAAACAAAACTTAACATGAGAAAATCTTTAATTTTAATCTTTTTCCTCTTTTCAGGAATGTCGCTTTTTGCGCAAATTGTTGAATTAACTCCAATTTTTGGTTACACAGTTGCCGGTAAGGTCGATAATTACGGAAGGTATTTCGATATCAAGGACAATGCTCTTTACGGCGGTTTATTGAGTGTTCAGTTTGATGATCTGATGTATGCCGAATTAAGTTACGAACGAAATGATACCGAAGGTAGTGGTTTTTTGAGAACGGTTGATATGGCAGTTGAGCAGTACCAGGTTGGTGTACTTCGCGAATTTTCAAAGGGAACGGTAGTTCCTTTTACCAAAGTAAGTTTTGGAACATCGCGTTATGTGCAAAAGTCGGGAGGCGACGAGCGGGCGTGGCTTTTCTCGGGAGGAATCGGTGTCGGTGCTAAACTTATTCTTTCGGAAAGAGTGGGACTGCGATTGTTTACCAACCTGATGTTGCCGCTTGAGTTTGACGGTGCCGGCTTTTGGTGTGGCATTGGAACCGGGGGAAGTGGATGCTCAGGAGGAGTGAGTTTTAATGTTCCTGTTGTACACTGGGATATGGGTGCCGGATTAATTATTCGTCTTCAGAATTAGAATTTCAATTTTAAATACCATGAATAAACTATTGTTAATATGCCTTTTTCTGACTTCGCTATTAAGTCGGGCAGAAGGTGAAGAAAAGCTGGTTTGGCCCCGCGAAATTGAGGCCTCGGGAAATGTAATTACGTTATACCAGCCACAGCTGGAATCGCTGAATATGAATATTTTGGATGGAAGAATGGCCGTTTCGGTGAAAACCAAAGACGATGAAATGGTTTTTGGCGCATTGTGGTTTAGTGCCACACTTTTAACCGATAAAGAAAATCGTACTGCCGACCTCGTAAAAGTGGAGATTCCGATGGTAAGATTTCCGGATGTGGAAGACGAATCGAAACTGGAGCAGTTAAAGCAATTGGTTATTACCGATATGGAATCGTTGGATGTTAAAATGTCGCTAGATCGTATTCTGGCTGACCTTGAAGATGAGGAGAATCTGGAACTATTGAATGATCAGATTAACAACAATCCACCAGAAATTTATTACCGTTCTTCTCCGTCGGTGTTGGTGATTATCGATGGTGATCCAATAATGAAAAAAGTAGATAATTCGAATTTGGAGTATGTACAGAATACACCTTTTCTGATTCTGAAACGGAAATCGGATTATTACCTGAAAGGTGGAGAATATTGGTTTACTGCTTCTGACGTGTTGAGTGACAATTGGAAGCAAACTAAATCGGTTCCGAAAGAGGTAGAAAAAGTAGCTGAAAATATGATGGAGGATCAGGATGAATCTGAAGTTGAAGGAAGCGATGCTATTCCGGAGATCATCGTAAGTTCGGTGCCTGCCGAGTTGATCAGCTCCGACGGGAAACTGGAATACGAGACCATAAAAGGTACATCGTTGCTGTTTGTAAAAAACTCGGAAAACGATATCATTATGGATATCAACTCACAACATCATTTTGTCTTGTTGAACGGTCGCTGGTTTAGCTCAAAAACACTGGCTGATGGCGATTGGACATTTATCGAGCCGGAAGATCTTCCGGAGGATTTTGCTAAAATTCCCGAAGATGAATCGATTGCAACGGTAAGAGCGAGTGTTCCGGGAACTGCCGAAGCAAAAGAGGCAAAATACGAACAACAAATGCCACAAACTGCCGTGGTCGACCGGAAAACAGCATCGGTTACTGTGGAGTACGACGGTAACCCGAAGTTTGAAAAAATTGAGGATTCGGATGTGGAATATGCCATAAACACAGCCAGTACGGTTTTACGCATAAAAGGCAAATATTATTGTGTTGATGATGGAATTTGGTTTGAATCGACAAAAGCAAGCGGCCCGTGGATTGTTAGCGATTCGCGCCCGGCCGAAGTGGACGAAATACCACCAAGTGCCCCGGTTTACAATGTGAAGTACGTTTACATTTACGACTCAACACCCGACGTAGTTTATGTTGGTTATACACCCGGCTATTGTCATTCGTACTGGTACAACGGCTGTGTTTTTTACGGAACAGGATATTATTACCGGCCGTGGTATGGCAGTTACTACTACCCGCGTCCGTGGACATTTGGTTTTGGAGTGCATTACAATCCGTACACCGGATGGGGTTTTAATGTAGGTTTTAGCTACGGATGGTTTCATATGAATTATTATGGAGGAGGCTACGGTTACTGGGGACCTGCAGGTTATCGTCATGGTTACCGACATGGTTATCATCACGGTTACCATCATGGTTACAGAGACGGTTATTTGCGTGGATATGCAGGAGGTTATGCCAACGGCCGTTACAACTCGAGAAATATTTATAGCCGCAGAGACCGGGGAATACAAAGCACCCGCGACGTACGAAATCCAAATGCACCAAACCGACGCGATAATGTTACATCACGCCCTTCTTCTCGCCCAAATAATGTTTACACCGACCGAGATGGAAATATTATGCGACGCGATAACAACGGCAACTGGCAACAGGAAAATAAACGGCCAAGTACACGTCCTGATTTGCCAAATAAATCGGGCAATACCAGTTCAACCCGTCCATCGACGCGGCCAACTCAACCAACGCAGCGTCCATCAACGCGACCGACGCAGCCAACGCAACGACCTTCAACACAGCCGTCGCAGCGTCCGTCTACAAGGCCTTCAACGCGACCGAATAACTTAGAAAGGGACTTTAACAGTAGAAATCGTGGAACAACACGATACAATAACTTTCAGAATAACCGGCCAACAACAACACCGCGTAGCCGACAGGCACCGGCCAGAAGCGGAGGCATGAGAAGGTAGCACAAAAAAAGAGCAGACACTTTTAAAATGTCTGCTCTTTTTGTAAGTAATTAAATGCTATTTCGATATTACTTTCTTACCCAGTAATTGTTTTACAACGATATAAGCCAGTGCTTTCGATTCTTCTTCGATCGATTCAGGATTTGATGTTTTTGTCTGGGCTCTCCAAATTAATTTTTCAGTAGCTACATCGTACAGGTTGCATTCAATAAAATAAGTCACATCGTCGGTGTAATATCCATGATCCATAATGGTTCCCATCGAGTAATAATAATAGTCATAATACGATCCTCCCAAGGCATAAGGTGTTCCGTAATAACCGGTGCCTCCCATCGAAAATCCACGATCGTTTACCCAGCGTTGTTCTTTTGTTTTATCAAACATGGTGATGATCATCAACGCATCAATATTATTCTCGGTAACCTTGGCAACCACACTTTTTTTAATGGCTTCAGAGTCTTTCAGTTCTTTGGCAGCCCCTTTTAATTGGCCGGCCATTGGAAAAACGTCGGTGGTAGGCATGGCTTTAATGCCCTTTTCATTTAAATAATCCACAACATTATGCTCGGTAATATATCTACTCGACGATTGCGGGAAAAGTGCCGTTACTCCAATGTTGTTGTATTCCTGCGGCGTATTTTCTTTGTCCGACCACGAGTTTATAAGTTTTGTAGATGAGCAGCTGGCAAATAAAAAACTCAATGCCAGGAATAGGAAGCTAAACTTTTTCATTGTTCTAATTCTGTTTTTGTTTCATACAATAATACAAAAATTATGATGAGCGATCGACCTTTTTGTAAGGAAGATAGAGCATGATTTTCTTAAAAATCAGTAACAAATCGTGAATCTCCTAAAAATGCACTATTTTTAGTACACCTAAGTGGAAATAAAATCTGTAACTTATGAAAAGTTTGATCATCAGCCTGATTTTCTTATCCCTCCTTAATTATTCCTTTGCACAACAACAAACAGATACCTCGCTTTTTGAACCGGTAGCCGACACGCTAACAAACATTAGGTTTTTCGATAAGGAAGAACCGCTAAAAGTCACTTTAAAATACGATATTACTTCATTTATTAAGCATAAGTCAAAAGGCGAATATTTGCCTGCTGAACTTGCCATTTATACCTCGGATAACGACTCGGTAATTAAAAATATTCGCCTGAAAGCACGTGGTAATTTTCGCCGTAGTCATTGCTTTTTCCCGCCAATATATTTGAATTTTAAGACCGATCCGATTGACAAAACAGAATTGGAAGGCATTAAAAAAATTAAAATTGTCACGCATTGTAACATGTCACAAGCCTATAAATCATACATAATACGTGAATATCTAGCGTATGAAATATTCAATATTCTTACTCCGAATAGTTTTAGAGTGAGGTTGTTGAATGTTAACTATGTTGATACGGGGAAGAAAAAACGTAACTATAAGCAGATAGGCTTTTTAATTGAACCGATTGATTTAATTACAAGGAGGCTAAATGCAGTTGAAGTTAATGAGAATATAATCGTAGGGAAGAATGTGTTGCCTGTTGAAGGTACGCTTGTTGCGCTTTACCAGTATTTTATTGCCAACACCGATTGGCGTTATAAGGGTGGGCATAATATGAAATACGTTAAGTCGATGGAAACGCTTACAAATAACGTGATTCCCTTGCCGTACGATTTTGATCATGCGGGTTTTGTAAATACAAGTTATGCCATTCCGCAGGATTGGAGCGGTGCCAGTACAATTACCGACCGCGATTATCTGGGGTATTGCCAAACAAATGATGAAACTTACCACCGGGCAATTAACTTGTTTAATGAGAAAAAACCGGAAGTTATTGCTGCCATCGAAAGTTGTGAACTATTGGATAAAAGAGACAAGAAAGAAGTGTTGACCTTTGTAAATGAGTTTTACAAGATGGCTGAATATCCCGAATATTTTATCCGAACCTTAAAAAATGAATGCAGAGACCTTGATTTTTAAACAATAAATTAAATGATAGAACAACAACTCGTAAATATTAGCGGAGAACCCTGGTCCGATTTTTTGATCCGGCTGCTGGTAAATGTAATTTCCATATTTATTCTCATTCGTTTTATTTATTACCCTCGAAACAGCCGGGTGAAATACATTTTTACTTTTTTTCTGATGGGAATGATGATCTTTCTGATTGCATCCATTCTCGACAAGGTGAGTTTGGACATGGGATTTGCGCTGGGACTTTTTGCCATTTTCGGAATTATCCGCTACCGTTCGCCTTCTATTGATTTAAAAGAAATGACCTACCTGTTTCTGGTGATCGGTGTATCAATTATCAACGCGCTTGTTGAGTTTAGTATGCAAACGCTGATAGGGCTTATCATTGCCAACCTTATAATTATTGTTTCGGCATTGATAATGGAGCATTATAAACCCAAAGGATATGTGCTAAAACGTGCCATGGTTTACACGCCGTCGAACTACTCGGTTTTAAACGATAACCAGACTTTGCTGGAAGAGATAAGGCAAAATACAGGAATAAATGTATTGCGTGTTGAGATCGATAAAATTAACAAAGCCAAAAACGAAATTACGGTGTGGATCTACTTCCGCGAAAACAATCCCGGAGATGTGAAAGAGCACCATTCTACCGACTTGGCAACTGAAGATTCAACAAGGGATTGGGAGAGTACAAACAGCAACAGTTATTAACGAAAAAGCAGTTCACTATTCTTTGTTCCGTCATCCTGAACTGTTTCAGGATCTTCAAGTTTTTGAAGTCCAATCCGTACAGATTCTGAAACAAGTTCAGAATGACATCGTTTTGAAACCGTTGATACTACCTCCCGGAAATATATGTTATTTGAGTCCGATTCCAACTCCTAAACTCAGATACGACTGACTCGGAAAGTCACCCGATTTAAATCCGTAATTGTATTTCAATTTCACCGAAAGCCAGGCTTTGTAGTTCATATCGTAGAGCATTCCAACTTCGGGAGCAACATGAAACAGCCATTTGTCGTCGGTTAAGGAAAAAACGCCAACATCATTTCTTGCTTCGTTGTACGAGGTTCCAAGTCCAAATCCTGCATAAGGGATGTAGTCGCCTTCGCCCGAAAAATATTTTTTTACGTTAACAGTTATCGGAACAATATTGGTGTACCGAAACTGAACGGCATTTATTGTAAGTCCTTCGTAGTAAAAAGTTTCTTCCTGAATCTTTTCCCTAAACAGGTTCCACCCGATGTTAAACCCGACTGACAGCTCTTTGTTAATGAAACGTTGTACCTCAAAATCTGCTCCGCGAGGACTTAAATTATTGCTAAAATCGGCTGTTTCGCCAAGTGGTATCGATGGTAAATAGTTGACAAAAATTGATGTTCCTTCTTGCGCTTTTACGGCAATGGATGCAATAAACAGTAGTGATATAATGATATATTTCTTCATGGTTGCCGGCTTTATTTTTGTAGGTAAGGGCTTTGTTCAAATACCTGGTTGATCTCGGTTGTTAACCGTTCCTGGATGTGCGAATCCGACCCGGCCAAAATGCCGATAACCGAACCTTTCCAGGGCATCGGTACCTTAAACGAACTATCGTCTTCGTCGGGCATTTCAACATCATCCATATTCAGCATATCGATAAACAAGGTTCCAACGGTGTAACCACCCGATGGGTAAGTCGGATAACCCGGCCAAACCGGATAACCCGGATACCAGTAAAAATCAGTATACCACGGATACCACCAGTCCCACGGATACCAATACCACCAGTCCCACCAATAGTTGTAGTAATAATTCACGTCGGTTTCAAGTACCGAGAGCATGATGGAAACATCTGCATCGATTTGACCATCGGTAGGACCGCTAACTTCAGTCCAGCCCATATCAAGGAAATTTTGTCGTACTAAAGATAAAATGTGGCTTTCCTGTGCATGATCTACACTCACCAGCGAATTTGATTCTTCATCGTTAATGTAAATGATCGAATCTGCCAGGTAAAAGGTTTGTAGCTGCGAGAAATTCTGGTCTTCATCATATTGGGTAATAGCAATGTCCAATTCCTCAACGGTGGCATCGTATTCCGGATGACACGAAAAAAGAATGGTCGAAACAAATAGGAGAAGCGCAAAGACGAGGTAGTTTCTATTCATAGTAACTTGCTTAAAAAACTAAATTTATAATGTAAGTGTGTTTTGTGGATTAATCTTCTGCATTTTTAACATCCGTGGTTTCTAATTGTTCCTGAACGTCGTCGAACCACAATTGAAGGATTTGGTACCCCAAAGCCATAACTACTGCACCAATAAACAGACCGATCATTCCCATGAGTAACATTCCGCCAATTGCCCCGATTAGAATAACGAGCATTGGGATATTCAGTCCGCGACCCAGCAACATTGGTTTTAGTACGTTGTCGCTTAAAGCGCCTACAATTCCCCAAACAGTAAACAAAACTGCGGGGGCACCGCCAACTGCCGAGAACATGTAAATGATAAGAGGTATGATAACCAGAAATACCGGTATTTGTGCTACTGCAAAGAAAAAAGTAACCAGTGTTAACAGGGCTGCCAGAGGTATTTTAAACACAAAAAGTGCTGCAGAAATTATAGCTGTTTGTATAATAGCTGTTCCTAAAATACCGGTTACTACACTGCTAACTGTTTTTTTAGAGTTGTCGACGATTTCAGTACCTTTTTTTTCACCTGCCAGGCGGTTGAAAAGTTTATAGATAAAAGGATAGCCTGAAGTTGAATTGGCTAAGAAAAGGCCGGAAATAATAATGGATAGCATAAAAACCAGTATGCTTCCCATAAAACCTTTAAAGAAGTTAAGCACCTTAAGTCCTAAAGCCTCAATTTGCGGTTGGAATTGCGTGGCTGCGGCAGAAACATCTACTGCAAATTGATGCCACGAGTTGTATAACGATTTCCCAATCAACGGCCAGCCGGCTACTTTTTCAGGTGGCTCGTTAACCATCAGTTCTCCACTCTTTAGCTGCGCGGAGAGGTCTTTTACATTCTCGAATAAGGAGCTGACAAATGATCCGGAAGGGATGAGTAATAGTGCTAAAAGAACAAGCGTTATAATTGTTGCCGATAATCCGGATTTACCTTTTAGTAATTTGGTTAACCGAACATGTAGCGGATGAAATGCTATTGCAATGATCATTCCCCAGATTACAGGTACCAAAAATGGCTTAAAAATGAGGAAGCAAATTACTACTATTGCGAAAATTAGCGCTGTTTTAATGTAGGACTCAATGTGTTCTTTTTCAAGTGAATTGGCTGCTTTTTTTATCGACATGATATAGTTATATTTAATTATGTTTTGCTGTAGTTGTATTTTTGTTGAAATTGTTTGCTCTATTGTGTATTATCGTGACAACGTAATTAACTTTTGACTAAATTTACGGCATAAAAACATACAAGTCAAGTGACATCAAAATTGAAAATATCAAATCTACTGGTAAGTTACCGGTGCTTATTCGAGTGCTGGATCTTGTATGCTTAGAATCTATCTCGTAGGTTAGCCCTGTTTCTTTTACTTTTTGTTTAATTTAATTCTTTTGAAATCATGTCTTTAGCAGATGATTTAACCATAAAGACACCCGAGCGCCCGGCTGGTGCTGAAGGTAATTTTTATACGCCGCATCCCAACGCCATTGGTCCCGGTATGAACGAACGCATTCAGCGTTTGCGTAAACTTAGTGTTGAAACACAGGAGTCGCTGTCGATCGAGCGTGCTTTGATCACCACGAAGTTTTATAAAGAAAACTACGGCAAGTACTCGGAGCCGATGATGCGTGCCCTTAATTTTCTTGAAATTTGTAAGCAAAAAACCATATACATTGGCGACGATGAATTGATTGTTGCCGAACGTGGCCCGGTTCCGAAATCGGTTCCAACTTTCCCTGAATTAACCTGCCACAGCGTTGAGGATTTTCATGTGTTGAACACGCGCGATCAGCAACAGTACACTATTTCGCAGGAAGATATTGATACTTACGAACAGGAAGTAATTCCTTACTGGGAAGGTCGCACTATGCGTGAACGTATTTTTAGTCACGTGCCAAACGAATGGAAACGTGCCTACGAAGCCGGCGTATTCACCGAGTTTATGGAGCAGCGTGCTCCCGGTCATACCGCGCTCGACGGAGCAATCTACAAAAAGGGGATGCTCGATTATAAAAAAGAGATCAACGATCATATCAATCGTCTCGATTTTATGAACGACGTTGAAGCCACCGAAAAGCTCGAAGAACTAAAAGCCATGGACGTATCATGCGATGCCGCCATTGTTTTTGCTGAGCGTCACGCCGACCTGGCCGAGGAAATGGCAAAAACCGAAAGCGATCCGAAACGTGTTGCCGAGCTGAAGCGAATTGCAGAAGTGTGTCGCTGGGTACCGGCCAACGCACCGCGAAACGTGTGGGAAGCCATCCAGATGTACTGGTTTGTGCACCTCGGTACCGTTACCGAATTAAACGGCTGGGATGCGATGAATCCTGGGCATTTCGATCAGCACCTTACTCCGTTCTTCGAAAAAGAACTGGCAGAAGGAACGCTGACCCGCGATGAGGCCAAGGAACTGATCAGCTGTTTCTGGATAAAAGTAAATAACCACCCTGCGCCGCCTAAAGTGGGTATTACAGCGCGCGAAAGCGGAACGTTTAACGATTTCACCAACATAAATATTGGAGGTGTGAAACCCGACGGGACTGATGGTGTTAGCGAGGTTTCGTACATGATGCTGGAAGTTATCGAAGAGCTGCACGTATTGCAGCCGGGTAACTCGGTGCACATTGCCAAAGTAACGTCCGACGAGTTTTTACAGGCTGCCGGCAAACTGATCCGCCAGGGACACGGTTACCCTTCGGTATTCAATCCTGATATGTATATTCAGGAAATGGTGAACCAGGGAAAAACCTTGCAGGACGCACGCGAAGGCGGTTGTAGTGGTTGTATTGAGGTGGGTGCCTTTGGTAAAGAAGCTTACCTGTTAACCGGTTATCTGAACGTTCCAAAAGTTCTGGAGATTACGCTGAATAACGGTATCGATCCGCTTACAGGAAAAGTAGCAGGTATCGAAACCGGCGATCCACTAACCTTTAAAAGTTTCAATGAGTTGTACGAAGCTTTCCTGAAGCAGCTGAATTTTGTGGTAGACCAGAAAATACGTGTAAGCAATTACATCGACCAGATGTTTGCCAAATATGCACCGGCGCCATTTCTTTCAGTGGTGATTGAAGATTGTATCTCGAAAGGAAAAGACTATTACAACGGTGGCCCGCGATACAATACCAACTACATTCAGTGTACCGGTTTAGCGACGGTAACCGACAGTCTTTCGGTGCTGAAAAAGCATGTTTTCGAAGACAAGACGTTCTCGATGGACACCATTCTCGATGCTGTGGCTAAAAACTTCGAAGGCGAAGAAGTGTTGCGTCAACGCATTCTGAACCGTACGCCATTCTTTGGTAACGACGACGAATATGCAGATACAATTGCCGTGCAGGTTTACAACGACTTGCTGGACGCTATCGAAGGAAAACCAAATACTAAAGGAGAAGTATTTCACCTGAATATGCTTTCAACCACCTGCCATGTTTATTTTGGTCTGGTGTTGGGAGCTACGCCAAATGGACGTTTTTCCGGTAAATCGATTTCCGACGGTACATCGCCATCGCACGGTTGCGATACACACGGACCAACAAACGTAATTCGCTCGTTGGGAAAACTCGATCAATCGAAATCGGGAGGTACCTTGTTGAACCTGCGCTTTGTCCCGAGTTTGCTGAAACGCGACAAAGACGTGGAGAAACTGGGACACCTGATCCGCAGTTATTTCTCGTTGGGAGGTCACCACATTCAGTTTAATATTGTTGATACGGCTACACTTTTGGCGGCACAGGCTTGTCCTGAAGATTACAAAGACCTGCTGGTGCGTATGGCCGGATACAGCGATTATTTTAATGACATGAATGCCGATCTGCAACAGGAAGTTATTGACCGTACACAGAACGAGGTGCTGTAAAATCGTTAGACGGAAGGAAAAGATTGGCTTGTCCTGAAAGCAAAAAACGGAAATGATACTTTAAAAGATAATTTGCTTTCGTTTCACCCCTCCAAACCTCCCCGCCAGCTGGCGGAAGGCTTAAAGTCCCCTACAGGGGATTTAGGGGTGAGGAGCCAAGTGGTTATTTACAATTTGTATGATCTTAATTGCAGAAATATTTTGTGGACATTATCAATCATTCTTTTTTCGATATGACAATTTAGTTTTAAAATGAATCAATCATTAATATTCGATATAAAACGTTATGCCATTAACGATGGGCCGGGAATCCGCATCACCCTGTTTATGAAGGGATGCCCGTTAAGTTGTAAATGGTGTCACAACCCCGAAAGCCAGTCGCCGGATGTACAAAAGCTGTATACCGAATCGAAGTGTATCGGCTCGCAGGAGTGTGTGAGGATGTGCCCCGAAGATGCGCTGACACTGACACCAAAAGGAATTGTTACCGACTACGAAGCCTGTACCCTTTGTGGTATTTGTGCCGATGTATGTCCGACTAAAGCCATTGAAATGTCTGGACGACCCTACGAGGTTGACGAGCTAATGCAGATCATCGAACGCGAACGCATTCACATCGAGCAATCGAATGGTGGAGTTACGTTTTCGGGTGGTGAACCATTAATGAATCCCGATTTTCTGATGCAAATGTTGGATGCCTGTGGCGAAAATAAGCTGCACCGAACGGTTGATACCTGCGGATTTGCCGACTCCGAAACTTTGCTGGAAGTGGCTAAAAAGACCGAGCTATTTCTGTTCGACCTGAAGCTGATGGATGAGGCCAAGCATAAAAAATGGACGGGCGTTAGCAATAAGCTTATCCTGAAAAACCTTCGGTTGCTTGCCGAAAGCGGAGCAAACATTAATATTCGTGTGCCCTTTATCCGCAATGTAAATGCCGACCATAATACGCTTACTGAAATGGCGGAATTTATAGCTGCCTTGCCGGGTAAAAAGCCGGTGGTAAACTTATTACCGTACCATAATATTGCAGCCAATAAGTACAACAAGCTGGGATCGAAGTACAACGAATTTAATATGGAAGAACCCACCGAAGAGGAACAAAACCGAGCGCTGGCTATATTCGAAAAATATGGTATTGAGGCTGAAATTGGTGGATAATTAGAAAACACTTCAAGAATAATAGAAAAGGGCATCCAAAACTGGATGCTCTTTTTTATTTGCTAATCTTTAGTGTTTTACAATTCTTAAACTAGTTTATTTTTCACGGAAACCGAACGCTGTATCTTTGTAGAAGAAAAAAACATCTTAAAATCATAAATAGATGTAAGAACGGCATTGAAACAAAACAGTGTCGAAGAATTAAACAGAAAATTAAACAATAAAAATTTAAGAAAATGGCAACAGAAAAAACAATTTGGGTACTTGACCCAACGCATAGTGAGATTACTTTTAAAGTAAAACACTTGATGATTTCGAATGTAAAAGGCGAGTTTAAAAACTTTAATGTTACCGTGGAAGGAGAAGATTTCGAATCGTCGAAAATTCAGGTAAACGTTGATACCGGCTCTGTTTATACCAATAACACCGATCGTGATAATCACCTTAAAAGCGTAGACTTCTTCGATGTTGAAAACTATAATGAAATGACTTTTGAAAGCACTTCGTTTAAAAAAGTGGACGACGACGAATACAAACTTACAGGTTTACTTACCATTAAAGGAGTATCGAAAGAGATGACGCTCGACGTTGAGTTTGGAGGTACAAACAAAGATCCGTGGGGAAATGAAAAAGCCGGTTTTTCGCTGGAAGGAAAAATCAACCGCAAAGAATGGGGACTAAGCTGGAATGCCGCCCTTGAAAGTGGTGGCGTTCTGGTAAGCGAAGACGTAAAATTACAAGCCGAGGTTCAGCTTGTAAAGCAAACAGCATAAAATAATACCTAATAATTAATGTGCCGTGATGAAGAATCATGGTATGTAAAAGACAAGAGTTTCCTGGTTGCCTCAGTGAAACTTTTGTCTTTTTTGTTTCGGGCCTTTATTCCCAGCGATAGATTCTATAAAACAACGCATAAACTTATTGCTGTAATTTGTTGAATCCACCCCATTCATTTTCAACATTTCACTTATTCCCAATATTGCTTTTGTTAAACAGAATACTAACTTTAGTTTTTGTAATGATATAGTGAAAATTACATAATTAGGAGATGATGGACTGTTGTGATGCCTAATTTTTAAATGACATGAAAAGAGCAATTAGTTTTATATTCTTCTTACTGGCTTATCAACTGGTAATAGGACAAGTCGCAACCATTAAAGACTCTGATGGTTGGACTAATGTACGTAATGCTCCAGATGGAAAATCTGAAGTCATTCATAAAATTTATGAAAATGAAGTATTTTGGTATGACTATGCTCCTTCCGATAATCTTCAAGACTGGATATCCGTTTACATTCCTAAAAATAAATTTTGCTTAGGGAAAAATTCACCTGATTTCATCGTTGGTTTTATTCACAAATCAAGAATACTGCCACTTGACAGTTTGGAGAATTATTCTGGAAATGACTTTAGTTTTGAGTACGAGATAGCCGATTTCGATTCGTCGAACCGAATAATAGACACAGAAAACGAAAAATGGGTAACTTTTATAGACGGTAGGCCAGTTTGGGGAACTGATGGAAATTTACCCAAAAGCCAGGTGAAAAATATTGATGTAAAAATTAATACGAAAAATATTAAACTGCATCAAGTGTTCTACAGCGATATTTATGAATGTAACAATGCTTTTGACACGTATAAGATAGGAGACACCTATTTTGTGCATCAATGGAATAGTGATGGAGCTGGTGCTTACGAAATTGTCTGGGTTTTTACAGAAGACGGGTTAATTCAAAGACTTGTTGGCTCAATGATTTAAAATCAAGAGCTAGCCATAATACAAGTACAAAATTCTTCAACTAAAGTCAAAAAGGAGCAATATGAATAATCGAAAATTACTTGAAATTGAAACGGACAGATTAATCTTATCTGAAGTTACAATTAATGACCTGGAGAATATTCACAAACTTCATTTGATGCCCGAAGTTGATGAGTTTAACACCATGGGAATTCCTAAAACGATTAATGAGACGGAAGAGTTTCTTCAACCGGTAATTGAGGCTCAGGATGCTATTCCGAGAGCCTCGTATATGTGGAAAGTAGTACTAAAAAATACAAATGAGTTTATTGGAGTGGCAGGCTATTCATTGTCGAATAACAAATTTAAACTCGGAGAAATTTATTACAAGCTGGATCCTGCGTATTGGGGAAACGGTTATGCCACCGAACTAGCAAAAAGGCTGGTTGTACTAGGATTTGAATACTTTAACTTACACAAAGTTGAGGCTGGAGTGGCGACTAAGAATGTAAAATCGATTCGGGTTTTAGAAAAAATTGGCATGACAAGAGAGGGCTTGCGACGGAAAATATTACCGATTCGCGGCGAATGGATAGACAATTATCATTATGCAATTCTAGAGGATGATAAACGGAATTATTAAAATAGCCAACCTTATACCACAAGCATTAAAACCAAAGAACCAAATGAAATACCCGATTTTTACCCTAATCTTCTTGCTGTCCTTTTCTGTTTTTGCTCAAACCGATGTGGATGTTGTTATCAACACCAACGAGAAGTACCAGACCGTTGAAGGTTTTGGCGCAGCATTGGCCTATTACGAAAACTGGTTAACGGCGCATCCAAATAAAGCGGAGATTTACGACGTTATATTCAGCGAACTGAGCCTCGATATTCTTCGTGTTCGGAACGCTTATGATTACGATACCACAATGATTGACCGGATTGCGGAATTTAATAATGCGGCTAAAAATTCGCTTGGTCATCACATAAAAATACTGGCAACTTCGTGGGGGCCACCAGCTTATTTAAAATCAAACAACAACCGAAACAACGGAGGCTCCTTAAAATACACGGTAAACGGAAGTACCGTGGAGTTTAATTATGCCGGCTTTGCCGACTGGTGGAACAAGTCGTTGGACGAATACAATGCTAGTGGTGTTTATCCGGCCTACATCAGCCTTCAAAACGAACCCGATTATAAAGCCTCATGGGAGTCGTGCCTGTTTAAACCTACCGAAACAATTAATTCAGCCGATACCATCGCCGGTTACAATCAAGCTTTGGAGGCCGTTTATAATAAGATTGAACAGCGGGACGTAAAACCAAAAATTTTGGGACCAGAAACGATCGGAATTGGCTACAACACGGTTCAGAATTATATAAATGCACTAAACTCCTCGTACATTTATGGCGTTGCCCATCACCTTTACCACGGCGTAGATGAAAATAATCCGTGGGTGAGTAGTTATTTTAATGAGGTGGGCAATTTGCAGGAGGAACTGCCCCATTTTCAAACGGAGTATAGCCGGGGTGATTGGTTTTCGCTGGGCGGTTTAATGTTTAAATCGTTTAACGACGAAAATGTGGTGGCCTACCTTTATTGGGATTTAATTTGGGATGGATCGGGGTTGGTTAACATCGAATTTCCGTGGGATAAAAACCGGTGGACCACCGAAAATGGATACATCAAAACAAAAGAATTTTATGCATTTAAGCAGTATTCGGCATTTATTCATCCCGACTGGACGCGGATAAATTGCAGTAATGAAGACGAAAATATAAAAACGCTGGCTTTTATTAATCCGGCTCTCGATTCGGTTTCGCTGGTGCTGGTAAATCGTTCTGAAACAGAAAACATAAACGTAAGTATTTCGATTGATGATTTTAGCTTTCATAAAACCGCGGTTTACCGGACATCTGAAAACGAGAATTGCTTAGCTGTAAATGCATCGGACAATTCGAATTTAACCTTGCCTAAAAAATCGATCACAACCTTACAATTAACTACCGGTGGAGAAACGGCTGCGCCGGATATTTGTGACTCTTCGAATGAGCTAGTAATCTATCCAAACCCGGTTTCGGAATATGTAACTATTCAATTCCCCGCGAATAATACCGCTTATGATGTTGTGGCGATTTTTGATGGCAGCGGTCAGCTTGTCGAAAAACAGAAGATTAATAATAGCGATAATCCAACGCACAATATTACCATCGATTGTAGAGGATTTAGAACAGGGTTCTATTATTTTAGAATTGAATCGACGAATGGAGAGCGCCTGAGTGGTAAATTTATAGTTCAGGGTGACTAGATAACGCCGGCTAACAAAACCACATGCAGCGTGCATGAAAACTTGAAGAGGATGAATTTAAAAACACTCGTAACAGCAATTCTGGTATTTTCAAACCTGGTGATATTCGGTCAAGGACGTGAAGATCTGAAGTACAGCATTACCATAGATGCTTTTGGTGGAGTTAGTAGCATGAAGCTGAATATGCAGATTGAACGAGACAGTGAGCAGGTTAAAATATACTACAAGAAGCAGGTAGATGTTGATCCCAAGTACATGGAAGAACAAGAGAAAATTAGACGGATTTTCAACAAGAGACGGCAGGCAACATCTGAAAGAAAAAAAGATAGATTATTATCTAAATTGAAAAAGATCAGAGGAAAGTATGAAATATACATGGACGACAGTATTATCATCGATCCATCGGAAAATGCTGAGTATTTCAGTTTGATCGACTCTGTTTACAAAACCGACAAAACGGAGCTACTGCGAGACAGGCGTAGTGGACAATACATAACTATAGATGGCACTTCGTTTCATATTCAGGTACTGGAAGAAAATAGTACGGTTAAAGATCTATATGTACGTTCGCCAAGAGAAAAATCGCACCCGTTAATCAATCAATTGATTTGCGATACCCTGGATTTATACCGGGCACAATACGCCAATTCGATTCTGAATAAAGATTTATGCAACGGATATTAAGGTAAACCGGTACCCGGAGTTTATACTTTAAGAGAGCAACTCATTTTTTGCCGCATGTCGTGAATTACCTGCTGATTATCAGAACTATTTGCAATTCGTATTGTTTTAGTTCTAAACAAAAACACAACAACCCGATTAGATTTTAACATCCAAAAAACATACATTATGAAATACAATTTATTGGGAAACACAGGATTATTGGTGTCAGAACTTTGTTTGGGAACAATGACCTTTGGAGGCCGCGGTATGTGGACAGCCATTGGAACGCTGCCACAGGACCAGGTAAACAGCCTCGTAAAACAATCGGTTGACGGCGGAATAAACTTTATCGACACCGCCAATATTTATAGTGAAGGATTGAGCGAACAAATGACCGGACAAGCCATTCGCGACCTGGGATTAAAACGCGACGACCTGGTAATTGCCACAAAAGTGCGTGGTCAGATGGGCGAAGGGCCGAATGAAGTCGGCTTGAGCAAAAAGCACATTCTGCAACAAGCCGACGAAAGTCTAACTCGTCTGAATATGGATTATATCGATCTCTACCAGATTCATGGTTTCGATAAACTTACACCCCTTGAAGAAACGCTTGAAGCATTGGATTTGCTGGTTAAAAGTGGAAAAGTAAGGTACATTGGCTGCAGCAACCTGGCTGCCTGGCAACTGATGAAAGCACTGGGAATTTCGGCACAGCAACACCTGAGTAAATTTGTGTCGTTGCAAGCCTATTATACCATCGCCGGCCGCGATCTGGAACGCGAACTTGTTCCTTTGCTGCTCGATCAGAAAGTTGGTCTGATGGTTTGGAGCCCGCTGGCGGGAGGTTTGTTAAGTGGCAAGTACAGCCGCGATGCCAAGACAAAAGAAGGCCGACGGGTGAATTTCGACTTCCCTCCGGTGAATAAGGAAAAAGCCTTCGATATTGTGGATGTGATGCGAAAAATTGCGGAAAACAAAGGAGTTACCGTGGCCCAAATTGCATTGGCGTGGTTGCTGCATCAGCCCGTAGTTTCGTCGGTAATTATTGGCGCCAACAAACCCGAACAATTAGCCGATAACTTGAATGCGGTAAAAGTAAAACTTGATGAAAGCGAACTAAAAGAACTGGCTGAAGTGAGTAAACTTTCGCCGGAATATCCGGGCTGGATGATTGAGCGTCAGGGAAGTGGCCGTTAGGTATTTTTTAGAGAAGCATTTTTACCACCGGCGCGATTTGGTAATTCGTGCCTAAGCCTGCAATGCTGAAAAAAGTTAAGGTGTATTGTTATTAAACAAGAAGGTTCCAATAATGCTTATACAGGAGCCTCCCGTGTTGTGGCCCCATTCCATAAATTTCATATTTATATATTTTATTTTACCTTTATTTTGAGGGATTCGGATTAAAAAATTGAAATCTGTGAAAGGGAAAACACAAAATCACCATATGATACAACTATCCAAAGTCTCGTGGAAAGCTTTCCTGGTTCTGATCATCGGAGTGCTAATTACGGGAGCGCTTACATACGCTACTCATTTGAATCTCAGCAGAGAAGAGAATAAAGATTTTGGGATGGTCTGCCAGGAGATTAAAACGAAGATAATGTCGCGGTTGTACGCACATGCCCAACTTTTGCGAAGTGGAGCTGCTTATGTTATCGGATCCGATGAGGTTACCCGTGTCGGGTGGCATGATTTTATTGAAAAAAGTAAAATAGATAAAAATTTACCCGGAATACAGGGAGTGGGATATTCGGTTGTTGTTCCTGAAAATAAACTTAGCGAACTGACTCAAATTATTAGAAATGAAGGATTTCCTGAGTTTCACATTTACCCCGAAGGTAAAAGGGATACATACACCGCCATCATCTATCTTGAACCCTTCGATTTCAGGAATCAACGTGCGTTTGGCTACGATATGTACTCCGAGCCGGTACGACGAAAAGCCATGGAACAGGCTAGGGATTATGACCTGGCAGCCCTTACCGGAAAAGTATTACTGGTACAGGAAACCAACGAAGATCTACAGGCCGGAAGTTTAATGTATGTTCCGGTTTACAAGAAAGACAAACCGATGTCAACCATTGCTGAGCGAAGAGAAGCGTTTGTCGGATGGGTTTACAGCCCTTACCGGATGGACGATTTAATGAACGGGATACTCGGGCGCTGGGATGCCATTAATTCCGAAAGGATACACCTTCAGATATACGACAACGAAGATATTACTGCGGAAGCGCTTCTTTTCGATAGTCAACATGGGAAAGTGAATGAAGCGCCTGAGAAAACCAGGACACTTGGAATGCCGATTGAATTTAACGGCAAAACATGGACCTTATATTTTCAACAGTCGAACAAATTTGAATGGTTATTATCGAATCGGGTAATCATCGTATTTATAGGAGGTCTGGTAACCAGTTTGCTGCTGTTCTTTTTAACGTCATCCCTGCAAAATACAAAGACAAAAGCACTGCTGATTGCCGAACGATTAACAGCAGAATTAAAAGAAAGCGAGGAAAAATTTAAGACCCTGGCCGACACCTCGCCAATGGCTATTTATATGTCGACAGGAATTGAGCAAACCGCCGAGTACATCAACCATACTTTTGTCGATTTGTTTGGATACACCATTGAAGAAGTGCCTAATTTTAACCAATGGTGGCCTCTTGCCTATCCGAACAAAGAATACCGCGAACGATTAGAAAAAGAATGGCAGGAGAAAGTAGGGAAGGCGATTAAAACAAAATCGGAAATCGATCCCATTGAGGCAATTGTAAAATGCAAAGATGGTTCTGAGAAAAATATAACATGGGGATTTAAAACCATTGGGAAGCAAAATTGGGCTTACGGACTCGACCTTACCAAACGGAAGCAAGTGGAACAACGACTTATTGAAATGAATGAGAACCTGGAAGAAATGGTATATATCACTTCGCATGACCTGCAGGTACCCCTGATTTCGATGGAAGGCTACGCTTCTGAATTGTTGGAAGATTACGACAGCGAGTTGGACGAAAACGGGAAGTTTTGTTTGCTGAGGCTAAAAAACAATGCGCAAAGCATGCACAATCTTATTAAAAGTCTGCTCGACATTTCCCGCTTGAATACTAAAATTCATCCGTTTGAAACATTTGATTTGAATGTGATTGTTGAAAAAATATTAATGGATCTGGCCTTATTCATTGAAAATAAAAAAGCAAATATCGTTGTTGAAGATTTGCCAAAACTACATGCCGATAAATACCGCATCGAAACTGTTTTCAGAAACTTAATTGTTAATGCATTGGTATACGGAGGAAAGAAAATCACCATTGGTGCAAAGAACAACATACTTTTTGTGGCGGACGACGGAATTGGGATCCCCAAAGACCAGTTATTTTCCATTTTCAAGGCTGGTGAACGCCTCATGCAAATCGACACAGATGGTGTGGGAATGGGACTTACTTTTTGTAAAAAAGTGATTGAAAAACACCAATGGGACCTGTGGGCCGAGTCGGAAGGAGTTGGAAAAGGCACCACGCTCAAAATCAGATACAGAAATTGAAACAATGAATAAAGAACAAAAAAATATATTCGCTCCCATACTGGTTGTAGAAGACAATCCTGACCATGCACGGATGATCATTCGTACGCTAAAGAAAAAAAGCAATTTAATGAATGAAATCATTCATTTTTCAAACGGACAGGAAGTACTGGATTACTTTTTTAAGATGAAAGATGAAGAAAACAGTGATCAGCCAAACCCAATACTTATTCTTCTGGATGTAAAAATGCCGATTAAAAATGGTTTTGAGGTGCTCGAAGGAATCCGCGCAGAAAAAAAATGTTTGAACATTCCTATTGTTATGCTGACAACAACTGCAAACAGCGAGGACGTGGCAAAAGCCTTAAAACTTGGTGCCAACGATTATATCGTGAAACCATTGAAATACGATGAATTCACCGAAAAAATTGCAAAACTCGGATATTATTGGGGAGTAATTAGCGATACGAAAAAAGCAATTAACGACAACTAGCATTTCTTATGAGCAATAACTTATTTGACAGAAAGGTTGAAATTTTAATTGTTGAGGACAACATTGACTTCATACATTTTATAAAAAATGTAATCTCTGACGAAATGTATCTTATAACGAGCATTAAATCGGGGACAGAAGCTTTCAACTACCTTAATAATCCGGAAACGCATGCAGATATTGTTTTACTCGATTACAAACTGCCGGGCATGAACGGTCTTGAAATTCTGGAAAAATTAGGTGAGGGAAAAGATCGGTTTAGTTTTATTTTTCTTACCGTTGACGACAGTATTGAAACCGTTGTAAAAGCGATGACAGCCGGTGCCCTCGACTTTGTGGTTAAATCGATTGAATTAAAAAATGAATTGCCGGGTAAAATTTCCAAAGTATTAAAAATCCACCATACCAAACTTCAAAAGGCACAATACGAAAAAGAACTGGAAGAAGCCAGGTTTAAATTTAAAACAGTTGCCGATTTCACCAATGACTGGGATTACTGGCAAAATCCCGATGGATCGTTACAATATGTTTCACCTTCGTTTAAACGATTTACGGGTTACGAAGTAGAGGATTTGAATGAAAATCCCGGTCTGATTGATGCAATAATTTTCGAGGATGATAAAACGAAATGGGAGGCACACAGAACAGATGTTGGAACCATCCATAAACCGGATGTTATGCAGGTTCGAATTAAACGAAAAGATGGTGATATTCGCTGGATCGAGCATAATTGTCAGCCTGTAATTGATCCTCACGGATCATTTTTAGGAATCAGGGTAAACAATCATGATATTACAGAGAGAGTGTTGTCCAATGAAAAGATCAAGCTAAACAGCTCGCGTTTGCACGACTTACTGGAACTTTCGCAGCACAACATCACCGATAAACAGGAAATATTCGATCATGCGCTGAATACCGCGGTTAAAATAACGCAGAGCGCGTGCGGGTACTTGTATCATTACGATGAAAAGACGAAAGAGTTTGTATTAAATTCATGGACGAAGTGCGGGATAGAAGGATGCAATACTGGAATTACGCAGCAAAATTTAGGTTTAGATGAAATAGGATTTTGGGGTGAAGCTGTCAGGCAGCGAAAAACGGTAACAGCAAATAATATTGACCGGGAATCGTCAAATGAGGGATACTTCAAGGGGTGTTCAAATGTAAAAAACTACCTGGTTACGCCCTTTTTCGAAAACGAAGAAATCAATTTTATATTAGGAGTTGCAAACAAACCTTTGCCCTATGACAAGGATGATGTCATTCAGCTAAATTTATTGTCGGAAACGGTGTGGAAGATTTTTCAGCAAAAAAACGACGAGAAAAAAATCCGGGAAATGCTTACCGAACTAAAAGAGCTGAATGCCACAAAAGATAAGTTCGTATCTATTATTGCGCACGATTTGCGAAGTCCTATTGGCAGTATAAATAGTTTTTTAGAAGTTATATCAGACAACCTTCATACCTTCTCTCAGGATACGATTGAGAAATACATTAATACGCTAAAAAGCCAGACTCAAAACACATTTAATTTATTGGAAGATATATTATTGTGGGCACATTCTCAATCTTCAAAAATTCCTTTTGAACCGGAAATTGTGCGATTGAAAGATTTGTGCAACGAGGAAATTATGGGTTTGCAAATTTCTGCTGAAAATAAAAAAATCAACGTTAGCAATAAGATTCAAAATACAGTGGAGCTCTACGCTGACAGAAATATGCTGAAAACTACGGTGAGGAATTTACTGTCGAATGCCATAAAATTTACCCACGAAAACGGGAACGTATCAATAAGTGCTGAGCAAGGAAATTCGGCTGTTACCATTACTGTTTCCGACAATGGAATTGGTATTGGGCCTCAAAAATTAACATCTGTTTTCGAAATATCGCAGGTAAATTCCTCGTTAGGAACAGCCGATGAAAAAGGCACCGGATTAGGATTAACGCTTTGTAAAGATTTTGTGGAAAAACACGATGGCAAAATTTGGATTGAAAGTGAAATAGATAAAGGTACAGACGTTAAGTTTTCGATACCAGTGAATCAACAAGAGCCTTAAGCCAACACTCCATCTGTTGTTACAAATTATTCGCCCACCTATTCTTTGTCTGTACAAAAGGGTAAATATCCTGTCGTTTGTATACTCTAAAAATCCCCGCAACGGTGGGATAATTGTATCATGCAGTGGCATTATTCAGACTGTGTGTGCAGCTACTCTGAAAGCAATGCCTTATATTTGATAGAGAAATGCCGTTAATCCATGAAAATGAAAAACATCCGGATACTTGTCGTTCTTCTGATCTTGCCGGTGTATCTGTTCGCACAGGAGGATTCGCTAAAGATTGATCAGAAACTCACTCCCTACGATCTGTTGTCAAATTATTACATCGAAAATTTTCATCCTTTCCAAAAAGGTAATTTTTATGTGGGACTGGCTTTTTCGGTAACAGATAAAAACCTTACCAATACCAATTACTTGATTCAGAAGGTGGTTGAAGGAGATCGGCTCGACTACGATTTGTTGCTCAAGGGAGGATACTACACTGGTGATTATGGTATGGTAATTATTAATCTAAATTATTTTCAGAATCGTTTTGGTGGATCTGTTTTTCAGGATCCCGACACCGTGCAGTCGAATACCCTGTCTCGTGGATTTGCCGTAAGTCCCGGATTTCGCTCTTCGGTGCCTTTGACACAAACCGAGCGATTGAGTTTTTTCACTGAATTTGGATTTACGCTGGGTGGAAGTAACTCGCTAACCCGTAATGTGAAAAACATTGATGAGGTAGAAAAAAAGTTTAAAAAGGAATTCAATTTCGGGGTAGGATTAAGTCCGGGAATTACCTTTTTTGCCATGGAGAATTTTGCTTTCGAGGTGCAGTTGAATAATGTTTTGGGCTACGAGTTAAATGTGGCAAAAAGCAGCACCAACGAAGGCCCCGAATCGAAACAAGTACGTCAAAATGTTGATTTTAACATTAATCTGCTTTCGCTTGAGCTGGGATTGGCCTATTATTTTGGAGCGGGTAAAAACAGGAAGGAGGCAGCGAGATGAAAAGGTCAATGTATATAATTGCAATTCTACTGGTCCTGTTTTCCTGTGTTAAGGAAGATCATTTTGGTTTGTCGCCTTACGGAAATATTAAAAAGTTTCTGGTTAGCAATCAGGCTGGTAATGCCACTATCGATACCGATTTAAAGACCGTTACCATTGAAATTCCCGGCGGTGTTGAGCTTTCGTCGCTGGTGATACAAGAGCTGGAACTTTCATCGTTTGCAACTGCCGATAAAGCTGTTGGCGATGTAATCGATCTGAGCAGCGATGCCACTATTACCGTAATTGCCGAAGATGGCAGCACAACTGCCTGGATAATAGAAACCTTTGTAGCGTCGGCAACACCGCAACTCGACAACGGCGATTTGAATACCTGGTACAAAACCAGCTCGGGATATTACGAGCCCGGTACCGATGCTGCTTCCACCATTTGGGGAACCGGAAACCCGGGAACCCAGATTTTGGGAAAAATTGCTACAACACCTTACGATTTGGGCAGTGGAAATATGGCCGCCCTGATGGAAACTTATGATCTGGGACTGGCAGGAGTTCCGTTAAAAACACCCATTGCCGCCGGTTCGTTGTTTACCGGTTATTTCGATTCCGATAAACTGGATCCGACCGATCCGGAAGCAGCCATCGCATTTGGAACACCGTTTACCGGCCGACCCGATAAAATCCGTTTTACCTATTCGTATGTTCCGGGCGACGTGAATGAAGACCGGTACGGAAATGTGTTGGATTATGGCGATAACTGCGATATTTACGCTTTTCTCGAAGTTCGCCTGGGGGGAACAACGCAACGGCTTGGAACAGCCTGGTTTCGCAGCGACGAAAATCAGTCGGAGATGATTACCAGGGAAATAGAGTTTGTTTATGGTCCACTCGACGACTCGTATCCCGATTATATGAGCCCGGACGACGGGAATTTTGTGTCGGGCGATTCGGCTACTTATATGTTACCAACCCACATTACTTTTGTGGCTTCGTCGAGTTACGATGGAGCTAATTTTGCCGGAGCAGTCGGCAGCAAGCTACTCATCGACGATGTGGTTTTGGTTTACGATGAGGAATAAGTCGATGTATTTTAATGCGTAAATGGTCTTCATTAGTTGGTTTCATCATCTCTATTTTATTGAGAACTGCTGGTCTGGATTTTGAAATGAGTTCAGAATAATAGTTGCTACGATTCATTTTCTACCAATTCCCAAATTAATTATTCAACTTTTATAGATTTAAAAGCCGATACAAGCAAAAAGTTATATTTTTATCGATTCTCAAAATTTTAATGATGAAAGTAAAATATTATTTAGTGCTGTTGTTCGCAGCATTTACTGTAAATGGATTTGCACAGCAGAATGAGAGTGACCTACGTTTAAAAACTTTTCATTCCATTTCGAGCAACGAATTAATGGAGTATGCAACGGAACTGAGTTCTGATAAATACGAAGGCCGCTTGTCCGGTTCTCCGGAGTATCTGGAAGCAGCCAAATGGTGTGCTTCAAAATTTGAAGAGTTTGGTGTAAAACCTGCAAATGGTGATAGTTACTTTCAGTACTTCCCAAACGAATATTCCGATGTAAACTCGCTGGGATCGGTGGTTTACTTTAACGGCGACGAAAAAACATATCTCGATTTCCCGGAAGATTATTTACCGGGTTCCAACTCGGCAAGCGGCACAGTTCAGGCCGAACTGGTTTATGTTGGTCATGGAATTACCGCCCCGGAACTGGATTACGACGATTATGCAGCTGTAGATGTAAAAGGCAAAATTATCATTCTCGAGAGTGGAACGCCGTACACCAAAAACGATGAAACACTGGGCAAATGGACACCATACGCGTATCACCGGTATAAATTCAGAAATGCACTAAAACATGGTGCAGCCGGAATGATTTACGCCAGCAAATTGGCCAATCCGAATACGGTAAATCTCGAAGGATTTGTTTATGCACACGTCGATACAAAGGTTTTAACACAAATTATGGCCGATGCCGGAAAAGATTACCAGCAAATTCGTGAGCAGCTAAAAAATATGGAAACGCCATCGTTTGAGTTGCCGGCAGATCAAAAAGTATTTATCCGCGCCGAAACAAAATATTTCCCTGATGCGCAGGCTTGTAACGTGGTTGCAATGATAGAAGGTTCCGATCCTGAATTAAAAGACGAAGTGATAATTATCGGTGGTCACCTCGATGGGCAGGGGAAAATGGGCGATGTAATCTTTTCCAGCGCCTTGGATAATGCATCGGGAATCAGCGATATTTTAGGGGCTGCAAAAGCTTTGGCCTCATCGGAAGTAAAGCCAAAACGTTCGGTACTTTTTATTCTTATCGGTGGCGAGGAGTGTGGCTTGTACGGCTCGAAATATTACTGTAAAAATCCTTTGTTCCCTGTTGAGAAAACAAAGTTGATGATCAACCTGGATATGGTTGGAAACGGTACCGGATTTTTTGTGTCGGGAGGAAAAACGCACTCAAAATTATATAGCCACTTTGAGGACGCTAACAATAATTTTATTCACCGCGAAATGGGAGCTTCGGCAGTTAGTAAAAATTACGGTCGTCCACGTTCCGATGCCTCAAATTTTGAAAATGTAGGTATTAAAACATTTGGATTGTGGACGCGTAACTCGGTGTATCCGGTGCACTACCACATGCCTCTCGATAAAACAAATGTGCTTACACCCGAGATTATGGAAGATGCTGCAAAACTGCTCTACCTCGGTATTTTAGGCGTGGCAAACGACACAAAACTTTAACCGCCGCAAAGATCGTTTCAACTTTTTATCGATTTGCCTTGTTACTCTGCTAACACCACTTGTCTGGCACCTATGAAATCGAGAAAAGAACACTTTAAACGAACATTGCTCGACCTGGCAAACAGAAAAGATCTTGTTCCGGGAATTTACAACTATTGCGATCGTTGGTGCGAACGCTGTACCATGACGCAAAAATGTTTGACCTATTTGCATGAACAGGAAAATAAGATCGAAGATGATTCGCTAAATCCTGATGAGGAGAATAAAAACTTTTGGGATCAGATACGCGTGGCCTGGGAAGTGACCATGGAAATGATTGAAGAGGATGCAGACAAAGAGGGGATCGACCTGAGTGATGTTGAAGATATTGAATTACCCGAGCACATTGAAACGCCTTTGGAGGTGAAGGCCCGAAATTATGGGATCAACATTCACAAATGGATGAACGAGAATAAGGAGTTTTTCTCGGATAAAGCTGAAAAACTGGTTATGATCGACGACGACGAATCGATGATTAAATACCGCGATGCAGCCGAGGTAATTCAGTGGTACAGTGCATTTATCGGTGCTAAAGTTCATCGGGCTCATTTGGAACTTGAACAGCGGCAAAACGATCCCGACGACGAATACGGTTTATACGCCGACAACCTGGGATCGGCAAAGATTGCCATAATTGGCATTAAACGATCGATGGATGCGCTTTCGGTTTTTTACTCCGGTTTTAGTGAAATGGAAGACGAAATCCTGCAGTTTTTGCTCGAGCTGACGCAGATAAAAAAGCAAATGCTAAAAACATTTCCCGGTGTAATGGAATTCAAACGACCCGGTTTTGATGATTAGAGGAATTAATATCCAATCAATTTTCCAGCTATTTATGGCTCGTCATGCTGAACTTGTTTCAGCATCTTTTACGTCTGATAACTGGGTTTTTGCGGGGAAAATTCTGGATCAGGGAGCTGACAGAGGGGGGGACTTGTCGGTTGTGAATAATTGCGGACATTCAAATTAAAAAATAATACAAAAACTGTATGATACACATTTTGTCTTATTTTCACGTCAGAAAATAGTTATCATGGAATTTGAAGGCAACATACGAAAAATGATCACTGAGCATAATACGCCGGTAAAATATACCCTGCCCATTGGCGAACAACAAATTGATGTGAACGCACTGATCGGTAAAGAAATCTCGATGCGTTTCGACGGTCAGATAAATTGTGTATCGTGTGGCAAAAAAACAAAAACATCGTTTAGCCAGGGATTTTGTTACAACTGTCTTCAAACGGCTCCCGAAGCCAGTGAGTCGATCATTCGCCCCGAATTATCGAAGGCACATTTGGGAATTGCTCGCGACATGGAATGGGCAAAGAAACACGATCTGATCGACCATTTTGTGTATTTGGCCGTGTCAAGCGCTTTAAAAGTTGGTGTTACCCGCGAACATCAAATTCCAACGCGATGGATCGATCAGGGAGCCAGTTATGCCATTAAAATTGCCAAAACACCCAACCGCCACATTGCAGGTGTTATCGAGGTGTTTCTTAAGGATCATTTTACCGATAAAACCAATTGGCGCGCGATGCTGAAAAACGAAGTCTTAAAAGATTTTGATCTGGCAGCGGAAAAAGAACGTATTACAAATCTGCTTCCGCTGGAATTGCAGAAATACATGGATCCGGAAAATAGTGTAACAGAAATAAATTACCCCGTTGAGCAGTTTCCTGACAAGATTAAAAGTGTTGGTTTTGATAAACTCCCGGAAATTACCGGAACATTGGCTGGCATAAAAGGGCAGTATTTAATCTTCGATGATAGCCGCGTGCTCAATATCAGAAAACACAATGGTTATTTTTTGCGGGTGGCAATATAGTTCATCAGCTCGATGAGCGATTCGCGTGCATCACAATCTGGGAATTCGTTTAATCCGGCAATTGCTTTGTCTTTAAACTCATTCATTTTTTGTTCGGCATATTCAAGGCCACCTTTTTCGGTTACCAGTTTTATCAGTTCTTCAACAACTGCCGAGCTGTTATTTTTGCGTTTAATCAGCCTCAAAATCCGCTTGCGTTCTGTACGGTCAGCTTCATTTAAAACGTGAAGTAGTGGCAGTGTGATTTTCTTTTCCTTAATGTCGTTGCCCGTTGGTTTGCCCAAAAGGCCTTTCGACTGGTAATCGAAAATATCATCTTTTATCTGGAAAGCAATTCCGGCATCCTGCCCAATGCTGTACATTTTTTCAATGATCACTTCGTCGTCAACTGCCGATGCTGCGCCAATGGCCATACTCGTAGCAATTAAAGAAGCTGTTTTTTTGCGGATGATCTCGAAATAGGTTTCATCGTCGATGTCCAGCTTGCGGCTTTTTTTCATTTGCAGGATTTCTCCCTCGGCCATATCCTGCACCGCGCGCGAAATCAGATGAAGGAAGTTGTATTTTTTACTCTCGAGTTGCAGAAGCAGTCCGCGTGCCAAAATATAATCGCCTACTAAAACAGCCAGTTTGTTTTTCCAAAGTGCTTTAACCGAAAACGATCCGCGGCGCTCGTACGACTCGTCAACCACATCGTCGTGAACCAGTGTTGCGGTGTGCAATAATTCAACCGAACAGGCTGCCAATTTTGAATATTCGTTGGTTCCGCCGTGCAGTTTTGCCGATAAAAACACAAACATAGGGCGTAGCTGTTTGCCCTTGGTTCGATAAAGGAAATTTAAAATGGTTGCCAGTAAAGGGATATCGCTTTGCAACGATTTTTTAAAATAAGGCTCAAAATCAAGCAGTTCTTGTTCAATGGGGGCCTTTATTTTTTTTATCGTCGTCATTCCTTTTTGGGCTTCTTTTTCGATGAACGAACTTAGAACAATTTTAAATAAAAACAGACATTTTATTTAAAAAAACTAAAAATTCCTGATAATGTACAAATGTTAAGTATCCACAGACAAAAAAGCAGTAAACAAGTCTCAAATATTTATATATTTGCATTTCTAAAGGTATAACCATGGTAGATATCAAGGAGATAAACGTCGAGCGATTAGAGATCGCTGCGAGTATGTTAAAGGCAATGGCACATCCAATGCGAATTGCTATTTTGAAACATTTGGAGGGAGGAAAAAAATTAACAGTAACCGAGATTCACGAACTGCTGAAAATTGAGCAGTCAACTACATCGCATCACTTGGGTATTTTGCGTGACAAAGGAGTTTTGTGTTCGAAGCGCGAAGGAAAAAATACATATTACTACTTGAGATACAATATTTTAAGTCAGATTGTTGATTGTCTGGAAACCTGCACCTGCGACTAAAAACATTATTACGATAGTGAAAACCGCTGATTAAGATCAAGCGGTTTTTTTGTGCCTTAAAAAGCTATTCCCGAATGTGCCTGCAAAGTAGAGTCATTTTCTTATTTTTACCTAAAATTATTGGATGATGAAGCTCGTTTTTGCTACAAATAACAAACACAAACTGGAAGAATTACAAGCAATTTTGGGAGATCAGTTCTCGCTGCTGAGCTTGAAAGATATTGAATGTTTCGACGAAATTCCGGAGGAACAACCTACACTTGAAGGAAATGCCAGCCAAAAAGCTTTTTATATTTATGATAAATTTAAAATAGACTGTTTTGCTGATGACACCGGCCTTGAAATTGAAGCGCTGAATGGTGAGCCCGGAGTTTTCTCGGCACGTTATGCCGGTGAAGACAAAAATTCGGAGGCGAATATGAATAAAGTGCTTGAAAAACTGGCTAAAATAAATGAGCGGAAAGCACGTTTTAGAACTGTAATTTCGCTGGTAATTAATGGTGAAGAACAGCAGTTTGAAGGCATTGTAAACGGCGAAATACTAAAAGAAAAACGTGGAGGATCTGGATTTGGTTACGACCCTATTTTTAGACCAGACGGGTTTAACCAATCGTTTGCCGAAATGGATCTCGCAGATAAAAACAAGATCAGTCACCGCGGAAGAGCCGTGCAAAAACTGGTCGACTATTTAAAAAAGCTGGATTAAATGATGAAACAATTTATACTTTCTGTACTATTTCTCTCGATATTTTTTATTTCGCAGGCACAGCGTGAACAGGGATCGTGGCAAGATTATCTTTCGTATAATAATGCCAGCAAAATTGCTGTTTCGTCTGATAAAGTTTACTGTGTTACCGAAGGTGGCCTGTTTTATTACGATCTGGAAGACAATAGTGTAAACAAATTTGGCGACGGAATCGAGCTTTCGGATTTTGGCGTAAACTCCATCGCGTACAGCGAGCAAAATCAGGTGTTGGTAATTGCCTATTCAAACGGTAATATCGATTTGCTTTTCGATGACGGGGAGGTAGTTAATCTGTCAGACATCAAGCGGAAAACCATTGCCGGGAACAAGATCATCAATAATATTTGTATATCGGGAAATGAGGCCTACCTGGCCTGTGGTTTTGGAATCGTAGTACTCAATCTTGACAAGCAGGAAATAAAGGATACTTATTATATCGGCGACGGAGGATCGTCATTGGAAGTAAATGACGTGGAAACCGATGTCAATTCGATTTTTGCGGCTACCGATCAGGGAATTTACCGTGCGGATAAAAACGAATCGAACCTGGCGAATTTTGCCAACTGGATTCATGTGGATGACATTCCGCATGCCGATGAAAGTTTCAGTCAGTTGGTTTATCATGCCGGAAACATAATTGCCAACTACGCAGCCGGCGAGTGGTACGCCGATGAAATGTATATGCTCAATAACAACACCTGGGAGCCCTACAATTCGTCTATTCATTATGCTTTTGATATGCAAAGTAATGGCGAGTATTTAACCATTGCCAGTCGCGATGCGGTTTTTATCATCGATAACAATCATAATAGAATCGGGCAGATAAATAGCTATGTGTTCGGCGACAGAACTGAGGAGAGTATTACACCGCGAAGTGCTGCAGTGTCAGCCGACGGTTCGGTTTGGATTGCAGATAATAAGGAAGTATTGGTGCGTTATTACGGCGAGAGTTTTGAACAGACATTGCCTCCCGGGCCAATAAATAACGATATGTATTTTGTTGGCGCCTTTAGTACCGATATTTGGATGTCGCCGGGTAGTACCGCCGGTTATATCGAACCACTTTTTCAGCGTTTTGGAGCTAATGGCTGGACATATTTTACCAACGAAACACATCCTGAGTTGACCGGATTTCATAATATTTTAGCAATTGAAGTGGATCCCCGCGATCCGAATCATTTTTTTGTTGCCAGTTGGGGAGGAGGGTTACTGGAATACCGCAACGATGAGTTGGTGGAAAGGTATTACAACCTGAACAGTCCGTTGGAAACTGCTTTGCCTGAACAGCCTAATGAGCCGTTTACACGTGTTGGAGGGATGAGCTTCGACTCGGAAGGAAACCTGTGGATAACGAATGCAGAGTGTACGCACAATTTGCATAAGTTAACGTCGTCAGGCGATTGGGAATCGTTTGAGTTATCTGAAATTGCCAACAGCTATAATGTTACGGATATCATAGTAAATGAAAATCAAGACAAATGGATGCTGGTTCCGGGTCACGATGCTTACGTTGTAAATAAAAACGGAGACCAGAAAAAAAGGCTGCTTGTCACCACATATTTTAGCAATGGAACCGATCAGGTTACTACTCGAATGAACGATGTTTTTGCCATTGCTGAGGATCAGGAAGGTGCAATTTGGATTGGGAGTTCGAAAGGTGTGGCGGTGTATAGTAATCCGTCGCGAATTTGGAGTTCGGATAATTTTTACGCCACTCAGCCGGGTCTCGATCTGAATGACGGTATTTATCATCCGCTGCTTGAAACCGAAACTGTTACTGCTATTGCTGTTGACGGAGCTAATCGTAAGTGGTTAGGGACGGAAGGTTCTGGCGTATTTTTGGTGTCAGAAAGCGGAGACGCTGAGGTCCTGCATTTTACCACTGAAAATAGTCCCTTACTTTCGAATAACATTCTGTCGATTGCGATCAATCAAAAAAATGGTGAGGTATTTTTCGGTACTGACAAGGGGCTGATCTCCTATCAGGGAGAGGCAACAGGTGGTGCGGATTCGTACAGTGATGTATACGTGTATCCGAATCCGGTTCGTGAAACTTACGATGGCCCGGTAACCATTGCCGGCCTGATTGAAAATACCGACGTAAAAATCACCGACATCAGCGGAAACCTTGTTTTTAAAACAACTTCGTTTGGAGGCCAGGCAGTTTGGGACGGTACAAATCTAAATGGCAACCGCGTAAAAACCGGTGTTTATATGGTTTTTTGTAACGACGAAAATGGGGAAGAAACGCACATCACAAAAGTATTGTTCATCCATTAATAAGGCTTTAGAAATAGCTTAACAGATTTATGATAGCTGCAACGGAAGGAATTGTTTTACACTCGGTAAAATATGGCGAGAGCAGTGTAATTGCTACCATATTCACGAAGGAATTTGGGCGGCAAAGTTATATGATCAATGCAGCGCGAAGCAAAAAATCGAAAAATAAAGCCAGTTTGCTGCAACCGATGTTTTTGGTAGAGCTGGAAGCATATCAGAAACAGTCGCGAGATCTGCAGCGAATCCGGGCGATTAAAAGTCTTGCCACTTACCAGGATATTCCTTTTGATATTGTAAAGTCAACGCAAGCTATCTTTCTGGCAGAATTGCTGTACAAAACCATCCACGAGCAGGAGAGTTATCCCGAGCTGTTTGAGTTTATAAAACACGCGCTGTTGTACCTCGATCTGATGGATGAAGGAAAGGCGAATTTTCATTTGTATTTTTTATTTCATTTAACCGAATATCTGGGTTTTATGCCCGATACAACAATGCCGGGTTTCGAGGGCTGGCTTGATTTGCAAAAGGGAGTTGTGGTTCCGTTTGAACCATCGCATCCGATGTTCGCCAATAAAGAGGCTACAGCGCAACTGGTAAAACTGGCCCTGTTGAAGATCAATGAACTCGATCAGCTGAAAATTAAACGAAGTATGCGTGATTCGTTGTTAGAGAGTTTGGTTGACTACTATCGTTTGCATTTTGATACCCTGGGCGAAATAAAATCGTTAAAAGTACTTCAGGAGATTTTTTCGTGATCATCTTTTACTATCGCCACTTCGTAAGTAAATAGTTCGGCTGTTTTCCAGCCTTCCCAACCGATTCCGGCTTTATTTTGCGAGCATCTTCCAAGAAATTCCTCTTTGCTCCAACCTGTTTTTTCTGCTACCTGTGGCAGAAAAGTTCCCGAATTAAATCCACTTTTTATGTAAATTCCATGTCGGCCCAATTCAAACTCATCAATCGAACTGATCTTTTTTAATGGAGTAAGCACTGAAACTTCAAGCGTCATTCGGTCGAGTTCGATTGGCTCAACCGGATCAAAACGATGGTCGTTTACTGCTGAAACAGCATGGCGGGAAATCATTTCGCGTAATGTTTTTTCCCCGGCAAATCCACCGATACAACCACGCAGTTCATTATCAATATAAACACTGATAAATGCACCTGCTTTTTCATCCAGAATACTTTGCCCTTTTTCAGCTTTCTTAATTTTCTCCGTGTCCTTACCAAGATATCGGCTAATTGTATTTCGTGCCAATTGTAAGATATCGTGTTTCTCGGATGGACTAATTGAAAAAGCCGGTTTTTCATAAACAGCCAGTGCCCAGTATCCAACAACGCGGTCTTTTTCGCCATACAATTTGCTGTCGCCTGAGTTTTTATAATCCAGCTGTTTTATCATGAAATTGTTGTTTTGTGTAAGATAAAGTAAAGTCAGCACCGATGTCCAGCCGCATAACGAAGTTGAAAGATGGTTAATGTGTTCCTTTTTGGTTTTTCCGAGTGTGTCTAAGAGCTCGTCAGCATTGTTCTGGCAAATGGAATCAGCCGTTAACTGGTCAACTTTGCAAGCATCGTCATAATTTGGGAAATGCGAAAAATCGGTACTTACCACAAAAAGATTATCAGTGGTAAAATAAGGTTGAAGTGCCTCTGCAAGTTTTTTACAATCATTGGCGGAGTTGGTGCCCATAATTATTGGAACCAGTTGAAAATTGTGATCCAACCGATATTGCAAAAATGGGAGTTGAACCTCCAGACTGTGTTCGTAGAGATGGGATTCGGTGTGATCGGTAAAAATCGTCGATAAAGCCAAAAGTTCTTTCGCAAGTTTCCTGTTCACCTTAACTTCACCCAGCGGCGTTTCGTAATTTCCCCGGGTATAAACTGAAGCGCCGCCAAACGAATACCGATGACTGGAGGCGATCACAAAAACATTCTTATACGTTTTGTTTGGTGGAATTTGTTGGTAGGCCGAAGCAGCCACCTGTCCGCTAAAAATATAGCCAGCGTGAGGTGCAATAATGGCCCTTAAAGTGTGCGAACTTACTATCTCTTTTTCTTCCCGAAAAAACTCTTCCAGTTGATTGCGCAGCGAACCGGCAGATGAGGGGTAAAACTGACCCGCCACTGCTGTTTCCCTGTTTTTATTTTTACTGAAGTTCATACGCATCTTAACTGCTTAAAAGATAGTAATTTTATTACGTAGGTAAACAAAATAGGTTGTTCTCCAGTGTAAAGAAACATTTAAATACCATCCATTTGTAGAGGGAGTAATTACATAGAAAGAACGGAACGATTAAATTTACGTGACTACTAAAAAACCGATGAAAATTAACAAGGTAAATAGTGTTATAAATGTGCTTACCGAGGCTGGGAAGGCAATAATCGATGTATATGAAAGCAACGATTTTGACGAGCAGTTAAAATCTGATAACACCTCGGTTACCCGCGCCGATAAAGCTTCGAGCAAGATTATTAATGCTGGCCTTGCCAAAATATTTCCTGAGTTTCCGGTATTAGACGAAGAGACAAATTTCCCTGAATATGCAGTTCGGAAATCATGGGAGAGTTACTTCCTTGTTGATCCACTTGATGGTACAAAAGAGTTTATCAAACGAAACGGTGAATTTTGTATCAATATTGGGTTGATTAATAAAACGACTCCGGTTACCGGCTGGATTTATGAACCGTTAAAACAAAAGGGCTGGTTTTGTAGTAAGGGAGAGGGGATTTTTGAGTTCGACAGCAAGGGTAGTTTTTCTGAAATGAAGAAGCCCGGAATTTATGCGGGTAAAATTCGCGTGGCAACAAGTCGCTCGTTCTTTAAACCACGCGAGGCCGAGCTGATCGAAAAAATGAAACGTACTTTTGAACTGGAAATTCTGCACTGTGGCAGTTCAAAAAAACAGATTGAAATAATAAAAGGCAACGCCGATATGTACCTTAAAGCAGGACCTTGCTCGGAGTGGGATACGGCGCCCGGACAGTTGATGGTGGAAGAATTTGGTGGAGTTGTGTTCAGGCAGGATACCTTCGAAACCATGGCCTACAACAAGCCGATCCTTATAAATCCGTATTTTGTTATGCTCAACGAAAGGCTCAATACTCCGGAGTTTGTTGAGTTTATGAAACAAATTATTCAGGAATAATCAGTCATTTTAACTTTTCTGTCTCGATTAGATAGTTTAACTTGTTAGCAAAGTCTGGAAATCTCCGGAGTTAAACTAAAAATAGATTACAAATGAAACGTACATTAATCCTTCTAGCAGTGGTGTTAACTGCAGTTCTTCTTTTTGCCGGATGCGCCACACAATCGTTCGAAAATATTGGCGATCCACCGGGATTTATTAGAGGTGTTTTTCATGGTTTTATCCTGTTATTCAGTTTTATTGCCAGCTTGTTTACCGATTACGAGATTTATGCTTTTCCAAATGCAGGAGGCTGGTATAACTTTGGATTTTTAATAGGAGTGATGCTGTTTTTTGGTGGCGGAGGTGCAGGAGCCAAGTGCAAAAAGTAACGCATCAACCTACATAATTTTCAGTTGCAAACAACAAGCTGTGCAAAACTTGCGTTTGATAAGAAATACGATGGCAGCGCTTATGCTTATCTTCGCTTTAGATTTTAACAGATAAACAGAAATAATATGAAGAGGATAGTTATTCTTTTGGTGGTTGTTGCAACAGTAGCATCATCATGTAAAATATTTAAGCAACCGGCTCAGGCCGAATCGGAGTATACTACCGATACTACTGCGCCAACAAAAGTATTTACCGTTCCGGGTACTGAAACTACCGATGCCCAGCCTACCGCTGTAACTAAGTCGGAGCCTGTGGCCGACGTGAAACCAATTGCTGTGCGTAAGGAACAGGTGTCTTTTACCAATCAGACCGACCAGACTGCCAATGCCGGAAATACATTCTTTGTTATTCTCGGATCGTTCGGTCAGTTAGATAATGCTAAGAATTACCGTACTACACTAATCGACGAAGGTTTTACACCAATTATTCTTCACAGCGAAACAGGTTATTACCGTGTTTGTGTGAATTCGTATAAGAGCGAAAGTGAGGCTCGTGGCCGTGTAGCGCAGGTACGCAATGCATTCCCGAAATATTCAGATGTTTGGCTTTTAATTAAAGAATAGAAGATATTTTCAAATTGATTTGAAGACGCCGCATTTTGCGGCGTTTTTTGTTTCCCCTCATCAATAGCCTGAGATTGTAATCTTTAAAAATTCTTAAAATCAACCACAATACCCCTATCGGTGTTATAATATCAATATTTATTGAAAATCAGTATTACATTTGTAATCGTTGCATAAAAACGATACCCATTCAGTTAAAAGAAAACAATTTATGAGTAAAGACGAAAAACAAAAATTACTCGATCAGCGCTACCTGAAGATGGCCGATATTTGGGCGCAGAACTCGTATTGTAAACGCCGTCAGGTAGGAGCGTTAATTGTAAAAGATAAAATGATTATTTCTGACGGATATAACGGTACGCCGTCGGGATTCGAAAATAATTGTGAAGACGAAGACAACAAAACAAAACCATACGTGCTGCATGCCGAGGCAAATGCCATTACTAAAGTGGCCAAATCGGGCAACAGTAGCGACGGTGCTACTTTGTATGTAACCTCTTCGCCTTGTTTAGAGTGTTCGAAACTTATAATTCAGGCAGGAATAAAACGAGTGGTATTCACCGAAAGTTACCGGCTTGAGGATGGCATAAACCTGTTAAAACGTGCCGATATTGAAGTGAAACAGGTTGATATTTAAAGCGTCTATTTTAAGGCACATGAGAAACAATTAAAACATAAACCGGCATTGAGTGCAATGTTGGTTGAAGAACAAAGTGTATGAATAAGAAAACGACAATACTTTTACCCGTAATAATAGCTATGGCGGTAGCAATAGGAGTTCTGATTGGCAACATGCTAAACAGAAATGCCCAGCCGTCGTTTAATAGCTTCGGTTTTGCTCAGCCCAATAAAATTTCCACTATTCTCGATCTTATAAATAAAGGATATGTTGACAGTGTAAATACGGGCGATATTGTGGAACAAACCATTCCTGAAATAATAAAAAACCTGGATCCGCATACCAGTTATATTCCTGCCAGAGATATGGAAGAAGTGCAGGAAGAGATGAGTGGAAACTTTTCCGGAATCGGTGTACAGTTTTCGATTCAGGAAGATACAGTGCGTGTTATTGAGGTAATTTCCGGAGGACCATCAAGTAAAGTAGGAGTGCTGCCCGGTGACCGGATTGTAGCGGTAAACGACTCGGTAATTGCCGGTGTTGATGTGCATAACAATACAGTGATGTCGCTTTTGCGCGGCGAAAAGAATTCGAAAGTGAGAATTGGTGTGATGCGAAAAGGTTATGATGGTGAACTCGAATTTGAGATCACCAGAGGCGATATTCCGCTGTACAGCGTTGATGTGTCGTACATGATTGACGATGAGACCGGATTTATAAAAGTTAGCCGTTTTGCGAATACAACTTACCGCGAGTTTGTTGAAGGTATGTTAAAACTGCAGAACGCAGGCGCCAAAAAGGTGATCATCGATTTGCGGAGTAATCCCGGCGGATCGTTAGTGGGCGTGTTGCAAATGGTGGATGAGTTTCTAAAAAAGGGAGAACCTATTTTGTACACAGAAGGGCTAAATCAGCCGCGAAAAACATACAATGCTTCGGCTAAAGCTACTTTCGCTGATATTGGTGTTTATGTAATGATCGATGAGTTTTCGGCATCGGCAAGCGAGATTTTTGCCGGCGCTATGCAGGATAATGACCGAGGATTGGTAATCGGGCGTCGATCGTTTGGAAAAGGTTTGGTACAGGAGCAAATTCCGCTGATGGATGGCTCGGCATTGCGCCTCACCGTAGCCCGTTTTTATACGCCAAGCGGACGTTGTATTCAAAGCTCATACGAAGATGGTAACGAGGAGTATTACAACCACATTTACGAGCGTTTCCATAATATGGAGCAGTTGGTGGCCGATAGTATTCATTTTGCCGATTCGTTGCGCTACGAAACCAAAGGTGGACGTGTTGTCTACGGCGGCGGTGGTATTATGCCTGACTTTTTTGTTCCGGTTGATACTGCAGGAACTTCGGATTATTACAACCTGATCTACCGAAAAGGACTCGTATATTCATTTGCTTATGCTTATGCCGATTCACATCGCGATGAACTTACAAAGCTTAACTCGGCCGATGAAATTGAAAATTACCTGGATAAGAACAGTGCCCTGAATGATTTTGTGGCTTATGCCGAGGAAAAAGGAGTTAAAAAAGATGCAAAAGGATTGAGTGAATCGAGGCTGGTGCTCAATACACAAATGAAAGCCTATATTGCCCGAAATATTATGGGTGAAGAGGGTTTTTATCCTATCATCAAACAAATTGACAAAACCTTGTTGCGTGCCATCGAAGTGTCGCAGCAAAACCTTATGGTTGCAAATGTGGTGGCTACCGATTCGGTGGTTGGCATAAACTAAATCAGGAATATGATATAAAAAGTAAGCCCGGTAATTATTAGTTACCGGGCTTACTTTTTATTTAAGGAATCTATTTCGATATCTCCAGCATCCGTTGAATTGGGATGCGGGCTTTTTCGATTACTTCTTGTGGAAGGTTAACCTCTGGCTGTTCGTGTTTTAAACAGATGTACAGCTTTTGCAGGCTGTTTAGTTTCATGTATTCGCAGTCGTTGCAGGCACATGTTGAATCGTTTGACGGTGCCGGAATAAATATCTTATCCGGACATGCTTTTGTCATCTGATGCAGAATACCACTTTCGGTTGCTACAATAAATTTCTTAGCGTCGCTGCTTTGTACGTAATTCAGCAGGGCAGTTGTAGAGCCAATATGTTTTGCCAGCAACAGTACCGGTTTTTCACATTCGGGGTGAGCGATAAATTCAGCATCAGGATTTTTATCCATCAGGTCAATAATCTTCTCAACCGAATATTGTTCGTGAACCATACATGCACCGTCCCAGAGCACCATGTTGCGGCCGGTTATACTGTTAATATAATTTCCAAGGTTTTTATCAGGAGCAAAAATCAGCTTCTCGTCTTTTGGAAAACTGTCGACGATCTTTTGAGCATTGGCCGAGGTGCAAACAATGTCGGACATCGTTTTTAACGCGGCAGTTGCATTTACATAGGTAATTACCTTATGCTCGGGATATTGGGCTTTAAATGCGGCAAATTTATCGGCCGGTGCTGATTCGGCCAACGAACAGCTGGCTTTCAAATCGGGAAGGATAACCTTTTTATCCGGATTGATAATCTTTGCTGTTTCGGCCATAAAGTGTACACCCACAAAAACGATCATGTCGGCATCTACTTTTGCCGCTGCCTGTGCCAGTCCAAGACTGTCGCCAACGTAATCGGCAATGTCCTGAAGAGCACCTTCAACGTAAAAATGACTAAGTATTACGGCATTCTTTTCCTTTTTCAGGCGTTTAATTTCTTCAACCAGTTTCAAGGTTGGGTCAATTGTTTCCTCAATATAACCCTTCTCCACCAACATTTTATCTATCTGAAGCTGTTCCATCTCTCTTGTTCTGAATAAACAGGGCGCAAAAATATAAATTCCTGTAAAAAAAACAGTGATATCGGTTAAATGTTTGGTTTTGAAGCATAAAAAAAGCCGCATAAAAGCGGCTTTCTTTATATTGAGTTAAAGTAATTTCTTACTGAAGAACGTATTCTCCACCGCTTAAAATTACGTACATGGTTTCGTAAAATGCTCCACCATCATACATTAAATAGGTAACTGCAAATTTTTGTCCTTCTTCAGAAGAAGGGAAATTATTCTTTAAAACACCGTTTAATACATCCAGAATCATTTCGTCTGTCCAGTTATAGTCGAAGTCCTGATAGTTTGCAATTGTTGCAATGTAAGATGCATATTTATCGGAGTAATTATCTACAATAAAGGTATAATCGGCAGCAGTCAGCGTATATTTTATTGTATTGTCAGGTACCCAGGTTGTTCCATCGTGGCCAAACTGCAGCGAAGTGCTTTGTGTTGACTCATAGTTGGTCCAGGCACCTTCGGTAAATGTATACAGGTTACCGCGTAGTTGTGCGCCGCTCGAGCTTGAATAATAATCGTATACGATGATAATTTCGTCGTCATCCTGAGCATATGGATATTTCATCGTTAAGAAAGTTCCCAGGTAATCGGTAGGAGTAATTGAACTACTGAAGTTGTTGTAATATCCAGGTTGTCCGTAAGCTTCTCCCATTGAATCGAAGTCGGCATCGCTAACAAAGTAAACGCCTTCAGAAGCTTCCCATTCTTCGCCATCGAAAGTGTAGAAGATTTCTTTATTAACTGTAGTTCCTTCAACACCGGCAGCTTTAATTACGCAACTTTCGATTTCCCATGTAGCTGAGGTTTCGGTAGTAGATTCGTATTTAAATGCGATGTGAATTGTTTCACCTTCGTAAGCTGAGAAATCAATAGCTTCTGAAAGAACCGGATCCCAGTTGTTTCCTGCAGGTTTTGTTTCAATTGTTAAAGCAGTCCATGTTGCAGTTGATGGTTGTGCACCTGAAGTATAATCAGTTGAAACCATTACGTTAAGCAGTTCAATTTGTGTAGAGTAGTTTGCAATCTGGCTGATCTGGAACGTTAAATTTGATGCATCAGTTAAGTCGATTTCAGGAGAAACCAGCCAGTCTTCGTTTGTTTGGCTGCCGCCAGAATAACCCGACATTTTTGCACCATAGTTGCTACCTACCCATGCCTGGTCTCCAACAACGCTAAATGCTTCGAATGAGTTTAAACTTCCACTTGTGAAATCAACTTCGTAGAAATTTGAGTAACCAGCAACAGGCTCAGTGCTGTACTGTTTGTATTTAACTAAAATATTGTCGCCATCAGCAGCACCTTCAACGCCATCAGCAAGAATGTCGGCTAAATAATCCTCTGCGTCTTCATTCGGGAAGAATGCAATAGCACCAATTGATCCTTGTGGATAGTCGTCGTTTGCTAAACTGTAGTCGTCAGCATAAGTATAATCGCTTACGCCAGGGGCTGAACCAACATATAATTTATAGCCAACCAATACCGAAGAACCTTTTCCCCAGATAGGATATTTATCGGTTAAGAAATCAGGAAGCATGGCTTTGGCATCATCTTCGCTGCTGAAGTTTCCATAACTCAGGTCCAGCGCGTCGTAATCATCGTCGGTTAATGTGTATTCTGCATCGCCAACAATGGGATTGTCTTGTGCATCAATTGTGTCGTTAATATCCCCCATCGGGTCACACGACGTAATTGTAAATAATGCAGCAATCGAGAAAAGAAATATTATTTTTTTCATCGTACTAATATCTTTTTAATTAAAAATCAATTTTTAAACTGGCACTGAATGTTCTTCCGAAACCGTACCAAACAAGGGCTGTCTCGGCATTGTTGCCAGAACCATTTGTTGCATCGGCAATGTATTCGGTGTCAAATACATTGTTTAAGGTACCAATAAGTGTTGCATCAAAGTCTCCGATTTTGAATCCGTGGCGCAAACCAACATCAAACAATCCGTATGATGGTAATTTCCATGGTTGAGAAGTGCCTTCTGTTGTTACTGTTTCAGGGCTGAAATCAGCATAGTAATCAGCAAAATAGAAGTAATCAACTGTAACATATGATTTGCTCAGCAATTGGTATTCCAGTCCAAGGGCAGCTGTTGTCTGTGCAGCATCCGCAACTTTCAGGTCTTTAATGTATAGGTTAACCGGGTCGCCAATTGGATTTTGGTCCTCGTCATACGCTTGTACATCTTTAACATTGTCTGCCCATCTCCAGTCGCCTATTGATAACATACCAGTAAGTTTCAGGTTGTTAGTCAGGTTCCATTTTGCATCAACTTCAATACCCTGGTGAAGTGCATTTACACCTAACATGTTAAGGTAAATTGGGCTTGTAGTAGCTGTTCCCGGATAATACCTGGTAAATGTACGGTCGTTCCATGCTGTACGATACAGGTTAACATCAGCAGAGAAGTTTTTGCCAATGTAACCATAACCCAATTCCATACTGAAAATCTTTTGGTTTTCAGCATCTTCGTTGATGTCGGTGTTGTTGTATCTCAGGAAAACTGCATCAAAACCGGCAGCTTTTTCGAAATAACCAATATTGGCAAATACATTATGGTGCTCGTTAATGTTGTAGTTTGCACCACCTTTAACCATGTATCCAAGGAAGTTATAACGATCAGATTCCTGAAGTGGATCAGAGTCTAAATACTGGAAGTAGTCGATACGTTTGTAAGAAGTATTTGAAACAGACGCTGAAACAAATCCTGACAATACATCGTTCGAATATTCAAGCTGACCGAAAAGACCTTGCCAGCCTACAACTCCGTCGTTATAATAGTTGTATTTGTCGCCAACTTTTAATGCCCTGTTTGGGTCATTAATATCGTCGTCGTTGTAAATGTAATCAGCTCCCATTAAGTTTGTTACCTCGTAATAGTGGTGACCGGTATAAGTTCTTAAGTCAACACCACCAACAAAAGTTAAATTTTCACTTATGTCGGTATTCAACGAAGAAATAACTCCATACCAGCTGTGGTCGTTGTGTGATGCTCTTAACCACGAAACTGCTCCGTTTGCTCCACTTGCACGGTTGGTAGCCATAATGTTATCTAAATCGATAGGTTGGTCATCACCTCCCAATCTAACATTAAACAAGCTGCTTTCGCCACCCTGGCCACCGCCGCCACCGGTACCCCATGATACGTACAACGAGGTAGATAAATTGGTGTTAGGTGTAATTGTCCAGTAGTGGTTCAACGAAGTTAAAGGCTTAAAATAGAAGTTGTCTTCTACGTGTGTAACATTTCCGTTCAGGATACCCCAGTCAGGATTAAATTTGTTTTCACTTTCGGCATTTCTGTAAGTTGAGATCAAACTTTTATTTTGTCTTTGTCCGTGAACTTGTTTTGCTCCGAAAGAAGAAAGTGATAAGCGGTGGTTTTCTCCAATTTTCTTTGAGATATTAACGAAATAGTTGAATCCCTTAAATTCAGTTCCGTCAATATATCCGTTTCCGGATGTTTGAGAAAAAGAACCTGTAATGGCAAAACCGTTATCCATTAAACCGGTTGAAAGTGTTGCTCCGAATTTTTTGTAACCATCGTTACCAAAGCCGGAAAAGAAATTACCACCTTGTTCAGTATCGGTAGTTTTAGTAATAGTGTTGATTGTACCCCCAATAGAAGGTACGGCAACTTTAGAAGCTCCTAAACCACGCTGTACCTGCATGGTGCGGGTAACATCGGCCAGACCTGCCCAGTTACTCCAGTATACACGACCATTTTCCATGTCGTTTACAGGAATACCGTTGATCATTACCGCAACGTTTTCAGACTCAAAACCACGAAGGTTAACACGGCCGTCGCCAAAACCACCACCCGATTTGGTTGCGTAAACACCAGGAGTAGATTTCAAAATCTCCGGAAATTCCTGTGTACCTAATTTGGTTTGAATCATTTCGGCAGGAATGTTTGATACAGCAACCGGTGTTTCGCGGCTGATAGCTACCGAAGCAAGTACCATAACCTCATTAATACCTACTGCATCCGACTCCATCATAATTTCACCTAAATCTTTGGTTTGACCTCCAGAAACGTTAACACTAATTTCCTGTTGAGTGTAACCAATGTAAGAAATGATGATTTTCTGATCGCCAGATTTTACCGACAATGAAAATGTTCCATCAATGTCAGTAACCGTACCGGTTGTTGTTCCGTCCAGTACTACACTCGCCCCTATAAGGGCTTCATTAGTTTCGGCATCAACAACTACCCCCTTGATTGTTTGGGCATAGGTTGCGAGCGAAAACAGGCTGAATGCAGCCAGTAATACAATCGAAAAAAATGCTTTTTTCATAAAACTTTTGATTTGGATTAAAAATAAATATTGAAATTATATCAATTTTCGAATAGAATGTATGTGTTTGTTCCCCCTGTTGCTACAGGGGCTTGAATGGCTTAACTGCGCATAATGTTTTGCGTATCCTGAATTGGCTCTCATTTTTTATCTCTGTGTAGTTAATTGATTTTAAAATCAAATACCCTCACACTAGCTTAAATTGCGTAGCAAAGGAAACTTTTCTTTTAGCTTTTTTTGTTAAGTTGATGTTATTTAATTGTGTACTATGCCTTAACATTCGCGCTAATTATTTCTACTTAAAATTCTAACTAATGCACAGTAAAAACAAGTTAACAGGTTTTAAGTTGTTAAATGATTTGCCTGAGTTATTAACAATTTTATCCACATTTTAACTCATGCAAATCGGTTTCAAATTCCAAAAATTACAATATATAGTTAAGTAGAATCGATATTTAGATTTTCATCTGAAAATTATTTCAAAAAATAATAAATCATAAAAGACAGTAAAACAGGAAGATAGGGTGTTTTTGCTAAAAAATATTGAAAAAATATGGTACTATGTGTTGCAAAGTACTAGATTAATGACATATATTTGTAATGCAAATAACAATGTAAAAAAAAGTACATTCTTAAAAAAAGTTCTTTGCAACTTGTAACGGAAACAAAAAACAATCGTCTTAATGACGGAAACAGAAAACAATTAGAAAGCAGAAACGAAGAGCGAACTTCAGAAAAAATCGCGAAGCCAAAAAACAAAAAACAAAAACTCAAAGTCATGAAAACAAAAAACAATGTTCAGAAAGCAGCTTTACGTTCAGCAGCAGTAGTAGTAAGTTTTGTTCTTATAAGTTTTACCGTAAGCGCACAAACTTTTTGGAAAAGATTACTTGAAAACACAGGATTCAGCGATATTGCCATGGCAATGGCGGCACCTGCTGATAACACTATTGAAAAAGGAGTTCCTGCAGAAACAGCGGCAACTTATTATTATGCCAACGAAGTAGAACCGGCAATGGAACTTGAGGCATGGATGACCGATGATTCAAGATTTAACACCAGCCAGTTTGTGTTCGAAGAAGCAATCGACGAAAACCTGGAGCTTGAAAACTGGATGATGAACGAAACATTTTTTCAGCCGGTAGTTGACGAGGAAGCCGGATTGGAGTTGGAAGCCTGGATGGTTTCTGATAAAACATGGAAGATTTAAACGTGCTTTGCAAACCAACTAACTAACAACGAAAAATATAGAGGACTAACAGATAGAAAGGGACAGAAAATGAAGATAGAAAACACAAAAGCACAAATGAGAAAGGGCGTACTGGAATACTGTATCCTGCTCGTTCTCGACGGAAAACCACTTTATGCCAGCGATATTATTCAATCGCTGAAAGAAGCCAAAATGATTGTGGTGGAAGGAACATTGTATCCGTTGTTAACCCGATTGAAAAACGCAGGGTTACTGGCTTACCGCTGGGAAGAATCAACACAGGGACCACCCCGAAAGTATTACGAGCTAACCGAAACAGGGCGTACATTTCTAGTCGAACTCGAAGGTTCGTGGAGCGAATTGGTTGGTGCAGTACAAACAATTAGAGATAACAAAGCTTAGTCCATCCTAAAAATATCAAACAAAAGACAAGATGAAAAAGACATTCACAATAAATATAAGCGGCTCAATATTTCACATTGAAGAGGATGCCTACGAGGTGCTGCAAAGATACCTGATCAATCTGAAAAACCATTTTGGAACTGATGAGGAAGGAAAAGAGATTATCGCTGACATTGAAGCACGTATTGCTGAGATTTTCAGCTCGAAAAGTACAGAGGAGAAAAAGGTGATTACCGCTGAATGGGTAAATGATATGATAGAAATTATGGGAACTCCGGAAGACTTTGCTGAGGAAGAAGGTGAAGAAGAAGATGTTTCCATTGCATCGGAAGCAAAACGCAAACGTCGTTTGTACCGCGATCCTGATCACCGTGTTTTAGGTGGTGTTTGCGGTGGATTGGGAGCCTATTTTAATATGGATCCTGTAATCTTACGAATAATATTTGCCATCCTCTTTTTTGTAACATCGGGAGCTGCCGGTTTGGCCTACTTAATTTTATGGATCGCTGTGCCTAAAGCAGTAAGTACTGCTCAGCGACTCGAAATGCGAGGTCAGGAAGCAACAGTAAAAAACATCGAAAAATCGATTAAAGAAGAGGTAAAAGAAGTAAAAGAAAGCTATAAGAAATTTAAAGAATCGGATACCTACTCGAAAGGAAAAAAGTCGATGGAGGGCGCCGGTGATGTGGTTTACAATATATTTAAAGTAATACTGAAAGTATTTGTAATCGTGTTTGGGGTGTTCCTTATTCTTTCCGGCTTTTTCGGTATACTGGGATTGGTTTCGTCAATGATAATTGGCCATTCGTTTGTAGAAGGACTGCCGTTGATTTGGGGACCAGAAATTCATATGCCAAATATGTTGAACCACTTTGTTGAACCGGGTACCGTAACCTGGGGATTAATATTGGTTGGACTGCTTACAGGAATCCCGTTGCTTGCACTTGTTTATATCGGAACCAAATTGGTTTTCAGGTATAAAGCCAATAATGCTATTGTAGCCTTGTCGATGGCCGGTGTTTGGCTGGTTTCGCTTTTTGCCTTGTTAATCATTTCGGTTAGTCAGGTAGGAAATTACAAACAGAGCTCGTCGATAACAAAAACCGAAACAGTTTCGTGCGACTCTTGCCAGACCCTGTATCTTCGATTAGCAGACGACAAGCTGGATGATTATGCTGAAGTTGATTGGAATGTGCAAGGTTTTAAAGTAGCGGTGATTGACGGAGAAGAAGTTGTGGTTGGTTATCCGGAACTGGATGTTGTTCGTTCGTCGGGCGATGATTTTGTAGTAACAGTGCGTTATTTCTCAAGGGGAAATACCCGCGACAATGCCAAAGAGTGGTGCGAGGAAATGGTTTACACTTTTGACCGATCAGACTCTACGCTTTATTTCGATCCGTACTTTTATATTGGCGATAAGGCAAAATGGAGAGGACAGGAAGTGGATATTAAAGTAAAAGTTCCTGAAGGAAAAACTGTATTTCTTGGCGATGATATGGACAAAATCATTCATGATATAGAAAATACATCGAACACCTGGGATCGTGATATGGTTGGTAAATATTGGGAAATGAAACCTGAAGGGCTGACTGAAAAAACCACAAAATAAGGTAGATCGGCACAAAGAGAAACTTAAGAAAATCTTTGTGCCATTGCTTTAATGATTGAATAGAACGAAAACAAACAATTTTAATCTCATGAAAACAATAACAACATTTCTTTTTGCCCTGGGGCTTTTACTGGCCAGTTTACTGGCATCGGGGCAAAGTAAGTCTGATAATATGTACGATACGTTTGCCAATAAAGATGGCGTAACCAGCTTTTCCTTTTCAAAAGATATGATCGATGCCATTGATCTCGATCTGGGCGATGATGATGAAAAGAATGTTACCGGCGATTTACACCGGGTTCGGTTTATGTCATACAATCCTGAAAAAGGCAGCATTAGTAATAGCGCGTTCACTAAAAAAGCAATTGCTTTGCTTCCATCGAAATATAAAAAATATGTGGACGACGACGAAGATTCGGATGCACAGATCTATTTGTTGGGAGGTAAGAAAAAATACTCCGAGTGCCATATCTTTATTACAAACGAAAATCCTGAAGGCAATAGTTTTATCGTGTCTTTTTATGGCGATTTTAACGTTCAAGATATCGACAAACTGAAGTCGCAGGGCAAAGATATGTCGGAATAAAAACGAAGAATCAGATATTAAAAGAGGTCGTTGTAAGCAAATGTGCTTATAACGACCTCTTTGTTTTGTGAATAACTGTACTTTTCTACCTTGTTTTAATGTTAAATTTTGTCCCATAATGAAACAACCCGCTAAAATAAAGGGTTTTGAATTCACACGTTTATGTTAATTCTTTATTTTTGGCGACTGCAGCTTAAGAGCTTGGATTCGTTATATTTGGAATGGTTGTAACATCTTGGGAAAGGTTATTTCAAAAATTTCGGAAGAATAGGCTGGAGGTCTTTATTTGAAATGACCCAAAATGGTAAAGTAATATTTTACCACAAGAGCTGCAATGTTACTATTCTCATGTGCAGGGAGTAGCAACACGAACAAAAAGATAGAAAAGTAAGAGTAAAAGAATTGTGAGGACAGTGTGCTGTAGGGACATATTGACTATTCCCCATGCCCATGATATATGGCATGAACTCCCGTTTAGTTTAAGAAAAATTCTAAAGCATAGGTTGGTGTTTCTAACACTGACTTTTGTCTTTAGTTTCTTTACTTTCAGCCATTCACACGCCCAAAAGGCAAACGACAACTATATAATCGATATTTATACCACTTGGCCGGCCACAACAATTAGTAATAAAGATACCCTTTCGGTTAATGACACTTTGGTTGTAGAAGGAGATTTAACGCTAAGTCAGGGTGCCGTATTAAACATTAATGAAAATGCAGTATGTATCATTCATGGAAACCTTGATATTGGTACGGATGGCTTGCTAAATATTTATGAGAACGCTTTGTGTATTATATACGGCGATTTATATCTCAACAACAAAGTTAGCTTAAGTATTGGCGCCCATTTAATTGTTGGAGGAGATTTAACATCAACCGCCAACAGCGACAAAATTGTAGCAACAATCGATTCTACTGCCGCTGTTTATGTGTTAGGTGAAGTAGATACCGCTCAAATTGAAGGATTTAATTGTCCAAATACAGAAGATTATATTCCCTATACAGGAGAAGAAGAATGTACTTACGGAGATATAATTTCGCTGGAAGACAATGAAAACGACAGCACCGGTATTTACGATTTGTTTGTTTTAGGCGATGCCGAAAAAGGTGTGTATCCTGTATATTCCGAATTATGTGCCGGTGGAGCTGCTGTTCTTTCTGCAGTCTACGACACGGCTTTTGCTTATCAATGGTGCGATTCAAGTGGCGTCGAAATTGATGGAGCAACAGGTGTTAACTATACAACTACTGAAGCTGGCGAATATTTCGTAAAAATCTATCTTGCCTCGTTAGATGAAGACCCAACCATCTCACACCGGGCAAAGGTAGTGGGCACATCTTTAAATGTAGATATAGTTGAGAATGAGACTTCCGTTTGTTACGATGCAACTGCGGAGTTTACACTGGTTGGAACAGACGGAGCAACCGTATTTTATCATATCAACGGAGGCAGTAGTCAGTCTGTTGTATTAGGCGGTGGCACGACAACCGTTTCGGTGTCAAATGTGGAAACTGATCAAACGTTAACCATCATATCCGCCGAAACTGACTCAGTGGCCTGCGAAATCAACCTCACATCTTCAATTACTGTTAACGCTATTCCAACGGCGACAATCTCAGCAGATAACGGACCGGTTTGCGAAGGAGATGAGGTCATTTTTAGTTTGACTGGTACCGCAGGAGCCACGCTTACTTACACAATTAATGGCGGTGCCAATGAAACATTGGAACTCGATGGAGGATCAGGTGTGATAAATGTCGAAGATCCAATCGAAGACCAGCTGGTTACACTGGTTTCTGTCATTAATGGAAGCTGCACCCAAATTTTAAACGAAACAAGAACGGTGGTGGTAAATCCTGTTCCAATCACCGGCGACATAGAACCCGACTAACAAAAAACAAACAAGATAAAAAAACAAAAAGATGAAAAACAAATTAACTTATTTACTTACGACCATTGCGTTTCTGGCTATCAGTAGTGTGGCAATGGCACAGGATGGGAAAAGTCCTTATGCTGGAACTTCTCACAACTATTCGGTAACACCCGATGCGGATGCAACAAACAAGACATATTTATGGTCAGTATCCGGAGGAGGTACAATTAACGGAGCTGCTGATGGTACCTCTGTTACTATTGATTGGGGAACAACTCTTGGAACTTACACAGTTACGTTTACCGAAAAGGATGAAAGTACATCATGTTCAACGATCAGAGAATTGGAAGTTGAAGTTATTTCAAACACTTTTTATCTGAACATGTTTTCCGATGCATCGGCTTGTCACGATTCAACCGGACTGATATTGGCTTCAGGAGCATCAGGACCAACAACCCTGTACTTTACGGTGAATTTAAATAAAGACAACGCTTGGTCAATTGATACCTGGGAATACGATTTTTCGGTTTCTGTTGATGGTTCAGACTACTCACTATCATCTGTTAAAGTTGATGATGGCGCCGAGCTGGGAACAGGAGGCTCCTATTCAGATATTTCAGTGACCGGCACAGAAAGTACCTCGGAAATTGCTGTAGTTATTGATGGCCCGGTTACCGCCGGAACTAATGTGACGGTTACTATCAGCAATGGAGAGGCTATAAAAGGAGTGGTTGTAACCCCAGATAACGGATCGGGTGATAAAACACAGATACTAACGCTGAATCCACTACCAAATACTACAGATATAACTACAGATTAATACTTCAATCATACAATAAAATTTATCATTATGAAAAAACGAGTCATTCTTTTAATAGCGGTTTTAATGTCCGCAGCCGGATCGGGTGTTTTTGCACAAGGATCGGGAACTGCCCCGCAAGTGGGTAGTAAACACAATTACGCGGTAACATATACTGCTGGTAACTCTTATGTTTGGGACGTAACCAGTGATTTTGCAGGAAATACTACTGTGGTTGGAACTCTTGTTACGATTACTGCAGGAACCGACGACGCAAATATTGATGTAACATGGAATAACGCGGTTCCCGGAACAACCTATTTTGTTCATGTAACGGAAACAGCTGACGACTGTTCGAACCGAAAAGTATTGGCTGTAACACCTGTAAATAATTTTACCCTGGATATTGTTAGTGTAGATCTAGACGATGCAGACACAGACAACGAAGATAACTACGCAATTGTTCCGTCAAGTATCTCAATAGATGGTTACGATGCAGCCGCAAGTACATTCACCTATAATTACCATAAAGACTCGGTATTTTACAAGATTACAGCTGCCGGTATTGATTTGGCGACTACCGACTGGAGTCCTCAATTTACAATCTCGCACGAGGACATTACAGGAACAGTTGTTTCTGCAGGTTGGGCCACTGCAATCGATGGAACCTATACAATGGGATTGGATACCGATGGCGGTGTGAATGACCTTGTTGTTGAAACTTCAGCAACTACCAACGGTGAAATCTGGATTAAAGTGGTTGTCGACAACTCAACACTAAACGAAGGTTTGGTTGCGAATAGTATTGTCGTTAACCTGGTAGAAGATCCGGATGATGCTGTCGACAATTCCAATCAATCTGGTGAGGATGAGAATGGAAACGATGTAACGTCAACAGGAAACGACACCAGAACTCAGATTGTTAAGGCGCGTCCTGCAACTTCTGACATTAGTACTGATTAAACTCAGCTAGTTGAGCATCAAGGCATTTTTTATAATGATAATAACCCTTCTGGCTGCCCTTTGCGGGGCGGCACAGGAGGACTTTGTCATTTATGAAGGTGCCGAACACAACTATTTTGTAGATGATCATCCCGGGAATAGTTATTCCTGGAAAGTTTTAACCGGGTTTCTTCCCGACATAGAAGCAGATCCGGGCGATTATACTTTTACGACAGCACAAACAAGCAAAGTTGGCATCCGTTGGAACAAGGCAGGTTTGTACTATCTGAATGTAATAGAGACCGATGTTGAAGGAAGTTTTAACCGAAAAGCAGTAGCTATTACTGTTTTAGCCAATACCCGGAGTGTCGCTTTTGCCAACAGGTCAAGTTCAGTATGTTTTAATCCAGACCCAAATGAATCCAGGTTATTACAACTTGTTGAAAATGGCGGAACCGAACTTGATCCTTCGAGGTTTCCTGTTACTATAAAAACTGAAATTAACGGATCGGAATTTATATTTCAACTAAATTTTGATGATCAGGGAATTGCCATGCCCGATAGTTTTATGGTGGCTTCGCCGGAAAGAGATCAGGAAATTGAGCTAAAAATTTTGGAGGCAATCGATGCAAAAGGGCAAAGTATTAAGCCGCTCGACGGAAACGATGTGCACCTTATTACTGTTTATGCTCAACCTGAAATTAGCTACATCTATGCCGATGATTCGGTTGACAATCAGGAAGCTGGCTTTTATGAGCTTGAAATGACCCAGGGAAATTCTGCGGGGGCTGTTTACAGTTGGAGCGTGGAGCCTACAAACGGAACCAGTACCGATTTGCAGGCGATTGGTGGATCGACTGCAAATATTTTATGGGACGGACCGGAAGGAACTTATACGCTTTACGCTACTGCCACCGACGGAAACGGATGTGTGGCTGAAACCATAAGCAAGGAAGTTGAGGTTGCAACTATTCATCCGAAAGAAATTAGTGTTTATGCCGGTCCCGATACTTTAATCGGAGGCTGTCAACCTTACCTGTTTAGTACGGTTTATCCTACCGAAAATACATACACTTATCAGTGGGAACCAACTACAGGGTTGGATAACCCAACCATCGCAAACCCTGTGTTTACGCCAGGTGAAACTACGTCATATATTTTAACTGTAACAACTTCGCAGGGAAAAGCTTATTCCGATACGCTAACAATTAATGTGTCGGAGCTGGTGGCCGATGCCGGTGAGGATTTTATGCTGGAATATGAATCGACAGCCCTGTTAAACGGATCGGGTAGTTTTGGAGAGCAGATTGAATACAGCTGGACAACTGAAAATGGGAATTTTGTTGCTGGAGCGCAAACAGCAACTCCCGAAATTGATGGTCCGGGTACCTATGTACTTACAATAACCGATAGTTATGGATGTACTTCAATCGATTCGGTTGTGGTTAGCCGTTTAATTACAGCGCCAATTGCCCGGGATGATTACGATACCACAGAATATAAAACTTCGGTAACAATCGATTTGCTAGCCAACGATGAGGATCAACAGGGAGATTTGGATCAGGCGTCGTTACAGATTTTGCAAGACCCGGCAAATGGTTATGTGGATTTGAATGGCGACGGTACAGTGACTTACACACCAAACGATGGCTTTTTGGGTGGTGATGTATTTCAGTATCGCATTTGTAACTATTACGAAAAATGCGACAACGCCAATGTTTTTGTGTATGTAACCGCGGCCGATTTCTTCATTCCGGAAGCTTTTACACCAAACGGCGATAACGTAAACGATTATTTTGAAATTAAGGGAATTGAGTTATTCGAGCAGAATTCAATAACAATAATAAACCGCTGGGGAAAAAAAGTGTACAAAGCCCATGGTTATGGCGTTTCAACCTCTCCTCAATTTTGGGACGGTAAATCGAATCAGGGTGGCGGAAACAACGACCTGCCAACCGGGACTTACTTTTATGTGCTCGACTTAGGAAATGGAGAACAGCCAATTGCCGGCTCGGTATATATTGACAGATAATGGGAAGACGAATAAAAATAGCAGCATTTTTGATTCTTCTCCTTGTGGTTTTATTGCAGGGAAAAGAGGCCAGTGCCCAGCAAGATCCGTTGTACACGCAGTACATGGATAATTTGCAGGTAATCAATCCAGGGTATGCAGGTTCCGAAGGTGTTGGTAACGTTTTAATGGTGGCACGCAGTCAGTGGGTGGAGTTTGATGGCGCTCCTGCTACACGTTCGTTTACGTACAATGTTGGCGACGACAATAAAAATGTTGGAATTGGTTTTTCGCTGATGTCTGACAAAATCGGGCCACTGAAACAGACCGGTTTTTATGCTGATTATTCTTACTTTTTGCGGGTATCGGAAAAATTTAAGCTCGGACTCGGACTAAAAGGAGGAGTGAGTTTTTACCGGGCGAATCTTGTAGCACTGAAGACCGTGGACTCCGACCCGGTATTTAGCCGCGATATTTACGAGAACTTTTTACCGAATGTTGGAGTGGGAATGTTTTTGTATTCAGAAGACACTTATTTCGGCTTGTCAGTTCCAAAGCTTATCGAAAATACAATTACACACGAGGATGTTACAGTTGATTACATCAATAAACAGCTGATGCACCTTTATTTTGTGGCGGGCCACCGTTTTGCCTTAAGCGAAGATTTTCAGTTTAAAACAAATGGAATGATGCGTTGGGTAAGTGGTGCACCGGTTTCGTTCGACATGACTGTTTTGGGTGGTTTCCGTGATAAATTCTGGGTGGGTGCCATGTACCGTTTTGATGATGCCTTGGGTTTACTGACTCAATTTAAACCTACGCCAAAATTGACGATCGGATATTCGTACGATATTACCATTTCGGAGTTGGGTGCTTTTAACAGCGGCACACACGAGATCATGTTCAGCTACGATCTCGACTTGTTTGGCCGTAGCCGTGAACCGGAAACTGCTGAGAAGTAACTTTTCGGCATAAAAAAAGCCGGGTGTTACCCCGGCCCATCTTTACCTTTTCTATAATTTATTTGACCAAAACCTTTTTTGTAGTGCTGCTCCCGTTTTCTACAACGCGGACTAAATAAACACCCGGAGTAAAATTCTGCACATCAATTTCCACTTTGTTTTCGCGAACATCAGTAGTTGCATATTGCAAAGTTCCAGTAACCGAATAGAGCTGAACGGAAGAAATGATTCTATCCGAGGCTACTGTTAATGTTGAGGTAACCGGATTCGGATAAACCTGCAAATTATCGGAATAGTTTTCAATCTCATCAATATCAGTTACAATGCTCGGCTCTTCAAACTGCTGGTTTGAATACAGGCGGTACTCGCCAGGAGCAAATGTAAATGTTTGATTTGCACTTGTTACATCAATTGAATCACCACTAAAAAATTCGTAGTATTTTCCTGTTTCCGGAAAATCAACAGTGATATCGTTTTCTGTTATACCAAAGTTCCCCAGTGCAATTGCGTGATTACCGGCACTACTTGAAATAAACCATTTTGTTGTACCAGAAAGACTGTGCGTGAAAGTCTCAGGCGAAAACTCATCATAGTTTTGTTTTAACTCGTTCAGTTTTGCCATCACCTGAAACAGGTCCGTACGATCGGTATTATTCAGGTACTGCCAGTACGGAGGTTTTTCCGACAGGCGACAATCGTTACTGATCGAACCATCGGTGCAGCGGTTTATCGACAGGTCGTAACCGCGCTCCCCAAATTGCCAGATCATTTTTGGACCGGGCAACAACAAATGAAAAAGTGAATTCAGCTCAATTCGTTGTAAGGCGGTTGTCTGGTTTTTTATGTTGTAATCATCGTTGCTAAGCCCCGAGTTTTTAATGGTGTACATAATACGCTCTTCGTCGTGGCTTTCAGGGTACGAAACCAGGTTCGGCTCATCCCAGTTTCTTTCCGAATACACAGCCCAACTAAGGTCTGAATCACCGGTTTGTCCGGCTGCTGCATTTTGGTAGTTACCGTGCATGTTTCCCCAAAGAAGAATGCCGTGGTTGGCCAGTTCTGTTTCTTCCGAATTATCGGACAGATGCTCGAAAATTACCAGTGCATCCGGATTGCGTTTCCAAATCTCGTCACTCATTCGTTTTAGGTTGTCGATGCGATCGGCATCGTAATCGCTACCCCAGCTCGAAGAACTGTAAGGCGTATTCGAAAATCCTTTTGTAAAGTCGAAACGGAAACCGTCGACCTTGTATTCGTTCATCCAGAAGGCAGAAACACTGTCTACCAACTCTTTTGTTGCGTCGCTTTCGTGGTTAAAATCATAGCCCCATTGCGCATCCGGATTCTGGAAGTTGCTTTCTTCATTGTACCACGGATTATCAGATGTAATGGTCCAGTTGTCCATGTACATTTGAACAAACGGACTTTGCCCGTAACTGTGGTTCAAGACCATATCAATTACCACAGCAATTCCACGCTGGTGGCATTCATCTATCAATTCTTTCAGTTTCTCTTTTGGCCCGTAATACTTATCGGGCGCAAAGTAAAACGATGGGTTGTAACCCCAACTGCTGTTTCCTTCGAACTCGTTTACCGGCATTAGTTCCAGCACATTTATGCGCAGGTCTTCCAGGTAATCCAGTTGATCAATAACAGACTGGTAAGTGTGCTCGGTCATAAAATCGCGAACCAGTAGTTCGTAAATCACCAGTTTGTTTTTGTCGGGAGTTTCAAAATCGGTAATCTGCCAGTTGTAAGCGGTTTGAGCAGTTTGCAACACCGAAACAATTCCTTCGGTTAAACCTTCGGGATAAGCTTTCAGATTGGGGTAAGTTGCTTCGTCGATGTAGCTGTCGTTCCAAGGATCTAATATTTTTTCGCTGTACGGGTCGGCAATGCGAATGTTTCCGTCGATGAGGTATTGGTAGGCGTACTCAGTTCCGGCTTCCAAACCTGTAAGTTCGAGCCAGAAATAATCGCCGTCTTTTTTCATCAGGTAGTCGTCGGAAAGTTCCCAGTTGTTAAAATCGCCCTGTACGTACACAAATTCTTTTAGGGGTGCCCACAGTACCAGTGCTGCGGTGTTGTCGTCGATGTAGTTGATTCCTTTTTTGTATCCGGCGGGTAGCGGTTCGTTAATCACTTCGCTGCCCACAAAAATATTCAGCGAATCGTAAACTGTTTCGCCATCAGCGGTGGCTTCTGCAATCAGCCAATAGTTTCCGCTCTCGGTAAAAGTGTGTGTGGTGGTAATTCCGGTGCCTGTGGTTTCGGTTAAAAACGTTTCGTCGAGGCTGAGTTTTAAATCGGCTTCTACCGATGATTGAGCCGAGAAAGTTACTTCCTCGTTGGTGTTGAGAATTGAAGAGCCGGAAGGTTCCGTAATATTTACAACCAGTCCCTCTTCGAAAATCGTTATAAAAATGTCGTTTGTTTGCTGACTACCATCTGATGAGCGAAAAACCATACAAAGTTCAGTGACAACATCACCGGTTTCAACTCCATAAAAACTGTTGATGTTTGGAGTAATTTCCAGTTCATAAATACCATCGCCAATGTAAGTCAGCTGAGGCTGAGTTTCGTTGTTTCCCCACGATTCAATTACATATTGCCAACGGTCTTCACCAATTGTGACTCCGGTGTGTGCGTACAAATCTCCGGTAAAATAATTTAGCCGGCTGTCTTCAGCCGAGTTAAACGTAATTTTTACAGATTGGCTGGCCACCGGAAATTCAGGGTCGGTGGTAACTTGTGCCGATGCATTTAGAACAAAAACGATCAGGCTTATCAGAAAGAAAAACGACTTGTACATTGTAATTGTTTTAGAATAAAAAAAACAGGTAGTGCCTACTAAAAAGCACTACCTGTTGTATTATAGCTTACAGTTATTGTGCTGTAATTTTATAGGTATATTCCGAGAAATTGATCTCGATTTTATAGGTGCCTGCTGTAGCCGGTTCCGGAATTTCTGCCGGATCAGGATCAGCGTCGCCCGAACGGTAAGCAAGTTTACCCAACAAGCTGTTTCCGTTTCCGTCAGAACCCCATTGTGGAGCCCATGCACCGCTGTTGGTAGCCATAATTTTCATTCCGCCGTTACCAACAGAAAGATCGGTTACCACTGAGTACATACCAACACCGTCTTTGGTGAATGCAATTCCGTTTGCCGGATCCCAGCCAACTGTTGTTGCACCTCCTACCAGGTAAATTTCATCCGGAATTGGATAAACCGCGTAGGTAAGGTTGGTAATGTCTACATCAATGCGGTAGTCGCCTTCAACCGAAGGAGATGGAATAGAAGCAGGGTCGTCATCGTCCTCGGTAGGTCTATAAGCCAGAACACCGCTATAAGCGTCACCTGTACCATCAGAACCCCACATCGGAGCCCACTGGCCTTGAGTTTTGATGAACTTCAACCATGCGTCAGGAACTAAATGTGCTGCAATTCCGTATTTGCCACTCGACATGTAAGGTGCTTCTAGTGTAGTATTGTTATCCCATCCTGCATCGGTTGCATCACCCAATAAATAAATTGGAGGCAATTTTACAGAATAAGTAATTACATTAAAACTGAATGCTTCCGATGATAATGCCTGAGCATAATCGCTAACCGATGCTTCAACTCTGATTTCAAGCGGAGTTTCAACACCAGTTGGATATTCCATCGATGTTAACAACGAGTTCAATTCACCAACTGTGATTTCGTAGCCTAATTCAGCTGAAGAAACAATGATTGAAGAATTTGCGAAGTCGTTACCGGCATCGTCAATTTTTAGCGAGTAAGAAATTGCTGCCTGAAAACCAAAGTCAGCTTCCGTCCAGTCAAAGGAGAATAACACATTGTCTACTTCTTCTTCAGTAAGCAAATAAGTGCCACCCGAAGCCTCTGAGGCGGTAAGAATCGGGCTGTTTCCATAACTAATCACCGGGTCGAATGTCTCGTCCTCGCAAGAAACAAACACCAGCAAAGCAGCCAGAATACTTAATATATAATTTATCTTTTTCATGATCTAAATTTTTGCAAGTGGTTAATATCCTGAGTTTTGAGTTAAATTTGGATTGGCACTTACATCTGAAGAAGGAAGTGGATACAAGTTGTATTTCGCATCAACACCAATACCCTCTTTTTCAGCTCCTTTCCATGCCCAAACGTAGTTTGAACCGGTGAACTTGTCAAAACGAATAAGGTCGGTTCTGCGGTGTCCTTCCCAGTACAATTCACGTGCACGTTCATCCAAAATAAAGTCGAGTGTAAGATCGGCTTCGGTCATGTTTCCAAAGTCGTCGCCATAAGCTCTTTCGCGCAATTCGTTTACGTACGATAGCGCAGTGCTCATGCTTCCGCCACCGCCGCGTAAAACAGCCTCGGCATACATCAGGTAAGCATCAGCCAAACGGAACATTGGGAAATCAGTGTCAGGATGTGTTAAATCCGATCCGGTTACGCCGGTAGAAGTTACGTTTTTCCACTTGGTAATTGCATAACCGTTTGTAAATTCAAACAGGTCGTCAATCTCAAGTGTTTGCCCGTCGGTGAAGAACAAGGCGCGGCCATCAGAGCTGAATTTCTCAACCGTGTAAGTATAATCAGGAGATTCCAGTTTCATGGTAATTTTGTAGCTACCACCTTCTGCAATTGCAATGTTGTCGGCACCTGCTTCAAGAATACCGTCTGTACCCGCATCACCATAGTTCAGATCCCAACCGTCGTTAGCGCGGAACTTAATTTCGCCTGCAGCAAGGTCGATTTCTGCAACCCATGTTTTGCTGGCAACATCAAACTCCATGTTTTGGTCAGAGTCCCAACCTCCGGCAGTAGCTGATCCGATAATTCCCCAGTCAGTTTTAGTGATTGAATAGGTTAGATCGGCTGTATTTACATTCATTTTGTAGTATCCGGCTTCGTCAACTGTCAGGTTTGCGCCACCAGATTCCAAAACTCCGTTAGAACCTCCCCAGTTTACATCCCAGTTTGGTCCGGCAGTGAATTTAAACTCACCTGCATCGGCAAAATAGATATAACCTTCGTAGTTGTCGTCAGAATTAACCGAAGCCAGTGTTGGTGCTACATCCGGAGCCCAGTCGCCTTCGCTGTAACCGGCTGCACTTTGGTAACCACCCGGAACATAAATTACCGGATAATCAGTAGTTGCATTAACACTTTTCAGTTTTGGAGCCAAAGTTTCCAAATCAAGGAATTTGCCCACAAACTCTTTGGTAGTTCTTAAACCACTCCAACCACCGTCGATTCCAAATTCAGCAGGATCCATTGTTCCTCCTACAGGTGCGTGAACAAGGAAAGTTGTTCCACCCCAGGTACGAATGTTGGTTCCGTCCTGAATAATTGGGAAAATGGTTTCGCTTGATGTATGGTTGTCCGCAAGGAACATGTGCGAATATTCCGGATTAAGTGAATAACCTGCGGTAATTACTTTTTCCGAATAAGTAAGTGCATCGCTGTATCTTCCTGTTCCGGTGTAAACCTCGGCATTCAGGTACATTTTTGCCAGTACCATCCAAAGCGCTGCCTGATCTACTCTTCCGTACTCGGCACTTCCGGGAGTTGCAAGTTCGCTTTCAATAGCCAATAACTCCGATTCAACATAGTTAAACAGGTCGGTTCTTGAAATCTGCTCAGGGAAGAATGCACCAACGTTATCTTCTTCGGTAACAAATGGTACGCTACCAAATAAGTCAACAGCGTGGTAGTAACTCAGTGCACGCAGGAAACGAGCCTCGGCACGGTACAATTCAATATCAGTACGGATAGATCCGTCGATTCCGCGTCCGTCAAGTTTTTCGGCAGTTGTTTCGCGAATAAACTCGTTACACAACGAAACCTGGTAAAAAATACGGTAATACAGGTTGGTAATAAAACCGTCGTCGGCCGACCAATCCATATCGTGGAAATCGCGTAAAGTAGCATCGTTCCATCCAATAACTGCTTCATCGGTAGGAAGCTCCTGTGCATACCAGTAGGCACGCAGGTACTGACCGAAACCTTCGTCCAAACCACTAAGGTCGTTGTTTCCGCTTGGTCCTTGCTGGCCACTAACTGCCAAACCTGCATAAAGTTTTGCCAGAACGTGGATGTAGTTCTCCGGATTTTCGTATACACTTTCCGAGGTAACCACATCTTCATCGATTGGCACGGTGTCCAAATCGTTGGTACATGATGTAATTGCAAGCAGTGCTGCAAGTACGATTATGCTTAAATATTTAAATTTCTTTATTATCATGGTTATCATTTTTAGAGATTAATAATCAATGCTTAAGCCCATCATAAACACGCGTGGACGTGGATAAATGTTGTTGTCGATTCCATTACTAACCTCTGGGTCAAGACCTTCGTAATCTGTAACTACAAACACGTTTTGAACCGTACCGTACAGGCGAAGACTCATTTTGTCTGAATTCAGATTTTTAAATGTGTGTCCCAACGAAATGTTGTCTAAACGCAGGAACGACGCATTTTTCACATAGTAATCAGAGAAATATTCAGGATTTTCGAATCCTGTAGTAAGTGCATTTTGGTTTACATTTAACAGGTAGTTCGACGACCAGTACAGGTTGTTTAGCGAACCGCTCGACGACCAAACGTTGTTGTAAACGTAGTTGCCTAAGCTAATTCTTCCTGCAAAACCGAAGTCCCAGTTCTTCCAGTACAGTTTCGAGTTGAAACCCATAAACCAGTCGGGAGCCGATTTTTCGTAGCGGTATTTATCTTCGCTGTTAATCTGTCCGTCGCCGTTGCGGTCAACATAAAGTCCCTGGATTGGTTTTCCTGCGTCGTCGTAAACCTGCTCGTATACATAGAACGAGTTGGCCGGATAACCTACCGAGTGAATTTGAATGTTGTTACCTACAGCACCTGAAATACCTCCTGTTTCTACACCCGGATATTCTTCAAGCGACATTTGGGTTGCAGTAAGTTTGGTAATTTCGTTTTCGTTGTAGGTGGCGTTAAAACCAACTTCCCACGAAAGATCTTGTTTAGAGATAACGCGACCTAAAATTGAGAACTCAAAACCGCGGTTCTCCAGGTCACCTACGTTGGTTAACAACATATTGGTAAGGTTGGTACCTGCAGGAACAGGAATAAAGTTCAGCAAGTCGTTGGTAACACGTTTGTAAACGTCAACTGTACCGGTAATACGATCATTTACAAAACCGTAATCTACACCAATATTGTACGTTGTGGTTTCTTCCCACTTAATATTAGAGTCGTAACCTTCAGGGCGGATAGTTGTGTAGTAAGTATCGCCAAACTGGTACTGTGCATTTTCCTGACTGTAAGTGTAGCGCGCCAAATATGGGTAATCGCCGCTACCAATGTTTTGCTGACCGGTAATACCGTATCCTAAACGCAGTTTCAGGTCAGAAACAACAGCACTGTTTTTCAGGAATTCTTCTTCTTTAATTCGCCATGCAAAAGCTGCAGATGGGAAAAGTCCCCAACGTGTGTCAGGCGAGAAACGTGAAGTTCCGTCCTGACGAACAGTTAATGTAAGCAGGTATTTGTCTTTTAACGAGTAGTTCAAACGTCCGAAGAACGATACCAGGTAGTATTCTGTTGGGTCCCAGTTTTCAGGATTGATAATTTCGTTGGTAATACCACTTCTGGCGAAGTTGTAGTTTTCGCTCCAGAAATGTTGCCACGAGTAACCACCCATAACGCTAAGTCTGCTTTCAATTGATTCCAGATCTTTGTCGTAAGTCAGGTAGAAATCCAACAATTTATTTTTCTTCTCCTGCGAATATTCGCCGTAATAACCGCCGCCGTTACCAATTGTCCATGGTGCATCGTCGTCGTCTATTGTTGTTCCTTCAGAGTTGGTGTACTCGTAACCCAGGTTAAGAGTAGCTCTTAAATCAGGCAGAAAATGGAAATTATAATCAAACTGTGCATTCGATACTGCGCGTTTTGCGGTTGAAGTATCGTCGTGCATCATAATCATTGCCAGTGGGTTGGTTGGAGCCAAGGTGTTTGGATTTCCGTTGCCTTGTAACCAAGTAAAATAACCTCCGTAACGATCGCTGTCAGAATAAACCCATTGTGTTGGATCGAAGCTAACTGCAGTTCCGATGGCACCCTGATTTGAGAAATTGTTGTCGATCAACATTCCTTTAAAGTTCAGGTTCAGTTTTAAATGATCATCGAAAAAGCTTGGATTTAAACCAACTGTTCCGGTCCAGCGCTCCATGCTCGATTTTAGTAAAATACCGTTTTGATCGGAATAACCAATTGACGCACGGAAAGGCATATCTGCAATATTCCCGGTAACGCTAAAGTTGTGGTCGTGGCTCACCGATGGATCGAAAACAACATCTTGCCAGTCGGTATCGGCACCACCCATTAGGCTGGCTGCGTTAGAACCGGCTCCGTTTTGGTCGATAATTGTTTGTCTGAAATCGTCGGTTGATAAAATATCAACTTTACCCGACGGAGTGCTGTACGAACTAAATCCGTTGTAGCTAAGTTTTAAACCGGCACCTTTGCGGCCTTTTTTAGTGGTAATAAGAATAACACCGTTTGATGCACGCGAACCGTAAATGGCAGTTGCCGATGCATCTTTTAGTACGGTCATTGTTTCAATATCGCTTGGGTGAATCATGTTCAGCGGGTTTCTCATTCCTGAAACACCTTCGCTTGAAATAGGTACACCATCAATTACAATTAGCGGGTCGTTACTTGCCGAAAGCGAAGAACCACCACGGATACGGATTGTTGATCCCTCTCCCGGAGCACCACCGCCATTGGTAATTTGCACACCGGCAATTTTACCGGTTACCAATTCTTGTGGCGAAGTAATAGCACCCTGGTTAAAATCATCAGAACTTACTGCCGATACCGAACCGGTAGCATCTTCCTTTTTAACTTGTCCGTAACCAATTACTACAACCTCATCGAGGTTTTCCATTGATTGTTCCAACTTAACATTTACCTGATTCGAAGCTGAAATAAGTACTTCCTGCGGAGTGTAGCCAATGTACGAAAGAACAATAGTTTGTCCTTCTTCAACATCGATGCTGAAATTTCCGTCAAAATCGGTAATTGTTCCTTGTGTAGTTCCTTTAACTACAATGGTAACACCAGGTAAAGGCTCGTCGTTGCCGGCGTCGCTAACAGTACCTGTAACTGTTTTTACCTGCGCATAACCAAGACTAAAGCTCAGCATTGCAAACAAAAACAAGACTACTTTAAGGTTTTTACGAATAATCCTCATTTTACATGTTATTAGTTTATGAATTTTTTCTTGTTAAATCCTCTTTAACTTGTCTTTAATTGGCAATACATCAACTTGTTACAGAGATTCGTGTTTAACAAATAATTAATTCTTGGGGCGAATGTATAATAATTGTTAAGAAAAAATTACGTTTTTTAACACTCGGGTTAATGCAAACGTTTGCGGTGTCGTTTGCGCCCAACATGTTATAAAACAGGTGGTAACAGGTGGGCTCGTTAATCGGGCCAAAATTGTGTGCAGATTACTGCTAAATGTTTACATTTGTGATAAACCTTGATCAATTCAAAACTGAATTCTTTAATTAATCACAAGGGGTACTTATTTTAAAATGAAAAGTGGACTGATAACCATAAAGGATTTGGCTCGTGAGCTTAATATTTCTGCATCAACAGTGTCGCGTGCGTTAAAAGACCACCCCGATATCAGCAAAGAAACAAAGCGCGCGGTGCAGGAACTGGCCAAAAAGTTGAATTATCAGCCAAACGCTGTTGCACTTAGCCTCAAGCAACGGCGCAGTAACACTATCGGTGTTATTATTCCCGAAATTGTGCACTACTTCTTTTCATCGGTGATTAGCGGAATTGAAGATGTTGCCTACGATGCAGGTTTCAATGTAATTATTTGCCAAAGCAACGAGCGTTACGAGCGCGAAGTAGCCAATGCAAAAACCCTGCTGGCAAGTCGCGTCGACGGTGTTTTGGTATCGATATCGAAAGAAACCTTCGACTATAAACACCTCAATAATTTCCAGAACAACGAAGTGCCCATGGTATTTTACGACCGAATTGTTCCGGATATTGCTGCCGATCAGGTTATTATCGACGATTTTGATGCAGCTTACCGTGCAACCCGTCATTTAATCGATAGCGGGAGAACTCGGATTGCTCACTTGGGCGGGCCAATGGCATTGTTGATAGGTCAAAATCGAAAAAATGGTTACTTAAAAGCTTTAAGCGAAGCCGGAATTCCTGCTGATGACGATTTGATCCTGGAAGCCGACTCGTTTGAAAAAGCCCGGATGGCGATCATGAAACTGATTAATCAGAAGATAACGTTCGACGGTGTATTCGCTACCAACGATCTTACGGCAATTGGTGCCATGCAAACCATCCAGAAAAAAGGCTACAAAATACCCGATGAGATTGCCGTTGTTGGCTTTTCCGATGGCCGTTTTTCAGGCATAACTGATCCTACGCTAACTTCGGTCGATCAGCATGGTTACGAGATGGGTACACTGGCAACCCGAATGCTGCTCAAACGAATTCTTTCGGAAGACGATGAATATCCTGCTGAGACCAAAGTGTTGAACGCGAATCTGATTGTGAGAGGATCATCCATTATCTAATATTCCAGTCCGATTTTACTGATTTTATGTAATTGGTTGCCAATTTCGGCAATTACACAAAAACATGTTGTAGAATATATTTTCACTTTCCGCAAACGTTTGAAATTGATTTTTTCGGTCGAAAACGCCTGTTTGCAGCCGATGCAGAGATTCGTGGTTTGCATTTTAGTTCGATTCTGTTTTATATTTGTACTGGCAATTTCAACTTGTACATACTTCGTGTTTAACGGCAAAAGTTCTTTTGCTGTTGTTTCTTTTGTATACATAAAGCCATATTAGAAATAAAAATTACAATTATGCGCAAAAAACCTACGCTAAGTTTTTGGCAGATTTGGAATATGAGCTTTGGTTTTCTGGGTATCCAGTTTGGATTTGCTCTTCAGAATGCCAATGTTAGCCGTATTTTCGAAACACTTGGGGCCAATGTTGAGGATATCCCGATTCTGTGGATTGCAGCTCCGGTTACCGGTTTAATAGTTCAGCCCATCATCGGGCACATGAGCGATAAAACCTGGAACCGACTGGGAAGAAGAAGGCCTTACTTTTTGTTTGGAGCCATTTTCGCTTCGCTGGCATTATTCTTAATGCCGAACTCGCCGGCGCTTTGGGTAGCTGCCGGAACGCTTTGGATTATGGATGCTTCCATAAATATTTCGATGGAACCGTTTCGTGCTTTTGTTGGCGACATGTTGCCCAACGAACAACGAACCCGGGGTTTTGCCATGCAAAGCTTTTTTATTGGTACCGGTGCAGTTGTGGGCTCGGTGCTTCCGTATGCAATGACCAACTGGCTGAACATTCCGAATACAGCTCCCGAAGGAGTCATTCCTCCTTCCGTACAGTGGTCGTTTTATATTGGTGGCATTGTTTTCTTTTTGGCCATTCTCTGGACTATTTTTTCAACCAAAGAATACCCGCCCGAAGACCTGAAAGCGTTTGAAGAAAACGAAAGGCAAACTACAAATAAAGCGGAGGTAGTTAACGAAGAAGAAGTGGTCAGTAGCCGATTTGCCAAAGTTGGCGGAATATTGGGCTTACTTGGTTTGCTAATTATTGTTGTTACAAAATTGATGAAGCTGGAAAAAGAGCTGTACATTCTCGGAGGTATTCTTATGCTGTTCTTTTTACTAATGATGATGGCAGCATGGTTAAAATCACAAAAGAAAGACGAAAATGCCCTGGTGGAGATTTTCAGCGATTTACTCCGAATGCCGCTTACCATGAAACAACTGGCGTTGGTGCAATTCTTTACCTGGGTTGGTTTGTTTTCGCTGTGGATTTATTCTGTGTCGGGAATTACCAGTCATATTTACGGAACCACCGATCCGCAATCGCAGTTATATAACGACGGTGCCGACTGGGTTACTGTTCTTTTTGGCGTTTATAACGGCGTTGCTGCGCTAATGGCATTTGCTTTGCCGGTTGTGGCAAAATATACCAACCGAAAAATCACACACTTCATCAGTTTAGTAATTGGTGGAGTAGGACTCGCTTCCATTTACCTGTTTAACGATCCAATCTGGCTGATTTTGCCAATGATTGGTGTCGGCATTGGCTGGGCAAGTATTCTGTCTATGCCGTATGCTATTCTTACCGGATCGTTGCCATCGAACAAAATGGGGATTTACATGGGAATATTCAACTTCTTTATTGTAATACCGCAAATTCTGGCGGCAACCATTTTAGGTTTTATGGTGAAAGATTTGTTTGGCGGAGAGTCGATTTTAGCACTCGTTTTTGGCGGAGTATCAATGGTAATTGCTGCCGTGCTGGTACTTTTTGTAAAAGACGTTGCAACAGAAAATTAAAAAATTAAAAACACTGAGATGAAGAATTATATCATTCATCACGACTGGAAAATAGTTGAAGAGGATTTTGTTCCGGAACACAACCGAATTTCTGAGAGCATTTTTAGTATCGGAAACGGTAAGATGGGCCAGCGCGCCAATTTCGAGGAAAAGTATTCAGGCGATACGCTGAACGGAACATACGTGGCCGGTATTTATTACCCCGATAGAACCCGCGTGGGATGGTGGAAAAACGGCTATCCGGAATATTTTGCCAAGATCATTAATTCAACCAACTGGATTGGAATTGGAGTTAATATTAATGGTGAAGAACTCGATCTGGCAAAAGCAAAAGTGCTTTCATTCAGGCGAGAACTCGATATGCAACACGGTTTGCTAACGCGAAGTTTTGTTGCCGAGTTACAAAACGGAAACCAGGTAGAAGTCTGCTCGCACCGTTTTGTAAGTACGACTGCTACCGAAATTGGCGCAATCAGATACACGATAAAAGCGCTGAATTTCGAAGGTGAGATTAAAGTTACACCTTATCTCGATGGTGATGTGGAGAATGAAGACTCCAACTACGACGAGAAATTTTGGGTGGAAGTGGCCCGTGCTGTCGGAGGACCGGAAGGTTATCTCACAGTTGAAACCTTAAAAACCGGCTTTCAGTTAAGTACCGGAATGTGGTTTCAGCTAACAAAAAATGGAAATAAAGTAGAATCAGATATTACTAATAGGGAAAGGGAGAAGTATGTTGAGGCAACTCAATGTGTTTCGGTAATGACAGGTGATGAAATAGTAGTTGAGAAATACTCTTCTACTGTTTCTTCCCTCGATTACGATAAAGAATTACTGCCCCAAAAAGCAAAAGAAGCTGTCGATCTGGCTGTTGAAGCCGGTTTCGATACCCTGTTCGAAAGTCATAAAAACTGCTGGTTACAAAAGTGGGAAACCAGCGATATTAAAATTGAAGGCGATGTAGCTGCTCAGCAAGGAATTCGCTTTAACATCTTTCAGCTCAATCAAACCTATTCGGGCGAGGATGAGCGACTGAACATCGGGCCAAAAGGATTTACCGGAGAAAAATACGGAGGTGTAACTTATTGGGATACAGAGGCGTATTGTTTGCCTTTTTACCTGAGTACAGCACCGCAAAAAGTTTCGCGGAACTTATTGGTTTACCGTCGCAAACATCTGGAAAAAGCCATTGAGAATGCTGAAAAACTTGGTTTTAAAAATGGTGCTGCCTTGTATCCGATGGTTACCATTAACGGCGAAGAGTGCCACAACGAGTGGGAAATTACCTTCGAAGAAATTCATCGTAACGGTGCCATTGCTTATGCCATTTTCGACTATATAAATTATACTGGCGATAAAGAATACCTCGCACCAATGGGTTTTGAGGTGTTGCTTGGGATTAGTCGTTTTTGGAGCCAGCGCGTAAACTGGTCGGCCGACAAAGAAAAATATGTCATGCTTGGCGTTACCGGTCCGAACGAATACGAGAACAACGTAAACAATAATTTCCACACCAGCTACATGGCTGTGTGGACGTTGAAATACACGCTCGAAGTTATTGAATACCTGAAAAAGGAATTCCCGTTTCTGTTTGAAGAAATGGTAAAAAAGTGGAAATTCAACGAGTTACAAGAAACTGCGCGCTGGACGGATATTGTTGAGAAGATGTATTATCCGAGAGACGAGAAGCGGGGAATTTACCTGCAGCAGGATGGATTTTTGGATAAGGACCTGACACCGGTGGCAGAACTTCCGTCGGAAGATTTACCGATTAACCAGAATTGGTCGTGGGACCGCATTTTGCGTTCGCCATACATTAAACAGGCCGATACTTTGCAGAGTTTGTACCTGTTCCAGGAGAATTTTACCACGGAAGAATTAAAGCAGCATTTCGATTTTTATGAGCCCTTGACCGTTCACGAATCGTCGTTGTCGCCGTGTGTACATTCAATTTTGGCTGCAAAGATCGGGTATCAGGATAAGGCTTACGAAATGTATCTGCGTACTTCGCGCCTCGACTTGGATGATTACAATAACGACACAGAAGACGGTTTGCACATCACCAGTATGGGTGGAACCTGGATGTCGTTTGTAATGGCATTCGGAGGAATGCGTGTGGTAAAAAATAAACTCACATTTAATCCATTCCTGCCGGAATCGTGGAAATCATACGGATTCCGAATTGATTTTGGTGGTGCACATCTCGAGGTTAAAATGAAACATGGGGAGTTTGTTATCATTAATCATTCTGCTGTTGATGTTGCAGCAACGGTTTGGGGAACCGAACACAAAATTGCCGGAAAATCAACGCTGGAAATTAAAAAGTAGTCGAAAAAACAAATCCAATAAAATGAAGAAACTAATCACTTTGTTTATTATCCTGCTTACCCTGAATGTTGTGGGGCAGGAAGTGGAACGTGTTGAGCCGCCAAACTGGTGGGCCGGAATGAAAAGTACCGATTTGCAATTGCTGATATACGGCGAGGATATTTCAACAACCGATGTGGTGATTGATTACCCGGGAGTTACCCTGGAGGCGACTACAAAGGTGGAAAATCCGAACTATCTTTTTGTCGATCTGAAACTGGCAAAAGATGTAAAAGCCGGTGAATTCGAAATTCAATTTAAACAGGGCAAAAAAGTTGTTGATAGTTATAACTACCAATTGTGGGATCGTGAAAAAGGTTCTTCAGAACGGGAAGGTTTTAATTCATCTGATGTGATTTACCTGATTACCCCCGACCGCTTTGTAAATGGCGATACAAGCAACGACGAGGTTGAAGGAATGAAAGAAGGCCTTGACCGTGATTATAATTATGGCCGACATGGAGGCGACATTCGCGGGATTATCAATTCGCTGGATTACCTTCAAGAAATGGGTTTTACTGCTGTTTGGTTAAATCCTGTTTTAGAAAACGATATGCCCGAATCGTCGTACCACGGTTATGCCTGTACCGATTTTTACCAGGTTGACAGACGTTATGGTTCGAATGATGAATACCGCGAACTGAATGAAGAATTGGATAAACGAGGCATGAAACTGATCATGGATTTGATATTCAATCATTGTGGATCGGAACACTGGTGGATGCACGATATGCCAATGAACGACTGGATCAACAATTATCCCGATATAAAAATTACCAGTCACCGCCGTACGGTGAATGAAGATCCACATGTTTCGGAAGCAGATAAAAAAGCAATGGTAGATGGTTGGTTTGTTAAAGAAATGCCCGACATGAACCAGAAAAATCAATTTCTGGCAAAATACCTTATTCAGAACAGTATTTGGTGGACAGAGTATGTTGGACTGGAGGGAATTCGTCAGGATACCTGGCCATATCCCGACAAAGATATGATGAGTGAGTGGACAAAAGAATTGTTGGAAGAATATCCGAATTTTAATGTGGTTGGCGAAGAGTGGACCACAAATCCGGCGATTGTATCGTATTGGCAAAAAGGAAAACTCAATCAGGACGGCTATAAAAATTATGCCCCGAGTATGATGGATTTTCCGTTGCAGAGCGCAGCAGCTGAAGGTTTACGTAACGAAGAAAGTTTCGACTTTGGGTTGATTCAGATTTACAATGCTCTGGCCAACGATTTTTTGTATCCAAATCCGTACGATCTGACCATTTTCCCGGATAACCACGATATGTCGCGCTTTTTCGTGCAGGTTGGTGAAGATGTTGATCTGCTGAAAATGGGTGTGGCTTTCTTTTTGACTACACGGGGAATTCCGCAGATCTATTACGGTACCGAAATATTGATGCGTCACGACGGAAGCGAACACGGCGATATTCGTGCTGATTATCCCGGCGGTTGGGAAGGCGACAAAGTAAATGCTTTTACCGGGGAAGGAATGAGCGATGCTGCAAAAGATATGCAGCAATACGTTTCAAAAATTCAGAACTGGCGTAAAGATGCCGAAGTAATTCACAACGGTAAACTGATGCACTTTGTTCCACAGGAAGGCACTTACACCTATTTCCGCTACACTGACGATGGAGCAATAATGGTTATTCTGAATAAAAACACCAGGGCAGCAACCGTTAAAACCAAACGTTTTAGTGAAGTTATTGACGGTTATAAGTCGGGTAAAGAAATTATCTCAGGAAACACAATTTCGGATATTTCGGAAGTTACAGTTCCTGCAAAATCAGCAATTATTGTTGAGTTGAGTAAATAGAGACAAAGCCCTGTAAGGGAGAAATAGTATAACCCGGGGCAGCGCCCTGGGTTTTTAACATACATAAGAAAAGGCGCATTCACTCGGTTTTATGAAATGATGCCGTTCCATGCGCCGCATACACATCAAATCATTAAACCATGAAAAATCTTGTTTCCATCTTTTTTTTAGTGCTGGCACTTTTTGCCTGTCAACCTACCCAAAAGAAAGGCCCTGCAAAAACAGATGCGCCCGAAGGAAAATTTGTGGTTTATCAGGTGTTTACCCGTTTGTTTGGAAATACCTACACCACTAATAAACCGTGGGGAACCATTGAAGAAAATGGTGTTGGTAAGTTCAGTGATTTTACCGACCGGGCACTCGACGAGATTAAATCGATGGGCGTTACGCACATTTGGTACACCGGTGTTCCGCATCATGATGTGATAACTGATTACACTGAATACGGCATTTCAAACGACGATCCCGATGTGGTAAAAGGCCGCGCCGGCTCACCTTATGCGGTGAAAGACTATTACAATGTCAATCCTGATCTGGCAGTTGATCCTGCCAATCGATTGCAGGAATTTGAAGCTTTGATCGAGCGAACTCACAATCATGGAATGAAAGTAATAATCGACATTGTTCCCAATCATGTTGCGCGGAATTACCAGTCGATCTCGAAACCTGAAGGTTTTTCCGATTTTGGAGAAAACGATGATACTTCGGTGGAATATATACGTGATAATAATTTCTATTACATACCCGATGAGGCTTTTCAGGTACCAGAATTTTTGAATGGTTACCAACCTCTGGGAGGCGATCCAAATCCGCTTTCGGATGGAAATTTTGATGAGAATCCGGCCAAATGGACTGGTAACGGAGCACGCTTAGCACAGCCCGGATTTTATGACTGGTACGAAACCGTAAAAGTAAATTACGGTGTTAAGCCCGATGGAACTTACGATTTTGATTTGCTACCCGAAGGTTTTGACAGAGAAGATTACGAGGCACATTTTGAATTCTGGCAAGATAAGGATGTGCCGGATTCGTGGACGAAATTCAGGGATATAGCGATTTATTGGCTGGAAAAAGGTGTGGATGGTTTCCGTTATGATATGGCAGAAATGGTTCCGGTTGAATTCTGGAGTTACATGAACTCTGCTATAAAGATGAAAAATCCGGATGCTTTTCTGTTGGCTGAAGTTTATAATCCGGCTCTTTACCGCGATTATATTCAGAAAGGGAAAATGGATTACCTGTACGACAAAGTGGAACTGTATGATACGCTGAAACACATTATGCAGGGGCACGGAAGTACTGATAATCTTCCGGCAATTTATGATGGACTGAAAGATATAGAACACCATATGTTGCACTTTTTGGAAAACCACGACGAGCAGCGTATTGCCAGCGCCGGTTTTGCCGGAAGTGCAGAAAGAGGAAAACCGGCAATGGTAGTTTCTACCTGCTTGAGCACTTCGCCAACCATGATTTATTTTGGTCAAAATGTTGGCGAACCGGGCGATGGCGACATGGGATTTGGAGATGAAACACGAACTTCTATTTTTGATTACTGCGGTGTGCCGGCACATCAACGTTGGATGAACAATGGGAAATTTGATGGCGGGCAGTCAACTGATGCAGAGAAGGAACTAAATGCGTTTTATAAAAACCTGCTGAGCTTCTCCGCAAAATCTTCTGCTTTAATGGGCGAGTACAAAGAGATTCATTCATACAATCGACATAACACGGAAGGATACACCGATAAAATATTTTCGTTTGTGCGTTGGAAGGGCGACAATCGTTTGATTGTGGTGAGCAATTTCGAGGAAGTACCGTACAAATTTCAATTAAAACTGGATGAGGAAACAGTGAAATCTCTGCATTTAACGGACGGTTTGTATAAACTAACTGACCAACTGGCAAGTGAAGATGAATTTGTACTGGAAGTGAAAAATGGAAAGGGTGAGGTTGAACTGGCATTAGCAGGATTGGAATCGTTCATTTTTAAAATGGATGTGCTTTCAGATGTCTCCGAATAACGCATAAAATCGGACTGAGATAACAGGACGAAATCTGCGGATATCAGCGTGATCCGCGAGAAAATTTTACGTTCAAATAAAAAAAATCACAATTCGGTAAACCTTTTTAACCAGTTTGTGTTTTACTGTTACAAATCTTTCTTCATAAAGATTTACATACCATAAAAGATGGTTTGGTTTTTGGTTTAGTTTAGGTTTAGGTTGATTGAGAAAGGGCTGGTTATTGAACCGGCCTTTCGTTTTTTATAAAGGTTTTATTTCAATCCCAACTTCTTTTTATCCTTCAGCAAATCAATCGATTCCTTTATCCGCTTCGCTTTTGTCTCGTCACGTTTAGCCATATTAATCCAGATAATAAACTGGTTTTTTTGGTTGATAGCCAATGACTCGAAATAGGCCTTGGCTTCAGGATTTTCGCTAAGGGCAGATTTAAACTCGGCAGACGGTACGGTATTAACTTCAGGAGGTGCAATTACTTTATCCCAGTTTCCGTTCTGTTTTGCTGCTTCAACCAACTTTAAACCCGGCGGTTTCATTTTGCCTTCTTTTAATAATTCCGTGACACGTTTTTTATTGGATTCCGACCAAAGACTTTTAGCATTTCGTGGAGTGAATTTCCGTGCGTAACATTCATCATCAATACGTTTTACCAAACCGTCGATCCAGCCGTAACACAGTGCTGTTTTTACCGAATCGTTGTAAGCAATGCAAGGTTTCCCTGTGTGTTTCTTATAATAGATCAGCCACAATTCATTTTCTTTCTTGTGGTTTTTATCGAGCCATTTTTCCCAATCTTTATATGTTTTAAAGTATTGCTTTTTCATGTCGAATTTGTATACCAACAAGTTATATAAAAACACCCGCTTTCCATAACGAAAAGCGGGTGAATCAAAAATGTTTATTCTTGTCTTCTGTTTATTTAAACTCCACAGGAAGCATGTATTTTACCGGAACAGCTTTCCCTCGTTGTTTACCGGGTTTCCAATCTTCGAGTTGGCTGGCAATAGCATAAGCGCCTTTTGCGGCACCATCGTTTTCTTTTTCTACCACTTTAATATCGGTTACTTTTCCTTTTGCATTTACGGTAAACAATACTTTAGCTTTTCCTTTTATTCCTTTTGCCTGAGCAAGTTTCTGTTGCATTTTGTAGGCATAATTATTTAATGCCTCCGAACCTCCCGGATATTCGGGCATGTCTTCAACAACGTAAAATACTTCAGCGTCTGATGGTGGTGGTGGTGGCGGCGGAGGAGGAGGAGCGATCTTGTCGTTATTGTTTACAGCAAGCAGTTCGGTGGCAAGTCCAATACCAATTATTTCGTCATTCATTTTGTAGGTGCGTTTGTACTCTTCACCATCTTTTCCCGACAGAATTCCCATGTAATCGTCAACAACGGTTTTTTTACCCACAAAGGAAAGTACGATTGCTGTCTTTTCAGGGACTTCGAGTATGAACTTGCCTCGCATGTCGCTAACACATCCCGTAGTTCCGCCTTTAACAACCACGGAGGTTCCGGGTAAAGGTTCGTCGTTTTCATCAACAACCAAACCCGAAATTTTCAGTGTTTTTGTGGCTGAAGTTTGCAGATCGGCTATTTCTGGTTCATTTAATTCCTGCATCCGGTATTCCGGTTCGGCAAAAGCGAACAACAACAGCGCAAGAGCGGGTAGTGCCCAGGTAAATCGTATCAGCCGGCGGGCCGATGTTTTCTTTTTCGTCATCATTTTTAATCGATTTGTGCTAAGGGCAAAATTCAGGTTATTGGTGATGCCAATAATTTGCATGCCCATCAGCTGGTTTACTAATAAAGCCTGGTAGCGGCCTACAGTGTGTCCCTGCGCAAGAACACCTTTGTCGGCCAGGTACTCATGGTTTTGTTTAATTGCTCGTTCAAACATCCAAATAAATGGGTTGAACCAAAAGATGACTGTTAACAGCTCTATCATTAGCAGGTCGAACCAGTGATTCTCACGAATGTGCACTTTTTCGTGAGCCAGAATTTCCGGCAGGTCGTCCTGTGTATGAAATTTCGGATTTATAAATACAACGTTGAAAAATGAGAAGGGGAGTCCGTATTTTTCGTTTTCAACCACGCGCATGCCCTGCAGCGATTTAACGCGGTATTTTATCATTAAATGAATAAGAATGGCAGTTTGAGTGAGTAAGCGAAGCAGAAAAATAGCAGCTCCAGTAAGGTATACCAGCAAAATGGCTTGTTGCCAACCAAACGCTATGGTACTATCCTCTGTTCCGTTAAAAACAGGAATGTTTTTGAAAGTATCGGCGATAGTATGCGCACCGGTTTTTGCTTCTTTGCTGGCCTCAAGCAAAACTTCGTAACGAACCGGAACCATTGGAAGCAGAATGGCCAGGAGCAATGAGCCCAATAAAAACCAGCGGTTGGCCACATGAAACGTTTCTTTGCGAAGAAACATCCAGTACACCAGGTAGAAAAGAACAATTCCTCCGGATGCGTTTAATAGATAAAACAGCGAAGTTTCCATGGCTAGTCTTTCTTTTCTTTGTTTAATTCGTTTTCTGTAATCTTTAGCATTTCTTCCAGCTCTTCCATTCCCAGGTTGTTTTCTTTGGCAAAAAAGGTGGCCATTTTCGGGAACGAGCCGTTGAAATAGTTTTTCAGCAAAGATGAAAACTGGACTTTAGTATATTCCTTTTTAGTAACAGCAGGCGAAAAAAGGTTTGTGTTGCCAATTTTTTTGTGGGTAACAAATCCCTTTTTTTCCAGCACATTTAAAACAGTTGCTACGGTAGTGTATGCCGGCTTATTTTCGCCAATTCCGTCAACCACATCTTTAACAACTCCTTCTTGTAAATCCCAGAGAATATGCATTACCTGTTCTTCTGCTTTTGTTAATGTCTTCATCTTATTTATCGGTTCTATTATCGTGCCAAATTATATTCTACTACAAACATAGTACTATTAATTTAGAAACAAAACTATTTTAATAGAAAAACTACTACAAAAATAGTAAAGCAAATTTAGGGCATAAAAAAACCGCCTGAAATTCAGACGGTTGAGCTATTGTTTAAAAAGGTCTTATTCCCAGGTGATATCTTGTTCTGTCACCGCAATTTCCTGAATATGTTTGGTTGCATCGTTACTGGTGGCATCATCTTCGTATCTGATTGTAAGAAATTCAACAGTATAAACATTACCTGCTTCCGGGGTTTCGCTCCATGAGCCAGAAGCTGTTGCAGCACCAATATCTAAACGTACCATTTGTGATGGTAAAGGTTGGCTTAAAAACGCTACAGCGTTGCTTTGGTTAATCAGTCTGATTCGATATCCTTCGGCAATACTGTTGGTTTCCCACTGCACGCTTAAAACGCCATCTACCATTTCTGCCGAAGTAAGGGTTGTAAAAGCAATGTCATCAAAGTCGAGCAAATCAACCGACTGATGTGTAATGTCCTCGTTAATAACCAGAAACTGGTAGTTTCCTTCAACCGGAGCCGACGCATAATATTCATTTAAAGCGGGTTCTTTTGCATAAATATTCTGTTCGCCTGAAGTAGGGTATAAAGTCATATTGGCCCCGCCCGGAGTTGTAACTTCGGCATGGCTCATTGGCTGGTTACCCCATGCAACATACGAATTTGCGTATTTAACCTCTTCGCCGATGGTGCGTTTAATTACAAAAACATCGCCAATTACTTCAAACGGCACTGAGTTATCGTCCTTGTTACAGGCAAATAACCCGGCAAACACTAAAATAATTGTCAGGATTTTTCCAAATTTCATCATTGTGTCCATATTTCTAATTTTTAATAGTTTTTTCGGAAGTACTTTTAATAGACGCTGTTTTTTATTATTTGGTTGTCTTTGAATGCCAATATCGTGATTTTTTTTTAATTGACATTTTCTAAATGTATAGAATTGAGAGAATTGGCATTTGTGTGGCAGTTTCTTATTATCAGGAAATTAGTTGTTGAATCTTCAGCTTTTAAGGTCCTCAACAATTTCACGCAAAATATAATCGGCGGTTTCAACATTCGGAACATTCGAAAAACTGAGGGTTAGCTTCCCATTGGTTTCCTTCATCCGTCCTTTGGTTTTTCCTTTCTGAACGTACTGTACAATTTTAATAAAGTCGCCCGATTGGTAGAACGACGATTTCTGATCGGCAACAAAATAACAGATCATTTTTTTGTTTTTCAGAATGATCTTTTCCATGCTCAGTTCGATGGCTTTCCAGCGAAGCGGCAGGATATCTATCAGCTCACGACTTTCGCTCGGAAGTTCGCCAAAACGGTCTAACAATCCTTTGGTAAAACTTTCGAGTTCTTCTTTACTTTCAATATTGTCGAGTTCGCGGTAAAGCATCATTCGCTCCGAGTTTCCCGGAATATAATCACTTGGGAACAGCAGTTCCATATCGGTGTCGATGGTGCAGTCGTTAACGTATTTTATATTCAGGAAAGCCTGAGATTGTGCCTTGTCTTCTTCGGCAAACAAGTCTTTAAATTCATCTTGTTTTAATTCCTGAATCGCCTCGTTTAAAATTCGGTGATAGGTTTCGAAACCAATGTCGGCAATAAAACCACTCTGTTCGGCACCCAGCATATTTCCGGCACCACGAATATCGAGGTCTTGCATGGCAATATTAAAACCGCTTCCGAGTTCCGAAAACTGCTCGATGGCCTGCAAACGCCGGCGAGCTTCGGCACTAACCGTTGAAAGTGGCGGAGCAATAAGGTAACAGAACGCTTTTTTATTCGAGCGTCCAACACGTCCACGCAACTGGTGAAGGTCGCTTAAGCCAAAATTTTGCGCGTGGTTAATTATAATGGTGTTGGCATTTGGTATGTCAAGACCCGATTCGATGATCGTTGTGGCAATCAGCACATCAAATTTCGCATCGATAAAATCGAGCATCACTTTTTCCAGTTTCGGGCCTTCCATTTGTCCGTGGCCAACCACCGTTTTTACACCCGGAACAATACGCTTTATCATGTCTTCAACCTCATAAATATTCTGAACGCGGTTGTGGATAAAGAATACCTGCCCGTTTCGATCCATTTCGTATAGAATGGCTTCTTTTATCATTTGCTCGTTCAGGCCGTGCACCTCGGTAACAATTGGGTAGCGGTTTGGCGGAGGCGTTTGAATGATTGACAGGTCGCGGGCACCCATCAGCGAGAACTGCAAAGTACGCGGAATTGGCGTTGCGGTTAATGTCAAGGTGTCGACATTAACCTTAAACTGCTTTAGTTTTTCCTTAACGGAAACACCAAATTTCTGCTCTTCATCAATAATCAGCAAACCGAGGTCTTTAAACTTTACATCCTTGCTCACCAAACGGTGTGTACCAATAATAATATCGGTTTTTCCGTCGGCAACATCTTTTAATGCAGCTTTTACCTGGGCGGTTGATTTCAGGCGGCTGACGTAGTCAATTTTTACCGGAAAATCTTTCAGTCGTTCGCTAAAGGTTTTAAAATGCTGAAAAGCCAGAATGGTAGTTGGTACCAGAACAGCCACCTGTTTACTGTCGGCAACGGCTTTAAAAGCTGCCCGGATAGCAATTTCAGTTTTCCCAAAACCAACGTCGCCACAAACCAAACGGTCCATCGGCATGGTTTTTTCCATGTCCTCTTTAACGGCTGCGGTCGACTTTTCCTGGTCGGGAGTGTCTTCGTAAATGAACGATGCTTCCAGCTCGGTTTGCAAATACGAGTCATGCGAAAAAGCATAACCTTTTTCAGCGCGTCGTTTTGCATAAAGCGCAATCAACTCTTTGGCAATATCCTTCACCTTCGACTTGGTGCGGCTCTTGATTTTTTGCCATGCACCCGTGCCCAGTTTGTTAATTTTAGGTTCGCCACCGTCTTTTCCTTTGTATTTCGAAATGCGGTGAAGCGAGTGAATACTCACCAACAGCGAGTCGTTATCTTTATAAACCAAACGAATGGCTTCCTGCATTTTCCCGTTTACCTCGGTGCGTGCCAGTCCTGCGAATTTTCCGATTCCATGATCGATGTGAACCACATAATCACCCGGGTGCAGTTTATTAAGTTCTTTCAAAGAAATGGCTTCGCGTTGCGCTTTTCGGTTTTTCAGTTTAAAGCGGTGGTAGCGCTCAAAAATCTGGTGGTCGGTATAAAAACAGGCTTTTAATTCGTGATCGATAAAGCCTTCGTGCAACACAAAATTTACCGGATTGAAGCTGACTTTGACATTCGAATCTTTAAATATTGTTTGCAGACGTTCGATTTGTTTCTCCTGGCCGGAAAGAATAAACAGCTCGTAACCGTTTTTTCGGTGTTCGGTCAGGTTTGATCCAAGCAGTTCGAAATTCTTATTAAATATCGGTTGGCTCGAGTTGGCAAACTCTATTTTTTCATCGGGAGAAAAAGCCAGGTCGTTACCAAAATCAAATACTGTTTTTGCTTTTAGTTGCATTTCTAATTCGCCGGCAGTTAAAAGCAAGTCTACAATATCTTCGTCTTCGCGCGCGATAATGGTTTGACGGTGCAATTCTGCAATCCGATCAACAAACTGGTTCGAGTTATTGCTAAACCACAGGCTATCTTTCTCCTGAAAATTAACAAATGAAACGCGCTCTCCTTCAACCGAACTATTCTGAATATTCGGAACAATAGTGATCTTGTTTAAGCGATCTTTCGATAATTGGTTTTCAATGTCGAAACTTCGGATGGAGTCAATTTCATCGCCAAAGAAGTCGATACGAAATGGGTCTTCGTGCGAAAACGAAAAGATATCGACGATACTTCCGCGCACCGAAAATTGTCCGGGTTCATACACAAAATCAACCCGTTCGAAACCATATTCGTATAAGAATTCGTTGATAAAATCAATCGAAATCTTGTCGCCGTTTTTTACCTGTAAGGTGTTCGTCTCCAAACTATCGTTTGAGATTACTTTCTCGATTATTGCCTCGGGATACGATATAACAAAATACGGTTTGTCGGCCGACGAAAGCAGGTTCAACACTTCGGTTCGCTGAACAATATTTTCCTGCTCCGGATTATCGTACTGCACCGATCGTTTATACGACGATGGAAGAAATAAGGTGTTTTCGGCAAATCCAAGGTTGTTCAGATCGTCGTAAAAATAGGCTGCTTCTTCGCGATCGTTTAATAAAACAACACAGTTTTGCTGAACTTTCTGAAATACATTGGCGAGTAATACGGTTTTGGCAGAGCCAATAAGCCCGTGCAGGTGAATTTTTTCACCCGGGGGGGCAGCGGCTTTTTTCACCACCTTGGCAGTAGCACTGTGCCCCTCGAAATATTTTAGAAACGTGGTTGTTTCCAAAACCTGAGTTTTGCGCAAAGATAGTTTTTAACCTTTTTGGGCGGTAAAAAAGAACACGAAATTTGTTATTATTCCAATATCCATCCAATGGGAAGACGAGTTCCAGCACCATTACTATGAATGGTAACTTTAAAGCTTCCGTCTTTTTTCATCAAGACTCTCTCATCTACCAATTTTGCATCACCAATATTAAAGCTGGCACCAAACACAAACGTGTATCCCAATAGAGGATGGTCGTCCTGTAACTGGTAATAAAGCGTTTTTACGATGTTTCCGGATGCTGAGATTGTGCTTTTCGAAGCATAGTTTACTGTTTCCCAACGAGTGGTATCGTCGCTTGATCCTACCTCGTTATACACAAATACATAATTGTCGCCGTTTTTTACTACTTCGGCCTGGGCGAAACTGTTTTTCACCGGAAGTAAAAAACACAGCAGGCTAATAATTAAAATTGCTCTTAATTTTATCATCTTCACTTATTTATGGGTTTGTAAATCAATGCAATTTAAGAATTGTTTTTGATAAAGTCCAAAATTTCCTCTGAGTCTTTACTAACATCAACGTCTGTATTCTTATACACAATGTTGCCTTTTTTGTCGATTATGAAAGTCCAGCGCGAAGTAGTTGCACCACGGGTGAGATCGAATTCTTTCCCGTCAATTTCACGTGTTATTGTTCCGCCATCGCGCACAGGAACTCCAAATTTTTTGGCAATTTCACCACTGGCATCCGATAATAGGGGGAAATTAAGGTCGTTTGCCTTTTTGAAAAGTTGAAGGCCATCAACATTGTCGCCACTAATTCCAACAACCACAGCGTTTGCCGCATCAATTTCTGTTTTCATGTCGCGGTAAGCACAGGCTTGTTTTGTGCAGCCGCCGGTCATTGCTGCCGGGTAAAAATATACAACAATAAACTTGTTGCCCAGGTAGTCCTTTACATTCCAGATTGAACCATCGTCGGCTTTTGTGGAAAAAGTTGGTGCTTTGTCGCCAACTTTTAATTCCTGTGCAAATGCACTCAAAGTAAATACAACGAATAATGTGGCGATTACAATGTGTTTCATAATTTATTTGTTTATGTATGACAGTAATACAGATAAAATTAAAAAATGTTTGAATGATACTTTATAACATCTACCAGCCGTTTTAAAATTTATAATTTTAAGCAATGGGACATGCCTATTTATATCGTTGTGATCATTGCGGCTTTACCGAAAGTTTTAACCAGGGCCATGGTTTTCTTGTTCATTCGCAAGAAGTTAGCGATTACCTTGGACAGCGCACCCGCATTTTTCATTATAAAACGCACAACCTACTCAAAGCCTTGGTGCAAACTTCCAACAATCCTCACCTGAAAGCAGGCTTCCAGATTTATAAATGCCCCAAGTGCAAAACCTTATTCGACAAGATAGAAGTGACTGTTTATGAAAACGAAAAGGTGATTCATAAAAGTGAATTCAGGTGTAAAGATTGCCGATCGCGGTTAAAACTCACCAATATTCACCGTTTAAAAAAGGCTATCTGCCCGAGATGTAAAAAGCGTACTTTTCATCGTGATACTGTTCAGCATCAGCTTTGGGATTAAATGTTTTCTTCGCACTCGGCCTGGTACTCTGCAAAGGTTTTGTTTGTCGGGTATTTTCTGGTGAGTATTTTAAAATGCTCCAGCCCCACTTCCGGCTTGTCCTCAATTTTTTGGTACATCCGGGCTAAAAAGAAATCAGCCACAGTATTCAGAATAACGTTATCCTCTTCGGCGAACTTTTCCATTCGTTTTAGTTTTTTCTCACGCGCTTCCGACTTTTTGGCGTTGGCAAAAAAGTTAATGTTTTCAATGTATTGATACATGATCACATAACTTTCGAAAAGTTTTTGTTCGTCGCCGGTAAAAGGCGGGGCTTCTTTTTCAATATCTGCAATCAGGTCTCTGATATCGGAACGGGCCGAAAGCATTCCAAAAATGTTGAATTTCTTTTTGTCATATCGTAACTGGTAGGAGCGCACAATAATCTGGCGCATTTTTTTCTCGTAGGTATCTGTTTCGGGCAATATCGATGCATCGATCAGTTGATCAAGCTTATCGGAGTTTTCTTTTGAATAGGTGGTTCGGTATTTCCACCAGTGCAAATCGAGGTTTAAAAAAGTGCGGTAAAATTCGTTCAGCTCGTCTTTCCCTGATGTGTAAATCTTTTCGGCTTCGGTAAGATTTTGCTCATAAATTAAAGTAAACACCCGGTTGGCAATGCTGTCGTTGTTTAAAGTGCTGCCTGAAGAGTTTAAGGTGGTCAATAGAAAAATAAAAAAGAATACCCTCTGAATCATCTCACAAATTTTCCGTAAAGTAATAAGATTCTTTTTTCAAAACTTCCGGACGAAAGAGAAAAATGAGCGAAATGTTTTAAAACCTAGTTTAACTGCTCGTTGCACTCAGCCAGTAGTTCTTCGAATTTGATATTTTCAGGATACCTTTTGTGCAGCCACTGAAAATATTCGATGGCATTTTCAGGATCGTTCTCGTATTTCAGCCATGTTTTCCCCAGAAAATAAGCAACCAGTGTTTTGGTTATCCGGTTTTCCGATTGGTATAATTGGGTCATTTTTGTTAATGCTTCGTTGCAATTCTCTTTTTTATTTGCAACAAAAAACGGTTTTAAATAATTGTCGAAATATTGAAATAACGCGGAATACAGCTGATACAATTCCTGTTGTTCGGGCGGTAATTCTTCGTTGGTTTTTAGCGAAGTGAAAAGTGCCTTTGTTTCTTGCCGTGTGGATATGGCTTTTATGAGTTTAAAGCGTTTGAGTTCGTAGCGTAACTGGTACGAGAGCGTAACCAAATGAATGGCCTGTTGTGTGCTTGTTGTTGTGTTAATGAGCGAAAACCGTTGTAGATCGTTCTCAAATGTCTCGTAATTGGGCGAGTTGGTACCGGTAACATTTTTCCAGTAGCTCATGTCAACCGAAAGCACCGCAAAAAAAATGGAGTCGATATTATTCTGGTTCGCGTGAAGCATTTCTTCAGCCTGCGTGTAATGTTGATTGTACATTTCGTTAAAAATGCGCTCAACAATACTGTCCTTTGGCGATGCAAAGGCTTGTATGTTAATTAGGAGGAAAAGAAGAATTGCAATTTTTCGCATTCGTTTAATCGGCTTGTTTTTCAAACAGCATTCCGTAGTGCGGAATACCATCCTCCATGTATTCGTCGGTCACAATTTTAAATCCAAGATCTTCGTAAAATTTACGCAAATATTTTTGTGCACTTATCTTTATTTTATCCGGATTCCAGTTCTTTAGAATATAGCTTTTGGCTTCTTCCATCATCAGAATTCCCAAACCCGTTCTTCGTTCCGATTCTTTTACCACAACCCGTCCAATGGAATAATCGTTAAAACGTGTGCCCGGTTTTAGTAAACGCGAATAAGCTACGATTTGCCCATCTTTTACCAAAAACTGGTGGATTGCATCTTTATCCAGATCGTCCAAGTCGTTGTACACGCAATCCTGTTCCACCACAAAAATTTCGGACCGAAGTTTCAGAATATCGTACAATTCGTTTGTTGTGAGTTCTGTAAAATGTTTGAATGTAAATGTCATAGTGATGCAATGATAGTAATTTTTGAGAACTCTTTGAGCTGGTTTTTGACCCCTAAATCCCCAAAGGGGACTTTGGGGCAGAGGAAAGAATAATGGCCGTGATTTTAGAAAAGGACTTCTTTACCCCTCACCCTTTCGGGAGCTCCCCTTTGCAGGGGAGCCTGTTGTTTGGGCACTTTGCCAGCCAGGCATCATTGCTGTTTTCCCTTTTAAGGGAAAATGTTGATAGACAAAAGGGTATGGATTTAAAAAACAATCAAAAAAACAAACTAACCAACATCGTAAAAGCCAGTCCACAAACAGCAATTATCGATTCCATAACCGTCCAGCTTTGCAGCGTTTGTTTTTCATTCATGCCAAAATATTTACCTACCAGCCAAAATCCGCTGTCGTTAACATGCGACAACAAAGTTGCTCCTGATGCTATGGAAAGTACCACCAGTGCACGTTGCGGATCGTTTAATCCAAACTCGCTCAATACCGGGGCAATAATTCCAGCAGCTGTTATCATCGCAACGGTTGCCGAACCCTGAGTTACCCGAACAATTGCAGCCAAAATCCAGGCTAATAAAATAGGCGGAAGCGCCGAATTCGACATCGATTCGGCCATAATTTTTCCGATTCCGCTGTCTACCAGAATTTGTTTTAGCACACCGCCTGCACCGGTTATCAGAATAATAATACCTGCAGGGCCAAGTGCTTTGGTTGATAGATCAAGGATTTTTTGTTTGTCCATGCCCCGTTTCAGGCACAGGAAATAAATGGCGATCAGTGTGGCGATAATCAGAGCAGAGAAGGGGTGACCAAGAAATTCAAGGATATCTGTGTAAATGGATTGTTCCACAACATTTTTAGCGACTGCCAGCCCCGTAAAAGTATTTACAAGAATTAAAAAGAGCGGCACCGCAATGATTATGGCGATCAGGCGAAACGAGGGAAGGTTATTTTCGTCGTATTCATTTACATTATCAATAATAAATTCTTCGGGCGGTGTCAGGTATATTTTCTTCGAAATATACTTTCCCCAAACAGGTCCGGCAATAATTGCAGTTGGCAAACCAATGATAAATCCGAGCAAAATTACCCACCCCAGTTGTACATTTACTATGTCGGCAACAGCAACCGGCCCCGGCGTTGGAGGAATAAAACTATGTGTAGCTGCCAATCCGGCCAACAGTGGAATTCCGTAATACAATAACGATTTTTTGGTGTCGCGCGAAAGGGCATAAATAATCGGTACAAGGATAATAAATCCCACATCGAAAAATACCGGGATGGCAATAATAAAGCCAGTAATTACCATAGCCCACGAAGCACGGTCGGTTCCCAGTTTTTTAACCAGGTAATGAGCCAGCGATTCGGCACCTCCTGAACTTTCCAACATTTGCCCGAAAATTGCACCGAGGCCTACAACCGTAGCAACAAATCCCAATGTTCCGGCCATTCCATCTTGAATTGATTGAGTGACCTGTTTTAGCGGCATTCCGGCAATAATACCAACATAAATGGCAGTTATAAGCAAGGAGATAAATGCCGAAATTTTGAGTTTTAGTACCAGAAACAAAAGTACCCCAACTGCAGAAAGCACAATGAAAATGAGAAAAGGTGTACCCATTTGGTTTAGATTTAGTGTTGGCTAAAGTTAGAATTTGTAGTGGTTCTGCCAAAATATTAAGCTGTTGTATTGCCCCAACTTTTTACAGAATAGTTGCATTTTGAAATTGCCATGTTATATCTTTGGTAAAACCTTAATTACGTTGGCTTGAAACACGTCCTGATAACAATAGCATTCATTTTTGGCACATTATTTTGTTTCGCGCAGGAGAACCTGATGATAAGTAAAGTAAAGTTTCAGGGGAATAAACATGTGTCTGGCTCGCAACTGAAGGATGAAATTGCCATTGAAGGAAGCACCTGGTTTAAACGTAAACTTATTGGGAAAGAACCGGTTTATTATTCCCGAACCTTGTATAATGAGGACATAACCAGGCTCCGTGTGTTTTATCAAAAGGAAGGCTATTTAAATGTACAATTTGATGAACCGGAGATTGTGATTACAAAAAAGGACCGGCTTGAGCTAACAATCTTTATCCGCGAAGGTAAACCAATTACAATTTCTGATATTTCGTACAACGTTGACAGTACTAACAAACTGGATAATGTATTACAGCCAAAAGACAAACGGAAACTTTTACTTCAAACACAGATCAATCCGACTAAAATATTTCGTGATGAGGCGGTTATAAATGATAAGCAGTTAATTGCTGAAACATTTTTTGATTATGGTTACCCATACACCGCAGTAGAGCACCAGCTGGATGTTGATACGGCTACAAACACGACGTCGGTAAACTGGAATATTGTGCGCGGAAAAATGGCGTACATTGGCAAAACAACCATAACCGGAAACGAGCGGGTGCCATCAAAAAGTATACTTCGTCAGGTTGCTTATGAAGAAGGAGAAGTTTGGAGTAAAAAGAAGATCGATCAAACACAGAAACAGATCTACGGGCAGGGGAACTACAGGGTGGCCTCTATTCGCACAAAAATGGGTGAAGAACAAGCTGATACTATTCCGCTGCAAATTTATATCAGGGAAGCACCACGTTGGTCGGTGCGTTTTGGTGCCGGTTACGGACGTGAAGATAAACTCAGGGCTTATACCGATGTACAATACCTGGGTTTTCTAACGAATACCGGCCGTTTGAATTTGTATGCCAAACATTCGGGACTGGAACCCTACAATGTTTACCTGAAATTTTCGCAACCCTCGTTTATTGTTCCCATAAATACTTTAACTATTCATCCGTTTATTCTGGAGCAGGATGAGCCCGGTTATAAACTTCAAAAAATGGGGGCTAGTCTGACATTTCTGCAAAATTTCTCGAAAGAACTGAATACTTCCATCGGGCTTATCTACGAAGATGTTGAGCAAGATACTTCGGTGTATTTTGGTGAAAGTAGTGATTTGTATGATGAATCGATTTACAGTAAAATGGGAGTCGTTTTAGGTGCCATTTATAACAATTCCGATCCGATTCTTGACCCGGTTCAGGGGTATTCGGTTTCGTTCAATATAAAAACCAATGATATCATGTTTGCGGGAAATATCCCGTTTTACCGTATCCTGACGGAATACAAAACGTATTTCGGAATTCATCATGGTGTGGTACTGGCTCTGAAAGGTAAAATCGGAGGAATTAAACGAACCGACAATGCAGATTTTATTCCGGTGGAAGAGAAGTTTTTTGCAGGCGGAAGTCACTCGGTGCGCGGTTGGTCGAGAGGAAATCTTGGTCCGCACAACGAGTATGGCACTCCGGTTGGAGGGAACAGTTTGCTGGAAGCCACTACCGAATTCAGGTTCGATTTGGGGCGAAGGATGAAATTCAATGTATTTATCGATGGCGGAAATGTGTGGCAAAAGAGTTTTGAATATCACATCACTGATTTGCACTACTCTGCCGGAGCAGGTTTACGCATAAAAACGCCAATGGGGCCTGCCGGAATTGATTTTGCACGGCCGGTTTTCGATAGTGACACGAAATGGCAGATACATTTTAATATTGGTCACTCTTTCTAAAAAATGAGGAAATTGATAAAATATACGGCAATTGTGTTAGCAGGAGTTATTCTGCTGATTACCGGTGCTTTGCTGTTAACTCAAACTTCTTTTTTTAGAGAGCAGGTGAAATCGCAAGTTGTTAAACTGATAGAAAAACAACTGAACTTAGTCTTTAACATTGAAGAACTGGACGGTAACTTTTACAACAATATATTGCTGCGAAACGTGGAACTTCGTGATGCAGATTCGCTGCTGGCATCGTTCAGCGGTTTAGAGGTAAATTATAAACTATGGCCTTTGCTCTCCAAAACGATCAGTATCGACTCAATTGTCTTACGCGAACCTTATGTGAATCTGTGGCAAAGCGCCGACAGTACCTGGAATTTCAGTACCATCCTGCCGAAGTCGGAGCCGTCAACATCAAACAGCAAACCTTTTCTGTACACAATAGCGGTAGGTAAACTTGCCATCGAATATGGACGGATTGATATTGCCTCGCTAATAAATGGGATTCCTTCGAAGATTAATGATATCAATTTGTTAGCCGGAGGAAATTACAGTGAGGCAGAAACCTTGGTCAGGCTAAACAGTTTTCAACTGAAAAGCAAAGATCCTGCTGTCGCTTTAAAGAAACTGAGTGGTAAACTCGAACTAAACGATTCGGGAATAATGGTTGACAGCCTGCTGCTGGTTGCCAATAATTCCGGTGTTAATTTTCAGGGAACCTACTTTTCTCCCGAAAATCTGGAGGGGAAAATCAGTGAAGGGATCGTCGATAAAAATGATCTGGCCCTCTTTGTTCCTTCCTTCAAAATGCTTTGTTCTCCTTCCGTAAATGCTGACCTGAAGGTGTCGAATGATTCATTGAAAGCAAGTGTTGTACTACAAAACGGGAAAGAGCAACTCAGCGCAAAGCTCTCGCTTCAACCCTTTTCAAACCTTCAGTTGAAAGATAAAGTTGTGCCGTATCAGGCTCATGTAAAATTCGACAGGGTAAATGTTGGGAACTGGGCTGATCTGGGAATTAAGAAATCATATTTGGATGGGGAACTGGATCTTGCAGGAGTAAATCTGAAGGATTTTAAATCGGAAGCAAGCGTTAAAGTCCGGTTTGAAAATTCTTCTTTTGAAGAGGTTCGGTTAAAGACTTTAGTATTGGGTGGAACATACTACGGCGATAGTTTACAAGCTGATATCCTTGTGCAGTCGGAAGTTGGAAAAGCTGCTGTGAAGGGAAAACTGACCTTAAGGGAAGAGCCGGAGTATGAAGCTGAGATTGATATGGATAAATTTGAGCTCAGCAAGGTAATGCCCGAATTGGCGTATACTATGCTTAACGGAAAGGTTGTTGCCAAAGGCAAAGGTTTTGATCCTGAAAAGCTGCTGGCTACGGCCGTTATCTCACTTTCACCTAGCATGGTTTATGAATATCCTATAGAGGGTGCAAGCGCGTTAGCTCATGTTAACGGATCATCGATAAAGGTAGATACTTTACAAGCCTTTGCAACAGGAGTTGAAGTTTCGGGCAGCGGGCAGTTTGAACTCGATTCAATGTTTGTAAATTCAAAATTAAACGGGAACATCACCTCGCTCCAGCTTATTAATTCGATAGTTGATTTGCCTGTTACTTTCGATTCTGTGTTAACGGTTGCAACGGTTTCTGGACCGGTCGCCGCTTTAAAAATTGATGGTGTTCTCGACCTGTTTCATGCAGAAGGTTATTCGGTTAGTGCAGATGATGCCCAGGCAAATTATCAGGTTGCTCTTGTCAGTGATTCTTTTAATGTTGCTGTTCATGCAGATGTTCACAATGTAAAATCAGGAAATATCGAGTTAGACACCGTTCAAATCGATTACAGTTTTGCCGGAGAGGAGATGGGGGTGGAAGCCAAAGCCAGTTGGACAGATATGTTAAAAGCAAAGCTGAAAAGTACGGTTGTTGTGGGCGATACCATTTTTTTGACGGTGCCCGAATTGGAGGTGAATTCGAAATGGGCTGATGTTTACCTGGTTGATACCATGACAGCAACACTCGATAATTATGAGTTTTTGGAAATCCATGATCTGACGTTGAAGGATCGGAATTTGAAAGATTTTAAGATCGCCGTAGATGGAAATATCTCGACGAGCGATACCGGGAATTTTGAAATTAAAATAAATGATCTAGACGTTGGTGAGCTAAACCGTTTTCTTGGGGAGGAATTAGTTTTGGGAGGAAAGCTAAATTCCAACTTCCGACTGTATGGCCGTTCAGATAATCCATTTATCGAGGGACAGATGGAAATTACAGACCCTCGTTACGGGAATTATGCACTTCAATCGCTGCGGTCGGATTTTACATATGCCCGCGAAAAAGGCAGTATCGAATTAACCATTCCTGAGATGGGCAATACAATTTTTGCGGGTATCAATGCTCCGTTGTCGCTCTCACTCGATTCGCTTCAACTCGGCTTTCATCCTCCAAAAACTTATGAAGGTTTGTTTATTCTCGATTCAATTGACATTACCCGCGCCGTTAAATCTTATGCTCCTTACGATAGTGTTAGAGGACTAATCGATGCCCGAATTGAAACAAAGGGAACGCTTGATAATCCCCAGTTTTTTGGAAATCTTCATTTGAAAGATGGGATGTACAGCAATAAAACCTACGGAATTGAATACAACGAGATAGCTGCATCGGTAAGTTTTAATGGCAATGAAATAGGTATCGACACGGTTTTGGTGAAACAGAAGAACGGCCTGATCTCGGTAAATGGAGAACTGGCATTTGATTCCACGATAATAAAAGGCAATATCAGTAGTTCGTCGGTGGAGGTTGATGCGAAAAATTTCTTCCTCACCCGGCATCGAAACTACGAGGTATTGATCGACGCCAATACTTTTGTGAAGTCTGACAAGGATCATCCTGAATTTGGCGGAAAGATAAAAGTGCTGCGTTCTGATCTGTATTTGCCGGCCTTGATGAAAGAAGCGAAAGGCGATGCTGAAGCTGATGTTCCAATGTTGGTGGAGGCATTAAATCAGTCAAAAGATTCAACCGACTTGAAAACGGAGATGGCGGCAGTAAAAGTAAAACCAAAGAAAGAATCTGAATTTATAGATCTGTTGACAGGGCGTTTGGAAGTTGAAATCCCAAGAAATACCTGGATAAGAAGCAATGATATTCGGGCAGAGTTAGGAGGGGAACTTGAAATCGTAAAAGACGGCCCCGATTTCGAAGTATTTGGAAATGTAAAAATCATTCGGGGACATTACATTTTGTACGGGCGCAAATTAAATCTAAAGGAAAGCGAAGTGACTTTCCAGGGGGGAGAAGAGTTTGATCCGGTTTTAAATCTTGCGGCTGAATACGTTTACCGCAGCAGCGACAAAGAAAAACGTTACCTCGAAATGACGATTACAGGTAATCTGACGGAGCCTGAGATTACGTTCTTCCTCGACGATGTCCAGATTACAGAAACGGATGGAATATCCGTTCTTGTATTTGGTGCCACAAGCGACGAAATTGGCTATGGCGGAAACAACGGTCTGTTAAACTCAATCGGCTCCAATGCGCTGACGAGTATGATATCGTCGCAGTTAAGCAAAACTATCGGTACAAAATTTAATCTCGACATGATTGAAGTTACCACCACCGAAAACTGGTCGAGCGCAGCTTTTGTTGTGGGTAAATATATTACCAACGATATATTCGTAATTTACCAGCGTGGTTTTGGCGAAGTAAATGAAGATGAGATCACTCCCGAAACGATCATCATTGAGTATGAAATTAATGAGAAACTTTTCTTGCGACTTCAAAGCGGAAGTGCAAAAGAGTCGGGAATTGACGTGATTTTAAAGTTTGAGCAGGAAAAAAATAAGGGGCCAGTCACTCGATAAATGCAACAGAGTTGATAGGGTAAATGCCTTGTTTCTGCCCGAAAATTGTTGTCAGATGGCATTTTCAGCACAAAACTGTTTTGTGGAATCATTGCTTTGTTTTTCCAATATAAACCAAAAATTAAATCAGTTGTAGAATCGTTATAAATTAGCTAATTTAGAACTCCTTTTTTGCAGGAATATTTGTGTTCGTCTACATTTGTGCTGCTTAAAAATAAATGAAGAATCAACCAAAAATAAATAATAGATTATGAGCAGATTTTTAACGGCCTCAATCGGAAGAAAATTTGTGATGAGTCTTTCAGGATTGTTCCTGTTAGTCTTTATTGCAGTCCATTTGGGGCTTAACTTATTACTGATTTTTGATAACAGTGGTGATTTGTTTAATCAGGGAGCTCACTTTATGGCTACGAACCCTCTGATTAAAATTATGGAACCAGTTCTTGGATTAGGTTTTATTATTCACATTGTATGGTCATTTTTCCTTGAATACCAAAACTGGAAAGCACGTCCGGTGAAGTATGCGAAAAAGAACATGAGCGGAGCAAGCTCGTGGGCATCGCGTAACATGCTGGTTTTAGGTGGTCTGGTATTGGTTTTTCTTATTATTCACGTCATTAACTTCTTTGTGAAAATGAAGTTTACCGGTGATCCGCTTTTAGCAGAAGTTACCGTAAACGGCGAACACATGCACAATGCGTACGCTTTGGTTTCATCGGCTTTTATTAACAGCACGGCACTGGGTATTTTCTACATTCTTGGTGGTATTTTACTCGGAATTCACCTGTCGCATGGTTTCTGGTCGGCTTTCCAAACTTTAGGTTTGAACAACAAACATTGGTTAAACCGTTGGAAAGTTGTTGGTACAATTTACGCAATTCTTGTTGCTGTGGGTTTCGCCATTATTCCACTTTATTTCATGGTAGGATTGTATAAATAAAAAAGAGGAAAGAATTATGAGCATTTTAGAGAATAAGATACCTGAAGGGCCATTAGCAGAGAAGTGGAGCAAACACAAAGCTGCCATTAAAGTAGTGAGCCCTGCTAACAAGCGTAAATTAGAAATTATTGTTGTGGGTACCGGCTTAGGTGGTGCCTCGGCAGCTGCTTCTTTAGCAGAATTAGGATATAAAGTTAAAGCATTTTGTTACCAGGACAGCCCGCGTCGTGCACACTCAATTGCGGCACAGGGTGGTATCAATGCTGCAAAAAACTATCAGAACGACAACGACTCGGTTTACCGTTTGTTCTACGATACAATTAAAGGTGGTGATTACCGTGCACGCGAAGCTAACGTATATCGTTTGGCAGAAGTTTCACCAAACATTATCGACCAGTGTGTTGCACAAGGTGTTCCATTTGGCCGCGAATACGGTGGTTTGCTAGATAACCGCTCGTTTGGTGGTGTGTTGGTTAGCCGTACGTTCTACGCACGTGGGCAAACCGGTCAGCAGTTGTTAATTGGTGCTTACCAGGCATTAAACCGTCAGATTTCGAAAGGTGCAGTTGAAATGTACAACCGCCACGAAATGTTGGATTTGGTTAAGATCGACGGAAAAGCCCGTGGTATTATTGCCCGCGACCTTGTTTCCGGCGAAATCAAACGTTTTGGTGCACACGCCGTTGTTGTGGCAACCGGTGGTTACGGAAACGTTTTCTTCTTGTCGACTAACGCAATGGGAAGTAACGGATCTGCAGCTTGGCAGTGTTACAAACGTGGTGCATACATGTCGAACCCATGTTTCGTACAGATTCACCCAACTTGTATTCCTGTTCATGGCGATCAGCAATCGAAACTGACTTTGATGTCGGAGTCGTTGCGTAACGATGGTCGTGTTTGGGTACCAAAGAAAAAAGAAGACGCAGTAAAATTGCAGAAAGGTGAGCTTCACCCGAATGATATTGCTGATGAGGATCGTGACTTTTACCTGGAAAGAAGATATCCTTCGTACGGTAACCTTGTACCTCGTGACGTTGCGTCGCGTGCTGCAAAAGAACGTTGCGATGCCGGGTTCGGTGTAAACGCCGAAGGTAAAGCAGTATTCCTTGATTTTAAATATGCCATCGAGCGTTTGGGCAAAAACGTAATTGAAGCACGTTATGGAAACCTTTTCCAGATGTACGAAAAAATTACCGACGTTGATCCTTACAAAGCGCCAATGATGATTTACCCTGCTATCCACTACTCAATGGGTGGTACCTGGGTTGATTACAACCTGATGACTTCAGTTCCTGGTTTGTATTCTATTGGTGAAGCTAACTTCTCCGATCACGGTGCTAACCGTCTTGGTGCTTCGGCACTGATGCAAGGTTTGGCCGACGGATATTTTGTGTTGCCATACACTATTGGTGATTATCTGGCTGACGAAATTATGACGCCAATGGCCGATACAAACGCTCCTGAGTTTGCTGAGGTTGAAAAAGAAGTAACAGATCGTATCGAGAAGTTATACAATATTAAAGGTTCGAAACCGGTTGACTATTTCCACAAAAAACTTGGACAAGTAATGTGGGATTACGTAGGTATGGCCCGTAATGCTGAAGGATTGAAAAAAGCGATCGAAATGATTAAGGAAATTCGCGAAGAATTCTGGAAAGATGTTCGTATTCCCGGCGAATTGGATAACCTTAATCCTGAGTTGGAGAAAGCCGGTCGTGTTGCCGATTTCTTCGATATTGGTGAGTTGATGGCTCGCGACGCACTCGACAGAAACGAATCGTGTGGTGGACACTTCCGCGAAGAGTCGGCTACCGAAGAAGGTGAAGCAAAACGTAACGACGAAAAATTCACCTACGTATCGTGCTGGGAGTACAAAGGAGAGGGCGTTGAGCCGGATATGCATAAAGAAGATTTGGTATTTGAGAATGTGAAGCTTACGCAGCGTTCTTACAAATAATCGATCGAATAATTATAAATCATAAATCTGTAAGATTATGGCTGATAAGATTCTAAAAAAACTCAAAATAAAAGTTTGGCGTCAAAAGAATGCCAAATCAAAAGGTAAATTTGAAACATACACAATCGAGAATGTTTCGACCGGGTCTTCTTTCCTTGAAATGATGGATATCCTGAATTTCCAGCTTATTGAAGAAGGAATCGATCCAATCGCTTTCGACCACGATTGCCGCGAAGGTATCTGCGGTACTTGTAGTCTATACATCAACGGCCGTCCACACGGACCAGACACAGAGGTTACTACTTGCCAGTTGCACATGCGTAAGTTCAAAGATGGCGAAACCATTACTATTGAGCCTTGGCGTGCACGTGCATTCCCGGTAATTAAAGACCTTGTAGTTGATCGTACAGCTTTCGAGAAAATTCTTCAGGCTGGTGGTTTCGTATCGGTAAATACCGGTGGTGTTCCTGATGCAAACGCTATTCCTGTTGCGAAGGAAGACGCAGAAGAATCAATGGATGCAGCAGCATGTATTGGTTGTGGTGCTTGTGTTGCAGCGTGTAAAAACGCATCGGCTATGTTGTTTGTTTCGGCAAAAGTTTCGCACCTGGCAAAATTGCCTCAAGGTAAAGTTGAAGCTGCCAACCGTGCCAAAAGCATGGTGGCAAAAATGGATGAGCTTGGTTTTGGTGGATGTACCAACACCCAGGCCTGCGAGGCCGAGTGTCCAAAAAGCATCTCTATCACCAATATTGCGCGTTTGAACCGCGAGTACTTGTGCGCAAGAGTTAGCGAATAAGAAAATTCAAGCTAAATATTTGAAAAGCCTTCTCAGTTTTTGAGGAGGCTTTTTGTTTATCCGGCTGTTAACTTCTTCCAGAAATACAGAGTGGAAGGTATTAAAAGAAGGCGAATCGCTTTAAACTAGCTCCCGTTTTTCACAATAATGAACAAGGAAGTGTGCATAAATGCAGGGGCGAACACATGTATTCTCAATGCACAATCCATAACTTCGCATAAACACAAACGATAATTATGCCATACAGACGTTTACCCACGACGGATAAAGCCAGAATACGCGCACTTAACGCAGCGCTGGCAAAGGTGATTAAGAATGAGCATAAACTGGCATTCTCAAATCATTCGGTTGAGGAACTGCAGAATGTGAAGAACAATTTCGAGAATCATCTCACGCAATACGAATTAGACACACGACTTCAGTCGGAAAATATTAAAGAATACAAAGAGGCTTTTGATCGTGCAAAAATGTATGTTTCGCATTTTATGCAGGTTTTACTATTTGCATCGGAGCGTGGCGAGATAAATGGCGGCATTAAATTTTATGGAAACCTGGCGGCGTACGAGGGTAAATTGCCTCCAATAAATAGCGAAACAGATATCCTCGAGTGGGGAAAAATAATGATTGAGGGCGAACAGAAGCGGAAACAAAATGGAGGCAGTGCCATTTATAATCCGTCGATTGCGCTCGTAAAATTTAAGGTAGAAGAATTGCACGATGCTTCTGTGTTTCAGCAAACTTTAAAGCGGAATACATTGCGCTCGTTCGATAAAATGCAGAAACTGCGTAAGATTACCAACGACTTTATCAGTAAGCTGTGGACAGAAATTGAAGAAAGTCTCGAAGCTGAATCGCCAAAAGTAAAACGCCAGTTGGCACAGGAATACGGAATTGTATATGTATTCCGCAGAAATGAGAAGAAAAAACTATCAGCCGAGGAAATGCAAACCGATTTGCTTTTCGAGTTTGCTTAACGATATTGATGTAATAATTATAAAAATCTCAAATTGGTGTGAAAGCCGGTTTGGGATTTTTTCATTTATACCGGAATTTCTTTTCCGGAATTATGCCTTTTATACATCAGGAGAAAAACAAGCGTTAGCGCAAGGCTTATTCCGGCCATATAATAGCTGTCAGATGTTGAACCAATCTCTTCGTATTGAGGTTTCAGCATGCCGTTATTTATAAAATATATTGCGATTACTGCAATGGCATTATTCAGAAAATGGCCGATAATGGGCAACCACATCGATCCGCTCCAAACCAACAGGTAACCAAACAGGGCACCAAGCAAAACACGGGGAATAAAACCAAAAAACTGCATGTGCAGTGCACTAAAAAGTATAGCCGATATCCATATTCCCCAGTGGTGGCTGCGTGTCATTTTGCTAAATATTTTTTGGATAACGCCCCGAAACAGAAGTTCCTCGCCAATAGCCGGCAAAATAGCGACCATAAAAACGTTAAAGGCCAGACCTCCAATTGTTTTTACGCTTAAAAACGCCTCGGTGATTTCGGCAGCATTTTCCTCCTTATCTCGCATCCAGCCTTCAACTCCTGATAGCCATTCGGGGAAACTCATGTTGCTGTTCATTTCGCCAAGAAGGTTGATAAAAGGCGCTGCAAAAAACATCATTACAATTATCAGAATCACACTTTGCGAATTGAAGGATTTATCGAGGTACAGGTATTCTTTGGATTTCCCATGAAACAGGTAGCCCAGAATAAATGGTGGAACAATAAAAAAACCAATTGCCTGAACAACCTGGATTAATTTATAAAGGTTGATAATGTTCTGTGGCGTATCGGAATTTACCGGTGGCAGGTGTAAAACGGTGTCGAATCCCCAGATTGGAATGGCCACAACAAGAGACAGCACAAAAAAAGCCAGAACACTGGCTACGACAATAAATGCAGCAAAAAACAATTGCGAGAAGGGTCTCAGATCTCTGAATGCAGTAAATTCCATTTTTGAAAACGTTTGGAGCAAAGATAATTTTTATTGAGAAACGTAACAGCTGGTTCCGATTTGAGCTGTCAAACTTGAAAACTACAATTCCCTGATCTTAATATTTCGAAACATCGTTAATCCTCCATGGTCCTGCAATCCGATATGTCCGGTTTTGGCCATGCCGTAATTCGAAGCTTCTATCCATTTGCTCGCGGCTTTATTTTGCAGCCACTGGTCGGTCCATAATTCGTATTCCACAACTTTTTCCCCGTTCAGCCAGTGCTCAACATGCCGACCGTTAACAATGATACGCGCTGAGTTCCATTCGTCAAGCGGTTTTACCTCGGCATTTTCAGGTGCGTTCATGCCGTAATTTGCTCCTGAATATTGCCAGCCTTCCAGTTCTGTTGGCCAGCCTTTATCGTCTATCAGTTGATATTCGGGAGCCGATTCATAAATGGCGTCGGTTAAACCCTCCTGAACATGATAGAAGATCCCCGAATTACTCTCCGGTGTAACTTTCCATTCCAGGTATAATTCAAAATTGGTGTATTGTTTTTTTGTAATAATGTCGCCGCCATGATCGGAACCGTTACCGGAGTTATACAGCTCTCCATTTATGATTTTCCAACCGGTTACAGCGCCACCGTTAAAGGTTTTCCACTTGTTGGTGGATTTACCGTCGAACAACAATTCCCAGCCTTCCTTAATTTCTTTTTTCGATAAAGTGTTTTTGTGTTTATCCGAAGAGCAGGATGTAAGAATAACAATTGCAATTATTGCAGGTAGTAGGGATAAGTGCCTCATTTTATCTCTTTTGACTTAGGTTATGGAGTGTAAATGTACGAATTCGGTGGAAATCAGAACAATAAGTGAATAGTTTTTCGTGAACGGTAGAATTTCATCGAATTCAATTAACTTTAAGGAAACAAAAAAGTTGAGCGTGAATTCAGACAAATCAATAATCGGGATGGTGCATGTAGCTGCGCTACCTGGAACTCCAAAAAATTCGAAAACGATCCAGGAAATTATTGAAGCTGCTACCAACGATGCAAGAAAGTTAGAGCAGGGTGGTGTTGATGCGATAATGATAGAAAATATGCACGACCGCCCATACCTGAATCGCGAGGTCGGCCCGGAAATTGTTGCGGCAATGACTGCCATTGCGACAAAACTCAGGCAGGAAGTTTCACTTCCGCTGGGAATACAGATTCTGGCAGGAGCAAACAAGCAGGCACTGGCTGTGGCACATGCAGCCGGTTTTGATTTTATAAGAGCTGAAGGTTTTGTTTTTGGGCATTTGGCAGACGAAGGAATGATGAATAGCGATGCAGCTGAGCTTTTGCGTTACCGGAAACAAATTGGTGCCGACAATATTAAATTATGGACTGATATTAAAAAGAAACATTCATCGCATTCTATTTCTTCCGATGTTTCGATTGGTGAAATGGCCAAAGCTGCCGAATTCTTTTTAACCGACGGAATAATTGTTACTGGAAATGCCACCGGCGAAGAAGCATCGCTGGATGATCTGGAAGCAGTTAGAGAAGTTACAAATCTGCCACTAATGATCGGTTCGGGAATAGATGAAGAAAATATTGCCGGTTTCTGGCCTTTTGCCGACGGTTTTATTGTTGGATCGTCGTTTAAAATTGCGGGGAATTGGGAAAATGAAGTTGAGACCGAGCGTGTTAAATCATTTATTGAGCGCGTAAAACACCTGCGAACTGATAACTAACATTTGCTTGAATAAAATCCTTTGTTTTAGCGGAATGTGTTATTTGAACGCATTTGTGAACCAATTGAGGATTTGTTCAACCTGTCTGATATACAATAAGATAATTAAATTTTTTAATTTTATATAACTGTTAATTGTTTGAATATTTATTTAGTAATAAGTGCATTAATTGGTGTTGAGTTCTATTTTTGATCAACGAACCATTAAACGTTCATTCCCAAACCAACAAGAACTAAAACAAATTTAGAATCGAAAACAACGCGATTCAGATACGTTTATCTGATCGGTTATTGAAAGAAGAATATGATTTGCCATCAGGCGCCGGATGGGAACTTGTATTATGTTGAACCTTCGTGCCTCAACTGTGTTGCAGATTCAAGGTTTTCACGTTCTTTCAGAATTCCTTTCAATAAATTGTTCTGTTTTGCATAAAAACTTAGAATTATGAGTATTAAAAAACAATATTTAAAAAGTAAACCCGAGTGCAAAGTTTCTTTTAAAGTGCTTAAGGCCGATGCCAAAGATGCCGAAACCATTAAAATTGTTGGCGAATTTAACGGCTGGAGTGAGGATGTAGAGCCAATGAAAAAATTGAAAAGCGGCGATTTTACACAAACACTGAACCTTGAAACCGGTAAAGCCTACCAGTTTAAATATGTTCTCGACAATTCGGTTTGGGAAAACGAAGCAGAAGCAGATGCTGTAGCTCCAAACGGCATTGCCGAAGGCGAGTTTAATTCGGTGCTCGACCTGAACTAATCAATTTCTATAAGTAAAAACATAACGGATCTGTAGCTAAGCGAGAAGCTATTTTTCGCTGAACTAAGTTTGGTGCTTTGTTACACCCGATTTCTCAAAGGGATGCAAAACAACAAACTTAACTTCACTGCAGATTAAAAATATTAAGACCCGATTGTTGTACCGGGCATCTTCGCAAAGTATTCCACCAAGCCACTCTATCAGAAAAACATAGAGTGGCTTTTCTATGTTATAACCCGACCTGGCTGTTTTAAACGGCTCCATTCTGTTAAAATCAGGGCTTTTAACTGTATTTAATATTGACAAGATGTGTCCCCCCGACCATCAAAATTTTTCTATATTTGCATGTTTTTTAAAATCAGTGGATTATAAGGTATTCTTATGAGTAATAAATTTCAGGAATATAAGCAGTTAGATTTAGCACAGATAAATAAGGATGTGCTTACGCGTTGGGAGAAAGACGATACCTTTCATAAAAGTATTTCAACCCGCGAAGGGCACGAAACATTTGTATTTTACGAAGGACCGCCATCGGCAAACGGAATGCCGGGTATTCACCACGTGATGGCGCGTGCCATTAAAGATATTTTCTGTCGTTACAAAACCATGAAAGGTTTCCGTGTACACCGAAAAGCCGGTTGGGACACGCATGGTTTGCCGGTAGAATTAAGCGTTGAAAAAGCGCTGAACATTACAAAAGACGATATAGGTAAGAAAATTACCGTTGAAGAATACAGCGACGCCTGCCGCAAAGAGGTGATGAAATACACCCGCGAGTGGGAAGAACTGACACGCAAAATGGGTTATTGGGTAAATATGGACGATCCGTATATTACCTACGAAAACCAATACATTGAATCGGTTTGGTGGTTGCTGAAACAGATCTACCAAAAAGGTTTGTTGTATAAAGGCTACACTATTCAGCCATACTCGCCGGCGGCCGGAACAGGTTTGAGCTCACACGAGCTGAACCAGCCGGGTTGTTACCGCGATGTAAAAGATACAACAGCAATTGCGCAGTTTAAAGCCACTCGAAACGAAAAATCGGAATTTCTGTTTGAAGGACTTGAAACTGATTTGTATTTCCTGGCCTGGACGACCACTCCATGGACGCTGCCATCGAACACCGCATTGTGTGTTGGACCGAACATCAACTATGTAAAAGTTCGCTCGTTTAATCCGTACACCGGCGATCCGGTTACTTTGATTCTGGCGAAAGATTTGTTCCCTGTTTATTTTAATGCAAAAAATGCCGACCTGGCTCTGGAAGATTACAAACCGGGCGATAAAAATATTCCTTACAAAGTACTGGCTGAATACACCGGCGATCAATTGAAAGGTGTTCAGTACGAACAGCTGATCGACTGGGTGAAACCTGAAGGTAAAGCTTTTGAGGTAATTACCGGCGACTTTGTAACCATTGAAGATGGTACCGGAATCGTGCATATTGCGCCAACTTTTGGTGCCGATGACGACCGCGTTGCAAAACAACACGGAATTTCGCCGCTGATCGTTATTGACACTGAAGGAAAACGTCAGGCTTTGGTCGACAAAAAGGGACGTTTTTACCCGACTATCGATCTAGATCCGGAGTTTGTTGAGAAATACGTAAACACCGAATCGTATCACGAGTTTGCCGGACGTTCGGTGAAAAACGAATACGACGATAAGCTGGATGACGATGCTCCAACAGTTGATATCGATATTTCGGTGATGCTGAAACAGCAGAACAAGGCTTTCAAAATTGAGAAACACGTTCACAGTTACCCACACTGCTGGAGAACTGATAAACCGGTATTGTATTACCCGCTTGATTCGTGGTTTATCAAATCAACTGCGGTAAAAGATAAAATGGTGGAATTGAACAACACCATTAACTGGAAACCAAAATCAACCGGAACAGGACGTTTTGGGAACTGGCTGGAGAACCTGGTTGACTGGAACCTTAGCCGTTCGCGTTTCTGGGGAACGCCGCTGCCAATCTGGAGAACAGAAGATGGCTCGGAAGAGATCTGTATTGGTTCGATGGAAGAACTGATGACAGAAATCGACAAAGCGGTTGCTGCCGGATTTATGACCGAAAATCCATTTGCTGAGTTTAAAGTTGGCGATTACGAAAAAGCCAACTACGAAAAGATTGACCTGCACAAATCGCATGTCGATAATATTTTTCTTGTTTCACCGTCGGGACAAAAAATGGAGCGCGAGTCTGACCTGATCGATGTTTGGTTCGATTCGGGTGCGATGCCTTTCGCACAGCGCCATTATCCTTTCGAATGGAAAGAGAATTTTAAAGATGTATTCCCGGCCGATTTTATTGCTGAGGGTGTTGACCAAACACGTGGATGGTTCTTTACCTTGCACGCAATTGCTACAATGATCGATGAATCAGTTGCGTTTAAAAATATTATCTCGAATGGTTTGGTACTGGACAAAAACGGCGTAAAGATGTCGAAACGTCTGGGTAATGCTGTCGATCCGTTTGAAACCATCGAAAAATACGGTTCAGATCCACTGCGCTGGTACATGATTACCAATGCGCAGCCTTGGGATAACCTGAAGTTTGATATCGAAGGTGTTGAAGAGGTAAAACGTAAGTTCTTCGGAACGCTATACAATACCTACAATTTCTTTGCATTGTACGCCAATGTTGATGGTTTTACTTATGCTGAACAAGAAATTCCTGTGGAGCAGCGCCCTGAAATTGATCGTTGGATCATTTCGTTGCTGAACTCCTTAATTAAAGAGGTTGGTGAAAGTTACGAAAGTTACGAGCCAACACGTGCAGGACGTGCCATTTCGGAGTTTGTAAGTGAAAACCTGAGTAACTGGTTTGTGCGCTTAAGCCGTAAACGTTACTGGGGTGGCGAATATTCTGCCGATAAGATTTCGGCGTATCAAACGCTATACACTTGTTTGGAGGTTGTGGCCAAATTGATGTCGCCAATCGCGCCGTTTTATGCTGATTTATTATACAACGATTTAAATAAAGCTACAGGAAAAGCTGAAGATCAGAGTGTACACTTAGTTGATTTCCCTGCTTATGCCGACGAATTGATCGATAAAGACTTGGAAGAAAAAATGGCAATTGCTCAAAAAGCTTCTTCCATGATTCTGGCATTACGTCGTAAAGAGAAATTGAAAGTGCGTCAGCCGCTTGGTAAAATTATGGTGCCGGTATTAAATCCGCATTTTAAAGAGCAGTTTGAGGCGGTTTCAAGTATCATTCTTGCAGAAGTAAACGTTAAAGAAGTAGAGTTCTTGACCGATACGGCCGGGGTGATTAAAAAGAAAATCAAACCGAATTTTAAAGCGCTCGGTCCGAAATACGGTAAAATGATGAAACAAATTGCCGGAGCTGTAAATCAGTTGGATCAGAATGCAATTTCGGCTTTCGAAAGTGCCGGTGAGTACGAGTTGAGTTTGGGAGACGAGAAGATTGTTTTGGCACTTGACGATGTTGAAATTCAAACCGAAGATATTCCGGGATGGACAGTGGCCACTGAAGGGCACATGACTATTGCATTGGATATCAATGTTTCAGAAGAGTTGAAACAAGAAGGAATTGCACGCGAGTTCATTAACAAAATTCAGAATTTGCGTAAGGACAGTGGATTTGAAGTTACCGACCGGATCACGCTCACCGTATTAAAACACGAGGAGTACAATCTGGCAGTTGAAAACTACAGAGAATACATTTGTGCGCAAACACTTGCCGACGCTCTGGAGCTAGCTGATAGCGTTGATTCCGCAAAATCGAAAGAGGTGGAAATCGATAAAGATGTGATGGCGCAAATTGAGATTGAAAAGGTGAGTTAAATATTTGTCAACAGGCGCTTAAAATGATGGACTTTTTTATTACTTTAGGGCCTTGTTGAAAAAAATGAGGAACTTAAAACCCACGAATTATGGGAGACAAAAACAGATATTCGGATGATGAGTTAATGGAATTCAAAAAAATCATTTTGGATAAGCTTGAAAAAGCCCAGGAAGATTACACCATGTATAAGAATTCGATTACTCAGAGTGATGGGAATGATATCTCTGATACATCACCTACATTTAAAGTATTGGAAGAAGGTGCTGCTACCCTTTCTAAGGAGGAAGCCGGAAAATTAGCTCAGCGCCAGTTAAAATTTATTCAGCACTTACAAGCTGCTCTTGTTCGTATCGAAAATAAAACATACGGAGTTTGTCGCGAAACCGGAAAATTAATCGCTAAAGAAAGATTACGTGCGGTTCCTCATGCAACACTTTGTATTGATGCTAAACAAGGTAAATAATAAGTAAAACAAACGAATTGGGCTTGCTCTTCGAAATACTTATCCAGAGATTTCGAAGAGCATTTCTATTATAAAGGGATAGTTTATGTCGCGCAGTGTAAAATCTTTAATCATTATATTCTCTGTCTTAATCGTCGATCAGGTTTTAAAGTTTTGGATTAAAACGAACCTGTCGATTGGTGATGAGATTGTGGTTTTTAAAGATTGGTTTATTCTTCATTTTGTTGAGAACAATGGAATGGCCTTTGGGTTTGAGTTTGCCGGCGAATACGGGAAAATGTTTTTGAGTATTTTCCGTATTGTGGCCGTAATTGCAATTGGTTGGTATATGTTTAAACTGGCCAAACAAAAAGAAGTGCCCTTTGGTTTTGTTGCCTGTATTGCACTGATTTTTGCCGGTGCCATCGGAAATATTATCGACAGTCTTTTTTACGGAATAATTTTCAATAATAGTTATGGACAAGTTGCCTCATTGTTTCCGGCTGAAGGTGGTTATTCCAGCTTCCTGCACGGAAGAGTGGTCGACATGTTTTATTTTCCATTAATTGAAGGACGTTATCCGTCATGGATCCCAAAGGTAGGAGGAAATCCGTTTATCTTTTTCCGTCCTGTTTTTAATGTTGCCGATTCTGCAATTACGGTAGGTATCTTCTCAATATTATTGTTCTATCGCAAGTATTTTAACAAGCTCGATGATAGCACAAGCCACGATGAAGCTACTGAAACAGAGCAAACAGCTTAGGCATTTTCTACATCAGGTTAAGTTCGGTTTACCTTTGTGCAGAGGGATTTAGTAACAGTCACAAAATCACTCATTTTGTTTTACCTTTGCACAATCATACGATTTCAGAAAAATTATGAGTCAACTTTATATTTACAATACGCTGAACCGAAAAAAGGAAGCGTTTAAACCGCTGGTTGAAGGTCGTGTTGGTTTGTACGTATGCGGACCAACAGTCTACAGCAACTCGCATTTGGGGCACGCCCGCCCGTTTATTACGTTCGATTTGTTGTACCGTTACCTTACTTTCCTCGGAAACAAAGTGCGTTACGTGCGCAACATTACCGATGTTGGTCACCTTGAGGATGAGGTGGAAGGTGTTGGCGAAGACCGCATTGCCAAAAAGGCACGCCTGGAGCAACTGGAGCCAATGGAAGTGGTGCAGAAATACATGAACACTTTTCATCGTAATATGGATGATCTGAATGTTACGCCTCCGAGCATCGAGCCGCGTGCTTCGGGTCACATCATCGAGCAAATTCAGGTGATCGAGGGTATTCTGAAAAACGGATACGCATACGAAGCCAATGGTTCGGTTTATTTCGATGTAGAGAAATACAATAACGATTACAAGTACGGAAAACTTTCCGGTCGTAATTTGGATGATATAAAAACCAATACCCGCAAACTCGACGGGCAGGATGAAAAGAAGAACTCTTTTGATTTTGCTCTCTGGAAAAAAGCGGCGCCGGAACATATTATGCGCTGGCCTTCGCGCTGGAGCGATGGTTTTCCGGGATGGCACCTCGAGTGTTCGGCAATGAGTACAAAATATTTGGGCGAACAGTTTGATATCCACGGTGGAGGAATGGATTTAACTTTCCCGCACCACGAATGCGAGATCGCACAAAACACAGCTTGCCGTGGACAGGAATCGGTGCGTTACTGGATGCACAATAACATGATTACCATTAACGGGCAGAAAATGGCGCGCTCGCTGGGTAACTTCATTACATTAGATGAGTTGTTTACCGGCACGCATGAAATTCTGGAGCAGTCTTATTCGCCAATGACCATCCGCTTCTTTATTTTGCAGGCGCATTATCGTAGCACCATCGATTTTTCGAATGAAGCTTTACAAGCCTCTGAAAAAGGTTTAGAGCGTTTAATGACGGCTTTAAAAACTCTGGAAGACCTGAGTGCTTCTGATTCATCGACTATTGATTTGGCATCGTTGAAAGAGAAATGTTTTGCTGCCTTAAGCGATGACTTGAACAGCCCGATTGCGATTGCACATCTTTTTGACGGTGTTAAAATGATCAATTCGATTAAAGCCGGAACTGAGACAATTTCAGCTACTGATCTGGACGACCTGAAAGCCTTCTACAATACAGTGGTTTTCGATGTGCTCGGACTAAAAGAAGAGGGTGAAGCAGGAAGCGGAAACAACGAAGTGCTGGGTGGGGCAGTGGAATTGCTCATTAACCTGAGAAAAGACGCGAAAACGAATAAGGACTGGGCAACTGCCGATAAAATTCGAGACGAATTAAGCGCCATTGGCATCGAGTTAAAAGACACCAAAGATGGTGTGGACTGGAGCGTTAAATGAACGATGAATGTAGAATGACGATTAACGAATGATGAAGGAAAGAATAAATCGTTGATCGAAATTCAAGAGTAAAAATGATTGTAGAACGATGAATCTTTTTTAACGATTGTTGAAGGTAGATCTGAAATCCTAAATCGTTAATCGAAATTCGCAAATCAAAATATTAAGCTATGTTTTCAGGAATTGTAGAAGAATACGGAACGGTTGTAGCCATTGAGAAAGATCAGGAGAATGTTCATTTTACGTTGACCTGTTCGTTTGCCGATGAGCTAAAAGTTGACCAGAGTTTATCGCACAACGGCGTTTGTTTAACTGTTGTTTGGGTGGACAAAGCCGAAAAGAAATACAAAGTTACTGCCATTAAAGAAACACTTATAAAATCGAATCTTGGCTTATTAGAAGTTGGATCGAAAGTGAATTTGGAACGCAGCATGATGATGAATGGTCGTTTAGATGGTCACATTGTTCAGGGTCATGTTGATCAGACTGCAAATTGTGTAAAAATTGAAGAGGCCGATGGAAGCTGGTATTACACTTTCGAATACGAGTTTGATGTGGACAAAGCAAAACAAGGTTATATGACCGTTGAAAAAGGATCGGTAACCGTTAACGGAGTTAGTCTTACGGTTGTAAACTCAAAAGACAATTCTTTCCAGGTGGCTATTATCCCTTTCACACAAGAAGTAACCAATTTCCATACGTTTAAAGTTGGATCGGTTATCAACCTTGAGTTTGATATCATCGGGAAATACCTGAGTAAATTGAATTCGTACAGCAAATAGAAAAATCGTATAACGTTTTTGAGAAGGTCCGTTTTGCGGGCCTTTTTTTGTGAACATAAGTCTGTACATTCTGTTCTTTTCAAAAAAATGGGTAACTTTTCAATATGAAACGAACAGCTTTAATAACCGGAGCATCAAAACGTATTGGCCGATCGTTAACAGAACACCTGGCCGAAAAGGGCTGGAATGTTGTTGTGCACTACAATTCGTCGGCTAAAGGAGCAAATGATCTGGTCGAGGAACTTTCGGTAAAACACCCTGATCAGCTGTTTCGAGTGGTTCAAGCCAATCTTGTTAAACCAAATGAAGTTTTGGGTTTGATCCCAAAGCTTGAAGCCGAAAAAATCAGGATTGATCTGCTGGTAAATAACGCTTCTGTATTTGATCTTGGCTACTTGAAAGACACGTCCGTTGAGCTTTTTGATTCGCAATTGGATGTCAACCTAAAAGCTCCCTTTTTTCTAATCCGCGACTTTGCCAATTACTTTAAAACGGGTAATATCATCAACTTTGTAGATACGCGAATAACGTCGAATGCATCTAATTTTGCAGCTTATTCCATATCGAAAAAGGCGCTTTGGGAATTAACAAAAATGGCAGCTTTGGAATTTGCTCCAGACGTTCGGATTAATGCCATTGCTCCCGGTGTTACTTTGCCTCCAGAAGATGAGGATGCGGATTACCTGGAAAAATTGGCGCAGGGAATTCCTATGAAAAAGCCGGGTGGAGTGGAACCGATTTTGAAAAGTTTGGATTATATATTAGAAAATGATCACCTGACCGGGCAATTACTGTTTGCCGACGGTGGCGAAAACCTTGGAAAAAACCGTTAAATATGGCTAAAATACGTGTTAAAAATCTATTGATCAGAACCTACATTGGCTTTAATCCCGATGAATTGGTGAATAAACAAGATGTTGTAATCAACCTTGAAATTGAAACGGATATACCTGAATCTGCCCTGGAATCTGATGAGCCCGAAGATATTTTCAACTATAAAGTAATAACCAAAAAGATCATAACCCTGGTACAGGAAGGGCGTTTCAAATTACTGGAAGTACTTACCAAACGTATTCTCGATACGATAATGGAAGACGAAAAAGTAAAATGGGCTCGCGTAGAAGTGGATAAACCACATGCCTTGCGTTTTGCCGAATCGGTGTCGATGGAAATGGAGGCCAGACGATGAACACGGTGATTATCGGCATTGGTTCAAACATTAACGCAGACGAGAATATCACTAAAATGCTTGAAATCCTGAAAACTGAGGTCATTGTACTTCAGGTTTCTTCTATGATAAAAACCAAACCCATCGGTATTGAAGATCAACCCGATTATACGAACGGAGCGGTAAAAATCAGCACAGACTTAGATGAGCCGGAACTGAAAAAGATACTCAAACAAATTGAAGACAGGATGGGACGCGATCGGACTGGACCAAAATTCGGACCACGTTGTATCGATTTGGATATTGCTGTGTGGAATGGAGAGGTAGTAGATGAAGATTATTATACGCGCGATTTTCTGCGAAATAGTGTGCAGGAGCTGGGTGGGGTAACAAAAGTGTAAGGTCAAACCATCAACTTATTCATCGATGATTTGACCAGACTTATTACTTATTGTTCTTTACAAACAGATCATTCAATCCTGAAATGCCACCAACTTCTTCAAGGTCGGTAACAACAAAATCGGCACCGCCTTCAGCCAACTCTTTCTCATTGTTTTCGCGTGCAATACCAAGTGTTAAGCCAAATTCGCCTTTTGCTCCGGCCTGAACTCCCGAAACAGCATCTTCAACAACAATCGATTTTGCCGGAGTTGATCCAAGTATATCACATGCAGTGGTAAAGATATCCGGTTCAGGTTTGCCGTGTAAGCCCAATTCTGCCGAAACAACACCGTCAACACGGGCGCCAAATATTTTCAGCATGTCAACAGCTTCCAAAACAGGTGCACAGTTTTTGCTCGATGAAGCAACACCCAGTTTTATACCGGCTTCTTTCAAATCGTTTAGCATCTGCGCAGTCGATTCGTAAACTTCAACACCATCGCGATCAATAACTTCGTTAAATGCTTCGTTTTTCCTATTTCCCAATCCACAAATAGTTTCCATACCCGGCGCATCAGATGGATCGCCAAATTCAATGCTGATATTTCGCGACTCTAAAAACGATGCCACTCCTTTGTAGCGGGGTTTACCATCAACAAAAGCCAGGTAGTCGCCCTGTGTAAACTCCTCAAATTTTCCTCCCGTTTCTTCAGCGTGTTTTTGCAGGTATTCGTCAAACATTTTCTTCCATGCCGCAGCGTGCGTAATGGCTGTTTTGGTAATTACACCATCCATGTCGAAAATAACTGCTTCAAAAGCTAAGTTTCTCATTTTCTAAACCTTTTCTAATTTGATGCAAAAGTAGACATTTCTCAGAGACGAGTATTTAAAAAAGCATAAAACTGATTTTTATCGTGTTGCAAATTCTCCAAAGCTCATTAAATTTGTACCGTAGAAAAAATCGTAAAGTCATGATTAAATTTTTAATGGCTATTTACCTCCACAACCGAAGCTTCCTGAATATCAAAAACAGGGATGCCTTTAGAATGTAGATTTCAGATTAACGATTTAGGATTTCAGATTTCTTCTGGAGTTTACTATCTAAATTTCATTTCATAAATCATTTTATTTTTCAAAGACGAACAACGATTTTGAATTGTGTGGTTAGTTTTATTAGCTCCATCGCAAATCATCATTCGTTGATCATCATTCATAATTCATACTTATATGGAATTACCATTTGCAGAATCATATAAAATTAAGATGGTTGAACCCATCTATAAAAGTACGCGCGAACAACGCGAAGAGTGGATAAAAAAGGCGAATTACAACCTTTTTAATTTAAGAAGCGAGCAGGTTTATATCGACCTGTTGACCGACAGTGGAACTGGCTCAATGAGCCAGAATCAGTGGGCTGCAATTATGACCGGCGACGAAAGTTATGCCGGATCATCGTCCTACTATCATTTAAAAGATGCGATTAAGAACATACTCGGTTTCGATTACTTTCTTCCAACACACCAGGGAAGGGCAGCAGAAAATGTATTGTTTTCGGTGTTGGTAAAAGAAAGCGATATTGTTCCCGGAAACAGTCATTTCGATACCACAAAAGGTCATATTGAATACCGAAAAGCAACCGCTGTAGATTGTACGATCGACGAGGCTTTTGATACTGAATCCTTGCATCCGTTTAAAGGAAATATTGATTTGGAAAAGCTGGAGGCCGTTTATTCAACACATCCGGCAGAGCAGATTCCGATGATTATTGTAACGCTAACCTGTAACACCTCGGGTGGTCAGCCGGTATCGATGCAGAACCTGCGCGATGTACATGCTTTGTCGAAAAAATACGGAATTAAAGTAGTGTTCGACTCGGCACGTTTTGCCGAAAATGCCTGGTTTATTCAGAATCGCGAAGACGAATATCGAAACAGTACCATCAAAGAAATTGTTGCCGAGATGTTCTCGTATGCCGATGCTATGACAATGAGTAGTAAAAAGGACGGTATTGTAAATATCGGCGGTTTTATTGCCATGAAAGATGAAGAGCTGCTAAAACAGGCTTCGGTTTTTAATATCATGTTCGAAGGTTTTAATACTTACGGCGGAATGGCCGGTCGCGATATGAATGCATTGGCTGTTGGTTTGGATGAAGTAACAACCGGTTATTACCTTGAAAACCGTATTCAGCAGGTTTCGTATTTGGGAAACAAACTTATTGAATGGGGAATTCCGGTGCAGAAACCAATTGGTGGACACGCCGTTTTTGTTGATGCGAAGAAATTCTTGGGACAGGTTCCAAAAGAGGAATACGTTGCACAAACACTGGCTATTGAATTGTACCTTGAAGCAGGAGTTCGTGGTGTAGAAGTGGGAACTTTGCTAGCCGATCGTGATCCGCTTACGCGCGAAAACCGCTATCCGAAACTTGAAATGTTGCGTTTGGCAATTCCGCGCCGTACTTACACGAATAACCACATGGATGTGGTGGCTGTGGCATTAAAAAATATCTTTGATCGAAGAGAAAGCATCGATCACGGTTACCGTATTAAAAAGGAAGCACCAATTATGCGTCACTTTTCGGTTGAACTGGAACAGGCAGATAAAGTAAATAGAAAATAAGCCGGGCCATTAAAGCTGGTCGGCATAATGATGGGTGAACTCTTTAAATTTCATGGAGAAGGGTTCGCCCATTGTTTTTTGATACCTGGCACAAAATGATTCGAAATTGAATTTTGCTAAATGCGAGTTATTCGCTTTTTGTAAGGCCCAGATTTGCAGGTAAAGTGCTTCTTCACTTAAGTCGTCATAATCTAAAATTCGCTGCGATACCTTTTCAACTTCTTTGGGCTTATTCTCTTTTTTGTAATCAGATGCCAGTTTTAACAGGTTGTCGATCACCTGGTTGCCGGTGAATCCTCTAATGTCGTCAAGCCACGACCAGTCCACACCTTTTAATAAACGACCCTTTTTAACCAGATGAAAAAACAACTGTAATTGTTGACGCGTCATACCCTGCGGAATTTTACAGAGTTTAAATGCTTCTACATAATCGCAAAAGAAATTTTCCGACACGCTTAATTGCAAATATCCATTTTGCGAGGTAATTTCAACTTTATCGAAGTGTGCCAGAATCTTGCGTAATTTATTGAGTGTAACTGCCCGGTTATTGGCCACTTTTTTATCGTCAAGGCCGTACCACAACGTTTCGTTAACATCGGGTATAGGCGCCCCAATCCCATTTTTCAGATTTTGAACCAGCGTATAAATAAACAACTCGCGCACCTTTGGAGTAAAAAGATCGGTAACGTCTTCGTTGTTGTTATTAATTGCCCTGAATTCGCCAAAAAGTTGAATCTGATTTTTAGTAGGTGTTTCAGGTTGATTGACTAAAATTGAATGTTTTCGTGCATTCATTTTTCGTAGCAGGACAAAGATGAATATCAGAAAAACAAAGGCAACGGAAGCCAGAATTGCAACTATCGTTGTGGTAGAAAGTAAGGCAGACGGTTTTTCCGTAGATTCGTAAATGATTTCTTCATCGAGCGCCAGCCGGCTTATTTCTTCGTTACCCAGCGGACGGTTCCAAATGTACAGGTTGTCGATATAACCTCTGAGACTGGCTCCACCGGAAAGGGCACTGCCAATAAAAATATCGTTGGTACCTGAATAAGGGGGATGACCATCGGAGCCTCCAACATACTGGCCGTTCACAAAAATAGCTTGTTGGCCGGTTTCCAAAATATAACGCCACGTAAGGTGGTACCAGTGGTTACTTTCCAGCAGTTCATCCGACATAAAATCGTTGGCCCAAAGTCCAAAGTAAGGATGTCCCGATCGTAAAACCAGATGCAGTCCTCTGCGATAACCTTGTTCGTCGTTGCCCAGAATTGCATTGTCGCCAAACTCCAGAATATCAATAAACTTTACAAAACAGCTAATTGTAAAACTACTGTTAGGTAGGTCGTACAATTCGGGATGGCCAAGATTTACATTGGCATTTTCGGGTAAACGTAGCACGCTGCCACGGTCAATATCCTGACTAAACGTATAGCCGTTTCCGTCAAAATTACGTTCAGGATTCACCATGTCGGCCAATTCATTCTCGAAATGAAAACTGGCCATCAAACCCCGGTTAAGATCGAGTGGAGTTGCAATTATTGAATATTGTTCGGGTTTTACCATCTCCGCGGTGATTGTAAGTTGCGAAGGTGTGAGGCGAAAACCCGGAACAAATGGCGTTAATATCATTTCTTCGCCACCACGAATCGGAAAGCTGAATTTTCCACCTGTAATTAGTGTTTCTGCATTTTTCCAGAATACACGTTCAAGGTTTTTTCCAACGGTTCTTACCTGTCCTTTTACGGCCTCAAAAGAATTTAATTGCTCAATGATAAAGCCAAAATTGTAGATGCTTTTTTCAACAAAAAGAAAATTGGGTTTCTTGCCGTATTTTGTCCAGCTTTCAAGCAGGAAATTTATGTATTCAGGATACAGGTTTCGGTTTACCTGCGATGTGGAAACACCGGTTGGTAAACGGTCGAAATTTCGGATTATAAAAAGTTCTTTGTTGATGTTTGACTCCCGCTTGAGAATAGCAGAGTTCGGTGTGATTTGGCTGGCACCTATTTCTAGTGAATAATTAGAGGATCGATGCAAAATCCGGCTTTCGTTTTGTAATTCGCCTTCCACAAAAAATATAACTCTTCGGTTGGCTTGCACCAGGTATTCAATGGATGGCCATCGTTCTCCCTGCGGTAAGTAAAATATCTGATCGGAAAGATTGCTCGCGTTAATTACCGAATCGAGAATATGTACATTCCCCGAGTAGTTTATAAAAACGGGGATGATCTTGGATTCTTCCTCTTGAAGCAGCAACTCAATTTTTTCCAGAATATCAGAAAATGAGACACTGCTATTTTGTAAGCGTATTTCTTTCTGGTCAGAACTTACAGTTAATTCAATTCCTGTCCAGTTGTTGGCTTTTATAAAGTCGAAAAGTCGGTTGTTTTTATATTCGGCGGGTGTTAATTGGCCAATCAAAAAAGAGTTGTCGGCAAAATCGTTAGCCTTGCCTGATAAACAAAACGTAACTCCGGCAAAAAGCAATAAGAATAGCCTTAGTCTAATCTTAAGGAGCATCTTATATGTTCTTCTACCTTGAATGATAATGTTCTTAATTTGATATTATTTTCATCCCAAATATATTAAAATATACGTAAATCGATATTTTTTTCATTAAAAATATTGGTTTGCAAAATGCTTTTTAATCAATTAGTTACAAAATAAATTAAGATGAAATTAAGACGTCGTTAAGACACATTTAGCACAAATATTAAGAAGCAGCTAATTGCGCGCGCGTATAATTGCGGCTCAAATTAACGATGAATGACTGATAAGACGATTAAGCGTAAACACTACATGCTGTTTATTGCGGGAGGACTGAGTGTAATACTCTTTTTGCTGTTATTTAATAAAACGGTGGACTATACTTCAACAAACGAATTTTGTAATTCATGTCATGTTCACCCACATGCCGAGACAACCTGGAAACTTTCAGCCCACCATAATACTCCAAGCGGAGTTTCAATAAATTGTGTTGATTGTCATTTACCGCCGGAAGATCAAACTGCACGGTTTTTAACCCGGAAGGCTTATCATGGATTTCATGATTTATACGCTTATTTGACTTTGGATCCCGAAGAGATCGATTGGGCAGCCAAAAGATCTACTGAAGCATCAAAACATTTTGTTTATGAAGATGGATGTTTAAAATGTCATACCAATATGTTTCCGTCAACGCTGAACGAACAGGGTTGTCAGCAGCATATCAAATATATCCGCGATCCTGAGAATAATTCGTGTATGCAGTGTCATCACGATATTGGTCATTACCGTGGCGAAACCAATCTGTTGGTTGGCTTGGAAGAAACCGTTGATCCGACAGAAATTTATACCGAACCAGCCGACGTTAAAGCTTTTGAAACTTTTGAAGAGCAGATTCCGGGAACTGCGGTATCGTTTAAAATGATTGCCATCCCCGGAGGACAGTTTAAAATGGGAAGCCCGGTTGAAGAACCTTACCGCGAAAGGGATGAAGGTCCGGTTCGCGATGTAGAAGTTGGTAATTTCTGGATGGCGGAAATTGAAGTTTCCTGGAATGAATACCTGGCCTTTTTTACTGCAACTGGTTCGCAGGGAAGGAAAGAGGCTGTTGAGATTGATGAAGAAACCGATGGCGTTTCGGGTGCAACACCACCTTGGGGAGCGCCTGATCAGGGCTGGGGAAAAGGAACACGTCCTGCAATCACAATGAGCCATCATGCTGCTGAAACTTATTGTAGATGGTTGACCCAGGAGACTGGAAGAACATACCGTCTGCCAACCGAGGCTGAATGGGAATACGCTGCACGCGGAGGAACTCAAATGCCTTATTTCTTTGAGGGTTCGCCAAAAGATTTTGAAGCCGATGGTTTTATCAAAAGATTATTGGGTAGCAATACAGAGGTTATTAATCAGTATGTGGTATCTCACTTAAATAGCCCGAATAAAACACAGCAGCCCGATGCAGTTGAGGCCAATCCTTTTGGTTTGAAGAACATGCTTGGAAATGTGGCGGAATTTTGTCTCGATTATTACGATCCGCAGGTATATGGAAAATACCCGAAAGGAGTGGTGAAAAACCCAAGGGGACCTCGTAGCGGAATGGAACACGTGGTTCGTGGAGGTTCGTTCCGCAACTCGCCAAAAGACTTGCGTGTGGCAGCCCGTGATTTCACCAGAACCGACGCCTGGTTGGTAACCGATCCTCAAATTCCAAAAAGTATTTGGTGGTATTCTGATACTAAAAGTGTTGGTTTCAGGGTGGTTTGCGAGTACAATGAAGAAATGTTTACATCAGAAAAAAAATAAAACAAAATACAATGAGTAAAGATCAACTATCACGCAGGAATTTTCTGGAAAAATCCGCATTAATTGGAGCTGCCGGAGTAATTGGTTTAAATGCACTGAGTTCTTGCAAAAACACGACAAAAGAAGTTGATTACGAATTTCCCCCACTGCTGGATCATGCGCCAGACGGGAAAGATTTGAAAGTAGGATTGGTAGGTTGCGGAAACAGGGGAACCGGCGCTGCTTTGAATTTTTTGGCAGCAGGACACGGTTTGCATCTGGTGGCGCTTGCCGATGTGTTCGAAGATAAGGTTTGGGATTGCCGCGATAAATTGTTAAAACAACGTGTTGAAGTGCCGGAAGCCAACTGTTTCTGGGGTTTTGATGCTTATAAAAGTTTGTTGGATGTGGATTTAGATGTAGTGATTTTGGCTACACCTCCGCATTTCCGCCCAATGCATTTTGATGCTGCAGTGCAGGCAAAAAAACATGTATTTCTTGAAAAACCTGTTTGTGTTGATCCGGTTGGAGCGCGCCAGATTATGGCTACTTCTAAAAAAGCTGAGAGCATGGGCTTGTCAGTTATCACCGGAACACAGCGTCGCCACAGCCGCGATTACCTGGAAACTTATCGTCAGGTGGCTTCAGGAGCGATCGGCGATTTGGTATCGGCAAAAGCATATTGGTTACAATCGCATGTTTGGTTTCGCACCCGCGAAGAAGGTTGGAGCGATATGGAATACATGCTACGTAACTGGAATAGCTTCTGTTGGTTGGGTGGCGATCATATTTTGGATACGCACGTTCACAACATCGATATTGTAAACTGGTTTATGGGAAAAACTCCAGAATCAGCCATCGGTTTTGGTGGACGTCATCGCAGACTTACCGGAGATCAGTATGATTTCTTTAGCATCGATTTCGACTTTGGAAATGGTATTTCGTCGCACAGTTTTTCGCGTCAGATCGACGGTTGTGCAAACCAGCTTGGCGAGGTGATTATGGGAACTGAAGGTTACACCAACTGTAAAAATACAGTCTTCAATCACGATGGTTCGGTAAAATGGACTTACGAATATCCGAAAAACAAAGATGGCCGTTCTACAGGAGTTGTAGCGGTTTCGCCATACGTGCAGGAGCACATTCACCTGGTAACGTCTATTCGCACGAACAAGCCTGTTGTTGAGGCCCACCGTACTGCTGAGTCTACACTTACGGCAGTTATGGGACGAACAGCAGCTTACACCGGACAAAAAGTGACCTGGGAAGAAATGATGACTTCGAACGAAAAACTTGGACCAGGTAAATACGAAATGGGGCCTGTTGATATGGAATTCCCGGTACCGCTGCAAGGAACACAACATAAAGCATAATTAGCATATGAAACTATCTGTTGTCATACCATTGTTTAACGAAAGCGCGGTGTTGTCGCTGCTGATAAACGAAGTGCACCAAAATTTGGTGGCATTGGGCGAAGCTTTCGAAGTGGTGTGTGTTGACGACGGAAGTGCAGACGATACACTTCAGCAGCTTCTCAAAATGAGAGCCGAGAAACCAGAGTTGAAAGTGGTATCGTTATCGAGAAATTTTGGATTGCAGGCTGCCATTGCTGCCGGTTTGGAATATACCAAAGGCGATTATGTGGTGGTAATGGACGGCGATATGCAGGATCCGCCGGAGCTGATAAAAGAACTTTATCAAAAAATACAGGATACTGAAGGCGATGTAGTTTCGGCAGTTCGCTCGGAGCGTGGTGAAAAATTGAGCAAGCGCTTCTACATTAATGTGTTCCATAAGGTTTTCCGGAATATGTCGGAAGAGCAACAGCTGGAACAGGCGGGTAACTTTTGTATTATGAGCCGCAGGGCTGTTTCGGCAATTTTAAAATTTACCGAGCAAAACCGTTACTTCCCGGGTATCCGGAATTTTATCGGTTTTCAGCACGATACCATTGTTTACGAACGTCCGGACAGAGCAGAAGGTGTAGCCAAAATGACCAGCAAAAAGTTGTTTTCACTGGCTGCCGATGCCATTTATTCGTTCTCGAAATGGCCGATAAAACTGTGTTTGTATCTGGGATTGCTTGGTGTTATGGTTTTCTTACTGGCGATTGTTTACACGCTGATTTCAAAATTTACAGGACTGGCTCCAACCGGTTGGTCGTCTACCTTTTTGGCAATCAGTTTTTTTGGGTCGGTGCAGCTTACTTTTTTGGGGCTCATCGGCGAATATATTTACCGCATTTACAAAGAGGTGCAAAAGCGCCCGGTTTACCTGGTGAAGGAGGTTTATGAATAAATTAGTCGACATATTAACTGCACGCAATGTGTTTCGCATCAGCTTATTTGTGGTTGCTGCGATACTGCTGTCGTTAGCGCCAAAGGCTGCCGTTAATGTCGATGAAATGTTGCACTATCCGCACGCCAAAAAAGTGGTGAACTGGTATTACACCGGAGGAAAAGATGCTTCGTGCCTTGATACTCCTGTTGACAACTTAAAATATTACGGTCAGTCGGTTGATAACCTCACAGCGCTGATCAACCGCGTGTTCTCCATCGAAAATGAGTTCTTAATACGACATTTTACAGGTGCTGCATTTTTCTTTTTACTACTTCTGTTTGCCGCTTTGCTTGGAAAAGAGCTAACCGGTTCATACTGGGTAGCGGCAACTGTAGTTTTATCGTTAATGCTTACGCCACGTTTGTTCGGGCAGGCATTTGGCAACTTAAAAGATATTCCGTTTGCAGCCGGTTATATTGCCGGAATTTATTTCATAGTGAACTATCTAAAACAATTTCCGAAAGTGAACTGGAAAACAGTGATCGGTCTTGGATTGGCCATCGCTTTTACCTGTTCGGTGCGCATTGGCGGATTAATCCTTTTTGCTTACCTAGGATTGGGGATTGTGGTTCTTATTCTTTCGAAGCCTTTTTTACTTAAATATATCGTTTCAACTAAATCTTGTTTTGTAAGGTTAATGGGCCAGTGGCTTGTAATAGTGCTTTCAGGGTATTTCCTCGGACTATTATTCTGGCCCTATGCCTTGCAGGATGTGGTGCGTCATCCGCTCGAAAGTTTGTCGGTAATGGAGCATTACAAAATTAGCATTAAACAGTTGTTCGAAGGGGAGGTATTCTGGAGTTCATCGCTGCCATGGCATTACCTCATAAAATGGATTTTGATAGCAACACCCGAGTTTATTTTGCTTGGGACTCTATACTTTGTAGCCTTTTTAACCTATAAATTTTCTAAACCGTTAAGCGAACAACTCATTATTGAGTTGTTCGTCTTTTTTACATTACTTTTCCCGGTGGTGTATGTAATTGTTATCGGATCGAACCTGTACAGCGGGATGCGTCAAATGTTATTTGTTATCCCGGTGTTGGTTGTTTTAGCGGTAAGCGGGCTTTTTCAGTTTCTAAAATTTAATATTAGTAAGAACGTTAAAATTCAGGCTGTAGCACTATTTTTTGTATTGATGCTGTTACCGTTTCAACACCAGGCGAAAACTTTTCCGGCAGATTATATTTATTTCAACATTATTTCGGGCGGGAATAAAGCTGCATGGAGTAATTATGAGTACGATTATTATTTCCATGGGATGAAGGAGGCGACTGATTATTTAATCTCCGAAATTGGAGAGCAAGAAGCAAGAGTTGCCATGAATTGCCAGTTGCCTAATTATTTCGAAAAAATACCAAATATCGATTTCCAATATACGCGTTACCTCGAGCGTAGTTCAGCAGATTGGGATTATGCACTGTTTGGAGTGAATTATATTCATCCGTATTTGCTAAAGAACGATACCTGGCAATCGACACGAATTGTTAAAACATTCTATCACAAGGGTAATCCGTTGGTAGTGTTGTTGGAAAGGCAGTCGAAAGATGATTATAAAGGGATCGACTTGTTGAAACACCTAAAATGGGATGAAGCCGAAACATTATTAAAAAAGGAATTGGAAGCCGATCCTAATAATGTTTGGATGTTTGTAAATTTGGCGAATTTGAAACTGGCACAACGCAAGTATGCTGAGCTCGACCAATTATTGGATAAAGGCAGGGCAATACATCCTTATTATGAGCCGTTGTATTTGCTCGAGGCGCAAAAATTCTTTGATCAGGGGAAGTTTGAAGAAAGTTATGCTGTTTTAAACAAGTTGATCGCAGTGAATCCGCGCTATAAAAATGCGGCACCGCTATTGAAGAAAGTAAGAGAGAAATTAAATAAATAATACAAATATTTAAAATTAAGTGAGATGAAAAAAGTAATTGCAATGATCGGAGTGTTCATTTTGAGTTTACCAACAATGTTAGTTATGGCGCAAGACCAGGGAACTTACATTGACAACTTGGGAGCTCAGGACAGTTCGTATTTGGAAGAAGTTCCATTGGCAGGTGCGGAACAAGCTTCAGGAAACTCAACAGTAATCATTATTGTTGTGGCTGTAGTTGTTATTGCAGCGGCAGTTTTCTTTTTTATGAAGAAAAAGAAAAAGTAATTCGACGAAAAATCTGATTACAAAAAAACCGGCTTGATTAAGGCCGGTTTTTTTATGGTATATAGTTGTGTCATTTATATCTTTTCGATCGCTGTTTTTATACGGGCAATACTTTCTTCTTTACCCAGCAGCTCGCAAATTACAAACAGATCAGGGCCCATGTTTCCTCCAACAAGCGCCAAACGAAGTGGATTCATAATCGCACCAAATCCCCATTCTTTTTCAGTCATATATGCAGAGAAAACTTCTTTTATTGCATCAGCTTTCCAGTTTTCAACCGTTTCAAAAATAGTTGCGATTTCACTTAACTGGCCTGAAGTATTTTCTTTCCAGCGTTTTTTTACTGTTTTTTCGTCGTATTCTGTTGGAGCCACAAAAAAGTAGCTACTCTGGTCCCACAGCTCGGCAACAAATTCGCAACGTTCTTTAATTTCGGCTACTACTGCATTTACTTTTTCATCAGAAGCTTCCACTCCTTTTCCAGCCAATAACGGTTTGAATAACTCCGATAGCTCTTCAACCGATTTCTGTTGGAAATAATGTTTGTTGAACCATTTGGCTTTTTCCGGATCAAAACGTGATCCCGATTTCACCACGCGCTCAAGACTGAAGATTTCTCCTAGTTCTTCCAACGAGAAGAATTCCTGTTCTGTTCCCGGGTTCCAGCCCAGAAGTGCTAGCAGGTTGATAAACGCCTCAGGGAAATAACCATCTTCACGGTAGCCGCGCGAAACATCACCTGTTTGTGGATCAGTCCACAACAATGGAAATACCGGGAATCCCAGTTTGTCGCCATCGCGTTTGCTGAGTTTGCCTTTCCCTACCGGTTTTAAAATCAGTGGTAGGTGTGCAAAACGAGGTTTTGTTTTTTCCCAGCCCAACGCTTTGTATAACAAAACGTGCAACGGCATAGATGGCAACCATTCTTCCCCACGGATAACGTGCGAAATATCCATTAAATGATCGTCAACCACATTGGCAAGGTGGTAAGTTGGCATTCCGTCCGATTTAAAAAGAACCTTGTCGTCGAGACTTTTTGTGGTGTTAAAAGTTACGTTGCCACGAATCAGGTCATCTTCTGTAACGTCGGTGTCAGCAGGCATTTTAAAACGAATTACATAAGCTTCGCCTGCTGCTATTTTTTGCTGAACTTCTTCTTCCGATAAGTTGAGCGAGTTATTCAGGTTGTCGCGTGTGCCAATTCCGTACGAGAAAGTTTCTTTGTTGGCTTCGGCATCTTTACGTAGGGTATCGATCTCTTCAGGAGTGTCAAAAGCATAATATGCCCAACCGCTTTCTACCAACTGATCGGCATATTTTTTATACAGCTCTTTTCTTTCACTCTGACGATATGGGCCAAAATCGCCAGCAATTCCCGGACCTTCAACCGGTGTTAATCCGCACCAATTCAGGCTTTCAATAATATAATCTTCGGCACCCGGAACAAAACGGGTTTGATCGGTATCTTCAATTCGGAGTATAAATTCGCCACCGTGTTTTTTTGCAAACAGGTAATTAAATAAGGCTGTCCGAACGCCGCCCATATGTAACGGCCCGGTTGGACTCGGGGCAAATCGTACCCGTACTTTTCTTTCGCTCATTGTTCTTTCTTTATTTTGGCGCAAAGATAAGAATTTAGTTTTCAGTGGCAGTTTGTTGTACTTATAATCAATAGGCGATAGGCAAAAAGCAATGTAGAATTTGCCTATTGCCAGTTCACTTTCATATTCTGCCTTTTATCAATGTTTTGTTTTGCAGTATTCTGTTACTTTGTGACACAAAAACTAACAATTAATGTCATGTACGGAAAAATTAAGAACGACCTGAGAAATACCCTTGAAGAATTAAAAGAACAGGGATTATATAAAAGCGAGCGGATTATTACAACTTCGCAAAGCTCTGAAATTGCGGTGTCGACCGGAGAATCGGTGCTGAATTTTTGCGCCAATAATTACCTGGGACTAGCCAATAATCCGGAGGTGGTTAAAGCTGCACAGGATATTATGAATGATTGGGGATTCGGACTTTCATCAGTACGTTTTATTTGCGGAACACAATCTATCCACAAAGAGTTGGAAGAAAAGGTTTCTGAGTTTTTGGGAACCGAAGACACGATTTTATACTGTGCCTGTTTTGATGCCAACGGTGGAGTTTTTGAGCCACTTTTAGGTGCCGATTCGGCTATTATTTCTGATGAGTTGAACCACGCTTCGATTATCGATGGGGTGCGTTTGTGTAAAGCACAGCGTTTCCGTTACAAACACTCTAATATGGATGAGCTGGAGCAGTGTTTGAAAGATGCATCTGGCGCGAAATACCGTTTAATTGTTACTGATGGTGTTTTCTCGATGGACGGCGATATTGCCAACTTGCCTGACATTGTTAAGCTGGCAAAAAAATACGATGCACTGGTAATGGTTGATGATTCGCACGCAACTGGTTACATTGGAAAAACAGGTCGTGGTACTGCTGAACATTACGATTTATTGGGTGAAATAGATATTATAACTACGACTTTCGGAAAAGCCATGGGTGGTGGAAACGGCGGTTGTACATCTGGCCGTCGCGAAATTATCGACATGCTGCGTCAGCGTTCGCGTCCGTATTTGTTCTCGAATACTTTGGCGCCGGCAACAGTTGGGGCAACTATGAAGGTTATCGAAATGCTTTCGGGTGGAGCTGACCTTCCAGCCAAAACAATGGCAAATGCCGATCGTTTCAGAACGAAAATGGAAGCTGCCGGTTTCGATCTGGTAAAAGGTGATACCGCTATTGTTCCGGTAATGGTTTACGACGAGCCACTGGCTATAAAATTCGCCGACAAACTGTTAAAAGAAGGCGTTTATGTTATCGGATTCTGTTTCCCGGTTGTTCCTCGAGGAAAAGCAAGGATTCGGGTTCAGCTTTCGGCAGCACACTCTTTCGAGGAAATTGACAGGGCTGTTGATGCCTTCACCAAGGTTGGTAAAGAATTGGGAATTATTTAAATAATGAAATTCAGCGGGTGAGTTTAAAACATAGATTAAACTCACCCGCTGAATGCTTTTACGCTATTTTATCCCCCGAATGGATTGTGTTGAAATATCCTGACCAATTTTATCTGCTGCTTTTTTGAATTGCGCGGCTGTGATTGCCTCCACAAAAACACCAATTGATCCACCGGCATTGTGAATTCCAAATTCCGCAATCGCATTAAATTTATCTTCTTCGTCCCGTTCCTCCCGGAAAATAGCTGAAAAATTTTCACTTCTGATTCTTGAGATATCAATGAATTTTATGGAGAAAAAACCTTCGGTTCCCTGGTAATAATAAGTTTTGTTTTTCGGATTGTAAGTGGCTTTGGTCATGGTTTCGTGTTTGGGCTTTTCCTTCATGTACTTTCCTTCCTGTTGCGGAAAAATCAAAAGTAACTTGTAGCTGCCTTCATTGAGGTGTTTAAAGCTCACTTTTCCTTTTTCGCCCGTAGCCTGAAAAGCGATCAGCTGGCCTCCCTTTTCAAGATACACTTCGGTGTTCTCGGCCGGTTTGCCAATAAAAATATTCAGAATGCTAAAAAAGAGTACAACAAATAAGTTCATATTGAGCTTAAAGTTGGGGAAATTGGAGTTGAATAAGAATGAGGGTGTGGATTTGTTTTAAACAGCGGGATGTCAACAAAAGGAAAGTCATGTTGAGCGAAGTCGAAACATCTCGTATGTTAAGATTCTTCGACTTCGCTCAGAATGACTATCAATAATTATTGATTAAAAAGCATCATCCAAAGTGCGGATGCTTAATACTTCATTCAGTTTTTCTTCCGAAATATCAGTTTTTAAATTGATCGATACCTTTTCGTTTGGCAGCAGATCAAAGTAGTTATCTGAGAAGAAACCTTCTTCGTCGCCAATTTCCAGGAACAGATTTTTAGCCAGTTTGTCGGTTTTTAATACAATATCAAAACCGTTATCTGCTTTTGTAATGGCGTACTCAACCTGTGGAGCTTTAACGCTCAGGTTTTTAAATGGCAGGAAGTAGTAATTGTTTTTCGAAAGTACTTTACCATTTTCAACTAACTCGGTTGTAAATACAACGTTTTTCAGATTTCTCCTGTATTTGTAACGCCACTCGTTTTTGTTTACATCAAAATAATCATCGCTTGAATTCGCCGGAATATCAACCAGGTGAGCTTCTTCCCAAATTACCTGTCCGTCGAAATCAACCATTTGCATACGTAATTCAGCGTTAATCGGCTCCAAACGATCGTTAACGATACCCACTTTAAATTTAATTCCTTCTTCGTACGGGCTAACCAAAACCTGGCTAAATCCTTTTTTCACGTAGTATTGCAGTGCTTTCCATTTTTGGTAGTAATCGGTTGAACTCCACGAAGCCACCGGCCAAACATCATTGATCTGCCAGTACAAACTTCCCATACAGAAAGGCATTGCGCGTCTGTGTCCTTCCAATCCGAATTTAATACCGTCGGCTTGTAACACATGGTTTACATACAGGAATGATTCAAAATCTTTTGGTTTTTTATATTCCTGAAGCATGTAATATTCAATGGTTCCGTTACCGATCGAAGAGCGTTGGTGCGACTCCATCACTTCCGAGTAAATATCGTAATCTTCCGGTTCAGCATATTTTCGTACTGAAGCCATTTCAGGGAAACTCTGGAATCCATATTCGCTCATAAAACGCGCCAGGTGAGTTGCGTAGGTGCTGAACGGTTCTTTTCCCCACCAAACACCCCAATAGTGTTCGTCGCCATTTACAAGGTCGGCCTGTACGCCCATGCCCGATGATGGGCTTGATCCCCAGTAACTGCGCGAAGGATCGTATTCATCAACCACATCAGGCAGTGTTTTATGGAAAATATCAACATAAGCCTGCCACACTTTTTCAGGTATATCGTCGCCCTGTTCTTCGGCAATTTGTTTCCAGCCCCAGGTGTTCCAGGCAGTAAGAATTTCGTTGTTTCCGCACCACAGTGCAATACTTGGGTGATTGCGCAGGCGTTTTACATTGTCAATCGCTTCGTATTTAATGCTTTCAAGAAACTCAGGATTATTCGGGAACATGGCGCAGGCAAACATAAAGTCTTGCCAGATCAGAATTCCGTTTTCATCGCAGAGATCGTAGAAAATATCGTTTTCGTAGATACCACCACCCCAAATACGCAGCATATTGTTGTTTGCATTTTTGGCATTTTCAACCACCTTGCGGTAGTTTTCGTCGGTAACGCGTGGCAGGAACATATCGTTCGGGATGTAGTTGGCACCTTTCATAAATACCGGATGCCCGTTTAATTTAAAATAGAACGAAGTACCATCATTGTCTTTTTCGCGAACCAACTCCAGTGTGCGAATACCAAGGCGTGTATCTTCAGAAACAGTGCGGCCTTTTACATCCAAAACTCCTGAAAGATTGTATAAATGTGCTTCGCCCAAACCGTTGGTCCACCAAAGTTGCGGGTTGGCAATTTCAAAATCAACCGAATATTTGTTTACGCCCGGAGTTAAACTAATCGGACTAGAAGCCAGTGCTTGTCCGTCGTTATTAATCGAAATTGTTGCGTTTCCTTTTTTTACCGCATCTACTTCGAAAACAGCAGTAAATGTTGCTTTTTCATCAGAAACTTCGTGCTGAACGATTTGCAGGTTTTCAATCGTCGCTTCGTCCCATGCTTTTAGGTAAACCGGTTTCCAGATTCCGCTGGTTACCAAACGCGGACCCCAGTCCCAACCAAAATGATAACCGGCTTTACGTATATAAATGCTCACGCGTTTGTTGTCTTCCACTTCGCCACGTTCTGCCTGGTCGTTTTCTCCACCCGGATAAACAAATCCGTTGGCATCGTATTTTTTCAATCCTTCAACAATTGGCGAACGGAAAACAATATGGATTTCGTTGTCGCCTTCTTTTAACAGGTCTTTTACATCAACCTGCCACTCGCGAAACATATTATCGGCCGAAAGTACTTTTTCTCCGTTTACCGAAACATCGGCATAAGTGTCGAGTCCTTCAAAATCAAGAACAACTTTATCGCGATTCAAGATTGATTTGTCAGCCGTGAAAGTGCTTTTGTATTCCCAGTCAACCTTGTCGATCCATTGCTGATCCAGTTCATTCAAACGATAAAAAGGATCTTCAATTTTTTCGTTGGCCAGTAAATCGGTGTGAACTGTTCCGGGAACCGTTGCGGGCAACCATTCATTCTCTCCAACCTGGTTGAAAGTCCAGTTGGTGTTTAATTCTTTCTGTATCATGAGGTTTGAGTCGGTTTCATTAGTTGTACATGCTACCGAAAAAAGCAAAGCAAAAATGGCCAGAAGCGGCCAGCGGTTAATTGAATTCATAGTATAACAGTTTATTAGTTTTCAAAATTGATAAAATCAGCAGGAATAACCTAGCGATAAGCCCTCAAATATATTCAAAATTATAGTTTTTAGGCAGCTTTACGTATAAAATACAATAAGAAAAATGCGGACAAGAATTTTCAATTCAGCATGTTTTGAAATGTGTGCTGTTAATTTGGATATAGAAGACTAAACTAAAACGGGCAAAACCGTTATTCCGTTTATTTGTCCTTACCGGTTGTAGAAATGTTTAAAGGAAAATACAGGGGACAGACTTTAAAAAGCCCGGTGGCCAAAGGAACAATGCCAATCAATCCCCACCAACTATCGAAAATAACACCGATTATAGCGATTATCAGCCCAACAATTATTCGTAATAACCTGTCAATCGATCCAACATTACTTTTCATTTTTATCCTGTTTAAGTTTGTAGTGAAACAATTGGATGGGAAGTTATGTTCAGGATTGTATTTTATAAAAAAAGCCTGATCCGTAAACGAACCAGGCTCTTGAAAATATTGTATCCTTCTTATTAGTTCCTCCTTTTAGGGAAGAGAGAAGGGTTATTATTCGCCGCGAACTGCTGCAATACCAGGAAGAACTTTTCCTTCTAAATATTCCAACAATGCACCACCTGCTGTTGAGATGTAAGAAACTCCGTCGGCAAGACCGAATTTGTTAACAGCAGCAACTGAGTCGCCACCACCAACAAGCGAGAATGCACCGCTTTTAGTTGCTTCAACAATAGCATCGCCAATTGTTTTTGTACCGGCAGCAAAGTTTTCCATTTCGAAAACACCTGCAGGACCATTCCAAAGTACAGTTTTTGAGTTACCAATTACTTCTTTGAATGTTTCAATAGTATCAGGACCAACATCTAATCCCATCCAACCGTCTTTAATATCGCCGGCAGCACAAACTTCAATGTTTGCATCGTTGGCAAATTTATCAGCTGCAACACAATCTGAAGCAATTACCAGGTTCACACCTTTTTCCTTTGCCTGGTCAATAATTTTCTTTGCCAGTTCTAAATAATCATCTTCGCACAACGACGAACCAATGTTTCCGCCCATCGCTTTAACAAAAGTAAAGATCATACCACCACCAATAATCAGGTTGTCAACTTTACCCAACATGTTTTCGATGATTGTAATTTTTGTAGAAACCTTAGCACCACCCATAATTGCTGTTAAAGGACGTTGCGGATCGGCAACTACTTTATCAAGGCTGGCAACTTCGCTGTCTACCAGGTATCCAAACAATTTATCGTTCGGGAAGAATTTAGCAATAACGGCTGTTGAAGCGTGCGCACGGTGAGCAGTACCAAAAGCTTCCATTACCCAGCAATCGCCGTTTTCGGCCAGTTGCTTAGCGAATTCTTCATCACCACCGGTTTCTTCCTTGTGGAAACGCAGGTTTTCCAACACTAAAACTTCTCCCGGCTGAACGGCGTCTGCCATCGCTTTTGTTTCTGCTCCAATACAATCAGGTGCAATTTTTACAGTGGCGCCTCCCAGCAATTCCGAAAGGTGTCCGGTCAGGTGTTTTAATGAGAATTTATCTTCCGGTCCGCTTTTAGGACGGCCAAGGTGAGACATGATAATTGGTGAACCACCGCCTTCAATTACTTTTTTAATTGTTGGAAGTGCGGCACGCATACGTGTATCGTCGGTAATCTCGAAGTTTTCGTTTAAAGGCACGTTAAAATCAACGCGGATAAGGGCTCTTTTCCCTTTAAAATCGTAGCTGCTAATAGTTTGCATGATATTATATTTTTAATGTTTTTTGAAAAAATCAACCAAAGATAAAAATTAATAGCACGAAAAAACAGGGGAATTTTCACGCCTTTCATAATTTAATGTTGCGGTAAGATAAAGCGGAATGTTGGAAGGGGTGAATGTTGAATATTAGAGTGGGGAATGATAAGTCGTTGAATATCGATTGCGGATTAACGATTTTCGATTGCAGAAGTGGGTAGCAAGTTCTCAGTTTACAGTGGCAGTTAGCACTTCAACAATTTTACAATTTAACAGTTGTAACAAAACCTAATGATTCCTATGTGCCTATTGTGGTTTAGTTCTTAGAGTTTAAAAGTTTTTACCACAAAGTCGCACAAAGAAGGCACAAAGCCACGCTAAGTAGAAAAAGCTCGTGGCTAACGGCTCATAGCTCGAAACTCGATTGAATAACTATTGTAGATTAACGATTTTCGATTGCAGAAGTGGGTAGCAAGTTCTCAGTTTACAGTGGCAGTTAGCACTTCAACAATTTTACAATAGAACAATTTAACAGTTGTAACAATACCTAGTGACTCGAAACTTTGCCAACTGTATTTTGCATATTGCCAACTTTCAGAATTAAGTACTATTTTTGGCTTATGTTTTTCAAAGACGTAGTAGGACAAGACAATATAAAAAGCCGCCTAATCCGGTCGGTTCAGGAGCAACGAATCAGTCACGCACAATTATTTTCCGGTCCGTCGGGAACCGGGAAGCTGGCCATGGCTTTGGCTTATGCACAGTATGTTTCGTGCAAAAACCGAGGCGAAACCGATTCGTGCGGAACCTGCCCGTCGTGCCATAAATACCAAAAAATGGCGCACCCCGATTTACATTTTGTGTTCCCTATTTTTAATGCCAAACAGTTTAATAAACCGGTTAGCGACGATTTTCTTCCGCTATGGCGCGAGAAGGTTTTGTCCAATCCGTATTTTGAACTGAGCGACTGGTTGAGCCATATCGATGCCGGAAATGCACAAGGCGAAATTTACGAACGCGAAAGTGAGTCGATCTTGCGAAAACTGAACCTCAAATCGTTTGAATCGGAGTTTAAAGTGATGATTATTTGGTTGCCCGAAAAAATGAACATCGCCTGTTCGAACAAGCTCTTGAAAATGATTGAGGAGCCGCCCAGCAAAACACTTTTTATTCTGGTTACCGAAAACGAGGAAGGTGTGATCGGAACCATTCGTTCGCGGGCGCAATTGGTAAAGTTTCCGTTTGTCGACAACCAATCTATACAAAATGCTTTGCTGAAAATAGAGGGTGTTGATCCGGAGATCATTCCGGATGCGGTTCACCTGGCTTCGGGGAGTTACCTGAAAGCGCTCAGCTATTTATCGCCGTCGGAAGATGAGCAGTTTTATTTCCAGAAATTTCAGGAAATGATGCGTTTTGCCTACGCCCGGCAAGTAAAAGATATGATCGACTGGGCCGATGAAATGGCAAAAATTGGCCGCGATAAACAAAAAGCCTTTTTTGCAGCTGCCCTGCGGTTGGTGCGCGAGTATTTTGTGTCGAACATGAAACGCAGCGAAATTGTGTATATGAACCGCGCCGAAAAAGACTGGGGCAAAAAGTTCGCGCCTTTTATTAACGAACGCAATATTGTGGCTTTTGCCGATGAATTTGAGCTGGCGATAAAACACATCTCAATGAACGGAAATCCGCGTATTGTTTTTATGGATACCGGTTTGCGCATGGTGCGCTTGATAAAACGGTAGTTCTTACATCGTTCTGCTTCCCTTTTTAGATTCATTTTAAAAACCAAGCCACTAGCTATCAAATTGCTATTAATCATTACTTTTGTGAGTTATTTAGTTATCTTGGCATTGCCGGATAAATCGGGCTTTTGGAGAAAGTTTGAAAGCCGGGGACTTAAGCCTAAAAAATGAAAGAAGTAAATACCACAGATAGAGGAGTTTGTCAAACGAAGGTTGGTAACTGCGGGAAACTGCAGGTTACCGATTGGCTTGGCGATGTGCAGCCTGCTTACAAAGGCGAAGACATTGTTGAGGTGCGTTTTAAAAATACCCGAAAAGACTACTATAAAAACGTAAATAATCTAAAACTTAAAGTTGGCGAATTGGTGGCCGTTGAAGGAAATCCTGGTCACGACATTGGTATTATTTCGTTAAAAGGGGAGTTGGTGTTTGAGCAAATGAAACGCCACAAAGTAACCCTGAACAACGGCGAGTACCGTAAAGTGTACCGCCACGCCAAACCGGTTGACATCGACAAGTGGAAAGAAGCTATTTCGCTTGAACACGAAACCATGATCAAGTCGCGGCAGATTGTAAAGGATCTGGGATTGGATATGAAAATTGGAGATGTGGAATTTCAGGGCGATAAAACCAAAGCCATTTTCTATTACATCGCCGACGGACGAGTTGATTTTCGCCAACTGATTAAAGTACTGGCCGAAACTTTCCGCATCCGCATCGAAATGAAACAGATTGGTGCACGCCAGGAAGCCGGTCGAATTGGCGGAATAGGTCCTTGCGGACGAACACTTTGCTGTTCAACGTGGATGAGCAATTTTGTGTCGGTAACCACCAATGCGGCACGTCATCAGGAGATTTCGCTGAATCCGCAAAAACTGGCCGGGCAATGTGGTAAATTAAAATGCTGCCTTAATTTCGAGGTGGATGCATACATTGATGCACAAAGAGATTTCCCGCCAAATCATATTCCGCTCGAAACGGAACACATGACCTACTCATTCCTGAAAGCCGATATTTTTGGTGGAATTTACTGGTACGCACCACGCGGCGAAGGTCCCGGAACACTGGTTGCGGTTCCTGTAAAAAGGGTGAAAGAGGTGTTGCGTTTAAATCGTAACGGCAAAAAACCGGAAAAACTGGTGATTGAAAAATACGATGCCGGAACACAAAAGAACGATACCTTCCACAATGTGGTGGGACAGGAAGATTTGGATCGATTTGATCGGGCAAAGAAAAGTAGCCGGACGAAAAAACGTAGCAATCGTCGTAATCCAAATCGGGGCCGAAATCAAAATCAGCCAAAAGCACAGGGGCAAAATCAAGACCGCAAACAAAACAATAACCAGGAACGGGGCCAAAATCGTGGATCGAATCAAAACCGCGGGGGCAGCCAAAACAGGCGATCCAATCAAAATCGTAACCAAAACCGTGATTAAATAAAACAACTTACGTTTTACTGCGTTTGATTTAGTGATCTTTTGAGGAATAATAGTTGAGTAGAATGAATCGTTTTTTTCAGAGTATACTTTTTGCGGGAATTGTGGTGGTAATGGCAGCATGTGATTCGCACAGTGTTTTCGATCGATATAAACCCATTAACAAAGACGTTTGGAATAAGGATTCGGTGGTGGTATTTAATGTGCCGGTTACCGATACACTTCAAAATAATAACCTTTTTATCAATGTTCGAAACACGGTAGATTACCGCTACAGTAACCTTTGGCTGTTTGTTACCATTGAACAACCCGGTGGCGAAACGATTAAAGACACCTTCGAGATGGTGCTGGCCGATCCATCGGGGAAATGGCTGGGCGAAGGTTTTGGCGGATTAAAAACCCGGGAGGCAATTTACCGGCGCAATGTGTTTTTTCCTAACTCGGGCGATTACACAATAAGTTTGCAGCAAGGCATGCGAAACGATGAACTAAAAGGAATTTCCGACGTGGGGGTGCGTGTGGAAAAAGTCAAATAGAATATCACGTAATTTTATAAATATCAACAGTTTATTTTTTAGAGGTGGGAAAAGGAAAGCTGAAAAAGTTTGATGAAATGCAAGGCTTCGAACATGTTGTTCAGGCGCCGTTTCATAAGGTTGGTCACGACGATTTTCATTTAAAAGGAAAATGGTCGGCTGAATTTTTTAAAAACGATCAACCAATAATTTTAGAATTGGGGTGTGGAAAGGGTGAATATACCGTTGAGTTGGCCGCATTAAATCCAAACATCAATTATATTGGTGTCGACATTAAAGGAGCGCGGTTGTGGAAAGGTGCCAAACTGGCCTTTCAGCGCGAAATGAACAATGTGGGATTTTTGCGTACTAACATCGAATTGATTCCGCAGTTTTTTGATAAAGACGAGGTGGATGAGATCTGGTTGACTTTCCCTGATCCGCAGATGCGGAAGGCCCGGAAACGTTTAACATCGACAACTTTTCTGAATAAATACCGGACTTTTCTGAAACCCGGCGGAGTGGTGCATTTAAAAACCGACAGTAATTTTCAGTACAATTACACGCTGGAAATGGCGAAACTGAATCAATTCGAAATATTGGCCGAAACCGATAATTTGTACGAATGGGAAGGACTGACCGAAGTCTTAAAAATTCGCACCTTTTACGAAAAACAGTGGCTCGACCGCGGAATACCAAGTAAATACCTGGCATTTATTCCACACGACGGCGAATACATCGAGCCAGAAATTGATATTGAACGCGACGAATACCGGAGTTTTGGGCGTAGTGCACGAGATTTATAAGGATATAGTAGGCAGTATTCAGTCGCAGTTGGCAAAGACTAAAATTCAAATATTCCAATCGTGAGTGATTTTTTTAACCAGGTTTACGAAGTTGTAAAACAAATCCCGCCGGGACGCGTGACATCGTATGGTGCTATCGCTGCCAGTCTTGGTTCGCCGGGAGCTGCACGAATGGTTGGGTGGGCAATGAATGCCTGTCACTCGCACGACGAATACGTGCCGGCACACCGGGTAGTAAACCGCAATGGGCTGCTAACCGGGAAACATCATTTCGATAATCCAAATGCCATGCAGGAACTGCTAGAAGCGGAAGGATTAAAACTTGATGGCGACAAAATCCTCGATTTCAAAGAAAAATTCTGGGATCCGATGACGGAATTGTAAAGGAGCAACTCTCCAGATTCCAATCCCGTAGGGACGAAACCACGGTAGCACGGGAAATGAGAAAATAAATAAGTGCCGTAGGTACGAAACATTCCCATCACGGAGAATAAATTTAAACGAACAAAAGATCAAAATAATAATCAAAACATTTCCGTCTTTAAACTGTTCATCTAATTGCAATTATTAAATTTGCAACTTCAAAAGTTATTCAAAACAGTCAAAATCTTAAAATGGCAGATATACCAAGAAAATTAATTGTTCCCAAAGATGTTACCGATGCCTTGCGCACCGTAAAATATCCGGGAAGCGAAGAAGATGTGGTGCAACTCGAAATGCCACAGGAAATCCGCATTGCCGGACAGCGAATCAGTTTTTCGCTGGTTTTCCAGAAAAGCAACGATCCGAATATTGAAACCCTTGTTCTGGCTTGCGAAGCGGCCATCAAAAAATATGTAGGCGAACAGGTTGAAATCGAAGACAACATTGCCGTGAAATTTATTCACGATATGGAACGTCCGGTTTTGCCTAACGTTAAAAACATCGTGGCCATTGCATCGGGTAAAGGTGGAGTTGGTAAATCAACTGTTGCCGTAAATACCGCTGTTGCACTGGCAAATAGTGGTGCAAAGGTTGGCTTGCTGGATGCCGATATCTTTGGCCCGTCAATTCCAAAAATGTTTGGTGTTGAAGGCGAACGTCCGGCAGGTGTAAAGATCGACGATAGAGAAATGATCAACCCGCTGGAAAAGTACGGAGTGAAATTTCTGTCGGTGGGCTTTTTTGTTGATCCCGACAGTGCCATAATCTGGCGCGGTCCAATGGCATCGAATGCATTAAAGCAGTTGATTTCGGAAGGGAACTGGGGTGAGCTGGATTATTTACTGATCGACCTGCCTCCGGGTACCAGCGATATTCACCTGACTTTGGTACAAAGTGTTCCGGTAACAGGTGCCGTAATTGTAACTACTCCGCAAGATGTGGCTTTGGCCGATGTGGTGCGCGGAACCAGCATGTTCCAGAGTAAATCGGTTGATGTTCCTGTGCTTGGATTAGTGGAAAATATGGCCTGGTTTACACCGGCTGAACTGCCCGAGAACAAGTACTACATTTTTGGAAAAGAAGGTGGTAAAAAACTGGCCGATAAAATGGGCTTGCCGTTGTTGGGGCAAATTCCAATCGTTCAAAGTATTCGAGAAGGTGGCGACGAAGGAACACCGGTAGCTGCCAACGGCGATACCATTACCGGAATGGCCTTTGCCGATGTGGCTGATAAAGTGAAACACCGTGTTCATGTGCGCAACATCCAAATGGCACCAACCAAAAAGGTGAAAATTTCCAGAAAATAAACCCAAAAAGGAGGCTGTATAAAAAGTTAGTTAGAACGTCATTCTGAATTCATTTCAGAATCTGTTAAATTCGGTTTCAGTTTGCTTGAAGATCCTGAAACAAGTTCAGGATGATGAAACAAAAACGAATATACAGGCTCCTTTTTTCAGGACCATTTTCCCTAAAAAATGCTTTATTTCTGCCTCCGGATAATTAATTCTGCTGCACATGCATTTTTTCTTATTTTTGCAGCGTTTACAAAATGCAACAATTCAGGTTCTGCAGGCAATAATCTTGTAATTCCTGAGTTTATTCAATGAGTTAACAAAAAACTGCTTGAAGAAACGATTTTTACATACCATATTTCTATTCTTATTGGTTTCGATTTTTGCCGGCTGTTCTACTGAAAAAAATACCCGAGCATCACGAACTTTCCATAATGTTACTTCGCGTTACAATATTTATTTTAATGCCAACGAGGCAGTAAAAGAGGGTGTTGCAACGGTTGAAGAACGTATTGAAGACGACTTTACCCGAATTTTACCCATCTATAAAGAAAGTGATCCGTCAACGGTTCGTTTGGTAAAATCGGATATGGATTATGCGGTTGTAAAATGTTCGAAACTCGTCGAGATTCATTCCATTACCAAAAAACCAAAACGAAAAAAAGGTGGTGGTTCGCGTAAATACCAGGAATTTGCCAGCCAGGAAGAATTTAATAAATGGATTGATGACAGCTATTTGTTGATGGGGAAAGCCTATTTCTACCAGCATAACTATTTTGCTGCTATCGATAATTTCTCGTATGTGGTACGTAAATATCCAGATCAGGAAACTGCCGATGAAGCGCAGGTTTGGCTAATTCGTGCCTACACCGAACTGGAGCGTTATATTGAAGCTAACGAAGTTATTCAGGCCATTCAGGCATACGATGATTTCCCCAAAAGTTTGGAGCGTGATTTTGCTGTTGCAACGGCGTACTATCATATGAAACAATTGGAGTACGACAACGCAATTCGTATGCTCGACATCGCCATTAAAAAGACATTCTGGAAAAAGGATAAAGCGCGATTGCAATACATAGTGGCTCAGTTGTACCAGGAGCTTGGACAGGGCGAGGCTGCATCGGCTGCATTTAAGGCTGTAAGCAAAATGAATCCGGATTACACCATGGCTTTTAACGCGATGATTAACGCAGCAGGTGTTTTTTCGGGAGAAGGAAATACGGAAGATCTGAAAAAGCAGTTGAATAAAATGCTGCGCGATAAAAAGAATGTCGATTTTCAGGATCAGATCTATTATGCATTGGGAAATATCTTTTTCCGTGAAGGTAACCGCGATGTTGCGAAAGATAATTACAAACAGTCTGTTGCTACCAGTTTTAAAAATCAATATCAGCGTGCGTTGTCGGCAATTACTTTGGCCGATATTTATTTCGAGGACCTGAATTACCGTGGTTCTCAATCATACTATGATAGCGCAATGATTATCATCGACGAAACATATCCGAATTACGAAAATGTGTCGGAACGATATAAAAGTTTAACCAGCCTGATCGACAATATTCTTGTTGTTGAACGCCAGGATAGTTTGCAAAAAGTGGCCCAAATGCCTGAAGCCGAACGTGAAGCGTTGATTGCACGTTTGATGAAGGAAGAACAGGAACGCCAACGAAACATGGAAAACGTGGCGATGCAGGGAGCTCAAAGTCAGGGCTATTACCGTTCAAATCGTTATCGCATGGGAATGGGTAATTCCAGTGGCGGTGGTTGGTATTTCTATAATCCGCAAACCGTTTCGTACGGGCGGGTAACTTTCCAGCAACAGTGGGGACGACGAACGTTGGAGGACGATTGGCGACGATCGAATAAGAATACCATATCAGTAGAAGAAGGCGACGAATTTGCTGAAGCTGAGCCCGAGGAACAGCGTGTGGAAGATCCACTGAAAAAGGAATTTTATACACAGGATTTGCCATTGACCGATTCGCTGATGACGGTTTCACACGACCATATCCGTGATGCCTTGTACAATGCCGGAAAAATATTCAAGTCGGAATTTGAAGATTACCCGCGTTCGGCTGAGGCTTTTGAAGAACTGATAAAACGTTATCCGAACAATATTTACCTCTTGTCGGCTTATTTTGATTTGTACGACTTGTATGAATTAATGGGCGACCCGACAAAATCAAATTATTACCGCAACCTCATAATCTCAGATTATCCGAAAAGCAAGTTTGCACAATTCCTGCAAAATCCGAATTTCTTTGTTGAAATGGCGGCCAAAACGGACAGCATGAACCGTTTGTACCAGGAGACATTCAGAAATTACAAACTGGGAAGATACCAGAATGTGCTTTCGCTTACCGGACAAATGAAGAGGATGGAACCGGACAGTGTGATCCTTCCGAAAATTGATTTTATGGAAATGGTTGCCGACGGTGTTTTAACCGATGTCCATAATTTTGAAGCGCTGCTAAAAGGTTATCTGGCAGAATACCCGGCAAAAGAACCATCGCCGCTGGCAAACGAAATTCTTACTCTTATTCAGGACAGTACTTTAACCGACTACCAGAAACTTGTTGAGATGGGGTACATCAGCGAAGAGATTCAGAACGAAGAATTGCTACCTGAAAACTTCCTGGCCGATGATGAGTTTGGAGGCAAATTCAGTTACGACGAAGACTTGTTGCATTATTTTGTAATTGCCTATCCGCGCGACGAAGAAGATAATATTGATCTGAATCGTTTGAAGTTTGACATTGCCAATTACAACATTGATCACTACACAAAAATTGATTTCGATATTGAAACCGAATACCTCGATGATAAGCTGGCCTTTGTTTTGGTGCGTGCAATGACAAATAAAGAAAATGCACTGATTTATCATGGTGCGATTATTCGAAGAGCTTCGGTGTTTAAAACTTTACAGGGAATCGATTACATGAACTTTGTGATTTCGTCGACCAACTACCGGGCGATTATGGAAGAGCGCTCGACAGCCGATTACATGAAGTTCTTTGTGAAAAATTACAGCCGTTTTATCCGCTCAAACTTCTCCGACGACGAAATGGATATTTCACCTGAAGAGTTGATGGCACGCGCAGAAGCAGAAGCAAACGCGTTAAACGAACGTGGTACTTTTGTTACGGTTAAAACAGGCGCCGGAGGACTTTATGATACAGAAGTTGATACCACTCAGAATTTTGTAATTGCGGTGAAAGACAAAGGATTGTCGTTGCGTCCGTTATTGCGCGGATTTGCCGACTTTAACCGCGACCAGTTCAGATCATGGAACCTGGCACTGCAGTTAAAAGAAGTGGGCGACTACCAGTTACTGGTTGTGCATGGAATTCCTGCATTAAACGAATCGATGTCGTATTTCCGCAGGGCAATTACCACGCGTAGTTTGTTTGAGCCGCTTGGGCAATCGACTTACCGCAACTTCCTCATTACGGATGTGAACCTGCAAACTTTACTCGACGAGAATAAAGTGGATGAATACATCACGTTCTTCCGTAGTAACTACATTCAACGAAGAGCTTCAAGTACATCAAGCAGTTCAGAGGGGGAAACAAGTACGCAAACGCAACAAGCCACCACAAGCGAAACAACAACAGCAGTACCGGTTACTGAACCTGAAGTTGCCGTTTCTGTTGACGGACCGTATAACCAGGAGATTTCCGGGGCGCACCGTATTGTTTTTGTTGTACCAGCAACCGGAATTGACAAGACTTCATTTATTAACGGTATTCAGCAATACAACCAGTCGAACTTCGCCAATTCAGGATTTACTATCACTGAACAAGAGCTTGATGGAGTGCGACATCTGATTATTGTTAACGGAATTCCTGATCCGGAAACGGCTCGTCAGTATTTTAGTGTTGTTGTAAGTAACCGCGATCTTTTTACTCCGCTCGGAACCGCACAATATCGTAACTTCCTGATCTCCGATGAGAATTTTGATATTTTCCTTCAGGAGAAGAACATTACCGAGTACATGGATTTTTATAAAGCGGTATACCTCAATAAATAACAGGTTCGTGGTTTAACAGGCATCAGTTTAATTTCTCACTTTTCTGCATTCGCAACATAAAACAGAACTCTTAAAGTTTGTTAAGTGCATACTTTAACGGCATCTTTTTTGTTCTTATATTTAACTAGTAAGGATTATTGGGAAGAGTAGAGAGCAGAATCAGAAAACAAAAAAGAATTGCAAATGAACAAACCAAAAATACTGTGGACAGACGACGAAATCGATCTGTTGCGCGCACACATTATATTTTTACAGGAAAAAGGTTACGAAGTTGAAACTGCTACCAATGGCCTCGATGCCATTGAAAAGGTGGAAGCCGGCTACTACGATATTATTTTTCTTGATGAAAATATGCCCGGTTTAACCGGTTTGGAAACATTGACAAAAATAAAAGATGTTTCGCCCAATGTACCGGTGGTGATGATCACCAAAAGCGAAGAGGAAAATATTATGGATGAGGCAGTTGGTGCTAAAATTGCCGACTACCTGATAAAACCGGTTAATCCGAAACAAATATTACTTACGCTAAAAAAGAATATCGATCAGAAACGACTGGTTACCGAGCAAACCACATCGAAATACCAGATGCAGTTTGCACAAATCGGTATGAGATTAAACGACCGATTAACTTTTGACGAGTGGAAAGATATTTACCGGCAGCTGGTGTATTGGGAACTGGAACTCAGCGAGTCGGAAGATTCGGCCATGGACCAGATTCTTACCATGCAAAAAGAAGAGGCTAACAAAGCTTTCTTTCGTTTTGTAAAAGAGAACTACCAAGATTGGTTTACTGCCGATTTTGAAGACCGCCCGATGTTGTCGCCCGATATTTTTAAACACCGTGTATTTCCTCACCTGAACGACGGGAAAAAAACCCTGGTGTTGGTTGTCGATAATCTTCGATACGACCAGTGGCGGATTTTAAGTCCCGAGATTAATGCTTATTACCGCACCGTAACGGAAGAGTTGTATTGTGGAATTTTGCCCACTGCAACCATGTACGCCCGTAATGCAATGTTTGCCGGTTTAATGCCTTCGGAGATTGAAAAGGTGCATCCGCAATTGTGGCTCGACGATGATAATGAAGGTCATAAAAACAGAAACGAAGAGGAGTTATTGCGAAAACAATTAAGTCGTTTTGCCCGCAAAGAAAGCCTGTATTTTGAAAAGGGATCGGGTGCCAAAAAAGAGCGCTGGGTAACCGATAATCTGAATTATATTCTAAAAAGCGACCTTTCGGTAATGGTGGTGAATTTTGTGGATATGATTTCGCATGCACGCACCGAAATGGATATGATTCGCGAACTGGCGAACAACGAAAAAGCTTACCGTTCGTTAACGTTAAGTTGGTTTAAAAACTCGTCGTTACTGGAGCTGCTGAAGGCGTTGGCCGAAGAAGATGTTCGGGTAATAATTACTACCGATCACGGTGCAATTAGGGTTGATAACCCGGTTAAAATTATTGGCGACCGAGAGACCAACACCAATTTGCGTTACAAACTGGGTAAAAACCTGAATTTTAAATCGAAGAATGTATTTGAGATTCGCGATCCGCGAAGCATTTATTTACCGTCGCGAAATGTAAGCACCAGTTATGCTTTTGCGCAGGGAACCGACTTTTTCGCTTATCCGAATAACTACAATTATTACGCTAATTATTACAAAGATACTTTCCAACACGGTGGTATTTCAATGGAGGAGATGATTATACCGGTAGTTACTTTGGATCCTAAAAAGTAGATTAATAAAACACGAAGGCACAAAATTGAATTTCGAATGATGATTAACGATTTTTGATTGCAGAAGAGGGAAGAGAGTTTGCAGCTTTCAGTCGCAGTTTTAGTATTACAATTTCACAATAGAACAATTTGCGTGTCAACTAAAGCTTAGGTTGCAAAATAATCTATTGTGTCCTATGTTTTTCTTGTGTTTCAAGACTTTTGGGCTTTGAGTCTTTGCGTTTAGCTTTTACTCCGTTTTACCACAAAGTCCCCTTTTTCGGCACCAACTTTTAGTCCGATAACAGGGCATTTTATCATTAGCAGGTAGAACAGGCGTGGATCGTTTTCGTCCATCAAGCCTTCGAAATTGCCCATGCCTTTTGAAATAATCAGGTCGGCTGAATTGTAGATTTCAAGAAACTCTTTGCTAACACGGTGGAGTAGTGTGGAAGGGGCATCGTCGCCGTTTGTAATTAACCTGGCGACTTTGTGTAAACCTACTTCTGTGGCTTCATTTAAAGTGGCGTCATTCAAAATTGGTTGATCGCGAACCGCAACAGTTACATTTGGGTGGTCAATGGTTTCCAGAAAAAGTTTGTCCATTACAATTTCGCCAGAATTGTCGCACAGATATAAAATGCTTTTGGCCTTTATAATTGCTGTTTTTAAGGCATTTGAGTTGTCGATGGCAAATTGGGTTTCAAATACCTGCTCGATTGTTTCATCTACATCAAAACGGTGCGTTGGTCCAAAGTCGATGATGTTTCCGGCAATGGCGTAACGCAGCGCCGTATCAAATTTATCGTCCGACTCTTCCACTTTTTTCTTAAACTCACTGTAACGACTTAAGAGTGCCTGATTACTTTCTTTTTTTTCAGCGGCATACGGATCTTTTACTTCCGATTCTTTCTCCAGTTCTTTTAAAATATTGCGGGTAATTTCAGGTGAATAACTGTTATCAAGATCGATTCCGGCAATGCGGGAAATGGCCTGACTAACAATTGTATTTCGTTTTTCCTCTGCAATTTCATATTTATCCATACGTTTTTGCAGCCCTTTAACCTGGCAAATAAGGCATTCGTAGTTCATGCTAAAAAGTTTGAAGTCGGAAGTCAGAAAACCGAAGTTCTGGTTCCGAAGTTTGAAGTAAAGGTAGAATAAGTTTAAATTCTTCGGGAATTTAAACTTTTAATGGTTTATGAAATAAGGATGAATTAATTTGAAGTTTTACTGCCCCTTTTTCATTTGCGCATAAAGTTTATTGGCAAAAATAAAGTCTTCCAGTTTTTGATTACCCGAATTTAAAATCTCATGTTTGGTACCTTCCCATTCCTTTTCACCTTGCGAAATAAACAACACCGATTCACCAATTTCAATTACAGAATTCATATCGTGGGTATTGATAATGGTGGTCATCTCGAACTCTTTGGTCAGGTTCTGAATTAGTTTATCGATTACCGTAGCGGTTTCAGGATCGAGGCCCGAGTTGGGTTCGTCGCAAAACAAGTATTTCGGATTTAACGCAATGGCGCGGGCAATGGCCACACGTTTTTGCATTCCACCACTAATTTCGCTGGGCGAAAGTTTAAACGCATGTTTTTCGATGTTCACATGATCGAGGCAAAAATCAACACGCTTTTGTTTTTCGGCCGAACTCATTTCTGTAAACATTTCGAGCGGAAAACGAACATTGTCTTCCACCGAAATACTATCAAATAAAGCGCCACCCTGAAACACCATGCCTACTTCGCGACGCAGCAGTTTGCGTTCTTTTTCATTCATTTGGGTGAAGTTACGGTCGTTGTACCAAATCTCGCCACCGTCAACCTCAAAAAGGCCCAGTGTTGATTTTAGCAAAACCGTTTTTCCCGATCCGCTTCGGCCAATAATCAGGTTGGTTTTCCCCTGCTCAAAAACGGTTGAAATGTCTTTCAGCACCGTATTTCCGTCGAAGGTCTTTATTATGTTTTTAAGTGTAATCATGTTAATAACAGGCGGGTTAAAATTAAGTCGAAAAACAGAATTAGGATGTTGGTGTTAACCACGGCTTTTGTACTGGCTTTACCCACTTCAAGCGCACCGCCCTGCACGTAGTAACCGAAATACGCAGGTACCGACGCTACCAAAAATCCAAAAAACAACGATTTTATAATCGAGAAAGTGATGTAATACGGGTAAAACAGCCACTGAATTCCTTCAATGTATTCAGGAATGGTGATTACACCGGCAATGGGGCCGGTTACCAAACCACCAAGCAAACCAAAAAATACACTGATGATATACAGAAACGGAAAAATAAATACCACCGCAATTATTTTGGGCAGAATAAGAAAACTGGCCGAGTTGACCCCCATAATTTCCAGCGAATCGATCTGTTCGGTAACCCGCATGGTCCCTATTTCAGAGGTGATATTCGATCCCACTTTTCCGGCCATAATAAGTGCCAGCATGGTTGACGAGAATTCGAGCAGCAGCGTATCGCGTGTACCCAAACCTACCAGCTCCGATGGATAAATAGGATTTGCCATACTGTAGGCAAACTGGATCGTCATAATTCCTCCAATAAATATGGAAATGATAATAACGATACCTACCGAATTTACCCCAAGGTTATCGATCTCGTGAAACAATTGCCTGAAATACAGTTTGTGTTTCTCTGGCCGGGCAAACACGCGTTTCAGCATCGAAAAATAACGGCCAATATGAAAGAAAAAACCCATTGTTTAAAGTTTCGTTGCTTAATGTTGTCGGCTAAAATTACAACTTAATACTGGGAATCAAAATTTTTGTGAATTTGAATCCAGCTGAGACAACAATAACAAAATAATTCCGTATTTTCAAAGCTAGGAACTCAATTTGGATCAATATTACGAACAAAACACAGACAGATGGCTAACAATTTTTGTGTGATTATGGCAGGTGGAGTAGGAAGTAGGTTTTGGCCACTTAGCCGTACAGCACGTCCGAAACAATTTCTTGATATTTTAGGAACCGGGAAAACATTTCTTCAACAAACATACGAACGATTTTTAGGGATTGTACCTCCCGAAAATTTTCTGGTGGTTACCAATGCAGTATACAAAGAACTGGTTAAAACGCAGTTGCCGGATTTAAACGACCAGCAGATTTTACTGGAACCTTTGCGCCGAAATACTGCGCCGTGTCTGGCTTATGCGGCCAATAAAATTGCTGCAACACACCCTGAGGCCAATCTTATTGTAACACCATCCGATCATTTGATTTTAAAAGAAGAGGAGTTTCATAAACAGGTAAAAAATGGACTTGAGTTTGTTGCTGAAAGGGAAGCTTTGTTAACATTGGGGATTAAACCGAGCCGCCCTGAAACCGGCTACGGATATATTCAGGTAAAACGAAAAAAGGAATTTCACGATTTGGATAACCTGTATAAAGTAAAAACGTTTACGGAGAAGCCGAACGAAGAAATGGCGAAGATTTTTATTGATAGCGGCGAGTTTTACTGGAACTCAGGGATATTTATTTCATCGCTTTCAACAATACTGGAATCGTTTCAGCAGCATCTCACCGAAATTGCCCTAAAATTTGAGCACGGCCGAAAAAAGATGAATACGCCAAGTGAGGAACCGTTTATCCGAAAAACGTACTCGGAATGTCAGGCTATTTCTATCGACTACGGTATTATGGAGAAGGCAAAAAACGTGTATGTACTGACTGCCGATTTTGGCTGGAGCGATTTGGGAACCTGGAGTTCGTTGTACGAGAATAAAGAAAAAGATGATGTGGGCAATGTTGTTCCGGGCGATAATGTTTTGTTGTACGACACCGAAAATTGTATCATCGAATTATCGAAAGAAAAAGTAGCAGTAATTCATGGTCTCGATGGTTTCATTATTGCCGAATCGAACGATACTTTGATGATCTGCCGACGCGAGGATGAGGACCAGATTAAAAAGTTTGTTACCGACGTGAGGATTAAAAAGGGAGACTCGCTGGTATAGGTAATTTTTGAAAATAGGATATAAAAAAACGGGTAGTCAAATTGGCTACCCGTTTTCTTTTATCAGAATTGGTTATTCTGACACTTCCGGTTTAACCGGCATATTGTCTTCCGGTAAATTACCGGTCCACTTTTTAATTGTATAATTTATCCGGATTGTAATCATATACATTACCGGAGAAATAAGCAGGGTTAAGAAGGTGGCAAAGGTAAGACCGAAAATTACAGTCCACGACATTGGCCCCCAAAATGCTACACTCTCTCCACCAATTGTAATCTGCGGATCGAAGCGCGAATACAGTGTAAAGAAGTTGAAGTTTAGTCCGATTGCCAGTGGTAACAAACCTAAAACTGTTGTTATAGCTGTAAGCAACACCGGACGTAAACGGGTTTTTCCGGCTTCAACAAGTGCATCGATCTGAACCTGTTTTGGTAAAAATGCCTTTTCGGAATAACCCAGTTCTTTACGTTTGCGCATACGGGTAAGATCGATGTAGTCGATCAGTACAATACCGTTGTTTACCACAATACCGGCCAGCGAGATAATTCCGATTCCCGTCATAATCACCACAAATTCCATTTTAAAGATTCCCAAACCAAGGAAAACGCCAATGGTACTGAAAATTACAGTGGCAATAATAATCGCCGGACGAATAAAGGAATTAAACTGCGTAACCATAATAATCATAATCATGGCAATGGCAATTAGTAACGCATACACCAAGAACTGCATACTTTCAGCCTGCTCCTGCTGCTCACCCGAAAACTCGTAAGTGTAACCCTCAGGCATATTGTAATCTTCAAGAAGCTGTGCAATACGCGTATTAATTTCGTTGGCATTGTAGCCATCAACCACACCCGATGTAATACTAATTACACGTTTATGATCTACACGGCTGATTTTATCGTACGAAGTCTGGTATTTAAATGATGCTACCGATGAAATCGGGATTTTGCTTCCGTTAACCGGAATTTTCTGGTTCATCAATGTTGATACATCGTTACGGTATTTCTCATCGAGACGCACAAAAATATCGTATTCATCCTCGCCATCTTTAAACTGACTGGCTTCGTAACCGTAAATTGCACTACGGAATGCCAATGCTATTTGTTGAGTCGACAGTTCGTATAAACGAGCTTGCTCACGATCAACCTCAATAAGCATTTCGGGCTGGTTGGTGTTAATATTCAGCTGCAACTCATCAATCCCCGGAATATGATCATTTTCAATAATCCGAAGGAAATCGTCGGTGATTTTTACCAACTGGTCAAACTCGTCACCCGACACATCAATACTTACCGGATCGCCTGTTGGAGGTCCCTGGTCTTCTTTGTCAACGAATATTTTTGCCCCAACAAAACCGTCAAGGTTTTTGGAAATATCCTGCATTACAATTGAGGTGTTAATGCCATCGCGTAATTTATATTCGACAAATGAAACCGATGTAAGCGATTTATTCGGACTTTCTTCGTTGCTACTGAACATACCGCCACTCATACCCACACCAACGTTAGTAGTAACCGATTTCACAATGTGTTCAACCGGCTTAATGGTTTCTTTTATAATTCGCTCTACCTCGCGCGAAACTTCATCGGTTTTTTCGATTGAAGTTCCGAGTGGAAGTTCCATTGTTACGTAAACCGTTGTTGGATCGGTTTCGGGGAAGAACACGGTTTTTGGATTGCTCCCGAAATAAAATCCAACTGAAAACAGCAGCAGTAGGAATGTACCTCCAAAATAAATGTATGGCCATGGTCCTGTTAATGCGTGACGTAATTGTTTGGTGTACATGTGCTCGAGCCAAACCAGGAATTTAGTCTGGAACCAGCGGGCAACAGGGCGCAACAGAAAGAGGTTTGACAGCATAAGCAAGGCAATGGTTGCCAGCAGGTTTGCCAATAGATATATTTTAGCCACATAAAAAAGGATTGAAACTCCGGCAAAAACGGCTACATATTTTAAAATCTTCTTCGCATTTATTTTCTTGTTGATGTCTTCAACACGCATAAATGATGAGATAAATGCAGGGTTGATTACCAATGCAACAAATAGTGATGATGCCAGCACTACAATAAGTGTTTGCGGCAGAATTTTCATAAACTCGCCAATAAGACCTTCCCATGCCAACAGCGGGAAGAAAGCTGCAAGTGTAGTAAGTGTCGATGAAATAATCGGGAATGCAATTTCGCTAACACCCTGTTTGGTAGCTTTTAGCAACGACAGGCCTTCGCTGTAAAGTCGGTACACATTTTCAACCACTACAATGGCGTTGTCAACCAACATCCCAAGCGCAAGAATTAATCCGTACAAAACCATTGAATTAAGCGTAATTCCTGATTGCTGAAGGATTACAAACGACAGGAACATGGAAAGCGGAATGGCCAAACCTGCAAAAAGTGCGTTGCGGAAACCAAGGAACAGGAACAGCACAAAAGTTACCAGAATCATCCCCAGAATAATACTGTTTTCGAGGTTCGAAATGGTATCTTCAATGTAGTGCGTCATATCGTCGGTAACAACCACTTCAAGATCTTGTGGTATTTGGCCGCGTGCTTTTAACTGGTCGATTCCGTTAATCACATTTTGCGATGCTGCCAGAATATTCTCGCCCGATTTTTTGGTAACCGACAAGGTAATTACCGGCTGGTCATTCAGACGGGCAATAGTTGCCTGTTCTTTATAACCGTCAACAACGTTTGCAATATCGCGGATATAAACGGGTTTGCCGCTGTTTACCTTAATAATTGTATTTGCAATCTGATCGATGCTGGTGTAATTGGCATCGGTACGAATCGTCCTTCGGGTTTGGTCGGCAGTAAACTGACCGGCTCCCATGCTAATGTTTTCCAACTGAATGGCAAACGCAACGTCCTCAAATGTCAATCCTACCGCGTCGAGTTTATACGGATCTACATTAATCTGGATCTCGCGTTCTTCGATACCACGAATGCTGGCTTCCGAGATTTCTTTATAACCTTCAAACTCGTCCTGCATTATTTCAGCATACTTTTTCAGGTCGCGCATGTTGTATTCGCCCGATACGTTTACGTTCATAATCGGGTATTCCGAAAGGTCGAAATCGGTTACATACGGATCGCTTGGCAAGTCGCTCGGAAGTTCGGATTTTGCCTGGTCAACACGGTCTTTGGTATCCTGGAGTGCCTGCTTTATCGTAATATTTGTGTTGAACTCAACAATAATGGTACTCACATCCTGGTACGATGCCGAAGTTATTTCTTTCACGCCTTTCAAACCTTTCAGCTCTTTTTCAATAGGGCGCGTACACAGGTTCTCGATATCAACCGGCGAGTTTCCGGGATACAGTGTTTGAATAAAAATGTACGGAACAACAATCTCGGGCATTGCCTCGCGGGGCATTTGCTGGTACGAGAATATTCCGAACAAAACCAAAAGTGCCGTAAAAATATACACCGTGGTTTTATTCTTAAGCGCAAGATAAGTTGGCTTAAACTTACGCGTTATATCGTTTTTTTTCTTTTCTGTTTCTTTCTCCATTTTGAAGAATTTTTAGGTAGGTGTTTTAATTGATCTTTACCGCCGTGCCGTTAATAACCTGGTTGTAACCTTCAGAAATTACATGCATTCCGGCAGTCAGGCCATCAGTAATCTCTGTCATATTGTTGTTTGTTACTCCAGGTGTTACATAAACTTTTTTGGCTACATCTTTTCCGTCGGCTTTTTCCGAGATGTAAGTGTAGTGTCCTTTAAAATCTTCTTTGATATAAAGCGAAGGAACTACGATGGCCGATTCGTTAACATAGTCGCGCAACGATATTACCGAAATCAGGTTCGGTTTAATTTGGTTGGTGCTGTTATTTAGGTTGATACGCACACGGAATGTGCGGTTGTTCGGATCGATTGTATTACCGATCTGGTTAATGGTTGCTTTAACTGTTTTATCCAGTGCCGGGAAACGAATTTCAACTTCGTCGCCTTTGTGTACTTTGGTAATATACGACTCCGAAATATCGCCGTAAATTTTAATGCTACCGGTGTTAATTACCTTGGCAAACGGAACCTGCGGACTTCCAATGTGTCCTTTCTTTTGGTAAACCACATCAACCACTCCGTTAATCGGCGATTTAACTTCCGACATTTCAATTTGGGTATTCAAACTTTGAATCCTTTTCTCCAGGCTCTCTTTGTTGTTTTTGGCCTGCAGGAATTGCATTTCAGAACCAATATTCTGGTCCCACAAATTTTTCTGACGCTCGTAATTGGTAACAGCTAAATCAAGCTGAACCTGTAATTCATCAATCGAACGCTCAAGTAAATCGGTATTCAGCTTGGCCATAACCTGTCCTTTACTCACGTTCTGTCCTTCAACAACCAGTACTTCTTTAATTACGCCTGCCGATTCAGGACTAACATCCACATCTTGTTCGGCTTCAACGGTACCGGTGACTTCAATAAAGTGTTCGAACTTCTGGTCTTCCAAAATGGTGGTCTTTACATTTACCAACTTCTCTTCAGTATTGTCGGCCAACTCGGTTTCCAACGCATGAATTTGTTGTTCAAGTGCGTGAACCTGCTGTTTTAGTTCCTGCAATTGTTTTCGTTTTCCAGCATCGTCGGTGGGATTTGTATTTCCGCACGCCGATAAGATTAGTGCTGCTGTTGCTAAGAATAGAATCTTTTTCATGGTATGTATTTTTCGTTTTTTACGTTATAAAGCTCCGGCAGCTTTTTTTAGGTTGATATCGGCTTGAAGCAATGACATTGTTGAGGAAACCAGCTGCTGCCAGGTGCTGATGTACTGGGTTTCCTGTTGCGATAATTCGGCACTGCTAACCATTCCGTTATTAAATTTTATTTGTGTTTTATCTAAAATGCTTTTTGCCAGATCGCGGTTTTCCTGCGTATTCAGAAACTGTTCTTTTGCGGTTTCCATCTGGGCCGAAGCGGTTAAATAATCCTTTTGAAGCGTAATTTCAGTAAAGCGTTTATCGTTTTCTGCTTTTTCAAGTTCAAGGCGTGCCATCCTTACTTTTGCTTGTTTGTTGCCAGAATTAAAGATGGGAATAGAGGCCTGGAGACCAACCAGCGAAGAAGGAAACCATTCTTCTTTAAATAAGTTGGCACTGTTACTATACGACGTTTTGGTGTAGCTGTAAAAACCACTGAGCCGGGGCAGGTAGGCCACTTTTTCTAGTTTGTACAGTTTCTCTGAAACCTCAAAGTTGGACTGAGCCAGCCTGTAATCGATATGATTTAGAAGATCCAGTCGTATGGTGTTTTGTTCTTCAACCAGTGGCAAAACAAATACTTCCAGTTCATCGGTCAGGGTAAGTTCCTGGTTAAGGTCGTAGCCCATGGTGTATTTTAACACTGTTTTCGCCACAGTTAATTCCCTTTCAGAACGTAATACTTCGTTTTCTGCATTTTTCTGAAGGATGCGCAACTGATCGACATCTTGTTGTTCGCGGAACCCGTTTTTGTAATAAACTTTGGTTTCTTCGTATAAACGAGTGCTGTTTTCAAGGCTTTCGAGCATTACTTCTTTGTAACGTTCGCTGATGAGTACCATGTAGTACGCCTGGGCTACAGCATCGCGAATGTTGATCTCTGTTTTTTCGTTGGCCTGTTTTGCAAGGTTTAGATAGAGTTCTGCCGAACTTACACCAACAATCCACGATCCGTCGAATATTTGTTGCGATACGCTGAATCCGAAATCCGCATTGTAATCCTGACCAAATTTTACAGGAATGTATGTACCCGGGTCTCCTCCGAAAAATTCTCCTGGAAGTAATGAAACCGGGAGGTTCAGAAATGCGCTGTAATTCGCTGTTGCCGATACCTGCGGTAAACCGGTAGTAATGGTTTCCCAAACCTGCTTCTGCGCAATGGTTATATCTTGTTTTGTGTCGAACAAAACATACGAGTTTTGCATGGCGTATTGTGTCGCCTGATCAAGAGAAAAACTTGTGTTTTCTTCTTCCTGAGCGTTCAACGACAATCCTGCAGCCGACAACACAAAAAACAAGATTAGTTGATTAATTTGTTTCTTCATACTGAACTTTATTAAGCTGTTTTTTATAATATTTTATTCCTTTATCGTTACAAATTGCATTCATATGATAGTCCATCATACTATCGAAAAATGCAAGAGAGTTGACCTCGTACTCTTCAAAAATCCCATAGTCAGGATTCATGGTAAACAACATTCTGCCCACCTGGAGTTTGGCAATCAGGTAAGGATCAAGATCGGTTCGGTACATTCCTTGTGCCATTCCCAGTTTCAGGTTATCGATGGTGTTGGTGAATATGCGTTCGCGTTTTACCTCGTTTATCCTTTTGTACAAACCGGGGTAGTATTTTTTTAAATCCTTCTCGATTCCGTTGTTGTAGAATTTGTAGATAAATGCCACATGTTTGCGTATCAGCAGCATGCTGTCGATGGCGTTTTTATCGTCCAGTTCCTTAAATGTTTCACCACTTTGTTCAAGAAAGAATTCAATAACCTGGTTAACCAAATCTTCTTTATCGGAAAAATACTGGTAAAGTGTCTTTTTCGAGATTCCAAATTCCGCTGCCACGTCGTCCATGGTAACGGCCCGTATGCCTTTTTTGAAGTAAAGATGGCCTACGTTTTCAATGATGTACTTTTTCTTTTCTTCCACGCCGCAAAAGTATGCTTAATTTTACAGGAAACTTTGGTAGTGTAAAAAGTTTTTACACCACAGTGTGTTTAAACTTCCCGATTATATAGACTTTTGAATATTTAAAAAGTTACATAAAACTATTTTGAATTTAAAAGTTTCCACATGAAGAATCGGTAAACGTCGAATTCTTACCAATTAAAGCAATATATTTTACTGTGGAAAAAGAAATGATTTTGCGATGATAAGATCCTGCGGCCAGGTGATTTTTATGTTTTCGCGGTTGCCGTCAACAAGATGAATCCGGTGACCGGCATTTTCGAGCACCGAAGCATCGTCGGTAAAATTTTCATGCTGAGCTTTTTGATAAGCCTCTTTTATGATTTGAACATCAAAAGTTTGAGGTGTTTGAACCAGGAAATACCTGCTGCGATCAACAGCTTTATTTCCACTATCATCAGAATACCGAACCGACTCCGAAGGCGGTACAACCGGCAGTGCGTTGCCCGATTTTTTGGCTTCCGAAAAACAGTGCTCAATGGTTTCTTTGGCAACAAGCGGACGAACACCATCGTGTATAAAAACAATACCGTCGTCATTAATTTGTGCCAGCCCGTTTTTTACCGACTGAAAACGATTCTCGCCACCAAAAGCCAGTTTGTAATTGATCGTAAAAAAATGTTTGTGGCAAAGTTCTTTCCAGTGTTCAACCTGATTTTCGGGTAAAACCAGTATAAATTCAATGGTAGGATCAAAACTTAAAAACGCTTCAAAAGTGTACATTAGCACAGGCTTTCCCTCAATTTCGAGAAATTGTTTTGGCACGGAAGCCTGCATTCGGTTTCCACTTCCACCCGCAACAATTAAAGCAAACTTTTTTAGCATCGGTTCTGTTTTTTACCTAAATTGAAGTTAAAAATAGCGCAAAATATTCTACAATGGAGAAAGTTCTTGGGTTTTTGAAAGAGTTGACAGAAAACAACAATCGCGAGTGGTTTAACGACAACCGTAAATGGTATGACGAAAGCAGAGAAAAATTGCTTTTTCTTACCGATGTTTTAATTAATGAAATTGGTGAGTTTGATCCTAAAGTCAGGGGATTGTCGCCAAAAGATTGTGTGTTCAGGATCTTTCGCGATGTACGTTTTTCGAATGATAAGCGTCCGTACAAAACTAATTTTGGGAGTTTTATCTGCACGGGAGGACGGAAAAGTATGAATCCGGGTTACTATTTTCACCTGGAACCCGGAAGTTGTTTTATTGCCGGAGGAATTTATATGCCGCCGGCCCCGGTGTTAAAAACAATACGGGGATACATGGATCATCATGCCGAAGAGTTTCTTGCAATTGCAAATGATCCCGAATTTAAAAAGCACTTTCCCGAAATGTATGATGATAAACTAAAACTGGCTCCGAAGGGATTTCCAAAAGATCATGAATACATTGAGTTGCTAAAATACAAATCGTTTATTTTTTCGAAGCCATTGAAAGACAGTCTGGTAACAAGCGAGAAGTATATTGAAGAAGTGCTGGGTACTTACGAGCAGGTTTTACCGGTAAATCAGTTTTTATACGAAGCGCTGGCGGAATAGCTATTTTTAATGGCTCTTAATAATAATTTAGGGGTTACTTTTTATGCTTCCGAGGAATATATATAGTATAAGACCCTTATTTTTTATCTTCCCGATTTCAATGAAATGCCCCGGTTGTTCTGACCGGGGTTCTTTTATTTAACATCACAATACAGAGGAGCTTAGCTTGGCCTTTAGTTTTTACAGAACGGAAAGAATAATTACTTTTGCAACCATAAATATCAAATTCTTTTAATTTAATAACTATGAAAAAGGTACTACTTGCAATGGCTTTCGTTGCGTTTATGTTTTCTGTTAATGCCCAAAATTTGCAGTTGCATTACGATTTCGGCGAAGGCCGCAAAATGTTGACTTCAACAGTTGAAATGTTTCGTCCTGATGCGTACGGATCGACATTCTTCTTTGTTGACATGGATTACGGTTCGGATGAGAGTGGCATCGATAATGGAGTTTCTCTGGCATACTGGGAAATTGCACGTGCTTTTAAATGGAACGAAACACAAAGCTTTATGCCGCGTGTGGAATACAACGGTGGTATTATGGTTTTGGATGGTGCAAACTTTCCGATCGAGAATTGTTGGTTGGCTGGTGTTGAACGTACCTGGGCTTCGGCTGATTTCTCAAAAATCCTGACCTTGCAAGCCAACTACAAGTACATCAAGGATAAAGAAGATGCTGCCTTCCAGTTAACAGCTGTTTGGACCGTACAAATGGCAGAAGGTAAAGTTACTTTCACCGGTTTTGCTGATTTCTGGAAAGAAGAAATGTTTTGGGGAACCGATTACCGTTTCTTAACCGAACCACAACTATGGTACAACCCATGCAAAAACTTCTCGTTTGGAACGGAAGTAGAGCTTAGCAATAATTTTGTTGGTGACGAATTTGCAGTGAAGCCAACCCTGGCCGTAAAATATACATTCTAAAACCTGAATTATGATCGATAAATATTTTAATATCAGCGGCCGTGGGTCTTCCTACAAAAAGGAGATCATTGGTGGGGCAACCACCTTTTTAACCATGGCATACATCATTTTTGTAAACCCATCGATTTTGGGCGATGCAGGAATGGATAGAAATGCACTGATCACAGTTACGATTGTAGCCTCTCTTGTTGGTACACTTTTGGCCGGTATTTGGGCAAAAGTACCTTATGCAATGGCTCCCGGAATGGGATTGAATGCCTTTTTTACCTACACCCTTGTACTGGGTGCCGGTGTTGACTGGCAAACCGCGCTTGGAGTTGTGTTTATCTCGGGTGTGATATTTTTAGGGCTTACCGTTACCGGTATTCGAACTAAAATCATTCACACCATTCCATTGGCATTGCGTCTGGCAACTGGTGCTGGTATTGGATTGTTTATCTCTTTTATTGGTTTTAAGAATATGGGATTGGTGGTATCCAATCCTGCCACTTTTGTAGGTTTAGGTGAGTTTACGCCTACCTTGTTAATTGGTTTGGGTGGTTTACTTATAACTGCAATTCTGGAAGTTAAAAAGGTACGTGGCGGAATTTTCTACGGAATTATCATTACAACCATTATCGCAATAGTTGCCGGAGAGGTACAGGCGCCGGAATCGGTAGTTTCTATGCCTCCTTCAATGAGTCCGTTATTGCTAAAACTCGATATCCTCTCGGCGCTGAGCCTGGGATTAATTGGTGCGATTTTCTCGTTTATGTTTGTCGACCTTTTTGATTCCGTAGGAACAATTGTAGCCTGCTCGTACGAAGCCGGTTTTGTTGATAAAGATGGCAAAGTGGAGAATGTTGACCGTATTCTGGAAGCTGATGCGGTAGCAACCGTTGCCGGTACTTTATTAGGAACAAGTACAACGACAACATACATTGAATCGGCATCAGGAATTGCCAATGGCGCAAAAACAGGTTTTGCTTCTATAATTACAGCTGCCTTGTTCTTTTTGGCGCTGTTTTTTGCTCCGCTTATTGGAATTGTTCCGGGTTATGCAACGGCACCTGCGCTGGTAATCGTTGGAGTTTACATGTTCAAGAATATTAAACAAATTGATTTTGGTGATTTCACCGAGGCCATCCCTGCGTTTTTAACCATTATTTTAATGCCTTTAACTTACAGTATTTCCATTGGTTTATCGTTTGGATTTATCTCGTATGTTGTTTTGAAGGCTGTGGTTGGAAAATATAGTGAAATTTCATGGTTGATGTGGCTTATTGCCCTGTTGTCAGTATTAAATCTATGGTTTGGCGTTTAGTCACTACTAAAAAATAGTTAGAAGGATTGTCGTACGGCAATCCTTTTTTTGTACTTTTATTTTGCTTTGAGGCATTAGCTCAGTTGGTTTAGAGCATTACCTTGACAGGGTAGGGGTCACTGGTTCGAATCCAGTATGCCTCACAAAAAAAAGGAAGTATTCTTTAAGACTACTTCCTTTTTATATTCGAATAGATTGTCTTAATCCGTTACATGGTTGGTGCTAAAATAAGCCATTTCCTGAACGATCTTTCCATCGTCGTTAAATGAATGAGACAACATTAACGGCATCACCACTTTTTTGCCGCTTTCTTCATCGGTGTACGAATAATTCCACCACGAATAAACTACAAAACCGTTATTCAGTTCGTAGAAAATACAATCAGGGTATCCGATTTGCTCGAAGTGAATATCTTTTCTTGTGGCAAAATGATTGGCAACATCGGCAGCTCTTTCTTCCAGGTTCATACTTTGGTTGAAGCCGCCTGCCGTATTACTAAAAGTTGCATTTTCAGCAAAGAAATCCCTTAGTCCATCTACATCCTCAGCAACATATGTGTTTAGCAATTTTCTCACCGTTGCAATGTAAGGGTGGTTGATATAAACCTTGCCATTTTCGCGGGTAGTTTGTGCATTTCGAATGTCTTCGAAAACATTATTATTGTAGTATTGAATAAAAGCGGCAATTTTTCCATCGTCGTTGAAAGCATATAAACAGTGGAGTTCCAATTCCAGATTTATCCCTGTTTTTTCGTGTGTTCCGGTGAGCTTGAGCCAGTCCTGTACCCATATTTTACCGTCCTTATATTCTATTGCATCAGGATAGGCACCCGGTGAATCTTCAACATTAAATTTCACGAAGTTTTTGGACCACCATCCTGTGTTTTCGCCAAATTGGTCAGCCGTGGTTTTCCAGTCATTTCCATTTCTGACAATCATTACCGAGTCGGCAAAAAAGGTCTTGGCTTTTTCGGTGTCGCCACTTTTAACGGCATTCCAAAAGTCTCGAGTTACGTCAATGGTCTCGTGTTCGTTAAATACTGTACCATTTTTGTTTTGAGAAAATACTGAGCTTCCAATGAGGGCTAGAATCAGTAAAACAGCAAAATTTTTCATAATGTAATCTTTAGTTAAATGATTTGAAAAATTCCGGTTTTAACTCACATAACTATTGGGCTCTAAAATACAATTTACGTAATACTAAATTAAAATGAAAATTAAACGCTGGTCTAATCGTCAGGAATACAGGAAGATAGGGCTTTTCAAGAGGGTGCTGCTTAGGAGCGTTTAGTTTAAGGGGTTGATTTACAGTGCGATAAAAAGACAAGGAGGTATGAAATACAAATCATAATATTATTACTTTAAATTTCGACTCGCAGACTTCATTCGTTCAAATTCTTTTGGGTAGCATCATATTCTGGCTGAATAATATTTCTCAATCCCACATTTTCCTCTAATTTTAGGAGGGTATTAAATAGATAAAACTATGCTAAACAAATCACCAAGAAATTTAATTGCATCTGCTATTTTCATATTAACCGGATTGTTATTGCTGTCACCAAAAATTTACGCACAGAACACCATTCAAAACACACCAACAATGGATGGGAAAAAAGTTCTTTTTGTTTACGGAGGTTGGCAGCCACACGAACCGAAACAATCGGTTGATGTTTTTGTGCCGTGGTTAAAAGCCGAAGGTGCGGAGGTCGTAGTTTCTGATAATTTAGATAGTTACCTGGATGAGGAGTTGATGCGTTCAGTTGATTTGATTATACAAACATGGACAATGGGAACCATTACAAACGAACAGGAACGAGGTCTTCTGAAAGCCATAAGAAATGGGGCAGGATTAGCCGGATGGCACGGCGGAATTGGCGACTCATTCCGAAATAATACAGAATACCAGTTTATGGTTGGCGGACAGTGGGTGGCGCATCCCGGAGGCGTTATTGATTACTCGGTGCAAATCACAGATAAGAACGATCCGGTAACGCAAGGATTAAACGATTTTAGTATGCATTCGGAGCAGTATTACATGCATATCGATCCGAACGTAGAAGTAATGGCTACAACCAAGTTTACATCGGAATATTCTTCGTGGATCGATGAATGTGTTATGCCGGTGGTCTGGAAAAAATATTACGGCAAAGGACGTGTGTTTTATAGTTCGCTGGGGCACGTTATGACAGATTTTGAGATACCGGAAGCACTTGAAATTATGAAACGGGGAATCCGTTGGGCCGCCGAAAGTAAATACACTCCAAAAGAAAAATGGGTGAGTCCGGTTTATAAATAAAAAACCGCTCCTTTTTCAAAGAACGGTTTCCCAATATTTTTATAAAAACGATTTATCCGTTTAATGCTTCGGCACCACTTACAATTTCCAGAATTTCTCCGGTGATTGAAGCCTGGCGTGCTTTGTTGTACTCCAAAGTAAGCGATCCAATCAATTCAGTAGCATTGTCGGTTGCCTGATGCATCGCCGTCATTCGGGCACCGTGCTCTGCAGCGTTCGAATCAAGTAAAGCTTTGTAAAACTGAATTTTTAATGAGCGCGGAATCAATTCCTCGATAATATGTTCTTTCGACGGTTCGTATATAAAATCGTAATTGCCATTATCTTCATTTTCTTCCATTTCAACCGGGAGGAATTGCTCGGCAGCTTGCACCTGAACGGCAGCATTTTTAAACTGGTTGTACACCAGTTCTATACGATCGTAGTGTTTGTCTGCAAACGATTTCATACATTCTTCGGCCACTCTCGAAACATTCTCAAAAGTAAGCGAATCGAACAACTCATTTTCGTCGGCTACAACGTTGTACCCGCGGTGTTTTAGCTGGCGTGCTCCTTGTTTTCCGATACACATAAACTCAAGGTTGCCCAATTGCAACTGTCGCGAATATTTGGTGTTGGCCACCTCAATTGCCTTTTTGGTAATGTTGGCATTAAATCCACCGCATAAACCGCGGTTAGACGATACCAATATCAGCAAAACTTTATCAGGAGTACGAGATTGTGTGTAAACTGAATCCTCCACATTTTCGAGGCTGGCACTCAACGATGCAAGAATCTCGTGCAGTTTTTCAGCATACGGTCTGATCTGTAAAATAGCATCCTGCGCTTTTTTTAACTTGGCAGCCGAAACCATTTTCATGGCACTGGTTACCTGCCGTGTTGTTTTTACCGATGCTATTCGGGTTCGTATTTCCTTTAATCCAGCCATATTTTTTCAATTGAAGGAATGATTTGGAGAAGGACTGAATTCAATCCTTCATTCCATCAACATATCAGTCCTTGTTATTTGTATTTCTCTGCAGTTTCAGCAGCTACTTTTCTAATGGTTTCTTCAATTTCAGCAGTCAGTTTTCCGGCTTTTAATTCATCAAGAACCGGACGGTGCGACATTTCCATAGTTTCCAGGAAGTCGGCTTCAAACTCTTTTACCTTATCGATTGGTACACTTCGAAGCAGCTCGTTTGTTCCACAATAGATAATTGCTGCCTGGTGCTCAACTTTTACAGGTGAATACTGACCTTGTTTCAGAATTTCCACGTTTTTACGTCCTTTATCAAGAACACGCATAGTTGCAGCATCAAGGTCGGAACCAAACTTGGCAAATGCTTCCAGTTCGCGGAACTGTGCCTGGTCGAGTTTTAATGTACCTGAGATCTTTTTCATCGATTTGATCTGTGCACTACCACCAACACGCGAAACAGAAATACCCACGTTAATTGCCGGACGAATACCCGAGTTAAACAGGTTCGACTCGAGGAAGATCTGTCCGTCGGTAATCGAAATTACGTTGGTTGGAATATATGCAGAAACGTCACCGGCCTGTGTTTCGATAATAGGAAGTGCTGTTAACGAACCACCACCTTTTACTTTGTCTTTCAAACAGTCAGGTAAGTCGTTCATGTCTTTTGCAATTTCATCCGATTCGATGATTTTTGCAGCACGTTCCAACAAGCGTGAGTGCAAATAGAAAACGTCACCCGGATAAGCTTCACGGCCCGGTGGACGACGAAGTAACAGCGACACCTCACGATACGAAACTGCTTGTTTCGATAAGTCATCGTAAATAATTAATGCATGACGACCGGTATCGCGGAAATATTCGCCGATAGCAGCACCTGCATACGGAGCGTAAAACTGTAATGCTGCAGGATCGGATGCAGTTGCCGTAACAATTACCGAATAGGCCATTGCACCGGCTTTTTCAAGTGTTGCAGCAATGTTTGCAACGGTAGAACCTTTCTGTCCAACTGCCACATATATACAATAAACAGGATTTCCCTGTTCGTAGAATTCGCGTTGGTTAATAATGGTATCGATAGCTACTGCAGTTTTTCCTGTCTGACGGTCGCCAATAATCAACTCACGCTGACCACGACCGATCGGGATCATCGCATCAACAGCTTTCAATCCTGTTTGTAATGGTTCTTTTACCGGCTGACGGAAAATTACACCAGGTGCTTTTCTTTCCAAAGGCATTTCGAAAAGTTCGCCGTTTATTGCTCCCTTTCCGTCAATGGCCTCGCCAATGGTATTTACCACGCGGCCAAGCAAGCCTTCTCCTACATTAATCGACGCAATACGACGCGTACGTTTAACTGTGTCGCCTTCTTTAATTTCTTCAGAAGGGCCTAAAAGTACAGCACCAACATTGTCTTCTTCAAGGTTTAATACGATACCTTTCATACCGTTTTCGAATTCGATCATCTCGTTCGATTCAACGTTTGAAAGTCCGTAAATACGGGCAATACCGTCACCAACTTGTAGTACGGTACCAACTTCTTCCAGTTCGGCTACCGATTTAAATCCTTCCAGTTGTTGCTTCAGAATTGCAGATACTTCAGCAGGTTTTATATTAGCCATGTTTTATTATTTTTTGCTTGTCGCTTTCGTTTATAATTCGGTTTCTAATAAGGTTTGTTTTACCTTACGTAATTGGGTTGCCACGCTGGCATCGTACTGTTTATCGTCCAATCGCAATACCAGACCGCCAAGAATTTCAGGATTTACCTGCGCTTCCAGTTCAATGGTAGCGTTTAATTCGGTTCCGAGCATTTCTTGCACTTTCTTCATTGTAGAAGCATCAACCTCTGAAGCAGTGGTGAGAATGACCGATTTAATATTGAGGTCTTTTCGTGTTAAATCCAGAAAATTGCGGCAGATACCCGGAATGTGTACTTCGCGTTTGTTTTGAACGATCAGCAATAAAAAATTAAGACTGATCTCTTCAATTTTACCTTCGAAAATACTTTTTACCAAGGCTGCCTTTTTTGATGATTTTACGATCGGGCTCTCCAACAGAAGAATAAAATCTTTCGATGAGGTGCAAACATCCATAACCAACTGGATATCGGCTTTTAGCTTATCGAGCAGGTTTTTCTCCTTAGCTGTTGAAAAGAAAGCTTTGGCGTATCGTACAGTTATTGCGCTCTGATCCATACTTAATTCAGCTTGATGTCGTCGATTAATCCGTCAACCATTTTTTCCTGTTCGGCTTTGTTGCTTAATTCTTTACGAATCACTTTTTCAGCAATACTTACCGAAAGTTCGGCCACTTGTTTTTTAATGTCGCTAATGGCAGCTGTTTTTTCGGCTTCGATTTGCTGACGTGCCTGTGCAATGGTTTTTTGCGCTTCTTCAACAGCTTTATCTTTGGCTTCGGCAACAATTTTATCTTTTAGCTCTTTGGCCTCTTTCAGTATCGCTTCTTTTTCGCGGCGTGCTTCGGCAATAACTTTTTCGTTATCGGCTTTCAACCCCGCTACTTCTTTTTTAGCTTCTTCGGCCGAGTTTAAAGCAGTTGCAATAGAATCTTCGCGTTCTTTTAAAGCGGTAAGTATTGGTTTCCACGCAAACTTCTTTAAAACAAAAAGTACGATTCCAAAAATGATGAGCATCCAAAAAATGGTGCCCGGATTTGGCATTACTAATCCCATGATTTAAAATTTTAAAGTGGCAACAACATCCCGGGCAATCCCCGGGACGGCTGCCAAAGTTCTTTTGCTATACAAAAACGATTAGGATACAAACAATAACTGCGAAGAATGCAACACCTTCGATAAGTGCTGCCGACACAATCATATTCGATCTGATGTCACCGCTTGCTTCAGGTTGACGGGCAATAGCTTCCATGGCACTGGCACCGATTTTACCGATACCCATACCAGCTCCAATTGCTGCTAAACCTGCACCAATTGCTGCTCCCATTTTACCAACCGATGCACCGGCGGCCGCTTGTAGCAATACTGTTAAAATAGCTGATAACATAGCTTGTAATTTTAAATATTAATGATGTTCTGAGGTCGCCATTCCGAAATAGAGTGCCGACAACAGAGTAAAAACATACGCTTGAATAAATGATACCAAAACATCGAGCAGCAAAATGAACACCGAGAACAGAATGGAAATAGGACTTGCTCCTAATCCAACTGCCGGGCCAAAAAGGCTGCCGAAGACAAAAATAAGGCTCACAAACACCATTACAATAAGGTGACCCGCCATCATGTTGGCAAAGAGTCGGACCATTAGTACAAATGGTTTTGTAATTACTCCTGAAAGTTCAACGATTGGCATTAGCGGAATCGGGAATTTTAACCACCATGGTACGTCCGGGTTGTAAATTTCTTTCCAGTAATGTTTGTTACCGTTAATTGTTGTTACTGCAAAAGTGAATAAAGCCAGTACCATTGTAACTCCGATATTTCCTGTAACGTTGGCTCCAAATGGTGGAATTGGTATCAATCCCATGAAGTTGTTAATCAGGATAAAAAAGAACAGGGTTAAAAGGAACGGCATAAACTTTTCGTATTTGTGTTCGCCAATGGCGGGTTTTGCCACTTCGTCGCGAATAAAAAAGATTATCGGCTCCAACGCATTTTGCACACCCGTTGGCGCTTTTCCCTGGTTCTTTTTCGCCAGCCTTGCTGTTGCAAAAACCAGCCACAATAAAATAACTACCGATGCCAAAATACCGGCAATCGTTTTTGTTATTGAAATATCGATGGGTGTACCAATCTCGTGTCCGTGCGCATCCAGTTCAACCACTTTGCCTTTAAATTCCTCGCTTTCTGAAATTCGGAAACCTTTGTAAGCACTGTGTCCGTGGTGAAACTTCGACGACATAAAAACATGAAATGCTTTTCCTTCGTGCAATTCCGGCTGTTTGCTGTAAACAATTATCGGTAGTGGAATAGTTACGTGTGTTTCGCCAAACGAAGTAATGTGCCAGTCGTACGAATCGGATACGTGATCGATGACAAATTCACCGGCATTAAATTCTTCTTCTGCGTGTGCATCTGAAGCATGCGCATCACTTTCTTCTGAATGACTTTCTGTAGCGGTTGTCTTTTCTTCTTCGTGCCCGTGTTGAGCCTGAAGCTGGCCATAACTAAATAACGAAAAGGCAAAGAATATAAAGATGGCTTTAGTAAGCTTAAGCATGGTTTATTCAGTTTTTCTTTGTTTTAACTTGTGAGTACACATTATAAACAAACGCTTCTCGATAAGAATTTTGTCAGGTTGTTAAAACGAAAATTCTGTTCTAAGGTTCACAAAATTATAAGATTTTTTGGACCGTGAATGGAAATTGAGATTTTTCACTTAAGAATTAACCATGTTTAAAAACCTGTTTTTGTGTGAACAAGGGAAGAAGTGGAGCTTTATTTTTTATCAGTCGACTTTGTAATCTTTGTTATTTCGGTCACTTCAAAAAATGTATAGATGAGATAAAGCAACATTAAACAGATGACAAAAGGAATGGCATTTTCTTTATCGATGGCAATATAAACCACCGCAACAACCGAGTATAAAACAAGTTTAAAAAAGGTGATAAGCATGTTGCTTCGGGTAAATTTACCGATATCTTTTTGAGCCATTTTAAGCTGGTAGGCATGAATACCCAGTGTAGCCAGATAAAAGAAAAGTAACAGGAACGGGAGTACGGGTAAATAATATTCGGGGAAAGCCAACGAAAATACCATCCAGCCAATTACGGCAATGGCCAGTGTTATTCCGGTAAGTTTTACGATGAATGGTTTCATTTACTTTTTGGCTTTCTCGATTTGTTGTCAGTTTTTAATAGGTTTTTTACACCATAAATAATCGATGCAATTACACCAAATATAACCAGGGTTAAGGTAAAACCTTTAAACTCGTTATGCATCCACTGGTCGATTTTGTAGCCAAGAAAAGTAAATCCTCCGATAATGGCCATCATTTCGAAACCCAGGCTGGAATAACGTATAAACGAATTAGTTTTTCTGGTTGTATAAGGTTTTTTCCTTGACATCTTCTTTTACAGGTGCACTTACTCCTCCCATCGAGCAGGTTCCGGTGAAAGTTGCGCCCGGTTCAACGGCCAGTTTCCCTGCAATAATATCGCCTTCAATTTTTGCAGAGGCTTTCATATTCAAAAGTTCAGCAACAGTAACTTTTCCTTTTATAAGTCCTGCAATTTCAACATTATTACATATTACCTTACCTTCGATTTTGCCTTTTGGGCCGATAACAACTCTGCCTTTTGCTTCCAGGTTTCCAACCAGTTGTCCATCAATACGGATGTCGCTGCTGGCTGAAATGTCGCCTTTAATAAGCGTTCCTTCACCTAAAATATTAATCGCCTGATCGGGGGTTTCGCCAAACGTTCTTGTGTTTTGTTTTGCCATGGTCAATAACTTCTTAACTGTCCTTTAAAATTGGGTGCTTGAAGATACAATAAAATGAATCTTCACCAAAAAAATGATTTAGAATAACAAGAAGAGAACGGCAAAAACTAAAAGATGTTGTTTGAAATTATTTTGGATCGTAAGCCCATTTTAAATAGGTGCTTCCCCAGGTAAAACCGGCACCAAAAGCAGCCAGAATAATGTTGTCGCCTTTTTTCAGTTGTTTCTCGTAATCCCACAAGCAAAGTGGAATTGTGGCAGCTGTGGTATTTCCGTATTTGCGGATATTGATCATCACCTGGTCTTTGCTGATTCCCATTCGGCGGGCAGTAGCTTCAATAATTCGCATGTTAGCCTGATGAGGAACAAGCCACGCTACATCTTTAGCGTTCAAGTTATGCTTTTCCATAATTTCAGCAGCAACGTCGGCCATGCTCGAAACGGCAGCTTTAAAAACAGCTTGTCCTTCCTGGTACAAATAATGCTCTTTGTTTCTAACCGTTTCCTCGGAAGCCGGTTTTAACGAACCGCCGGCTTTTATGTGCAGGTGGTGACGACCCAAACCGTCAACACGGTTAATGTAGTCGATAACACCAATATCTTCGGTGGTTGGTTCAACCAAAACGGCAGCCGCGCCGTCTCCAAAAAGCGGACAGGTGGTGCGGTCTTCGTAATTGATAATAGCCGACATTTTTTCGGCTGCAACAATTACGACCTTTTTATAGCGCCCCGATTCGATAAATTGTGTTGCGGTTGACAGAGAAAATATAAATCCCGAACACGCTGCATTTAAATCGAAACTCCAGGCGTTATGGATATTTGTTTTGTGTGCAATAATATTGGCCGTGGCAGGCAGGTTCATGTCGGGTGTTACGGTAGCACAAATCAGCATGTCAATTTCGTCGGGCGATGTGCCGGTTTTTGCAAGCAAGTCCTTCACTGCACGCGCTCCCATATCGCTGGTTGCTTTTCCCTCTTCCTTTAAAATTCTGCGCTCCTTGATCCCGATTCGCTGCATGATCCACTCGTCAGTAGTGTCAACCATTTTACTGATCTCGTCGTTGGTTAATCGGTACTCCGGGAGGTAGGCTCCAACTCCTGTAATTGCTGCCCTAATGTTAGCCATTATCTAAATACAAATTTGTGTTTACTGAAAATATACGCAGTGGTATTTTTTTATCGGGGTTAAATGTAGAGCGATTTACAGGAGACTACAAAGAATTGCTGCCAGATATGGCTAAAGGCAGTAAAAAAATGTTTTATGACGCTGAACAATTTATAACATTGTTCGAAAAATCAGAAAATAGAATTAGAAGTGGAGGGGACAAAAAAAATCCATCTTGGGATTGTACCCAGGATGGATTTTTAATAGTTATCACCGGAAATTCCGGTAGCGCATTTAACTATAATGCAATTTCTTTTTCAATTACTTGTTTTCCTCTGTAGTAACCACATTCAGGACATACTGTGTGGTATTTTACAGTTGTTCCACAGTTTGAACAAGTAGCCAAAGTAGGGGCAACCGCTTTGTAGTGCGTACGTCTTTTATCCCTTCTCGATTTCGATGTTTTATGCTTTGGATGTGCCATTGTTATGTATTTTTAATTATTATTTTTTAAATTTTTTAATGCAGCCCAGCGCGGATCAATTTCTTCCTCTTCTTCCTCCACCGGTTCGTGCTGCGTAATATTGTTTAATCTCTCAATCATTTCCTGGTTACAACCGTTTTCTCCGTCTTCTTCCGGATGAACATGTCGTAACGGTATACTTAATGCAATATATTCGTAAATAGTTTGAGCCACGTTGATGGCATGTTCATCAGGGAGTACCCAAATCACATTGTCGCCTTCTTCAAATTCCTCTTCTTCCCCAAATTTTACAAACAATTCGGTTTCCGATGAAATGTCTTGCGGATAGTTGTCCAGGCAGCGATCGCAAACCAGTTCTAACCAACCGTCGAGATTTAAGCTAATTTTTAAGAATGCACTTCTTTTTTCAAGAACAACCTTTGCGCTTATCTCTCCTTTTTCAACCAGACTCTCTTCAAAATGCTCAAAGAACTTATCGTTTATCACAAATTCGTACTCGTGAAGGCCTTCTTTAAGACCTTTATACTCAATATTGTATTTGCTCCTCCAGCTCACGATTCCAAAAAAGTGGATGCAAAAGTATAAATTTTTTATTAACAGATGAAGAAAACAACGAAATATTTCAAATTTCTTTCAAATCAAAACTGTTAAACCTGAGCCATTTGCGTTAGTGTCGTGTAATGTCTGCTCTAACGCCCCAAGTTTTGTTCTTTTTCGTTTTTACTCATCATAAAAAGATTCACGTAGCGAATGCTATGTTTATTTTTTCTGATTTCGTAAAATTCAAATAATTACTGGCACTTAACCATCAGCTCAGACATGATACGACACTAATGCGTCGTATCGAATTTCTGTTTATCGCCGGCAGACTGTTTGGCAACCTTTTCAATTTGTTGTGCACTTACCGGAACCGGTTTAATCGAAAACTCGGGTAAATTAAACGAAAACAGAAAAGATTTGTGGAAATCCGGGTCTTGTTGAGGCAGTAAAAATGGTTGACTAAAGTTTCCGTTTTCATCGATATGCGCAAAATAGGAATTCATAAAAAGGCCATCCATACGGCGGCTGCTAAATACCAGCCATTTCCCATTCGACGACCACGAATGATAACTCTCAACCTGATCGCTGTTTATAACATCCAATCGCGTAATGGATGAATCCTGAATGTTGTACATGTAAAGGTCGGCTTCTTCGTTATATGCCGGGAAATTTCCATAGTCGGAGAACGTCATAACAATGTGTTTCCCGTCAGGTGAAATGCGCGGCATGGTCAGACTTTTGCCGGTTATCTTAGGAGTTATCAGCGTGTCAACTTTTTCACCCAGCAAAGCCGTTTCCGGATCAAAATCAATACGACATAAACTGTACTGAATGTTTCGAAGCTCGTGCGGCATTGGTGCTGCCGGTGCTGTTATAAAATACAGGCTACGTCCGTCGGGCGAGAAACATGGGAACGATTCAAACGCATCGTCGGCATATAAAAGTGGCGATGTGAAATATTCCTCTTTGTCAACATCATAAATTACCATGTCCGATCCCATATCAAAAGCATGTGCGCGTTCTGTTCCTTCGGAAGGGAAAACCTGTCGTACCTTATTTATAGAAAACGCGATGTATTTTGCCGAAGGATGCCAGTAGGGGAAGGAAACGCTTTTAAATGGTGTTTCTTTTTTTGATACCAGTTTTTCAACTTTTCCGTCTTTGATAATAAAAGTCCCCGATTTGTTTTCGCGGATATGGAAAACCATATTGTCGGGATTATTGGCTGCCAGCGTGTGGCAATTCATGCACGAGTGCGGCATTATTTTATTATCGAGGATGGTCGATTCTTCAAACGTGCTGAGTTGCCGCTGGTAAAGTCCCATTTTATTCCAGGTTTGGTAACCCGGCGTAATCAAGCGGTAAAAAAGGTAATCATCAACCGGATCAGGTGAAACAAAATATCGGAACGATTTGAACTTCTTCCAGGAATCGTTTTTCGAAGTGTAAACCGTAAATCGTATACTGTCGCCTTTGTTTCCTTCCAAAAATGCTGACCAATCTTTAATCGCCCAATCGGTTTTATTTTCGCTGAAAGTATTCTCGAGTTTACCCGACTTACCTTCAATAGAAACAAAGATGTTGTCAGCATCCTCATTAACTTTAAAGTTGATCGGTGCAATATTATATGGTATAGTAGTTTGGTAATTCTCCGGGAAAATAGTGGGTAACTTTGCTGTATCCACAGCATTTTCAGGAACCGGTGTTGAGCAGTTCCACAATAAAAGGGATAATATGGCGACGAATAGTAATTTACTCATTTTCGAATTCAGTAAAATGTACGTAGTACCAGTAGGTGTTTCCAAATAGCTTTTTCATTTCGTCAGGTTTATTGCTGCCACCTTGTTGAAACGCCTGAGCATACCGGTTGAGTTGTTGTTGAACTTCCGCCGAAATTGGGAATTGTTTCAGGTTCTCGGGCACTTCATCATATAGTGTAAAAATATAAGCGAGTGCTTCCTGGAAAACAACCGGAAACTTCTTGTAATCAAAAGTATTTACCAGTGGAAGATATTTTAAAAACTCGTCAAAATCTTTGCGTAACAAGTACCAGCCCATCAGGTATTCGTAAGCCATTTTATTCTGCTGGTCGCTGCGAAGTAGCGAAACCAGTGCCAGATCGTTGTTCTCGTACTGATAGTAAAAATCGTCGTGAACGCGCTGCTTCCTCAATTCTCTCCATACCGGATGAGTAGTTATTTTGTCATCGTTGTAGAGGTATTGTTTGGCATTAATTGCCCATTTCCGGTAAAATAGTGTACGTTCAAGGTACCACAAATAACGCTCGGCAAGTTTGTATTGCCCATCAATTATGTAGTTTTCAGCAAGACGTTTTACAGCCCGAACAGGCATTGTTTCATCCGGAGTTGACTCAATGGTTTCGATGCACAACATCTTCGAAAAGTTGGTCAATCCCAAATAGAAATAAGGCTCGTTGGCAATTATTGGTGCCTGTCCGCGAATGTTGAAAGGGATAAAAAAGTCGTTGGGTTCAGGATTAAAGTGAAAAAGTTTTGTGCTTAGTTGCCCGGTTTTTGCCAAAGCCAGCGACAAAGCCAGTTTTGCTTGTTTGCCTTCCGGCGGAACTTTTTCTGCCAATTGAATAATCCCGTTCCATTCTTGTTTAGGCACAAGATTATCGAAACTCATTTCCTTTTCTTCACTAAATTCTGCAAGTTGATTCGATCCCAAAACCAGTACAGCCAACAACAAAACACCCCAAACTCCATAGAACGAATTGAAACCGATTTTTGGTAACCATCCGTAAATCAGAAGTAGAATCGGGAGAGAGACCAGCATACAGATGACAGGTGCCGAAATTAAAAAACTAAACTGATAAAATGCGCGAGAGAAATAGGCACTCAGCAAATGGTCGGTTATTAAAAACTGACGGGTTAAGTATGGAATGACCAGGCCAACTATTACAAATGCCGGTATGAAAATGAATAAAGATTGATTAGCTTTAAAACTTTTGTTTGCTTTTGATTTGAGCAGTATTTCGACTAAAATTACAGCAAGGACAAAAAGAATAAATGTACCTCCTAAAAACCAGTAGTTAAGCAGTAAAAGAATAAAACCTAAGGTGGTTCGCATTTTTGCCTTCTTACTCTGAACAAATAAAAATAGAGACCAAACAGATAGTGTTACGGCAACAAGGCCAGACAACTTATAATATGGATTAAAAAGCATAAAATGATAGCCAAGAATGGGTAGGAAGGAAAGTATATAAATACCATTTCCCAGAATAGCTTTTAATACCTTTTGTATTCCGATAGCCAGAGAAATAAGTAGTATTGAAACAAGTATTGCGGCCACCCATTTATTCAGGAAAAACTGCGTGATAAATTCGCCCAAATAAATGGCCAGCCCGCCTTGCAGTGATAAATGGTCTTTTAAATAGCCAAAGGTGAGCAGAAATAGCTGCATCTGCTCTTTTTGCAAAAGATGATCGGCATAAAAGAAACGCCAGAAAACAAGCAGCGCAATAAAAAACAGCCCGTTCCAAAATCGGATGATGTATTTGTCCTTTATTTCCTTCATTGCTTATTCGCGTTGTTCAACATTTGTTCCTTTAGTGTTGGCCAGGTGTTCAACGGTGCGCACATCCAAATCAACTTTCTTATTTATAAACTCTGGGATATTGTATGAAAAGAGTAACTCTTCGTAATAATCGGGATCTTTTTGTGGCAATAGAAATGGTTTTCCAACCTTACCGTTTTCGTCGATATGCGAAATATACGGGCGGGTATACAAACCATTAATCCGGCGGCTGCTAAACACAAACCAGCGCGAGTTGGACGACCACGAATGGTAACTTTCGGTGTCGTTACTGTTGGCTGTTTCCAACGGCTGAGTTTCGCCACTGGCTATATCGTACAGATACAAATCAGCTTCGGGGTGCCAAATCGAGAAATTGCCGTAATCCACCAAGGTGAACATAATGTATTTTCCATCGGGCGAAGGACGCGGGAAAGTGATACTTTTTTCGATGGCAGCTGCATTAAAAAGTGTATCAACTATGTCGCCAAAAGTTCCTGTTGCCGGATCAAAATCGATGCTGCACAGGTTGTAACGAATGTCTTTGTATTGCATGGGCATTTGTTTGGCGTCGGCCGCACAGAAATACAGTTTCTTTCCATCGGGCGAAAACGAAGGAAAAGTCTCAAAATGATCTTTGGTCATTATGTTGTCGCAATACAACGTTTCGTTTTTATTCACGTCGTAAACGATCAGATCCGATTCCGAATCAATAACCTCAACACGTTTGTCTTTGGTTTCATGAAAAACCTGCCGGATATTATTCACCGAATAGGCAAGGTAATCGCCGCTCGGATGCCAAAACGGATACACAAAATTGGAAATGGTTTTGGGCGTTTTTGTATTCAGTAGTTTTACATCTCCGTCAGTTTTTAATACAGTACCACCTTTTTTGCCACGAATGTGCAAACTCATATCGTCAGGATCGGTCAGTCGGAAAGAGTGACAATTAACACAGCTTCCAGTAATCAGTGTATTTTCAATAATTGCGTCCTGATCGTACGACGCCAGTTCGCGTTGGTAAATACCCATTTTGCTCCATACTTCGTAACCCGGAGCAATCAGGCGATATACCAGTCCATGATCAATAGGGTCCGTGCTCACAAATATTTTAAATGCAGCATATTCCACCCATTTATTATTGGTTTGTGCAGTTACTGTAACCGTGAGTTCTTTTCCGATATTTTCGTTCAACAGCTTTGTCCATTTATTTGCCGGAAATTCAACGTGTGTTTTTCCTGTCACGCTGATTTCGTCACCATTTGCACCTTTCAATGTTGCAGCGATCCCTTCAGTTTCTTCTTTCATGCGAAAGTTTAGTGGAGCAATACTCGCCGGAACAGTTACATTGCAGTAATCGGGGAAAATTTCCGGCAGTTCATTTTTTACTGTATCCGGTTTTATATCCGTTGTACAGGAGAAAAGAACAATTGCCAACCCGATAAGAAATATATAATTATGCTTTAACATGCTCATTCTTTTTAGTTTCTGAAATGCAGGTAATACCAGTACGTATCGCCAAATCCTTTTTCCATGATTTTTGCGTCGCGTGTGCTGCCATACTGCTTTTTATAATCGTTTAATCGCGCACGAATTGCGTTGTTTATGGGGTATGAAATTTCTTTTGTAGGATCGTCGTTGGTTACTTCCCAAATGTATAATAGCGCTTCCTGAAAATGTTTTGGAATAACTTTATAATTCAGCGAGCTTGACAAAGGAAAGTAGCGAATAAATTGTTGCAGGTCTTTCTCCAGAAGTGTGGCCGCTGCTAAATATTCGAAGGCGATCTTATTTTGTCGGTTATTCATAAACAGCAACCCGATCATGTTTAACTTTTCCTGCTCACTAAACAGAAAGTCTTCCTGAATGCGTGCACTGCGAAGCCATCCCCATTCTATGTGCTGTTCAACTTGTTTTTCGTTTTTTATAATTTCAAGCGATCGGGTAGCCCAATTTTTATAATACAAAGTTTTTTGAAGCAGGTGAAGGTATTTTTTAGCCACTTCGTAATCGCCGTTAATGATATTGGTTTCAGCCAGACGTTTAACCGAGCGAACACTTTTTTGATAATCGGGGAGCGCTTCCATGGCCTCAAAAGCAAAACGTTGCGCGGTGTTTATCAGTCCTAAATGATAGTATACCTCGCCAGTAATTATCGGGATGGTAAAATCGCGGGTAAAATCGGGTAATAACCCACTGATTCCATTCTGGTAGTATTCAAACATCTTTTCGCCAAGTTGCCCGGTTTCTGCCAGCGCCAGGTTTAGACAAGTTACCGATAGCGGGCTGGTAGGAGCTTTTTCATCGGCCAGCGCAATAGCACGATCCCATCTTCGCATGCGAATGTGAAAGTCGTAAGCCATCACTTCTTCTTTTGAGAAGTCGGCTGAATTGCGAATAAATCCAAAAGTTACTGCACTAATCAAAATAGATAGCGTTACAAGAACCAATCCTGCCTTTTTCACATTGATCATCTTTGAAATGAAAAACAGAAAAAACGGAATTGCCGGAATCAGAAATGCAACTGTGGTTATGGCGGTAGGAATACTAACCGGGAAGCGGAAATAGTTTACCCCGATCCAGAATTTTTGCATGGGGTATTGCAATACGATCAGTTTCGCGAGATAAGGCAGAGTCGGTGTAATCAGCATTAAAATAATGGCAAAGCTTAGGTCGTTCTTGCCAATCTTGCTCTTTCCAGCAAATTTTGAGAAGAGCATAAAAAGAGTGAAAAATATAAAAACTCCGCCGGCAGCCCAGTACAAAGTAAGAAGCAGAATAACGCCAACGATCCGTTGAGCCGTGCCCCTTTTTATTTGAAGATAAAGCAAACAGAAAAGTGCCAGCAAGATCATTGCAACCAGTCCTCCCAACATATAATTTTCGTCGCAAAGCAGGCTCCAATAAAGAATTGAGGGGATAAGTGTTAAGGGCATCCAGTGTTGTGAAACTCCTAATTTTAAAGTTGTAGCTAAAATAATTCGTTGCAGAATTACCAGCATCGCAGCAAGTGTGAGGGCTCCGATTTTGGAGTAAAAAAAGAATTGCGTGAAGAAATTTCCTAAATAATCGCTCGCTCCGCCCGGATGTTTGATAAAATCGAGCAGGTATTGTGGTGTAAATAAAAACAGTTGATATTGTTCCTGGTAGTTTAGATGAAAGGAGTAATAAAAGCCAAAAAAGACAAACACAGCACCGCCAAATACCAGCGAAAGCAGGGTGTCGATACTAATTATTTTTGAAAATATATTTTGCTTCATATTTTTAAGCTACTTTGTTCGCAAGTCTGGCTTACTGAACATGTTCGGTTAATGTGTCTTTATATATTTTTTCAATGTCCATGGCATCAAACGGTACTTGTCCTTTTGATAACTCTGGAATATTGAATGATTTTAACATGAAATCGTATTTCTCCGGATCTTTCTGCGGTAACACAAATGGCTTGTTCACTGTTCCGTTTTCATCAACATAGGCAAAATACGGTTTGCCATAAATTCCATTGTCCCGTTTACTCGCAAACACAAACCACCGGCTATTCGATGACCAGCTGTGATAGGTGTCGGAATTTGGACCGTTTACCTTTTCAAGTTTATCGATCTTCCCGGTTTTCAAGTCAATCATTTGCAGCTCTGCCTCGCGGTGCCAGATCGGGAAAGTACCGTAATCGGCAACAGTAAAAAGCAGGTATTTTCCATCGGGCGAAGTTTTTAAGTGACTTACCGAACCCATATGTTCTTCGGCGTTCCAGATTGTATCAGCTTTAGATCCCAATTCTCCGGTTTCAGGATTAAAAGCTACTCGGTGGATACTGTAACGTAAAGAGCGGATGCTATCGGGAACCGGCTTGTAAGGTGCTGCACAATAATAAATCGATTCTCCATCGGCAGAAAATACCGGAAAGGTTTCGAAAGCAGTTGTATCGCTTAAAAAAGGTTGGGTGATTACTTTGTTATTGTCAAAATCTATTGCGATCAAGTCCGAAGCCTTGTCGTAAACTTCAAGTCGTTCGCTGCGGTAGGTATGAAATTCGGGAATTACCACGTTTGATGAAAATACGCCATATCGGCCCGATGGATGAATATTTCCGTAAGTGGCATTGGCGATCATTTTATTGTTTCGGGTATTAATTTTTCGCAACTCGCCATTTCGGTTTAGAATTGTTCCGCCATTGGCACCGCGTAAATGAAACATCGACAAATTCGGATCCTGATTCCCATAAATATGGCAATTCATACAACTCCCTTCAGTAAGATTATTGTCGGCTAAAACACGCTCGTCGAATGATTGTATATTGCGTTCAACCAGCTGAATTTTATTCCACACTTCGTAACCCGGTTCGATTAAACGATAACTTAAAAATCCATCGATCTTATCGGCTTTTACCGACCATAAAAAAGGTTTGTATTGTCTCCATTTCCCCTTTTCGAGGCAGCTTACGGTAACCGAAATTGATTGTTCTCCGGATGAAAGCAACTCGTGCCATTTCTTTTCGGGTATTTGAATTTTCTGCTCTCCTGAACCGGTAATGGTTACGTCTTTTCCTTCGAATGTTGCTACAGTTTTTTCAACCGAATCGCGCATTAGAAAATTAAGCGGAGCAATGTTTTCAGGAATGGTAACATCGATGTAGTCAGGGTAAATATTAGGGTACTGATTGTTTTGCTGCACATTCTCAGGCATGCTGTTGCACGCACTCAAAAAAGAGAGAAATACGAAACAATATGTCAATATTCTTACTTTCATTTTTATTCTTCCTGCATGGTGGCAAAATGATAATAAAACCAGTAGCTTGTTCCGAAGCTATCCTTTAAGTCTTCACCTTTTCCGCCAACAGCCTCAAATCTACTTGTATAATTTGAGAAATCACGAATTTGCGCCGGCTGAATTTTGTATTGTTGCAAGGTTTCCTCTGCTGCATTTTCTCTGAAAAGAATAATTAGCAAAGCCTCGCTGTAAACTTTGGGTACGCTGCTAAATTGTGGCAAAGCAAATCGGTCGTAGGCAGTTTTAAAAGCTTCCATGTCTTTGTTCAACAAATGGTAGCACAGCAGGTAATCGAGCGCAATTTTATTTTGTGAATTTTGTTCCACCAGGTACTCAAGGGCATTCAAATATTCCGATCCGTTACGAATAGTATCTGTTTGGGCAATTTGGCTGCGTTTTTCTAAAAGCCATTGGCTATGCGACGTAGCGTTATTTTCAGCTAGTCGTTTATCTGCCCATTTTTTATGGAACAATGTTTTTTCGAGCATCCGCAGAAATTTCTCAGCACCTTCATAATCTTCATTTACCATATTGATCTCGGCCAGGCGTTTCATCATCCGCGAACTACGGTTATAAGGCGAGAAGGTATTTCCGAGCATCGCCGAGTGCTGCGCCAGGTTCATATCGCCGATGAGGTAAAAAAGTTCGTTACTAAAAAGTATGGTTTGCCAGTTCTCGTTTTGCGAAACCGGCAAAATAAGCCCGTAAAACGAAGGTTGATAAAACTCAAGCAGGCGATCGGAAAGTTGTCCGGTTTTGGCCAGCGCCATGTTAGTGTAGTAGGTGGCAAATCGGTTTTCCAATTTATATTTTGTGGCCAATTCTATAACTTTCGTGTCGTTTCCAAAATACGTTTCGCTGTCGAGTGCCAATATTTTTTCAAGGTTCTGGTTCGCGTTTATTCTGAATCCAAAAAATGTAAGTACAACTGCAAATAGAAGGGCTAGTGTGGCAAATCCAAACTGAAAACGTTTTATCGGCGCCATCATTTTTGAAATAAGCACCGTAATTATAAGAATTGCCGGCAATAGAATTCCTTTCCATGAAGTTGCAGGAAAGAGATAGGTAGCATCAATTGGTAGCAGATAATTTGCACGGAATAGGTACGGAGTAACTACGATTAAAAGTAAAGATAAAGCAGCCGTGCCAACAGGTTTATAAAAATGTTTGCTGAAAAGAATTAAGAATGGGAGTACAAAAGCCGTGCTTCCGAAGAAGTAATGTCCGAAGATGGAAAGGATCACAATAAGTGTGCTGGCTAGTGTTTTGTGTTTTATCCTTTCAATCAGCAAAAAGAAACTAATAATGAGAATTAATCCCATTGAGTTTGCCAGTGGATAAGCAAGAGACAAGTGTGATACAAAATCGGCCGCAACCGGTAATAATGCCCACCATACGGCGGTTTTTATTGAAAATGTTTGCTTTAATGTTCGTTGAATTAAAAGCCATTCAAGAGCAAAAACAAGCGCTAAAACCATTGGGCCGCCTCCACGCAGGTAGAAAAACTGTGTTAGAAAATCGCCCGATAAATGGGCTAAAGCAGCCGGTTTTTGGAAGTAGTGCAGGAGGTAGTCGTGTGTAAATAGAAAGAGTTGAAGTTGTTCTTTAAAAAAGAGATGGTACGAATAGAAAAACTGAAAATACAGAAAAGTTACGACCGCAATCGCAAGTGGGATTAGTATTTTCTGTAGCGTTTCAGTTCGTTTCATCCGTTATTCAATTCCCAATTCTTTTCGTTGTTCGGGGGTAAAAGCACCTTTCATTATTCGGCTCACCATTTCGCCGACCACATTGTTGCGGTTATTTTTTACAAACCTGAAACTGTAGTTTGCGCGCTCGGAACGAAGTTTTTCCAATTCGTTGCTGATTTTATCCTGATTGGCAACATCGGCATTTTTAAGGTTTTGTTGTAAAAACAACATTTTGTTATCGATAATTTCCTTCTGTACTTTCCATGTTTGCAGGCTGTCGTTTAAAGCTGTTCCGGCCACTTTACTGTTGGCTCCCAAATAAACCTGAAGTGTTCCTGGCTCTTTAACCACCAGAAGTTCCTGGTGAGAAAGACGAAGGAAAGGACGCATGCGAATAATATAGATTTCGGGTTCTGCAACCTTGCCCTTAAATGTAAAACTTCCGTTTTTAAGTTGAGTGGAATCCACGCGCTCAACCGGTGCATTTACCATTGGTACCAGGTAAACCCACTCTCCATCCAGGTTTTTATCTGAAACCTGTCCGTTAATTTCAAATTTTTGGTTGGTGTTACAGGCTGTGAAAACCAGTGCTGCCAGTAAAAGTGGTAAAACGATTTTTATCATACGCGTCACTTTCTCTTCTTTCTGTATCGTTTGCATCCAATAAAAATAAAAAAGAGGGCGAAAAATAACGCCCTCTTTTCGCAATATTTAGAAATAAAACTTATTGCTTTTTAAACATCCAGAACCAGGCAGTTCCCCATGCACCAACTCCCGGCTCAGGCCAAGACAAGTACATTTTGTCGTTGTCTAATTGCAGAATGTCATACTCGTAAACCGGAGCACCACCACCGTTAGGCTGGAAACCTGCCAAAACAGTAATGTTTTTAGTGTTCAGTTTACCTTTTGCCCAGATTCCGCCGTTTCCGTCGCCGGTTGTTTTGCTCATGTCGAATGAGAAAGTACCAACTTCAGAGTTTGAACCACTGGCATTTGCTTTTGTAATGGTTGCACCATTCAATGAGAAGGTCATTTTACCATCGCCGCCGTAGTCCGGATCTTGTCCGTCCATGTCGGCTTTTGGTACAGTCCACCAGCAAGGAGCCGCACATCCGAGGTAACCACCGTTACCCCAAACAGCTTGTCCGTCAGTGTCGTCCCAAACCCAAGTTCTTTCACCGCTTCCACACAAGTAACCCCATTCAGGAGCAACTGCAAAAGTTAATTCGTCAACGGTTACAGGAATCTCTTTGGTAACATACGATCCATCAGGATTTAATCCGGTGAATTGAATGTTGGTTGTACCTGTTACCACAAGCAAAACAGTATCGGCTGCCTTTGTAGAAACGCCAATTCCATAGTTCCACTCCGATAAAACAGGGCTGTGATTTTCCAGAACCACTTTGTTCGAGCTAACGCCATTCACCTGAACAGGTGTTGCAGTAACGTTAAGTTCATCAGCAGTAATAGGCAAACCGTTGCTATCCCTGTCTTCAATCGGGTCGCAAGCGTAAAACGCTGCCAAAATTATTAGTAATGAATATATGATTGATTTTTTCATCTCAGTTCATTTTAATTTTAATTCACACAATTATTTCCAGCCGGTATATTCTGCAGCTGCAGTACCCCAACCAGCGTTTTGCTCCAATACACCATCCGAAAGATAGATCTGAGACTCCGGAATCGGGAAGAATCCTCCGTTGGTTGCCTCGTAACGAGATGCATAACCACCACCAAATCCTTTACTCATATCGTCGTTTCCTTTTGTGTAAATTGGCTGACCGATTTGTTTTTCCAATTCGGTTGCAGCAATACCCCAACGACGGATATCGTTCCAACGAACACCTTCGAAAGCTAACTCCCAACGACGTTCCTTCTGAATATTCGCCAACGAGTATTCTTTTCCGTCCAAACCGGCACGTGCACGTACCTGGTTCATGTAGGTGTTTGTTTCAGTTAACTCAGAGTGCATTAACAGAACATCGGCATAACGAATCAGGATAAGATCCATTGTATTGTCGAGCTGCATGTTGTCCTCTGTTCCATACATTAACACACTGTATGATGAAGCCAAAGTTCCACTTTCGTTACGAGCTGTAACAGGAACCATTTTTTTGTTCCAGTAATCTGTTTCCTGGATAAAATCAGCCCAACCACCTTTTGCGTAGTTTGGTAACTCTGCAGGAATGTTAATGATCGAACCTTCACGACGGATAGTATCTGTTGGTTCAGCTTGTACCCACTCGTTCCAGATAGTTGGAACAACAGGGCCTGCACCCCAACCTTGTCCGAATGGGAAAGTGTTTTCGTAATTCTGTCCGCCACGCAAACCGAAGTGCAATGCATACTGGTTAGAGTAACCAATTGTTGTACCCCAGTCAGGGAAGTTCGAATATTTGATAGCAAACATGGTTTCAGGATTAACTCCGTTGTTGTCTTCTACCCATTCCAAACCTTGTTCTTTGGTGAATTCGTATTCATCAACGGTGTAAGCGTTGGTGTAAGGCCACAATTCGCGGAAATCAGCAACCAGTTCGTGTCCACTGTTGTTGATACAGTCTTCCACCCAGCTAATAACTTCTGATTTTGAAACAGAACCTGAAACAGTACCGTCTTCGCCAACTAATGGAAGTGCATCTTTGCTGTAAAAGCCAGTGTAGAATAAGAACACACGTGCCATTAAAGCTTCAGCAGTCCATTTTGTTGCGTGACCGGCAGAAACACTTGTATAAGGTTTCGATGGCATTAACTCGATAGCCATCTTAAGGTCGCTTGCAATTTGTGCGTAAATTTCTTCGGGCGAAGCTTTTGGCAAGTTAACAGCTGCAGTTGTTACAACCAGCGGTACTTGTCCGTAAAAAGACGCCATTTCGTGATAAAAGAAAGCACGCATAAAATAAGCTTCACCTTTCATTTGGTTACGCTGATCTTCACTTTCATAACCTTCGCAGTTGTCCAGTGTTTCAATGGCCATATTGGCGCGGAAAATACCTGTGTAACGTACTCTCCAGAACTCTTCAAGCATACTTGATCCGTTGTTCATCATAAGGTCAAGCGCCTGCATTAATTTGTCGTTTTCTCCACCGCCACCAAAACGGTCGTCTGATGCTAACTCAGCTGCATAATAGTATGAAGTATGAGGTGAAGCAGAACTGTAACTCAGGTTTGAGTAGATACCTGTGATCATCTGTTCAGCATCGGTGACAGTCTCCGGATAGTTTGAAGTATCCTTCTTTGTGTAATTCGTTGTGTCGAGAAAATCTTCACAACTCATGAGTAAAAGCGAAATCGCAAATACCAGTATAAATAATAAATTCTTCATATCAATTCTCATTAAAATTTCAGATTAACACCAACCAGATAAGTTCTTGGACTTGGATAGAAACCAAGGTCGATACCACTTACCCAGCTTTGACTGTTGCCGTATCCAATTTCAGGATCCTGACCTGAATATTTTGTAAACGTATATAAGTTCTGAGCAGTTACATAAAGTCTTGCCTGACCGAACGGAATATTCTGGAACAATTTTTTGAAGTCGTAACCAAAAGTAATGTTCTGAATTTTCACGAAGTCTGCATCCTCGATATAGATGTCAGAAATCTCTTGCCAGTTTACGTGGCTACCGCTACTTAAACGAGGCAATTTGTTAGATGTTCCTTCACCATGCCAACGACCAAAAATGTCGGTTGTATAGTTCTGAAGTTTTGAGTCAGCAAACGAACGGTACGATTTTGCAATCTGATGTCCGAATGCGCCGTTTGTAGTTACCGATACATCGAAACCTTTGTAACCCATATTGAAGCTGAAACCAACTGTTACATCAGGGTGAGGATTACCAATCTCAACTTTATCGTCAGATGTAATTGCTCCGTCGCCATTTGTATCAACAAATTTCAAATCGCCAGGTTGTGGGTTCGACTGCATAAATGCGCTGGTAGCAGCAATATCATCGGCATTCTGGAAAACACCATCAGTTTCGTATCCCCAGAAATAACCTATTGCGTAACCCTCTTGTGCACGATACATTTCTGTAGTACCTTGACTAAGTACGTTTGAAGCGCCGTGGATAATTCCTTCGCCGTTTGCAATACGTGTTACTTCGTTTTTGTTGTGTGCCATATTGAAGTTTACACCGTAAGTGAAATCGCCAATGTTGTCGTTCCAGTTCAGTGCAAGCTCAATACCTTTGTTCTCAACGTCACCACCGTTAATGTATGGAGCACCGGTTCCGTACGAGGCCAGTGTTGGAGCAACAACCAACCAGTCTTTAGTAGTTTTCTGATACCAGTCGAAAGCCACACCCAAACGAGAGTTAAGGAAACGTGCATCAGCACCAATATTTAACTGCTCTGAAGTTTCCCAGGTAATGTCTTCGTTAGGAAGAATATCGGCATAACCACCGGTTGACTGAGAATCTTTTGAGTTGCCGAATGAATAGGCATTTGAATCGTCGAAAGCAACAGTTGCTAAGTACTGGAAGTTAGAAATAGAAGCGTTACCATTCTGTCCCCAGCTAACACGAAGTTTCAAAAAGTCGAGCCAGTTCGATGAGTTTTCCATGAATGATTCGTTGGTCATAACCCAACCTGCTGAAACTGAAGGGAAGTAACCCCAGCGATTTCCGCGGGCAAAGTTTGATGATCCGTCAGCACGCATAACCAACGACAACATGTATGTTTCTTTGTAGTTGTAGTTTACACGACCAAAGAACGACGCGATACCGCCTTCGCCCCATGGAGAACCACCCCATCCTGTAACACCAGGAGTGTAGGTTGGTGTGTTATCTAACCAGGCATGTTCAAAATCGCTGAAAAGTGAGTTACCATTGTTGGCACTTAGGTTTTCACCCATTCCCCATTTTTCGAGCGACTGACCAACAAGTGCACTTACGTTATGATCGTTAAAACGACGCGAGTAAGCGATTGTGTTTTCCCACGACCAGTTGTAACCCGACGACATCGACTGACTTACTTTGTCGATTGTGTTTAATGAAGTATTCGATAATTCGTAAGTTGGAGTATACGAACGATACGAACTTGCACTCATTTTGTAACCAAAACTACTTCTTAAAATCAGGTCTTTAATAGGCTGAATTTCAAGATAAGTATTGATGTTTAAATTGTGGTTTTTCGAAATATTCTGACCGCGGTTGTAATCCATCGAAGCAATTGGGTTAGCTACACCTGCATCGATTTGTTCAATTCCTGAGGCAGCATTGTCGGCTGCAGCCCAGTATTCACCATCAGCGTTGTAAACCGGCATTAGTGGCAGACCTACCAACATATTGTGGATGTCGTTCCAGTAGATGTTACCAATACCAATACCCATTTTCTCTGCGTAGCTGTAGCTTAAGTTTTCACCAAACTTAATTACATCCATATCGCCTGATTTCAGAATAACATGGTCAGAGTTGATACGTGCAGTGTAACGATCGTAGTTTGGTTCAACAGGAGAACCATAGATACCTTCCTGGCTTGAGTAAGAGAAACCGATTGAGAACTGCGACATTTCGCTACCACCCAGAATGTTAACTGCATGGTTTTGTGTAGGAGCATCGCTGTTTTCAATTTCTTTTAACCAGTTAGTTCCTTCCCAACCGTTTTGCACATCCTGATATAAACCAGGAACTAACGAAGCCCAGTCATAAGGAGCTAAACCTTCGTTAAAGTTAACCTCGTTCAGGATAGTCATGTACTCCGATGCAGTTAGTGAAGCAGGAACTTTGTATGGATTTTGAATACCATAATATCCATCGTAAGTAACCTGTATTTTACCTGCTTTACCACGTTTTGTAGTAACAAGGATAACACCGTTCGCAGCACGTGCACCATAAATAGCTGATGATGCAGCATCTTTAAGTACATCAATCGATTCGATGTCAGAAGGGTTCAACGAGTTAATATCGCCACCTGCAACACCGTCGATTACATAAAGAGGACTTGAGTTACCAACGGTACCCAAACCACGAATTGTAACTTTAAAACCTTCACCCGGTTGACCTGAACTTTGTGTAATGTTTACACCCGGAGTCTGGCTTTGTAATGCACCAAGTGCACTTGCTGTACTCATTTTCTGAAGATTTTCTCCAGAAACCTGTACAGTTGCACCTGTTACAAGCTTTTTCTTTTGTACACCATAACCTACAACAACAACCTCGTCGAGGTCGGTAACATCTTGTTCTAAAGTGATGTTGATTGTAGTTTGATCTCCTACCGGAACCGATTGTGGTTTGTATCCGATAAAAGAGATGATAAGAACATCAGTTGCATCAACACTGAGAGAGAATTCACCATCAATGTTTGTTACTGTACCATTTGTGGTACCTTCAACACTAACAGTAGCACCAATAACCGGTGCATTATCTTCAGCTGAAACAACTGTACCTGTAACTGTCTTTTTTTGCTGGCCATCTGCCTTTGCGGCATTGGCATACAAACCAGTCGACAGCATTAATACCATACTTAGCCCAAAAGCCAGCATGATTTTTAACTTAGAAAAATTCCAGAAGAACTTTCTGCTAACTTTCATTTTTCTCATAGATTAATTATTTGATTATTTATTGAGTAATATAAGACCTGAAATCTTCGTTAGTGGAAATGTATTGTTTCGGGGGGAACGTACCGCTTGGGTACAACAAGATAGTTTACTCCTGATCTGTTCATAATTTGATAGTTTTAGTTTAATTGTCTTATTGTCCAACGTACAATAATGCAGCAATGATATATAAAATTTGTTAAAATTCCTAGACCAAAATAGAAAAGAATAGACCGGAACAGTTCGGTTTTGTTAAATATACAATTAGGCTGTACAATTAATTGATTGGGCGACAGTTAAATATGTGTTGTTTTTAGATTGGGAACAAATAAGGAATGGTTATTTGTTCAGAATTATTCTAAACGTTGTGCCTTTGCCAATCTCCGACCATTTTATGAAAATTTTACCGCTGTGGTAAATTTCAATGATTCGTTTAGCCAGCGAGAGACCCAATCCCCAGCCTCTTTTCTTTGTAGAAAATCCGGGATGAAAGATTGATTTTTGGTGTGTTTTTGAAATACCGCAACCTGTGTCGGTAAGATCGATACATACCTGGTTATCTTTATCTTTCACGTCGATGGTGATGGTTCCGTTATTGCCCATTGCATCGATGGCATTTTTACAAATATTTTCGATAACCCAGGAAAAGAGGGCCCCGTTAAGCGGTGTTTCAATGTAGGCGTTGGAATCGTATTTAAGATCGAAAATAACTTTTTCGCTCGAACGTCTTTTTAGGTATGCAACCGACGAGTTTAGTGATTCTATGAGGTTAATTCGCAAGAGTTCCGGTTTCGATCCGATCTTTGAAAAACGTTCGGTAATCCGTTCCAAACGTGCAGTGTCCTGTTCCAGTTCTTTTATCAGAGTTGGGTCTACATCTTTTAATTTTAATAGCTCAATCCAGGCCATTAACGATGAAATAGGAGTTCCTAATTGGTGTGCCGTTTCTTTCGACATACCCACCCAAACCTGGTTTTGCTCGGCACGGTTAGTAGCCAGAAAAGCAAAATAGGCTACTATTATAAATATTACAATTACAATAAGTTGTACAATGGGGTACAATTGTAAGTTTCTCAGAATACTTGATTCCCGGTAGTATAACATCAGCTCGAAACCATCGCCTAAATCGATTTTAATCGGTTCGGCATAATCCTGCATTTTTTCCAGTTCGCGTTTCAGAACCTCATCTTTTCTTTCGTCTTTATATGCGATGTTACGATCCGCATTAAACGTTCCATCGGGGTTTACAATTATAATTGGGATGGTTGTGTTTTTCTCACTAACCATATTCAGAAATTGCAGGTAACGCGTTTGAAGCTGGCTAAGTTCCGGCGTATTGATATTTATTGCTGCGTCGTTAATTCCTTTGATCGCTTCGGCCCAAATTTCGACTTTAACACGTTCTTCATTGGCCATTTTTTTGGTTAGCCAGTTGGTGTACATCATTGATGCCACTCCAATAAGTACCGCAACAAGAAGCAGTAAAATCTTACCCCTACGTCTTTTAAGATAAATGTCCAATGCAAATGGTTTTTAAGTACACTTTCAGAACGACTTAAAGATAGAAATATTATATCGATGAGTGGGAGATGCTTTAGTTTTTGTTAAGCAGCTGTTCGGTTGCGCGGACTATTCCTTTCGAATCTATTCCACAATCTTTGTAAAGTTCTTCAGGAGTTCCATGTTCAATAAATTTATCAGGTATTCCAAGCACCTTAATTTTATTGTGGTAGCCTTTTTCTGCCATGTATTCCAGTATTGCACTTCCGAAACCACCTTGAACGGTTCCGTCTTCAATAGTAAGAATGTATTCGAATTTTTCCATTACCTCGTCAAGCAAAGCAGTGTCGAGCGGTTTTACAAAACGCATGTCGTAATGCGCTGCCGAAATTTCTTTTTTTGCCAGACTTTTAACAGCACGTTGCGTAAATATTCCGGTTTTACCAATCGAAAGCAATGCAATATCTTCACCGTCGGCCAGTTTTCTTCCTTTGCCAATTTCAATTTTTTCGAATGGTTTTTGCCAGTCCGATTTAATGCCGCAACCTCTTGGATAACGAATTGAAAATGGTTGATTTATTTCGTCGAGCTGGGCAGTGTACATCAGGTTTCGGAGCTCAATTTCGTCCATTGGAGCCGACACGATCATATTCGGAATAGACCGCATGTAGGCAATATCGAAAACCCCGTGATGCGTTGGGCCATCTTCGCCAACCAGTCCGCCGCGGTCGAGACAAAAAACAACGTGTAATTTCTGAATAGCTACATCGTGTACTACCTGGTCGTAGGCACGCTGCATAAACGTGGAGTAGATGTTGCAAAACGGAACCATTCCCTGTGCCGCAAGTCCGGCTGAAAAGGTAACCGCGTGTTGCTCGGCAATACCCACATCAAATGCACGATCGGGCATTTTTTCCAGCATTTTGTTCATCGAACATCCGGTAGGCATTGCCGGTGTTATCCCAACAATTTTTTCATTCGCTTCTGCGAGTTCTACCAAAGTGTCGCCAAAAACATTCTGAAATTTCGGGGCTTTCTCGATGTTGCAATCGCATTTATATATTTCTCCGGTTTCCTTATCGAAAACACCTGGAGCGTGCCATTTGGTCTGGTCTTGCTCGGCAAGTTTAAAACCCTTTCCTTTTTGCGTGATTACATGCAACAGTTTTGGTCCGGGTATATCTTTCAGGTCGTTTAAAACCTTGGTTAAATACACAACATCGTGTCCGTCAATCGGGCCAAAATATCTAAAATTGAACGCCTCAAAAAGATTGTTCTCTTTTAAGATCATATTCTTTAAGGCGTGTTGATTCTTTTGAATAAAACGACGGGTTTTTTCTCCAAAACCATCCAGTTTTCCCAGTCCTTCCCACACATCGTGTTTCATTCGGTTGTAGGTGTCCGACTTGGCAATGTTCAGCAGGTATTTGTTTAGGCTTCCAACACTTGGGTCGATCGCCATGTTGTTGTCGTTCAGAATAACAAGGATGTCGGCATTTTCACCGCCGGCATTGTTCAGTGCTTCAAAAGCCATTCCCCCAGTCATTGCTCCGTCGCCAATAACGGCAACGACTTTGCGTTCTTCTTCGCCTTTAATTTTAGAGGCGACCGCCATTCCTAAAGCTGCTGAAATAGAAGTTGATGAGTGACCAACACCAAAAGCGTCGTACTCGCTTTCGGCACGTTTTGGAAATCCACTGATCCCTTTAAATTTTCGGTTGGTATCGAATTGGTTTCTTCGTCCGGTCAGAATTTTGTGTCCGTAAGCCTGGTGACCAACATCCCAAATCAATTGGTCGTACGGGGTATTGTACACGTAGTGCAGGGCAACTGTTAATTCAACAACGCCTAAGCTGGCTCCAAAATGGCCGGGATTGGTCGACACAACATCAATAATATAGTCGCGCAACTCCTTGCATACATTTTCAAGCTGTTCAGTCGGTAATTTTTTAAGATCGTCGGGATTATTAATCGATTCCAACAGCTTCCCCTTCACATCATCCATATCTCCGAAAATTATAGAAACATAACAACTGTTCCTCTACAGTTTGTTCATTGCAAAAGAAATAAATTTAGTTGTAATAATATATGAGAAATTCGATGTTATATAAATGAATTAATCTGAACGAGGCCATCGAGCGTAAGCATAGGCTCAAAAGTTGTTATTTTTTTGGTTAACGGAGCGATTACTGAACCAAGTCCTCCGGTAGCGACAACGGTAAGTGTCTGGCCAATTTCAGTTTCTGTTCGTTCAATAATCGACTCAACAAGGCCGGTGTAGCCAAAAATAATTCCCGATTGTATGGCGTGTGTGGTATTTTCGCCGAGTACCGAAGGTGGCGCGGCAATGTGAATTTGTGGAAGCTGGGCGGTTTTTCCAGCCAGGGCACCAACAGCAGTGCGCAAGCCGGGGGCAATTGCCACACCTAAAATCTCGGAGTTGCTGCCAATTGTTGTAAATGTTAAAGCGGTACCAAAATCAATAACCATGGTATTGCTGTTAAATTTCTGGTAGGCAGCCACTGCATTGGCAACCAGATCGGTTCCAATCTGGTAAGGATTCAGCACTTTTATTGGTAGGTGCTTGTAAATGTCGGGATTTACGAGGTTGATAGTAGCATTCTCAAACAGTCCGGATAACATTTCACGGAACGGATGAACAAGCGATGGAACAACACTGCTAAAAATAATTCCCGAAATATCTGTCCGGCAGATTTTTCCGGCGGTAAGTAACGAACGGAAAATAACTTCGTACTCATCGGCAGTTTTCAGCTGATCGGTTTGTATACGCCAATCGTTAATCCATTCGTTGTTTCGGTTGATACCAAAAACTATATTCGTGTTACCAATATCAATTGCTAATAACATAATTTTCACCTTAAAATTTCAAAAGTACCTAATTTATAGAAGTCGTAGCAAACGATCAGGTTTTTTTTGATTTAACATTACATTATGGTTTTCTGAGAAATATGTATTATTTTAGGCGAGGTACTAACTTCATTTCTGAAACCATGCAAGAGACAAAAAATCCATTAATTTTTCTAATCGAAGACAGTGTTGTTTATAAAGATCTGATTGCCGGGTATTTAAAGGCAAAAAAGTTTTCGAAACTGAAAGTGTTTAAAAATGGAGAAGAATGTCTGAGGCATATCAATGAAGATCCTGATATTATTATTCTCGATTACTCATCAGAAGGAATAAACGGGCTGGAGTTTATGCTCAAGATCGAACGCGAACATCCTGATATTGATTTTATATTCCTTAGCGCGCAAAATAAGGTTGAGATTGCCGTTAAAATTATGAAACTTGGAGCAGCCGATTATATCATCAAAAACGATCAGGCACCAAAGAACCTGGTTGAATCGATTGAGCGTTTAAAAAATGCCTCAAAGCGCGACAAACAGCGGAAAGGATTTAAGGTGGGTGTACTTGGTTTTTTCATCTTGTTATTCCTTATTATAATGATCATAACTTTTGTCTCGATCTTTTTCGATCTGTCCATTTAGAATCATTGTTTTTACCCCTCTTTTCACATTTGAAATGTCATCCTTGTTAAATGTCATAGTTAGCGTAGTGTAAAATTTGCTACCTTTCGCGCTTCATCAAAATTGTAGCAAAATGGCAGTACTTTCCGTATTAAAAGGATACAATAAAAGTTTCTGGACGTCTAACGTCATTGAATTATTTGAGCGTTGGGCATGGTATGGTTTTTATCTGGCTTTTCCGTTGTTTTTGGTAGGATCGACCGATACCGGTGCACTTGGTTTTTCGAATGCCGAGAAGGGCGCTATTATGGGAACGGGTTCAGCATTGCTTTATTTTTTACCTGTAATAACCGGAGCTATTGCCGATAAAATTGGTTACAAAAAGGTGCTGTTAATGGCATTTGCTATATATGCTTCCGGATTTTATATGATCAATATTTTTGAAGGTTACGCATTAGTTTATTTTGCTTTTATCTGGACCTGTGTCGGTGGGGCATTCTTTAAACCCATTATTTCGGCGATGATTGCCAAAACTACTACTGATGAAACGGCATCTATCGGGTTCGGGATTTTTTATATGATGGTTAATATTGGCGGTTTTATAGGACCGTTTATAGCGGGAGCTTTATTGAAATTAAGCTGGGAGTACGTATTCTACATGGCCATTGCTGCTATTGGTGTGAATGTTTTGCTTACCCTGTTTATGTTTAAGGAACCTGGTCGCGATGACGATGGAACCTCTTTGGGACAGAACATTCTCAAAGCTTTTGTCGATATTTATACCACGCTGAAGAACTGGAAATATGTAATGTTTCTTGTTATTATGATCCTTTTCTGGAGTGCCTTTAATCAGCTCTATTATTCGTTTGGAATTTTTGTTGATCAGTGGATTGATACTACTGTTGTTTATAACGGGCTGCATGCGGTTTGGCCCTGGCTGGCAGAAACCATTGGCGATAAAGGAACCATCAGTGCTGTTACAATGACCAGTATGGATTCGTTTTTTATTATTGTATTCCAGATAATGGTATCGGCATTTGTAATGCGATTCCGTCCTTTGGCAGCGATGATGGGAGGAATACTTGTATTAGCCGGAGGTTTGTGTTTAATGTTCTCGATGCAAAGCGGCTGGTTAATTCTTTTGGGAATTCTGATATTTGCTTTGGGAGAAATGGGGAGTTCACCTAAGTTTACCGAGTATGTTGGTAAAATTGCTCCTGCAAGTCAGAAGGCTTTATACATGGGAACCTCATTTTTACCGGTAGCTGCCGGTCATAAAGTTGCAGGTTGGTTATCGGGTGATTTTTATGAACGTATTTCCGACAAGTTTTTCCTGTTACAAAAAGAGGTTGCACAACGTGGATTCGACTTCCCTGCTGAATATTCTGATACTTTTACAAAAAACGATTTTTTCGCTCAGGCGGCTGAAAAGATGAATATGACTCAAGTGGAACTGACCAATTATTTATGGCAGAATTACCATCCATCAAATATCTGGATGGCTTTCTCTGGCATTGCAGTTTCTGCGGTTGTTTTCCTGTGGTTGTACGATCGATTTGTAATGGGTGGAAAATAAACTCAGCGGTGATCAGTTTTTGTTAGAAACAGGATTTTGATCCTTCAACATTGGTTATTTTTTAAAATATATCGCCATGGTTTGTTTATCCAAGGCTCGCCGGCATAGTCGATTCCGACACGCGGAGCAGTTATAAATTGTGGCTTGTTCCCGGAATCTTCAATCCATATTCTTTGTGAAGTTTCCAGGTTTTCACCGTAAAAAGATTTGTCGAGTTGTAATGCTTTCCCGACTCTCCCGGGCCCTGAAATTCCTTCAATGCCCCGAACTAAAACGGCAGATGAATCACCAACCTCTCCTGTTACAAAATTTAGCATCCAATACATTCCGTAAATCAGGTAAACATACACCAATCCGCCTTCGTCAAACATCACTTTTGTTCGGGGTGTTAAACCTTTGTTGGCGTGGCAGGCTTTATCGTCGCCTCCTCGATAGGCTTCGGTTTCGGTAATTATGAATTTTTCTATCCTGCCATCATCAAATCGCCTTACAAGTATTTTTCCAAGCAGGTCGGGCGCAACTTTGGTTACTTCTCGTTTAAAGAATGAATTGGGTATACGCTTACAATCGGCTGTCATATTTCATTTTTATAAGGACAGAAATATGCAAAATAAATACGGAACAGCTTATTCTGTACACTAAATTTATACTTTTATAGTTTATTAAAAACAAGCTTAGCGGAATGCAAACCATCCACATGTCGGACATTTACGGGCAATACCTTACCATGAAGGCTGAAATTGATGCGGCCATTCAGGAGGTGATCAAATCTACCCGGTTTATAAAAAGCGGGAAGGTGCTTGATTTTGAAGCGAAGTTGGCCGACTATCTGAATACGAATGTAGTTTCGTGCGGAAATGGTACCGATGCGCTGCAACTGGCTTTTATGGCTTTGGAATTAAAACCGGGCGATGAAGTAATTACCACGCCTTTTTCGTTTGTCTCAACAGTTGAAGTTCTGGTGTTAATGGGACTCAAACCCGTTTTTGTTGACGTTTGTCCTGATACTTTTAACTTGGATGTTAAGCAAATCGAGAAAGTCATCACATCAAAAACCAAAGCGATTCTACCTGTGCATCTATTTGGTCAGTGTGCCAATATGGAGACGATATTGAACGTTGCCAAAAAGCATGATCTGTTTGTTGTCGAAGATGCGTGTCAGGCATTGGGAACAGATTTTCTTTTTGCTGATGGTACAAAAAAGAAAGCCGGAACAATCGGACATATTGGTTGTAATTCATTCTTTCCGTCAAAAAATCTGGGAGCTTTTGGAGATGGTGGTGCAGTTTATTCCGATGATACAAATTTGGCTGAAAAGATTCGATCGATTGCCAATCACGGTATGAAAGTCAAATACGAATACGAGCGTGTTGGGATTAACTCCAGACTCGATAGTATTCAGGCTGCAATCCTGGAGGTAAAATTGAAATACATCGATAAGCATATAAAAGCCAGGCGAACTGCAGCCCGTTATTACGATGAGCATTTACAAAATCTGCCAGGAATTACAACTCCGGCAAGATCGGAATTTAGTACACATACTTTTCACCAGTACACCATTCAAGTCGAAGAAAGGGACGCCTTGAAAACCTATTTGGAAGCAAAAGGAATTCCATCAATGGTATATTATCCAAAAGCCTTGCATTTGCAGGAGGCCTATAAAAACTTAGGATATCAGGAAGGCGATTTCCCGGTGGCTGAAAGATTGGCTAAAACAGTATTGTCGTTGCCGATGCATACTGAACTTGATGAGGGACAGATGGAATACATTGTTGAGGCCATAAGAAGTTTTACGCAAACGAGCTAAGTAAAGAACTATGAACAAGGAATATTTTGCACACGACACAGCAATAATTGAGGAAGGAGCACAGATTGGTTCTGGATCAAAAATCTGGCACTTTTCGCATGTGATGGGTTCTGCCCGAATTGGTGCGAATTGTATTCTCGGGCAGAATATTTTTGTCGGGAATAAAGTCAAGCTGGGGAACAATGTAAAAGTTCAGAACAATGTTTCGGTTTATGAAGGAGTAGTTTGTGAGGACGATGTATTTTTGGGGCCGTCAATGGTGTTTACCAATGTTATCAATCCCAGAAGTATTATTGAGCGAAAAGATGAATTCAAACCAACATTGGTGAAAAAAGGGGCGACAATTGGGGCCAACGCAACAATAATTTGCGGCGTTACGTTGGGCGAATATTGTATGATTGGTGCCGGAGGGGTTGTAACAAAAGATATTTTACCCTTTGCTTTGGTTACGGGAGTGCCTGCCAAACAAACAGGTTGGGTGAGTCGTAGCGGAGAAATTTTGAGAGATGATTTAATTTGCCCGATGACGGGAGAAAAATATTGTCTTGAAAATGGTGAATTGAAACTAAAAGAAGATGAGTAATAAAGAAGAACTTTTACAAAAAATAAAAAGCAATAAGCTCTCGGTTGGAATAATTGGCCTTGGTTATGTTGGCCTCCCGTTGGCTGTTTGTTTTGCAGCAAAACAGGTGAAAGTTTTGGGATTTGACACGTCTTCAGAGAGAGTTAGTAAGATTAATTCGGGGAATAATTATATCTCCGATGTAGATGATAATGAGTTAGCTTCACTCGTACAACAAGGAAGTTTAATTGCGACGGATGATTTTTCGATTTTAGGCGAATGCAATGCTATATTTATTTGCGTTCCAACGCCGCTTGACAAGTTCAAAAAGCCGGAGATGTCGTTTATTGAAAATGCCTGCAGAGAAATTGGGAAATATTTACGACCTGGAACTTTTATTAGCCTGGAAAGTACAACTTACCCAACTACAACCGAAGATTTTGTTCTACCCATCATTGAGAAAGAATCTGGATTAATTGAAGGAAAAGATTTCTGGCTGGCTTATTCTCCCGAACGAGTTGATCCGGGAAACAAACAATTCTCAACACAGAACACGCCAAAAGTTTTGGGGGCAATAAGTACCGATGGATTAGACGTAGGGAAGGCCATTTATTCGATTGCTGTTGAAGAAGTCCACACAGTGAGTTCGCCACGAATTGCTGAAATGGTAAAAATTCTGGAGAACACTTATCGATTGGTAAATATTAGCCTTATAAACGAGCTGGCGCTGTTAGCCGGTAAAATGGATATTAATATTTGGGAGGTAATTGATGCTGCAGCTACCAAACCATTCGGATTTCAAGCCTTTTATCCGGGACCGGGAGTGGGCGGACACTGTATTCCGCTCGATCCGTTTTACCTGGAACATATTGCAAAGAAATTTAATTTCGATTTGTCGATGATTCATACTGCCGGACATATTGATCTGTTAATGGCGCACCGGATGACGGTAAAAATCACATCGGCGCTAAACCGTCAGAAAAAAGCCATTAATGGCAGTAAGATTTTGTTTTTGGGAGTGGCTTATAAACCGGATATCAACGATGAACGTGAATCGCCGGCATTAAAAATAATGGCAGAAGTTGAAAATAAAGGAGGAGTGGTAAGTTATCACGATCCTTTCATCCCATCAATACAAACTAGCGTGGGAAGCGGATTTGAATCGCTTGATTTATCTGGATCTGTTTTAGCGGATGCCGATTGTGTCGTAATTACAACCAATCATTCCCACTTTGATGCTGGTTTAATTGAAAAGCATTCGCGCTTGATAGTTGATTTAAGAAACGTAATTAAAGAGGCGTCCGAGAAAGTTTATAAACTCTAATTGAACAAGACGCATCAAGGTGTTTTGTATTGAAAGCATGAAAAGATTTGCATTAATAGGAGCTGCAGGATTTGTAGCCGAAAGACATATCAGAGCTATTAAAGAAACCGGGAACGAGCTGGTTTGTGCCATGGACACCTTTGATGTAATGGGACGCATGGACAGTTATTTCCCCGAGGCTGAATTTGTTACTTCAGAAGAGGAACTAGTTGAATTTCTTCAATCAGCAAAAGAAAAAGGTGAATCGGTGGATTACATTAGCATCTGTTCGCCAAACTATCTTCATATAAAACATATTGAGCTTGCCCTGAAAAATGGGTGTGATGTGATTTGTGAAAAACCACTAGTCATCGATTCAGAAGATTTGGATAAAATTAAAGAATGGGAAGCTGAGTCAAGGAAGAAAGTGAACACCGTTTTGCAACTTCGTTATCACCCAACTATCCTGAAATTGAAAAATGAGATTGAACAATCAGACAAAGACTTTTTTGATATAGATTTGAAATACATCACATCACGCGGCAAATGGTATTTCAAAAGCTGGAAAGGGGATGTAACAAAATCAGGAGGAATAGCTACAAATATTGGTATTCACTTTTTCGATATGCTGACCTGGATTTTTGGAGAAGTTCAGCAAAATAATGTTTCAGTTTACGAAGCCACAAAATCATCAGGTGAGCTAATACTTGAAAAGGCAAAAGTCAATTGGTTTTTGAGTCTTGATTCTAACGATTTGCCTGAAGTCGCAACGAAGGCTGGAAAAAGAACTTTCCGTTCCATAAAAGTTGATGGTAAAGAAATTGAATTCAGTGATGGTTTTACTGATTTGCATACTGTTACCTATCAGCAAATTCTGGCCGGGAATGGTTTTGGGGTTGTGGACGCAGGGGAGAGTATTCGGTTAACTGAGTTGAGAAACTTTAATCCTTTGGCACATTAATCCAGATTGTTTTTATTTAATAAATAATAGGCACATGTTGTAAAAAAATTCCGAAACCATGGAATGCTCGCAACGAATTTACTTTGTTTACGTGGTTGAAGTTTAAATTTAACTTCGTAGTTGGGGTTAATAAAAAACAATGTTTTATTGAGCGTGTTGTAGTTATTTGTTTTGGTAATAGATTCAAAACGTTCGATGGAAATGCCGGTTTTCTTTATTTCCAGAAGTCCTTTAATTTTAGATTGAGGCTCGCCAAATAATTTTAATACTCCCTTATAAACAGGGACCGGAAGCATATGAAAGTATGGCATTTTTGACAAAATTCTGCTGTTGCATATTTGTTGATGACCTCCGAAAGGATTTTGCCATGGTGGAAATCCAAAAAACACAATACTTTTTGCGTGAAAGAAACACTTGAAATATTCCATAAAAAAGTTCTGATCAGGGATGTGCTCAATAACGTCGCGAAGAATGATCAGATCAAATTTGCCTAGGTCATTACGGTTGTATATATTATCTGCAATAAGTGTTAGCTTCGATAAATTTTTATGCGATTGGTAAAATTCATTTCCTTTATCAATTTTCCCTTTAGATAAGTCGATTCCGGTTACCTTGCAGCCCATATCAACAAATGGTAACAGGTTTCCTCCTTCTCCACATCCTATTTCCAGAACAGTTGTATCAGTGCTCAGTTGCAAGTGTTGTTCTATGTACGGGATAACGTATTTTTGTGTTGTCTGGGCTTGTTCGTTAAAGTATTGCCACTTGTTCTTATGTCTTTTTTGCATGTTTTGGGGATTTGGGTAATAGCCCTCCATTCTTTTTAACTTTTATTCCAAGATAGGCGAGTATAAAGATTATAAAAATGAATGAACTTGCATAAGATATTTTGTTCCCCATGAAATACGAACGTGGTTCAAATTTAAATTCAACAATGTGTTCACCTGCGGGTATTGACATTGCTCTTAATACGTAATTAACTCTAAAATGGGGGACCTTTTTCCCATCGATGTATGCATCCCAGCCTTTATCGTAATAAATTTCAGAGAACACAGTCAACTGTTCTGAATCTGAGCTAAAATTGTACTTCAAATAGTTGGGATCACTGACCTCCAGGTCAATACTTCCACTTTTTTCATAAGTTTTGCCAGAAATATATTGTTCAAATCGTTTGTCGATAACTGCTTCTTCTGCAGGATTAAAGCCAGTTAAAGCATCTATTTCTGCATCGGCATTTTCCACAATGTTGTAACGGTTCACAAACCATGCATTTCCGAGTGGGGCTGGATCTTTTATTGGTGCTCCATTCGGATTTATGATTAGGTAGGTTGTATTTAACATCTTTAAAGCCGGAACACCATTGAACAAAGCTTCAATCTGGTCAGGGACCAGTCCTTTGTTTAGTTCGCGTCCTAATTGTTGAAACTCCGGTGCAAGATGAAAATCAATTAGTTCCTGGTAACGTTTTAATTTTGCAGCATGATATCCGCCTATAGATTTATGATAATAAGGCGTTGTAAAATCGGTAAATGGATAAACTGTTAAGTTGATGACACGATAGGAAACTGCGTTGTCTTGAAGGATAATTTCATCCGCTTTCGTTGGGGTAAATGGATTGTCCATCTTACGTTTTGCAACAAAATTGTCGTTATTCAGATAACGTTTATTTGTTGGCCACATATCAGCTATTATTAAAACGATCCACAAGGCCAGTGCATATTCTGCTTTTAATTTCTTTTTCCAGAAAGCCCACAATACGCCGGATGCCAAAGCAACAAAAATAAAGGTTCGGAAAGCGTCGGTGCGCACCACCATTTTGCGATCGGCTTGCAGGGCATCTAAAAGTTGTTCCGGCCACCCCGATTGGATAAGACGGGCATCGGAAGCTGCAGTAAAATCGCCTGCCAGCCCCGGAATAACTGTAAAAACAAGGGCTAAACCACCTGCGATTGATAAAGAATACAATAACGCTTTATTAAAAACCTTATCAGAAACTTCCCTTTTATAGACCTTTGAAACTGCCATCACTCCCAGAAAAGCCATCGCAAATTGTTGGATAACAATAATGTTTTTAACGTCTCGGAACTTATTATAAAGCGGGAAATAATCGATCATCAGGTTAGAGAGCGAAGGGAAATATTTCCCCAGCGAGAGTGCAAAGGAAACCACAACGGTTGCCACAACCCACCATTTGTCTTTCCCTTTTACAATGAATAATCCGAATACAAACAGGAAACATAAAACTGCTCCAAAGTAGAACGGTCCTCCTGCAATGGGTTGACTACCCCAATATAGCGGTAAATTGTTGGCGATTCGTAAAGCGTTTTGCTTGCTTTGTCCTCGGGAGAGTAACTCATACACCTGTGATTTCTCACCCAGAGGTTCCGCCATACTTCCACCTTTAAGCCGCGGGATAAATGCAGTTAAGGCTTCACCAACGTCATAGCTGTAATCTAATATGTAATCCCTATCAAGACCATCTGATTTTTTGTGAAGGTCGCTGGTCAATTCCGATTTTCCTCGGGTAGTTTCTTTACTGTATTCGTAAACAGGCCATAAATTAGAAATATTCATACCAATGGCTAGTACTGCAGCTGCAATAAGAACTCCTGAACTTTTCAGAAAAGGGACAATAGTTTTTTCGCGTACTGCATAAATAAAATACACCATGGAAATAATTATCACCAGTATGCCGGCATAATAGGTCATTTGCAGGTGGTTGGCAGCGATCATCCACGAAAGTGCCAGTGTACTTAAAAGGGCTCCGGTCAAACGTTTACTTTTATAGGCCATAAGAATACCGGCAATCAATAGCGAGATATAAGTTATGTTATGTGCCTTGGTATTGTGACCGGCTTCAAATATCACGAAAAAGAAGGAGGTAAAACCGTAAGCCAAGGCTCCCGCCAAGCTTAACCAAGGATTTACTCCAATAATAATGCACATTAAGTAAAACAGGCTTAAAAAAAGTAAGTGATAGCTTATTGGTCGCGGAATTTTTAAGATAAAGTTTATTATCTTTTTTGCAATATTTCCTTTATAAATAGTTCCTATTAAATATCCGGGCATCCCACAGAACATGTTCACCGCCCATAGGGGTTCTTCTCCGGTTTCTATACGGAAATCTGCCATGGACTTCGACATGCCCTTAAAATGTATTGTGTCTGATTGTTGAACAACTTTTCCCTCAAAAACAGGGATGAAATAGATGGAGGTGGTAATAAATAACAGTACTACTGGAATGAAATAGTGTATCCATTTCTTTTTCATAGAAGAGCGTATTTGAATGTAAGGCAAATATAGTTATCTATTGGTTATAAGCCAGAATTGAATGTTTAATATTTTATTATCTCCAAAATATAGCAATCGGTTTATCCTGAATTCCGGATGGATTCTATGAATGTGGTTTTTTCAATCGTTCGGAACTTTTTACAAAAAATGATTTTGTTCGTTTAGAAAGGTTATTTTTGCCTTTATTTATGAGGATTAAGCTTTGATAGAAATTTATACTCACATATAGTTTAAACTTTTTAATTGATGAAAATTTTCGATTGAGAAGTTTAAGGAGTGATATTTCTGAATTATTTGTATACAGACTTTACGTGATATATTATTGAATGACATGGTGCCTATTTTATAATGAATGCATAGAAGAGGTCAAACACAAAAATTGATTAAATATTTATGAAGGTTGATTTTATTATAATAGGTGCTATGAAAGCCGGAACAACTTCGTTATATGAAGTATTAAAGGCGCATCCTGATATTTCTTTTAGTAAAATAAAAGAAGCACATTTTTTTAGTACAACTAAAAATTGGGAAAAAGACCTTCCCAAATACCATAAGCTTTTCAAAGAAGAAGAAGGTAAATTGTATGGTGAGGCTTCTCCCTCATATTCTGCTATGCCGGAATTTCAGAATTCAGCTAAAATAATCCATGCTTATAATCCGGAAATGAAAATCATTTATATGGTTCGCAATCCGATTGACAGAAGCATCTCCCATTATATGCACATTTTTGAAAGGGGATATACTAACCTTCCAATAGATGAAGCGTTTGAGAAAAATCCCCAAATAGTAAAAAGTAGCTGCTATTTTTATCAGGTTAAGCCTTATTTAGAGCTCTTTGGTAAAGAACAAATCTTTTTTATTGATTTTGAGGACTATATTAAAGACCGAAAACGAGTATTGAAAGAGCTTTCCGGATTTTTGGAAATCGATCCCGAACCGCTTGTAAATCTGAAAGAGATTCATGCCAACCGTACGGTAGGTGGCTATAAATTGCATCCCCGGTACGACAAACTTTTACATCGGGTTGGTCCTTTGGTTGAGTTATGGCCAAGTGGATTAAAACTATTTATAAAACGATTATTGTCGAATAAAAAAAGAGTGTTTAAGGAAAAGCCAAGAATAAAGGAACAAACAAAACAAAAGATATTGGATGCTGTTAAACCCGAAATTCCCGGATTGGAAAAATTGCTTGGTAAGGATTTATCGAACTGGATTGATTTATGAGACTATTTTTCTGAAGATCTTGATCTATTTTCATTTACTTTGGATCTCAATCCCATGTCAAACTGAAATGAGATGAATTACTTCAATAACTATTTAAGGTTTTAGAATTTTGAATTAATATTAAGCAACAATACTCAAATAAATTGAGAGAAGGTTAATTAAACGGATAAACTGAGTGATACATTTGTGAATGAAACCTGAAAAGGGACTAGAAAAAATTAGTTAAACAGAAAATATTGCTTCTAAATTTGGAAAAAGTAAAAAATATATTTTCTGCAGCGATGCAGAAAGGTATTAGAATTGGAAATCGTCCAGGAGTCAAAAAGTATTTTATAAATACCTCATGGCTATTCTCAGGGAATATTGTTAAAATGTTTCTTGTTTTTATTGTCGGCGTATTTGTTACTCGTTATCTTGGACCAGAACGATATGGTTCACTATCATATGCAATTAGTTTTGTAGGATTGTTTGCAGCACTTAATTCATTGGGATTAGATTCCATTGTAGTGAAAGAGCTAGTAAATAATAACGAGCGACAGCAAGATCAACTGATGGGAACATCATTTATTCTTAGAATTTGCGGAAACCTCTTTGCTCTTTTTTTAATAACAATCTTTACATTTTTTTTCTCAGAAGGTGATGAGACAAGACCTTTAATCTTTATAATTGGAGCTGGTACTTTATTCAGTAGCTTAAATGTTATTAATCTCTACTACCAATCGAAAGTATTGAGTAAATACGTTGTGTGGTCACAGACCATTGCTTTAGCTGTTGTTTCTGTATTGAAAGTAATATTGATAGTAACATCAGCATCTTTGGTTTATTTTGCAATTGCAAATGCCTTTCAAACTGTTATTATGTCTGCAGGATTAATTTACTTCTACAAGAAAATTGGAGGTAAATTTAAGAATTGGCAATTCGATATATCGCGAGCAAAGCGACTTTTGCGAGATGGATTACCACTTTTGTTCTCAGGAATTGCAATAACGGTTTATATGAAAATTGATCAAGTTATGCTTAAGGGAATGCTAGATAGCGGAGCTGTAGGAGAATATGCAGCCGCAGTAAAGTTGAGTGAAGTCTGGTATTTTATTCCTACAGCCATTGCTTCTTCGGTTTTTCCTGCGATACTGAATGCGAAGAAGGAATCAGAACGAAAATATGAAAAACGGTTACAGCAGTTTTATACTTTGCTGGTTTGGATAGCGATTGGTATATCTTTGCCATTATCACTATCAAGTAATTCTCTGTGTAATTTTCTATTCGGAGAGAAATATGTTCATACGGGAGAAATTTTAAGTGTACATATTTGGGCCAGTGTTTTCGTCTTTCTTGGTGTTGCAAGTGGCAGATGGCTTATTTCGGAAGGATTATATAAGTACAGTATGTATAGGACAATTATTGGGGCAATAGTCAATGTTGCATTGAATATTCTGCTGATCCCAAGATATGCCGGTATTGGAGCGGCTTGGGCAACATTGGTGTCATATGCATTTTCTTCATGCTTTTTAAATATTGTTATTAAAGAACTTAGAATCGATTTTAAACGAATGTTATTGACAATATCCCCTGCAAGCATTTATTTTTTAGTAAAGAAATCACTTTAGAAAGTTAATAACGATCGGATTTAAGATTTGTATGAAACGAATTAAAAAGAATAACTGATGGGCAAACGAATAAGCAAAATTGTAAAGAAAATTATGGATAGTGCTACAAAGGAAAATTTGCAGCCATACCTCAAAGAATTACTATGGGCAGAAACGTTCAACAGTACAATTACCGACATTGCTTGGTTACAAAATAGGTCTTTCTCTCCAGGTCGGTGGGCTGTTGGATATCCCGGATTGTATATTTTGGTTAGAACTCTCAATGAAATAAAGCCTGAAAGTATTTTGGAGTTTGGATTGGGAGAAAGTTCCAAAATTACATCACAATATGTTAATGGAACTTCAAATCCAAGTGCTTTAAGAATTGTTGAACATGACGAAAACTGGATAAGTTTTTTTTGTAAGAATTACTCGCAATTAAAAGTTACGGATAAAATTATGCAGTTTCGTTTGGGGGAATCTGTAGTCGATAAAGAAAAGTCAACCATATATAAAGGATTGTTAAAAGGCATATCAGATAGAAAATATGATTTTGTTATTATTGATGGACCATTTGGTTCTGATTCTTTCTCTCGCCCTCAAATTTTAGATATTATAAAAGCAGATCTATTAATGAAAAACTTTGTCATCCTTTTTGATGATGCCGAACGAGAAGGAGAACAACAGACTATTAAGTCAATTAAGTTACTTTTAGAACAAAAAGGTATCGATTTTGCATATGGAAAATATACAGGTATGAAAGATACGGATATCATTTGTTCTAAAGATTATCAATTTCTAATATCACTATAATAATGTTAGCACCAATATTACTATTTGTATATAATCGACCATGGCATACAGAGCAAACAATCAAAGCTTTACAGAAAAATGAGTTGGCATTGGTTAGCGAGTTGTTTATTTATAGTGACGCTCCGAAAAATGAAAGTTCTGTTGAATTGGTAGATAAAGTTAGGGATTATATTAATGGGATAAACGGTTTTAAGAACGTAGAAATAATAGAAAGAACAGAGAACTGGGGCCTGGCAAAATCTATTATTGATGGAGTAACGGAAATCGTTAATAGATATGGAAAGGTTATTGTTCTTGAAGACGATATTGTTACCAGCCCTTATTTTTTAACATTCATGAACAATGCTCTGGATTTTTATAATGAAGAAAAAAAAGTCTGGCATATAAGTGGTTGGAACTATCCTGTTAATCCGGAAGGTTTAGGGGATGCGTTTTTATGGAGAGGGATGAATTGCTGGGGGTGGGCAACTTGGGCTGATAGATGGCGGTTTTTTGAGAAAGATACAGATGAATTAATCAAGGAGTTTTCGGAAAAAGATATTTCGCGTTTTAATATTGATGGTGCAGAAAATTATTGGGGACAAGTTTTGGATAATAGAGACGGACGCATTAATACATGGGCTGTCTTTTGGTATGCGACCTTTTTCAAAAGGAATGGTTTGAGTTTAAATCCGGTACGTTCATTTGTTAATAATATTGGATTTGATAATAGTGGTGTTCATTGCGGTACTAGTAAGATCTATGAAAACAGCTTGGAAGATCCAATAATAGATATTTCTTTTAGAAATATAAATCTAAATGAAGATGAACAGGCAGTATTAAGACTTAAGGAATATAGAAAGAGGAATAGGAAATCAAAAATTGATATAATTAAGTACTCGATAAAACAAAGATTAAAGGCGCTAAGAATCTATAAGAGAAATAAGGAATGAGTCTGCAATTAGTTCAGAATCAATTTTTTTAATGTTTCGAAATCAATTAGGTTCAAATATTTTTTTCTGTTCTTTTTTAAAGAACTGAATTCGAAGAAAGGATTTATAGGTTTTATGTTGTTCCCTATTTGACATGTTTTTGATAATATTCCAACCCCCCAATCAGAATCTATACAACAAGAATAAATGGATGGGTTTGATCGCCATTTTAAAAAAGCCTTCCAGGTTGTTCCGTTCCAGGATCCACCAGCAGGGGTGTTGAAATATTCATAGGATTCTCTGGCGTGCCACTCACTAGGAGGGTTGCAGTCATGAAGAACAATGAATCCATCGTCTTTTATATACCTCATGGCATTTTTAATATCTCTATCAACCTGTTGAGCAAGGTGTAATCCATCGATAAATATTACATCAAATCTAATGTCTTTTGATAAAACTTTATCTTCGTCTAGTTTTTGAAAAAAAGTGTCACTTGTCATTTTAAAATCTACCGGATTATCTTCAAACTCAACTCCTGGATCAACACTGTGTTTTGTGTTTGCATTTATATGATAAAAGTTATCTTCAGGATTTCGAACACCAATTTCCAAATAATATGTTTCGTTTGGCTTTATTGATAAAAGGAAATTGATAATATCCGTTCTAGGTGGATTCTTTTCCTTTTCACGAATATTCTGCTGTTGTCCAAGTGAATAATGAGAGTCAGCAAGCAGTTCTTTTCCAACAAAATAATATTTGAAAGGTTTTGTTCTCCTTAATTTATTTCTTAAGTTCATTGTTATTGGTCTAATAGATTGTTTAGTTCTTCAATGTAATGACATTTTTGAAAATATTCTGTTTTCTCAATTTTTATTGTGATAGAAATTAATAAATTTAAATGCCATAGGTTTATGCTTAGAATATTATTTTCGCTTAAAATTGTACAAAGAATGAAGGTGATAATTCAGGTATTATAAATGATGTATATAATTATTGCTCATAATCATTTTGATGATATAAAATGAAAATAGTAGAGGTTATAATTCCCGTTTACAAAGAATTACCAGATAAAAGCGAATTGATGTCTTTTAAACAATGTTTAAATGTATTGGGAAGGCATCCTATTGTTCTGGTTTGCCCACATAAAATGATTTTATCAGAATATGAAAAAATAGCAAATGACTATAATGTAGACATTAGAGGTGAACGATTTGATGATTACTTTTTTAGTTCGATAGAAGGCTATAACAGACTGATGCTATCAAAAGAATTTTATTCCCGATTTAAGGAATCTAAGTATATTCTTATTTACCAACTTGATGCTTGGGTTTTCAAAGACGAATTGAACTATTGGTGTAATGAAGATCATGATTATATAGGAGCTCCGTGGTTTGAAAATTACGGTTCAGAGGAAGAAGGAATGAAACTTACTAATGAAATTGGAAACGGTGGATTTTCATTAAGGAAAGTTCAATTTTGTATTGATGTTTTATCATGGTCCTATCCTATTTTGACTCCCAGGGGCATAATCAGACGTTATCGAATGCGTCATAACCTTTTAAAAACCTTAATTGTGTTTCCAAATCTATTCATTCAGTTTCTGGGTTTTAAGAACAATCTTCAATATTATATATTAGATTCAATGTTAAATGAAGACGTCTTTTGGAGCCTATTTAAAAATGACTCTTGGAAAAACTCGAGTATTCCTGATGCAGAAAAGGCAATTAAATTTAGTATTGAAAAAAGTCCAAAATATTTGTCTGGTTTAACAGGTGATGAATTGCCATTTGGATGTCATGCCTGGGAAAGATATGCGAAGGACTTTTGGAAATCACATATGGAGGATGAATATTAGGATTCATGTTATCATGGTTGGATAGCGAATTTATCTTGTATAGCATTAAGTTGTTTTTTACTAAGTAAAATTTTGATAAGTTGAGGGTGTTGAAGAATATTGGTTTGAATTTGTAATAATAAAAAAAGAGATTGTATGGCAGGATCGAAATCCAATGAATTGGAGTCTGGTCAAGAATTGGATGGATTGGTTAATTATAAAAGTACAAATAATCCGTTGGTTTCTATAATTACTGTTGTTTATAATGGTGAGGAACATATTGAACAAACTATTCAAAGTGTATTAAATCAAACTTATAAAAATATTGAATATATTATTATTGATGGTGCCTCAACAGATGGAACTCCGGAAATAATCAAACGGTATGAAAAGGATATTGATTATTGGATAAGCGAACCGGATAAAGGAATTTATGCTGCGATGAACAAAGGTATTATTGCAGCAACCGGGGAATGGATAAACTTTATGAATGCAGGGGATACTCTGGCAAATAGAAATACAGTTGAAAGTGTATTCGCTAAATCATATCATGAGGATGCAGATATTATTTATGGAAGTTCATATAAGATTTTAACAAGTGGAGAGGTACTCTCAGTTGAATCATCAGAAGATACTAATCGTCTAGCCTTTGATCCTATATACAGGCATAATGCATCATTTGTTAGAAGGTCGATTCATAAAATTTACCCTTTTGATCTTTCGAAAAAAAAATTTGGTTACGCTCTTGATTTTCATTCGATAAATACTTTTTACAAAAAAGGCTACCGTTTCAAGAAGGTTCCAGAATATATTCTTTATTATATACAAGAGGGAGTTTCATTCCACCCTTATAAGAATATTTATTATAATTTTTTGATTAGTATTGATGGCAAGTTTAGGATTATCGCATTATTAATCTTTTTTAAGAAAATAATAAGGGCCTTCATTAATCGTACTTTAAAAAGGATTAAGATGTTAATTGGATTCTGAATATTCCATGTAATAGTGTTGTGACCAAAGATGTTCCTTCAATGTCTATTGTAGCCGGAATCCCTGCGAAAATTATTGGTAAAAGAAAGAGCAAGCTACTTTATACGCTGAACTATCGACCTTGGCAGAGGTAGTAAAATGTCGGTTTTTCAAGGATTCAATCCGATGGAAAATTGCTATATAGCCTTAATGAGCGAGTATTAATTTGTGACCTTCTGTAATCCTTTGCGAGTATTTTCTACAATCGCATCAAAATCATAATCCGCTAAAATTTCACCGATTCTATACTTATTATATTTCTCATCTAAAATCCATGCTTTAAGCAAGTCCACCAATTCAGATTTGTCTTTATATGTTTCTCCGTGTTTTAGTAATGCGTCTTCCAGCGGATAAAAGGATGGAAGAAGTGCCGGTTTCTGATAAACGATCATGTCGTTAATGTTTCCAGAAATTTTAGTGAATCCATACAACTCTTTATAGAGTTTGTATCTAGTTTCTTTAACGGTGGGTATAATCAGGAAATTGGCATTTGCAGTAATTTCATCGAATTTGTTTTGAGGTACAAATGAATTAAATGTTTCTACCTGGAAATGGTCGGTTTCAAGCTTCCTGAAATTTTGAATAATCTTCTTTCCGTAAAAACCAAATGGTTTTCCAACCAGGCTTAGTTTAACAGATCTGTTTAGTTTGGGGACGAGGAGTTTAAGTGCTTCATATACTTCTTTGTAATTTCTTCTTCGCTTGTCAATTCCTCCTAGGATTACGATATTGGTTGCTGTATTGGTTTTTACACCGGGTAATACCTCGTTCATAAAAACATAAGGAACAGTTGGGAATAGTTTGCTGTTAGATACGTAGTTATTTTCCAATGCATAATTGGCAATCGTGGAGCATGGAAACTGGAAATAATCGACCTTTTCTCTTATAAACTTACTTCTGTAAACAGTATCAAGCTTTAGAATAACATGTAAAACAAGATAAGACACGTCTTTCCAAATGTAAAAAGGAGATAGTTTCGGATTAATACTTCGAATCGGGTTAAAGTAGGTATTTGAATTGTGAATGCGTAAAATGACGGGAGGAATAAAATTAACTGAAGAGAAAAATTTGAAATTTGATGCTATGGTATTAAAGAATATTGCTTCTGCTTTATTAATATCTGTTAATCTGGATTTTATGAGGTTTTGAATTTCTTTTGGGGAATTTGCAGTGTGAATATCAACGTTCTCCTTTTGTTTTAAAGAAAAACAAACTTGTTTCCAAATTTTATCAGTAGTGAAAAGAAGGATTTTGTACTCTTTTAATGAGATTAAAACTTTCATTGCATTAGCCAATACTTCTGCATGATAATCAAACTCAATAATAACTAAAGTCTTTTCTTCCATATGATGTTAGCGTATAATTGGTAAGTCACTACCCCAATATGGTTCTTTTAATAATCAAATATAGATTTTTTAAACGACTAGCCTGAATTAAAGGGGCATTATTTACCGAGGAGTTCAGTAAGTTTTGCAGTGAGGTTTTTTCTGGAATACTGCTCCGCTGTTTTTGTTTCTGTAGCCTTAACCTTATCAATAAATATATCCAATATTGCCTTTTTGACTTTATCTTTATCTTCAAAATCACAGGCAAAACCAATCTTATTTTCTTGAATAATTCCGGCTACATCCGAATTCTCAGGAGCCATTGCCAAAACAGGTTTACCAGAAGCAATGTATTCGAAGAATTTTCCCGGAATATGCCCTTGTGCATTTTTGCTGTTATTCAATAGTAGCAGTAAACAGGAGGACTCTTCATATTTTTTGATTACTTGGTTGTGGGGTAAATAACCTGTTGCTACTGTTTTATCTTTTACATTTGGAAAGCTTTCCAGGCTACGTTTTAATCCTGCATCAAAAGTGCCAATGATCTGAACCTTTAGCTTTTCCCTGAAATTTTTGTTTTCAACACACAACTCTTCTATTGCTTGCCATAATGCTAATGGGTTGCGGTATGAGGTGATAATTCCAATGTGGCTTAGAATGAAGTCTTGAGTTGGTTTGCTGCTAAAGTCTCCTGCAAAATCATCGTGGTCAAAACCATTAGTAATAAAAGTAACCGGTGTATTGGTTTTAGCCTGTAATTCCTTTGCCCAGGTTGGACTCACTGTTAGCACCGTATTTGAATTATCCATTACTTTTTTCTCAAGACGAGCCTGAACTTTTCGGGCAAAGCCAGAAGCATAAAAAGTGTCGAGGTAATCAATATCCGCCCATGGGTCGCGGAAGTCGCTGATCCATTTTATTTCCGGGAATTGTTTTTTTAGTTTTAATCCAATTAAGTGAACACTGTGTGGAGGACCTGTAGTTACTATGGCGTCCGGTTCTATTTCTTTACAGATTTTTGCAAGTCTTTTTGCAGATGGTCTTACCCAAAATACCCTTGGATCAGGAATTAATAAATTGCCACGCAACCAGAGTGAGGCTTTTTCTGCAAAAGATTGTTTTTTTTCATCGAATAGGAGCCCCGTGTTTACCTTTTCTTCTTTTCTTCGCCCGGTAAGCTTTTTGAAAAGTCCATACGGTTCCCAGATTGGAAGTTTTATTATCCATGTGCCATCTGCGATATCATCTTCCAATGATTTATCTATTACCGGATATTCAGGATTTTTAGGGGCAACGACGATGGGTTTCCATCCGTTTTCAGGAAGGTATTTGGTAAATTTTAACCAACGCTGAACACCACCACCTCCGCATGGTGGCCAATAATAAGTTATGATCAGAACTTTTTTCACAGATTATATGGATACGTAGGTTTGTAATAAATTCTCCACAAACACCTCCCACGAATATTTCTTTTTCTCTTCTGCAGCATTGGCACTAAATTCTACTTCCATATTCAAATCGTAAAACTTATAAATGGCGTCTGCTATTTCCTGTTGATCTGTATTCACCACATAGCCTACTTTCTCGTTTGGTATTAATTCTGATAAACCTCCAACATTGGTAGTTATCATAGGCTTGTTAAAGTGATAAGCTACTTGCGTAATTCCGCTTTGTGTGGCAGTTTTATATGGCTGCACCACAACATCGGAGGCACAAAAATATTTGTGAACATCGGTATTCGGAATAAAGTCGGTTCGCAATACAATATGCTCTTCCAATTTGTGCTTTTTTATGATCTCCATGTATTTATCCGGTTTGGAATAAAACTCTCCTGCAATGAGCAACTTAACGGGTAAGTCACGTAACTGTTTGTCAGCAAAAGCTTCCAGTAGAATATCCAATCCTTTATAATCGCGGATAAAACCAAAAAACAGAATGTAGTTTGTATTTTTTTCGAGACTAAGTTGTTCTTTGGCTGTTTCCTTAAGAATTATCTCACCAAAATTATCATAGAGTGGGTGAGGTGTATATTTACGAGGTTTTACAGTATCGAATTGATTCAGGTCATTCAACACACTTTTCGACATTGTTATAAACGCATCAACATTTTTCACGAAATACTTGGATAATAAAGTATCTCCCGGTTTTTTTTCATGAGGAATGACATTGTCGGTGATGGCGATTACCTTTGTTTTCTTATTTTTTCTAACAATTTTAGAAATTGTTCCCAAACAAGGTCCCATGAAGGGTATCCAATAACGTAAAATCACCAGGTCGGGTGCCAGCTTTTTCAGGTATCTTCCTACTTTGATCCAATTAAGTGGATTAATGGAATTAACCATAACCTCAATATCTAAATCCTCCGGAGCCGCTTCTTCCGAATATTGAGTTTTTCCGGGAAATAGGATAGACGGGTATTGTAGACTAAACGTGTATATCTTTACTTCATCGCCATTATCCATAAAAGCCTTAGCCATTCGCTCGTTGAAGGTAGCAATTCCACCTCCTCTTAAAGGATAAGCCGAACCTACAATCGCTATTTTTCTTTTTCCCTGTTTTTGGTTTGTCATTCTGAAAAGTAATTGGCTGTTATTCCGTTTTGACGGATAAAGATATTAGATTTTGATGAATCAGTTCAGAGCTTTTGTCATTTAATAAAAAGGGGATATGCAAAACTGCTTATCCCCTTAGTGTTTATCTTTCTCAGTTGATTTCTTACAACTTCCCAAACAAGCCCTTATAACTAACCTGTTCGCCAATGATTTTTCCAAGGTCGGCAATAGCAACACGTTCCTGTTCCATAGTGTCGCGGTAGCGGATGGTAACAGTGTTGTCTTCTGCGCTTTGGTGATCGACAGTTACACAGAAAGGTGTACCAATAGCATCCTGGCGGCGGTAACGTTTACCGATCGAGTCTTTTTCGTCGTACTGACAGTTGAAATCAAATTTCAACTCGTCGATAATCTCGCGGGCTTTTTCTGGTAGACCGTCCTTTTTTACCAGCGGCATAACTGCAAGCTTAACAGGAGCCAGTACCGGAGGAAGTTTTAATACCACGCGCGAATCTTTTTCCAATTGCTCTTCGCAATAACTTGCAGAAATTACCTGCAGGAACATGCGGTCGACACCAATCGATGTTTCAACCACAAAAGGAACATATGACTCACCCAGTTCAGGATCGTAGTAACGAATTTTCTTACCTGAGTATTCTTCGTGTTGCGACAAATCGAAATCGGTACGTGAATGGATACCTTCCACCTCTTTAAATCCGAATGGGAATTTATATTCAACGTCAACAGCAGCGTTGGCATAATGTGCCAGTTTTTCGTGCTCGTGGAAACGATAGTTTTCGTCGCCAAAACCAAGTGCACGGTGCCATTTCATACGTGTTGTTTTCCATTTTTCGAACCAATCAAGCTCGGTGCCAGGGCGTACAAAGAATTGCATTTCCATTTGTTCGAACTCGCGCATACGGAAAATGAATTGACGTGCAACAATCTCGTTACGGAAAGCTTTACCAATTTGTGCAATACCAAACGGAATTTTCATACGTCCGGTTTTTTGTACATTCAGATAGTTTACAAAAATACCCTGTGCCGTTTCGGGGCGAAGGAAAATTTTTGAAGCTCCTTCAGCGGTCGATCCCATTTCGGTAGAAAACATCAGGTTAAACTGGCGTACATCGGTCCAGTTTCTTGAGCCTGAAATCGGGCAAACGATACCTTCGTCTTCAATTATCTTTTTTAATTCTGCCAGGTCGTTATCGTTCAGTGCATTTGCAAAACGAGTATGCAGATTATTCCATTTTTCCTGGTTGGCCAGAACACGAGGATTGGTTTCGCGGAATTGTTTTTCATCAAAGGATTCGCCAAAACGTTTGGCTGCCTTTTTAACTTCCTTGTTCATTTTTTCCTCGTACTTTGCCAGTTGGTCTTCAATAAGTACGTCGGCACGGTAACGTTTTTTCGAGTCTTTGTTGTCGATTAACGGATCGTTAAATGCGTCGACGTGGCCCGATGCTTTCCAAATTGTTGGGTGCATAAAAATGGCTGAGTCCAATCCAACCACATTTTCGTGCAACAGCACCATGCTGTCCCACCAGTATTTTTTGATGTTGTTTTTCAGTTCAACACCCATTTGTCCGTAATCGTACACTGCTCCAAGCCCGTCGTAAATCTCGCTCGATTGAAATACATAACCGTATTCTTTGCAGTGTGCTACTAATTTCTTGAAAATATCTTCCTGTGCCATCTAACTATAATTATCTGAATTGTGAACGCAAAAATAGGATAAAATTCTAAAGTACAGGGGAGAGTTCTTAAAGATTAAGGATTAGTGATTAAAGATTAATAGGATATTTAGTGAATGAGTGATTGAGTAAATGAGGAGCGAAAAATCTTTAGCGATTGAATTAGATCGAAAAAAGGTTGATTTTAAGATTGTAGAAGATTGTCAAATTGATAAATTGTAATTTTTGGTTGCCAGGAATATGCTATGTGCTGTGGAGACGGTTTCTGACTTTATGTCTTAAGTTTTGCCTACTGGAATTTGTCAACTGCCAACTCATTTCTGATCAATCCTTCAACAAATAAGTCCTTCAGTCCATGTTCTTTAATCTACCTCCTCAAAGTCAACATATTCGCCATTGTCTTTCTGATTGGCTTTGTTCTGTCCAGGCCTGCCTTCAACCGTAACCTCACCTTCAGGACGTTTGGGCTGTTGTTGCCGTTGTTGTTCCTGCATTTTTTGTTGCATGTTCTTCATCCCTTTGTCGATCAGCTTTGGAAACAGGTAACGTGAAATAAACCGAATGCCAAAGTAAATGATAGCGATAATAAACAGGGTTCTGACAAAACCGACCATGTATAGCGTAATAAATAAAGTCATATCAAAAAAACTATTTTGGTTGTGTTGAAAACAAAAAATTCACACCAAGGCACAAATTTAAATTTTTTGCTTTATACGGTTGCACCAGCTTGAAAATATTATTGGTAGCCAGATAAACTTGTGCCCCTTTTCCGGTGTAACTACACGCAAATCCGGGCAAAACCTGTTCCGCATTGTACAAGTCTAATCCACTGCTTAACTCAAAACGATCGCCGAGCAAAATGTTAAAATAAGCCGATAAATAATTATTGGTCTCTCCGTTATGAAAAGACAAGTTATCGGAGAAATTCAGTTTCATACGATCGTTGAGTTGTTGAGTTGCTATAAAAATTACTTTAAGTGGCAGAAATTGATATTGTCGGTCGGTAAACGCTTCTGCCGTGGTAAGATAAGGTAACGAGTCGGATAATGCCAGCAGAGCCTCTTTGGGTTCGAAGTAGTTTGGAGCATCCGGATTTGATGACTGGTAAAGATTTTCTTCAGTATAATCAATCGATCCGTCGAAGGTATTGTCGTATGCCCTGTATTTTAAGGTGGTAAAACCAAAATCGACTACCGACATGGCAACGGTAGTTTGTTCGTTTGGACTGTAAGTGATACCAAAATCAATGCCTGCCCCCATATTTTTTAACTTAAATAAATAGTCTCCGGCAGTTAGATCGGGTTTTATAATCGTTTTATGAAGAATTGGATCGAATTGAACATCGATTGGCCCTGTAATTTGGTAATTACCACTTGGAATGATTTGCATTAAATGTTGGTCGGGCAGTGTTTGTACGTTTAAGTACATGTTTTCGATGTCGTAATAAAACTTGCCGAACAATATTTTAGGCCGGATTCCAACACTCCACTTCTCGTCAATTTTTTGAGCGTAGGAAAAAGCAAGTTCGCGGTAGATTTGCATTCTTATTGAGATCGGTCCGTATTCCTCCTCTTTTCCGTAATAAGGAATCAGCCCTTGGTCGATGAATTTTAGAATTTCATGATCAAAATTACCGGTGGCCATAATTTTATCCGATACTGAAAAGCTAAAAGTTCTGTTATTATTTGTTAAGCTGAGGTAGACAAGAGGTAGGGTAGCAAACGACGTTGCATCACCGGGTTCGCCCAACGATTGATAAAACTTATCGAAGCTGTAATTAAAGTTTTCCGAAAAAATATAGTTGGGCGAGAAATTGGCATTCCATGTTAGCCTTGCGCCCGATAGTATCGGAATCCCGATTACCAGTTTGTCGGTTTGGTTATGAAAAGCCGGGTTTGTAAGAGAGGACTGACTTACGTTACTTAAAAATTGCACGGGATTTCCATTCTGAGCTTTTGAAGGTAACCAACAAATCAGGACAAGGAAAAATACTATTGCTTTTATTTTTTCAGGGAAAGACATCATGCACTAACTAATAAAACGCAAATTAAAGTTTTCTGTCGAATTCATTAAAAAGCCGGGCATAAAAAAAGGCGGAATTAACCGCCTTGATCATTAAAGTATAATTTTTATCGTCTGTGTACATCGCCACCGCTCGATTCATCAGTGTCCCTGATTTCAGGATCGCCATAGTAAGCTACATCTGCGCCACTGCTGGCGTGGGCATAAATTTCGCTGCTTACGCTAACTGTAATATCAGAACCGCTGCTTGCATCGGCATAACAAATGGCCGACTCCAGGTCTTTTGCTTTAATATCAGAGCCGCTGCTGGCACCAACTTTTAGTGTTTTAACTTTTCCACGGAGCTTTGCATCGCTACCACTGCTGGTATCAACCGACAGATTTTTATAATGTACATCCAATTCAACATCGCTGCCGCTGCTACAACTTACTTCCAGCGATTCGCCTTCAATTGTATTTGTTGTTTCTACATCGGAACCCGATGAAGCCGATAACTTTTCCAGTTCTTTAACGGTAACATAAGCTTTGCGTGTTTCGTTTCCATTGCCCCAGTTAAACCAGTTTTGTCGTTTCATGTAAATTTTAAGTGTTCCGTTTTCTACTTCGGTAACCAGGTCATCAATAATGTCGTCGTCGGCTACTACTTTAACTTCTTCGGCATCGCCCATTGTAAGGTACAGGTCAATTCCTGTCGACACTTTTATGGCATTAAAACCCTTAACCTTGCGGATTTGTGTTTCGTCGCTGTTTCCTGCAAGGGCAGTGCTGTAGCAGGTAACGGCGATCATAAGAAGAATGAGAAAAGATTTGAATGTTTTCATACGATTAATTGTTTAATTAATAAGCATCGTACGGAATTCGCATTTTGATTTTTGTGATTCCGGTTAGATGTTTATTTCATGTGCATTATATGTTTTTCATTTGAGTCTGTTGAAAGGACGCTCTCGTAGTTGGAAAGTTACACTTCCGCTTAATTTTTTATCACATTTCCGCCCGAAGACTTGTTGATTTCGGTATTGGCCGGATCTCCATTGTAAAAAACATTTCCTCCGCTGCTGGCATTTGCCTTTAACATGTTTTGTGAGTTAATCCAGATATTGGCACCGGCGCTTACTTTTGCTACGGTGTTCGCAGTTTTTAGTTCTCCGGCTTTTATGTTTGATCCGGCAGAAGCTTTTCCGTGAAAATCTTCGGCCTGACCCTCCAGCGAAATATTTGATCCGGCAGATGCGCCAACATTTGTTTCTCCGGTTTTTATGCTGAGCCTGATATTACTTCCTGCCGATGCCGAAATGTCGAGTACTTTTGCGACCAAATCATTCTCTGAATAAACGTTGCTTCCGGCTGATGCTTTTATCGATTCAATTTCGGGGAGGGTGACAAACACCTTTTTCTCTTTTGCACGACGGATGTTACTGCTTGTTTTTATTTCGAGAACATCGCCCATAACATCGGTTTCAATCGCCTCAAGCAGGTTTTCATCTGCTTTAACCACTACTTTGAATACGTCGCCCTGGGTTATGTAAACGTTCATTCCACGACTTGCTTTAATCTTATCGAAATCGTTCAAGTTTCTTTCTTGTTCAACCACATTTCCGTTACCGTTTATGGTTGGCGAAAATATACAGGAGGAAGAGCTGAGTGCTAAAAAGATTCCCGTTAGGAGGTAAATAATTTGTTTCATGACTTTTTGTTCGGTTTATAATTCTGAAGCAAATTATCGGAAACCGGCTGAAAATGAGAAATTATTTCGTTGAAACGGGGTATTTTGTCGGTGAGCAGGCATAAAAAAAGCCGGCAAATTAAATTGCCGGCTTCAAAACATCTATCTATTAACCGTTAAGCACCGCGTTTAAAACGATCACGGTTTGTTGGTTCCCTGTCAAAACCTCTGTCTGGGCGGCTTCTCATTTCGTCGAATTTAATACGTTGTTCGTCATTCAGCATCGAACGAATTTCCTGTTGCTGTTTTGCCCTGATCTTTTGAATTTTAGCCTGTACATCTGCCATCTGGTCGATGTTTTTGTTAATGGCATTCAAGTCTGCTTTTTCAGCAGTTGTTAGTGTACGTTGTTTGGCTCTTAATTCGTTTAATTCGTTGCGTAAGGGCTGAGTTTGTTTGGTTGATTCAAGACGAAGCTCTTTAATTTTTTCCTGTTGCTCTTCGGTGAAAAACTTCTCGAAGTTACCTCTGTCTCTTTCGGGGCGTTCGGCCATCATTTCGCGTTGTTGTGGCGCTCTTTCTTGTCTGTCTCGTTGTTGTGCCATCGTTGTAGATGAAATGGCAAAAATTGTAATAAATACTAAACTTAAAATCTTGATTTTCATGCTCTAAAAATTTTTAATTGTTCTGTTTTCGCTTGCTTTGACCTTGTGCCAAACCAATGGTTTAAAAACGATTAATATTTTAATATCCGTTAACTTTTCGGGCTTTTAAATGTTAAAGCAATTACTTAAACAGCTGGTTTTAATATAAATTAACGTAATGTAATGCGCGGGCCGATGACAGATATCAGGTAAGAATTGTTACTTTTGGCAGTTCTATGCAATGGTGCAGACAGTGAATTCAGAAAAGGAGAATTATGAAGAGAAAGATATTAATAGGAATAGCGATAGTTGCAGTTGTTGGTGTTAGCTTTTTTAGCTTCACCCGCGACGAGAAAAACTTTGAAATTGCGAAGAACCTGGATATTTACCATACACTTTTTCGCGAGTTAAACATGTTTTATGTTGATGAGGTAAATCCGAACGACCTGGTAAAAACCAGTATCGATAAAATGTTGTCGTCGCTCGATCCTTACACCAATTATATTTCGGAAGACCAGATGGAAGATTTCCGGTTTATGACCACCGGCGAATATGCAGGAATTGGTGCCATGATCAGTAAACAAGGCGGTAATATTATAATTGCCGAACCTTACGAAGGTTTTCCTGCTCAGAAATTTGGCCTTAAAGCCGGTGATATTATTCTTGAAGTGTCGGGAAAAGATACCAAGGAAATGGGCACTGAAGACGTTAGTGCACTGCTAAAAGGACCGGCCAATAAGCCTGTTACTATTAAGTTGCAGCGTCCCGGCCAGAAAAAAACATTTACAGTTGACGTAATTCGCGAGAAGATCAGTATTGATGCTGTTCCTTATTACGGTATGGTCGATGATAACACAGCGTATATTCGTTTATCGAGTTTTACTGCCAATTGCGGAAACGATGTTAAAAAGGCATTCCTCGATTTGAAAGAAAATAATCCTGATGCATTGATCCTCGATTTGCGTGGAAATCCGGGAGGATTGCTTATTGAAGCGGTAAAAATTGTCAACTTATTTGTTCCGCAGGGAGAAGAAATTGTAAGTACCCGTGGTAAAGTAAAACAATGGGACAAAGTTTATAAAGCGACTGCTGCACCTATCGACACCACCATTAAAATTGCGGTGTTGGTAAACAGTGGTTCGGCTTCTGCATCGGAGATTGTTGCCGGTGCAATTCAGGATCTCGACAGGGGAATTATTGTAGGTACCCGCACATTCGGAAAAGGCTTGGTGCAAACTACACGCGATTTAAGCTACAATACAAAACTTAAAGTTACCACCGCAAAATACTACATTCCGAGTGGTCGTTGTATTCAGGCTTTGGATTACTCGCACCGTAACGAAGATGGCAGCGTTGGGCATGTTCCTGATTCGCTGATTACAGAGTTTTCTACCAAAAAAGGACGTAAAGTTTATGATGGTGGAGGTGTGGTTCCGGATGTAAAAATTGAAGGAGATCAATTAAGCAGTCTTGCCATTGAGTTAGTAACCCGTTTTAAAGTTTTCGATTTTGCAACTAAATATTCGAACGAAAATGAGAGCATTCCGGAGCCGGAAGAATTTATGATTACGGATGATATTTACACGCAGTTTGCCGACTATGTGAAACAAAGTGATTTTAAATACAAGTCGGATTCGCAACTTGAACTGGAAGAGCTCTTAAAAACTGCCAAACAAGAAAAATACTACGGTTTAGCGGAAGAAGAGTTTGAAGCACTGGCTGCTAAACTTGAACCGGACCTGGGAAAAGATCTTAAAGCATTCCGTCCGGAGATCAGTGAATTATTGGAAAGCGAACTGGTATCGCGTTATTATTATCAGAAAGGCTCGATTCGCGCCTCAATTAACGACGATAAAGGCATAAAAGAAACAATTGATGCCTTACACTCTGAGACTGCTTACGCCGGATATTTTCAACCCGGATTAGTGGTGGGAATGAATTAATTCGTAAAAAATTAAATACAGAAAAGGGAGGTCTTAAACTTAAGGCCTCCCTTTTTTCAACTATAATTCTTTTGACTTGTTAAGGATAGTAACAATTCAATCCTTTGATCCTTAAAACCTTTCACATCAGTTTTGTTTTTATTAATTTACTAGCATCTTTTGTTGGTAAGGGAATGATGAATTCTGATAAAGTGGTCTGCGAAACGTCATTCAAAAATAAATGTTTGTATTGGTATGAAATTTAAGGACATTCTGAGCATCGAGTTATATAGTAAAGGAGATTTTACGATTAGCGTTTACAACATCTTTTTAATTCTTGTTGTTGTTATCGCCACTTTTATTGCGCTGAAAATAATCGGGCGTTTTTTTAAACGTTTTATAAAAAAGCAGGAAACCGAACGTCGCTCTTATTGGTCCGTTTATCTCATCCTCCGTTATGTTGTTTGGGTAATTATTATCATTCTGCTGCTTGAATCCTCAGGCCTGAAAATTTCGGTTCTGTTGGCCAGTATTACCGCATTGTTGGTTGGTGTTGGATTTGGTATTCAGCAGTTGTTCAGCGATTTGGCATCGGGAATTGTTTTGCTGTTTGAACGAAACCTGCAGATAAACGATGTTATTCAATTGGAAGACGGTACCGTCGGCCGCGTTATTCATATTGGCTTACGCACATCGAAACTGAAAACCCGCGACGATATAATCTTGGTGGTTCCCAACTCGAAATTTGTAAACGACAAAATCATCAACTGGAGCCAGATGGATTACAATACCCGTTTTTCGGTAAACGTGGGTGTTGCTTATGGTTCCGATACGCAAAAAGTAGCTCAGCTTTTGGTCGATTGCGCCAAACAAAACAAACATATTTCAAATATCCCGAAGCCGTTTGCCCGGTTTAATAACTTTGGCGATTCGGCGCTCGAATTTCAGATTTTCTTTTGGGTACGCGAACCATTTTGGGTGGAGAATATTAAAAGTGAACTCCGGTTTGCTATCGACGATGCATTCCGGCAAAACAATGTGCAAATTCCTTTCCCACAGCGCGATGTGCATATTAAAAGTACGGGCGAAAACCCAAAAGGATGATCGATTAAAATCAGAAAATATTTATGAGGAAAATAGTAAAATTCATTATTCCGTTTTTGATATTGCTACTCGCAATATTCTTTAAAGTTTTTATAGAGAAATATAACCTCGTTGCCGATGATTGGTACGAGTTTTTTAATCGAACCGGCTCAATTTTGTTAATTATAAGTATTGCATGGGCTTCAATTGCAGTGCTTCAGATTTCTAAAAAAATGATTTTGTCGAAACTCGATGTTGAGCAGGAAGATAACCTGAAACAGCGTAAGTTTCTCACTCAATTCAATATCATGGAAAGCATCATTTATTTCCTGATTGTGTTAATTGCTATTGGTTCGGCATTGATGTTATTTAAAGATGTTCGGCAACTGGGAATCAGTCTTTTTGCTTCGGCCGGTGTCGCAGGTATTATTATCGGTTTTGCAGCTCAAAAACTTATTGCAACAGTGCTGGCCGGATTACAAATTGCCATAACACAGCCTATCAGAATTGATGATGTGGTTATTGTTGAAAACGAATGGGGCAGGATCGAAGAAATCACACTTACCTATGTTGTAGTAAAAATATGGGATCAACGTAGGCTGGTTGTGCCGTCGACCTACTTTTTTGAGAAGCCTTTTCAGAACTGGACGCGAACTTCGGCCGAGATTTTGGGAACCGTGTTTTTATACACCGACTACCATGTTTCGTTTGATGTACTGCGCGAAGAACTAACACGATTGCTGGAAAGCACGCCTTTGTGGGATAAAAGGGTAAATGTTTTGCAGGTAACCGATGCCAAAGAATATGGTGTAGAAATTCGTGTGTTGGTAAGCGCAAAAGATTCGCCAACGGCCTGGGATTTAAGAGTTTTTATTCGTGAAAAATTAATCGAATTTATTCAGAAATATTACCCTGAAAGTTTGCCACGTACTCGTGTGGTGTTTGAAAAGGGCGAGGGGAAAGACCATCCTGAAATTGAAAAATAGAACCAAAGAAATAGAACTAAACCATGAAGATTTATTTTGCCGGATCGATACGTGGAGGCAGACAAGATGCCGACCGTTATCAGCAGATAATTGAATACCTGAAAACATTTGGAGAGGTGCTGACCGAGCATGTTGGCGACCCGAAATTAACCAGTGCCGGCGACGATGGCCCAAACGATAAATTTATTCACGACCGCGATTTGGAGTGGCTGAAATCTTCTGATGCAATTGTGGCCGAAGTAACAACGGTTTCAATGGGAGTTGGTTATGAAATTGGTCGTGCTGTTGAAATGGGCAAGCCGGTGCTTTGTCTGTTTCGCAAAGGGGCAAATTCAAACTTATCGGCCATGATTGCAGGTTGCGACGGGCTAAAATTAGCTTACTATTCAGAAATACAGGAGGTTAATGAAATTGTTCTGGAGTTTCTGTCCGGTATTCCGAAAACCAGGTAATTTTAATTTCTTGTTTTACCGTTTCATTTTTTTTCTTTCTCAATGCGTCCTTTTGACAAATTAAACTATCTTGTGTCGAATTTTTGAAAAACATTTGATCACTAATAAAAATCTAAACCTATGGATTCAAAGAAATCGAATCAATTAGACCGAAGGAAATTTCTTGGTCTTTCAGCACTGGGATTATCCAGTCTCACCATCCTTCCAAGTTGGACAATCAACGGAGTTAAAATTGCGCCAAGCGACAGAGTTACAATGGGTTTTATTGGCCTTGGACAGCAAGGTATGAACGATTTTCGCAGTTTCTCTGCAGTTCCCGGAGTGGAAGTAGTTGCAGGTTGCGATGTTGACAGCATGAAAACCGAACGTTTCAAACGTACTGTTGAAGCATGGCAGGAATCACTTGGTTTGTCGGCTCGCGTTGACAAGTACGAACAGTATGAAGAGCTGCTCGAGCGCAAAGATATTGATGCAGTTGAAGTTTGTTCTCCTGACCACTGGCACGCTTTAATGACAATTCATGCATGTCAGGCTGGTAAAGACGTTTACGTTCAGAAACCACTTTCTTTTACGATTACCGAAGCTGAAAAAATGGTTCGCGTGGCAAAAGATACAAAACGTGTTGTTCAGGTAGGTAGCCAGCAACGTTCAAGTGCTGAATTCCAAAAAGCAATAGCATTGGTTCAAAGTGGTGCTATTGGCCACATCGATAAAGTATACGCTAAAGTTGGTGATCCACCAGCACCGCTTGATTTACCAGAGATGCAAGTTCCGGCTAACCTGAACTTTAACCTTTGGATGGGACCATTAAACGATCCTAAAATACATTACCATTCAGATCTTTGTCCTCCTATTGGCCTCGATCCTGCGGAAAGAGAAAAACTTTGGGGTGCATGGCGCTGGTACCGCGAAACCGGTAACGGATTTACTGCCGACTGGGGTGCGCACATGTTCGATATTGCACAAGCTGCAATTGGTATGGACGGTTCTGGTCCTGCAGAAATTATTCCTAAAGGAGTTGACGGTGCAGAATACCTGACTTTTAAATACCTGAACGGTGTTGTAATGACGGAACAATCGTACCTGGAAGATATGCCTGCTGCTCAGGGTATTAAATTCATCGGCGACGATGGTTGGATTGAAGTAGCTCGCGGATACCTGGCTTGCTCGAAATCAGATTTAATTCCTGATGAATTAAGAGGCCGTCGTCCACAAAACCTTACTCCTGAAGAGCGTAAGAAAATGTACGAAGAAATGCAGAAAGCACAGGCTAAAGGTGGCGGTAGCTTCGAAATCAGTTCTCCACATATGGAAGATTTCATCAGCTGCGTACGTTCAAGACAAAAACCTATTGCTCCGGTTGAAGTTGGTGCAAGTACAGCAATCACTTGTTGCTTAGGAAATATGGCCACTGAATTACAACGTTCGGTGAAATGGGACCCTGCAACACATAGCTTCGGAACTGATAAAGAAGCATGGAACCATCGTTTGTATGATTACGAATATCGTGGTTCTTATAAATTATAATCCAACCAACTAAAAACCTTATGGATAAAAGAGAATTTCTAAAAAAGATGGGTCTGCTTACCGCCGGTGGTATGGTGGCTGGTTCATTTAAGCCTGCCAGTGCTGCCTCTATGGTTGGCATGGGTAAAAAAGAAATTGGTCTGCAAATTTATTCGGTAATGCGCGAATTGAATGCAGATGTTCCTAACGGCTTAAAGAAAATTAAAGATATCGGTTATAGTACCATTGAGCTGGCCGGTTACGGCAATCGCAAAATGGGAGAATATTCGGTTGAAGATTACCGCAAACTGGCCGACGATGCAGGTTTGAAAATTACAGGATCGCATGTAAATCCTCCTACTCGTGATATCACAAAAGATAAACTGGGAGAAATTGCTGATTTCTGGAAACAAACTGTTGAAGACCATGTGAAATTAGGTGTTACAACTTTGGTTCAGCCAATGATGCCAAATGTACCAACTCATGACGCTGTTAAAGTAGTTTGCGAATCGTTTAACCAGGCTGGTGAAATTGCAAAATCGGCAGGTATTAAATTTGGTTATCACAACCATAACATGGAATTTGGCCGTGTAGTAAAACCAGAAGACCAGGACAAACCACGCAATCCGTGGATGCCTGTTGGCGATGTAATTTACGACCTGTTTCTGAATGGAACTGATCCTGATTTGGTATTCTTCGAAATGGATGTTTACTGGACAGTAATGGGTGCTAACGATCCGCTGGAGTACTTCGAAAAGTATGCCGGACGATTCCCTGTGCTGCACATTAAGGACCGTTCAGTTTTAGGTCAGTCGGGAATGATGAACTTTAAAAACATCTTCACCAAAGCTTACGAAAATGGTTTGGAAGGTTTCTATGTGGAACTGGAAGGAATCAGAGACGGAAGTATGACGCAGTATGAGGGTGTTGAAAAGTGTTTCGATTATTTAAATGATGCTTCATTTGTGAAGTAATCCTAACCAGAATAAATATATAAAACGGGTGTGTTTTCACATCCGTTTTTTTGTGCCTATCCCTCAGGAGCGTAGAATAATTTGGTTAATCTCTTTTCCTGCCGGAAGCCATTTCCGAGCTCAAGGCTACTTTTGATCTTCACTCTCCGTTTTTATAAAACCCAAATTCGGACGGGTGATCTCCTCATTCTTCGGAGCTTCCCGCTCTCATTAAGGTTTTATTTCAACTCCAAGCAAAGACCAAAAGAGGCCGTTCCACTTATGCAATGCAGCTAAAATTGGTAAGATGTTCGAAAATTCGGCCTCGGCCGGTGAGCCGAAAAACAAGTGGTGACAGCGTTAAAAAATTACTGATGTTTGAGGAGGAACGACGAGTTTCAGGAATTTTAGCTGGCATCGCGTAGTTTTTTCGAGGGAAGCGGGCGCAGCCTTGGGTTTTCTGTCTACTCTTTGGGCGAAACCAAAGAGTAGAATCGGCCCGATAGGGCAAAAGTTCCATGAATAATGCGCATTTTCAATCAGACTTAAGATTTTGTGGAAAACATTCTGACGGAAATTTAAGTGCTCAAATTATCCTTCGGGAGCGAGAACATTAAACGGATACCAAGGCAGGTTTCGTGCGATCCAAAACAAAATGACGATAATCAAAACAACCCAAGGCGTATATTTCTGATAAAACAGGTTCGGTAGTTTCCATCCAAAAGCTTTGTTCAGTATAGGATGGGAGTAATGATAAAGAATAAAAAGCGCTGCCGGGAGAAACAAAAAGTTGTAACCAACAACACCGACAAAATCTAAGTGTAATAAACTGTGTAAAGCACGTTGCGAACCACATCCCGGGCAATAGCCACCGGTTAACGAATGAAACAAACACTGTGGAAATATTTCGTGTTTTGCCGGGTCGAGTACAAAAAAAAGAACTGCTACCCCAATAATTACGAGTAGCAGTAGGCTATTGATAATTTTTTTCATACGTTAAAAATCCATCCCTCCCAGCGATAAACCTGCAAGCACTCCAAACACCGATAACATTGTAACGATAATTAGTACGGCCATACCGCTTGCAACTCCAATCCAGGCCCAAAGTTTGGCATTTTTGCTGGCACTAATTGCTCCCTCGTAATCGCCGGCACTCCATTTTGAGTTAACCTGCGCGGCAAAAACAATGGATACAATGCCAAAAATCTGGCAACATAAAATGGTAACGATTATGGCAAATGCCAAATAATTAGGAGGTGGCGACTGTGGTTGATGCAATTGTTCATTCATAATTAGTTGATTTTAGTTGAATGATAGATAACAAAGTTAAGTGAACGAACAGGCATAACAAAGTATAAAATACAAAATAGTGGTGCTTTTTTCTACACTTTGAACGATTCGGGGAACTTAAATCTTAAAATATATTAAAATTATAGCTCTACCTGATAGATGATCTTGTTCGGAATTTGAATCGCATTATTTTTGCACCCCTTATGGATTAAGGAGCAAGAGGCACTTTTTCCATAGATTTTAAGTTTTGGTAGAATGCCATCCGGGAGGGTGGCATTTTTTTGTTCATGCATCCCTTGGGGAGGTTGTCTCATCAATGTTTTCAGGAATCAATTTTATAAATTTTGACGGGTACATATAAAGGAAATGTAAGAGCCCGCCTGCGTTAACATCAAATTAACACCCCCCGGTTAAACCAAAAAAGGAGAAAACGGTCTTAATAGGTAGTTAAAAGAAATGAAAACAGTTAAAACAGCAATGGACAACGTAAAGAACCTAATGTTTCTTGCCCTTTTATTTATGGGCTTGCAAGCTTTCGCTACAATTGAAGACCCTTTAAAACCTGAAAATCCAAACGACGACGGGAAAGGAAAAATCGTAGGAACAATCGTCGATAAAAATTCTGACAGCCCCATGGAGTTTGCCAATATAGCCGTTTATACCAAAGCCGATTCAATCCTTGTAACCGGTGGAATAACAAACGAAAACGGGCAGTTTGAAATCACGGATATCACTTATGGAGATTATTATCTTGAAGCAAATTTTATCGGATTCGACAAAACCAATGTCGTTGATATTACCTTAGATCGTAGCAATCGTGTTTACGACGCCGGCTCAATAAATCTTAGTCCTTCAACAGTTGCCCTTGGCGAGGTGAATGTAGTGGCCGATAAGGCTGCAGTGGAATACAAACTCGACAAAAAAGTGGTTAATGTTAGCCAGGTAATTAGCGCTATTGGCGGAACGGCAGTTGATGTTCTAGAAAATACACCTTCTGTTCAGGTTGATATTGAAGGTAATGTGTCGTTACGAGGGTCGGGAAATTTTACTGTACTAATCGATGGTCGTCCAAGTGTTTTAAGTGGCAGCGATGCATTACGTCAGATTCCTTCATCAGCCATCGAAAACATTGAAATTATTACCAATCCATCGGCAAAATACGAACCTGATGGTGCAGCAGGGATTATTAACCTGGTAATGAAAAAGAATTCGATGAACGGATTGAATGGAATTGTAAATGCAAGTGTTGGCACAGGCGAAAAGTACCGTGGTGATTTTATGCTTAACTACCGGATGGATAAAGTGAATCTTTTTATAGGCGCCGATTGGACAGATGAAATCAACAACGGAGGAATGAGTGCTACGCGCGAAACCTACTCCAACGATACCACCGAATTTTTGAATATGAAAGGTGACAGGAACTGGATCAGGGGTGGTCACCGGTTTAAAGGTGGTGCTGATATTTATTTAAGCGATGTTACAACATTAACGCTATCGGGTGAAACCGGAACATCAGAGCGAGGCAATGAAGGTGGAGGACGCACTGAGAATTATACCGTTCCTGCATCTGAAGATATTTTTTCTATCACTGAAGAAACTTCCGACAGAAATAACGATTTCTATACGCTGAACATGAACTTCCAGCATAAATTTGATGACAAAGGACACCGAATTGAAGCTACTGCTTTTTATTCTGATGAGTCAGGAACTGATAATGAAATTGAAGGGGAGTTGCTGGCTGACGGTAATTATTATCCTACCAGCGAATACCTGTCGCGTGTTTCCACTTTTGAAACCGAAGATGAGCGGGATATTCGTCTGAAACTTGATTATACCTATCCGTTTAGCGAAGATGGAAAGTTTGAAGCCGGTTACCAGGGGCGACTGGAAAGTGAGGATGAAACATTGGAGTTTCGCGATTACGACCAGGCAAGCGACTCGTGGATTATCAACAATGAATATTCCAGTTCTACGGATTTTCAGCGCGATATTCATGCGGTGTATTCAACCTACAGCAATAAATTAGGTAAAGTTGCCTACATGGCAGGACTACGAGGAGAATTGACTATCCGTGAGATTAAAAATTCAAAAGCAACGGATGTTTCCACGTTGAACCGTTTCGATCTTTTCCCAACGACTCACTTTTCATATCCGATTATGAAAACAGCAGATCTTACGGCAAGTTACAGTAGAAGGATCAATCGCCCGAATGGTCGCGATTTGGATCCGACACCGAATTATTTTAATCGTTATGCGATCCGTTTTGGTAATCCCGATCTGAAACCAGAGTATACCAATTCTTACGAGCTGGGTTTTATGAAACGTTTTGGCGAAACACGATCATTTATGTCGGCCGATTTATTCCGAAGAGTAACCAACAATAAAATTGATCGCACGCAAGAGTTGGGCGAGGATGGTGTAATTTATATGTATACCGACAATTTTGACAAGGACTATTCAACCGGAGTGGAAGTTACAGCGAATCTGAGTTATAAAAAATGGCTAACCGTAAACACCAGTGTAAATGTTTACGATTATAAAATTACCGGCGAAATTGATGGCGAATCCATCGATCAGCAAAGTACGAACTGGGGAGGAAGGATGAACACTACATTTAAAATCTCGCAAAGTTCGCGTTTCCAGGTAAATGCTTTTTTTCGCGGTAAATCGGTGTCGGCGCAAGGCGAATCTGGGGCGATGTTCTTTACAAACTTTTCATATCGTCAGGAATTTTTGGATAACAAACTTTCGGCAACTGTGAGTTTCCGTGATCCTTTCGGAACAGGTCGTTTTGAGCGAACAAGCTATGGCGACGATTTTAAAAGCTGGTTTCGTTTTGAACGCGAGCCACGTGTAGTAATGCTTACATTGAGCTACAAATTGAACAACTTTAAAGAAGATCGTCGCGGAAACCGTGGAGGTGGCGATGGCGGAATGGACATGGATGGAGGAGAATTTTAACGATAATACGCAAAGACAATAAAGTGAAATGCTGTTCTTTTTATTAAGAATGGCATTTTTTTATTTTAAAGCGAATGCTTATTCCATGCAGGATTTCATGAAAATTACTGCTTTAAAAACTGAAAATCTCGTTTTATAACTGAAAAAACAGTTGCAGAACTGAAAAATCAGTTGTATGTTTGTCGTTGTAAAATTAGTACTGTCATTTCGAGTGAGAGAAGTAAGCGGGAAATCTGACACAGATTCCTCTCTACGTTCGGAATGACAATCATTTCTGAAACGACAATACAATGAAGAAACTAACAAAAAAGGAAGAGGAATTGATGAAGATCCTCTGGAAACTGGAAAAAGCATTTGTAAAAGATATTGTTGAATTGTATCCCGAGCCGAAACCGCATTACAACACCATTTCGTCGTTGGTGCGTTTGTTGCAGGACAAAGGTGTTATAGGGTTTAAACAATACGGAAATACCTACCAATATTTTCCGCTTATCTCGAAAGAAGAGTACCGCCGCTCGTTTATGAATCAGGTGGTAAGCGATTATTTCGATAACTCGTATAAAAGTGCTGTGGCCTTTTTTGTAAAAGAAAAAAACCTGTCGGAAGAAGAGATCGACGAGCTGGTTAACCTCATTAAAAACAAAAAGTAATGGAAGATTTTATCCTCTATATCGGTAAGGCTGCTTTGGCGCTTGGTGCTTTTTACCTGGCATACCTGGCACTTTTCCAGCACCAAAAACATTTTCTCTTCAACCGGATTTATTTACCGGTGTCGTTTTTGGTGAGTTTCCTTATTCCGCTGATTACGTTTACCAAAGTAAACTATATACAATCGATTCCGGCAGCTGATTCAACTGGTTTTGCCTACCTGCCTGAAGCTACAATGGCCAGCGAACCACAATTTACCTTCGAATGGTATCATTACCTGTTGGCGATTTATGCGCTCGGAATTGTTGTATTTCTACTGAACCTGCTTATCGGGCACCTCAAAGCCATGAATATTATCCGATTTAGCCGCCTGAAGGAATTGTTTGGCGCACAGGTTAACCTGACCAAAAAGGATGTTCATCCATTCTCTTTCTTCTCGCGAATCGTGCTGTCGGAGAAAACCTTAAAAAATCCCGATCTGAAAATGATTGTCGATCACGAAATGGTACATGTACGGGAACATCATACGATCGATATTCTTTTTGCCGAGTCGTTGTTCCTTTTCCAGTGGTTTAACCCCTTTGCCTGGTTAATCCGCGATGCTATGCGAAATAACCTGGAATACCTGACTGATCATCAGGTAGCCCAAAATCATAATGCCGAAGCTTATCAATTGGCCATGGTAGGATTAGCGCATAAAAAAGGAGTAGCTCCCTTTTTGACTGCGCTTAACGGCTCTCAATTAAAAAACCGAATTATTATGATGAAAAAGAAAACAGAAAATCGTTACAGCCTGCTGAAACAGTTGGTTGTGCTGCCTTTGCTGGCCATTTTGATTGTGAGTTTGTCGAACAAAGAAGTACGAACCGAAGTGCTTCACAGTTCCGGACAACTAAAAGTAGTTGTTGATGGTGTTGAACTTCCGGCCGATCACCCCGATCTGATAAAACTTGATTTTACCAATGGATTTGAAGGAGGTGTAGTGATTAATGCTCTCGGCCTTAAGGACAAAGTGGTTGCCAATACCTTGTCGTTCGATAAAAATCCAAAGGAAGATGGTGTTTATTACATTCAAACCAGTGATTATGTTCCCGGAACCAATACCGGTTTTGAGCAGGCTGTTAACGGAACGCCGGCTTCGGAACTTATTGTTAAAGGAAAAGTAACCAACGAAGATGGTGCCGCAATTTTTGCCGTTGCTGTAGTAGTAAAAGGAACTACAATTGGAACAATAACTGATAACGACGGGAATTACCAATTGGAGCTGGAAGATGAAGATGCAACACTGGTATTTAGTATGCCGGGATATGAAAAACAGGAGCTCGAAGTTGGAGACAAAACCGAGGCAAATGTTACATTAAAATTCGACAAGGTACGTGAGATACTTTACGGCGATCCTGACAGGTTAAAAAATGAAAAACCCGAATTTCAGGTTAGCGGAAAAATAACCAACGAAGATGGCGAAGGTATTCCTGCCGTTGCAGTGCTGGTAAAAGGTACTACAATTGGTACAATCTCCGATGTTTCAGGGAATTATGTAATTGAAGCCGATAAAAACAGTACGCTCCAATACATGATGTTGGGGCACGAGAAACAAGAGATTAATATTGAAGGGAAATCGAAGATCGATGTACAACTCAGAGCCGATGGTAGTGCAAAAAAGGAGAAAGTAACTGTTGGTTTTGGCATGAATAACGAGGCTCCTCCCCGGGTAGATTTGCTGGCTAAATCCGAAAATCCACCTTTATATATAATTGACGGTAAGAAGTCAAAAAATATGGACAACGTGAATGCCGATGACATCGAAACAATTTCGGTACTGAAAGGCGAATCAGCATCCATTTTATATGGCGAAAAAGGTAAAAACGGGGTGATGATTGTAACAACCAAAAAGGCTGCCAATTCAAAAATGAAAGATGCCCTAATAATAGTTGACGGAATACCTTTCAAAGGCAGTTTGGATGATATCGATCCGAATACAATCGATAAAGTGGAGGTGCTGAAGGATGAACAAGCCACCAAAAGATACGGACCCGTCGCTAAAAACGGAGCTATTTCTGTAAAACTAAAAGGCTCGTCTGCTTATAAAGGAAAGTGGCCGTTGATGTTTCTCGATGGTGAAAAATATTTCGGTGATATAAATGATATTGATCCTAAAACTATTCAATCAATGGACGTTTTAAAAGATGCTTCGGCAGTTGGTATTTATGGTGAAGAAGCTAGAGACGGTGTGATAATCATTAGTACAAAACCGGAAGAAATAACTTCGGAATTAGACTTGCGAAAGTTTATTGCAAAACGGATTAAATATCCATCAGCTTTGCGGGAAGCCAACATAACCGGCGAAAGCAAAATCTATGTTACTGTAAATAATGACGGAATTGTACTATCGGTTAATGAGAACAAAGTTGAAGGTGCAATTCCGGTTGAGGAGGTGGTAGCAATTGCTTATAAACCAAAAGAGTTTACAGGAACTACCGTTTTAGATGCACAGGAAAAATTTGATCATGCATCCAAAAGCTTGTTATTGCAACTCCCTACAGTAAATATCCCGGAATATAAGGGAAAGACCCTTGTTTTTACTCTAAAATACGTGCTGCAATAAAGGGTTCTGCGGTTTTTAACCGCACGAAAAAAGGCGGTTAAAAACCGCCAATCCCACAAAAAAAGGATTCCATCCCTATGAATTAACACAGAGGGATGGAATCCTTATATGCGCGAACCTCGAAACTCGCGTCTCGAGACTCACTACTAGTATCTATTTCTTCTCAATAATAGCAGCCCAGCCACCACCGGGAGCCATTTTAACTTTCACAGTAGATCCTGCAGTTACTTCAACAGTTTCCTGTGCAAAGTCGGCAGCATGTTTATCGGCGTTCAATCCGTCTTTCCACACTTTCATGGTGTACGTTCCTTCGCCAAGGAAATCGAGTTTCAACTCCATTTCGCGCGGATCCCAGTCGGTTAAAGCGCCCACAAACCATTTATCACCCGAGCGGCGAGCAACGGCAACGTAGTCACTAACTTTCGCTTCCAGTACTTTGGTTTCGTCCCAAACCGATGGAACTGCCGAAAGGAATTCCATACATTCCGGTTCGCGGTAATAGTTCGATGGATTGTCGGCCAACATTTGCAGCGGGCTTTCGAAAACAGGGTACAAAGCCAATTGGTGGCAACGTGTTCCCTGGCTCATTGGTTCGCTAAATACCGGATTGAAATTCAGTTTTGTTTTGTTGATCATCGCTCCCGGAGTAAAGTCCATCGGGCCGGCAACCATACGAATAAACGGCAATGTTACATCGTGCTCGGGATCGGGTAAACGCTCCCATTTCATATTCTCCAAACCTTTAACGCCTTCGTACGAAATTACGTTCGGGTAAGCACGTCGCAAACCACTTGGTTTGTACGATCCGTGGAAATCAACCAGCAATTCGTGCTCGGCACATTTGCGGGCAATTTTCTCGTAGAAGTTTACCATCCACTGGTCGTCGCGTTGCATAAAGTCCATTTTAATTCCTTTTGCTCCCCACGCCTGAAACTGATCGAGTGCTTCCTCCAGTTTGTTATCCATGGTTTTCCAAACCACCCAAAGAATTACATCAACATTTTTTTCTTTTCCGTAGTCGATAATCTCTTTTACATCCACATCTTTTTCCAGCTCCAGAATATCAGAAAGCACGTACCAGCCTTCGTCCAGAATGATGTATTCCAACCCGTATTTCGATGCAAAGTCGATGTAGTATTTGTAAGTCTGCGTATTTACGCCGGCTACAAAATCAACACCGTAAATGTTATTGGCATTCCACCAGTCCCATGCAACTTTACCGGGTTTGATCCAGTCGGTATTTTCCAGTCGGCACTCAGGAGCCAGTTTGTAGATCATTTCAGTTTCAATCAACTGGGCATCGTTTTCGGTAACTACCATGGCACGCCAAGGGAATTCACGAGGTCCGTTGCATTCAGCAATATAATCGGCATATTTTGTTGGTTTCTCATCGCGGTCGCGCATCAGTTGTGTTTCCAGCACAACACCCGGATATTTTCCAATCAAAGCATATTCGTTATCGTCGCAACCACGTAAAAACATTCCCGGGTAATCCATTAGGTTCGATTCCGAAATGTAGGTTTTAACTCCGTTTCCGCAGTCAACCAGCAAACCTGTTGAGGCGAAACGATCGCTACCAACATTCGACAGGGTTTCGCGAAGGTATTCACGTTCCTGGTGGGTCATCATACTTTCTTCTTCAGGAAACCAAAGTTTGTTGTCGGCCGGAAAAACAAAAGAAGCCAGCTCGCTTTTCACTTTGTATTCGCCGTCTTTTTCCGATACCCAACGGTAAGCAGCGCCATCGTCGTAAGCCCGGAACTGCAACGCATAACCTTTAAACGACAAAGTCAGCTCTTTATACTCATCTTTTATAGTTGCACTTTTTCGGCGTACAACCGGCGTAAGCACCTGCGAAACACTGTTGGTTTTTGTTTTGCGCACTTTGGCGTCAATTCCCCAAACTGTTCCATCGTATAGTTCCATCGAAATTTGCGACGGCGCAACAATTGTACTTCCGTTTAACAATACCGAGTAGGTAACATTTTCATCCACATTCACCTTTACCTGTATCTTTCCCGAAGGAGATTCAACCAAATATTCCTTGGCCGAAAGCGTGAAAACAAGGGCTATAAGGGTAATTAATAACGATAATCTTTTCATATCAGATAGTTTTTGAATTTTTGTTTCGAAAGTACAAATAAAATAGAGTCGGAGACTTGTACGTATGTTTTCTATTTTATTAAACAGGATGCAAAAAAATGATTTTATACCTATCTTACAGTAATTTTAAATCATCGGTTATGAAAATTATATTGACACTACTAATTATGTTTGTATTTGCAGTTTACGTACAAGCCACCGATTTTGAGAAGGATGTTTTCAAAACATCGGGGGGCGACCTCGAGATAACGTTTATTGCCCACGGAACATTGATGATGGAATACAACGGAAAAGTGATTCATATTGATCCGGTTTCGTGGTATGCCGATTATGCCACAATGCCAAAAGCCGATCTGATTCTGATAACACACGAGCATGGCGATCATTTGGATGCCAAAGCGCTGGATGCGGTTAAAAAGGACGGAACCGAGCTGGTATTAACCGAAATCTGTAACCAGCAATATGGCGGAACAAAGGTGTTGAAGAATGGTGAGTCGGGAACTTTTGCCGGAATTAAGGTTGACGCAGTGCCGGCTTACAATATTAAAAACGAACGCGAACCGGGAAAACCATTCCATCCGAAAGGAACGGGAAATGGTTACGTACTGCATTTTGGTGATAAAAAAGTGTACGTTGCCGGCGATACCGAAAATATTCCGGAAATGGCTGAATTGAAAGACATCGATGTGGCTTTTCTACCCATGAACTTACCTTATACAATGACCCCGGAAATGGTTGCCGAGGCTACCAAAATGTTTCAGCCAAAAGTTCTTTATCCCTACCATTTTGGCGAAACAAACACCGATGAGTTGGTTGAATTATTAAAAAATCAAAACAAAACTGAATTAAGGATTCGAAACTTAAAATAAGGCAGATTTTCTTTTTACCTTCAATCCCGAAAATAATTTTTGAGACAAACACATCTGTACGCCACGAGATGTAAAAGACGATACTCACGTGCTTGCGCTCATCTTGTAAGTAGTTTAAAAATCTTTGATATTATGAAAAAAATTGGAGTTGTCATCTTAATGATGATGGGGGTGGTTACTGTGCTTTCAGCTCAGGAGAAAAAAGTGTACGATGGTTATAAAGAGCTGGTTGCTGCGGTGAAGCAGGAAATTGCAACAGTTGAGATTGAGGGAATGCATGAAAAATATATGGAAGGACTAAAAAGCCGCAAACCCGATTATATTTTAATCGACGTGCGCACAAAAGATGAGTATGAAGCGGGGCATATTCCGGGTGCTTATTTGGTACAGCGCGGTGTATTGGAATCGCACATTGCCAAAGAAACCGTTTGGGAAGATTTTCATCACGCACTGCCTAAAAAAACAGATACCATTATTTTATATTGTCGAAGTGGAAGTCGCTCGGCACTGGCAACAAAATCGTTGATGATGCTGGGGTACGAACATGTGTATTCGCTTGATGGTGGCTGGAACGCCTGGCACGAAGATTATCCAAAACTCGAAAGGTTATAAGGGCACACAATTTTCCCGGCTAAAGAATAGTCAGGATTAAAAATAGCTTTCTCGTCAGGTCGGGTACTTATTGTACTTTTTTGCAGCCGCGTAAAACACAAAATGTGGTGGCGGCTACTCCTATTGCTGCAAACGAAATCAGGCTGATATAAAATACCTGGCTTGGTAAATTGGCACAGCATGACACAAAGCCAAGGATTATTGTTACAAAGAATCCTAAAATTCCCCAAAGACCTAAATTGTAGCAGATTAATGTTACTATCTTATTCATGGTATAAAGTTTTTACAATTATACGATCAATAAAGAGCATTGGTTCATTAAACAATGTGAAATAAATCTCGTATAATTGTGATATAAATTACAACTTACATCTGATCGATGAACTTAATTACCAATACCTGTGTTGATTGCAGCCTAAAATCGGGAGCAGTGTCTCTATTGGATAACAGTGAGTTATGCGCTCTCGAAGAAGGGTGTTCGAAAATTCAATACGAAAAGGGCGAACTTCTTTTTAAAGAAGGTGGTCCGGTTCAGCACATCATTTATATTCGCAAAGGATTTGTAAAACTGGTAAAAAAAGGTGCCGGAGGAAAAGATTTTATTTTGAGCATTTCGAAGAAGGGATCGTACCTCGGAATACAGAACCTCGATGAAACCATTAAGACCAATTATTATTCGGCCATAACCCTTACCAAATCGGAAGTGTGTTTTATTGAAAGGCACTGTTTTGCCAACCTGTTAAAACAAAACGGCGAGTTTGCATTAAAGGTGCTGTCAACTGTTTTCAGCGACGAAATGAATTATTTCGACCGCCTGGTGAAAAACGTGCAGCAACAATTACCCGGCAGGTTGGCAAATACCATCAGTTACTTTGCCAAAGAAGTGTATGGCGAAAACACTTTTGCCTTGAACCTGACGCAGACCGAAATTGCCGCCCTGATTGGCACTTCGCGCGAAAGTGTTTCGAGGATATTAAAAGAATTTCAGGACATGGGAATTATAGCACTGAAAAACAATGTGCTCACCATATTAAATGAGAATAAACTGGAGGAAATAAAACAGAAAGGTTAACCTACCTGGCTAAGGTGGCGCACCCGGTCGAAATCGAGAATCGTAAATTCCTTTCCTTTTACATCGATAATCTTTTCCGACACAAAATCCTTGATCACCCGCGACAGACTTTCCTGCGACATGTTGGTAATAGCTGCCATATCTTTTTTACTGATCGGGATAGAGAACTTCTTTCGTTTAAATAAACGCAGGCTGAAACACAAAAGTAAGTCGGCAAAGCGGCCGTGTAATTGTTTCAAGGTCAAACAAGCCATTCGGTTGTACGAAAACAGCGACTCATCGTTTAAATGATGCAAAATGCTGGCGCTGAATTTGGCATTCTCATGGATAAACGAATCGATGGAATTTATATCGTGCAGGCAAACACTGGTATCGGTATATGCTTTAACTGAGTATGGATAAATGTTTTTTGAGTACAGCGCTTGCAGACCTAATATTTTACCCCGGTTTTCAACCGAAAGTATCAATTCGTCGTTGGCATGTTCGCGGTAAACTTTCACCAAACCACTTTTAATATAAATGATGTGTGCAGCCAAAGCTCCCTGCTTTGCAATGATCTCTCCTTTTTTGAAATTCACTTCAACCCGGTTGCGGTTGATCTGAATTAATTCTTCGTTCGTAAGCTGCTTGAAAGGCGCTGACATACACTTACATCCAACGCATTTATCGAATTTGTTTAATGGCATAGTTCTATTAGTTCTTAATGTTGCTAATATAGCTAAAAAGTTAATACTTAATTAGTAAGTCAATCATGTATTTGATCTAAATCAAATATTCTTCTGACTACAATAAAATTCCGGTTTGAGGTGGTGATAGCCTCAATTTTCATTTCGTATAGGTAGCCCTGTTACTTTTGAAATAGTGATTAACTAATCGATTCTAAATTTTAAAAGGACATGAGAAAGGCATTCATTCTGCAAATGTTTGAACTTGTTATATGGTATAAAATGAGCAGCTTAAGCGCACATTTGCCAATAGCACGTGCAGCCTCCGGAATGTTGTTCTTCGTTCTCAAAAATCCAATCAACAACAACTTTTTATTTGCTGAATTTGCCGGTGGAGGCAGGTTCCCGATTTGTAGTGCGAAAATTAATCTAGTAAAAACCGGAAACGACTACATGCTTCAGAAGCAGAACCAGCCGGTGGATGCTAATTCTTGACAATAACCTAAAATTTTATTACGATGAAAAAGTACGTTTTTTACACATTATTACTTGCAATTTTTGCTTCTGTCACGTTTACCGGATGTAAATATGAAGAAGAAGAATGCAACTGTTCAGGTACAGAACCGGTAGCATACGAAACACTTACCACTTACCTGAAATCTATCGATATGGATTTAAACCATGTATTGTCGAATGCCGACGGTCAGAAGTTTGTGATGGCCGCTCCTACTGATGGCGATCTTTCTGCAAAATGGATTATGGATATTCGTAGTGCTGCTGATTTTGCAACTGCACATATCGAAGGTGCCAACAATGTTGCTTTTGGCGATATTTTAACTGCTGCCGAAGGTGCTGATAAACCAATTTTGGTGGTTTGTTATACCGGCCAGACTGCTTGTTATGCAACTTCGTTACTTCGCCTATATGGTTACGAAGATACACAAGCGCTAAAATGGGGAATGAGTGGATGGAATACCAGTTTCGACAAATGGACACCAAACTGTAAATCGCTTGATGACGCAAACAACTGGACAAGCAGCGAAGCTACTGCCGGAAGTTTTGATGCTCCCGACTGGACAAGCACAACAACAAATGGTGCTGATCTTTTAGCCGAAAGAGTGGAAGAAGTTGTGGCAGCAGGATTTAAAACTGCAAAGGCAGCCGATGTTTTGGCCAGCCCTAGCGACTACTATGTAAACAATTATTTCTCTGCTGAGCACTACACCGGTTTTGGTCACGTTAATGGTGCCGTTCGTATTAATCCTTTACTGATTGACGATTGCAGCAAACTTGATCCTGACGGAAAAGTGGTTACTTATTGCTACACCGGACAAACTTCAGCCGTTATTACTGCTTACTTAAACGTGCTTGGTTTCGATGCTTACAGCCTTCTTTTCGGAATAAATGGTTTGAGTCATACAAATTCATTCTGGGATGCAGGTGGCGTAACAAATCACTGGGGTTACGATTCAAATCCTAAGAGTCTGCCTACAGTATCTTCTAACTAAAAGTGTTGGAGTTGGAGACTGTGTAAGCAGTCCGCTCAGTTAATTATCAATTTAAAGATCAGATTATGTTACGCAAAATATTATTTATACTATCAGCAGCCTTTCTGTTGGGTTACAATGCCCAGGCTCAGGGATGTTCCGAGCCCACGTCAGACGAAGGTGTTGCAGTTTTTGGATATCTGCAGGCGCAATACGACTATCAATTTGCCGAAGGTGACAATATCAACACTTTTGGTTTTAACCGCGCACGTCTTGGTGTTATGGGAAATATCCCTTACGACTTTTCTTACTACGTTTTGGTAGAAACCAGTCCGTTTAAAAAGGATGGCCCAAAAGCCTATTTGCTCGATGCATTTATTACCTACAAACGTTTTTCGTTTGCTAAAGTGAGTTTGGGATCGTTCAAATCTCCATTTGGCCAGGAACTGGGTACGCCCTGCCACTCGTTATACACAATCAATCGTTCGAAATATATAAATGAACTTACTGCTCCCGACCGCGATATGGGATTAATGGTACTTGGTGGTTCTGATACTACTCTGTTTCAATATTCTGTTGCACTGATGAACGGAACAGGACTTTTGGTAAAAGATGCCGACAAATACAAAGATGTTGTTGGTAGGGTATTGCTTCAGCCAACCGACTGGATGCATATTGGTGGTAGTTTCCGTTACGGAAAAGCTACCAGCCAGGATGAAACAGTTACCAAACCCGACGAAAGAACCCGTTTGGGCGCTGAGTTTGAGGTGGAGAAATTTGGATTCCTTGTGCAGGGTGAATACATCTGGGCCGAAGATAAAGGTTCGTACCTGGTAGGTGGCGGATGTGGTGGCGACCCGGAATTGGTGCAGGGAAGTGTAGAACGCGAAGGTTTGTCGATTTTAGCGCTTTACAACCTGACTTACAATTTGCAACCGCTTATTAAATACGAGAATTACAACAGCGATTTAAGTTTGGGAAATAATAACATGGAACATATTACGACTATCGGTGTTAACTATTTCTTTAACGAATGGACCCGTTTGCAGGTTAACTATGAATATAAAGCTGAATGGGCAGGCGAAATCCCGAACGATATGATTATGGTTCAGCTTCAGGTAAGATTCTAATATTAAATGTCAAAGGATATGAAACTTAATAGATTATTTCTCTTAGTACTTGTGCTTTTTATGGCTTCGGCTGTTTCAGCACAGGATGTGATCTCGGCTAGCGAGCTCAAACAGAATTTAAAGAATACTGATTACGTTATTGTAAATGCGGCAGCCAATCAGAAAGTGTTTATTCGTGGTGCAATCGATCTGCCACACGGAACCTTGTGTACCGACGAGCCGATTCGTAATGTAATCCAGTCACCCGAAGCAATGGCGGCAGAACTTGGAAATCATGGAATTTCTTCGGATAAAACAATTGTTGTTTATGATGAAGGATCGACCAAATATGCCGGTCGTATGTACTGGATTCTGAAATATTTGGGAGCACCAAATGTAAAAATGCTGAATGGTAACATTACCGGATGGAAAGCGACGCGTGGACCAATCGGAACAGCTACAAAAGGTAAGAAAACCACATTTACTGCAAAAGTTGATGCCAGCCAGTTGGCAACAATGGACGAGGTAAAAAAGGCGGTTGACAATTCGTCGTATGTAATTGTTGATGCGCGTACACCAGAAGAATATGCCGGTACTGCCGAAACTGAATTGGCAAGACCCGGACATGTTCCGAGCGCTGTAAATGTAAATTACGAGACGCTTGTTGATGGTAAAAGTTTATTGAAATCAAACGATGCACTTACTTCAATGTTTGAATCGAAAGGTATTACTAAAGATAAAACTGTTATTGTGTACTGCGAAACCAGTGTGCGTGCCGGAATTATTTACCTGGCATTAAAAGGACTGGGGTACCCTAACGTAAAAGTTTATGATGGAGCATATTTAGAATGGCAATCTGTCGAATCGAATACGATAGGTTAGTCTTTCGAATGTCCGTAGCGCCCGGTGTTTATCGGGCGCTTTTTCATTAAAAAATACAAAAGGCCGGAATATTTCCGGCCTTTTGTGTTATATCCTTTTTCCGGTATTATTTTATCTCTTCAATGGTGTTAAGATCTACTTTATCCAGAATATTCAATTGTAATTCCGGTGTTTGAAGCAAGGAGTTAAAATCGTTTACATCAACTGATTTTTGTGCAACAAAATCGATCGGTAAAATGGCAATTCTGAAAATCTGATTATCGGTTTCTGCAGGTAGTAATTCATCAACCGTGTATTCAAGGAACAACTGGGTGTCGTATTGAGTATAATCAAAATTGTACTGAATTACGCCTTCAGGTAAAACCACTGTTTGCGGGCACAAACGCCAGATGTCGGTTCCGTCGTATTCCCCCCAAAGAATATATACTAAAACAACATCTTCGGGAAGTACTTCAATACTTGATGGATGATTAACAACTACCGAATAGTCGTTACCCGGTGTAAAGTCAACTTCAACTTCGTAAATCGAGCCGGCGTATGAAAAACCGTCTTCTCCCGGAGGGCCCATCGGACCTTCGCAGGATGCGAAAATTGTTGCTACCAGAATTAATAAAATCGCTGAGATTTTAGGGAAGGTAATTTTTTGTTTGTTTTCTGCTTTTTTCATGACTATAGATTTTTAGATTCAACTTTCTGAAATGTGTTAAACAAGTATAGTGCCAAAAAAACCTCCGGCACTTGCCGAAGGTTTCCAACCAAATTGATTGACTAATTATACAGGGATTTTCATTGTATTAGTTTTCAAGTGTCCCAGGTACTGGTACGCTGGCAGTTTCTATAAAGCCAATATCACCCATAATGAACGTATCAGGACCCAGTTTCATGTCCGAGTTCATCATTTCATCCCAGGTAACTTCTTTTCCGGTGTATGCCGAAACGCGGCCCATAATCGCCGTCATTACCGAGTTGGCAGTAGCTTCAGCCTCGTTAAACGGAATATCCTGGCGAATGCAGGTGATCAGGTCTTTGTGCTCCTGAACGTATGGACTTGTTGCATGATCTTCGTATGAGAATAAATCATTACCATCCAAATCTGTAATTTTTGCTGTACCTCCCTGAGCTGTAAATGCTTTTCCTTTTGTACCGTGCATAACTTCGTTTACGGCATTTGTACAGCCATTAATCTGTCGGCATGTGCTTAAAATCTGGCGTCCGTCGTCCAGCTCGTAACGAACGGCAAAATTATCGTACTGATCGCCGGTTGGGCGACGCTGACGTGAACCAAAACCTAATGCTTTTATCGGGTGTTTGCCAAAAAACCAGTTGGCCACGTCGATATTGTGCACGTGTTGCTCCACAATATGATCGCCTGATAACCAGCACCAGTTTACCCAGTCGCGGATCATCCATTCCATTTCGCTCCATTCGGGCTTGCTGTTTCTGTACCACAATTGACCGCCATTCCAATATACCTCGGCAGTGGTAAGTTTACCAATTGTATTATTGCTGAGTTCTTTATATACATTTAAATATTTATGCTGGTGGCGACGTTGTGTACCGGTAACTACTTTTAACCCGGCAGCATCGGCCATTTTAGCTGCAGCCAAAACCTGGCGAATTCCAACAGGATCTACAGCAATTGGTTTTTCCATAAATACGTGCTTACGTGCTTTAACAGCTGCTTCGAATTGCTGTGGGCGGAATTTTGGAGGAGTTGCCAGAATTACGATATCCACACCCGAGTCGAGAACTTTTTCATAAGCATCAAAACCAAGAAAACAATTTTCGGCAGGTACTTCCTGACCGGTTTCGGTTTTAATTTTTTCGGCGCAATTATCAAGCCTGTCTTTAAAAACATCGGCCAGAGCAGTTACCTGAACGGTTGAACCACCGGCTTCCAGAAAGTTAAGTGCTGCACCGGTTCCGCGACCGCCACAACCTACAACTCCGGCTTTTAAAACTTTTCCGGCAGGTACTTCATCCAACAACGGAGGATATTTGTATTCGCGTTGTAACCAATCGTATTCGCCACTTGCAGATGAACCTCCGCCAGAGCACGATGATAAAGTTCCAATTCCCATTGCCCCTGCTGCACCTACTGTTGCGGCTCCGGCTAAAAATTTTCTTCTTGAAAAATTGTTGTTACTCATGTTATCAATGTTTTAGTTGAATTTAGGATTCTATATTTATTAGTTATTTTCCGGTATTCTCATCAAACTCGCATACCACTCTAAAACCAATCGAATTACAATCTGATAGCCACCAAATACTCTTTGGCATTTGCGGATCGGTTTTCATCCATGCTACGCTACGGGTGTAATCGCGTGCTGCACTTCTAACTTCGCCAACAGGACTTTTAAATGTTCCGCCGCGAATAACGTGTTCCTCGCCCGAAGCCGGTCCTTTTGGATCGGTTACACCATCGCTTAATTTCGAATAAGCATCTTCGGTGTACCAGTCGGCACAGTATTCTGCCGCATTTCCCAGCATGTTTTTCAACCCAAACGGATTGGCTTCAACAACATCGGGCGTGGCAGTTTTCATGGTGCTGTTATTCTCGTAAACGATGAAGTTATTAATTTCGTCGCTTCCTTTTCCAAATAACTTACCGATAAAGTTTTTCTCTTTAAAGTCTTTTGGATCACCTTCAAAGAAGAATGGTGTTTCGGTGCCGCCGCGGGCTGCATATTCCCATTCTGCTTCTGTTGGCAGGCGATAGGTTTTGCCGGTAACCTGCGATAACCATTTGCAGTAAGTTTCTGCCGAGTGGTAACTCATCGTAATCGCCGGACGGCTTCCCATTCCCCAGTTCTGGTCGGGTTGTCCGTAAGGTGGTGTCGGCCCGGAAATGGCATCAACCTCAACATCGGATGCGGTGCGTGTGCCCTCGGTGTCGGTTGTTCTACCTTCGGCGGCTGTGGCACTGTAAAATGCGAGGTATTCGTCCCAGCTAACTTCTATTTCGGCCATAAAGAACGGACTAAGATTTACCGTTTTCTGCGGGCCTTCATCGCTTTTGCGAAGTTGTTCTGATTCAGGACTTCCAATCTTGAAACTTCCGCCCGGAATTGCCTTCATATTAAACGCAATGGTTGTTCCCGGAATGGTTTCGGTAAAATCTGTATGAGTAGTAACTTCGGCTGCAGCCGTATAGTTTTCTTTTGCCTCGGTGCCGGCACTTCCAAATTCAACATTTTTGGCGTGCAATGCATTCGGATCGTAATGACCAACATTCAGGTGGCAGTTTAAACAACGCAGTTCGTCTTCGTTTTGTGTATAATAAAGATGCGCTTGCTGCCCTTCGGAAGTTAGCGTTAGCGGGAATAAATTATTGTGGCATTTTATACACGATTCTTTAAAAACAAAATGTTGTGCCTGCTCAAGCGAAGACTTGGCTTCCCAGTTAAAATCGGCACTGTCTTTAAAGAAATATCCGTAAGCATCGCGGGCTCCGGCTTTTGCTTTTTCTATCAGGTAACCTTCTCCTTTTGGAGGGAGGTGACATTCAACACAGCCAATATGCATTCCGGTTCTGTTTTCGTGATGAACAGAAAGTTTCCACGAATCGAAAACATGAGGATGAACGTGGCACACTTCGCACGATTCGTTTGTTGAGGTTGCCTCAATTACTTTAAGCGACGAGATGCTGACAGCGATGCCAAGTATAAATCCGATGAAAATAATCAGTAACAGTTTTTTTCGAAGGTAGTTACCAAAACGTTGAAATATGGCCATTGGTTATTATAGGTTTCTTGAATTATTAATGCAGTCAAAAATACTAATTTCTATGGCTAAAATCCTGACTTTTGTAGGATTATAACTATTCCTCCGTTGTTTATTGCTCAAAAAGTCGCAGATAATTCAGCCATTAGTCTTTAGTTAAGACGCATACCTTGTAATAAATACCTAATTTTTAACAGACAAAAAGGTTGTCTCGAACGCGACAACCTTTAAAGATGATTTCTTGAGAGGAATACAAGAGAGATAAGGGAAATATTTTTTTGTTTCGACTGCAAGTTAGTTATGTTCGGATGATAATGGATTATGTAAAAATTATTAGAGGGTTAACGAATTATTAATCAGTCACAAGTAACTTTTAACTAAACATTAAATGGTTAAATTGAGAATTTTGTAACTTTCAGCAATGAACCTTCTCGAACAACGAATTTCCGATGTGTTGGGGCTGTTTTTTCCCGAGTTATGTGTAACGTGTGGACGACGTCTGGTATCGCAGGAAACATTTCTGTGTTTTGATTGCTGGGAAGATCTTCCGGTAACAAACTTCCATTTAAAGACCGACAATAAAGTAGCTCAGTTATTCTGGGGAAGAGTTGATATTTCAGCAGCAACGGCATTTTTTAGTTACAAAAAAGGAAGCCGGTACCAGCAACTTATTCATTTTGTGAAATACAAAGGCCTAAAAGAATTGGGCTACGAAACCGGCAAAAAATTTGGCTTTCAGTTATTGGAATCGCCTGATTTTGCTGCTGTTGATGTAATTATTCCGGTGCCGCTTCACTCCCGAAAAGCAAAGAAGCGCGGCTACAATCAAAGCGAATGGATTGCACGTGGAGTTGCTGAAGTTTTAGAAAAGCCGGTTGATACCAAAACGCTGCATCGAAAAGTTTTCACATTGACCCAAACCAAACGAAATCGCTACGAACGCTGGCAGAATGTTGAAACTGTTTTTGGCTTGAGCGATCCGAAGGGAATTGAGAACAAACATGTTTTACTGGTTGATGATGTGGTTACAACGGGAGCAACTTTGGAAGCGTGTGCAATTCATCTTTTAAAAGTGCCCGGAACAAAAGTTAGCATCGCCACATTGGCCTTTGCCGATATTTAGCAATTGAACATATTTTCAGAAGCCACAATTCTTGCGGAAGTGGCTTTAAACAATGTTTCCCTTCAGTGTGTTAAATCAACAGATTGATTGCGTTTAACATTATCTAAAAATACAACAAGATGAAAATTACCAATTTGTTTATGATTGCCCTTGTGGTTCTGGGCTTTATGGCGTGTAACCAGAAGCCAACAACCAGCGAAGATGCTAATGTGAAGTATTACCGACAGTTGTTGTTTAGCGAAACACCCTGGGATTTAGAGCGTGGTTCGCATGAAATTTCGGCTGCTGACGCTGAAAAAGTGAATAATTATAAATTCACCTGGACCGATGACGGGAAACTGGCTTCGGTGGAATATAACCGCAACGGAGTGTTACTCGACTACTCGGGTTTGAGAGCCGCTAAAATTACTTATAGCTACGAAGGTAACCTGCAGCTTAAACATTTCTTTAACGCAGCAGGTGAGCAAATCGAAAGTGGTGGTGCATATACACAGGAGTATACCGTCGATGATTCAGGAATGCGTGTTGCGATGCGTTTTCTTGACAAAGAAGGAAATCCGACAGAGAACCGCAACAATATTTATAACTACGTGTGGTCGAAATTGGAAGACGGAATGATTCGTGAATTGCGCTACAACCTGGCCAAAGAAGAAACGATCATGAATCCTTTTTGTCCATTTTATGAGTTACGTTTTACTTACGATGCCAAAGGGTATGTAACACGAATGGCTAACTACATCGAAGATACACTGTACAATTGTACAGCCGAAAACTGTGGTGATGTAGGTGTTTCGTATTTCTTATTCGAAAATAATGAGAAAGGCGATGTGTTGAGCTTTTCAGTTCACAGTACTACCGGACAATTATCGAATTTGTACTGGGGCTGGGCCAAACGTCAGAATAAAGTTGATGAATATGGCAACGCGGTAAAAACGGTTATTTACGATCAGGACAATGAATTGCTTGGCGGAAAAGGAATTCCGGTAACCGAGAATGAATACGACGAATTTGGCGCGCTGGTAAAAAGTGTTTCGAAAGATGCCGACGGGAATGTAGTGAACAACCCGAATAATGGTGTAGCCATTGTAGAATACAAATACGACGAGCAGGGCCGAAGAGTTGAAACCCTTCGTTACGACAAAGAAATGAACCCTGTTGAAAGTCAGAGCTAACACGTATTAATCTATGATACAGATAAAACCGATTTTAAGATTTCTTTCGCTGGCGGCATTTGTTGTTTTTATTTCCTGTTCGGGAGGACAAAAAAATACAGAACAAACACAAACCAGTGTAGAAGAAACAACTCCACAAGTTGAGGTAAATGCGGAAGCAAAATTATTACTGAAAACACTTAACGAAATGGGCGATTATGCCAACAGCCGCAATTTCCCGTCGCTGATAAAACCATCGTCAGTTTATGAAGAACTGGATGGAAATATATACGTGATTGATCTTCGTAATGAAGAAGCTTTTAACGAAGGACACATAAAAGGTGCGGTGAGTGTTGATTTTAGCGATTTGCCGGCTTATCTCACTAACGATATCAAACCGTTTGAATACGACAAAATTGTGTTGGTTTGTTACGCGGGGCAAATTGCAAGTTATGCCACCTCGTTACTGCGCCTGGCAGGCTATGGTAATGTTTATGCTATGCGTTGGGGAATGAGCGGGTGGAACAAACATTTTGCCGAAGATTCGTGGCTTGCAAAAGTTTCTTCTGATTTTCAGGAACAGCTGGAAACGGAAGATCACGACAAAGCACCGCTTGCAGATCTCCCAAAACTAAATACAGGAAAAGCCAGTGGCGACGAGATTTTGCAACAACGAATTAATGCGCTTTTTGCAGCCGGTTATGCCGATGCTTTGGTTTATGCCAGTGATGTGTTTGCCGATCCCGGCCATTTTTATACGATTAACTACGACCGAAAAGACAAGTACGACTCGGGTCATATTCCGGGAGCTGTTCGTTACAAACCGGGCGGAACGCTTGGAATTGTTTCTGAAATGCAAACTATTCCGGTGGATAAGGAAGTGGTTTTGTACTGCAATACCGGCCACAATTCGGGATTTGCAACAGCTTACCTGCGTTTGTTTGGTTACGATGCCAAAACGCTGACCTATGGTAACAATGCGTTTATGTACGATAAAATGAAGGAAGAAGAAAGTGCGCTTTCGTGGCTGCCGTTTACCGAAGCCGAAATTCACGATTATCCGTACGTTCAGAAATAAATTGAGATTATTTAGCAAGAAGATATTATTCCAGTTCGACCGTTGTGTCGGGCTGGAATTTATATTTTAATACCTCCGGATTTTCTTCATCGGAGAGGATGTAAACATCATCAAAATCCAGCTGATTCAGAATTACCCACGCTTTTGAACTTGTGGCAATATCGCTGGAATAAAGCAGGATTTTACCATCAAGCGAAGCCAGTTTTTCCTTATTTTCTTTTTGAAGGAGTTTGTCAAAAGGTATCATCATTGAATTTGGGAACCGCTGGTTTTCGTTTAATTCAACAATGTTGAAGTTTCCGCTTAATTCGTTCATGTTCTGCACCGAAACTGTCATTTCTGTGGTTAATGCCTCGCTTACATTTCTTTTAAACAGATTCGAATTAAAGGTGCGTACCAAAACCAGTATAAGCAGCAGGAGCAGAACTCCTGAAATCCAGATTATATTTTTCTTCATATTGTAGCTGTTTTATTCGCAACCTCCATCCAGCTGCGATTCTTCCAGACGTTTTGCTTCGAGGTATTGTTTCTTTAAACTGTCGGGCAAACTATTGATTTGTGTAAATGTTCTGCGCGCTTTGTAGCGGTTTTCGAACAACGCATTTTCGCGAGGTGTAATTCGATCACCTTCAAACTTGCTCAACATTACCGTTTTATACCATTCATTCATTCCCCCTTTCATGACAAATGAATTCGAATATCCGAGGCCGCTCACGATGGCCCAGACCAGATTTGCGGTTTCATCACCGTTTGCGTAATACACATTTTTCACTTTATCCTGATCCAGGTAGCCCTCCCAACTGGGATTTAGCAAATCGCTAAAAGGAATATTGATCGAACCGGGAATGTTACTTTCCATAAATTCAGCGGCACTTCGCAAATCAATCAGTTGAATAGTGGTGTCTTCGTTATTTACAAAACGCGCCACCTCGTCAACCGAAAAATACATATCGGTATTCGTTGATATTTCCAGCAATTCAGTAGGTTTTAGCTGAAAAGATTTTGCTGCATTAAAAGGCAAAAAAGCCAGAATTAACCCAACTCCAACTAGCAAAGCAGATATTTTTATTCGTGCATTCATCAGTGATTAAATTTCGGAAGTGATGTCGTTTCGTGCATATTTTTTCTCCGCCAGTTCAGCCAACCAGAACATGGTAATGGCCGCCACGATCAGCAGAAAAGTAAAAACTCCGGGTGAAACGCCGAGCCATTCATCCACACGCACCGGACCTTTGTAATTCGCCCCGGCCAGTGTCTGGATTAACGGGAAAGTTTCGGCAAAAAGAAAAGCCCCGCTTAATCCGCCAACCAGGAAAAACAAGGCGTCGATTTTTCCGATCGACAGCGCACTGATTCCTGTTCCCGGACAAAAACCTCCCATAATAAAACCGGCTCCCATAATAACTCCGCCAACGAGTGTTGCGGTTACGTAGTATGGATTTACATACACCAAATTCAAATCGAGCAAGCCAAAATAGCTGAGCAATTGCGAGCCTGCCAGCGCCACGATTGCAGCCGTAAAAAACACTTTTAAAACGGTGGTGTCGTAGCCGTAAAACATGCCGGCCAGTTTGCGGCTCGATGAAAAACCGGCCTGCTCCAGCGCAAAGCCAAAGCCAATCCCGATAAAAAATCCAATGCCGAGATTAAGCCATTCCGGAAGGTCGTTAAGTATTGTAATCGGTCCCATAATTATTGATTTATTGAAGGATTGATGGACTGAATTTTAAATCCATAGTTTTCTGAAAAACCAGGCAAACAGGAAGGCCGAGCCAAAAATGCCGATCATGGTCATAAATCCGGCAACTGAAAGTACTGCCATTCCCGAAAGTGCTGCTCCGCTCGTACATCCGCGAGCCAATTGCGCACCGTACACAAAAAATACGCCTCCCAAAAAGGCAAACAGTAATCGTTTACTATTCGATATTTTGGGCGATTTTTCAATTTTGAGTTTTAAGCGGCCTGAGATGGCTCCCGAAATAAATCCGCCTAATAACATGCCGAGCACCTCAAGGGCCAGCCAGCTTTTTAAGGGATTTTTGCCGTCTTCGAAATATTTGCTGTAGTAGGGCGATTCCATGGCGTGTTGGTGGTCAACCGTTTCAACAGCAGCTACAACCGCGTATTTTAATCCGCCACTGGCTCCGAGTCCGCGCCCCGAAAAAAACATGGCGCTTAAAAGTACGAGCCCAAGCAGAACTCCCGCCAGGTATGGGTTCATGTATTTCTTTCTCATCGTAGTAAAAGGTTTTGGTTAAACATAACCGGTATTGTAAAGACAAACCAAAGGAGTTTATTGTTCTGATATTTTTGCAAAATCTCAACAACTTTTGTTTTTAGTTGTTTCAGAACAAAAAACTAAGATGGAATTCGAAATCAGCAAATATTTCAAGGGAGTTCGACCGGGCGTGACGCTGCCTTCACCGTTAATGTTTCAAATTCTGAAAGAGGAGGGAATGCGTAAAATGGTGAGCGATCATTACGATTTAATTGTGCAAAGCCCGATAAAAGAAATGTTTCCTAAAAATCCGATAGCGCTTGAAAAAGCAAAAGAACACTCGGCTGATTTTTTTATCCAGATTTGCGGCGGCCCCGATTACTTTAACCAAAACCGTGGAAAACCACAATTAAACAGACGACATATTCCATTTAAAATTACGGCCGAAGCGCGTATCGAATGGTTGAATTGTTACAAGCAGGTTTTAAGTAAAATGGATTTGCCCGACGAAGTGCTGAAATCGTTCTGGAAATACCTCGATGATTTTTCGAAGTGGATGGTGAACAGCCATTGAAAGGATCAGTGATTAAGGATTAGCGGTAATGGGATTTTGTGAATGAGGTGTAACTGTAGAACTTGAACTTCGAATTTTGATTAACGATTTTAGATTGCAGAAGTGGGAGAGAAGTTTCCAGTTTGCAGTCGCAGTTAACTATTCTACAATATAGCAATAGAACAGTTTAGCATTTGTAAACAAAAGAAACAATTATTGTATTCTATGTATCTATTGTGGTTCAATTCATAGCGTCTCAGTGCCTTTGCGAGAGAAAAAACTTATCTCCCCAGACGGTAGTAAAATGCCAGCGAAATTACATTGTTAAATAATCCGTTGTGGAAATAATAATTGGTTTCTGATTTGTCACTGCTCGGAATAACAGATAATGCAAAGCGGAGATCAACCGACGCATGTTCCAGAAAGTCAAACTGAAAACCGACAAAGGGCTGCAAATCGAAGGTGTTAAAATCCTGCCGGTCCGGTTCAGGTATTTCGCCATCGCTGTTCACCTCTTTCGAATGAATTAAAACACCGGGCGCAATTCCTCCAATGATCATACTCTTGTCGTTGGTGCGGAATGCCATAAACAATGGAATGTCGATGTATCCCAGTTTCATAACATATTTATCTGTATCGGGTTGTTTTGGATCAAATGGTCTGCGCGATCCTTTTTGCGAATATTTTATTTCCATGCCGGCTACAATTGCCGGAGCAATATCGGTTTGAACAAACATACCGGCCAACAATCCTGCTTTGTGGTATCCTTTTAGGTTGTCTCCTTCCACCTGCGTTCCGTTAAATCCGGCAATTATTCCGGCATCAAAACGTTGAGCAAAGGCAAAGTTTACAATAAATAGAAATGCTGTGGCAATAAAAATCCGCTTCATTTATTTTAGTTTTTCCAATTTCTCTTTTAAAATCTCAACACCAATTTCAGCTTTTTTTTCGATATACGTAACATTTTCCTGGTAAACTTCCGGCCGGGCAGGGGCGATTACAAAAACCGGAGTGCCGCGTCTGACGTAATTTACAAGACTTGCAGCCGGGTAAACAGCCAGCGATGTGCCAATTACCACCAGAATATCGGCTTGCTGAACAATACCGATAGCATTTGGGATTTCGGGAACAGCCTCGCCAAACCAGACAATATGTGGGCGCAGCTGACTTCCTTTTTCGCACAAATCGCCCAGTTTGAGCTCCCAGTGGTCGAGTTCGTAAACCAGGTATTTATCCAGCGTGCTTCGGGCTTTAATCAACTCGCCATGCAAATGCAAAACTTTTTTGCTTCCGGCTCTTTCGTGCAGGTTGTCAACGTTTTGGGTAACTACGTGCACATCAAACCAATTCTCCAGATCGGCAATTCCAAGATGCCCGTCATTGGGTTCTACTTCAAAAAGCTGTTTCCGTCGTTCGTTGTAAAAGCGCAAAACCAGTTCCGGATCGTGCGCCCATGCTTCGGGGGTGGCAACTTCGGTAACATCATATTGTTCCCAAATTCCGCCCATATCGCGAAACGTTTTTAACCCGCTTTCCTGGCTCATGCCAGCCCCTGAAAGAACTACAAGTTTCTTCATCGTTAAAATATTCGATCAACGTTAAATGTACAATTAATAATAATCGCATTCAAATCGGGGCTGATATTCTGAATCTTATTTGAAGTGGCTTTTAATTGTGGATATTATTCAGCTTAAAAGGTGTTCGTTTCATGCTAATTCTGATATTTTTGTACTGATGATTGATCATGCGACGATAGACCGGATTATTGATGCTGCGGAAATTTCAGACGTAGTAGGCGATTTTGTTACACTTCGAAAACGGGGTGTAAATATGCTTGGTTTATGCCCGTTTCACAACGAGAAAACGCCATCGTTTACGGTGTCGCCGGCTAAAGGAATTTTTAAATGTTTCGGTTGTGGAAAGGGAGGAAACTCGGTGAACTTTATTATGGAGCATGAAAGCCTCACGTATCCCGAAGCTTTAAAATGGCTGGCCAAGAAATACAACATCGAGGTTCACGAGGAAGAGGAAACCGACGAGCAAAAACAGCTAAAAGACACCCGCGAAAGTTTGATGATCGTTTCCGGTTTTGCTCAAAAATATTTCACGCGTTACCTCTGGGAAGAGAATGAAGGGAGAACCATTGGTTTGGGGTATTTTCGTGAACGTAGTTTCCGCGACGACATTTTAAAAAAATTCGAAGTGGGTTTTGCACCTGATGGCAAAACACCGTTTACCGAAGCCGCCCAAAAACAGGGTTACAAAATAGATTTCCTTGAAAAAACAGGTTTAACGATAAAACGCGACGATTGGTTGCGCGATCGTTTTGCCGGCCGTGTAATGTTCCCAATTCATAACCTGGCTGGTCGTGTAATTGCTTTTGGTGGTCGCATACTAACAAATGATAAAAAAACGGCCAAATACCTCAATTCTCCGGAGTCGGATATTTACCACAAAAGCCGCGTGCTGTACGGTATTTACCAGGCCAAACGCGAAATGACGCGTACCGACAAATGTTACCTGGTGGAAGGTTATACCGATGTTATGTCGTTGCATCAGGTGGGCATCGAAAATGTTGTTGCTTCATCGGGTACTTCGCTGACGCCTGATCAAATCAGGATGGTGCGCCGTTTTACGCCGAACATTACCATTATTTACGATGGCGATGCGGCAGGAATAAAAGCGTCGTTGCGTGGAATTGATATGGTGCTGGAAGAGGGCATGAACGTAAAAGTGCTTCCGTTACCTGATGGCGAGGACCCTGATTCGTTTGCGAAAAAAATGGGGGCTTCCGGTTTCCAGGAATATATGGAGCAAAACGAAACCGACTTCATTCAGTTTAAAACCCGCTTGCTTTTAAAAAGTACGGAGAATGATCCGGTTGCCAAAGCGCGCCTGATCTCTGATGTTATTCGCTCGGTTTCCGTAATCCCGGATTCCATTACCCGATCGGTATATATTAAAGAATGTAGCCGCCTGCTTGGTGTTGCCGAGGAAGTGCTTTACACTGAAGTAAGGAAACAAAAACATCAACAAACCGAAGAGTTTCAGAAAAAGGAACTTCGCGACAGAACCCGGCAAGCTGCAGCACCTCCGGTTCCTGAGCAACAAGCACCGGTAGTTCGTCCGGCAAAAATATTGGTTGAAGAGCTGGAGTTTTTGCGTTTTCTGCTTAAATATTGTACATCCGATCTTTGGGAGGAGGAAGATGAGGAAACGCACGAAACCCATATTTTAAAGGTTGGCGAATTTATGATCGACGAGCTGGAGGCCGATGAACTGGTTTCGGAGAATGAGCTGTTTCGGAAAGTATTTTACGAAGTTCGCGAGAACCTGTACAAAGAAACTTTTGATCCGTGGAAGCATTTTGTTTATCACCCGGATGCTACTATGAGCGGATTTGCAACCGATCTGTTGTCGGAAAAATATACCGAAAGTAAACGCTGGACCAAAGCCGGAGCCTTTACCGAAAAAGAGGAAGATATTCTGAATGTTCTGGTTCCCCGAATCGTGAACGAGTATAAACTTCGGAAGATAAAACATATGATGGCTGACATTGAAAGAGCCATAGACAAAGCGGCGGCAGACAACGATTTTGATAAAGTAATTGAAGAACAATCGATTTATATGAACCTGAAACGGGCTGAAAAAGAGTTGGCAAAAAGTCTTGGAAGCCGGACAATAAATTAAAAGTATGCGAACATATTTTATTGAAGACCGAAAAGAAATTGACGAAATTATCTGCTCGTGCAAAACCTGCTATTTTGCAATGTCGGTAGATGATCAACCGTATGTTTTACCCATGAATTTTGCCCTCGACGGTGATTCAATTATCCTGCATTCGGCAATGGAAGGACGTATGTGGGAAAGTATAAAAACCAACCCGAAAGTATGCATAAATTGGACATTGGGAGAAGATCTGGCGTGGCAGGATGTTCGTGTTGGTTGTAGTTACCGGGTGAAATCGAAATCGGTGAATGTGGAAGGACCAGTTGAGTTTATCGAAGACTTTGATGAAAAATACCGTTGTCTTACTCTGCTGATGAAGCAGTATAGCGACCGCGAATTTAAATTCGGAACCCCGGCGGTTAAAAATGTTGGGATTTTTAAAGTAAAAATAGAAAATATTACCGCGAAAGAGTTTGGTGCAAAAGCCATTACTCCGTGGAATTCATAATACACTACAATGATTTTTGTAACAGGAGGCACCGGATTAGTTGGAGCTCATTTGCTGTTTGAATTATGCAGTAAAGGGGAAAAAGTTCGGGCTTTAAAACGTCCGACAAGTAACCTGAGCCAGGTGCTTAAAACCTTTGCCTATTACACCGATGATGCACAGCGATTGTTTGATACAATTGAATGGGTAGATGGTGATATCCTTGATTATTATTCGTTGGAGAAATTGCTCGCAGGTGTTTCCGAAATTTACCATTGTGCGGCGATTGTTTCGTTCGAAAGTAAGGAACGGCAGCGCATGATCTCAAACAATGTTGAGGGCACCGGAAATCTTGTGAATGCAGCCATCGAAAATGGTGTAAAAAAGATTTGCCATGTAAGTTCTATCGCTGCTTTGGGTAAAACACAAAATGGAGAACCGGTAACTGAAGAAACCAACTGGGTGCCATCAAAAAAGAACTCGGGTTATTCTGAAAGCAAATTCTTTTCGGAAGCTGAAATTTGGCGTGGAATCGAGGAAGGCCTGGATGCAATAATTGTAAATCCTTCTATCATATTTGGTCCTGCAAACCGGGAAAGCGGAAGTGCCAAAATCTTCAAAACCATTTGGGACGGAATGAAATTTTATACCAAAGGTGTAACCGGTTTTGTTGATGTGTTTGATGTTGTTCGGCCAATGATTAAGTTGATGAACAAGGAACATTTTGAATCGTGCAAGAACCAACGTTACCTGTTAAGTTCTGAAAATTTAAGTTATCAGGAAGTATTCTCACAAATTGCTGAAAATTTAGAGAAGCCAAAACCAACTGTTTGGGCCACCGACTTTTTGATGGGTTTTGTATGGCGTGCCGCTACTTTTGCCAGTTGGATTACACGTAAACCATCGTTAATTACACGCGAAGCGGCCACCGGCAGAAATACTGTAAATAACTTTGACGGATCAAAAGTTACCCGTGAGATTGGTTACGAGTACTTGTCCGTTAGCGAGTCGATAAAACGAACTGCACAATTTCTGAAGAAAGATATGGCTAAGTAGATCGGCCGGAAATCTTTCGGTTTTATTTGTCTCTAATTAATACTACAAAACACCGGAAAATATAAAAGGCAGGTAGTACCTGCCTTCTTAAACCTCAGATTTTTTATCATTCCTAATGAATGCCCGTAAAAAATAAAAGCCTTCCCAAACTTTTATTTGATGAAATGGTATAGTTAACTACTCTTCAACAAGTAGTGTTCTGAATCATTTATTCAGCCCATTTACCACACAAAAGGGCACAAATGGGCAACTCTTCGTCCACAAAAAGCTGCCCATTATAAAAACAAAAAGATAAAAAATAAGGGTTTGTCCGGCCAAAGTATGTTCTTGTTTTGATATTTCCAAATAATTCAATAAAAAAGTTATGGAAATCAGGGAAATTCAGTAAAATGCTGATGTCTAGTAAACATAAGTGTGAAAATATTGCTGATTGTTAGTAAGTGAAAAGTTCGTTTACTTAGGAAAGATAGAAATTAACAAAGAAAGAATCTACCGTTGCTGAACTAAACATAATGGTATAAATTTGAACAGGTACTTTTTCTCTGATTTTGAAGGTAAAATCGGTCTAAATTAGTATGGGAAACGTAGGTAAATTTACATCCAAATCGGGTGTTTTTTAGGGAGCAAAAACATTGAAAAAGGAGCCTTTCTTTTGCTGAAGTTTTTCTAATTTTATAGAACTTTCAATAATTAATAGCTGTTCATTTTTTATGTGCTACGCTATAAAAACAAAGGTGGAGGCTGCATTAAAGCGTGCCCGACATTATGGAAATGAGGAAGCCATTCAAATGTTGATTGAACAGTTCAGACCATTTTTGGAGGAAGAGATTTTTCATGTCTCAGGATTTCAGCATCCCAAAATGTTGGTTTATACAAGTGAGCATTTTGAGATGCCGGCAATTGCAACGTGGGGGCTCATTCCGTTTTGGGTGAAGAATGAACAACAGCAGCTTGATATTTGGAATAAAACAATAAATGCACGCGGCGAAAGTATTTTTGAAAAACCTTCGTTTCGCACATCGGCCAAATCGAAGCGCTGCCTTGTGTACATCGACGGCTTTTTCGAACATCACCATTTTGGAGGAAAAGCCTATCCGTTTTATATTCAGCGTATGGATGGAGAACCGATTGTTTTGGGTGGATTATGGGATGAGTGGACGAATAAGGAAACAGGGGAGGTGGTAAATTCATTTACAATTGTTACCACAAAGGCCAACGCTCTGATGAAAAAAATCCACAATAACCCGAGGTTGAAAGAAGCGAGAATGCCATTAATCTTAAATGAGGAAGAAGCTGATAAGTGGATTAACGGCTCGGCTGATGAGGCTAAAAAGATGATAGTTCCCGCACCCGAAGGACTATTAAAAGCGCACACTGTCCGTCGTTTGCGTGGAAAAGAGGCAGTTGGCAATTCGCCGGAAGCTATTGAAGAATATATTTATCCCGAGCTTAAATTCAGAGCTTAACAGTTATCGGAACCGACAAACGACTTTCGTTGCTTAAACGATCGAGTACCGAAATGCGAAGCTCATATTTTTTCTTTTTACGGTTTATCCGGTCAAATTTTATTTCCCGATCCTTGGTGATCGTGTAAATATATTTGGCGGAATTTGGATCGAATTTCTGGCCTTTTTCATTTAGGTATAATACATAACTCCAGGCCTTATCCATTTCGTTTTCACTTGCTGCGGGTGTCCATTTTAATTTTCTCCCCGACTTATTGATTTTCACCAGTGGTTGAGGTGCCTGGTTGTCAATCCATGGCATTGCCGGAACAATAGCTTGTTTTTTGTAATAGTTCAGTCGTAAACTGTCCTGAAGTCCCAATAAATCACCGTTGAACCATTTGCTGCTATAAAATGATGAGCCTTGTATCTCCGGTATCGACCGAAGAATTTTTATTTGTTTTGGAAGCTGGTCGGGTTCTGTCCATTCTTTGATGTTTGAGGTACTGCTAACTTTATAAGGTGCCTGCCCGATGTACATTGCTCTGCCGTACGCATGATTTTTCCACCAGTTGGCAAGCAGCTCAAAATCCACGGCGGGGTGTCCGATCTGCCAGTAAAGTTGTGGTAGCGTGTAATCGATCCAGCCTTCCTCCTGCCATTTAATAATGTTGGCATATAAATGGTCATAATTCGTCGAACCTGCTTTTGTGTCGGAGCCAAGTGGGTCGTCGGTTTTGTTGCGCCAAACGCCAAACGGGCTAATACCAAATTTCACCCACGGTTTTATGGCTTTTATCGAGTCGTTCAGCATTTTTATGGTAATGTCGACATTTTCGCGCCGCCAGTCCGCTTTGTTCTCGGCTGCAAAACCTCGGTTGTACAACGCAAAAGAAGTCGTATCAGGGAATTCTTCTTTTAACGGGTACGGATAAAAATAATCATCAAAATGAATGGCATCAACATCATAACGCGTAACAATATCCTCAACAACATCAGTAACAAACTCGCGTGTTTGTGGCAGTCCCGGATCGAAATATAATCGATCGCCATATTTTAATATCCACTCAGGATGCTGAAATGCAATGTGAGTGGTTGAAAGCGGGTCGTCGAATTTTTGTGCAACACGATATGGATTTAACCAGGCGTGCAATTCCATTCCTCGTTTGTGGCATTCTTCAATCCAAAATTCTAATGGATCGTAAAACGGATTGGGTGCCTGTCCCTGAACTCCTGTAAGATAGCGCGACCACGGCTCCAAATCGGATTTGTAAAAAGCATCGGCAGCCGGACGAACCTGCAGGATAATGGCATTCATTCCTAAACTTTTGTGCAGGTTCAAAATGTCGATTATTTCTCTTTTTTGAGCATCTGTGCTTAAACCCGGTTTCGATGGCCAATCGATATTAACAACGGTTGCAACCCAAACGGCTCTGAATTCGTATTTAGGTTGTGCACTAACAACAAGCGTAAAAAGAAGAAAGAATAAACTAGCTGGCAAAAGTTTTCTCATAATGCTGAAATAATGATAAGCACAAAAATAAGAGAATGTTATCATGTGGGAAATGAATTGGCCAGAATTTAAAGGCCGGGTTTATCAACTAAAAAAAATTGATATCTTTGTCGCAGGTTAAGAAGTAAAAAAGAAAAACGATATTTAAGACAAACACCAGGCTTGTCGTTCTGGCAAGTTTGAGGTTTATTAGGTTTAGTTGGTTTAGGTTAAAAAGGCTGTCAGAAGGGCAGCCTTTTCTTTTTTATAATTCTGAAAGTTTTGAGGTATGAAGTTGAAAATAAAAAAGGCTGCCGGAAAAATCCAACAGCCTTTGTATGGTCGTTATATGATTGAGAACTACCTCTTCATTATTCCGTAGCACATAATCTTCAGAATAATATCAACACTTCGTTCCAAATTAACATCGCTGTAATTACCTGCTGCCAATGGCATTTCCAAACCTTTAATGGCTGTAGTTATACCAATTGCTGCCAGGTTAAAATCGTAAATTTCAAATTCATTTTTACGAACGCCTTCAATCAGAATCCGTTTAATCATTCTGATCTCATCCTGTTCGTACTTAATTTTAACCTCGTCGATAAATCCAACAGCAGTAACATCATTCTCAATAGCATGATAGAAATTGGCCAGGTTACGGAATGTTGCCAACTTGGTTAAAATATAGTCGCGCAACTTGTCCACCGGATCGGTATTTCTGTTGATCACAATTTCAAGTTCGTGAGCCAATATCTCAACTTCCTTCATTATTACTGCCTGAAAAAGATCTTCCTTGCTTTTAAAATAGTAGTAAAGCGAGCTTTTTCCTTTGCGTACTGCATTGGCGATGTCGTCGAGTGTGGTTTTTTTATAGCCGTATTTGCTGAAAATTTCACGGGCAATTTTTAGGATATTTTCCCTGTTTACATCCTTCTTATTCGCGGTCTCCGTTGAATTTTGCATGAATTGAAACGTTTGTCTGAATTAAAAAACTATGGCCAAATATAACTATTTATTTTTGCCGTTATTATTTTTTAGAACATTTTACTTGAACAGACGACACTTGTAATTGAAGTTGGAATGCCTTATATCTGGTAAATAATTATCGTAAAAATATTCGAAAAACTAATTTTAAACCTGCTCTGCAAGTCTGAAATCAAGCTGTTTTCGCTCCAGATTTGTGCGCCAAACCCGTACATTTATCTCTGCCCCAAGTTGGAAACTTTTCTTTGTATGACGGCCAACCAGTGCATAATTTTTCTCGTCGAAAATATAGAAATCATCATCCAGCTCGGCAATCGGAATCATTCCTTCAATTTTATTTTCCAGCTCCACATAAATTCCCCAATCGGTTACACCCGAAATGGTTCCTTTGTACGATTTGCCAATGTGGTCCTGCATAAATTCCACCTGTTTATATTTTATCGAAGCGCGTTCAGCATTGGCAGCTTTCGATTCCATATCGGAGGAGTGTTTGCACAGTCCCTCGTATTTTTGCTCGTTAACCGATCGTGCTCCGTCCAGGTATTTTTCCAGCAAACGATGAACCATCATATCGGGATAGCGCCGGATAGGAGAAGTGAAGTGTGTGTAATAATCGAACGACAAACCGTAGTGGCCAATATTTCGTGTTGAGTACTCGGCTTTGGCCATGGTTCGTATTGCCAGTGTTTCAACAACATTCTGCTCGTTTTTACCTTTTACTTCGGTCAGCAATTTATTTAGCGATGTTGAAATAGCACGCGGTGTTGTAAGTTGAATGCCGTGCCCAAAGCGCTGAATAAATGTATTTAATGCAACCAGTTTGTCGGGATCGGGTTTGTCATGAATCCGGTAAACAAATGTTTTTGGTGTTTTCTTTTCGGGTACTTTACCAATAAACTCGGCCACTTTTTTGTTGGCCAGCAGCATAAATTCTTCAATGAGGTGATTCGAATCTTTCGACTCCTTAAACGAAACAGAAATTGGTTTTCCGTTTTCGTCGATATCGAATTTCATCTCAATGCGCTCAAAAGCGATCGATCCGTCCGAAAAACGTTCGTCGCGCAATTTTACGGCCAGCTCATTGAGTTTGAGAATTTCTTCCGAAAAATCTCCTGCTCCGGTTTCAATAACTTGCTGGGCTTCTTCGTAGGTAAAACGGCGGTCGGAGTGGATAACAGTTTTGCCAAACCACTGTTTTTTTATTTTTGCTTCTTCGGTAATTTCAAAAACAGCAGAGAAACACAACTTGTCTTCGTTGGGGCGAAGCGAACAAACGCCGTTCGACAACCTTTCAGGAAGCATTGGTACAACCCGATCGACCAGGTAAACGGATGTTGCACGGTCTTGTGCCTCGTTTTCGATAATGGTATTTGGCCGCACGTAATGCGTAACATCGGCAATGTGTACACCAACTTCCCAGTTTCCGTTGCTCAGTTTTTTTAACGACAGTGCATCGTCAAAATCTTTTGCATCAACAGGGTCGATCGTAAACGTAGTGGTTTTGCGCATATCCCGCCGCTTTTTTATTTCCTCTTCGGGTATTTCGAGCGGTATTTTTTCCGCAGCCTTATCTACGTTTTCCGGGAATTTATGCGGAAGTTCAAACTCGGCAAGAATCGCGTGCATTTCGGCGTCGTTATTACCGGTGTCGCCAAGCACTTCAATAATTTCACCAAACGGACTGCGTGCATTTGTTGGCCAGTCTTTTATTTCGGCAATGGCTTTCTGCCCGTCTTTTGCCCCGTTCAATTTCTCTTTCGGAATAAAAATATCGAAGCCAACTTTTCCGGCTGGAATCAAAAATGCAAAGTTTTTAGTGGTTTGAACCGTTCCTACAAATATGGTTTTTGCACGTTCGAGAATCTCGGTAACTTCTCCTTCAAGATCGTGTTTTTTGCGTCGTGCATATACATGAATACGAACTTTGTCGCCTTCCATGGCATGTTTCAGGTTGCGCGAAGAAATAACAACCGGGTGCTCAAGTTCGTCGCTGTTAACATAGGCAAAACCTTGTCGTTGCATTTCTACAATACCTGTTGCGGTACCTGTGCGTGCTTTTAATTTAAATTTTCCTCTCGATATTTGGTCGAGATAACCATCGTCGGCAAGTTCCTGCAGAACTACGTTTATAAGTTTTCGTGTTTCCGGATCTTTAATGCTGAGCGATCCGGCTATTTGGCGGTAATTAACCGTTTTCCCGGGATTTTCGTATAGTGTTGAAAGTATGGCGTTTTTAAGTTTCTTTTTGTTGTATGTTCCACCGCGTTTCTTTTTGTGCAGCTTATTCTTTTTCTTTCTTCCCATATTGTATCTTATTTTCACAAGCAAGTTAAAACAATTCCAACAGATGTTTTAATATTAGCGGCGGAAGTTGCGAACAATTCATCCTCCGAGAATTGTTTGTTGGCATTATTTAACAACTCGGCACCTTCAATGTTTTCAGGAATTTGTATGTTTGTAAACCATTTTAAGGATGCAATTAAATGCGGTTGTCAACCTTAAAAGACAGACATTTTTAAACTATGCAGTTAAAGGGAAAACTACCACTTATATTTATTGCTCTGCTGGCCTGGGTCGTAATAATTTCCTCGTGTGCCAATATCGGAATGCCCGCAGGTGGTCCGCGCGACACCGTGCCACCGGTTTTACTCGAAACCAGTCCGGAATACAGGGCGCTGAACTTTACAAGAGACAACGTAAAGCTCACTTTTAGCGAATACCTGCAAACGGATAAAATATCGGAGCAACTTGTTATTTCTCCTCCGCTGGAGAAACGCCCGACTATAAAGACCAAATCGAAAACGTTAATAATACAGTTTAACGAGGAGTTAAAGGACAGTGTAACTTACTCGCTTGATTTTAAAAATTCGATTGTAGATAACAACGAACAGAATCCGTTGGAAAATCTACGTTTTTCGTTTAGTACCGGGCCTGAATACGACTCGTTACGCGTTGCCGGAAGGGTGATAAACAGCTTTAACCTGGAGCCAAACGAAGACGGATCGTTGTTGGTATTGCATTCAAATTTGCACGATTCGGCAGTGTACCGGGTGCGCCCTGATTACATTGCCAAAACCGATGACGAAGGCTTGTTTATGATCGATAACATTCGTGCAGGCACCTATAATTTGTTTGCCATTAACGATTTGAACAACGACCTGATGTATAACGAGGGTGCCGAAGAAATTGCCTTCCTGGATACATTGGTGATTCCTGAAGCACATTTTCATGCCGAAGCCGATACACTGGTTAGCGGAGTGGATTCGATGCTGGTTATGGGGCACACCCATTTTTCGCCCGAGCCATTTTATATGCGTTATTTTATGGAGGATATTTTCGAGCAGTACGTCGAATCGTCCGAACGCGAAAGCCGGAATAAATGTTTGTTTCTGTTTAATGAATCGGTTGCCGACACGTTCTCTGTAAAACTGATCGACCACGAAGCACAAAACTGGCAGCAATTTGAATATGGTCAGAAAATGGATTCGATACTGATGTGGATTACCGATACAACGGTTTCGAAGTACGATTCGCTATACATGCAATTGGCTTATACATTATTGGATTCGGCCGGTTTGCCTTATGTGCAGAACGATACGGTTTTAATGCATTTTGCCGATCCGGAGGTGAAAACCGATAAGAAAAACAAAAGAAGGGACCGGGAGGAAGAGGAAACTGAAGAGGAGGCACTGGAGCCGATTCCACAATTTAACTGGCAAAACAATATTGCAACAACAATGGAGTTAAACGGTGTTATTCAGTTGGTATCACCCGAGCCGGTTGAGCATTTCGATATGTCGATGGTAAAAATGTACCTTGCCGACGATACACTCAAAAATGCCCTTCCAATTCACATTCAAAAAGATTCGACAAAATACCGCAGTTATTCGATTCGATACAATTGGGAACCACAGACTTCATACAGTTTTGAAATCGATTCGGCAGCATGCGTAAATATTTTTGGCGTTACGAGTAAAGCGTTTACAAAACGTTTCAACACGCGCGAAGAAGATTATTACGGTAGTCTGGAATATGTGCTTTCGAATGTAACCATGCCGATAATCATTCAGATTCTGAAAAATAAAGATGATGAAGAAGTACTGCGAAGTCAGATCGCAACAGAGAACGGTTCGGTGTTGTTTAACTACCTGACACCCGATAAATACAAGGTAAAAGTAATTTACGATGCTAACGGAAACGGTAAATGGGATGGAGGAAGTTTCCAGGATAAAACGCAGCCCGAGCGTGTTGCTTACGTTCAGGAGGTGATAAAATTGCGCTCGAACTGGAGCGAAAAACACGAATGGGATTTAACTCCCGATCCGTTGTTTAGCAAAAATATCCGCGACCGCGAAGAGGAAGAACGGAAGCGTAAAGAAGAAGAGGAAAAAAGACAAAAAGAAGAGGAAGAGGAACGAAATAACAGTATGTTCAGGCCAGGTAACAGCACAAATGGAAGTATACAGGGAATGTAAAACCTGCAGCTGCATTTTCGGTTAATTTTTCTACCTTTAATAAACTTTATATCTAAAACTATGGCAAGTGTAAGAGAACTGAAAAAAGACATCGACCTGATAATGTCGTTGGCGTTAAGCGATTGTTTTTATGTATTGGAATACAACAGCGAAGTTGATGAAAAAGCTGTTTATGAAATTGCCGGCGATATTGTTAAAAGCCATCGCGAGTTGCGCTTGCGGGCCATTCACCCCGATGGGAAAGACAACTCGAAAATGGTAAAACAGTACTACAAACAGTTGGTTCAGGATATGTTGGCGAGTGCCGATTCCGCTTTAGGAAAACTTTCAGCAGAGGTGAAAAAAGTAGCCAAGTAAATTTGAAAGAAAATTGAATAATGGTTGCAGGTTTATGATTTTAGAAATTTACTGCAATCATTATTCGTTAACTAACCTTCCTTACACGTAAAATTCCCTATTTCAGTATAAATGTTTTAAGCGCAACCACTTTGCCTTTGTACCAGGTGGTTAATTCCCATTTCCCCAGTTTATCTTCTAGTGGTTCCCAAATACAATCGCCAAGATAAAATTCAAAATCGTTAGTACGAATAAACTGTTCGCCGGTAAACGGAGGCCGCACGTTTCCTTCATCGTCAGTAAACGGTGGATGGTCGATCTGAAAATCAACCTTTTCTCCTTTGCCGTTTTTTATGTGGAGTACATAGCCAAATTCCGTCCCGATTTCAGCTTCTATTTCAGTTGTAAAATCAAGTATTTTCGGAATCTCCTTACTCTCCCGATCCCATTTTGCATACTCCCCGTAACTGTACAGTTTAAATGTTGGTCTGCGTTTTGCCATTGTTAAATAAAATGTAAAAATAGCAATTGTTACGTTTATTATTTAGAAAGGTTCTTAATTTAGCTCGCTCTAACCGATTTAGTGAGTTTTATACGGAAACATACCAATTTATTGTTTGTATTGATTCTGCCGGTGTATCTGTACATCGTTCAAACATCAATTCAGAATAAGCATACCCATGTTTATGCTAATGGTATTGTTGTTACTCACTCGCACCCGGGATGTAATGGCGATGCTCCAACGAATAATCACAACCATTCTCAACGGGAAATCTGTCTTTACGCATCACTTCATTTAGATTTATATGAAACTGCTGAGTTTTTGGAGTTCGACTTTGAAGTGCCGGTTGTTCATACCGATTACTTTGTTTATGATGAACAGGCAGAGACAGTATCGGTAATTTACAATACGATTCCCCGGGCACCTCCCGTGTAGTTTTCAAATTTTTATGGCACTTGTACAAATCGTGCAAGAAAATCCGCGAATTACTGAAAAGATTATTTCCTGTTTTTAAGGCGATAGTTTTTAGGTAGTTAAGCTATTAAATCAAATTGCTTGCTGAGCAATTTAAAAATCTGAAAACAAATTAATTAGAAAATTATGAAACCCGTATTTGCAATTTTATTGCTATTTATTTCTTGTCATTTAGCCTGGGCAGAAGGACCTGAAGATAACAAAAAGGAAAAAACCGATGCCATGCTTTTTGGCGATGTAAAATCGGGCGAGGAGCACATCCCGTTTGCAACAGTTACCATTAAAGGAACAACAATCGGAACGGCTGCCGATGCCACCGGACACTTTAAAATGAGTCATTTGCCGGTGGGTAAACAAGTGGTTATTATCTCGGCAATTGGTTACAAAACCCTTGAAAGGGAAGTGGAAATGGAGGCTAAGAAAAGTATCACGATTCTTGCCGAACTAAAACCCGATAACATCGGAATTGACCAGGTGGTTGTTTCGGCCGACCGAAATGCAAAAAGCAGAAAAGAAACACCAACAATTGTAAACAGTATCAATCCCAATTTATTCGACCGCGTACAAAGTGTAACTTTAAGTGAAGGACTGAATTTCACACCCGGTTTACGAATGGAAAACAACTGCCAGAATTGTGGCTTTTCTCAGGTTCGTATGAACGGTTTGGAAGGACCGTATTCGCAAATTCTTATCAATTCGCGTCCTGTATTTAGTGGTTTGGCCGGTGTTTACGGGCTGGAACTTATTCCTGCAAATATGATCGAACGTGTTGAAGTGGTTCGCGGAGGTGGTTCGTCGATGTATGGAAGTAACGCCATTGCCGGAACCATTAACCTGATTACAAAGGACCCGATTTCGAATAGTTTTGAAGCTTCAGTAACCAATAGTATTGTAGGCGCCGTGAAAGATTACGATGCTGCTAACGATTACAGCCTGAATTTGAACGGTTCGTTTGTTACCGACGATTACAAAACAGGAATGAGCATTTTTGGCTTTCACCGGAAACGTGATCCTTTTGATGCCAATGGCGATGGATACTCAGAACTGTCAACAATAAATAATACAACAATTGGAGCACGTTTTTACCAGCGTGTAGCCAATCGTGGAAAGATAACTGTTGATTATTTTAATATCAACGAAGACCGCCGCGGTGGGAACAAATTTGAACTTCCGTTGCATGAGTCCGATATTTCTGAAAGTGTGCAACACCAGATCAATTCTGGGGCTGTAAATTTTGATCTGTTGCTTCGCGACAACGACAAATTTTCGGCTTTTGCGGCAATGCAAGGTGTTGATCGTGGTTCGTACTACGGAGCCGAACAAGACCCATCGGCCTATGGGCAAACCGATGATTTTACTTATTCAACCGGTTTGCAGTACATTCGGAATATTAATTACTTATTGTTTTCGCCGGCAACTATAACATCCGGGATTGAAACTACCGGAAGTTCTCTAAAGGATAAAAAGCTGGGTTATTACGATGCAGCAGATGATACGCATTACGGAAATACCGAGGTTGCCGACCAAAGAATGACCAACTACGGCGCTTTTGCACAGTCGGAGTGGAAGACCGAAAAAGTGGTTTTTAGTGCCGGTTTGCGTTACGATCATTACCGAATTCAGGAAAAAATAGAAAACAGCGACGATGTAACAGGTAATGTAATCAGTCCGCGCATCAGTTTGCTATATAACATTGCCGAACATTTCCAATTCAGGGGAAGTTTTGGTCGTGGTTTCAGGGCTCCGCAAATTTTCGACGAAGATTTACACATTGAAACTTCAGGATCGAGAAAGGTTATTCATGAGAACGATCCGAACCTTAAACAGGAATCATCAAATAGTTTTACGGCTTCGTTAGATTATTCAAGCCATTGGGGCGACTGGCAATACCAGTTTTTGGTAGAAGGTTTTTACACCCGTCTGATCGATCCCTTTGCCAATGAATACGGAACTCCTGACGAAAACGGTACTGTGATTTATACACGTGTAAATGCCGAAGATGGTGCCCGCGTGCAGGGAATTAATGTTGAATTCAACACGTCGCCATCGCAAAAATTGCAGTTGCAATCGGGATTTACCTTTCAGAACAGCGAATTTGAAGCGCCGCAGGAATTTGGCGAAAAACGATTTTTCAGAACTCCGGATACTTATGGTTATCTGAGTGCAACCGTTTCTCCAACACCTGTGTTTGATATTTCGTTCACAAGTAACTACACCGGCAAAATGTTGGTGCCTTATTTCGGACCGGAACTGGCTAATCCTGAGCAGGGAGAACTCAGAGAGAGCACTTCTTTTATCGATACCGGGGTAAAACTCAGCTATCATTTGCGTTTATCAGATTATATGAAAGTTGAGCTGAATGGTGGTGTGAAAAATATTTTCAACAGCTACCAGGACGATTTTGATACGGGCATTGACCGTGACCCATCGTATGTTTATGGGCCGTTAACTCCACGAACAATCTATTTTGGAATTAAAATAGGATCTTTGTAGCAGATAATTGAACAGAAGAGTAGAAAGCTGTCCCACAAGTGTCGGACAGCTTTTTTTATGCAACGTAGTATTTATATTTTATTCGTACCCATCCTCTTATCCTTCCCTGCAAGCAAGGAAGGACGATTGGTCTGTGCTTCGTCGCAACTTCAATCATGTTCCTCTCATAATGTGATTCTTTTGGAGGCTAATCGTCTTTCCCTTCAGTGAAGGGAGAGACAGGAGAGAGGGTATAGAATTTTAATATGGTGATTGTTTTTTAATTAAACAACTTGATTCCAAAGAAAACCGTGCGGGGTTTTGCAGGGCCATAGATGTATCCGCTGTCCCGGTTTTTACCTTTATCGAAGTCGTTTTGGTAGTCGTCCAGTAAGTTAGAGAGGCCACCAAAAAACTCAATCGACGAATCAATTCGTTTTAATTCTATGGTGTATCCTAGTTTTAGTGTCATGTCCATAAAAGTTGGCGATTCAAATAATACGTCTTGATCAATGGTGCCGGCATCGCCCGCCAAACCGTAATGCGGTACCAGCATCGAGCCGGTATAAACACCAGCCAGCGAAGCACTGAATTTTGAAACCGGAGTCCAGGTAATGGTATAATAACCATAGGTTTCAGGAGTACGTAAATAATCTCTTGTTCCCGGCAATTCTTCCGACCAGGCCACTTCTTCTTCATATTGACTTTTCTGCAGCGTTAAACCTGCCTCCAGTTGCAGTGTGCGGTTAAAATTTGCCCGTGCCTCAAAAGTTGCTCCATACACATCGCTATTTCCGCCATTGCGTTTTTCCATGATGGAATTCCCCGATTCATCGGTGCCAATTTCTTCCAGAATAAAAGCATCTTTTAATTGTGTGTAAAAGCCTTCAAGGGTAAAGCCAATGATGTGTTTTTCGCTTGGTTTATCCCAGTTTAATGAGGCACTCAAACTTTGCGAACGTTCTTCTTCCAGGTCGTTAGCCAGCTGAACGGTTTGAATACCGCCTCCGGCAAAGGCAATATGCATGTCGGCATCAAAAGCCTGTGGCGCGCGGAAACCTGTCGACCACGACAAACGCAGCTGTGTATTTAAGTTGGGTTTTAATAATAGTGAAACCCGTGGGTTTAGAATTAAATTATCGACAAAGTTATGCTTGTCGGCGCGGATACCCGCAAGCAGCGTTGTCTTCTGCGTAATCGACCAGTCGCTTTGTAAAAAGGCTCCAAAATTATTTGCCGTTTGATCGATCAGGTAAGCGTAAGACTCAATCTGATCAAAAACGTCGTCGCTGACAAATTCGGCCCCAACGGTAAAAATGTTTGTGCCGGCGCCTACAAAATCGTTTACAGCGTGGTTCAACTGCGTTCCAAACTGGTAAGTGTAATTTTTTGAATTCCCGTAAGGAGGTGCGTTGTTGTAATCTTGCAATTCATCGCCTCCGTCAGGTGCTATTCCCGTAAAATGTTTGCGTTTCGTGTATTGTCCGGCACCGTAAACGACGAAACTTGTCCGCATGTCAGGACTGTAAGTGTAGTCGACACCACCCATTATTACATCGTGCGTGCGCTCTTCCGACTGTTTTGCCAGATAGGCCGGTCCATCTATCATTTCGCCGCCATAACGATACTCGTGCGTGCTCGAAAAATTAGCTTCGATTTTTTGGTCTTCATCCAATTGAAAAAATGAATTTATTCCAAACGAATTATTCGTAACCGAAGGTAATTCGGAGAAATTATCATCGTTTGCATCAAAAGCATCACGGTCGCGGTGAAAGTCGTACAACACCATTCCCGCATTTCGTTTTTGCGAGAGTGCAGTGAGCGTGGCATTTACGTTGTAATCCAACGCATCGCTGCCGATAATGGCATTGTTCGAAGTAACTTCGTACGAATTTCGTTGCGGCAATTTGGTGATGATGTTTACTGTTCCGCCAATGGCACTCGAACCGTACAAAGCCGAAGCTCCGCCACGAACCACTTCAATACGTTCTACCATTTCGGTAGGTAGCTGTTCCAATCCGTACAATCCGGTTAGCGGACTAAAAACCGATCGTCCGTTAATTAATATCTGGCTGTAAGCACCGCCTAAACCATTCATTCTTAACTGTGTGTAGTTACAGGTTTGGCAGTCGGTTTCCATACGTAATCCGGGCTGAAAACTCAACGATTCGGAAATAGTTTGTGCCGCCACTTTGTCGATAGTTTTCCCGTCGAGCACATTCACGATCACGGCACTTTCGGTTTGGCGTTTAAAGGTTTTTGTTCCGGTAATTACTACTTCATCCATGTGGATCACGTCTTCTTCCAGATCAAATTTAATTTCAATGGTTTCGCCGGCTTTTAAAACCACTTGTTTTTTCTGTTCCTTATACCCAATCATTTTGGCAACAATGGTAAATTCTCCAATCGGAAGATCAACCATCATGTAGTGACCGGTTACGTCGGTTGTGGTTCCGTAGTTGGTACCTTCTAAATAGATGTTTACGAAAGGAATATGTTCGCCTTTTGTAACAACGTGTCCGATAATTACTGCATCAGAGTGTTCGTTCTGAGCTACTACTTCTAATGAAACGGATAGAAATGCGAGACATAAAAGGAATATGATTTTGTTCATTATTTACTGTTTTAACTCTTCTGTGAGAGTGATTTAAATTAATAGTTAAAATTATTATTTAGAATTAATATAAATAAGATAAACGTATATGTCAGCTATTTGTTTGAATAAATTTTAAGCTTATTTGTCCCCGCATAAAAGATTATTATTTTTGTTTCGTTATATACCAAAAACTGAAAATGATTTGCCTTTTCTGTAATACTGGCAGATGAAAGCGTATAATTTATGAGTAGTCAAATTGATGCAATGCAAAATGAGTCGAAGGACAGGAGAAATAATATTATTGTTATTGTTCTGTCGGTAGTGTTGGTGGTGGTATTGGTGATGTTTTTTATGCAACGTCGCGATAACAGGGGGATAATCAAGGAGATTACTGCGGAGAAAGACTCGATTCAATTTGAGCTTACGGAAATTGCTGCCAGCTACGATTCGTTAAAAACCGAAAACGATACAATAAACGAGCAGTTGTTTGTTGCTCAGGCAAAGGTAAAAGACCTTTTGCTGGAAGTGGAGCAAACTAAAAAAGTGAGTTATGCGAAAATCTCCGACTATCAAAACCAGGTAAATACCCTGCGTGGTATTATGCGCGATTTTGTGGTGCAAATTGATTCGTTAAACCGCAGAAACGAAGAGTTGATGGCCGAAAACCTTGAAGTAAAACAACAATACAAAGAGGTTGAACAGCAAAACCAGCAGCTTAATCAGGAAAAGCAACAATTGCAGCAAAACCTGAAACGTGCGGCCATGCTTGAAGCCCGCGAGTTGACGGCAACTGCCTTAAACGAAAGAAGCAAGGAAACCAAGTTTGCCAAACGGACGGCCAAATTGCGTATATACTTTGTGTTGGGACAGAATACCACAACTAAACGTGGGCCAAAAGAAATATATGCGCGAATTATGCGTCCCGATCAGCTGCTGATGGTAAAATCGGAAAACGATGTGTTTCAGTTTGAAGATTTAAAAATCCAATATTCGGCAATGCGCGAGGTGGTTTACGAAGGTAAAGATTTACCGGTGGCAATTTTTTGGGACAACGTTAACGAACCTGAATTAATGCCGGGAGTTTATACCGTAAACTTGTTTGCCGATGGTAACGAAATTGGCGAAACAACATTTGAGATCAAGTAAACTAAAACTTAGATCTCTTTTACAGGCGCAGCCTGACCTCTCCATAAAACATCAAACCTTTTCAGTAATTTAATTGACTGTAAAGATTCTACTATGGCAACATTTCTATTCGATAAAATAATATTTGGGCCGGTAAAAAGCCGGAGATTAGGTGTTTCGTTGGGAATTAATTTATTGCCAACCGAGGCCAAAGTCTGTTCGTTCGATTGTATTTACTGCGAATGTGGTTTTACGCCGGGCGAGTACAAGGAAAAAGTTACCTTCCCGTCGCGTGCCGATGTAAAAATGCGGCTGGAGGTAAAACTCTGCGAAATGGTGGCAAACAACGAATTGCCCGATGTAATTACTTTTGCCGGAAATGGTGAACCAACTTTGCATCCTGAGTTTGCAGGAATTATCGACGATACCATTGCCTTGCGCGATGAAATCGCTCCGGACGCACGTATTGCCGTGCTTTCGAATGCAACAATGATTCACCGTAAATCGGTGTTTGAAGCATTGTTGAAAATCAAAGACAACATTCAGAAACTGGATTCGGCTTTTGAGGAAACAGTAAAATTACTCGACTGCCCCAAAGGGAATTTTAACCTGGCCAATACCATCGAACAGTTAATTGCTTTTAACGGGAAGGTGATAATCCAAACCATGTTTGTGCGCGGAAGTTACAAAGGCAAAACCATTGACAATACTACTGAAAAAGAAATTTCGGCTTGGATTGATTTGCTGAAAAAAATAAAACCATTGCAGGTTATGATCTACACCATTGCCCGCGATACACCAATTGAAACGCTTGAAAAGGTTTCGCTGGAAGATCTTAACATGATCGCCGATCGTGTGCGCGAGGCCGGCTTTGATGTGCAGGTTTCGGGTTAACAATATGAGTTCATCAAATGCTGTCATTTCGAAGGAGGTACGACTGAGAAATCTGTTTCAAGATGAAAGATTTCTCCTCATTCTTCGTCGAAATGACAGCTATATTTAACTAAAGTGTTGTTCTATACCACTCCGAGCTTTTGCCCAGCATGCGAATTCCTGCAACAAAACCTTTCAGTTTAAGTAGATCATCGCCTTCCATCCAGCTGTAGCAATCGTATGTTTTACCCGATTTCGGGTCGTAAATGGTCCCGTTTTTCCACTCTTCTTTATCTGCGTCATATTCAAAACCTTTCAAAATTTGAATGCCCACTATAGAACGGTCACGCAGTGCCGGATCCGGATTCTCATCGTCTTTTGGCGGCGCTCCGTTTTCGTATTTCTCAGGAATCATATAAACAATGGTTCCAATGTACTTTCCATCCTGTTTTTCAACCTCGATTTTGGTAGTTTTTTCATCGTTCCACCACACGCCAACAATATTATCGGCTTTTTGTGCATAACCGGCCAATGTGTAAACACCAAGGAAAAAAAGAATTACAAGCTTCTTCATAATGTCTGTTTTTGATTTATTTTTATGCATTAAATATAAAAAAATCAGAGACTAATTCGTTTGTTTCAAAAATCCAATTTTAAATGAAAACCATAAAAAGTGTTTTATTGGGAGTGTTGGGCTTCCTTGTTCTTGCTGTGATTGTTGGCTTTCTTGTTCTGCAAAATATTAAAACTTCGGCCTTGCCCGATTACAACGAAGATGTAAAGTTGAAAGGGTTAGAACAGCCGGTTTCCATCTTTCGCGATGAACATGGTGTACCGCATATTTATGCCAAAAGTGAAAAAGATATGTACCGGGCTGTAGGTTTTGCAATGGCGCAAGATCGTTTGTGGCAAATGGATTTATTGCGAAGAGTGACACAGGGGCGCCTCTCTGAAATTCTTGGAAAAGACCAGCTTGAAACCGACCTGATGATGCGTGCCCTGCGTATTCAGGAAAAATCGGAAAAGATACTGGCTACTTCTAAGCCGGAAATTGTTGCTGCACTCGAAGCTTATGCCGATGGAGTGAATCAGTACATTCAGAAATATCCTTTGCCTCCGGAGTTTAAAGTTTTACAATATAAACCCGAGCTTTGGGAACCGGTGCATTGTATCAACCTGATTGGTTATATGTCGTGGGATTTATCGAGTGGCTGGGGCACCGAATATTTCTTGCACCAGTTGCGCGCCGAGGTTTCTGATGAAAAAATAGCAGAGCTGATTCCCGATTTGAAAAACCATAAAACAGCTGTTTTTCCTGAGTTTGGGAATATTGAAATTAATGCGTCGGAGACTTTGTTATCCGCGACCGAAAACCTAACTGAACTGGGTGCGGAGATTTTTAACGGAAGTAACAACTGGGCAGTTGCAGGCAAAAAAAGCCAAACTGGAATGCCGCTTTTGGCCAACGACATGCATTTGGGATTGTTTGCTCCCGGAATCTGGTACCAGATGCACCAGGTTGTTGAGGGGAAAATGAGTGTAACCGGTCTTGTGGTTCCCGGTCAGCCATTTGTGATTTGCGGGCACAACGACAGCATCGCCTGGGGAATGACCAACGTAATGGTGGATGACCTCGATTTTTATGCCGAAACATTAAATGAAGATTCAACAAAATACTGGTTCGATGGTGCCTGGCGAGATCTGAAAATTAAAAAAGAGATCATTAAGACCAAAGAAGGTGAAGAGCTGGAAGAGGAATTGAAATTTACGCACCGCGGACCGATGGTCAACCGTTTAAAAAAGGAAAAAGAAACGCCATTGTCCATTCGCTGGTTGGGAAATGAAATGAGTAACGAAATACGAACCGTGTACCTGTTGAACCGTGCCAACAACTGGAGCGAATTTCGCGATGCGGTAAGCACGTTTAAATCGGTGAGCCAGAATGTGGTTTATGCCGATGTAAACGGAAATATAGGTTTACAGTGCAGTGCCGGAGTGCCAATTCGCGAAGGCTCGGGCATTCAGATTTATCCGGGCGACAGCAGCAAGTACGACTGGCAGGGTTTGGTACCTTTTGAGGAGCTGCCTTACGAGTTTAATCCGGAAAGAGGTTATGTATCGTCGGCAAATAACAAAACGGTTTCTGAGGATTATCCCTATTACATCAGCCACTGGTATGCAACGCCAAGCCGCATCGACCGGATCAGGGAAATGCTGGAAGCAAAACAGAAATTAGGAATCGAAGATTTTAAAGCCATGCACAGCGACTGGACATCGAAAACGGCAGAGAAAATGACTCCGATTTTTGTGGAATCGTTGAAAAAACAAGCCGATTTAAATGAACTTGAAAAAGCAGCTTTTAATAAATTGGTAGGTTGGGATTATAATCTGACACGCGAAAGTCAGGCTGCGTCTATTTTTGAGATTCTTTATCGCAAATCGATGGAGAACCTGGTTAAAGATGAGCTATCGCCCGAATTATTCCAAAGAATGTTAGGACAGAAAATGTTGCTCGAAAACCTGATGATAAATCTTTTGGCTGAGGGGAATTCGCAGTGGACAGATAATATAATGACCGATAAGAAAGAAACTTTTGATGATGTTGTTGCTCAATCGTTCAAGGAAACTGTTGCCGACCTGAGTCAAAAACTTGGACCCGATGCTGAACAGTGGAAGTGGGGTAGTATTCATTCATTCTCCTTAAAACATCCGCTCGGTGTTGTCTCTGTTTTGGATAAAGCCTTAAAGCTGAATCGCGGTCCTTTTGAGGTACCGGGAAGTTTTCATACGGTTTGCCCGTATTCGTATTCCTACACCAACTTGTACGAAACCGTGCATGGTGCATCGCACCGACATATTTTTAGTGCGGCCGACTGGGACGAATCGGAGACAATTATTCCTACCGGAACTAGTGGTATTCCGGCCAGCGATTTTTACCTTGATCAAACAGAATTGTACCTCAATAACGACTATCACCCGGATCTTTTCTCAAAACAAAATGTGGAAAATAAGGCCCGTTTTAAAATGCAATTGAAACCTGAATAATTCTATGATTTCATGCTATTTAAATTGTATTTTGATGTCGTTTAGTTAAGCTTTGGCATAATCTTACCCCCAACCCCTAAAGGGGAGTACGATCTGGTCCCCTTTAGGGGATTCAGGGGTGAATTGAAAATCAGATTTTCAAAACTAAACGACATTCAATTTGCTTTTGTGATAAACTAAATTCTTGCGCTGGTTGTTTCCCTTTAAAGAAGCATCACGTTATGAGCAAAAAATCACCGGCACCTATTTATGTTGTATCCGGCGGAACAGGAATCGCCGGTAATAATCTTGTACAGGCAATTTTGATTCAGTACCCCGAAAATAAAGTTCCGGTTGAGATTATTGGAAGGGTGACAACCGAAGATGAGGTTTTCGATATAATTATGAAAGCCAAAGCCGACAGGGGATTAATTGCTCATACGATGGTTAATCCTGAATTGCGCCACAAAATCAATGAGCTGGGAAAAGAGTTTAATGTTAAGGTCATTGATCTGATGGGAACGTTGGCCAATTATTTAGACGAAACACTCGACGTTGAGCCAATGGTGCACCCCGGTTTATACCGCGAAATCAATCATCAGTATTTCGACCGTATCGATTCAATTGAATTCACTCTTTCGCAAGACGATGGCATGAGCCCCGAACGTTTGCGCAACGCCGAAATTATTCTGACCGGTGTTTCGCGTGCGGGAAAAACGCCGCTTAGTGTATACCTGGCTATGTACGGTTGGAAAGTGGCAAATGTACCGCTGGTGCCGGGTGTTCAACCACCCGATGAACTGTTTGAGGCGGATCCTAACCGGGTTTTCGGATTGTATATCGGAGCGAGCCAGTTAATTGCGCATCGCCAAAAAAGAATAGCAAACTGGGAAAATTACCGTAATGATGCTTATGTTGATCAACGAGCGGTTCGGGAAGAAATCAGAAAAGCAATGTTTGTATTCGACCGCGGTGGATTTACTGTTATCAATGTTTCCAACAAACCTATTGAAAGCACCGCAAACGAAATTCTTTCGTACATGTCGAAACGCTTTTCATACCGTGGCCGGAAACTGTCGTCTCCCTACCACGCAACAGATGAGCCGAGTCAGGATTCAGTCAGCGAATAACATTCAGCTAAATTTTTATCCATAACCTGAAGCTATTTATTTCCCCGGGAGCGATGGTTTTTTCATTTTAATGTGTCAAATGTTTATTGAGACCTTTATTATTAATTACTATGGGTCATAAATAAATTCATGTTGAATTGTTAAACAAAGTGCGGAACTCTTTGTAACTTAATGCACAACAAATTGATCGTTAAATTCAAAAAACCATGATAAGACTAACAAAATTCAGTTTAGTTTTCCTGATGTTTTTGGCTGGCAGTGTTTACGGACAAGACGAATTGTTAACCATTAAACAGGCCGTAGAGCAAGCCATTGGTAACAACGCCGAGCTTAATCAAATGCGGGCACGTTTAGTTCAAAAAGAAAACGTGTGGAGAACAAACACGGGTGTTTCAGCTCCCGAAATCAGTTATTTTAAAGAAGGAATCAGCGATGATCCAACGGCTCCGTTTGCTGAAAAACGTGTGGCCATAACACAGGAAGTGGATTTCCCGTTAACGTCGGTTTATCGTGTAAAGGCACTAAAACAGGAGGTTGAAGCACAGCAAAACGTAATTGTTGCTAAAGAGAAGGAAATCAGTTCGCAGGTAAAAAGTAAATACATTGAGGTGGTTTATGCGCTTTATCTGCAGCGCTCGCGCGAAAACCAGCTAAATCTTGCGCAAGACCTGTACAATGCAGTTTATTCGAAATTTGAAACGGGATTGGGAAACGGCATCGATTTGGCAAATGCCGAAATTCAGCTGGATGAAGCCCGAAATGATCTCGACCAGAGTGAGTGGATTTTGCACCAGGCGCGCTACGGACTCTTTAATGTTATGGGATTGCCCATTAAAGATCAGAAATACAGCATTCAGTTTGCCGACACGCTTTATGCCACCGATATTGATATTTCGCAAATTCAGGCGTTGGCGGTTCAGGAAGAGCAGCCGGCTTACCGCGCGTCGATGAATTTGCTGAATGCTTCCGATTATTTTCTGAAAGAAGCCAAAAGCAACATTTTGCCCGATGTTCGATTTAGTTTATACAAACAGGATTACGGAACCGGCTACGATTTTAACGGTTTCGAAGTTGGGTTGAGTATACCAATCTGGTATCCATTCGATCAGAAAGGCAAAATACAAATGGCCACCGCCCGAAAGGAAGAGTTGCTTTGGAGCCAAAAGGAAATTCAGTTGAATATGAAAAAGGAAATTGAATATGCCTGGCACAATTATTCGGTGAGCCGGTCGATCGTAAATCGTTATCATGATTCGATGCAGGAACGTTCATCAAAATTGCAGAGTATGTCGTTACGAGCCTACCAACTGGGAGAAATCGATCTCCTTGAACTACTAAACGCGCAACAAATTTATTTGAAAAGTGAGCAGCGTTATTTAACCGCCCTCCGCGATTATTACATGCAACTGGCTGCCCTCGAGCAGTACTTCGATCAGGAATTAATCTATTAGCAATAACAAGTAAAACAATATGAAGACCAAATTTATTCACTTCGGAATTGTAATGATCCTTTTCTCATTTGCAGCCTGTAACTCAGGAAATGAGCCGAAAGAAGAAAAAGTAGTGGTTGAAACCGATGTGCCGCCATCGTTAAAAGATGGTACCGACAAAGTGGTCGAAATCAAGTTGTCGGATAAAGAGCGCGACGAACTTTCAATAAAAACGGTAGCGATAAAAAGCGAATTTGTCGATCATCAGATTTTGGCGCCGGGCGTTGTTTTTCCATCGCCGGGTCATTCCAGCATTATCAGTACGCCAATTAACGGACAGGTTACTGCCATTAAAGTTTACGAAGGAAATCGTGTGAATAAAGGGCAGGAACTGTTTCGTATTCAAAGTCTGGAATACGGGAACCTGGTTTCGGAATACCTGCAGGCTTATGCACAGGAATCGTTTCAGAAAAGCCGTTTGGCTCGTTTAGAGCAGCTGGTTGAAGAACGTATCAGTTCTGCCAGCGAGTTGGAGCAGGCAACAGCAGAATACCAGCGTGCTTCGGCATCGTTAAAATCGGCCTACGCCAAATTGCGTGCGGTTGGTGTTCCCGATTCGGAGATCGCAAAGTTCTCTGACTCTGGAAATTTTGAGCCGACACTTAAAATAGTTGCGCCGATAGATGGTGTAATTGAGAAGAATTTTGTGGAACTCGGTCAATCGGTAAATGCGCTGGAAAACCTTTCACGCGTGCTCGACACACACGAGGTGCTTATTCGCGGATATGTTTCGCCCGGCGATGCAGTGCTGGTAGAACCGGGGAATGCGGTTGATATTTCGAAACGCGAACAGGAAGATGTTACGATAAAAGGGAAAATTACTTCGGTGAATCCTGGACTGGATGAAACCAGCCGCTCGGTGGTGGTAAATATTATCATTCCGTCGGAAGATGGCTGGCCAAAACCCGGTGAGAACCTGCGATTGGCAATCACTTCCGAGTCGCAAAAAGAATCGGTGGCCATTCAGTTACAGGCGCTTACTTATGATGGCGACCAGGCAATTGTTTTTGTGAAAAAAGATGCGAATACTTTTGAACGCCGCCCCATTGAAGTGGATCAAATAAAAGGCGATTTTGTGTTTGTTGCCGCAGGGCTTACTGCCGGCGAAGAAGTGGCAGTTACAAAAGTTTTTAGCCTGAAAGCGCTGTCTCGTTTCGATATTATTTCTGAAGAATAAAACCTTAAAAATCCTCGGCTGATGCTTCAAAATATAATTTCATTTAGTGTTCGTCAAAAATACGTAGCCTTATCCCTGGTGGTATTAATGGCTATTGCCGGCTACTTTTCGTTGATAAACCTGCCCATTAACTCGCAGCCGGATGTAACGCCGGTGCAGGTTTTGGTGATTACAAAAGCCGGCAGGTATTCTCCTTTTGATGTGGAGAAGCTGGTAAGTTACCCGATAGAAACGGCCATGAACGGTTTACCCGATGTGGCTGAAGTTCGGTCCATTTCGCAATTCGGACTTTCGGCGGTAACCGTGGAGTTTGATGAGGGGACAGATATTTATTTTGCGCGGCAGATTGTAAGTCAGCGACTGCAATCCATTGTTGATGAATTGCCTCCGGGTGTTTCAAGTCCTTCGCTGGGGCCAATTTCAACTGCACTCGGCGAAATTTACCAGTATGTAGTTAAAGGTGAAAATTATTCCCTGTCGGAACTGCGCGAAATTCAGGATTGGTTGATTGCCCCGCAATTAAAAATTGTACGTGGTGTAACGGAGATCAATTCGTTTGGCGGATTTGTAAAACAATACAACGTTATCATTCAACCGGGTTTGTTGCGCACATACAGTATTGGAATTTCGGAAGTGATGGACGCCATCGCACAAAACAACAGCGTGTCGGGCGGAAATTACATTCAGCACAATGGCGAGCAATACATTATTCGCGGTGTTGGGCAGATCACCAGCATGGATGATGTGCGGAATATCATCGTGAAAAACATTGATAACAAACCCATTTTTATAAAAGATATTGCAAGTGTTGTTGAAGGAAAGCAGATCAGACAGGGCGGTGTTACCAAGGATGGAAAAGGTGAGGTAATTACCGGGATTGTCATGATGTTGCGCGGAGGAAACGGCCGCGAGGTAATTTCGGAGATAGAAGATAAAATTGAAGAAATTAACCGAAGTCTGCCGGAGGGTGTTAGCGTTGAAAAGTTCTATGATCAGTCGGATCTGATTAAAAGAACAACATCAACCATTTCTACCAACCTTATGGAAGGTGGTTTTCTGGTAATTGTTGTGTTGCTTTTGCTTTTGGGTGAAATCTCAGGAGCACTAATTGTTGCTATGGTAATTCCGTTTTCGATGCTCTTTGCTTTTATCGGCATGCGCGAATTCGGGCTGGCAGCCAACCTGATGAGTTTGGGAGCGATCGACTTCGGAATGGTGGTTGACGGTTCGGTGGTAATGGTGGAAAACATTGTTCACGACCTGCAAAAGAACAAGAAAGAGTCGAAAGATGAAGTGATCCGAAAAGCTGCCAATCACGTGGTTCGCCCTATTTTTTTTGGTGTACTTATTATTCTGATGGTTTATGTACCAATCATGACATTCAGTGGGATGGAAGGTATTTTGTTCCGCCCGATGGCGATAACAGTGGCAGCTGCCGTGTTTGGCTCGTTGTTGCTGGCACTGATTTTTGTCCCAGCTATGTCAGCTGTTGTATTCCGTAAAAAGGTAAAAGTTCGCCGGAATTACCTGATTGAATGGATGCGACCACGCTACCAAAAAGGGCTGGAAAAGAACATGAACAAGGTTTGGTTTGTGGGATCTTCGGCTTTGGCTATCTTTTTGGTTTCGATCTTTTTAATGACACGTTTGGGAACAGAATTCTTGCCGGAACTTGATGAAGGTTCCATTCTGATCGAACAGGTGCGGATGCCGTCGGTAACATTGGAAGAATCGATGGAAAATGCCGATTGGCTGGCAGGAAAGATCATGGAAAATATTCCCGAAGTGGAGACCGTAGTACCAAAAACCGGCCGGTCAGATTTGGCGAACGACTGGATGGGAGTGCACCAAACCGATGTTTGGGTTGTGCTGAAACCCATCGAAGAATGGTCGAAAGGCGTAACAAAAGATGATATCATTAGTAGGATTGAACCGTATTTACAAACTGAACCGGGTTTGGCGTATAACTTCACGCAGCCAATTGCCATGCGCGTTGATGAGTTAACAAGTGGCGTAAAATCCGATTTGGCTGTGAAAATTTATGGTGAGGATTTGGATGTGCTTGATGAAATTGGAGAGAATATTTCTGCATTGCTGACAGACTTACCGGGAACTGATAATTACTATGTGGAACAGTCGGCAGGACAACCATACTTAACTGTAAATATCGATCGTGAAGCAGTGGCTTCGTTCGGATTGAACGTGGATGATGTGCAGAAAGTTGTTGAAGCCGGTATTGGCGGGCAGGAGGCCGGTCAATTGTACGAAGGACAACGACATTTCGGAATCGTGGTACGTTATCCGGAAAACATACGCGATCAATTACCAAAAATAGCAGAAGCTCCGGTGCATCTTCCGGGTGGTGGTTATATTCCATTAAAACGTGTGGCCAATATTGAATTACAGGAAGGCCCTCGCGAAATTCAGCGTGAAAATGGCTGGCGAAGATTAATCGTTGGTATCAACATTAAAAACATTGACCTGGGAACTTACGTTGCCCAACTGCAGGAGCAGATTGATAAAAGTGCAAGTATCCCGTCAGGATATTTTATTGATTACGGTGGAACTTTCGAAAATCAGCGTCGGGCAATGCGTCACTTAATGCTGGTTGTGCCACTTTCCATCTTTATCATTATTGGTTTAATGTACCTTAACTTTGGAAAGATGCGTTATGCCATTCTGATTTTATTGAACCTGCCGTTTGCTTTGTCGGGAGGAGTGTTTCTGCTCTGGCTCCGGGGAATGTATTTGTCGGTAACGGCAAGTATTGGTTTTGTAGCCTTGTTTGGGGTTGCAGTGCTAAATGGTATTGTGCTGGTCGATCATATAAATATGATTCGGAAAGAGAAAAAAGGCGATCTTAAAAAGCTGGTCATCGAAGGATCGGTAGATCGTTTACGCCCGGTGCTGATGACGGCCCTGGTAGCGAGTTTGGGTTTTATTCCAATGGCGTTTAATACCGGCCCCGGTTCTGAAGTGCAGCGTCCGCTGGCAACAGTGGTGATCGGTGGCCTCGTAACATCAACATTTTTAACATTGATGGTTTTGCCAATCGCCTATTATTGGATCGAAAGAAAAAAGTCTCCGGCAAAAGAAGTCGCAGGTGTATAAACGCGCTTAGCGCATAAACCAAAAATTTTCTGAAACACCCGCGCAAGTTTTAAAAAGCTTCGGTGTCATACTTTAAAATTATACAAAAACATAAATTTTAAATAAGATGAAAACGAAGTTTAGCTGGCGTGCCTTTATAAGTTTTGGATTAACCTGGGGAATTTTAGTGATCCTGGTTTCGGGTTTAATTTTGTATGTATCGCCTCCGGGACGTTACGCCCATTGGGTAAACTGGGAACTGGCAGGTTTATCAAAAGAAGGCTGGCAGGCCATTCATACCATTTTTTCACTGGCGTTTATCGTACTTTCCATTTTTCACTTGTTTGCAGTGAACTGGAAATCGTTTGTGTCCTATCTTAAATCGAAAAGCACAAAAGGCTTCAATAAGAAGAAGGAACTAATTTTTTCGATCGCAGCTGTGCTGGTATTCTTTTTCGGCACTGTATTTTCAATTCCTCCTTTTCAAACCGTAATGGATTTAGGCGAAACTGCGACCAATTCGTGGGAGAAAACCGAAGAGCGGGCACCCGTGCCTCATGCCGAGTTATTAACCCTCACAGAACTGGCGCATCAGTTGGATATGGAGTCGGTTGATGAAATTACCCGAAAACTGGACAGTCATAAAATTGCTTACGAGGATATTCATACACAAAGCTTACAGTTAATTGCTGAGGCAAACAATTCAACACCTCTTGAAATTTACGATATCATTGTTAAACAACCGGCTAATCAAGGTCAGGGAATGGGTGTTGGACGCAAAACCATTGAAGATTTCTCAAAAGAATTGAATAAAAGTACGGAGGAGTTGATGCAAATTCTGGAAAAGAACAATATTGAGGCAAAACCTACCGAAACCTTGCGTACAATTGGCGAGAATAATGATCTTCCACCGCGCGATGTTTACAAATTACTTTCCGAATAACTTCAGGAAATTTTAAAAGTGGTATTTTTCTAATCAGAATGTCCGACACCGATATCATAGAACAATTAAAGCAGGGAAGCGAATTGGCTTTCAAAAAGCTGGTAGATAACCATCAGAAGTTGGTGGTGAATACCTGCTATGGATTGGTGCAGAACCGTGAAGATGCCGAAGATATTGCCCAGGATGTTTTTGTTGAGGTGTATCGTAATGTCGAAAAATTCAGGGCCGATGCCAAACTCTCAACCTGGTTGTACCGTATTGCGGTTAACCGCTCGTTGAACCACATTCGCGATAATAAAAAGCACAAGTGGTTTCATTCGTTCGAGGATGAGGTGGCGGCCAAAAAGAAGGAAGTGATGCAGGTAAGCACGGCAAATTCCGACGAGCCGGAATACGACCTGGAGAACAAACAGCGGGCAATTATATTAAAAGAGGCAATTAACAGTTTGCCGGAGAATCAGAAAGTGGCATTCACTTTAAATAAATACGAAGAACTGTCGTACCAGGAAATTGCGGAGGTTATGGACCTCTCGGTTGCGTCGGTTGAATCGCTGTTGTTTAGGGCAAAAAAGGGCCTGCAGAAAAAATTGTACAAGTGCTACAAAAAAAAGTGCATGTAAGCGCAAGTTTTTAAGAATGAACGTGTCATACTAATAACAATACTGAAAATGAAGTGTAATAAAGTACATAGTAAATTAATTTTCTTCCTTGAGAAGGACCTGCCGGTTTCGGAAATGGAGCAGGTTCAGAAACACCTGGACGAGTGTACAGCGTGTGCTCTTTTTGCAGAAGAAATGAAAAATACACTCAGTATTTTGGAAAGTGATAAAGTAACAGATGAAAATCCATTCTTCTTTACCCGTGTAAAAGCGCGACTTGAAAAACAGGCAGAAGAGCAGCCGTCAACACGTCCGGTTTTGGTTCGGATTCTGCAGCCGGTTGCATTTTCAATAATTTTATTGTTGGGTATTTACGGTGGTTTTAAGCTGGGGCAAGCACCTAAGGTAACTTTTGCCGACAGTAGTTTAACCGAACAGGAAATGGTTCCTTTCTGGAACGAATTGGAAGACGAGCCAATCGAATCATTTTTAATGGAATAACAAATGGCAACAAAAAATACATATCGCATATTAATCTGGTTAGTTGTAATTCTGGCAGCTACAAACCTGTCGATGGGAATTTCATTCTGGTACCACAAACAGCAGGATAAAAAAGCTACAGAAGAGCAACAAAAGGTAGAAATGCCTTCGGAACAACGGACGCGTTTTTTCCGCGAGCAACTGAACCTACAACCCGATCAGGTAGATTCTTTTAGGGAATTGAACAGAACCTATAACCGGAGTGCACGCCGGATATCTGATCAGCTAACTCTTCTTCGAGTTGAAATGGTGGAAGAAATGGGAAAAGCCGATGCTGACACCACAAAACTTCATTCGATTTCAAGCGAAATTGGAGAGCAGCACAAAACCTTGAAGGATTTGACTGTGGATTATTATCTCGATATGAAAGCAGTTTGCGACGAGAACCAACAGGAGAAACTAAAAGAAATTTTCCTGTCGATGACAAAATCTAAAGAAGACGTTTCGTTGCCTCAACGTGGCGGCCCACGCTACGGGCGACAAAATAGATAGTAAAACAATTTAAATAGTAGAACAATGAAAACTAGCAAGTTAATTAACGTTGCCTGGGTGTTCTTTGCCCTGGTGTTAACAACAACAACCGTATTTGCACAACGTGGAAGAAGAGCAAATACAGTACAAAACAATCAGAATCTTCCTTGCCTGACACAGATTTCGAATCTGACTGAAGAACAGGAAACAAGTATTCAGGAACTCGAAGCCAATCATCAGAAAACGATGGAGGAACTACGTGAACAACGACGCTCAACAACAAATGCGGTTGAGAAAAGCGAGCTTAGAACAGCAATGCTGAAAAATGTTGAGACTCATCGCGGTGAGGTTCGAAATTTATTGACTGCTGATCAGCAAAAACAGTACGATCAGCTTCAATCGACCGCCGGTTACGGGCCAAATCAGAATGTAAGAAGAGGTCAAGGAAAGAGCCGTGGAAACTTTAGCCGTGGAAACGGAGGTCAGGTAGCCTATGCAAATAATAATGGCCGTGGAAATCGCGGAAATTGGTCTAACGGCAACTTTCAAAATAACACCAGAAGAGGTGTTAATTGCCGACGGACTGCGGGAATTTAATAAATAACATTAAGAGAATTAAATAAAACAAGTTGAACAAAAAATTTAGAGTGATGAAAAATGTAAAAACAATTTTAGGTTTAGTTTTAGCGGCAGGGGCATTATTTTTTACCTCGTGCTCGCAAACAGATGAAATTGATGAATCGATGGTGTTGGCCGACAAAAGTGCAGCCTTTGCAACAGCACTTGGAGATAGTTGCACCTACGATGGCGAAATTACAGAAGCTGATGTTGAAGGATTGCTTTTTATGCTGGAAGAAGAAAAACTGGCTCACGATGTTTACCTGAATTTTTATAATTCATACGGTACGGCCATCTTTCAGAATATTGCCAACAGCGAGCAAGCTCACATGACTGCGGTGCAAACTTTATTGGAGGGCTATGGGATTGCCTACACCGAGCCTGGTGCTGAAGGTGAATTTGAAAACGAAGATTTAGCTGCTTTATACGTTACCTTGACAGCGCAGGGAGCAGCAAGTCTGGTTGATGCACTGGTTGTTGGAGCAACGATTGAAGATCTTGATATTTCTGATTTGAACCAGCGTATGGGAGCAACTGCAAATGCCGATATAATCAGGGTTTACGGTAATCTTAAAAAAGGTTCGGAAAGTCATATGCGTGCTTTTGTAAGCAACTTAACTGCTTTGGATGGTGAGTACACCAATCAGTACATTTCAGATGAAGATTATGCCGCTATTTTGGCCGGATCGAACTCGCGAGGAAATGGTAATGGTGGAAATGGTAATGGACAGGGCGGTTCGAATGGTTACAATACTGCCGGTGGAGATTGCGATGGAACCGGAACCGCAACATCAAACGGCAATCAGGGTGGCAATCGCCAAAATGGTAAAAACGGAAACTAGCTAACAACATATAAGTATTTGTAGCAGGAAGGCTGTCTTTTTTAAGGCAGCTTTTTTTGTTTACAAGGTTTAATTTCCAATAGTGCCCGGTTTTTAAGGGGTGTTTTTCACTTAAGTATTAAAAATCTGATGAAAATGTACCTTACGTTTATAAAATTGCTAATAAAGTATAAATTTGTAAGCTCAAATTTCGAAAAGTAAAAAAGGCTGTAAAAAGCCGAACAGACAAATTATAGGCAGAAAAAATAAACATCATGGCACGTTTGAAAATTAAAGAGATTCTGAAGAATGGAGAAACAGGCAGCGAGGTAGTTGCCAAAGGTTGGGTAAGGACAAAACGAGGTAGCAAAAATGTAAGTTTTGTTGCGTTGAATGACGGATCTACTATTCATAATCTTCAGGTGGTGGTTGATGTTGAAAGTTTCGACGAAGCACTGTTACGCGATATTACAACCGGAGCTGCAATTGCAGTTACCGGCGAACTGGTAGAATCGGCAGGAAGTGGCCAAAAAGTTGAGTTGAACGCAAAATCGATTGATTTGCTTGGAAAAGCCGATCCGGAAAAATATCCGATTCAGCCTAAAAAACACTCGCTAGAGTTTTTGCGCGAAAATGCTCACCTGCGTTTTCGTACCAGCACTTTCAGCGCGGTATTCCGCATCCGTCATGCAATGGCTTTTGCCATCCATAAATATTTTAACGAAAAAGGTTTTAACTACCTGCACACGCCAATTGTAACGGCAAGTGATGCAGAGGGAGCCGGACAAATGTTCCGCGTTTCTACGTTAGATGCAAAAAATCCACCATTAACCGAAGAGGGAGATGTGGATTATGCACAGGACTTTTTCGGTAAAGCAACCAACTTAACCGTTTCCGGACAGTTGGAAGGAGAGCTAGGAGCGTTGGCACTTGGCGAGATTTATACTTTCGGTCCAACATTCCGTGCCGAGAATTCAAATACAACTCGTCACTTGGCTGAGTTCTGGATGATCGAACCTGAAATGGCATTTTACGATCTGAATGATAACATGGACTTGGCAGAAGAATTCCTGAAGTTCTGTATTAAATATGCTTTGGAGAACTGCATGGACGACCTGCAATTTTTAGCAGAGCGTTTAAAGCAGGAAGAAAAAAGTAAACCACAGGATCAGCGTTCAATGGATCTGATTGAAAAATTGGAGTTTGTATTGAATAACGATTTTGTGCGACTTCCATACACCGAGGCCATCGATATTCTGAAAAATTCGAAACCATATAAAAAGAAAAAATTCCAGTTCCCGGTTGATTGGGGTGTTGACTTACAAAGTGAGCACGAACGTTACCTGGTTGAGAAGCACTTTAAATGTCCGGTAATCCTTATCGATTACCCGAAAGACATTAAAGCGTTCTATATGAAGCAGAACGACGATGGTAAAACCGTTGGCGCAATGGATGTACTGTTCCCTGGAATTGGCGAAATTATCGGTGGATCGCAACGTGAGGAGGATTTGGATAAACTAACTACTCGCATGGAGGAGATGGATATTCCTGCTGACGAAATGTGGTGGTACCTTGATACCCGTCGTTTCGGATCGGTAGTACACAGTGGCTTTGGTCTTGGCTTCGAGCGCCTTATGCTGTTTGTTACAGGAATGGGTAACATCCGCGATGTGATCGCCTTCCCGCGCGCACCGAAGAATGCCGAATTTTGATGGTGTAATTTAGAAAAGCTACTCCGAAAAAAATATTATTTTTACGGGGCTAACGATTGGGATTATGGAGCAAAAACTAACATTACAACAGAAGTTGCTCCAAAAGTTATCACCTCAGCAGATTCAGGTGATCAAACTTTTGGAAATCCCAACTATGCAGCTCGAACAGCGCATCAAAAAAGAGCTGGAAGAGAATCCTGTTTTGGAATTGGAGTCGGATAGTCCATCGTCGGTTGACGATCAAATGGATGACGGACAGGATAATAACTCGGATATTGACAACGAAGAGTTTTCGATGGATGATTATTATGAGGACGAGGAAATTCCGACATACAAGTTAAACGTAAACAACTATTCAAAAGACGATAAGTACATTGATGTTCCGTTTTCGGTAGGAACAAGTTTTCATGAGTTTTTGCATGAACAGCTGGGGCTTGCCGATTTAGATGATAATGAGCAGCAACTGGCTGAATATATTATCGGTAACATTGATGACGACGGATACCTGCGACGCGATTTAATGGCCATCAGCGATGATTTGGCTTTTAATATGAATCTTGATGTTCCGGAAGAAAAGCTCGAAAAGATTTTGCTGGCAATCCAGGAGTTTGATCCGCCCGGAATTGCAGCCCGCGATCTGCGCGAATGTTTGTTGCTTCAGTTAAACCGTAAGGAAGACACAAAGTATAAACTTGCCCGAACGATTGTAAAAGATTATTTCGCGGAGTTTACCAAAAAGCATTACGATAAAATCCGAACAAAACTTGAACTGACGGACGAAGAGTTAAAAAAAGGAATCGACGAAGTTTTGAAGTTGAATCCGAAACCGGGAAGTTCGTACAGTAATCCCTTAAATAAATCGAATCAGCACATTGTGCCCGATTTTATTCTCGAACTGGTTGATGGAGAGCTGAGTTTGTCGTTAAACCAACGTAATGTTCCGGAGCTAAAAATCAACGATACTTACTCCGAAATGCTGAGGACCATGAGTCAGAACCAGAAGTCGCAAAAAAACGACAAGGAGGCGATGACTTTTGTAAAGCAAAAAATGGATTCGGCAAAATGGTTTATCGATGCCATTCACCAGCGGCAAACTACGTTGTTGTTGACCATGTCGGAAATCATCAGTTTTCAGAAAGAATATTTTCAGGAAGGCGACGAAACCAAACTTCGGCCAATGATCTTAAAAGACATTGCCGAGAGGACCGGGCTCGATATCTCGACAATTTCAAGGGTTTCGAATAGCAAATACATTCAAACACACTTTGGTATTTACCCACTGAAGTACTTCTTCTCAGAAGGTTTGGCAAAAGATGATGGAGAAGAGGTTTCGACCCGTGAGATCAAAAAAATTCTGCAGGAATGTATTGAAGGAGAGGAGAAACGCCGACCTTTAACCGACGAAAAACTGGCCCAGATTTTAAAGGAAAAATCATACAACATTGCCCGAAGAACAGTAGCAAAGTACCGCGAACAACTGGGAATTCCGGTAGCACGTTTGCGCAAAGAATTGTAATATGGGCAAACAACTCGCAAAAATCATATCAATAATTTTTCACCCGGTACTCATACCAACCTTAGGTATGTTTTTATTACTTAATTCCGGGTTTTATTTCGAGTTGCTTCTATGGGAAGCAAAAAGGTTTGTATTGCTTGTGGTTTTCTTTACTACCTGTATTCTACCAATGCTTTCGGTTGCAATATTATCTCTGAACCCGAATTTTAATGTGAACATGCCTAATAACCGCGATCGCGTGATTCCGTTATTAAGTGCATCGGTGTTTTATTACCTGGGATTTATACTGCTAAAAAAGGTACAAGCTGTTCCTGAATTTAAGGTATTTATGTTGGCTTCGGTACTGGTGCTGGTTGCCTTGTTGGTTATTTCGTTAAAATGGAAGATAAGCAATCATATGGCTGCCATTGGCGGTTTGGCCGGTACTTTGTTTGCCTTGTCTTTCCGGCATGGAATTAACCCGATTTATTCGATATTAATAGTGGTGCTTTTGTCAGGTTTGATTGGGACTGCCCGATTGATACTCGGAAAACACAGTTTGTTAGAACTTATTGCCGGCTACGGACTTGGTTTTAGTGTACTTTATCTTGTAATTTATTTCGCGTAAGGAGCGTATTGACATTCATTTTCGGGAAATCGTAAAAGAAAATAAATAGAACGTAATTTACCCTCTCTCCTGTCTCTCCCTTCAAGAATGGAGAGACAATAGTCTCTAATCCAACAACATTGAGTGTAATAATAGATATGGTTTGCTCCACTTGTCAATCGTCCTTCCTTGCTCGCAGGGAAGGATAAGAGGATGGGTATAAACAGATAGAACAGGTTATTTTGCACACAAAAAAAGGGACTTTTAAAGCCCCTTTCGTATCTATCTTTTCTACTTTGTTATTCAACAAATTTGTATCCGATTCCTTTCAGTGTTTTAATGTGCTCGTTACCTATTTTCTCACGAAGTTTACGGATGTGAACATCAATTGTTCTGTCGCCAACCACTACATTTTCGCCCCAAACTGAATAGTAAATTTCTTCGCGGGTAAATACTTTTCCTGGTTTCGATACGAGCAGTGAAAGCAATTCAAACTCTTTTCGTGGCAAGATCATTTCATTGTCGCCAATACGAATTAAGTAGCGTTCCTTGTCAATCAAAAGATTTCCGATTGTAACGGTGTTACTGTCGACTACTTCAACGGTTTGTGTTGCTTCGCCTGTACGTTTTAGTAAGGCTTTAACACGGCTAACCAAAACTTTTGGACGAACCGGTTTCGTGATGTAATCGTCGGCACCCGCTTCAAAACCTGCAATTTGCGAGTAGTCTTCGCCGCGGGCAGTTAAAAATGCAATAATGGTACTGCTTAAAGCAGGTATTTTACGAAGTTCTTCGCAGGCAGCAATGCCATCCATTTCGGGCATCATTACGTCGAGTATAATAAGATGTGGAACCTGTTTTTCGGCCACCTTTAAGGCTTCAACACCATTTCGTGCAGTGAATACCTCATAGCCCTCTTTTTCAAGGTTGTAACTAAGGAATTCCAGGATGTCCAACTCGTCATCAACTAATAGTACTTTAAATTGATTTTCACTCATAACATAAAATTCTTGAACAAAAGTAAGTGCTACTTATTAAAGAACAATTAACTTTCTTTTAAACAAAAAATAAACACGAAACTAAAATAGTGCTTAATCGAACCAAAATACAAATTAATAGCCACTCTTACGTTTTTTTTTACGGAAAGTTTTGATTAGGCTACTTTTGCTTTTCTAATGTAAAGTTGAAGGTCGTTCCCTGATCCAGTACGCTTCGTACATTAATAGATTGGTTGTGAGCCTCAATAATGTGTTTAACGATTGAGAGGCCAAGCCCGGTGCCACCCTGTTCGCGTGATCTTGATTTATCAACCCGGAAAAAACGCTCGAAAATACGACGGAGGTCTTTTTTGTCGATACCAATTCCGTTATCGGCAACTTCTACGATGATATTGTCTTCCAAATCGTGGAACGAAATATTTACATAACCGCTTTGTTTGCCGTATTTAATACCGTTTACGATAAGGTTGGTAATAACCTCAAGAATACGTTTTTTATCGGCACGTACAAAAATCGGGCGGTCGGGTCTGTTAATGATTTGCACGGCTATCTGGCTTTCCGATGCCTGCCAGTGCTCCATTTCAATAACTTCCTCAACGGTTTTTACAATGTCGAAACGCGTCATGTTCAGCTTTAACTCACCCGATTCGAGTTTTGTAATCGACTCGAGGTCTTCAACAATCGAAACCATCCGGTCGATACTTTTTTCTGTTCGTTTCAGGTAAAGTTTATTGATTTTTGGGTCTTCCAATCCACCTTCCAAAAGTGTTAAAACGTAACCTTGAATATTAAAAATCGGTGTTTTAAGTTCGTGCGATACATTTCCCACAAAATCCTTGCGGTATTTTTCCAGCTCTTTTAATCGTTCAATCTCTTTTAACTGGGTTTTTGCCCATTCTTCAACTTCGTATTTTACATTTAACAGCAAACTGTTCGAGTCGAGTTTTTCTTCCATCTTCCTTCCGCTCAGAGGCAAATCGCGAATGGTGTTGTACAAAGGTCTGATCCGGTCGGTAATATATTTTTTAATGATGTATAAAATGGCATAGTAGGCCACTCCAAAAAAGGCCACTGTTGAAATAGCGATAACCAAAATATTTTCGCCTAACAAATGTGCAAGCAAGGTTATACCGAATGCCAGCAAGGTTAAAACTACCGCAACCAGTATCGCAAGAAATTTCGATGAATAAGTTCTCATTAAGTGTATTTTACAATGTTGTAACCGTTATTGGTTACGACAACGTTGCAAATTAAGGCTTCAAATACCGTATAAAAAAGTGGTTATTAATTGGTTAATGGTAATTTCACGGTTAGTTAATATTTTATTAATATTACAAAACGATTAAACTTTTTACTTGCTTTATATTTGCCGACCTTTAATAAAAATCAACATAAATGGAAAACTTTTACCTGATTCTAGTTGTAGTACTGTTCGCTTTAGCCATTTCAGACCTGATTGTAGGAGTTAGTAACGACGCTGTTAACTTTCTAAATTCAGCAGTTGGATCGAAAGCTGCACCAAAATGGGTGATCTTTTTAATGGCAAGTTTAGGGGTACTTATTGGAGCTACTTTTTCGAGTGGAATGATGGAAGTAGCGCGAAAGGGAATTTTTCACCCCGAGATGTTTGTCTTCTCCGAAATCATGATCATTTTTCTAGCGGTAATGATAACCGACGTTATCCTGCTTGATATGTTCAATACCTTCGGAATGCCCACATCTACAACCGTTTCGATAGTTTTCGAATTACTTGGAGCAGCCGTAGCAGTATCTATCGTAAAGATTAAAACTGCAGGTGGCTCGGTATTAATGGAATTATCGCAGTATATTAATTCAAGTAAAGCGCTTGCTATTATTACCGGTATTTTGCTCTCGGTATTTGTTGCCTTCACGGTTGGGGCCATTGTACAATATTTAACACGTCTGTTGTTTACCTTTAAATACCGCGGGCCAATGAAATATTTTGGTTCAGCTTTCGGCGGTTTGGCGATTACGATAATCACCTATTTTATTGTAATTAAAGGAATGAAAGGTTCAACTTATGCAGGTATTGAGTTGAGCAGTGGTGAAACCATTCAGGAGTGGGTAAAACATCATACAGGTTTGATGTTGTTGTGTAGTTTCGGATTCTGGGTAGTTTTTATTCAGTTGCTGAAATGGATCTTCAACATTAAAATTCTGAAGGTTGTTGTACTTGCCGGAACATTTGCACTTGCCATGGCCTTTGCCGGAAACGACCTTGTAAACTTTATTGGTGTGCCATTGGCCGGTTACAATTCATTCCAGGCATGGGTGGCCGAGGGAGCAAGCAATCCGGATACTTTCTCGATGGCGATGCTTGCCGGGAAAGTTGGAACACCGACCTATATGTTACTGGTTGCCGGATTAGTGATGATCGTAACGCTTATCATGTCGAAAAAAGCGAAATCGGTAATCGCCACTTCGCTCGATTTATCGCGTCAAAATGAAGGTGATGAAAGATTCGGATCGTCGTTTGCAGCCCGGGTTATCGTTCGTGGAGCGACTAAATTTAATAATCGTTTGGTAAATGTTTTGCCAACAACAATAACCAGGGGAGTAGGATCGCGTTTCGAGCCACATTCTTATGTAAGTGAAGAAGATCAGGATCCGCCATCGTTTGATAAGGTTCGTGCATCGGTAAATTTGGTGGTAGCAAGTATTTTAATTGCTATCGGAACTTCACTAAAGCTACCGTTGTCAACTACTTACGTTACGTTTATGGTTGCAATGGGTACTTCTTTGTCCGACCGCGCGTGGGATCGTGAAAGCGCAGTTTATCGTATTTCAGGTGTATTTGCAGTTATTGGAGGCTGGTTTTTAACGGCACTGATAGCTTTTACAGTTTCCGGTGTTGTAGCTTTACTAATTGCACTAAGCGGCAAGTTTATGATTTTTGTATTTGTTGCGGTTGCAATTGTTATGGTTATCCGTACACACACCTTGATGAAAAAACGCGAACAGCAGTCGATTGAAGAAGATGAAGTTATTGAAGATGCTGACGCACACGAACAGATACTGGAAAAAAGCTCACGACAGTTGATTAAAGCTGTAAAATCGAGCGACGAGATTGTAAAGGACGGTATTGAGTGCTTCTTAAATGAAGATCGTGCCGGACTGAAAAAGGTTGAAGAGGCCTCGAAAAAATTCTCGAAACGTTCGAAGCGAAATCGCGACAAGGTTTACACAACAATTACAAAATTGGCCGACGGACCATTGGATACCAGTCATTTCTATGTGCAAATGATGGAGCATAAAAGAGAAATGGCGCATGCTGTTTACTTTATGCTGGAACCGATGATTACTCACGTTGAGAACAACCATAAACCATTCATCGAAGAACAGCATGCCGAATTAAAAGATCTTGCCGGTAATATCGATAAGTTCTTTAAATCGGTATTAAAAGATTTTGAAGGAAAAACTTTCGAAGACATCGATCAGCTGATTGAGGGGCGTGATAAAATTCTGGAACAAATCAACAAGATGGAGAAAAACCAGATTAAGCGTATCAAAAACAAGATGGTTAATACGCGCAACTCTCAACTGTTCTTTAAACTGATTTCGGAAATGGAGTATTTGTTACTGCATTCGGTGAATTTGGTAAAAGCGTATCGCGATTTTATCACAAATACGGTTCAGAAGAACTAAAAAAGTAAAAACATAATATTAAAAAAGGCCGGAAAATTTTTCCGGCTTTTTTGTTTTTCGTAATTTGAATTCGGACTTAGTTCGTTGAGCGATTGGTGGCAAGAGGTGAAAATGTAATCAAAATGTAATCGAATTGTAACAAAACCAATTGGTTTTTGAAACACCTTTGCCGTGGATTACAAAATGATTAAAGTTTATATTTTAATATCTGACAGCATAATTAAAAACGAATAAATGGAAAATTTTTATTTAATTCTTGTGGTCGTTCTTTTTGCCCTGGCAATATCCGATTTAATTGTCGGTGTAAGTAACGATGCAGTTAACTTTTTAAATTCTGCAATTGGATCGAAAGCCGCTCCTAAATGGGTGATCTTTCTAATGGCCAGTATTGGTGTACTGGTTGGAGCCACATTCTCGAACGGAATGATGGAAGTTGCCCGAAAGGGGATTTTTCATCCCGATCAGTTTTATTTCGCTGAGATCATGGTCATATTTCTGGCCGTAATGATCACCGATGTAATTCTTCTTGATTTGTTTAACACTTTTGGCATGCCAACATCAACAACGGTAAGTATCGTTTTTGAATTGCTTGGATCTGCAGTGGCAGTAGCCGCAGTAAAAATCAAAGGAATGGGACTTTCGGTAGCAGCCGAATTGTCGAATTACATCAATTCCAGTAAGGCACTGGCGATTATAACCGGTATACTCATGTCGGTATTTATAGCCTTTACGATTGGTGCGTTGGTAATGTACATTACACGTTTTATCTTTTCGTTCCGGTACCGCGGTCCAATGAAATATCTTGGATCTATATTTGGTGGACTGGCAATTACAGCAATCACCTACTTTATTGTTATTAAAGGAATGAAAGGTTCTTCTTATGCAGGAGTTGAACTGGCATCGGGCGAAACTTTACAAGATTATTTCAAGCACAACGTTGGCTTAATTTTGTTGGTGAGTTTTGCTTTTTGGGTAGTATTAATCCAACTGCTGAAATGGGTCTTCAAAATTAAAATTCTCAAGGTGGTAGTAATGGTTGGTACTTTTGCACTGGCTATGGCATTCGCCGGAAACGACCTTGTTAACTTTATTGGAGTACCGGTAGCAGGTTTTAAATCGTTCCAGGACTGGGCGGCGTCAGGAATGCCTGCCGATCAATTCTCGATGGCAAATCTTGCAGGAAAAAGCAGTACTCCACTATACATGCTAATTGTTTCAGGTTTGGTAATGGTTATCACTTTAATCATGTCGAAAAAAGCACGTGCCGTTACCGAAACAGAAATAAACCTTAGTCGTCAGGATGCAGGTGATGAGCGTTTTGGTTCGTCGCTGGCAGCCCGAGTTATGGTGCGTGGATTCACCAACTTCAATAAAAAAGTTCAGAAGACTATGCCTTCGTCAATGAGTAATACGGTAAAATCGCGATTTGAGAAATTCTCGTATTACCAAGAAGATGAAGATGCTCCGGCATTCGATAAGATTCGTGCATCGGTGAACCTGGTTGTGGCCAGTATTCTTATTGCAATCGGTACTTCGTTAAAATTACCACTTTCTACTACTTACGTAACTTTTATGGTGGCGATGGGTACTTCATTGTCCGACCGTGCATGGGACCGTGACAGTGCCGTTTATCGAATATCCGGTGTGTTTGCAGTAATTGGTGGTTGGTTTTTAACCGCTTTAATTGCTTTCTCGGTGGCCGGATTGATCGCATTAATTATTTCGCTGAGCGGTAAATTTATGATCTTCTTATTTGTTGCTGTGGCCGTGTTTATGGTGATCAGAACCCAGATTCTGTTCCGAAAACGTGCTAAGGCAAAGGCGGCCGACGAAGAAGATAATATTGAAGAAGAGGACGCAACAGAAGTAATTATTACAAAAAGTGCCAAACAAATTCTAAAAGGTCTGGCCAATACAACTGAAATTCTTGGTATTGGAATGCAAAGCTTTTTAAGCGAAGACCGAAGTGGTTTGCGAAAAGCTGAAGAAGCTTGTAAAGTACTTTCGAAAAAGGCTAAAAAGAACAAGGATAAGGTGTTTAAAATTGCAGAGAAGTTGATGGATAACTCTGCAGAAACAACACACTATTACGTACAAATGATTGAGCATAAACGCGAGATGGCACATGCTGTACATTTTATGCTGAGTCCGATGATCGCTCACGTGGAAAACAACCACAAACCATTTACTGAAGAACAGGCGGCAGAATTAACCGCAACTATTGATAAGGTAACTGCTGTTCTGAAAAACGTTACAAAAATGGTAAAAGGTCAGAGTTTCGACGGAATTGATGAGCTCATTCAGGAAAAGGACCTTGTTGTTGAGTTGTTGCGTAAAAATGAAAAACAACAATTTAAACGTGTGAAAGAACAACTGGTAAATACCCGCAATTCGCAATTGTACTTTAAAATACACACCGAATTGGAAAACCTGTTGCTTCACGCCATAAATCTGGTGAAGTCGGAACGCGACTTTATAACTAATACACGACAATAGTTTTTTACAGATAGATAGGAAAAGAGGAGAGCGCAAGTCTCCTCTTTTTTTGTGCTTATTGTTAAATAAATATTGCAATTCGATTAACCAAGCCCCCTTTTTATTAATTCCATTTTAATTGTTCTGCAATGCTTTTCTGTGGTTGTTACACGAACTTTGACCTTCGTATAAAAACCAAATTCTAAAATGAAAAAATTATCTCTCTTTTTATTTATTCTATTCTTTGTCAGTGCGTTTGCAGCGCTGGCCGAAGACGAAAATGAAAATGCGTCAAATAAAGGAACTATTGCCGGTAGAATTGTGGACACCGACAATCTGCCTCTGCCTGGTGCGGCTGTAGTTATTGAAGATTTACATAAAGGTGCCGTTACCGATGTTAACGGATTTTATCGGATTGCGACACTCGATCCGGCTGATTATACAGTTAAAGTTTCGTACATCGGTTTTAAAGAATCGGTAAAACAGGTATCCGTTACAGCGGGTAAAACCAGTACCCTGAATTTTCAGCTCGAAGCCGGTATCGATATCGAAGAAGTGGTGGTGAATGGTGCATTGCAGGGACAATCGAAAGCATTGAACCAGCAAAAAAGCAGCATGAACATTACTAACATTATTTCGTCTGATCAGGTAGGACGTTTTCCCGACCAGAATGTTGGCGATGCGTTAAAACGTATCCCCGGTATTAACGTTCAGTACGACCAGGGTGAAGCGCGTTTCGGAAACATTCGCGGAACATCGCCCGAATATAACTCAGTAGCAGTTGATGGCGACCGCATTCCTTCTGCCGAAGCTGAAACACGTTCTATCCAGCTCGACCTTATTCCTTCAGATATGATTCAGAGTATCGAGGTAAATAAAGTAGTTACTGCCGATATGGATGCCGATGCAATTGGTGGATCGGTTAACCTGGTAACCAAATCGAATCCTTATTCGCGTCGTATTACAGGTTCGGTTGGAGGAACTTATAACGCATTGCGCGGAAAAGTTGCTCCTAACTTTTCGTTGTTGTATGGCGATCGTTTTTTTAATGATAAACTCGGTTTTACAGTGGCAGCTTCGGTACAGGATCATATGATGGGATCGGATGATTTGGAAGCCGAATGGGACGACGACGGAACGATGAAAGAAATGCAGGTGCGTACCTATTTAATTCAGCGTTTGCGTCAGAGTTACTCCGGTGCATTGGATTATAAATTCGATGCCAACAACAAAATTGAGGCAAAAGTAATGTACAACCACCGTAACGACTGGGAAAACCGTTATCGTGTTGTTTACAAAGATCTGGATGAAGATGTGGCGAAAATTGAACGCCAGATTAAAGGAGGAACAAATAAAGATGCACGTCTGGAAGACCAGCGAACCTATCATTTTTCATTAGGTGGCGAACATCAGATCGGTGGTTTGGAAATCGACTGGAAAGGTTCGTACTCTAAAGCCAACGAAGACCGGCCAAACGAGCGTTACCTTCAATACAAATTTAAAGATGTGGAGTTCAGTCAGAATGTTACTGATCCTGAAAAACCGCAGGTAATTATTAATACTCCGGACGCACAGGATTTTAACAGCGAGTGGGGTTTTGATGAGTTGACTGAAGAACACCAGTATACGGAGGATATCGACAAAAAATTTAAAGTCGACTTTAAATATCCTTTCCATAACGGAACAAGTGTTTTACGTTTTGGTGCCAAATACAAAGGCAAAAGCAAAAACCGCGATAACGATTTTTACGAATACGAGCCTACTGATGAGGATAGCTTTAACAGTGGTGCGTTTAATAATACTATCGTTAAAACAAAAGACGATTTTCTGGCGGGTGATTATGTTGCCGGAACCTATGTTGATGTAAAATATTTGGGTGGTTTAGACCTGACTTCTGGTGATTTTGAAGGCGAAGAAAATTTGGAAGAACTGGCCGGAAACTTCGACGCATCGGAAGATGTAACTGCGGGGTATATTCGTTTTGATCAGTCGTTTGGAAGTTTGGATGTTGTGGCCGGTGTACGACTTGAAAACACCTCGATTAACTACTCTGGTAAAGAACTGATTCTGGACGAAGAAGGTGATGTTGAAGATTTGGTTGACACTGAAGAAGTTGACAATAACTACACCAACGTATTGCCATCGTTGTTATTGAAATACGAGGTAGGCCGAAATACAAATATTAAAGCAAGTGTTACCAACACACTGGCCCGCCCAAAATACATCGACCTGGTACCTCGTGTTGAAGTAAATAACGAAGACGTCGAAATTGAGATCGGTAATCCTGATCTAACACCTACTACTTCGTGGAACTTCGATTTAATGGCTGAGCATTACTTCCAGTCTATCGGTTTGGTTTCGGGTGGAATTTTCTACAAAGACATCAGCGATTTTATCGTTAACGGAATACAATCGGATTACAGCTACCTGGGACAAACCTGGGAGAAATTTACGCAGCCTATTAATGCCGGCGATGCTAAATTGTTTGGTGTTGAAATGGCCTTCCAGCGTCAGTTCGACTTTTTGCCTGGTTTCCTTCGTCAGACAGGATTCTACGCCAACTATACCTACACCAAATCAACCGTTAGCAATTTCCAGATCGAAGACCGCGAGGACGACGATTTAACATTGCCGGGAACTCCTGAAAATACCTTGAATGCATCGTTGTATTACGAAGGCAAAAAACTGTCGGCACGTTTGTCGTACAACTACGCCGGCGATTTTGTTGAAGAATACAGCGACAAAGCTTTCGAAGATGTGTACTACGATCAGGTTTCGTACCTCGATTTTAATACCAGCTACCATTTCAACAAAAACTTTATGATTTTTGCCGAACTCAACAATATTCTGAATACACCGTTGCGTTATTATCAAGGTGAGTCGCAATACACTTACCAGGCCGAGTACTACGATATTAAAGTAAATTTTGGCCTGAAATTTAATTTTTAGGAAATAGTAATTACCGCATAGAATAGATTTTAAAAGTTCAGGCTGAGGACATGATTCGTTGTGTTCTCAGCTGTTTACATAAAAATGAACGACGATGAATTGTACCTGTAATCGTATTTTTTTAGCAAGTGTTTTAGTCGCACTTTTGGTGGTAACCATTGTTGGCTGCGAAGTTAACCGGCCAAGCGAAGGATCAAAAAAAGCCGGCGAGCACATTACAAATACCGTAACTGCCGTAGCCGAAACCGATCCGGTTCCGCAAAATAAAAACGAAGATTCGGCTGATGATCCGGCCATTTGGATCGATACCACCAACGTGATGGGGTCTTTTGTAATTGGTACCGATAAAAAAGGCGGTTTGGCAACCTACGATCTCGACGGGAAACAACTGAATTATTACGCCGACGGTAATATGAATAACTGCGATCTGCGTTATGGTTTTCAGCTGGGCGATCAGCAAGTCGATGTGCTGGCTGCCAGTAACCGATCAACACATTCTTTATCCTTGTATTTGGTGAAAAAGGGTGGTGTTCTCGAGGAGGCTCATGCGCGGGTAATTAAGTCCGAAATGCGGGATGAAGTGTATGGTTTGTGCATGTACCGAAGTGCAAAAACGGGCGACTATTTTGTTTTTATGAATAGCAAAGCCGGCGAAGTGGAACAGTGGCAACTAATTGCTAAAGGCAGTAAAATCGATGCCAAGTTGGTGCGCTCGTGGAACCTGGGAACGCAAACAGAAGGTATGATTGCCGACGACGAAACCGGAATAATATATGTCGGAGAAGAAGTGGTTGGAATTTACCGATTTGATGCTGAACCCGGTGGAGCGAAAGTAGGTTCACTGGTGCAAATGAGTACCGAAAAGAATCCAGATATGCACTACGATATTGAAGGATTGGCAATTTACGCCACCGACAGTGTAAATGGTTACCTGATCGCATCGTCGCAGGGAAGTTACAGTTACGCGGTTTTCGAGCGCCAGGGCGATAATAAATACCTGGGCAGTTTTCGTATCGAAGATGGCGACGTTGACGGTGTGGAAGAAACCGACGGAATTGACATTACAAACGTTCCGTTGGGAGCCAAATTCCCAAAAGGCATGTTGGTGGTTCAGGACGGTTATAACTACGATGGCGAAGAACTGGTAAGCCAGAATTTTAAATACATCTCGTGGGAAGCCGTTGAAAAGTTATTTTTAAACAAAGAATAATTACCGACCGAATTTCGGTGAAGATTTTATACGCCATACAAGGCACAGGGAATGGTCATTTGGCACGTGCTACGGAGATCGTTCCTGTTTTAAACGAAATTGGAGAAACGGATATCCTTGTGAGTGGAATTCAGGGGGATATCCGTTTGCCGTTTCCGGTTAAATATAAGTTGTACGGTTTTAGTTTTATTTTTGGTGAAAAGGGTGGTGTTGCTATTTGGAAAACCATAAAAAAAGCACGTCTCTTTCGCTTGGTAAACGACATCCGAAAAATTCCGGTTCGCGAATACGATCTGGTAATTAACGATTTTGAGCCGGTAACAGCCTGGGCTTGTAAACTGCGGAAGAAATCTTGTATTGGCCTAAGTCATCAGAATGCCGTATTACATCCGAAAGCTGCCCGGCCCGAAAAAAGGGATAGACTGGGCGAATTTATTTTGAAACATTATGCGCCGGCAAAAATTCGTTATGGTTTTCATTTTAAACAGCTCGATGATCGGAATTTTACGCCCGTAATCCGTTCTTCCATTCGTAAGGCAAAAGCCAACGATAAAGGTCACTGCACGGTTTATTTACCTGCTTTTAGCGATTCTGAGATCGAGAAAATTCTGGGTCAGCACAAATCAGTTCGCTGGGAGGTTTTTTCAAAACACTGCCCGAAAAGTTACACCAAAGGCTCCATTCAGTTTAACCCGGTCTCGCTCGATGGTTTTAACCGGTCTTTTGTCAGCTGTGCAGGAATAGTATGCACTGCCGGTTTTGAAACCCCCGCCGAAGCGTTGTTTATGGGTAAAAAGCTGTGTGTAATCCCCATGAAAAATCAATACGAACAAGCTTGTAATGCCGCCATGCTGGCCGAAATGGGCGTGCCTGTTATCACTAAAACAGGCGCTTGCCGCGCCATTCTTTCCAACTGGTTGCAATCAGGTCAGGCGATACAAATTAATTACCCCGATAACACTCGTAGTATATTAAAGGGCGTAATACAAGCTGGTGCGATGTAGGCCAAGTGCAATATTATGGCCTCGAAGTTTTATGTATTTAGTGCTCTGGGAGCGCGAAGCACGTTAACGTGCCTCACAAGAAAATATCTCTTCAATATTTTCTATTCCCCAAATTAAAAAAGCTGTTTACAGTTTTGTAATTTTATTACAGCGAAAGAACTGGTGTTGGCACACAGTGAGTTACAGCGTGTTGTGTCGAATAATTTAATCGTTTTGTAATATTATTGTAATTCGCATGTAATGTTGTTGCCACACTTTTGCCATCGTAAAACAGACAAAATTCAATCTTAAGTTATAAATGAAAAAAATGTCATTACTGTTATTGTTGGTTCTAGGAATCTCAATTGCAGCATTTAGTCAAGAAAAAACCGAAGAGTTTAAACCAAATGGGAAACCACTAGCTTTGATTTTTACAAACTTTCATACTGCGCTTTCTGATGGAGAAACGGCTTCGGAGTTCGAAAACACCCGTGCTTATTTAGGTTATGAGTACAACTTTAGCGAAGATTTTTACGCCAAAGTTGTGTTTGATGTTGGTGATCCAAAAGATGGCGGAGGCCACCAGTTATCGGCATTTCTTAAAAATGCATACGTGCAATATTCAAAAGACAATCTGAAATTCTATTTCGGTATGATTTCAACCACTCAGTTTAAAGCTTCTGAGAAATTGTGGGGAAACCGTTACATGATGAAATCGTACCAGGATGAGTACAAATTCAATTCAAGCGCCGACCTTGGTTTTAACATCGATTACAAATTCGCCGATTTTATCAGTGCCGATTTTTCGGTGATCAATGGCGAAGGATATAAGAAAATTCAGGGCGACGACTTGTTGCGCTATGGTGCGGGTACTACTATTAAGCCGGTAAAAAATGTTTTGGCAAGAGTATTCGTTGACCAAACCGGCGACGAAGTAAAACAAAAGTCGTTGGCTACTTTGTTGGCTTACACCAACGGAAAATTCACATTGGCCGGAGAGTATAACTACCAGTCGAACTACAAAATGGTAGACGGTCAGAATCAATACGGTACATCGTTTTACAGCTGGTACAAACCAAACAGCAACTGGAAATTGTTTGCCCGTTATGATGATCTGAACTCAGATAAACTCGAGGGTGAAACTGAAGCATGGAACATTAGTAAAGATGGTCAATTGATGATTGCAGGTGTTGAGTATTCTCCTGTGAAAGGTGTGAAATTTACACCAAACGTGCGCTTCTTTAATCCTGACCAGGTAGATGCAGAGAACATTACTTACCTGTATCTGAGTGCTGAATTTAAATTTTAATCAGCCGCAGAAAACAGAAAACTAGAAATTTAAATAAATAAAAATGAAAAATTTAGCCCTACTGATTTTAACAGTATTTATTCTGGGAGCTTGCTCTAACTCGTCAAACAAACAAGGTGGAGAAAAAGCCGGAACTTCAAAAGTGACTTTAACAGCGGCGGGAGCTACATTCCCGATGCCATATTACAATATGGTTTTTAAGAACTATACATCAGAATTTGGAACACTGCTTACTTACGGCGGAATAGGTTCAGGCGGAGGTATCCGCAGTTTAACTGATAAAGTGGTTGACTTTGGTGCAACCGATGCCTACTTAAGCGACGATAAACTGGCAGCTATGCCTGCTGAAGTGGTTCATATCCCAACAGTATTGGGTGCTGTTGTTATTGCTTACAACCTTCCTGGTGTTGATGGCCTCAAACTGTCGAACGAATTGTTGGAGAAAATCTTTATGGGTGAAATTACCAAATGGAACGATGCCGCAATTAAAGCGAACAACGAAGGTTTGGCACTTCCTGATATGGAAATCACTTTCGTTCACCGTTCAGATGGTAGTGGAACAACCTACATTTTCAGTGACTACATGACTAAGATCAGCACAAAATGGGCTGATGCAGTAGGAACAGGAAAATCGTTGCAATGGCCTGTTGGAATGGGTGCTAAAGGTAATCCGGGAGTTGCCGGTACCATTAGCCAAACCGAAGGAGCGATTGGTTACATTGGATCGGAATATGCATTTGCGCAAAAAATCCAAACTGCATTGGTACAAAACAGCGCAGGTAACTACATCGAGCCTTCAATTGCATCGGTTAGTGCTGCTGCAAAAGGTGAGATCCCTGCTGATACACGAATCATGCTGACTAATTCTGCCGATCCTGAATCATACCCGATCAGCGGATTTACCTGGATCATTCTTTACAAGGAACAGAATTACGATGGTCGCTCAAAAGATCAGGCGCTGGCAACAGTTACTTTCCTTGATTGGTTGGTAAGTGCCGATGCACAAGGTCAGGCCGAAAAGGTACATTATGCACCGCTTCCTGATGCTGCTGCTGAAAAAGCCAAAACGATTTTACGTTCGGTTACTTTCGATGGGTTACCATTGTTGAAATAGTCAGGTTAAGTTATAGAAGATAGATTTAATGAATCTGGGAAAGCTGCAGGCAAAGCAGTTTTCTCAGCTTCTCAATGTCCACCAAATGAACAGCGATAAAATAACAAAAGGCGTTCTCCTGCTCTCCTCGTTCGTTATACTTTTTGTAGCCGGAGGAATGATCTTTTCGTTGGTTGAAGGTGCCATTCCGGCACTGAAAAGTTTTGGGCTGAGTTTTATTTGGTCGAACAACTGGAATCCAACCGAAGGAAAAGAAAACTACGGAGCGCTTCCGTTTATTGCCGGAACAATTATTACGTCGGTAGCGGCGTTGCTGATCAGTTTACCCTTATCATTTTCGGTTTCATTGTTTCTGGGAGAGTATTACCGCGGAACCAAAATTGCAAAAGTATTGGGAACCATGGTTGATCTGCTTGCCGGAATTCCTTCAATTGTTTACGGTTTATGGGGGTTTTATGTGCTTCGTCCGCTGCTTATCGATTTGGGATTGCCCAACCAGGGATTCGGAATTTTCACCGCCAGCATCATTCTGGCCATTATGATCATTCCTTATGCCACATCGCTGAGTAACGAAATTATTACCATGGTACCGAACGAACTGAAAGAAGCAGCTTATTCATTGGGAGCTACCCGTTCGGAAGTGATCTTTAGTGTGGTTGTACCATCCGCACGTTCGGGAATAATCGCCGGTTACATTTTGTCTTTCGGACGCGCATTGGGCGAAACCATGGCAGTAACCATGTTGATTGGTAATGCCAATATTGTTCCCGATGGATTTTTCAGTACCGGAAACACAATGGCTTCGGTAATTGCCAACCAGTTTGGCGAAGCCGATGGATTGAAACTCAGCTCTCTGATTGCGATAGGTTTGTTGTTATTCCTGCTAACAGGTATAATAAATGCCATTGGTAAGTTCATTATAAAACGAATGGGATAAAATGAATTCTGCAGCAAAAATAACAGCGGCCAACCTAAGCCGAAGAACCTTGAAAGACAAACTTTTCAAAGGTTTGGTGCTCTTTTTGTCGCTGATAACCATTTCGCCGATTGTACTGATTATCTACAAATTAGTGGCAAAAGGTTATCGTCAGATCAGTTTGGAGTTTATTATAAAAACACCTCCAAACACTTTCGAGGCGATGACTGCGCTCAGCAATGGCGAGCTCATTCCCGGAGGTATTGCAAACGGAATTACAGGAACCTTGTTAATGGTGGTTCTGGCTTCAGTAATTGCCATTCCGGTAGGAGTTATTACAGGCATTTACCTCTACGAGAATCCGGGGAAACCACTGGCAAACCTTACCCGAAATATTTCGGATATTTTGCAGGGAGTTCCTTCAATCGTATTAGGACTTATTGCTTACATGTGGATCGTAAAACCCATAACCAGTGGTTTTTCGGCACTGGCAGGTAGTGTTTCCTTGTCGATTATGATGTTGCCAATGATTGTGCGCTCAACGGAGGAAACGTTGAAAATGATTCCGCAATCGATTAAAGAAGCAGCTGTAGCATTGGGTGTGCCATATTACAAAGTAATTCTGCGCGTGCTCATTCCAACCGGATTTAGCGGTTTGCTAACGGGTATTCTGTTGGGTATTTCGCGTATTCTTGGAGAAACAGCACCATTGATGCTAACAGCTCTGGGCAGTTCGGTGATTAATATGGATATAACAAAACCAACAAGTGCAGTACCACTGCTGATCTGGGAGTTTTACAACGACCCGAATATGGTTGACCTGATTTGGAGCTCATCCTTATTATTGATGGGAATGGTATTGACCTTAAACCTGGTATCGAAACGTATAGCTGCCCGAACGAAATAGAAAAAGAAGAATGAAAGAAGATGTAAATATAAAAGATCCTGTACTTTCAATTCGCAATCTTTCGGTTGCGTACGATAAGGGGAATTATGCTGTAAAAGACGTTTCGGCCGATATTAAGCGAAACGCGGTTACAGCAATTATGGGCCCGTCGGGATGTGGAAAAAGTACCATGTTGCGTGCCATTAACCGCATGCACGAATTGTACGAAAACATCGAAACAAAAGGATCGCTTATTTTAAACGGAAAAGATATTACTCACATGCCAACCATTCAATTACGTCGTATGGCAGGTATGGTATTTCAACGTCCGAATCCGTTTCCAACAATGAGCATTTACGACAACGTAATTGCCGGCTATAAACTAAACGGCATTCGTTTAAAGAAAAAAGAGCGTGACGATGTGGTTGAACGCTCGTTGCGCGACGTTACCCTTTGGGACGAGGTAAAAGATACTTTGCATAAAAAAGGAACATTCCTTTCCGGTGGTCAGCAGCAACGACTTTGTATTGCAAGGGCGCTGGCTTTCGATCCGGAAGTGATTTTGCTCGACGAACCAACCTCGGCACTCGATCCTGTGGCGACTTCAAAAATTGAAGATCTGCTTGTAAAATTGAAGGAGAATTATTCGATTCTGATGGTGACACACAACATGTCGCAGGCAGCGCGAATCTCTGATTTTTCAATGTTTATGTACCTTGGCGAGCTGGTGGAATACGGTAAAACAAAAGACATGTTTACCAACCCGAAAGACCGTCGTACAGAAGAATACTTAACCGGGAAGTTCGGTTAATTTGTTTAACTTCATTAAAATTCTACAGTTATGACTTTAAAGAAGGATGATGCCATAAAAGCGATAATGAGCGATTTTGAAGAGTTTGCCAACCTGGTGCTTCATCAGCTCGATTTGTTGGAGACGCTCATTTCTACCGGCGAAACAAAGTTCCCGAAAGAGCAAAGCAAAGAGTTGTACGACAACGAGAATATGCTGGATAAGATGGAAGTTAAAATCAGCGATAAGATTATAAATACCATTACTTTATATCAACCCGTTGCTTCCGATATCCGAAAAATTATGGCTTGTTATCGTATTATTATGAGTCTTGAAAGGGTGGGCGATATGGTTATTAATGTGCTCAGTTTTGTTGAAAGCATTAAAACTCCCGAAGTGTACACCAAACTTTCGGAGGTGATTTCAAATATGCTTATTCAAAGCTCAAGTATGGTGAATAAATCGTTACTGGCTTTTACCAACGACGATAAAGATTATGCCATCTGGACGATAAAAAACGATGCTGTTGTTGACGAGCTCAATAAAAAAATGTTGAAAAAGGCCATCAAAAAGAGCACGTCTTCAAACGAGGATAAAGAGCTACTGATTAGTTTTATTAACATGAACAGTATGGTTACCACCATCGAACGCATTGCCGACCAGGCGACAAATATTGCCGAGGCTGCAATTTATTCTATCGAAGGCAAGGATATACGACATAAAGACCTGAAGTAAGGTTGTTTTTATGAAGGATAATGTATTTTTAGTATCCTTAATGTAAGAGTGAAAATTATTTATTATGGGATCAAATCCGAAAATATTAGTTGTTGACGACGAAAAAGATTTATGTGAGATTTTAGAGTTCAATTTGTCAAGCGAAGGCTTCGATACTTCAGTGGCGCATTCGGCCGAGCAGGCACTAAAATTACCGCTGGAAGAATACGACCTGATTTTGCTCGATGTAATGATGGGCGAAATGTCGGGTTACAAAATGGCTGATAAAATAAGACGAGAATTACAGCTTACGCTACCCATAATTTTTATGACAGCCAAAACCGCTGAAAACGATATCCTCACCGGGTTTAACGTTGGTGGCGACGACTACATTTCAAAACCATTTTCGATTAAAGAAATGGTGGCACGTATTAAAGCCGTGCTGAAACGTGGCCGACAAAATATTAAGCAAACCAAGGTATACAAAGTTGAAGGTCTTGAGGTAGATGCCAACAGCAAAATGGTACAGATTGATGACGAGCCCGTTAGTCTTACCCGCAAAGAATTTGAAATAATAACACTCTTGCTAAAACACCAGGGACAATACATTGGCCGAAACGATATACTCGACCGGGTTTGGAATGACGATGTAATTGTTACTGAGCGGAATGTGGATGTAAACATTGCACGTCTCCGAAAGAAAATTGGTAAATACGGCCAATACATTAAAGGAAAATCAGGTTATGGTTACGCATTCAAGCAACCATAAACTCAATAGTTAACAGACAGAATAAAAAACTTAAAACAATACAAGGTGCCAATTCAGCAGACATTCAGACGGAAAATCTTTTACTACTTTATAGCGGTATTTTTATCGTTTACAGTAGCCATATTGTTGTTTCAGTTGCAGCGCGAGAAGAACTATAAAACCTCGCAACTTGAAAACACACTGCGTAATGTTACCGAGGTTGCCCACAACTACATCGAACATTACGATTTGATGAAAACGCAAAACTTTAGCAGTGCAGATACTTTAAAAGTGCTGATACCGCAAGACAATATACGTTTGACCATTATTGACAAACGGGGGATTGTTTTGTACGACAGTTTTGTGTACGAATACAAAAAAATGGAGAACCATTTCGAGCGTCCCGAAGTGCAAAAAGCATTGTTTGGAGGCGAGGGTGCCAATATTCGTCATTCGGCAACTACCGGAACCGACTTCTACTATTATGCCCGCAGTTACGACGATTATTTTGTGCGGGCTGCCATGGTTTACGATGTTAACGTGGAGAATTTCCTGAAAGCCGAGCGTTTGTTTATCTTTTTTATCATCGCCATTTTTCTGATAATATGGCTGGTAATTAATGAACTTACCAAACGGCTATCCATATCGATTACCAAGTTGAAGGATTTTGCCATAAAGGCCGGAAAGAACGAACCGATCAACGAAGAAGAGGGCCGTTTTCCTGATAATGAACTGGGTGAAATCGGTTCGCAGATTGTAAAAATCTACAATAATCTGCACGAGGCCAACAATTCCATTGCCATGCAAAAAGACCGCCTGGCCAATCACATGAATATACTGCATGAAGGAATTGGATTTTTTACGCCGCAAAAAGAGAAGATGCTGGTAAACAGTAACTTTATTCAGTTTGTAAGTATCATTTCTGATACGATGACGATCTCTGCAGAAAACTTTTTTACGATTCCGGAGTTTGAAAAAATCAACAAATTCCTGGAAAAGAATCTGCACAAAGACACCGAATTCCAAAGTAACGAACTGCCACAAATCGAGTTCACAATACAAAAAGACGACAGTTACTTTAAACTGATGTGTATTGTGTTTGCCGATAAGAGCTTCGAAATTCTGATCACTGATATTACTCGTCCGGAAAAACGTCGTCTGCTAAAACAGCAGTTAACTTCGAACATTGCGCACGAGTTAAAAACTCCGCTTGCATCCATTAAAGGATACATTGAAACGCTGATGTCGAATCCGGATATTGACAAAGCAAAACAGCAGTACTTTATCGAAAGAGCCAGTAAACAGGCCGAAAGATTAAACCTGCTTTTAAACGATATCTCGTTGTTGAATAATATTGAGGATGCCGGCGAACTGTTCGAGATTAAACAGGTTCATATCAAAAACATCGTTTCGGATGTGGTGGAGAACCTGGAGAGCAGAATGGCTGCCAAAAACATAAAATGTAAACTCGATATTGACAAGGATGTTGTGGTAAACGGAAACGATTCGCTGCTTTCTTCTGTATTCCAGAACTTGTTAGAAAATTCAATCAATTATGCAGGAGAGGATATTAAGATCGAGATTCGGAATTACCTGGAAGATACCAAATTCCATTATTTCAGTTATGCCGATAACGGCAGGGGAATTCCGGAAGAACACCTCAACCGTATTTTTGAACGCTTCTACCGTGTAGATTCAGGTCGTACCCGCGAATTGGGCGGAACAGGTCTGGGACTGTCGATTGTTAGAAATGCCATTCAGTTGCACAAAGGAAATATTTCAGCACGCAATAAAGCCGAGGGTGGTGTTGAGTTCCTGTTCTCGCTGGCAAAACAGTAGATTTCGAGAGAATTGTAAAAGATTAGATATCCAAATAGAAAAAGGCTTCCGGTAGTTACGGAGGCCTTTTTTTGTGGAGGCCATTTTGAATTTAAGCAATTGATTTTTTTTGCGCCGCTTTTAATTGGAGTTGTTTTAATTTTCGTCCGGAACTACCAGCAGCGTTGATCAACCTTCTTCGCCGGACGATATTTCCTTCATTCTTTTTCCCGGCGCATCCTGACCGCCGTCAGTCGCACCGGGTTATTGCTTTTCGCCCCTTTGGGGCTTTTAATAAAAAGCGCTGAAAGTGCGTGATATTTTAGCCCGGGGCAGAGTAATTCCTTGAATTACGTCACCCCGGGTAAAAGGTGTTATGTATATCGTCCGGCGAAGAAAGTTGGATAGAGATCGTTCGTACTCCCGGACGAAAATTAAATAGAACCATTAAGGAGAGAAGGTACAAAAGCAACAAAATATCCACTTCAATTCCAGTTATGAAGCCCAAAATCATATATGTCCTGCTCAAAAAATACAAGAAACTGACTTAGATTAAGATTTTAAATCACTTATTGCAATATGATTTCACGTTTCCCCCAAAAATTACAAAACCGTTAAACGAATGTAATACAAGTTTAAATAGTCCTTAATTCGCCTGTAACATATATCGGGTTGCTTTGCCTATGTAAATTCTATGAGTTTATAAATAAACACTGCAACTTTTAAAATATATGAAACGTTTTTTTATTAGCATTCTATTGCTAATTCAGGTAATGGTAGTTACAGCTCAAACAGGCACAATAAAAGGGACTGTAATCGACGCCAAAACAAAAGAGGCCCTGATCGGGACCACCGTATTAATCAAAGGAACAACACAAGGAACAATTACCGATTTCGATGGAAATTATGTAATACCAAATGTAGAAGCTGGTAGTCATACTATCGCTGTTTCTTTTATATCGTACGACACACAGGAATTTCAGGTTGAAGTAAAACCCGACAATAACGTAGAATTAAATGTTGAGTTATTGCCGGCTACACTCGAAATTGAAGGTGTTCAGGTGGTAGCAAAAGCAAAACGCGAGTCGGAAACGATGTTGCTTATCGATCAGAAAAATGCCTCAGGTATTAAAGAGAGTATCGGTTCGCAACGAATGTCGAGCATGGGTATTTCTGATGCAGCTTCTGCTACATCAAAAATATCGGGTGTTACGAAAAACGAGGGTAGCGGCGATATTTATATTCGCGGACTCGGCGACAGGTATTTAACCACTACAATGAACGGTTTACCAATTCCGTCGGATGATGTAGAAAAGAAAAACATCGATCTGAACCTGTTCTCAACAGACATTATTGGTAATGTTGGTATCAACAAAACCTTTTCGGTTGAAACCTATGGCGACCAGTCGTCGGGAGCTGTAAATATCGGTTCAAAAACCTATTCTGAAAAAATTGAAATTGAAGCATCAACAGGTAGCTCATTAAATATTTTGAAAGATGGCAACTTTGGTGGATTCAAGGCTACGCAAAATATTAACGACGTAAACTTATTTGGTTTTTATAGCCGGAGTTACGCAACAAGTGATGCCATAAAATATCAGAGCTGGAACACCGAAGATCAGCGCTTTCCTTTAAACAGAGGATTGTCGTTAATGGCCGGCAAGAAGTTCAAATTATTTGACAATGATTTCTCGGTATTTGCAACACTTTCGCATTCAAACGATTTTGAATACCGCACCGGTACATACAAAAAATACCGTTCGAACGTATTGGATAACTCATTTACCGACGCCGAGACTTACTCAACTGAATTTAACACTACCGGGTTATTGAATCTGACTTACGATTTTAGTCCCGACCACTCCTTGAACTACAACAGTATGGTGATTTTTAAAACCACCGATGAATTGTACGAGCAAGGTAGAAATGGTGAAGGTTATGCGTACGACCAGCTGCCACAACAGGAAGCAGCATTTACACGCGACCAGAATCTGAAAGAGACTCAGATTGTCATCAACCAGTTACTCGGAACACATAATCTGACTGAAAAGAACCGTTTGGAATGGGCTGTTGGTTATAACATTGTTAATGCCGACGAGCCAAACCGTATTCACAACGAAGCGAATATGCTCGACGAAAATTCGGTTGGTTTTGCTTATGTAGGCGATTTCCAGCAGAAAAAATCGATGCAAACCATTAGCGACGACGAGTTGAACGGTTACATAAAAGACAACATCACATTTATTGATGAAGAGGATAAGACTTTAAAGCTGAACCTGGGTGGAAACTTCAGAACAAAAGGACGTGATTTCTACTCACTTCCATATGGAGTTCGCGCTAAAAATGTAACGGTGCAGTCGATAGACAACATGGACGAAGCATTCCTGAATCTTGATTTGTACGAAAGCGGTGACTTGAGAGTTCGTGAAGTAAATCCTGACTTTTATGATGCAACCTTAAATGTTTACGCCGGTTTTATGAATGTTGATTTCGGAAAAGACAAATTCAGCGGAAACCTTGGTGTACGTTACGAACGCGACGAATTAAAGATAAACTGGGATGTTACCAACTACGTAGGTAGAGTTGGCAGCCTCGATGAATCATACGATAATATTTTGCCGGCCTTGATGTTAAAATACCAGGCTACCGAAAAACAATCCTTACGTTTGGTTGCCAGTAAAACGATTACACTTCCTGAGTTTAAGGAACTGGCACCTTTTGAATATGTGTCGCCAACCGGCCGTGTAACAAAAGGTAATCCCGACCTGGTAAAATCCGACAACTACAATTTCGACCTGAAATGGGAATTCTTTCCTGATCGCGGTGAGTTGTTCTCGGTTACCGGTTTCTACAAAATGATTAACGACCCGATCAACATGGCACAAACACGTGGATCGTCGGGTAACTTTTACTTCGCCAACACCGGCGAACGTGCCGACGTTTACGGAGTGGAAGCGGAAGCTCGTTTCGGTATTATAAAAGCTGAAGAATCAGGAACTCCGGATCTGAATATGACATTAAACGCTACAAAAATGTGGCACAACCAGGATCTGTATGATATTTTTCAATACAACAGTAAAACCGAAACTGAATTACAGGGAGCAGCCGGATTTATTTTTAACGGTGCTTTAAGTTATTCAACCAATACCGAAAATGAATTTCAGGCAACAATAACCGGCAACTATTCATCGGATAAAATCCTTGCGTTGGGTGCACCTGAAGACTACGTTAACAGCGCCACCTTGTTCAACAACGAAATTATTGAAAAAGGATTTACAACTGTTGACCTGGTAGTGAGCAAGGTTATCAATCAAACATTCTCATTAAAATTTTCAGCCAAGAACCTGTTAAATCCTGAGATCGAGCAAACACAAGAGATTAAACCTTTATCGGGTGAAGCCTTCACCGATGTGGTAAACTCTTACAAAAAAGGTATCAACCTAAGTTTAAGTCTCAAAATAAATCTGAATTAAAAAATTAGTGGAACGAATAATTTAAACGATTTTAAAATGAAAAAATTAACAATCAAATTTTTAGGTCTTGCTTTTTTAGCAACAGCAGTATTTGTCAGCTGCGATGACGATGATCCGATTAACCCTGATCCGGAAGTTGATGAGGTAATCGAAAATCTTAACAATGGTATTATGGATGGAACGCTTGAAGAGGACTATACACTTAGTGCAAGTGTATCGTACGATCTGAGTGGTTCTTTTATTGTAGCCGATGGCGCAACACTTACTATTCCTGCCGGAACAAACATTGTTGCCGAAGCGGGTGGAACAGATGTTTACCTTGCCGTATTAATGGGTGGTAAAATCGAAATCAACGGTTCTGCAAGCAGCCCTGTTGTAATGTCTTCGCCAAATGCCAATCCTGGCGACTGGGGTGGTTTAACCATTTGTGGTAAAGCAACTACTACTGCCGGAGCAAATTCAGAAGCTGAAGTAGGTGGTTTTATCTACGGGGGTGATGATGATACGGATAATTCCGGTACGGTTTCTTACCTTGTTATTAAAGGTACAGGTGCTCAAATCAACGAAGAATCACAATACAATGGTGTTTCTTGTTATGCATTGGGTTCGGGAACAACGATGAATAACATTGCTGTAATCAATGGTTCTGATGATGGTATCGAGTTCTTCGGTGGAACAGTTTCAGTAACAAACATGTTCCTTCAGAATAACGAAGATGATGCTATTGACTGGACAGAAGGTTGGAGCGGAACTGTAAATAACGCTTATGTTGAGCACACTATCGAAGGATTCTCAACTGTTATTGAAGGTGATAAAGACAACAACAATCCCAAAATCAACAACCTGACAGCTGTTTCTACAACTGGTGGTACTGCATTGCAGTTCAAAAAAGAATCAGGAATGACCATCACCGGTTTGTCGTTGAGTGGTTATACAAAAACCATCGATATGAAAGATGATGGCCCTTTGGCTAACGTAATCATCGATGGTGAAGAAGCTGATCCAACAAAATCATACAATGCACCTGCAACTGTTGATCCAACTGAATGGTCGTGGATTGACGCAGAATTGGCAGAGATTGTAGAGTTGAATGGAAATGTTGATGCTGATGTAACACTTGACGCAAGTAAAACATACCGTTTAACAGGTTCATACATCATTCAGGATGGTGCTTCATTAACTATCCCAGCAGGAACAAAAATTCACGCTGATAACGGTGGTACTGATGTTTACATCGCAGTATTAATGGGTGGTCAGATTTTCATCAATGGTGAAACTGATAATCCTGTTGTAATTGCTTCTGACCTTAGCCAGCCAGGCGACTGGGGTGGTTTAACAATCTGTGGTAAAGCAACAACTACTGCCGGTGAGAATGCAGAAGCTGAAGTTGGTGGATTTATTTACGGTGGTACCGACGATACTGATAATTCAGGATCGGTTACCAACCTTGTAATTCGCGGAACAGGTGCTCAAATCAACGAAGAATCACAATACAACGGTGTTTCATTATACTCAGTTGGATCAGGAACAACTTTCGAGAATCTTGCCATTTTCGACGGATCGGATGATGGTATTGAGTTTTTCGGTGGTACAGCTACTGTAACCAATATTTATGTAGAAAACTGCGAAGATGACGCTATCGACTGGACTGAAGGATGGAGTGGTGGAATTACCAACACTTACATCTCGCACACTGTTGAGGGTTTCTCAACTGTTTTCGAAGGAGATAAAGTAAATAACAATCCGGTATTTACCAATGTAACTGCTATTTCAACAGTTGGCGGAACAGGCCTGCAGTTCAAAAAAGAATCGGGAGCTACAATTACAAGCTTGCACCTTACCGGATACGATGTTGATCTTGACCTGAAAGGTGAAGGCGCATTATCGGATGTCCAGATTGATGGTTCTGATGCCGTAGGTACTGTAATTGATGCCGATGCCAAAACTTACACTTTAACTTCAGGAAAAGATTCAGATCCGATCGATATCTCAGGATGGACATGGATCAGCGGCGAATTATAAGATCTTGATAATGTATTTAAACTACAATCAAAAGAGGTTATATAAAGCATTAATAATGCAGTGTTTATTAAAGTCGGTCTAAAAACCGATTTTAAAAGCTCCGGATTTAGTCCGGGGCTTTCCTCTTATTGAGTTCACACAAATTAGAATGAAACGACCATGAATTTTAGCATTCTAAATTACACAAAAGAGAATGACTAAAATTCATCGAGAGTTACATCTGTTACCATAACAGATTAACAATTTTAAACAGATGAAGAAATTATTGGTTTTAGTTGGATTTTTGGCTTTGATAACCACTGCATCGAAAGCACAAAAAATTGAAGAAATCGACGGAATTTATTATAAGAATTCCAAAAAGTTTACCGGAACCTATCTGAGTTATTTCGACGATAATACGCTGCAAAGCGAGGTAAAAGTAAAAGATGGTGAGAAACACGGAAAAGCAACCATTTTCTTTAAAAACGGGCATGTTAACGAAATACGTTCGTACAAACACAACCAGATGCATGGCAAATGGGTGATGTATAACGAACATCGTATTAAGGTGTCGGTTGCACGTTACAAAAACGGTAAAAAGAATGGTAAATGGATTATTTGGAACGACTACGGGCATTTGTTGTACGAACTGGAATATGATAATGGCGAAAAGACCGGAGTCTGGAAGAAATACGACGAGCAAGGTAAGCTGATTAGCGAACGAAAATACTAGTCGTTTTTCAACATGAATAAAAAACGGATTTAATTAAACTGTAATATTTGTGTAACCACGCCGTAATTGTCATCCTGTATTTTTGCAGTACAAGATCGACAAAACAAAAAATGAAAATGATGAAAAAAGTACTAATTGCAGCATTACTTGTTATTTCAGTTTTGGCAGTAAATGCGAAAGAAGAAGATAACAAATCGAAAAGTACTGATACCGAGAGCCAGGCAACAATGGTAGTTTCAGGTTCTATTGCCGACGAATTATCAGGGGAGTCGCTTGTAGGTGTTGAAGTAAAACTGGAAGGAACTGACATGAAAGCTTACACCGATTTTGATGGAAACTTCTCGTTTGCTGGTGTTAAGCCGGGAGAATATAAGATTGTTACAACTTACATTTCTTACGAGAAAAAATCGGAAGTTGTAAATGTTGAAGCTAACAAAGACAATATTAAAATAAAGCTGCAATCTTCTAACTAAAGGTTGTGGTAACTTAAGATTGAATCCGCCTCTGAGAGCAGAGGCGGTTTTTGTCGTTTTAATAGTTGCCGGATATAAAGTATTAAGTTAAACCCGTGAATTAGCAATATGCTATCTATATGCCATCCGTTAGTTGACGGGTGGTTTTTTTATGGCGTTATAAATTTAGGATTTCTCGTCTCGATTTCACTTTCAATTTTGAAAAAATGCTGTTGACATGGGATTTAACAGTGCTTAAACTGATATTTAATTCATCAGAAATTTCTTTGTTTGAGCTACCTTTTTGAAGCATGGTGTAAATGTTTCTTTCCTGAACGGTTAATTCGCGAATCGGATTAACCGATTTTTCCACTACTCGTTTTTGGATAAAATACATTAAAAAGATACCAATTATTAATCCAAAAATTAATGAAACATAGGAAAGGTTACGATCGGTTTTTACCGGAATCTTTTTTCCGAATTCATCAAAATAAGTAGACTTTTCTTGTTTCCATTTCTTAATGAAACTAACATAGAATTCAGAATTAGTTGCTTTATGTGCCTCGAAATTGCTTTTATAAATGGCATATATTCCAGTCAGGGGAAAAGTACAAGTATCGGCAATCTGGCGGAGTTTTTCGTCGAGTGCATTTTCCATGAGTTCCCGTTTTAATGGTGATCCGTTAAAATTAGCTGTATCAACAAAAAGTACCATTTTATCAATTTCATATAACAATTGACTTTGAGGCGAATTTTGTATTTCAACTTGTCCGAAAATACTTTCGGAATCTCTGTTCCTGATGGTTATATCCGATTGTTTGTTGGCAATCAGAAAAATATGATTTTCATCGTTTCCACCAATGATAAGCGACGCGGGAGGATCGCCTTTTTTCGAAATATGCAGGCGGTATAAATAATATTCGTAGGGAAAGTAATTCGTCGTGAACGAGAAATTACCATTTTCATCAATTGCTGCCCGGTCGATAATCATTTGGTTCGACATGGCATTTAATTGGTCGAATCCGGGAATCATCGAAAGATAAATAACCCGGCTCCAGGTAGTATCTAAGCTAAGTTCTCCTGATATCTGAGATCGGGCAGGTAATTGGCTTGATATCAGTAGAGAACAAATACTGATAAATAATAATCGACTATTAAAATACTCCATTGCCGACTAGTTGCTGGAGGTTTTGATCACATCTTGAGTAAATTCGATTGTCACCTTACCCTCAGCATTTTTAGGTATTATTAAAATTTTCCAATCACCTAATTCCGGATTGTCAATGAATTTGCTTATTTGACCATTGACTGTTTCTTGCGCGTGGTCCGATTGTATCTCGCATCCAACGGAAAAATTTCCCTGCTTTTTCCCATTTGGATTGTAAATTTCAATGGTTACTTCGCCACCTCTAACAACACTGTTAATTCTGAGATTAAATCGGCATTCTTTTTCGTTCATTTCGATTTTTACCTCCTTGGTTTGTGATTCATTTTTTAATTCAATGTTTCTGTGAATACCGAAAATTGTTGTTTCCTGGGCTGAGGCAAAATTTGTGAGAAACAGGAAAAGAGAAAGAGTTGTGAAAATGGTTACAAATGATTTTTTCATGATTTAATTATTAATGGATTTGACGAAACAAATCTACCGGAAGCAAGTTGTTCAGTTAAATATTTTTGGTTTGAAATAAGAACGAAGAAAGTTGGAAAAAATGATGAGAAACCTTTAATTCTTGTACTTTTCAACCGATGATAATATTTTATACAAAAGAATATTACATTTTGTAACTTACATTTTGTAACTCGCAAAACTTATATTTGTGCCATGCTTTGCATTAATCTTAAAAACAACAATCCTTTTTACTGCCTGGCTACCGAAGAGTACCTGCTAAAAAATTTCGACGACGATATTTTTATGCTTTGGCAAAGCGATAAAACTGTCGTAGTAGGCAAACACCAAAATGCATTGGGCGAGGTAAATTACCGCTACGTTCGCGAAAATGATATAACTGTAGCACGACGTATTTCGGGTGGTGGAACTGTGTATCACGATGCCGGGAATGTAAATTTTGCCTTTATCAAAAATGTAAGAAGCCCGGCAGAAATTTCGTTTAAACAGTTTACCGAACCCGTGGTGGAAGCACTAGCCCAACTGGATATTGAAGCCACAACTTCGGGACGAAACGATTTGCTGATTGAAGGTTTGAAGATATCGGGGAATGCTGAGCATGTTTTTAAAAACCGGGTGTTGCACCACGGAACTTTGTTGTTTAATTCTGATCTGGAAAATCTGGGAAATAGTATAAAAGTTATCCCCGGGAAATACACGAGCAAAGCGGTACAATCGAACCGAAGCAAAGTGGCCAATATATCTCCATTCCTGAAAAACGAAATGGACATAGAAACATTTATCGATTTTATGATTGGAGTGCAACTCAAAAAAGACGGAGCCAAAAGTTATGAGATTACGACTGACGATGAGGAAGCGATAAACAAGCTGGTTGACGAAAAATTTACAACCTGGAACTGGCGCTGGGGATACTCACCAAAATACACCTTCACCAATAAGGTTGAAATCGACGGCCGAACACTCGAAATCTATCTCGAAGTAAAGAAGGGTCATATCGAAAACGCAAATCTGCAGGGCAATTATTTTGTTGAACCTTATACCACCGAGTTATCAGCTTTGCTTGTCGGTAAACAACATTTTTACGATGATATCCAAGACGTATTGAACACTGATGATGACGAGTTGATCTACGCATTCTTCTAATTGTTTCATAAAGAAGTAAAGTATGGAGCAACTCGCTTAAAAGCAAAGGATTCCATCCTTTTTTGCTGAAACTGATACGGATGGAATCCCTCATCTTATTAAATGTGAATTGACTAAAAAAGCGCACCACAAAACTGCAGTGCGCTCATTCTAATATTCTAATCTTCCAACCTTCCTATTTTGGCAAAGGATAACCTTCCAGTTTTTTCAGGTTAGCAGCAATTTCCGATTCCGGATATTCGTAATCATGCAATTCGCCACCTAAGTATTTATTGTAACCAACAAGGTCCATCAAACCATGTCCGCTGAAGTTGAAAAGGATGGTTTTCTCTTTTCCTTCTTCTTTGGCTTTTTTTGCCTCACGGATGGTAGCGGCAATGGCATGTGTTGTTTCCGGAGCAGGAATAATACCTTCAGTTTTGGCAAACAATAAACCGGCCTCGAAACATTCGCTCTGGTGAACAGCAATTGCATCCATTAAACCATCTTTTAAGGCAGCACTTACCAGCGGAGCCATTCCGTGGTAACGTAAACCTCCGGCGTGGATTGGTGCAGGAATAAAGTTGTGTCCCAAACTGTTCATCGCCAAAAGCGGAGTCATTTGTGCCACATCGCCGTTATCGTAAATAAACGGTGCTTTTGTTAAAGTCGGGCAGCTAAATGGTTCGGCTCCGATGATCTGGATGTCGGCACCATGAATTTTATCGTACATAAATGGGAACGAAAGTCCTGCGAAATTACTACCGCCACCACAGCAGCCAATAACTACATCCGGATTTTTGATACCCACTTTGGCCAGCTGTTTTTTAGCTTCCAAACCAATTATAGTTTGGTGCAACATTACGTGGTTTAATACCGAACCTAACGAGTAACGTGTTTGCCCGGTTGGGTCGGTAACTGCAGCTTCAACTGCTTCTGAAATTGCAATCCCCAAACTTCCGGGTGTATCCGGAAACTGTGCTAAAATATCGCGACCGGCTTGTGTTTCGGTACTCGGACTTGCAATACAGTTGCCACCCCAGGTTTCCATCATCATCTTACGGAAAGGCTTCTGATCGAAACTTACACGCACCATAAAAACTTTACACTCTATACCGCCAATCTGTGCACAGGCATACGATAGAGCCGATCCCCACTGACCGGCACCGGTTTCGGTGGTTAGTTTTTTAATACCAAACTCTTTATTGTACCAGGCTTGTGCCACAGCAGTATTTGGTTTATGACTACCGGCCGGCGAAACACCTTCGTTTTTGTAATATATTTTTGCCGGAGTTCCAAGCGCTTCCTCCAGTTCGTATGCACGAATTAAGGGACTTGGCCGCCACTGTACCAGAATTTCGCGAATTCCTTCAGGAATGTCGATCCAACGTTCCTGGCTAACTTCCTGCTCAATCAGGTTCATTGGGAAAACCGGTGCCAACATTTCGGGCCCCACAGGATTTCCGTCAGGGCCAAGTGGCGGATTCAACGGCGATGGAAGATCGGGAGCCAGGTTATACCATTGTTTTGGCATTTCCGATTCATCAAGAAAAATCTTCTTTTGTCTAGTCATGATTTGTTATTTTATTGGTTTATGTATGCAGTTAAGAGATTCCTCACTACGTTCGGAATGACAAGCTTATTTAGGAGGGGAGAGTTTTGCAGGCGGTATTTCGCCTGCAAAACTCCCAAAACATATCACAAAGTGTCATTCCGAGCAAAGCGAGGAATCTTTTCCTTTTATATTATCAATTTAAAACACAAAAAGGGATTTGCCCTACGAATACGGCAAATCCCTTTTCAGTTTATAACAGAAAAAAATACGAGCATCCCGTGTTTCCATTTTCACGTTACGCCAGTGCCATTCTTTTCCGTATAAAATATTTTCGTACATCTCTTTCTCTGTCAAGTACGTAAAGCTAATTAATATTTCTTCTTGAAAAAATATTTCTAATTCTTTATCGATTGCTTTTAGTAGAACTTGTTGCTTTTGAAAATCGGATCGAAGAGCAAATTTATTTTTAGCTTTTTATCGTCAGCGGTAGCTTTTTTGAATACTTTTTCAGCTAAAGGAAAAAGTATTTCCTGTCAGGAAAGACAATTCAACTTGTCTAAACGCATAAAAATTTCAACTTTTGTGCTCAAATTATTTCACGATGAAGAAGACAAATGCTGCACGTTTACTCGACAGCAAAAAGATAACGTACGAGCTGGTTGAGTACCACGTTGATGAGGCGGATTTAAGTGCCACGCATGTTGCCGAATCGTTGGGGCAGAATGTTGAGCAGGTTTTTAAGACGCTGGTTCTACGAGGAAAAAACACTGGCGTTTTTGTAGCTGTAATTCCCGGAGCGGATGAACTTAATTTGAAAAAGGCAGCAAAAATATCGGGGAATAAAAGTGTGGAAATGGTGCTGATGAAAGAACTGCTGGGACTTACCGGTTACATTCGTGGTGCATGCTCGCCAATGGGAATGAAAAAACCTTACCCGATCTTTATTCACGAAACCAGTTTGAATTTCGAATACATTTATGTTAGTGCCGGAAAACGCGGTATGCAGATAAAAATCAATCCAAAAGACCTGATCGCCTGTACCGGAGCTAAGATTTCCGACCTGATTGATTCGTAATTTCTGCTCGTTTTTATTCAAAACCACCTCTTCTGTATTAATTTTTAGACTGTAGCGAATTTTATTTTTTTACTTTCCCCACGAATCTCTATTTTTGCACTCACTTAAAAATCAGATGGCTTTGCGCTTTGCGCACAACACCATATAAAAATTAGATAATGAATAAACCGACAGTTGTAAGCGGTATACGACCGACAGGATATTTGCACCTCGGAAACTACTTTGGAGCCGTGCAGAATTTCTTAAAAATGCAGGACGATTTTAACTGCTACTTTTTTATTGCTGATATTCACTCATTGACTACGCATCCAACGCCTGAGAATTTGCAGTCGGGTGTGCGCCAAGTGCTTGCCGAATATCTGGCTTGCGGTATCGATCCTGAGAAATCAACGATATTCATTCAGAGCGATGTTCCTGAGGTTTCGGAATTGTATGCCTTATTAAATATGAATGCCTATTTGGGAGAGCTGGAGCGTACAACTTCGTTTAAAGATAAAGCCCGTCAGAATCCGGATAACGTAAATGCAGGATTGTTGACTTACCCCGTTTTAATGGCTTCGGATATTATTATTCACAAAGCGCATTTTGTGCCGGTTGGAAAAGACCAGGAGCAAAATCTGGAAATGGCGCGTAAATTTGCCAAACGTTTTAACCGCATGTACAAATCTGATGTATTTCCAATTCCTCGTCCGTACACTTTTGGTGGTGGCGATATGATTAAAGTTCCGGGATTAGACGGCAGCGGTAAAATGGGAAAATCGGAAGGTAATGCAATTAATCTTTACGAAGATCCAAAATCGATACGTAAGAAAGTGATGCGTGCTGTTACCGATTCAGGTCCAACAGAAATGAACCAGGAAAAACCTGAAGCGGTACAGAACTTGTTTACACTAATGGATATCGTTTCTACACCCGATACTGTGGCGCATTTCGATGAATTATACAACAAGTGCGAAATTCGCTATGGCGACCTGAAAAAGCAACTGGCAGAGGATATTATTGCCTATACATCGCCAATTCGCGAACGTATTATTGAAATTCTGAAAGACGATGCCTACCTGGCAAAAGTGGCTAGAATGGGTGCTGAAAAAGCGCAGGAATCAGCTGCAAAAACTTTGCAGGAAGTGAAGGATGTAATCGGATTTAAGAAACTGTTTTAGGAAGATAGAAGACGGGAGTCGGAAGACCGAAGTGACAGTAAAATAAGAAAATGAGTATAGAAAGAGAAATGCAAAAACGCACTTCGGTTTGTGAATTATGCGGATCGGAAGATAACCTGCGTGTTTATACCGTGCCGCCGGCAACACAGGAAAGCGAAAAAGACAGCATTTATATTTGTGCAATCTGCTCTGGTCAGATCAACGATCCGGAGACCATGGATGCCAACCACTGGCGTTGCCTGAACGACAGCATGTGGAGCACTGTTCCTGCCGTTCAGGTGGTAGCATGGAGAATGTTAAACCGACTTAAAGCTGAAGGTTGGCCACAGGATTTGCTTGATATGCTTTACCTTGACGAAGAAACACAGGCATGGGCCGAAGCAACCGGCGAAGGAATTGATCCGGATGATGTGGTTCGTCACCTCGACAGTAACGGGGCTGTTTTACAAGCCGGCGATACAGTTGTTTTGATAAAAGACCTGAACGTAAAAGGTGGTGGTTTTACTGCAAAACGCGGAACTGCTGTTCGTAATATTTCGTTGGTACACGATAATCCTGAGCATATTGAGGGAAAAGTTAATGGTCAGCAGATCGTTATTCTTACCCAGTATGTGAAGAAGAACTAGGAAGAACAAATTATTGGAGATAAAAAAATGCCATCTTTTATTGTTGTAAAAGATGGCATTTTTGTTTTACCGGGGATTTGTAATCAAAGACGACTACTTCCAGGCGGGATGTTTTTCCAGTTCTTTTTCCAGCATCAATTTTACTTCCGACTCCTGGGTGTTTAACGAATCGGCATTTAATGGAGCCTTTTCCAGTTTATCTGTTTGTACGTTATAAAAACGTCCGTCGGGATAAAGTTTATAGTCCAAAGTACGAATAAACTGGTTGCGGTATTTATTTACATTCTTGCCCCATTGCGGATCGTAATGCACAAATGCAGTTTCGCGCGGAATGTATTTTTCTCCGGTCATTAAAGGATAAAAACTTTTGCCATCCGATTCTACTTCGGTGCCAACAACATCTGCCAGCGTTGGAAAGAAATCGCTGAATTCAATTAAAGGTTCAAAAACTGAGTTGTTTTGAATTTGAGACGGCCACGAGACAATCAGCGGAACATGAACACCTGCATCGATGGTATTTCCTTTGGCGCCCTGAATTGTTTCATCGTTTAATTGTGAATAAATAGTTGGGTGTGTGCCGTTATCGCCCGTAAAAATTAGAATGGTATTCTCTTCCAATCCCAATTCCTTAAGTTTGTTGGCGATCTTTCCTACAATTTTATCGGTGTAGGCAACCATGTCCTTAAAATATGCTGTATCGTTTTTGTAACGTAATTCAGGTTGGTTCCAATCCTCCGAATCGGGTGTTGGCACAAAAGGATCGTGAACCAGTACCATCGGATAATAAGCAAAAAATGGCTTGTCCTGATTTCGCTCGATAAAATCCATAATATAGTTCGCAAAAATATCAGGTCCGTAATCGTTGGCGTTTCTATCCAAAACCTGGCCATTTTGTTCAATTAAAGGATCGGCATATCTTTCACCCTGGTTACGCCCTTTGGTAAGCTGCCATAAACAATACTCTTTAAATCCGAATTTATTGGGGCGGGTGTTATCGTTCCAGTCCTCGATCTGGTCTTGATAGGAAATCCCGTTTAACTGCCATTTTCCTGCAATACAAGTTTCGTAACCGGCATCTTGCATGATGTTTCCAATGGAATACTCCGAAAGGTTTAAGTGACCGAAAAAATCGTAGTTGCGGTAATTGTATTTCCCGGTCATAATTTTCACCCGCGAAGGAGTACACAAAGGCTGAGAAACACAATTGGAGAATTGAATTCCCTTGGATGCCAGCTGATCAATGTTTGGCGTTTTATACGATGTTGACCCATAGGCGCCAATACATTCGTAACCCATGTCGTCGGCCATAATTAATATTACATTGGGTTTGGCCGGCTCTTCTTTTGTTTGGCAGCCATAAACTAAAAGTGCTAGCAGAAGCGTGAAAATGGTAGTACTGAATTTCATAAAAAGTGTTGTTGAGTGATGGCCTTACTTTGTGCAAGGCCACCACTTTATTTCATCGAATTAATTGATTATTTACCTAAATCTTTAATTCGGATATTACGGAAATACAGTTCAGAACCGTGTCCCAGGAATCCGATAAAACCTTTTTCATTTTGTAAGCCCGGATGATCTTTACCATCCAGCGTTCCATTTTCGCGGGCATCCGCGATATCGCCATCCAAAATCACTTCACCGTTCAGTGTTATCTTTATTTTGGTGCCTTTTACGATCACTTCCTCGGTGTTCCAATCGCCAACCGGATTTAAAAAGCCGCGTTTGGCCGGAATCGTTCCGTAAACCGATCCGTGATACTGATACTCGTGCAAGTTAGCATAAATAGGCGCAGTATTATCCAGGATTTGTAACTCCATCCCCACATAAGCAGCGTCGCCTTCAAGTGGCGCGCGAATTCCCAGACCGTTATTTGCGCCCGGAGTGAGTTTGAATTCAAAACGGAAAACAAAGTCGCTGTATTCCTTATCCGTGAACAGGTTGCCGTGGCCACCCATTTGTGGATTCACCACCAATTCGCCATTCTTCGCAAAATAGTCGGTCTTGTTTCCCTGCCAGCCGTCGAGGTTTTTACCGTTGAACAAGGAAACAAATCCTTCGTCGATTTCTTCCTGAGTAAGGCCAATTTCTTTGGTATTAATCTCACGAACATACACATCGCGGAAAGCCAGTTCATTGCCGTGTGCCTGCAATTCAATAGTCCCTTCGCTGAAAATTGGAATGCTGCGGTCCCAGTAGTTGTCCATTTTTACATTGTCAACCACCAGTTCGCCATTCAGGTAAACCGTTACATAAGCACCTATCATGGTAATGCGGAAAGTGTTCCATTCATCAATTGGGTTGTCGGCAACCAGCAACGGATCGCGTACATTGTCGGCGTTGTTGTTATACAAACCGCCTGAGCCCACCTGGGCACCCACTTCCACGCGCGAGGTATCCCAAACCTGTACTTGCGGAGCGCCACGCAGGTAAATTCCGCTATCGCCTTTTTTGCTGATACGCCAGTCAACGATCATATCAAAATCCTTGTATATTTTCTCTGAAACCAGGTTGGCACCTTTTCCGTTAAAAATGATCATTCCATCTTTTACGCTCCAGTTCTCCATCATTTTAATGTTGGCTGTTTCCTGTTCTTTTGCGCGTTCTGTATCGCTGAGTTTGGCAATTTTTATCGGATTGCCATCCAAAAGCATTCCTTGCCAGCCGTCCAGGTTTTTACCATTAAACATCGATACATACCCTTTTTCTTTTGGCATTGCTTTAAGGTAGTTCTGAACATTAATTTTGTCGTAAGCACTGTCTTCGCCCGATAAGGTTTGTTCAGCTTTGCCCAAAATCCGACGAACGATGTCGCCCGTTAAACCGCCTTCTCCTTCACTATTTGGCATGGCAATATTCATTATTGCACGTGAAGTTGTCGCTGTCAGCTCTTCTTCATCCAGGAATTGCTCCAGATAAACCAGCGAAAGGAATGTTCTTAAACGACCAATGGCAGCGATCACGTTTTTCTGATCGTCGGCAGATGAAGCAAAGTCCATAATCTTGCGGTATTGCAGCAATTTCTGATCGTCGGGCAGATTTGCACCGGCAACCATCCTTGCAAAACTTGCGAATGCCGGTTGGCTGAATGTTGTATTTCCTGATTTGCAGATTTCGAATAATGGCTTTGAGGCGGCATAATCCTGCCAGTTTGTTAAGGCGGTAAATGCAGCTTCTTTTTGCTCACCGGTTGATGTATTAAAATATTTAGTAACCGTTTCAAGTGCTGTTTCGCCTCCAATTGTCGGCAGAATCGGGAACAGTCGTGCTTTTTTATTAGACTGCTCCAAAGTGCTCAAAACTTTGCCGTTTGACTCTTGTTCTTCTGCAATATCTTTAACTGCGGCGATTAGTGCCCATTGTGTTTCTGCAATTTCTGCAGAGTCAGAAACAGAAAGTAAAAGCTTTAATAACTCATCAGTTTTTTCGTAAGACGAAACTTGTTTTAGCGCCGCAAAAGCAGCGGTTTTTTCATCCGCATCGGAAGAAGAAGTTGCGGCCAGAATTTCATCAAAATATTGAGAGCCGGCTTTCGCTCCAACAAGACCGATAAGAGCTGCTTTGGTTTTTCCTGTTGTTTCGTCCAGATTTGCAGCAATCAGGTATAAATGGTCTTTATCAAGCAGCGTATTCAACACCTCTTTTGTTGCTTCAATATCTTTTCCTTGTGCCAGATGTGCTGTTAATGTTGGAATAGCTTTGTTTCCCTGTAGTTTTGCCAAAGCAATTACTGCTTCTGTGCGAACTACTTCAGCACCCGAATTCAGGCTGGACAAAACAAAATCGTTTGCCTGTTCGCAACCACGTCTTCCCAGCATGTCAATGATTTCTGCTTTAACTTCGGCATTTGATGTTTCAGCTTTGGCAATCCACTTACGCGTGTCGGCAACACCGCCCAGGTTTTCTGCGATATTCAATGCTGAGTAGCGAAATGCTTTATCCGGCGAATCAACTGCTTCTATAAGAAGAGGAGTAGCCTCGTAACCAAGATTGTTGGCATAAATGCGGAGCGCGGTAGAATAATTATGTAGATGGTCGCTTGCAGAGTTGGCTTTAAATATAGCCTTGCAGGCTTTTTCCATTAATTCAAGTTCGTTTTGCTCGCCCAAACGTTTGGTGTAAGTCAGAAATGCTTCGGTAGCATTTGTGGCATCGTAATTAAAATCCACAGCCGATGCCGCGTTTAGCAAAGTTTTATAAGAATCAGGAGATCCGATATTTGCCAGTGCTGCCAGTGCAGTTTTTTGAATCGATTCGCTTTCTGCACCTAACAAAGGAGTGATCAGCGGAACAGCGCGTTTGCATTTTAACTGGCCCAAAGCCCGAACGATTGTCATTTGAGTTACTCCGTTAGTTTTGGGGAACGCCGCCAAAAATACTTCTGCTGTTTTCGGATCTTCGGTAGATAAAATAGTTTGTGCTGCCGGTTCCACAAGTTGCTCATCGGTTAAGTAGTTTTTAACCTGCTCAACTGTCTTTTCACCGGCAACCAGGTTCAGTTGGTTGAGAAGATAAGTCTTCACTTCAACGTCGTTTGCAGTGCTGAGTGCTTTTAAAAGGTTCTCTTCGGCAAAAGCACGTTCATCACATTTGCCAAACTGACTGGCATAGCGTGAAAAACTGTTTAGTGCAAAACGTACGGCAGTGTCATCGCCGGTTCCCAGCGGAACAAGTTGTGCTGCCAGTTTTTGGTAGCCCTCGTTGCCCATCAAAAAGATGTCGTTCATCGCTTTGTCGCGGTGCGTGAGATTTTTTGTTGGCATTTGTGCCAGCACATCGGCAACTTTGGTGTCGAGTGTTCGGTTATCCTGCGCCATTCCGGCCATACTCAGGCAGGTCAGCAGCAAGATCGTAGTTATTTGAACTATATATTTTTTCATTGTAATTGTCATTAATACTTTATCAATAATCCTTAATATTTTTATTTCTTACCCCTAAATCCCCTGAAGGGGACTTGTTCCATTTGCGTTGCAAATGTTTTTAACCCCCTTTAGGGGGATGGGGGTCAGATTGTCCACGGAGCGCGCATTGGTTGATTGATCAGGCGGTTTGCGCCTTCATCATCGATAAACTCCAGTTTTTCAGGATCGAAATGCAATGTACGTCCCAATCGAACTGCAGTAATACCAAGGTTTACAAGCGTTGCCGACCGGAATCCGTTGGTCTCGTTCAGTGCAAACTTCTTACGCGTTTTTACTGATTCCGAGAATAAACCGATCTGAGGTTCAGGATCAGGTAAGGTTTTAATAAAGCTTTGCAGATTAGGAATATCCGAGCGGAATCCCTGGTAGATTTTGCCGTTTGGGCCTTCAATATAAGCTGCATCTTTGTCGCGGTTCTCGCCATCGAGAATGATCTGGCAACCATCCGCATAAGTGTAAGTTACACGTCGCCAGGTACCCACGGCATCGTAATGTTGTTGTGGTGCGTCAACCTCAATTTTTACCGGGCTGGTATCGTCTTTGCCCAGCATGTATTGAACAGGATCGAGGTAGTGCTGACCCATATCGCCCAGTCCGCCGCCATCGTAATCCCAATAGCCTCGGAAATTGGCATGAACACGCTCTTCATTGTATGGTTTGTAAGGCGCAGGCCCTAACCACATATCGTAATTAAGGTTTTTCGGTACCGATTGCGGAGCAAGATTGTGTTTACCCTGCCAGAAGAATTTCCAGTTGTAGCCGGTAATTCCGCTAACGGTGACTTTCAGCGGCCATCCTAAAATGCCGCTGTCAATCACTTTTTTCAACGGTTTTACATCGGTTCCCAGTCCATAAAACTGGTCTTTAAAGCGGAACCAGGTGTTCAGCCTGAACATACGACCATGCGCATTTACGGCTTCCATCACTTTTTTCCCCTCGCCAATGGTACGTGTCATTGGTTTTTCGCACCAAATGTCTTTTCCGGCTTTGGCAGCTTCAACAGCCATAATCCCATGCCAGTGTGGTGGTGTGGCAATGTGCACAATGTCAACTTCGGGCAGTTGGCAAACTTCCCTAAAATCAGTGAACTGTTTTACATCGTAGTCGATCAGGTTTTTTGCCAATTTAAGATGTTCGGTATCCACATCGCAAATGGCAACAACGCGTGTGCCCTCGTAAGGAATATGACCGCGGCCCATTGAGCCGACACCGATAATTGCTTTTGTTAATTGGTCGGATGGTGCAAGATATCCGTTGCCGCCCAACACGTGACGCGGAACGATAACCAGGCCGGCTCCTGCAGCCAATGCACCTTTTAAAAAACTTCTTCTCGAAGTAGGTTTATTACTCATGGTTAATTGGTTATAGATTATTAATTATAATCGGATAAAAATATAAAAGTTTTATAAATAAATTCTTAAGAAATTAAAGACTTATTAAAAAAATGCAAAACTTGATAAATTGTTCATGGGGCCTTCTAATTTTTTATACACCCCAAAGTTTCATACGCCGGGCTTTTTTCTATCTTTAAATCCGTTCGATCAATTCAATCGCTTAAACTTATAAAAATGAAGAACATTCCGGTGATTTCGGTAACAGGAAAATCGTTGGCCGAGGCATACGAAACAGCACTTATTTATTTATATGGTAAAGGAACCCGGTTTAAAACACAGTACGACCGGCCGGGCGATCCACTAAGTATTGACTGTACCATGAATTTGACGATACTGGAGCCGGAGATCGATCCGATGATCCACATGGCTTTTCCCGGAGGTGTTGACGATTTGCGGGAATACGTGCTGGAACTGGAAGGATTGAAAGATCACCTGGTAAAAAATATGAACGATCCGGAAGATAAAAGACCGGAATACAAATATCATGGCCGTTTGCAAAATTATGGCGTTTGGAAAGAATTGGTTGACGGAGAATCAAAGGAGGTCGGAGCTTTTAGAGTGGATCAGATTAAGAATGTGATCGATAAGTTGGCTGAACAGCCGTTTACGCGACAAGCGCAAATGATTACCTGGATGCCTAACATTGATTTTACCTGCGACGATCCACCAAGTTTACAATCGTTGTGGTACCGGATTTTAGAAGACGAAGATGGTATTTGGTGGCTCAACAGTAATATTCGCTACCGTAGTAACGATGCCTGGAATGCAGGATTTCTGAATATGTTCGGATTTATTCAATTCAGTAAAGATGTGGTAGCTGCCGGAATTGCAGAAAAAACAGGAAAGACGGTAAAACTGGGTCGTATGAACTGGCAGGCCGATTCGTATCACATTTACGGGAAAGATATTCGCAGCGCAAAAGAACGCCTGTTTGAGCGGATAAACGATATGGCTTTTGAAGAGCGCACCATGAATTTTAACGATCCGCTAATTCGGAAAGTGTACGATAATGCGGAGGCTGAAATTGTTAAACGAATAAAAGAATCTGGTGATTCAGAAACTCAGAATTGAATGACGAATGGCGATTAATGTTTTTAGAATGCAGAAGAAGTAAGAAAGTTTACAGTTGTCAGCCGCAGTTTTCAGTTGAGCAATTTAGCAATAGAACAATTTAGAAGTAGTAAACTAAACAGCTGTGGCCTATGTGTCTATTGTGGTTCAAGTTTTCGTGTTTAAAGGGTTATACCACAAAGTTGCACCAAGAAGGCACAAAGGTGCACAAAGAAGAAAGAACTCGAAGCTAGTGGCCCGCAGTTCGAAACCTTGTCAACTGACTAATTACCAGTGACCAGTCAATTAATAAGCTTCATTAAATTTCCTTTTTGCGATCTCTTTTACCTCGTCCATCGAAATTTCTCTACCCAGCTCCTGCTGAATTGAAGTTACCGCCGATGAGGCAAATCCACACGGATTGATGTAATTGTAGTAACGCATGTCGGTGTTTACGTTTAGCGCAAAACCGTGCATGGTAACGTAGCGGCTAACACGCACCCCGATGGCACAAATTTTTCGTGCACGCACTTTGTGGTCGGGTTGAAGCCACACACCGGTAGCACCTTCTTTTCTACCGGCTGCCAGTCCGTATTCGCCAACCGTTGCAATAATGGCATCCTCCATTTTTTCGATGTATTCGCGCACGCCAATTTTGTAGTTTTCCAGGTCGATAATCGGGTAACCAACCAATTGTCCCGGACCGTGGTAGGTGATATCGCCACCGCGGTTAATTTTAAAATAAGTGGCCTCGATCTTTTTTAAGAAATCGGCATTGGCCATCATATTGGCTTCGTCGCCACTTTTACCCAGCGTATAAACATGTGGATGCTCAACCAAAATAAAATGATTGTCAGCTGAAGGTTTTCCGGTGCTACGTTTTTGTGTAACCAGCTCCTGAAGACGTTCTTCCTGGTAGTCCCAGCACGCTTTATATTCTTTTAATCCAAGATCGACGAAATTAAAATCTGCCATTTTGCTTTTTTTAGCTAAGAGTTGCTAGTCGCGAGTTACGAGTTTTCATCCTCACTAACTCAGTAACTCATTTACAATTTATCTATCAACTGCGACTGAATACTAATCGCTTTCTTTATGCTTTTACGTGTTCTTCGGCCCTGTACGAACTACGAACCAGCGGCGAGCTTTCAACAAACTTAAAGCCTTTGCGGATGCCAATATTGCGATATTCCACAAATTTCTCCGGTTCGATGTATTCTACCACAGGCATATGTTTTGTTGTTGGAGCCAGGTACTGACCGATGGTCATTACTTTACAACCGGCTTCCAGCAAGTCGTCCATAGTTTTTAGCACATCCTCGTGCGTTTCGCCCAAACCAAGCATGATACCCGATTTTGCCCGTCCGAAATTGTCGGCAACGTATTTTATCACATCCAGGCTACGACGATATTTTGCCGCAAAACGGATAAACGGAGTTCGTTCTTCGGTGGTTTCCAGGTTATGCGAAATCACATCCGGCCCGGCATCGATCACCTGTTGTACCAATTCCATTTTTCCACGGAAATCAGGAATCAGCACTTCAATTTTAGTTTCCGGATTCACACGTTTTACTTCGCGAATGGTTTCGGCCCAAATTCCTGCGCCCTGATCTTCCAAATCGTCGCGGTCAACCGAAGTAATAACACAGTGTTTTACGCCCATAATTCGCACCGATTCTGCCAGCTTTTTAGGTTCTTCCAAATCAGGAGCAAGCGGCATTCCGTTGGGTACGGCACAGAATTTACATTTTCGGGTACAAATGTTTCCTAAAATCATAAATGTTGCTGTTCCCCTGTTCCAGCATTCGCCAATATTCGGGCAGTTTCCGCTGGTGCAAATGGTGTGCAAACCATGCTTGTTCACCAGGTTTTTCACCTTCGAATAACTTTCTCCCTTCGGCATTTTCATCTTCATCCACTTCGGCAGTCGCTCTCTGCCTTTCAACTCATGTGCCATAACCTAAACTGACTAAAATTTATTATATCGTTCTATTCTGCGTCTTTTTCAAGTACATCGTCAAAATTCAAAATCAACCAGAATAATCCGATAATTCATGAAAAATTTCTGCAAATGTAAAAGTTTAAAATCAAACTAAAATTGATTAAACTCCTAACTCTCAAAATTGTTCTTAAAAAAAGCATAGTTTAAACAACTGTGTTATTTTTGTACAACAAGCTGAAAACAATGAGACACTTCATTATACTACTGATATTAATTACCGGATTGAATACAGGATTTGCGCAACAAAAGCGCTCCGAGATTCAAACCAAGTCGAGTCTGGCTCTTCGGTATTACAATGCAAAAGATTTCGAAAAAGCAGCGCCTTTGCTTAAAGAGGTGCACGAATTAACACGAAACAGTACGTATTTCAGGTATTATATAAATAGTTTGATTAGTCTGAATGAGTTTGCCGAGGCCGAGTCGGAACTTCAACGCCAGATTAAAAAACAAAAAACACCACGACCGGAATATTATGTGCATTTGGGGCAGGTTTATAAAAGCCAAGACCGAAATGAGGAAGCGCAGGAAATGTTTCAGGATGCGATAAACAATATACCGGCGAACCAGGGATCTTTTTTAACTACGGCAAATTCTTTCTTGTCGTGGGGCGAGTACGGTTTGGCCCGCGATGTTTATCTGAAAGGCCGAAAAACATTGCCCGATCAGTCGTTTAACTACGAGTTGGCGCGGTCGTATATGTATTTGCGCGATTACACCAATATGATGGAAGAGTACCTAAATCTTTTGGAAGAAGGGGAAAAACATCTGGCGCGGGTGCAAAGCAGTTTGTCGACGGCCATGCGGCTGGATATTGATGATGGATTGCGCGACCAGTTTCGCGAGCAGGTGTTAAAACGTATTCAGGCCGAGCCAAATGTTATTGGTTATAACCGGCTGTTGATCTGGTTCTTTTTGCAGGAAAAGAAATTTTCGAGTGCGCTGCGTCAGTCGATAGCGTTGGATAAACGAACCGGTGCCGAGGATGCACAAATTGCACAATTGGGAGACCTTGCTTTGCGCAACAAAGAGTATGTACAGGCCCAAAAAGCATACGAATATTTAATGGATAAAGGGGAGGAAACTTCATTTTTTCCACAGGCTTATGCCAGGAATATTCATGCAAAATACATGGAATATACCAACGATTCGGAAGGAACTTTGGAACAGGGAAAAGCTTTGGCTGATGAATTTGAAAATGGTTTGTTGTACCTGAAAATTGGTCCGGCAACTTTGAACCTGGTGCGCGAATATGCGCATTTGCTGGCTTTTTATTTAAACGACACAGAAGACGCTATTGCAGTGTTGGAGAAAGGCGAAAAAGTTCCGCAGTTAAAACCCGAAGAACTGGGGCAGCTTAAAACTGAAATGGCGGATATTTACGTGTATGCCGACGATCCGTGGGAAGCGATGCTGATTTACTCGCAGGTAATTGATGCCAACAAAAAGAATACGCTTAGAGATGAGGTAAAATTAAAGAAAGCAAAACTGGGTTATTACATGGGCAATTTTAGCTGGGCAAAAGCACAGCTGGATGTGTTAAAAGCCAGTACTTCGAAACTAACAGCAAACGATGCAATGGAACTTTCGATGTTGATTGGTAATAACCTCAACCTCGATACGACAGCGGTTCCGTTAACCATGTTTGCCAAGGCTGATTTGCGCTTTTTTCAAAACAGGAGCGAAGAGGCACTGACGATTCTGGATGGTTTGGCTGAAACGTATCCGTATCACACACTGGTGGATAATATCCTTTACCGCAAGGCGAAAATTGAAATGGATAACAATAACTACGAATTGGCTGCCGAGTATTTGCAAACCATTGTAACCGACTTTAGTTACGACCTGCTGGGCGACGATGCTTTGTTCTTGCTGGCCGAAATTTATAACTACCACCTCGGGCAGGAGGAAAAAGCAAAAGAGCTGTACAAACAAATGCTAACCAGTTATCCGGGAAGTGTGTTTACCGAGGAGTCGCGTGAGAAATACAGGGAGTTACGAAAAGTGTATCCTGATAAAGAGCCGGAAGGAAAAGAAGGTTTATTTATGCGGGCTATTGAGAATTCGGAGTTTTAGGTGTATTGTTAACTTGTGTGCGGGGTGATGATGAGCAAATCGTAATCTAGGAGGTATTATGTTTCAAAATATTTCATTCAATTCTTTTATTCTTCTCCTCTCTTCGTTTCTCAAACTCGACTACATATCTTTTAAAATCCGTACTATCCTTTATTGGATAATCAAATTGCATCCTAAACTCCTTTGATGAAAAATCTTTAGGGTATAGTACCAAATATTTATTTCCAACCTCAATCCCTTCATGTGGAATTTCCCCAGACCATTCATCATAATCGCAAATATATTCTTGTTCGTTTATACGAACAGAAAATTGTAGTTCTGCTGGTTTTCCAGTACTTGATACATTCGGGGCAGCTAATGCTGATTTCGGAGATGAATAGTCAATAATTTCTCCTATTGCAAACAATCCGTTTTTTAATAAATTCTCTTTTTCGGATTTTCCATTATTTCGGTGGTTCATTCCAACAATTACTGTTAAAATAATTATCGAAATCGTGAATATTCTTTTAATCCATTTATTTCTTTTTATGTTGAAATGTTTCATTACTATCAGAGTCTTGATGCTGTGTTTAATGGTCACATAATTTGTGATATATGTGTTTGTGTATTCAATAACCTTTGGTTTTTGTTGCATTAAATATAGCCGTTTTTTTGTTGTTGTTTTGTCTGGACATGCAAAATACCATTCAATTTCTTTTCGTACTTTGGCGTTCTGATTTTACCAGCTATGTCGCGAACCGTAAAAACATATTTATACGCCGGATTGGCGGTTTTATTCTGGTCAACCGTGGCCACATCGTTTAAACTGGCGTTGCGCGAGTACGATTTTATTCAGCTTATATTTTATGTGTCGGCAGTAACAGTGGTGTTGCTGTTTTTTGTGTTGGTGGGCCAGCGTAAAACGCATTTAATCTTTAAACAGACCAAACGCGAGTGGTTGTATTCGCTGTTAATGGGGGCTTTTAATCCGTTGCTTTATTACCTGGTGTTGTTTAAAGCTTATTCATTACTTCCGGCGCAGGTGGCGCAACCGCTGAATATGATCTGGCCGATTACTTTGGCACTGCTTTCGGTGCCCATGCTAAAGCAAAAGATCAGCTGGATTAGCTTTGTGGCACTGCTAATCAGTTTTGTTGGAGTGTTTTTTATATCCTCTCAGGGAGGTTTCGACGGATTTAGTAACACCAATCCGCTGGGTGTTGTGCTGGCGGTTGGAAGTTCCATTCTGTGGTCGTTGTACTGGATATTTAATGTAAAAGACACACGCGATCAGGTGGTAAAACTCTTCCTCAATTTTGCCATTGGTCTTATCTATCTGACTCCGGTTGTAGCCATCTTTTCGTCGTTTAAAGTGCATTGGGGCGAAGCTTTTATTGCCACCATTTACTCCGGTATTTTTGAGGTGGGAATTACTTATGTATTGTGGTTAAAAGCCATGAACCTAACCAGCAGCAACGCCAAAATCGGGAACCTGGTATTTTTTGCTCCTTTCCTTTCGCTGGTATTTATTCACCTTATTCTAAAAGAAACCATCTACTTCACAACTTTTGTTGGTTTGTTATTTATTATCTCAGGTGTGTTGGTTCAGCAGCTCGATCGGAGAAAAAGGCTCTGAATGATGAATTGCGAATTCTGATTCACGATTTCGGAATGACTTTGTGAAACTTAGTGGGTACTTTGAGTTCTTCGTGGTAAAAAAATTAAACCACAAAGATTCACAAAGAAGGCACAGAGTAACACGAAGGAGAACGATTGAAGATTTCTGGTTGAATAGGCAATTGGCAAATAGCAACCAACTAAAACTACAAGTCTCGTTAAAGTTTATTGTGATCTATGTGTCTATTGTGGTTCAAAAAACATAATCTGTACTTTTGCCAAAAGGTTAGCAACAAATTACTATTTTCATCGAATGGATAAACCGCTTCGCATATTGGGCATCGACCCCGGAACAACGGTAACCGGCTATGGTTTGGTAGAGGTGAGAGATAAAAAGCCGGTTATTTTGCACATGGGAAACATTACGCCCAAGCGATACTCCGATCATTATATGCGACTGAAATACCTGCACGAGCGGGCGCTGCACCTGGTAAAAGAATATCGCCCTGATGTTATGGCTATTGAAGCACCATTTTATGGTAAAAACGTACAGTCGATGTTAAAGCTGGGGCGTGGACAAGGCGTATTAATGGCGGCAGCACTGATGTTCGACGTGCCGATACACGAGTACGCTCCTTTGTCGGTAAAACAGGCCATAACCGGAATGGGCCGTGCGTCGAAAGAGCAGGTAGCTTATTTTCTGCAAAAAGTTTACGACCTGAAAGACATGGATAAAGTACTCGACGAAACCGATGCCGTTGCTGTGGCTATTTGTCATTTCATTCAAATGAACAAGCCGCAGAAATCGAAGGAGTATAAAAACTGGGGAGACTTTGTTAAAAAGAATCCCGGTAAGGTCAAATGAGTTCGATTCGAAATACGATTGCTGGTAATTGTATTTTTTGCACCGCTCTTTAGAGTGGTGTATGGAAGCAGTAACAGTGTTCTTGATTTTTATGGATTTTTGTAAATTCAATTCTACAAAAATCCATAAAAATCTAACAGAGATGGGAAATTCTGTATCACCGCCTTGAAAGACGGTGCAAAAAATTGCTTAAGCAAATGCTTTTTCCAGACGCTCAAGCGCTTCCTGCAATACACTTCGCTGGCAACCGATGTTCAGACGTAACCAGCCGTCGCCGCCGGTTCCAAAGCGTCCGCCATCATTTAGCGCCACACCTGCTTTTTCTGTGGTGAACTTCGACAGCTCTTCGTTTTTCATGCCATAATCCGAAAAATCCATCCAGATCAGGTAAGTAGCTTCCGGTTTCATTACTTTAACACGTGGCAGTTTTTCCTGAATAAAACGTTCAAGCAATTGGTAATTTCCCCACAGGTAATCCAGCAGTTGCGCCAGCCATTCGTCGCCGTGTGTATAAGCCGCCTCAAGTGCTACTGTTCCAAAGATGTTACCCATGTGTAAGTGTCCAACACCAATGGTGCGTTCGTAGGCTACCAGTTTTCTTTTGTTAGGAATGATAACCAACGATGAGGTAAGCCCGGCCACATTAAAAGTTTTGCTTGGCGCCATGCTAACCATGCAGTTCTGTGCTACTTCTTCTGAAATGCTGGCCAATGGAATGTGTTTGTGACCATTATAAATTAAGTCGGAATGAATTTCATCCGAAATAATCATGATGTTATTCTCGAGACAAATATCTGTAAGTGCAACCAGTTCTTCGCGTGTCCAAACCATTCCTCCAGGATTTTGTGGGTTACAAAGCAACAGCAGTTTGGTGTTCTCGTCGATCTTCGATCTCAGATCTTCCAGATCAAAAGTATAACGACCGTTCTCTTTTTTCAATGGATTCTCGATCATTTTCCGGTTAGTGCCTTTAACACTGTCGAAAAACGGGAAATAAACCGGTGGCTGAACAATAACACCTTCGCCTGGTTTCGAGAAGCTTTCTATGGCGTAAGTCAATCCTGCTACAACACCGGGACTAAACGATATCCATTCTTTTTTGATGTCCCACTGGTGACGTCGGCTCATCCAGTAAATCACAGCCTCGTAATACGAATCGGAACGAAAGGTGTAACCAAAGATTTCATGCTCGGCGCGTTTTTTTATGGCGTCAACAATAAAATCGGGTGTTTTAAAATCCATGTCGGCCACCCAAAGTGGCAGAGCGTCGGCCGATTTGAAAAATTGTTCGAGAGCATCGTGTTTTAAACAGTTGGTTCCTTTGCGTGGAACTATTTCGTCGAAATTGTATTTTTTCATTACAAGGGTATGATGTATGGTGTAAAGCAATGGCATTGAATGCCACCATCAAAATTTTGTTCGCCGAAGATAATCGAATTCTTTTTCTTCTCAATTTTAATTCCATGGAAATCGATATCCCAAACCAAACTCAATTACCTGGGCTTTAAATTTAGGGACAGCACGAATCATTGCAATTCCGATAATGTTTTTGGCGTAATATTTTGCACCCACTTTATAATAACCACGCGACACGTAGTTGGAAGGATCGCCAAAGAAAATACCATAAGCCGCGAGAATACTCAGGTTGCCAAATAAAAATTCGCCCTGAAGATTTGGCCCGCAACGAAAACTTAGATCAGATTCTCCATTAAAGTTGTAGTTTTTTATAGCGTATTGATTTAAAGCTTCGTCGTTAATGAAATCGAAACCTATCCCGATTTTATTGATCGGGTTGATTTGTTTGGAATAGTTGAGCGAAGTTGCAAAAAACACAAACCGTTTGTCGTAATCTCTAACTTTGTTGGCGCCGGTTGAGGCATAAGCCCAGAATTCATTTTTAATGAGCCGGGCTCGTTCTTCCTCGTCCGGTTTTACTTTTTCTGCTTGTTTTTCGAACGCCCAGCCCAGCGTAAAATGATTATTTAATGTATTAAGCCCGAGATTTGGCGATTCAATAAGACCGTTGGAAAAATGGTTTAATCCGTAGGAATAGCCAATATACACAGGATGAAATGTCAGCCGGGTGTAAAATTCAACTTCGCCGGCAATATTTAAATGGGTACTAATTGCCTGATTGTCGGGATTTGAAATCTCGTCGAATTTCTCGGTTAAATAAGCAAGGCCGGCTGAGCCTTTGAATCCAACGTCGAAAACATTATGCCGTTTAAGAAAAGATAGCTGTAAAAAGGTTGTGAGCGCGTGGGCGTTTCCAACAACATCGGGATTGTTAAACGATTTAAAAGTGTAATTGATTCCGTAGTTTGGGAAGTTGTAAAATTTTCGCCAGTGTTCGCCTCTTGTATTTTTAAACGTGTAATTGATGGATAGTCCATCGACGGGCTGATGGGAAATTGGTTCTATCTTTTTGGCATGAACCAACACCGATCCTGAAATATAGGAAATGTCGATACTTTCCTGCGAAGAAGCCTGAAAGGAGCTACACGTACTAAGAAGTAGCGTACTGAGGATTATTGAGCAGGGTTGTATTGACTTCAGCATGTAAGTCGCTTTTGTAAATTGAATTTAACCTTGATTACATTCCCACTATTAATATATGTATAAATATAACGAACAAATTGCGATTTCCGGAGATGGATTAGGGAGAATAACTGCCTGGCTCAAAGCGTAATCTTTTCGAGGTAATTTAAATCGCCCACCTTTTTTACTTTTAATACAAAGTCAAAACGGTTTAAATCCATACACAGGTGAAAATCGCTTTCGGGTGACCAGCTTTCAGTTGCCGGATCAAAAAAGCGGGCACCATCAGTTTCTTTTATCTGCTGAACCATTGCCGGGAAATTATTTGGTCGTCCTTCCAGCTCATTTTTTATGTATTCGCCACACAACGTGTCTTCGGCAGTGGGGTATTGGCAGGCAAAACCCATACAAACCAGCGAAACCTCTTTGGGCTTCGTTTTTCGGATGTAGTTAACTATAGCGCCCGCATTAACAAAACTGCCGGTTATTATTTCGTCGGCATTAACTGCGTTTACAATTCCTTGCGTACCCGAACTTGTAGTCTGAACGATCGTTTTAGCATCAATAGTTGCAGCGTTAATGTGTGTTGGCGAGTTGCCAAAATCAAAACCCTCGGGTTTACGTTCGTGTCGTTCGCCAATTAAAAGGTAGTCGGGATTATCTTTTTTTAATTGATAAGCTAATTCAATGTCGCCAACCGGAATAATAGTTTCAACTCCTTTATTAATGGCATAACAGGCTGTAGAAAATGCCCGTAATACATCGATAATGACAACTGTGCCTTTCGCGCTTCTCGCGCCATCTGCGAGTTGCAGAATATTTATATGCATATTTTAACGTTTTTTGAAAAATACTAAAATTATTTAACACAGCTAAATCGAAAATGGCATGATAATTGAGATACTTAGTGTCCTGTTTACATAAAGCCTGTAAATAAAGGTATTCTGCAAAACTGATATTCGTCATATAGCCCCCAATGTTAAATTTTCATGAGATACTTATTTTTTTTAATATGTTTTTTGACATGCCTGCTGTAAAACATATATGTTTGCAGAGTGATTTAAAATTGAATACAAAAACAACAAATAGTTATGAAAACGGTTAAATTTTTAACAACAGTAATGGCATTGGCAATTGTAGCAGTTGCAACAGCCGTTGAGAAACCTAAAATGAATGTAGTTCCTGTTTCTGAGGATAGAGCAGTTGTTTCAATTCTGAATGGAGTTGATGCATTGTTCGAGTTGAGCATTCGCGCTGAAGATGGAGAGCTGGTATATTATAAGCAAGCGTCAAATCCATCGAATACTTACCAGAAGGTATTTGATTTCAAAAATATAGAGGACGGAAATTATACAATGGATCTACGTGTTAACGATACACGATTGATTAAAGATATTGCAATTTCGTCGAACGGTATCGTTGTTGGTGAATCGAAAATGAGAATCGATCCTTATTTTGCATTTACTAACGATGTTTTAAAACTTACTTATTTGAACTTCGACCAGGAGAACTTGAATTTGATTATTTACGACAAGAATGGTTTGGTTTTCGAATCAAAATTGGGTAAAGACTTCAACGTTGCAACAGGTTTTGATCTTTCGGCTTTGGCTGCAGGACAATACGAAGTGGTTCTAAGTTCAATGAATAATGATTTTTCTTTTAGTTTAGAAAAATAGTTTAGAAAATGTTATTGGTTTAGAAAGGCTGTCGGTTGTACCGGCAGCCTTTTTTTGTTTTGATCCGGAATTGTTGCCGGATTTTTTTTGTGTTAAATGGTTGCGGAGGCTGTTTTGTGGGCCATATTTTCGGAAAGGGTGGAATGTGTTAGGCTGAAGTTCTGGCGTTATTGTGAGGCGTTTTGGTGCTTTTTTGAGGTAAAAATGATGGATATGACTTTGGTTCTTGAATTGCCAGGCCGTGTGGTAGTGTGCTGTAAATAAAGACAATAAGGTATTTAAATATGCGACTTAACGCTCTGTTGAAAATAAGCTAAACATTATTTAATATTATTCTAAATAAAATGGCACGAAAATTGTAATGCGGCGAAACAATTTTTTGAAGCCCTGTAAATAAAGGTGTTAAGCGGTTGTTAAAAAGAACAATGTTAAGTCTAATGTTAAATATTAACGACTTATTTAATTTTTTAAACATGTTATTTGGCATATATGCTGTAAAACATATATGTTTGTACTGTCATTCAATGTTAAACAAAAAAACGAATGGTTATGAAAACAATTAAATTATTATCTACAGTACTGGCAGTAGCAATTGTAGCAGTTGCAACAGCCGTTGAGAAACCGAAAATGAATGTAGTGCCGGTATCGGCCGACAGAGCAGTAGTTTCAATTTTGAACGAAGATGCTGAATTATTCCAGTTGAGCATCCATTCAGAAGATGGTGAGTTGGTTTATTACAAACAAACAACAAAGCCATTAACAAGCTATCAGAAGATTTTTGATTTTAAAAATCTTGAAAATGGTAATTACACCATGGACCTTCGCATTAACGACACACGTTTGTTGAAAGACATTAGTGTTGCATCGAAAGGTATTTCTGTGGGAGAGTCGAAACTAAGAATCGATCCTTACTTTGCATTTGCTGACGGCGTATTAAAACTGTCTTATCTGAATTTCGACCAGGAGCAACTGAGTTTGAATATTTACGATGAAAACGGTTTGGTATACAAATCAAGTCTTGGAAAAGATTTTAACATCGCTTCAGGATACGATCTTTCAGGTTTGAAAGAAGGTAAATACGAAGTAACACTGAGTTCAATGAATAATGATTTTTCATATAGTTTAGTAAAATAGTATAGAAAATGTTATTGGTTTAGTTAAGGCTATCAGATTTGCACTGGTAGCCTTTTTTTTGTCCAGTTGTTTAGGCCGGATTATTTTGTGTTCGTCATCGATAGAGAGTTGTTCGTCGATTAGTAGGTTTTAGGGTGTAACAAAACATCCTTTTTTCATGTCAATTAATTAGAAAACAATTAAATAGAAAAGTCATGAAAACAAAAGCATGGGTGGTTTTTACCCTGGTGTTATTATTTGCAGTAGCTGCAAATGCCACCGATTTACCAAAGATGAATGTAGTGAAGGTAGAAGATAATACTGCATTGGTTGCCTACAAGTCTGATTACAATGTTCCTTTACAGGTTACGTTGTCTAACTCCAACGGAGAAATTCTTTATCACAAACAAACCGAACGCTGTAAAGAGTTTAAGCAAATGCTTAATTTGTCGGAATTAGGCGAAGGCGAATTTTGTGTTTGTATAAATTACGGGAATGAAAGCATCAGCCGGAAAATAACCGTAAAAGACAATAATATTTCGGTTGAGGACGCTACCCGTTGTTTCGAGCCCTACTTTTGTATGAAAAACGAACATCTGAATGTTTCGTTTTTAAATACTTCGAAAAAGCCTGTTTTCCTTAATGTTTACAAAGATGGCGAACATGTTTATGGCTATAATTTAGGAAGGGGCCTCGACATTCAAAAAGGTTTTGACTTGAGCCATTTAGAGCATGGAACCTACGAAGTAGTGCTTACCGATAAAGTAAAAGATCATAAATATATTGCTAAGTTATAAAGGATGGCGTGTTTTTTAATCTGTAAGCGTTAACTCCCTGCGCTCTTTTTATTATGAAAAGTATTTTGCCCGGCGAAACTGTTTTTCGTCGTGTTTTAAAGCGTAAACAACGCAGTGTTTTGATTGCTTTGTTTGCGCATATTACATTTGCTCAGGTCAAGTGAAAACAATTAAGTGAGCGGAGAAAACAGTTTTAATCTCCAAAAGTCAGGCACATTTTTCCATGTAAAAAGGTAAGAAGTAACTCCCGCTCTGTTTTTTTATATCGCATCAAACTTCGGAAGCGTTCTGAGGAATGATGCTTGTAATTGTATCGAATCTTTGTATAAAAATAGATTTTAAGTTTTGGTATTAAAGGCTTTGCAGAGGCAAAGCCTTTTTTTGTTTGCGCTGATAGTTGTGTCGGATGATTCAGGGAGCCAAAAGCATTTTATCATGAAAAATATACTGCAGGTGTAAATTTATAAGATAGAGTGTAATTTTAATAACAAAAGTGCACCAACAATATTAAACGATTCGAGGCTTTGCAAGTCCAAGGCTTTGTTCTTTATAAATATTATTGCATTGTGCATATAAAAATCGAAAATCTAAACAAAGTTTACAAGGGTGGCAGTTACGCTGTAAACAACTTAAACCTTGAAATTCCGAACGGTATGTTTGGTCTGCTTGGGCCTAACGGTGCAGGTAAATCCACACTGATGCGAATTTTGGTAACCCTGATGAAACCGTCGAGTGGTAAAGTTTATTATAACGATTACGAGTTATCGAAAAACCGCAGGGAAATCCGCTCGATGTTAGGCTACTTGCCACAGGATTTTAGTTTTTTCTCAAAACTAAAAACATCCGAATTTTTGGATTACACGGCACGTTTGGCAGGTATGCGAAACGCAGCAGTTCGTCGATCGGCTGTCGATCAAATGCTGGAAGAAGTTGGATTATTTGAAGTTCGCGACCGGAATGCCAATAAACTTTCGGGTGGTATGAAACGGCGTTTGGGAATTGCACAGGCATTAATAAACGATCCGAAAATTATTATTGTTGATGAGCCAACCACCGGACTCGACCCCGAGGAACGTATCCGTTTCCGGAACTTACTTTCCACCATAAGTACCCGCGACGTAATTATTATTCTGTCGACACACATTGTTGGCGATATTTCGAGTACCTGCGATAATATGGCGCTGCTTAACAGAGGCAAACTGGCTTTTGCCGGATCGCCCGAAGATTTAGTGAAAGAGGCCGAAGGACATGTTTGGCTGATACAGGCCACCGAACGGGAGTACCTCGAGATAAACGAAAAATATCCTGTAATTTCTACCATCCCGATTGACGGAGGCTGGGAAGTTCAGGTAGTAGCCAATGAAATAGATGGTTTCCAGGGTAAACTTATGGATCCGAATCTTGAACATGCCTATGTGCATTTTATGGAGAATAAACTAAACCAGTGGTCAAACGCTTAAACCGTAAACAATGATCTCGTTACATAATATCTTTTCAATTGCAAAGTACGAGCGAAAAACGCTTTTTCGCAGTTGGTTTTTCCGCATTTTCAGTGTGCTTTCATTGTTGGTTCTGTTCGGAATGAACTTTGGGATGGTGATTGAAGGCGGCGGTTCCGAAGGTTGGGCCATTCGTGCAATTCCAAGTGCGATACCATATTTTAACCTGTTGATTCTTAACGTTGCACAGGCTGTTATTGCAGTATTCCTGGCATCCGACTTTTTAAAACGCGATAAAAAACTCGATACTACCGAAGTTATTTACATGCGATCGATGACCAACGGCGAATACGTTATCGGGAAAACACTTGGTAACATGCAGGTGTTTATGATCCTTAACATCGCCGTGGTAATTTTGGCGCTGGTGTTTAATGCACTGGCAAAAAATACATCTATCGACTGGGTTTCGTACGGCATTTATTTATTACTGATTAGTATCCCGACACTTGTTTTTATCATGGGACTGTCGTTCCTGTTAATGAGTGTGATTCGTAACCAGGCCATTACTTTTGTTTTGGTGCTGGGCTACATTGGTATTACCTTATTTCTGTTGCAGGCGAAGTATTATTACATCTTCGACTACATGGCTTTTAGTATCCCAATGCTAAGTTCCGATATTGTTGGTTTTGGAAATCTCGATGTTCTTCTGATTCATCGTGGAATTTACTTTGGTTTGGGAGCCGGGTTTATTTTCCTTACCATTTTCCTGCTTAAACGATTGCCGCAATCTATCCCGATGACCTACGTATCGCTGATATTTAGTTTGGTGTTCGTTGGAGGCTCGGGTTATCTGGCATTTAATCATATCACGAGTTTCAAAAAGACGGAAAAACTGCGCACCGAGGTTATCGAACTGAATAATCAGTATGTAGGCGAACCCACTGCAGATGTTGTTTCGAATGATATAAAACTTGATCATAAGGGGAATTCTCTTAGCGTTACGTCCGCAATGACGATCGTTAATAACCGGCCACAGCCATTAACCAAACTCATTTTTAGTTTGAATGCAGGCTTGGAAGTAAACGATTTGAAGGTAGATGGAAAAGCTTTGCCATTTGTACGAAAGAATCATCTGATACTTATTTCAGATCAGGTTAATATGCAACCCGGCGACAGTGCTAAAATCGAGTTCTCGTATGCCGGAAAAATTGATGAAGCCTATTGTTACCTCGACATCGAGGAAGAAACCAGGCTGGAGAAATACGGAAAATTTGTATTGAATGTTGACAAACGATATGCCTTTGTTAATCCGGATTATGTTTTACTCACCCGCGAAGCTAACTGGTATCCAAAAACCGGTGTTACTTACAGTTCGGAGGATGTAAGCTGGTACATGCCGGAGTTCGTAAATTATACGCTTACTGTTAATACCAAGCCGGGATTACAGCCTGTTTCGCAAGGAGAAATGACCGAAGTGGCAGAAGGCCAGTTTCGTTTTCAACCTCAAACGCCGTTAACTCAGTTGTCGCTGGCCATCGGAAAATACGAATTGAAAACAATGGAGCATAACAACTTCCAGTTTGGAGTGTGGTTAATGCAGGGGCACGATTATTTTAAAGATGTTTTCCCTGAATCGAAAGATACGCTGGCATCCGTTATATCTGAACGTTTCGAGGATTTCAAACGGAATTACGATCTTGAATACAATTCCGACAAACTGGCCTTGGTTGAAGTGCCGGCACAATTTAAAACATACGAACGCATGTGGACTTCGGTTCAGGAAGTTGTTCAGCCCGGACAGGTTCTTATTCAGGAAAAAGGGTTTATGATGCGCGAGGCTGATTTTGAAAAGCAAAAAGAACGTATGGGCCGTTGGAGAGGCCGTGGCGGCGGTGCTGAAATGACCGATCAGGACAAAGAATTGCGTGTAGTCGGTGAGTTCCTGAATAAATTTACCGAGGAAAACGAAACCGAGCGTTCGTTTTCGCGTGGAGAAATGAGTATGGAGTCGTCGAATAATCCTTATTTCATATTTCCGTGGTTATATAATTTCCAGAATAATATTCAGTCGGACAACTGGCCAATTACCAACCGGGTATTTGAAGCCTACCTGAAAAGCCAGACCACAGATATGCGCTCGTTATTTATGAGCAATATGAATGGTGAAAGTTCTGAAGTGCTTGCCAATATTGCATTGCAGGATTATTCATTCGAAGAAATTCTTGCCGATCCTGATCAGAAGGATATTGTAAACGACGTAATCAAATTAAAAGGCGATGTTTTATTCTCGAACGTAAAACTGGAAGCCGGAGAAGCCGAATTTGAAGATTTTCTGCGGACCGTTCTGGATGATAATAAATACCAAAATATCAGCTTCCACGATTTTGCTGAACAAATTAAAGAGCGGTTTGATATCGAGCTGGAGCCAATGATGAATACCTGGTTTAAAGCAAAGGCTCTTCCAGGTTACCTGGTTTCACCAATTAAAGGAGTAAAAGTTAAGTCGGGTGATGCAATGAAAACCATGATCTCGTTGAAAGTCACCAATTTTTCAGACATTGATGGTTTGATAAAACTTACGTTCCGACTCTCCAGTGGAGGAGGTGGTGGCGGCCGCGGATTTGGACCTCCGGGAATGGGTTCGGAAGATACTGTGGATAAACTGATCAAACTTACCGCTCATCAAACCAAAGAGTTGAGTTACCTGTTTGATGGTTCTCCGCGAATGGTAATATTCAATTCGCTCACTTCGAAAAATATTCCGCAAACCTATATGGAAATGTTCCGCGAAGTGGAAGAAGATCTGAAGTTGAATGCCTGGGAAGGAGAACGTATCAGCAGCACGCCCGTTCAAACAAAATTACCAAACGAAGAAATTGTGGATAACGAAGATCCCGGTTTTGAGATAACGGAAAACAAACAAGTGAGTTTGCTCGAAAAATTAATAGTTACCGAAGACGAAACAGAGCAGAAATACGCATCAATAAACTGGTGGCGTCCGCCAATTAGCTGGACTGCCATTACCGGTGACGACTTTTTTGGGGAATACGTTCGTTCCGGTTATTACATTAAAGGTGGAAATGGCGAGCAGGTTGCACGCTGGAATGTTCCTGTGAAAGAGCCGGGATATTACGATGTTTACTATCATTTCTACAAAGGACGTGGCTTTGGCCGAAACCGTCAACAGGAAAAAGGAAGTTACAATTTTATTATTCATGGCGACGACGGTGCCGAAGAAGCATTCCTTGATGCACAAAGTAACGAAACCGGCTGGTGTCATTTAGGATCGTTCTATTTTTCATCAGAAAAAGCAGTGATTGAATTGACCGACAAAACCGAGCTGCGAATGATTTATGCTGACGCAGTTAAAATTGTGGAATTATAAAATAAATCAACATACGTGACGAAAACAGCAACTGTTCAGCAGGAGCGGATTCTAAGCGGTACCATTGAAGAAAAATTTTTATTGTATGAAAACAAAAATCAAACTTATGCAAAAGATAGCGATGGCCATTTTATTGGTTGCTGCAACTTTTGCTGTTCAGGCACAAGAAGCCTTAACCCTCGATAAGGCCTTAATTATTGCCGAAACGGGGAGCCCCGATTTGAAGCTGTCGTTATTAAACCTTGAGCGTTACCAGAAAAACCTTGAGGCGCAACGTGCAGCTTTAAAGTCACGTTTTTCGCTTCAGGTTGATCCGGTAAACTACAGCAAACAGCGTCGTTTCGATAACCGTGTTTCGGAGTGGTATACCAACGAAAACTTCGAAACAAGTACCTTGTTTACCGTAGCACAACCTATTTTGGTAACCGATGGTACCATCTCGTTAACCAACGAATTTGGCTGGTCGAGTAATAATTCCTCTTCGTCGAGTACCGAAAGTGAGGTATTTTTTAATAACCTGTATCTGAATCTGAATCAGCCATTATTTACTTATAACTCATTAAAACTCGAGTTAAAAGAACTGGAGTTGAACTTTGAAAACGCAAGGATCAGTTACGCAATGCAGTATTTAAACCTTGAAAAGAATGTTACCGAATTCTTTTACAATGTTTATATGGCGCAAATGAATTTGGCGATTGCAAAAGACGAGCTGGCCAACACGCAAAAAAGTTACGACATAATTAAGAATAAGGTTGAAGCCGGTTTGGCTGCAAAAGAAGAAGAATACCAGGCTGAGTTAAACCTGGCGTCGGCAAAATCTACCTTACAAAACAGCGAGGTTACTTTCGAAAATGCCAAAGACCAGTTAAAACTCTATCTGGGTATGGATCTTTTTGAGGATATTATGATTTTAGCCGACGTAAGCGTGAATCCGGTTCCTGTAGATTTGGACAAAGCCATTGAAAATGGTTTGAATTCGAGAATGGAGTTGCGCCAGCGCGAAATCGATGTGGAAACCAGTCAGTTTGATCTTATCCGTACCAAAGCACAGAACGAATTCAGGGGAGATATGAACCTGAGATTTGGTATCACCGGCGATAATGGCGACCTGGGTAATATTTATCAGAACCCAACAAAAAGTCCGTCGGTAGGAATTAGCTTCAATATTCCAATTTTCGATTGGGGCGAGCGTAAAGCACGAATTGCTGCTGCCGAAGCTTCAATTCAATCGCAGGAGTTAAACCTGAACGAAGAGCGCAATCAGATTGTGGTTGATATCCGTCAGGTTTATCGTAACATTCAGAACCAGTTGAACCAGATTGATTTGGCTGAGCAAAACGAAAGGAATGCCCAGCTGACTTATGAAATTAACCTGGAGCGTTACGAAAACGGCGACCTGACAGGTATGGATCTTAACCTATATCAAAACCAGCTTTCTACTCAGAAAGTGGCATTAAGTCAGGCACTGATAAACTATAAAATCGAATTATTAAACCTTAAGATACAGTCGTTGTACGATTTTGAAAAGAATGAAGCAATTATTCCTTCGGAATTGTATTCAATCGATAATAAAGAATAAACCAGAAAATTATACCAAAATGAAGCATATAAAATTACTTATCCTGTTGGGTGTTGTTGTTGCCGCCATCTCGTGCAACAATCAAACCAGTTCTGAGTCAACTGAGCTTGCAGTTCCTGTTTCGGTTGAAAACATCAAATTAAAAAGTATTCAGCAATTTGTAAGTACTACCGGTACTGCCAAAGCAGTTTACGAAACAGAGCTTACTTCCGAGATTTTAGGAAATTATTTCCTGCAGACAAATCCAAAAACCGGGCGTAAATTTCAGTTGGGCGACCGCGTTGAAAAAGGCCAGGTTATTGTGAAACTCGAGAATGCCGAGTACCTGAACGGACTGGCAATGGAGTCGACAAAATTGAACCTCGAAATTTCATCGCAGGAATATGAAAAACAGAAGTCGCTGTACGAAAAAGGCGGCGTTACCTTGCTCGAAATGCGTAACTCTGAAGTATCGATGATTAATGCAAAAAACAGTTACGAAAGTGCACAAATTCAATTGGCAAAAATGCAGGTTGTTGCACCATTTTCGGGTGTAATTGTTGATTTGCCTTATTACACCGAAGGCGTTCGTGTTTCGTCAGGAGAAAGTATGGTAAGTTTAATGGCCTACAATAAAATGTATGTTGAGATTAATTTGCCCGAGAAAAATATTTCGGATGTAACAACCGGACAGGAAGTGATGATTACCAACTACACACTTACTGAAGATACACTTACCGGACACGTTACTGAGTTGTCGCCAATCATCAGCGACGAAACCAGAACTTTTGCAGGTAAACTCGAAATCGACAATCCAGAAATGAAACTGCGTCCGGGAATGTTTATTAAAGCCAACATTATTACAGCGCAGAAAGACAGCGTAATTGTAATTCCAAAAGACGTGATTCTGACCGGCTCGCGCGGGAAATATGTATTTATCGTAGGGCGAAACAGTGCTGCAAACGATCGCCGGATTACCACCGGAATTTCTAATCAGGATGAAATTGAAATTGTGGAAGGTTTAAGTGCGAACGATCGTTTAATCATTAAAGGATTCGAAACCCTCCGCGATAATTCGAAAGTTAAAGTGATTTTATAATAAGCCGGAAGTCGGAAGCCGGAAATCATAACTATTTCCAGCTTCGGGCTTCGAGCTTCTAACTATTTATCATGAATAAATTAACGAAATTTTCTGTCGATTACCCGGTTACCGTTCTGATGGTTGTGCTCGGCGTATTATTGCTGGGCTACATTTCGTACGATAAACTGGGGGTCGATCTTTTTCCCGATTTGAATTCACCCCGCATTTTTGTAGAGGTGACTTCGGGCGAGCGGCCACCGGAAGAAATGGAGGAGCAGTTTGTTGAGAACATTGAAGCGCTTGCCATCCGTCAGTCGGACGTAATTCAGGTAACTTCTTCAACACGGGTTGGATCGGCACAGATTACAGTAGAATATGCCTGGAACAAAGATATGGACGAGGCTTTTCTCGACCTGCAAAAGGCCTTGAATACGCTGACTCAGAACTCTGATATTGACGAGTTGCAGATTACGCAACACGATCCCAATACAACTCCCGTAATGATTCTCGGGCTGAAACACAGAGAAATTACCAATATGAACGAACTGAGAAAAGTTGCCGAAAATTATATTCGGAACGAGTTGGTTCGTTTGGAAGGTGTTGCAGAAGTTGAACTTTCGGGGCAGGAAGAGAGTGAGATTATTATTGAAACCGATGTTTACCGACTCGATGGACAGGGATTGACCATGGACGAAGTAGCCAGCCGTATCGAGAACTTCAACCGAAATGTATCGGGCGGGCAAATCACCGACATGGGTACGCAGTACATTGTAAAAGGTGTATCGATGTTACAAACCATCGACGATTTCGAGAATCTTATCGTTGGTTACAAAGCAGTTCGTAATACCGAAACAACAACTAATCAGAGCCGGGTATCGATGGCTCCGGTTTACCTGAAAGATGTTGCATCCGTTTCTATCGGAAATAAAGAACCGGTAAATATTGTGCATATCAATGGCGAACGTTGCCTGGGCCTTTCCATCTATAAAGAAACCAAATTTAATACCGTAAAATCGGTTGAACAGATAAACGAGGCATTGGTTAGCATACAAAAAGCGCTTCCCGGTTACGAACTTATTGGCGTAACCAACCAGGGACGTTTTATAAGCAGCGCGATCGGGGAGGTACAGGAAACTGCCCTTATTGGTATTCTACTGGCTGTTGTGATCCTGTTTATCTTCCTTCGCAGGTTTGGAACTACATTGATCGTGAGTGTGGCGATCCCAATTTCTATTATTGCCACATTTAACTTGATGTATTTTAACCACCTCACCATAAACATTATGACACTGGGAGGGCTCGCGCTTGGCGCGGGTATGCTCGTCGATAATGCCATTGTGGTAATGGAAAATATTTTCCGGAACCACGAGAACGGAATGAGTGTTAAAGATGCCGCCATTCAGGGAACGGCACAGGTAGGAGGAGCAATTACAGCCTCTACTCTTACTACGATTATTGTGTTTTTGCCAATCGTATATTTACACGGTGCTTCAGGAGAGTTGTTTAAAGATCAGGCCTGGACAGTAGCATTCTCGTTACTATCGTCGTTGGTTGTGGCTATTTTCCTCATCCCGATGATGTACCATCGTTTTTACCGAAACAGAACAGCTCCGTTAAAATCAAAATCGGTTAAGATGGGTGGTTATGGACGTTTCTTATCAAAAGCGTTGGATGCAAAGTGGTTGATAATAATTGTTGCAACGGTTGCCATCGGCGCTGCAGGACTTTTGATACCGTCTATCGGAACTGAGTTTATGCCAAAAACTCAGACTCATGAGTTGACCATGAACCTGAAACTTCAGGAAGGTACAAAACTATCAAGAACAGAGGCAACGGTTAAAAACCTGGAAACGATCTTAACAGATTATTTGGGTGATAACCTGGATAAAATTTATTCGCAGGCAGGTCCTTCATCCAGTATTGCTGGTAGTAGCACTGCTGTTTTTGAAGGGGAAAACACCGCCGAAATAAAATTGATTCTTAAAAGCGACACAAAAATATCTACCGAAAGTATTGTGAAATCCATCGATCAGCTGACTGCCGGAATTGAAGGACTTGAAATTTCCTATTCGCAGGAGGAAAGTGCACTTCAGTCGATTTTAGGAACCGATGAGGCGCCTGTTGTAGTTGAAGTTCGTGGCGAAGAGTTGGATGAGATTGAGACCGTTGTGAACCAGGTAAAGGAAAAAATGCTGGGTGTAAATGGTCTTTTTAACGTTCAGACTTCAATTGAAGACGGTGCTCCTGAGGTTGAAATTCATGTTGACCGCATGCGTGCAGGAATGTATAACATTGATATCAGCACTGTGATTTCGCAGATTCAGGACCAACTTCAAGGTAAAGATGCCGGTGAAATGGAGCGAAATGGCGAAATGGAGGATATTACCATTAAAGTACCTGAAAAAGGAATTGATGAAATAGGTTCATTGATTATCAACTCGGGCGACCAGGTATTTCGTTTAAGCGAGATTGCCGACATCAGCTATGGCGTTTCTCCAAAAGAGATTTTCAGAAGAAACCAAAACCGCATCGGAAAAGTAACTGCCCAATTGGAAGAGGGGCTTCCTCTTGACCATGTTGCAGCCGAGATTCGCGAGGTAACTTCAACAATCGAACTGTTGCCTAATTATCGAATAATGGTTACCGGTGAAGAAGAAAAACGCCAGGAATCGTTAACCAACCTTACTTTTGCATTACTGCTCTCTATTGTGTTGGTTTATATGGTTTTGGCTTCTCAGTTCGAGTCGCTTATTCATCCGTTTACAATCCTGTTAACCATTCCTCTGGCAGTCGTTGGTAGTGTTCTTATCTTCTTCCTGCTTGGAAAGACATTCAACATTATGGCCATTATCGGGGTAATTATGCTGGTTGGTATTGCGGTTAACGACTCCATAATTCTGGTGGACCGGATTAACCAGCTCATGCGCGAAGGAGTGGAACGTAAAGAAGCCATTTTGCAAGCCGGACAACAACGTATCCGACCAATTATAATGACCAGTTTAACAACAATTCTGGCCTTGTTACCACTTACTGTTGGTTTTGGTGAAAGTGCTTCGCTGCGTTCGCCAATGGCACTGGCTGTGGTGGGTGGTCTGGTTACGTCAACCTTGCTTACTTTAATTGTAATACCTTGTGTTTACGATGTGTTGGACAGGTTTAGGTTGCTTTTTGTGAAGAAGAAATAGAACACAGATGATGTTGATTTAATTGATACTCGGCGATAGCTGCAAACAAAAAATCTGTGAATATCAGCTAAACCTGTGTCATCAGCGTTCCATTAAACGAAAATTATGAAATTCATCATTAACAGAAAAATATTCATCAGTATGCTGTTTATAGGATTAACCTTGTTGGGTTATATTTCCTACAAACAGTTGCCGGTGGAACTCATGCCAAATGCCGAACTGCCCATGTTGTATGTGCAGATCCAGTCGCGTTTAGAGGTGGATCCGGCCTACATGGAAAATCAGGCTGTTGTTCCAATTGAAGGTGCTATCGGAACAATGGAAGGCATTGAAGATATGTCGTCCTTTATCAACAACCGCTCGGCTTCCATACAGGTAAATTTTAAGCAAAACGTAAATTTTAAATACACCTTTTTAAAGCTTCAGGAAAAAATCGACCTGGTTACTGCTGACCTTGACGATAACTTTATTGTTACGGTTAACCGTGTCGATATGGATCAGCTCACCAACCAGTTTATGGAGCTTCAGATTCGGGGAAGTGGAGGAGCCGATCGTGTTCGTAACATTGTAGACCAGGAGATAACCGCCGAAATGGAAAATATCGATGGTATTGCTTCCGTGTCGGTTTATGGTGGTAAAGAGCGCTCAATTGAAGTGACTTACGATGCCGGAGCTTGCGAAGCCTATGGTATTACACCGGCACAAATACAAAGTGCCATTTCGAGCAATTCTACTAACCGAACTTTTACCGGATACCTGCACGATGCGCAAAAACAATATTTTGTGCATGTTACTGCCGAATACGACAAGGTTTCTGATATCGAGAATATAGTTGTTGCCGACGGCCCGATTTACTTACGAGATGTTGCCGATGTATTTTTCGGTGTTAAAGAAGAAACATCAATAAGCCGGGTAAACGGAATGGATGCTGTTTCGATGGTGTTGGTAAGCGATTCGCAGGCCAACCTTATCGATCTTTCGCATAAAGTACAGGACGAAATAGCGGAATTAAATAAAAAGCTTGCCGCAAAGGATGTTCAGGTGGTTGTACAAACCAACCTGGCTGAAACAATGGAAAAGAACATCGATCAGATTATTGATCTGGCACTCGTTGGTGGATTGTTGGCGATTTTTGTTTTATGGATGTTCCTGAAGAACCTCCGTATTGTTTCATTTATCGCACTGGCCATTCCAATTTCGGTATTCACTGCTTTTAACCTGTTCTATGCCTTTAATATTTCGCTCAACAGTTTAACACTGGTTGGTCTGGTACTAGCCATTGGGATGTTGCTCGACAACAGTATTGTGGTGCTCGAAAATATTTACCGGCTTTCGGGGAATAAAGTAAGTCCCGAGCAGGCTGTAACGCAGGGAACAAAAGAAGTTTGGCGTTCAATTGTTGCGGCAACACTTACAACAGTTACGGTCTTCCTACCTTTTGTTTTTTCTACCGATTACATGGTAAAATTACTGGGTAATCACGTTGGTGTTTCTATCATCTCAACCTTAATGGTTTCCTTGTTTGTGGCTTTGTTGCTTATTCCAATGGCCGCACACTTGTTGTTACGTGGAAAACGTCAGCACAATGTTTTCTACGAAAAGGTAACAACCAATAACCGTATAATTCAGATTTATATATTGCTGCTAAAAGCGAGTATGAGGGCGCCTGCCAAAACTATTATTGGGGCCTTGGTGTTTTTCTTCTTAACTGTGTTTATTGTGCTGGCCATAAGTGTCACCAACCTGCAGGAAGTTGAAGAAGAGCAGTTCTCGATTTATGTCACCATGCCAACCGGTGCAACACTTGAGGCAACCGACAAGGTTGTTGCTGATGTGGAAAGCCGTTTGGAAGATATTGCGGAAAAACAAGATCTTTCGGCTAATATTGAAGCAGAAGAAGCTATTCTGACCTTTATTTTACGCGAAGATTACAAAGATATTGACGATCGTACGATCGCTGAAATCAAAAAGGATGTTGAAGACCGCGTAGGTAATATCTCGCAGGGAGAAGTAAGTCTTGAGGCGCCAACGTCAAGTGCCAGTTTCCGTGGTGGCGGTGGTGGAAGTCGTTCCGGATCGCAAGGATTCCAGACATTCATGGGTATTGGTTCCAATCAGGAGCGTATCGTAATTAAAGGAGAAAACTTTGATGTGATGAAAGGCGTTGGAGAAGACCTGCTTTATTACATCGAAGATCTGGAATCGATCCGCAGGGCAAGTGTAAATGTTTCGAACAACAGACCTGAAGTTCACTTGTATTTTAACCAGTTACTGCTCACCGAATACGGCATAACACTTCAGAATATTATGTCGGAACTTGGAACGTTTACCCGCGAATTTACTTCGGGTGTTAATTTTAAGCAGGGGACTGAGGAGTACGAGATTGTTATCAAGGAAAAACTGGCTGATGGGGAAGAAGAAGAGGATGATACCAAAGGTATTGAAGATCTGCGCCGTTTGCAGGTTAACAACGCTCAGGGTGCAACTTACGATATGGATGAGCTGGCCCAGATGGTATATGCCGAAGGTATGGCCAGTATCTCGCGCGTGAATCAGGAAAAACAAATAGAACTTACGTATAGCTTTGTTGATGAAGCCAGCGATTCGAAAGACCTGCTGGAAGCCTATCGTTTGGAAATTGATGGTATTATCGAAGCTTATAAATTGCCTTCGGGAGTTGCTGTTGAGGTAATTCACGAGGAAGATCAGTATTCGGAATTTAAGTTTCTGATTGCGGCTGCCTTTATTTTGATACTTATGATTTTGGCATCGGTTTTTGAATCGGTATCAACACCATTTGTACTTATTTTCTCTATTCCTTTGGCTGCGGTTGGTTCGTTCCTGGCACTTATTTTTACGGGTAACAGCCTCTTTAATGCCAATACCTTAATGGGTTTTATTATCCTGATTGGGGTAGTGGTTAACAACGGTATTATTCTTATCGACTATACAAATATTCTGCGAAAACGGGGCTTCCGAAAATCAAGAGCCTTGATGGCAGCAGGACTTTCAAGGGTTCGACCGATTCTTATTACGGCTATCACAACAATTGTTGCACTGTTTCCTCTTGCAATGGGTCAGGCTGAATATGTTGGCGCTATTGGTGCTCCGTTTGCAATTACCGTTGTTGGTGGATTAGCACTGAGTACCTTGTTAACGCTGGTTTTCATTCCAACAATGTATGCGGGAATGGAAAATGCGCTGAACTGGATAAAATCGCTGAACCTGATTCTGAAAATAGGAATGTTGACCGTATTTATTCTCGGTGCACTATTCATCTACCTGAGAGTAGACAGTTTCGTGTGGCAGTTGCTCGATTTTATTCTTCTGATAATTCTGGTACCGGGCGTTGTGGCATTTACAATGACCAGTTTGCGCCAGGCCAGCGAAAAAGTGATCGATGAAAATGAACCGATCCGAATCACTATCAGGAAACTGGTTAAAGTTTACGACCGCGACTCACGTTTTATTCGCGAATGGAAATCTGGAATAAAGATCCGAGAACGTGCGGGGCTTACAAAAGACTATAAAAAACTTCGCGATTTTTCCGATCTGGTTTGGCAATTGCCATTGTTCGGTTTTGTCGTGTATTTCACCTTCATATATCTCGAAAATAATTTATGGATGTGGATCATGTCGCACCTGGTATTTTTCTTCCTCTTTTTACTAAGAGTGCCGTTAAATCAGGTGTTGATAAACAAAAATGAATCAAGTGGAAAAGCAATCTGGATGAAGCTGAATAAATGGATTTACAACTTCTTATTCTGGATTGTACCACTGATATTCCTGTTTATTTTTTACCGCGAATGGGATAACCTTGGAATGGTGATTTTTATTGCCATTATCTGGTATTTGTTACTCGTTTTCTATGCTTCAGGAGAATACATACACAATAAAGATGTAAACATTGCACGTATAACCGGTCGCTTTGGCGCGCTTCGCCGGGGTTATTTTAATATGGTTCGTCAAATTCCGGTTATTGGAAAGCGCAAGAAACCTTTCCGTGCACTGAATGGTGTAACACTTGAAATTAAAACAGGTATGTTCGGATTACTTGGTCCGAACGGTGCCGGTAAATCTACCATGATGCGTATTATCACCGGAATTCTGGAGCAGAGTTACGGTAAGATCTGGATTAACGGAATGGATACTCAAAAGTACCGCGAAGAGTTGCAGGGACTTATCGGTTACCTGCCACAGGCTTTTGGTACTTACGAAAATATGTCGGCCTGGGAATTTTTGGATTATCAGGCAATATTGAAAGGCATAAAAGATACAAAAACACGTGAAGATCGTTTGGAATACGTTCTGAAAAGTGTTCACATGTGGGAACGTCGTAAGGATAAAATTGGTGCTTTTTCGGGTGGTATGAAACAGCGGATTGGTATTGCACAGATTCTGCTGAACCTGCCACGTATCCTTGTGGTTGACGAACCAACTGCTGGTCTCGACCCACGCGAGCGGATTCGTTTCCGTAACTTGTTGGTTGAGTTAAGCCGCGAACGAATCGTAATTTTCTCGACACACATTATCGAGGATATCTCAAGCTCGTGTAACCAGGTGGCTGTTATCAATCGTGGTAATCTGAAATATTTTGGTACACCAAACGATATGGTGAATATGGGTAATAATTTTGTTTGGCAATTTTCAGTTCCGGCTAAGGAATTCGATAATATGGCCAATAAACAAATGATTGTTCACCATATGCGTGATGGCGAAAATATTAAAATGCGTTGTTTGGCAAAAGAAAAGCCGGCACCCGACGCTGTTAGCGTATTGCCAAATCTTGAGGATGCTTATTTGTGTTTGTTAAAAGACTTTGTTTAAGGAATTATGGAACGACAATTCAATATAAAAAACAGGCTGTATGTTTTAGTTAAAATGATACGGTATAATTTACGAATCATTTTTGCGAACAAGTTTATATGGTTTTTAATTGCAGCACTTGCATTCTTTTTGTTTTTTGCCATACAAACGGTTTATAACGGAGGCTCTTTATCGGAAGATGTGGTTTACGAACTGCTAATATTTCCTGGTATTTTGCTCATTTTCTATCCGTCAGTTTTTGGCATACAAAACGATGATGATTCTCGGATGTTAGAAATCTTGTTTGGTATTCCGAACTACCGTTATAAAGTGTGGCTGGTGCGCTTGATTATGATTTATACCTTGGTGTTTATCATCATTGTACTTTTCTCGGCGCTGGCATCTGTGCTCTTGTACCGGGTAAGTTTAATGGAAATGTCGTACCAGTTAATGTACCCGATTATATTCCTGGGATCAATGTCGTTTATGTTCTCAACCGTTGTTAAAAATGGAAACGGAACGGCTGTAACGATGGTTTTGATTGGGGTTGCACTCCTTATTTTACAAGACGTAATGGAACACACGCAGTGGAACCCATTTTTAAATCCGTTTAATATTCCAAACAACCTGAATGAAGTTATTTGGGCGGGAATTATCCGGAAGAACCGCATTTTTATGGGAATCGGAACACTCGTCTTTGTCCTCTACGGACTTTTTAATCTACAGAAACGCGAGAAATTCGTTTAAACGATATTAGGTGATGCCCTTACTTTGAGTGAGGGCATCACTGTTTTTATACCTTCCTGTAATTCCCAAATTATCTTAACTTTGCACCGCAATTTTTAAAACTTCACGGTTAAGCAATGGAAAGAAGAGATGTGGAAATAATGGCGCCCGTAGGATCGTACGAATCGTTAATGGCAGCCATTCAGGGAGGAGCCGGATCGGTTTATTTTGGTGTTGAAAACCTTAACATGCGTTCGCGTTCGTCTAATAATTTTAATCTCGACGACCTTCGTAAAATCGTGCGTATTGCCACCGAAAATAAGGTAAAAACCTACCTTACCATGAACGTGGAAATTTTTGATGGCGAATTGGATAAAATGCACGAAGTTATCGATGCAGCAAAAGAAGCCGGAGTTTCGGCAGTTATTGCAGCCGATATTTCGGTAATTCAGTACGCACGTTCGATTAACCTTGAAGTTCATATTTCTACGCAGGTAAATATTACCAACATCGAAGCGGTAAAATTCTATTCGAACTTTGCTGATGTGGTGGTGCTCGCGCGCGAAATGAATCTCGGTCGGGTTTGGGAGATTAGCGACCAGATTAAAAAGCAGAATATTACCGGGCCAAACGGCGAATTGATGAAAATTGAAATGTTTGTGCACGGAGCGCTGTGTATGGCCACCAGCGGAAAATGCTACCTGAGTTTACACGAAATGAATTCGTCGGCTAACCGCGGAGCCTGTTTGCAAACCTGCCGCCGTGCTTACACCGTTACCGACAAACAAACCGGTGCCGAACTGGAGATCGACAACGAGTATATCATGTCGCCCAAAGATTTGAAAACCATTCATTTCCTGAATAAAATACTCGATGCCGGAGTTTCGGTGCTTAAAATTGAAGGTCGCGCCCGTTCTGCCGAATACGTAAAAACCGTTGCGCAGTGCTACCACGAGGCTGTTGACGCTTATTTCGATGATTCGTTTACTGAGGAAAAAGTAGAAGACTGGAATACGCGCTTGGAAACGGTATTTAACCGTGGATTCTGGGATGGTTATTACCTTGGTCAGCGACTGGGCGAGTGGAGTAAAAACTACGGTTCAAGGGCCAGCAAACGCAAATTGTATATCGGAAAATGTACCAACTATTTCAAAAAAGTTGGTGTGGCCGAATTCAAGCTCGAAACCAACAACCTGCAAGTAGGAGATGAGATCGTTATCACCGGCCCGACAACAGGAGTTTACCAGTCAACTGTCAGCGAAATTCGTTTTGATTTAAAACCTGTTGAAGAAGGTTTAAAAGGACAACGAATCTCTGTACCTATCGAAGAAGTTATTCGCAGAGCTGATAAACTTTACAAGATGGTTGATGCTTCGCAGGTAAAAGAAAGAAGATAGATTTATTTTACATTGTTTCCTTTTCTGACAAAAACGGCTTAAATTAAAGGCTGAAAGTCAAAGAGATGGATGTTAGAAGAGCGATTTTGATGGTAATGTTGGCCTTTTTTAGCGCTTACACTGTTAAAGGCCAGCTTATTGGATTTCGGGTAGCAACAAATTCAGGCATGTTCATTTCTGAATTTGGAACGTCCGATGTGCCACATCCTGATGCTTATATGGCTTCACCGGCTACCAGTAGCGAAAAGTTTACACCACAGTTGGCGATTGGCTTTGAAGGAGAAGTCCTTTTTCAGGTTACCGAAAGAACATTCTTTGGTGTGGAACTGGACTACTCGCATCTGAAAGGGTATAACGACGATCCTCCGTATTTTAACTATTTTCTTACGCCGTATTTTCAACATTACCAGGATGAATTTGTAGTTTCTCCTTTGGCGTATAACACACGATTGTTTAACCTGGCTGTTAATTACAAGTACTTTATTTTGCCTGATAAAACCTTTACGCCTTTTGTAAAGCTTACCGGCGTTGTCGCTTTTGTTAAAACAGACCTGAGTTATCGTGAATTGCCTGATCCCGAATTGGATTGGGATATTTTATATTCGCGGGGAACAAAAAACAGTGAACAAGATAGCTGGCCTGCCTTCCACATTGGCGGAGGTATTGGATTCGACTATTCGATAAATGATCGTTTAAGTTTTCAGATTGACGGAACATGCACAGTCCTGAATTCAGGCATAATTGATGGAGTTCCCAACTTTACCTACGCACAGGAAGAGGGTGTCGATTTGTTGAAATATAATCGTCGCTTATCGTTAACGGCACAAATCAGTGCCGGATTAGTATATCTTATTGAGATTGGTGATGGTGGCCGTGGAGGAAGTGGCGGAAGAATCGATCCTAATTTACCATTCTATCGAAAAAAGAATTGACATTGACACTTATTTGTTTTCGTCATAAATAATCGATCCCGTGCTGTATTCTCCTTCTTCAAGGCTCAGTTCCAGTGGACGATTTACATAAAAAATATTTCCAACCTGCTCCACTTTTGCCTTGAGCGAATTTATTGGGTAAACAACAATATCATTTGCTCCAATGGACGTTGCAACTACATTTTGAGCTTTTAATCCGGAACCAAAAAAGCCACTGGTAAATGTGCATAATACCGATAGTGTTTCTGTTTCTCCTGATAAATAAAAATTACTAATATGATTGGCAAACACTCTTACATAGTCGTTTTTTACGTTTAAATGAATGTCTCCTGTTCCATCGGCAAAAAAATTGATTTTACTCGTGCGAAGCGTGTCTCTGCAATACACATCGTTAAAACCATATAATTGAATAGGAACGATTTGAGGAAGGCGCAATTGTAACAATGGTTTATCGTAATACCAGGATCCAAACTTATTGTGCCTGATTTCAAGTAAACCATCAATATTTTCTATTTCAAGTTCGTTTAATAGTGCTTTTGGCCCTGAAAATGTTAGTGTACTATCTTCTGACTCTATAAGTTCAAGGTCGAAGTCGTTGTATAGCGCAATCTTTTTAACATCCGGATTAATGGTATAAACAACTTCATCTGTGGCATCATCGGTTACGGAATCCACTATAAACTCACACGATGGAAGTAGAGAAAAGCCGATAAGTAGAATTACTATTTTAACCGATAAATACCGCATCATCAATTCATTTATAGTTTAACGCCGATTCCTGCCTCAAAAAGCTCAGCTCTGAATTTATGAGCTTTAAGACCAATTAAAAGATAATAGTTTTTCAGAAAATAGGTTTTAGAATGTAGTAAAGAATAGGTCTTTTTAGAGTATGTCCAGGGTTTTAATAAGTAGGCCCCAAATGAAGCATTAAGGTCGATAATTCCAATCTTCCAGTTTACGCCGGTTGAGATACCCAAATAGTGAGCAAGATTATCAGATTCTTCGTCAGCTGGTTTTTCAACAGGGTGCAGTTCTTTTCTGTAGTTGTAATCACAACCGAGAAGAATGGAATGGCTTGCAGATATATTTCTCTCGATTTGTGAATGAAGACCAAAACTATTTTGTCTTTCTCCATCCCAGTAACCCGATGAAGTTTTGAAATAGGAACCAAAGAGATGGTAATAATATTTTCGGGACTTGTCGTAATTCTCGTTTTGTGCAGGTACTCTGTTTTGTTTAAGAAGATAGGAAGTTCCAATTTTTGTTGTTAAAGTGTTGTAACCATAGTTTGGCCGTTGTATGCTTGCATTTGATAAGTGGTTAAAACCAAAGCCAAAAAGACCGTACCAATTCTTGTAAATTGGAAAGTTTAGCGATAAATTAGAATGGACAAAAAGGCCGATATGAGTTGAAATATTTAGATTCTTATTGTTTTCTTTCGAGTATGGATTTGTACTGTAACCAAATCCCGGTGCAAATTGTCCGATTAGAGATGCTTTCCCAAACCTGGCGATTGTTCCCGTTTTTCCTATCGTTATTCCTATAATTTGCCCTTCTGTTTTTATGGGGAAGTGGATATAATGCAATCCAAGGTCAAGCATGTTTAATTGCTTACGATCGGCCTTATTTGTGTGAATGGGAATAAGGTTACTGCTGTAAACACTAAACCCGTGGGTAAATCCCCTGGTAACATGAGATAGGTTTTTGGTATGAGCGATTAATGAGCCGGAAGAATAATTAAATAATATGCGGGAGTCGATTAGCTTTGTTTCCTGTGCGTTGGCCGTACCGATATTAAGAATTTCGACAATTAATATAAGAAGAACTATGTGTCTCCATTTTTTGTAGGTGGAGAATATCCTGTTTTGATTCGAAGGAAGAAACATTCTTATTATGTATTATAGGGTAATAATATGGAAAAATTTGTGATGTGGTCTGAAAATGAATACAAAATGGTATTAATTTAAGAATAGCTTCAAGTGTAAAGCAAAGAAAGCGATGATTCTATCATCGCTTTCTTCTTGAAAGACAAACAACTAATTACCTTTTTAACTTTGTATTGAATTCTATCAATCAACCCCTAAGTTCCATCTCAGGAATACAAAGTCGTTTAAACTTTACGGTTATCTTTTCATATTGTTTCGAAATTTGAGAGGATTAACAAAATTTAACCGCGAAAGAATAAAAAGGGTTGTCGATAGCTTATCAGTTATTTATAATGTCTTAAATACTTTCTCGAGTAAAGCTTTGGTTGCAAGAACTCCTTCGCGTTCCTGCAGTTCAGTGCCTTCAAACTCAATGCCTACAAAACCTTTGTAGCCGGCATCGTCAACAATTTTCATCAGACGATAATAATCCATTTTAGCTTCATCGCCGTCGGCATTAAAAACATTGGTTTTGGCGCTTACCCCTTTTGCATAGGGCATTAAAAGTTCAACACCTTTGTAGCGGTCGTATTCTTCGCCGGTTTCACGATTAATCGTAAAATTACCAAAGTCGGGCAAGGTACCTACACGTTTGTGGTCAACCATTTTCATAACACCCGTTAACCAATCTGCATTGCTCGACAAACCTCCATGGTTTTCAACGATCACATTAATTTTTGCTTTGTCGCCATATTCGCAAATCATACGCAAACCATCGGCTGCCAGCTTTTGTTGTTCCTCGTATTCGCCACGGCTTCCGGCATTTACACGAATGGAGTGGCAACCTAAAAATGCTGCTGCATCAACCCATTTTTTATGGTTGTCAACAGTTTTTAAACGCTCTGCTTTTTCCGGATGACCGACCATTCCTTCACCATCGCACATAATAAGTACGTTTGTAACACCTTCATCTTTGGTGATTTTCTTTAACTCGGCCAGGTATTTCTCATCTTTGGCTTTGTCTTTAAAAAACTGGTTAACGTATTCAACACCATCAATTCCTAATTCACGGGTAAGCTTCGGAAAGTCAAGATTTGTCATTTCGTTGGCAAACAAAGCTTTGTGGAACGACCATTCCGCTAATGAGATTTTGTACCTCGAACCGGTTGCATGGCCGGCCAGTACCGGTGAAACTAAAAATGTTCCTGCTGTGGCAGCAGCTGTAGTTTTTAAAAAATTTCTACGATTTGTGTTCATGTTCTTAAATTTAGTTGATATCAAGTAAGTTTTAAACTCTCAAAAGTATTCGTTTTACAAACAGGTAAAAACAAAGTAGCCATTCAATAGCCAGAACGCTTAAAGCGGTAATCAGGTTTAAAATAAATTCGGGAGTATTGAACCAGTCTAAAATTCCGTGGGTGAAAATTGCGACGAATCCGTTTAGCCACTGGCCGCCAACCGTGTTCGAAAAAAGGTAAATAAAAATAGAATTGGTGCCCACAACTATAAAAGGAAAAATCCAGCGATTAATCTTTTTAATATCAATAAACCAGTAACTAAAAGCCAGAACCAGCAAAGCCCATCCTCCCGAGGCCAAAACAAACGACGAGGAGGAAATTCGTTTTATTATTGGTGTCACTGAAGTCCAGTCGAGTAGATAACCGGCAACTAAAATGATCAATCCTGAAACCACTAAAAGCTGAACTTTTTTGCTAGGTTTTTTAGCGGATTGTAACAATTGCCCGGCTACAACTCCCCAGATGGTATGAGCTGCTGTTGGAATACAGTTAATGGCTACCCAGCCACCACCATTGTTAATTTTACCCATTAAAATCATGTCCATCCAACTGCCAAAATTGTGGTCTTTAACAAAAGGTTGATTGAAACCTTCCACAGGGAAGGAGCGATACAAAACTTCGGTTAAAAGGAGCAAGCCAATGGAGACAGCGATTTGAACTGACCATTTATATCGCATAAGAAAATAGGCGATTAAAATGGTTACGGAGAGTTGAGATAGCACATTCCAGAGTTCCCAAACTAGTTTCCGATTATATCCGCAGTGTAATGCAACGCCAAATGCCAAAAGAATAATACAGCGTTTAATAATGTGTTTGGTAATTGAGCTCCTGGAATCGCCTCTTTTTATTCGGTTGGCATACGAAAAAGGCATTGCCACACCAACGATAAACATAAAAAAGGGTTGAATCAGATCCCAAAACCTCAAGCCATTCCAGGGGTGGTGATGAAACTGTTGGAAAAAACTCTCAAAGATTGTTCCGCTAACCGGTTCCTGAACCAATACTGACCAAAGATGTGTGCCTTCGGCAACAAGAAGGAACATTGTTATTCCGCGAAAAAAATCGAGGGAAAGTAACCGCCCTTCAGGGAAACGGTAGTCTGACTTTTCATTCATCCTGGTACTAGTTGGTTAAGAGCAAATGTAGTAATATTTCCATTTTGCACTTCGGCTGTAAATGTGTTCTACAAGCACTTGACTCAGAAGTAGAATTTGGCTACCTTGATAAGAAATTAAATTTTTAGCACAATGAATGAACAAGTAAGTGAGTATTTGGAAATGGCTTATGACCTGCTGATTAAATATGGATTGAAAGTAATTGCGGCCATAATAGTATTAATTCTCGGCCTTTGGGTCATCAAGATTATTACCCGACGAATGACAAAGGTTATGGAAAAACGCGATGTTAATGTTTCGGTTCGCGGTTTTCTTAAAAGTCTGATCAACATCCTTTTAAAAGTAATGCTATTGATAAGTATTGCGAAAATGGTTGGTATCGAAACCACATCGTTTATTGCTGTACTTGGTGCTGCCGGACTGGCGGTTGGTATGGCATTGCAGGGAACCTTATCGAATTTTGCAGGAGGAGTAATGATACTCGTTTTTAAACCGTTTAAAGTGGGAGATCTTATTGTTTCTCAGGGGCATCTTGGTACGGTAAAAGAAATACATATTTTTGTTACAGTTCTTTTAACGCCTGAAAACAAGACAGTTATTTTGCCAAATGCAGCTGTGTCGAGCAACGATATTGTAAATTATACCACCGAAGGTTTGATTAGGGTTGACATGGATTTTGGCATTTCTTACGGATCGAATATTAAAAAGGCAAAAGATGTGCTAATGAAGATTATCGAAAGTCATCCAAAGGTTTTAAAAGACCCCGCGCCTTTTGTAGGAGTGAAAGGGTTGGGAGACAGTTCGGTTAACTTGGCTGTTCGTCCATATACAAAACCCGGCGATTACTGGGTGGTTTATTTTGATGTTTACGAGGCCGGGAAAGTTGCACTCGATGAGGCTGGAATTACTATTCCATTCCCACAAATGGATGTGCATTTAAATAAGCTTGAGAAATAGATTCAAATAGTTATAAATAAAAAACTCCGGGTATTTTCCCGGAGTTTTTTTGTTACACGTATTTGTATCGTTTTATATTTCTTTTTGGTGTCTTTTCAAATTCTTCTTCAACCAATTCAATACGGCTTACATTTTCATACCGCGGTAATTCCGAATTGGCCTTTTTCATATTCTCAGCCATAATCGCTTCCAGGTCTTTTTTGTCCACTTTATCGGCTTGCATCGATTCGAAATCAGGATAAACAAGAGCAACCAGTTTATGATCGCGATCAACAACAACACATTCTGCAATATAGTTTTGGTTGCAAAGTTTGGCTTCAATTTCTTCGGGATAAATGTTCTGACCTGACGGGCCAAGCAACATGTTTTTCGATCGTCCGCGAATATAAATGAAGTTATTTTGATCGATTACACCCAGGTCGCCGGTTTTTAGCCAACCATCTTCAGTTAGTACGGCTTTTGTTTCTTTCTCGTTTTTAAAATAACCCGACATTACATTATCGCCTTTTACCTGAATTTCGCCAACCACATTGTACGGATCTTCCGAATCGATTCGTACTTCCATCCGGTCAACAAGTGTTCCTGCCGACGATGGCATTGTTTTATTCCATGCCTCGTAGCTAATTAGCGGGCCGCACTCCGTCATTCCGTAGCCGATGGTAAAAGGGAAATTAATTCGCTTAAAGAATTTCTCAACATCGTCGCTTAACGGTGCACCACCAATTACAATTTCGAAGAATCGTCCGCCAAATGTTTCAACCATTTTAGTTCTAATCTTTTTCAGAATGATTGAAGAGATTATAGGTAGTTTTAATAGCAACCTGACGCTCGGTTTATCGATGGCAGGTAAAATGCGCTTTTTGTAGATTTTTTCAATTACCAGCGGAACTGAAAGTATGAGGTGTGGTTTAATTTCTCCAAAGGCTTTGGTGATTACAGCCGGCGAAGGCATTTTACTTAAGAAAGTGATGTGACAACCCACGCTAATCGGGAAAAGAAACTCGAAAAGTAATCCGTATACGTGTGCCATTGGTAAAAACGAAACAATTTTATGTCCCGGTTCTAATGGCATATGTTCGCGGGCGAAAATGATGTTCGATAATAAACTGCGTTCCGGAATCATTACCCCTTTTGTAAAACCGGATGTGCCTGAAGTATATGATATGATGCACATCTCTTCGGGCTGCCATTCTTCAAAAACAAAGGCTTCTTTGCTGAGTTGGTTTTCCTTGTAATACTGAAGTCCGTCGTTTAATTTGTATTGCAGATTTTCATCGTTACCGGCGAAAAAGGAAAAATCCTCAATCTTAATTATTGCCTGCAGGTTTTCAGAATAGGCCAAATCAACCTTTTCCAAAAGTGCGGAAGCACCGATTACAATCTTTGACTCCGAGTGATTAATAATATGGTTGGTGTCGTGTTTATTAAAATCGGGTAAGATCGGAACAATTACCAATCCGGCGGAAATTGCCGATAAAAATGTTGCCGCCCAGTTTGATGAGTTTCTGCCCAGAACAGCAATTTTATCACCGCGTTGCAGACCGGCCAACTGGTAAAATAAATGAAGCGATTTTATTGTGGCTGCTACATCTTTGTAGTTGTAGTCGCCTCCTTCGAAATCTGAAAATGCCTTTTCTTCCCAATTTTGATGAAAAGCTTTAGTATAAAGTTGTGCTAATGTTTGATCCCGCATTTCGTGCATTTTAAAATTAAATTTTTAAAAATACCATATTTAGCGTTATAACAAATAGTTATGCGAATGTTTTGATTCGGATTGAGATTGACATGGAGTTTAAACACCGTCGATTGATAAAAATTGAGCAATAAAAAAGCCAACCCCGTTGGGAAGGGCCGGCTTAAAATTCCTTGTTTTTGCTTTTTGATTTAACCATTAGCTATGCTTTCAGGGACAGTGAAGGACAGTTTGTGTTTTTTTGTAGAAAAAACGTGGTGTGTTTAACCTTTTTTTAGCTTATAACAAGGAAGAGAATGTGGGGAGGTAATTCTTCTTGTTTTTATATTTCAATATGAAAAGAACAATCTTTTAATGACAGATCAATATTACTAAATTGCTTTTAAACTATTTTAGGTAATTTATAAACGGTAGGTTTTGAGTAATAAACGGTAGGTTTTAAGTAATAAACGGTTTTTGCCTAATTCACAATTGGAACCAAAAGTGTAATTTTTGCTCCCGGATTTACCTCACCCGGATATAACTCTTCGTATTCGATTTTCGTTTTAATACGGTACTTCTCGCCAATTAACTGAATTCTCTTTTGCGTAAGGGTAGAAGCCATATTTAAATGGTCTTTTGTTCTCGAAAAAGCTTTTGATTTTTCGAAACCGATACCATTATCTTCTATTACAATCTCCAGACTTTTTTCGTTTAAGTAATTAAAGCGGATCGTTATTTTTCCATTGTTTTCGAGCTGAGAAATGCCGTGCCAGATTGCATTTTCAACAAATGGCTGAACAATCATCGATGGAATATTATAATCATCTTCTTCCAGTTTCTGGTCAATTACGATTGCGAACTCAAACCGATTTTCCATCCTCACTCTCTCCAGCTCAATATAATTTCTTAACCGGTCTACCTCGTCTTCCAGCAGTACCGAGTTCGATTTAATTGAGTTCATGGTTTGACGTATCAGCCTGGCAAATTGAGAGAGATAGGTTCCGGCTTCTTCCGCCTTATTTTGCAACAAGAATTTCTGTATCGATCCCAATGAATTAAAAATAAAATGCGGGTTCATCATCGATTGTAGCGCCCGGTTTTCGAGTGTTACCAACTGGTTGTCTTTTTCACGCACAAGGAGTTGGCGGCGATAATAACTTCGGACAACAAGAAATCCCAGGAAAAGTAAAATTAGGATGGCTACTATTTTTGTTATAAGAAGTTGGTAAAAGGTGGGGACTACAACAATAGGAAGTTCAATAACCTCGCTGTAAGGTTCCATGTTTTTGCGGGATTTTAACTTAAATGTGTATTCGCCCGGTTTTAGGTTGAGGTAAACCACCTGGTTGGCGGTTCCTGTAATCCAATCGTTATTTACACCTTCAAGCATGTATGCGTAATTCGCAGGTGACGATGAAAAGTTTAGACTGGAAAATTCAATATTAAGCCGGTCTTTGTTTCTATAACTTATTCCTTCCTCATTGAGTGACACTTCCTCATCATCTAATAATACCTTTGATACATAAGGTTTTGTTGGCACCGGATCGGTATTTTCACATTCGCTTACCGGAATTATTGTGAGGCCATCATCTGAAGCAACATATAATTTATCATCGTGGCAAAACAGGTTATTGATATTGTTGAATTCGATGTTTAGCCGGTTGATATCAACAGCGTCACCACTTATTGCATTTAATGGATCGGAAATAAAATAGACTGTTTTTACAGTAAATAAAAAAAGCGTGTTTTTATAGCTTATCAGGTCTTCCAGCTTTAGGTCGATGAGGTTTGTTAAATCTGGCAGTAAGTTGAATGATTCTTCATTTCGGATTAACATCAGCTCGGTATCATCAGCGTCTTCAATCTGAAGTACTTCACTTGTAGAATCGAGTGTTGCGTTCGATACAATCCATTTACCATTAAACTGGCTATAAACAGTTTCCGTATCAACTTTATTGTCTGCAATAACATAGTTACTGCTGCCATTTATTACAAAATCATTTCTGTAATTCATAAAGGCGTTTCGTATACGCCCCCAATCAGAATTTAACCGATGTTGTACGAAATTTTTTTCATGTTCAAGAAAAAACAGGTCATCATTTAAATAGAAGTAAACTTTCGAATGGACAACGTCGGGTATGAATTTTTTAATCTGAATGGGTGTTCTTTCGGGTTTATCGAATGTGATATTGTTGTCCTTTTTATCGACTGTAATATTTTTTGTGAAATACAGGGGAGTATTGGTTCCGCTGATGAGTAATGTATTATCGGGTAACTGGTAAAGTTTGTCTAATATATTCTGGCCAAAAGGCAGTTGCCGCTCAAACAGTTCCCCTTCGTTTAAAGCGTAGATTGATTCGCCATTGGTAAGCCAAATAAAATTATCATTCGATGCGGCAATACCCCTAACTGCTTTGCCATTAAACCTATCGTTGCTTATTGTAGGATACTTTAAGATATTGGTATTGATTTTAAAAACACCATAAGAATTTGAACCGGTCCATATGTTACCATAATCATCCAAAACCAGGTTTTGGATTTTTAATAATTTTTGATGGAATATCAAACTGTCTTTTTCGAAACAATATAGTCCGTTATCAAAGGTTGAAACCCAGGTGTATTCGCCTGTAACAAGAATGTCGTTGATGTTTTCTGAATCTGTTTTTATATAATCTCTAACTTGTAATTCAGTGCCTTTATATAAGTGTATATTGCCGGTCAGGTCGCATACGTAGGAGTGCCCGTCTTCAAGAGAAATTACTCTTTTGATAATAAAGTCGAGTGGGTGTACTGCAACGATTTTGTCAATCGGAGATCTTTCCACAATTCGCTTGTTTTCCCAAAATATAAAATTATTGTTCTCACTTTTGCTGATGTTGAATATAAGAGAACCATCAGAATAGGTCGAAGTAAAATCCAGATATTTATTGCCTTTAATGATACTAACACCGCCTTCTCCGTTAAATAGATAAATTGTAGAATCTCTATCCTGGTAAAAATCGTAGTAATAAAAGTTCGTTTTTATTTCACCAAGAAAAGGTGTGTTCGACTCGTTAAAAACTTGGTTGTTCGAAATATAGTTTACTGAGCCATCAGTGTTTAGGCACCATATTCTTCCTTCCATGTCTTCTTTCATCCGAACAGTGCTGTTATAACTTAGTCCATCTTTTGTCGTGTAATGCTTATAATAGTTGCCATCAGAACGAATAACACCTGCATTGGTGCCAAACCACATAAATCCGTCGTTATCCTGTAATACGCAAAATATCTTGTTGCTTGGCAGCCCGTCGGCAATGGTGTAGTTGGTAATTAAAGGGTTTTGCCCAAAAACGATTGGAGCGATGAATAAGGTAAAGATTGATATCAGAAGGCGTTTATTCACTAATCGATAGATTTAGAAAAGTTGTCAACAGCATCTTTAAACTCGTTGTACTTTCTTCGCGATATAACCAAGTGGGTATCATCATCTAAAATAGCAAAATTTCCTTCAAAACTTGAAAAACCGCGCAGATAACTTATGTTTAATAATGTTGATTTATGTATGCGGATAAAAACCGAAGGATCAAGAACCTTTTCTATTTCTCCAACAGTTTTGCTTGACACAACTTTTTGTAAACCTGATAAATGAATAACACAGTAGGAGCCGTCGGCTTCGATGTATCTGATCTTATCAACTTCAATAATCTGAAATCCGAATTTCTCGATCACCGTAATTTTAGGAGCATATTGAAAACCGTCGTGCGCCTGAATGGTAAGATTGTTTAACGACTCTTCATAGGTCTTCTGTATTTCCTTATGATGCAGACGCAAATCAAGATGAGAAGAGGCCTTTGATACGGCATCTTTTAACTCATCGGGATTGATGGGTTTCAGCAGGTAATCAATGGCATTGGTTTTTATTGCCCGCAACGCGTATTCCTCATATGCAGTGGTAAAAATAATGGCATAATCTTCTTTTGGGATACTGGCCAAAAAATCGAATCCATTTTCACCGGGCATCGAAATGTCGAGAAAGATCAACTGTACATCCCATTTTTTTAATAACTCACGTCCCTGGCCGGCAGAACCTGCCGTTGCGCAAATATTAACGTTCGGACAGTTGCGCTGAAGTAATATTTTTAATGCTTCCTGCACATTTGCCTCGTCATCAATGATAATGGCATTGTACTTTGTCATGGTTGAACAAAGATAGGATTAATTGGAATAAAGTTCGAGATAATTAATAAGCGGTAGGTTTTGAGGAATAAGCGGTAGGTTTTGGGGAATAAACGGTAATTTCTGTGGTTAAGGAAATGGTGATTAAATCCTCTTTTTTGGACTTAACATGGTATTAACACGAGCCTTACTTCTTGATAATAAAACACATAAAGATCCTTAACAATGAATTAACAGCTTTTAATTAAACTTTCTCCATATATTGCTGTCAATAGCTTTAGAAAATAATTATTAATAGTTAAATAGTGTAGTTATGAAACAGTTAAACAAAGTTCTTTTTACCGTAGCTCTCGTAATTATGGCGGGAGCAGTTATGGCGACAGGGAATCTGAACGTGAAAGTTACAGCAGGTGAAGGTGCGGAAGCACATGTTCGTGTTACTAATGCGGTGGAAGCTCAATTCGAAATGGAAATCCGCAATAGCAGCAACGATATTGTTTACTACAAACAAATTCAGCAGCCGCTGAAAGTGGTTTTGAATACCTACGATTTTTCGCGACTTAGCAATGGGGAATATCTCCTTACGGTTAAACTCGACAATGAGCGTAATACAACTACTCTTGCCGTTGAAAATGGTGATGTTAAAGTGGTAGATCAGGTAAAACAAGTTGATCCGTATTTTGGATACAGTAATGATAAATTGCAAATCTCGTATCTGAATCATGCAGCAGGAGATGTTAAGTTGTATGTGTTCGACGAGCAAAGTAATCGTTTGATCCATGAGGATGAGCTGGGATCGGCATTTGCCGTTAATCATGCCGTCGATCTTTCGAAATTGAAGAAAGGAAGTTACGAGGCTGTATTGGTAAGCGACAACGGAGTATATGAATACGGCATTGCTCTCAAATAATATTTTCATAAGTTTAGGTAGTTAGATTAGTTAGTTTTGGTAAAGCGAATCCTGAAGGATTCGCTTTTTTTGTGTTGTTTTCTCCGGCATTAAAAATATTACACAAAGAAGCCGGTCCCAAAGGATACCGGCTACCTGAATACTTATATATTCTTAAGGTCGTTAATATTTTCTCAAATAGATGTCGCCACTTACTGTTTTAAGTTTGATATCCTTATCTCCTCCGTTTAAAGTCAGTTTACGATTGGTGCCAACCCACGAGATTTCATCCGCATCACCGCTCTCAAAACGAACGTTTGAATAAACATCGCCGGTTACCGTTGACAGGTTCAGCTGTGCATCCAGATTTTTCGGGATGGAATAATCGATAAATCCACTGATGGAATTTACATCCATTTTTCCTTCGCAGGCGATCAATTCAATTTCTCCCGCAATGGTTTTCACACTAAAGTTGAGGTTCTTCGGAACTTTTACCGAATATTCGATGTCCATTTCAAAATTACAAAGCTCTTTCTTGCCCACTTTTTCTTTAATTCCGTCGAAGTCAATTTTCTCAATAATTTCAGCTTTTCCAGATGTTTCGCTCACGCTTATCTCATAAAAATCGTTGTATTGATTGTCGTCGATATTGGCAGTTGAATGGAATTCAACGTAGTTTTTATCCCAGGCTTCAATCCTGATATTATCGGCAAAATCCAGTTTCAGTTCTGTTTTCTTTCCTTCTGTTTCTATCTTTTTGTCGACAACTTTCTGGGAAAACCCCACCGTGGCCACTCCTAAAAGAAGGGCTGTAATTAGTACTGCTTTTTTCATGGCTTCTTACTTTTTGCGTAGGTAAATATTGCCTGAAACTGCTCTCAAAATCAACTTCTGTCCGCCACCGTTCAAGGTGTAACTGCTGTGGTTACGGTGTTTGATGGCACCCAAACCGTCGGCTCTTGAGTCATCATCTTCACCCGCTTCACTTTTAAGATCGAGATTGTTATAAATGTTCCCGGTTACGTTGTTAACTTCGAAAGTTGCTTTGCTGGCAGCAGGAACCGTAACATCAATAAATCCGCTAACGGAAGCCAGAGAAGTCGGTTCGGTTTGGTTGAGACTGCTGAATACCGCTTCAATATCGCCACTGGTTGAACTTACTGTAAAAGGTCCTTCACAGTTATTCAGTTTTACAGCTGCTGTTAGTGTTTTAATTTCAAAACTTCCTTTGTAAGAATCTACTTCAATATCGGAACTTGCAAACGGGCTGTGGTAATCCAGACTTACCGCGACTCCCTGCGGAATTGAAATGGTGTAGGCGAAATCCTTCACCTTGTTGGTAACACCCGAAATACTTACAACTCCGTTCTCCTCTGTCACGCTAATCCCAAGGTAAGTGTTGTCTTCCTGTGCACCCAAAAGTTTCAATCCGTCGGCACGTTCGGGTTTCTCCATATCAAAATCCGACTCAATAACAATGGCATCTCCACTGGCATTTTTCAGTGTAATTTCTCCCAGAACATCTTTAATTTCCACGCGGTTTTTCACCTTTGGTGTGTACTCATATTTATTTCCCTGCGCAAAAGTCAGCAAGGGAAAAATAAGTGCTGCTGCTAAATATATTACTCTTTTCATCTTCTTAATTTTTAATTATTTGCCTTCTGTTTTCTTTTCACAAAGTGTTCATCTGGCTGTTTCACAATTGGTTTTAATAATTCCTGAATGTTTCCGAAAACTGGTTTGCCGGCATTAAACCTTGCTTCGGATTATATTATGGTTTTAATCATACTGTTTGCGTATTCCTTAACATGCTGGTCGGTGTTTTCATCGTTCGAAATCGACTCTATTTCATCTTTGGCTTCTTTCACACCTGATTCTGTCAGCACCTGGATGAGCGAAATCTGTAGCAGTGGATTATCCTGTACCGACAAGGATTTTATAAGTTCTGTTTTTATCGCCTCGTTTTTGTCCATCATTTCCGACAGTGCGCTGATTGCTGCCAGTCGGACGTTTACATTTTTATCGCTGTTCATGGTATGAACAAGTGCATCCACAAATGTTTCGCTTGCCTGTCCCGATGATTGAATATCATAAACAGCCTGTATCTTTTGTGGCCCCGAATAATCGCGCAAACCGGCCAGCATTACATCTTGTTTCAACTGCCCCATTTCTGCTTTTAACTCGCCAACTTCGTTGTTTTTCGATCCGGTAAAGTAGCCCGATGCAAAGGTCCCGAACACTATTAATACCATGGCGGCAACTTTTGCCCATGCCGGAATTCTGATTGCTCTTCCTTTCGGTTCACGTTCTAATTCAGCCATTTGCATGAATTCTTCTTTCATTCCTGCTGGCGGTTCTGGTTCAGGAAACGAACCGGCAAATTGCAGGAAGGATTTCAATTCTCTATGAAGTTCTCTGCACGAAGCACAAGTCTCCAAATGTTTGCTTACCATATCAGAAGTGCTTTTATTGAGCTTTCCGTCGATAAATTCCGGAAGATTTATTTTTACCTCGTTGCAATCCATTTTATTCAATCATTATGTTCGTATAAATCTCTTTTAGTTTTTGTATCGCCCTGAATGTTTTCACTTTCACTGCGTTTTCGTTAGAAGCTACCGTTTGTGCAATTTCCTTGTAAGAAAAGCCCTGGAAACGGTTTAGTTCAATTAGTTCCCGGTCGGCTGGTGACAATTGGTTCATGGCTTCAAGCACAAATTCAAACGACTCTTTAGCCTCCATGGCCCGTACCGAATCCTGCTGATCGAGTTCAGCGACTCTTGTTACATCATCCGCGCTAAAGAACTTTTTCGATTCGTTATAGTGATCGATTAAAATATTTCGTGCGATGCGGAACACCCAGTAAGCAAATACTTTATCTTTTGTCCAGCTATGACTGTATTTCAGCACCTTCAGAAAAACATTCTGCGTCAGGTCGCGGGCAACTTCGGCATCGTTAGTCATCCTAACGAAGTAGCCATATACATTTTTATGGTACCTGTCGTACAGTTTGCCCGCCGCTTTTTTATCGCCGCGCGCCAGGTGCTTCATCAGTATTTCGTCGCTAAGTTGTTTAGTCATTCAAGCTTAAAATCGAAATGTTTAAATCAATCAACTGAAATGAATACCTGAAATTAGGTGATTCGTTACATTGAATCCGATTTTTTTTGAAATTTTTTAAAAATGGGAGGTTGAGACAGAGCCGAGAATTGAAACCTACGTTTAATTGCTTATTCCATAAAAAAGCCGGCCCCTTTCGGAACCGGCTTCAACTATTCTTATTCATCGTATGACTTGGAGTCATGCGATGAATCTATTTCATGAAATCATTTAATTAATAAGTCCTGCTTCTTTCAGCAACGCGCAATAATTTAAAATGTCTTGCAAATCCGAGGCTTCTTTATTTTCGGTATCAAGCATCTTTTTAATATCCAAAGCACTGTTTTTGCCATTTATCAAAGTACAAAGTTCGGTAGTACTTGCAATGTTTTTATATGCATATTTTTCCTGAATTTCTTTTGGTAACTCACGCACCGCACCTTCAACACGGTAAGCACCAACCTTGATTTTTTCAGAAGGAACAGGAATAAATTCGCTGGCTTCTTTTTCAAGTTTTGTAAGCTTGTACGTAGGAACTTTAACACCAAGTTTTGCCGCTGCCAGAGTAATTTGATTATCAAGAACTACTGTGTTTGCATCGAAAAGCTGTTTCGTTGATGCAGATAGTGTTTCCAATTGTGTGGCAAGCGTTTTACTGTTAGGTGCCAGTTCTGTTACCGATTGAAGTGTTGCCAACTCGTTATTGGAAGTTGTTTCCAGATAGGCTTTTACTTTTTTACAAGTTGATTCAAACGATTCAGCATCGGCATATTTCAATTCATCCAAAGCACGACCCAATTCAATTCCCATTCTTTTCGATCCGTAAGTAAATGAAGTTTCCGCAATCGATCCGGCCATTTCTTCATCAGCCGAAGCAATGTTATAAGCACCGGCTGCAGAAATAACTGCTGCACGTTTCATTTGTGTGGCATCGAGTTTATCTGGCGTATCCTGCGAAGTGTGGTAATACATATCAGGCCAGGTAATCAGCATAACTCCCGGTACATGAGTTGTCCAGTTATTGAAAACTTCGTGGTCAGAAGATCCGTAATGTTGCTCGATCTGATAATAGAATGCGTCGTCGGTTCCGCTAGGAGCGATAATCTGGTTGGCAATTCTTTTGTTTTTCCTGTTGGCAAGAATTTCGCGGTTTACTTCGCCCATGTATACAAAGTAATTTTCCATTACATCGTTTATGTAGTGCGGATTCCCAAACGTGGTGCGCATCATGCTAAAGAACGAGTTGTTGCTTTTCAGATGCAGTCCAACCATGTCGAGGTTGATGTTACAAAGCGTTTGTTCCATAATATCTGCATGCGCACTTACCCATGGAATTGTTCCCGAGAATTCAGGTACCCAAATAAAACGGATGCTTCTTTTTGGCTGTGGAATACGACCGTCGGCAACCAACTGGTTTATAATGCGAGCCACTTCAAGAATGGCCGCACCGCCCGAAACGTTGTCGTTGGCTCCCTGTTTGGTATAACCTTCGAAAATGTGTGCTGAAAGAATAACTTCGCCGGCGTCAGGATCGAAACCCGGAATAACGCAGGTTGGAACCTGCAAATCATAGGGCAACATTTGCGACTCGACAACAGCATGTACTTTAATTTTTTCGCCATGAATCAAACGGTCGCGCAATTTGTAACCTTCACGTGGTGTGAGGTAAAAACCAAAAGTTGCGTTTTCGCCTCTGATTCCACTTGCAGGAATAGCAAGTGGAGCAGTTAGCTCGCGGCTCGAGCCAAAGGCAACAACACCAAGAGCACCTTTATCTACAGCTGTATTATGCACCCTACTAACGGTTCCTGATGTTACGACAATTTTGCCTTTTACATCCAATCCTTCAAAGTCGTTTTCCAGACCTTCTTCTACCCAAATCAATTCGGCTGTTACATCGGTTGGTTTGCTTCCTTCTGCCAACGAAAGTGCAATGTCTTTATAATCGGCCAGTTTTATTCTTCCCGGTTCTACTTCCCATAGTTCGCCTTTTATTCCGTCCCAGGTTTCACCGCCGTCGAAACGTTCGATTTTTGCCCCGGCAATTCCATATTCATTTAATTTGTCTAACACATATTTGCCTTCGCGGAAGTATGCTGAATCATATTCGCTTGCAGGACGGTTGCGTTGATAACCAACCATTTCAATGACATGATTTATTGCCGTTTCGCCTGATGATTCCCCGATGATTTCATCCATCACTTCGGGAGGCAGCAAGGTGTACTGGTAATACGGTGTGTATTGTGCGAATGCACTACTAATACTGAACAGAAATAGTAAAATAGAACAGAGCTTTTTTCTCATTGTAGATGATTTTAATTATGACTTAATTGTGTCGGTAAAAGTAGCATAATTTCATTTTTGCGAGCTGATTGATGTCATTATTGTAAGCCAATGTTGAGTTTTGTGATAAATCGCTCGATGTATTTTTTGTTTTGCATCTTTTTGTGTGCTATTCTTTTAATCGAATCCGTACCGGATTCTTTTTTTGGATTGTGGTTGGTGTTGTTACTATAATCAAACACGTACCGAGTTTTAAATTAATTGAAAGAATTAGAATGCAATGAAAAAGAACGCAGTATGCGTTCGATTATAATAGCAACATTGTAAAATGTTGCAAACGCAACCCGGTACGCCTGCCTGTCGGCAGACAGGGGTTGGATATTTCATGTTCAGTTTTGTACCTTTAAAAGAAAAATGTCACCAGGCACTTACACCCAAATCTATATTCAATTTGTTTTTGCAGTTAAATTCAGAGAGGCTTTGATTCAACCAGATTATCAAAAAGAAGTCTTCCCGTTTATTGCCGGATTAATCAATTCGATGGGGCATAAAAGTTACGCTGTTAACGGAATGCCCGACCATGTTCATGTTTTTATGAGTTTCAATCCAAAGCATTCACCATCGGAAACAATTAAAGAAATAAAACGTGCATCGTCGAATTTTATAAACGATAAGAATTGGTTTCCGGGGAAGTTTCAATGGCAGGCGGGGTATGGTTGTTTTTCATACAGCAAATCGCAGATTGATAGGGTGGTGAATTACATTTTGAATCAGAAGGAACATCATCGAAAGAAAACATTTCGGGAGGAATATCTTGACTTCCTGAAGAAGTTTGAGGTGGATTTCGATACCAGTTATCTGTTTGAATTTTTTGATTAGCCGGTGGTATATCAAACCCGTACCGGGTTTTGGTTTTGCCGTTGTAATTTGGAGCTATTACTATAATCAAATCCGTACCGGATTCTTTTTAAGGATTGCTATTGATACTGTTGCTATTAAAATCAAACTCGTACCGAGTTTATTCAATTGAATTAATCTACCGAAAAGAAAATGAACGCAGTATGCGTTCGATTTTAGTAGCAACAACGTAAGATGTTGCGAACACAACCCGGTACGGGTTGGATATTTCAGGCAAAATAAAAGCCGGTCCCAAACGGAACCGGCTTTATATCTTAACGGGTTGGGAGGTTTGTAACCTCCGTGCTCGCGGTTGAAAACCGCGAATCCCTTAGTCTTCTTTATAAGCTTCGATCAAAATCTCAAGGATTTTTTTACCAGCACCTGCAACGCTGGTACCAGGGCCAAAAATTGCAACTGCACCTGCATCGTACAAGTATTGGTAATCTTGTGCAGGAATAACTCCTCCACAGATAACCATAATATCGTCGCGACCCAGTTTTTTCAGCTCAGCAATAATGGCAGGAACCAGTGTTTTATGACCGGCTGCCAGTGAAGAAACACCTACAACGTGCACGTCGTTTTCAACGGCTTGTTTAGCACTTTCTTCCGGAGTCTGGAATAATGGTCCCATGTCCACGTCGAAACCAAGGTCGGCGTACCCGGTAGCAACAACTTTTGCACCACGGTCGTGTCCGTCCTGACCCATTTTGGCGATCATAATACGTGGCTGACGACCTTCCATTTCTGCGAATTTCTTCGCTAAAGCCTGAGCTTCCTGGAACTCCGACTTGTCTTGTGCTTCTGCTTTATACACGCCTTCAATAGTTCTGATTACTGCTTTGTAACGTCCTGCGATTTTTTCGCAAGCGTCTGAAATTTCACCTAACGAAGCACGTTTTTTAGCGGCTTCAACCGACAAAGCCAACAAGTTGCCTTCGCCTGTTTCGGCAGCTTTTGTAATTGCCGCCAACGCTTTTTGTACGTCTTCTTCGTTACGCTCAGCACGCAGTTTTTCCAAACGCTCGATTTGCGATTTACGAACTGCAGTGTTGTCGATATCTAGAATGTCGATCGGATCTTCTTTCTCCAAACGGTATTTGTTAATACCTACAATTGTTTGTGATCCACCATCAATACGTCCTTGTGCACGTGCTGCAGCTTCTTCGATACGCATCTTTGGAACACCTGTTTCAATTGCTTTGGCCATACCACCCAGTTTTTCAACTTCCTCGATAAGCGCCCATGCTTTTTGTGCCAGTTCGTGCGTTAATGCTTCAACGTAGTACGAACCTGCCCATGGATCGGCCGAACGACAAATTTCAGTTTCCTGTTGGATGTACAACTGAGTGTTACGTGCAATACGTGCAGAGAAATCGGTTGGTAAAGCAATCGCTTCGTCCAATGCGTTTGTGTGCAAACTTTGAGTTCCACCCAATGTTGATGCCATTGCCTCAATTGCTGTACGACCAACGTTGTTGAAAGGATCCTGCTCAGTTAACGACCAACCTGAAGTTTGCGAGTGTGTACGCAATGCCATCGATTTTGGGTTTTTCGGGTTAAATTGTTTAACCAGTTTCGCCCAAATCATACGAGCAGCACGCATTTTTGCAATCTCCATAAAGTGGTTCATACCAATTGCCCAGAAGAACGACAAACGTGGAGCAAAAGCATCGATATCCAAACCAGCTTTAACACCTGTACGTAAGTAATCCAATCCGTCGGCAAGCGTGTAAGCCATTTCAATGTCGGCAGTTGCACCTGCTTCCTGCATGTGGTAACCCGAAATTGAGATCGAGTTGAATTTCGGCATGTTTTGAGAAGTATACTCAAAAATGTCGGCAATAATTTTCATCGAGAACTCAGGTGGGTAAATGTATGTGTTACGCACCATAAATTCTTTCAGAATATCGTTCTGAATTGTTCCTGAAAGTTGATCCAGAGTAGCGCCTTGTTCCAAACCTGTAACGATGTAGAATGCCAATACAGGAAGAACAGCGCCGTTCATGGTCATCGATACCGACATTTTATCCAAAGGAATCTGGTCGAAAAGGATCTTCATATCCAGGATAGAGTCGATAGCCACACCTGCTTTACCAACGTCACCAATCACACGTTCGTGATCAGAGTCGTATCCACGGTGTGTAGCAAGGTCGAATGCCACTGACAAACCTTTCTGACCGGCCGCTAAGTTACGACGGTAGAATGCATTTGATTCTTCGGCAGTTGAGAAACCAGCGTACTGACGAATTGTCCAGGGACGCATAGCGTACATTGCCGAGTAAGGTCCGCGAAGGTAAGGTGCCAAACCTGCTGCATAGTTCAGGTGCTCCATTCCTTCAAGGTCTTCTTTGGTGTAAACCGGTTTTACAGGAATCTGCTCCGGTGTTACCCAGTCTTTTTTAATGTTATTTTTTGCAGTCCAGTCGGCCAGGTCTTTCTGTGCCGCCGCTGCTTTGATATTTATATCTTTAAAATTCGGTTTCATTGTACTGCTTTTTTTAGATTCCCAACTTGTCTTGATATCCCTTCAGTTCTTCCAAAATATTGCTTTTTACATGAATGAAGTTTGTGATGCCTTTTGCTTTCAACTCGTCTGCACAAGCAGGAGCACCTGCAACCACCAAAATTTCTTCACCCAATTGCTCTGCAATTGCAGGAACAATCTCAGCATACTCATCATCCGAACTACAAACTACAACAATGTCGGCGCCTGCTGCTTTTGCTGCAGCAACACCTTCTTCAACTGTTGCGAATCCGTTATTATCCTGTACATCGAAACCGGCAACTGCAAAGAAATTACAGCTGAACTGTGCACGCGCTTTGCGGAAAGCAAGGTTACCCATGGTAAGCATAAATGCCAGTGGGCGTTTGTTTTCGCGCGAGTACATGTCGGTTGTGTAGCGCAATGCTTCAAATGGTTGAGCACCGCGGTAAGGTTTCAGTGTTTCCACTTCAGCACCTTCTTCAGCCAGATCAACCGCTTCGAACAACGAACCGTCGAAATCAGCTTTCATGTTCTCAGTGAAGTTAGGGAACTGGTTGGTTCCTAACAGGTTTTCACGACGCTGTGCGATTTTTTTATCACGGTCAGCAGCCATTGCTTTTACCTCTGCCTGAACAAAACCTTCTTTGAACGCCGCAATGAAACCACCTTTTTCCTGAACAGCAAGGAAAAGTTCCCAGGCCTGGTCGGCCAACGCTTCAGTAAGTGTTTCAATGTAGTACGAACCTGCTGAAGGATCGGCAATCTTATCGAAATGCGATTCTTCTTTTAACAGGATTTGCTGGTTACGAGCGATACGCTCCGAGAATGGAGTAGTTTCTTCGTAAATAGCGTTAAAAGGAAGTACAGTAACCGAGTGTGCACCACCCAAAGTGGCCGACATCGCTTCGGTTTGTGTACGCAGCATGTTTACATACGGATCGTAAACCGTTTTGTTGAAACGGTTAGTTTCGCTGTGAACGATCATTTTTGCCGAACATTTGCACTCCGGTCCGTAAGCTTCAACAATTTTCGACCATAAAAGTCGGCCGGCACGCAACTTGGCTATTTCCATAAAATAGTTGTTGCTGATACCCATGTTGAATTTAATCGCTTTAGCTGCATCGTCAGCACTAACACCGGCTTCGGTGAGTTGTGTTAAGTACTCAGCTCCCTGTGCCAGCGCGAACGCCAACTCCTGAGCGATAGATGATCCGCTGTTTGCGAAGAATTTTCCGTGAACGCCAATTACGCGGAAATTCTTAACGGCTTTTGCAGCCTCTACAGCCGGAACCAGTTTTGCTACTGCATCTTCTTCAATTTTACCTTTTAAAGTGAAAGTTCCGATAGGATCGAGTGATGCCGAAGCGATCACTTTATCGTTATCCCAGCTTCCTTCTGCCACGTAAGCTGCAAAAGCTTCAGCGCAGTGGTTGTTATCGCAAGGGCAAACCAGGTTAACTTCGGCTGCTTCCAGACAAATGTCTTTTAGCAACACTCCCAGGCTTTCCTTGGTAACCGAACCACATTCGCTGAAAAGGAATCCCAATGAAGTAATACCTTTTCCAAGAACTTCTAAAGCTTTTTTGTTAGCTTCTTCAAAATCGGTAACAAAGATGTTTTGACGAATGAACCAATCGTTGTTGGTTTTATTGTTTCCCCGCACATATGGAAATTCTCCCGGTAAGTTTTCCAGGTAGTCTTTTCCTGCAAGGTTTTCCTGACGGTAATACGGGCGTACTTTGAATCCCTCGTAAGTTTTCCAAACGAGAGAGCGCTCGTAGTCTTTGCCTTTTAAATCGGCATTAATTTTTGCTTCCCACTCTTCTGTTGTGATGGGTGCAAAATCGGTGAACAGTTTTTGCTCTTTATCTGCCATGTTGAAAATTGTTATTGAAAATCGAGTCGCAAAATTAGGGGTTTTAAATGTACGCACCTCAATATCACTATGGTTTTTGACTAATGTTAACAAAAATCATGTTAATGATCGTTTGGGCTTAAGGTTTGCTTAAACTATAAACATTTTGTTCTCAATTTTTAGGTTAAAAAAAGCAGTCTGTAAATGTATAAATACAGACTTTATGCGTGCGAAATGTAAATAAATTGTATTTCTATGTCGTTGGTATTTCCCGAATTAAATGCGTTTCTTTTTTGCTAATGTCAGATATGTTATAATTCTCAAAAACAATGGCAATGGCAATTTTTACCAGAAATGTAAACAGTAAAAATCCCAGCGAAAAGATCATTGCTGCCGTTCTGATTTCCGTCATCGAAGGTGTGTAAACGTAAATTTGGCCCAAAACATCTGGAGTAAATCCGGGGATAATCAGGGCAATTCCTTTTTCAACGTACACACTGGCGTAAATTAACACAGCTCCAATATTTAGCGTCACAAAATTTTTGCGGGTTTTGGGGATAAGGAAGAGCACAAAGGCTATAAATCCCATCGTTATGGATGACCAACTGTAAGGCACAATTTCTTTCGAGTCGTCAATTCCGAATAGCAGGTATTTCCAATACAACAGGTGTTCAGTACCCGAATAGAACTCTTTAAAGAGTTCGGCAATGGTGAAAAACAAATAGATAAACATGGAATATACCATCAACTCGGCGATGGTCCAGATTGCTTTGTCTTGAATTTCGAACTTGGTGATTTTACGGAGTATCTGAAATAGAATAATAAGTATGGCCGGTCCCGAACAGAACGCAGAGGCTAAAAACCTTGGTGCCAGCAAGGCGCTGTTCCAAAACGGGCGGGCAGGCAAAGCATTGTATAAAAATGCAGTTACCGTATGAATTCCAACGGCCATAGGAATACTAATTAGCACGATGATCTGTACCATTTTTTTATTGTAGGGTTTTTTGTAGAAAATGGAATACAAGAGATGTGTAACTACGGTGAGGTTAACAATAAGGTAGGCGAGCAGGAAGAAAAAGTCCCACGAGAGCATTGAATAAGGAAAGTTCATGGTGCCCAGCAGTGGAAGCATGTGCCAGAAACGCAGGGGATTTCCAATGTCGACAACAATAAATGCAATACACATAATTACTGCACAAACAGCGAGTAATTCTCCAAAAATCACGATTTCTTTTATGGGTTTCCAGTTGTAAATGTATGCCGGAATTACAAGCATAATTGCGGCAGCTGCAATTCCCACCAGAAACGTGAAGTTGCCAATATAAAAGGCCCACGAAACGGAATCGCGCATATTTGTTGTAATCAGGCCGTCTTTCAGCTGATCAGCATAACCAAATGCTCCCCAAAGTACCAGTGCAATAAGAAAGAACAACCAGGTGTAATAAGCCTTGGATCCTTTTAGGATTAATTTGACACTCCCGTTTATAAAGCGAATAAAATTCATAGCGAAAATTCTTAGTTATTCCTTAAATTCTTTTTTTAATAGCTTGCAGAAACGTGTTAAACGCCGAAGAAATAGTAAAACCGCGGCTGTGTGTTCAACTCTTCTTTAAGCACCAGTACCCGTTTGTTTTCGAGTATGTATCTGATCTCACTTTCCGGATCGAGCAGATTCCCGAATTTGCGGGCTCCAACCGGACAAATTTCAACACACGACGGATATTTGCCTTTTCGTACTCGCTGAATACAGAAAGTACATTTTTCAACTACACCTTTTACCCTTGGGCGATTTCCCAAATAGTGCATGTCGGTATTGAGTTCTTCTTCGGGTATTTCCGGTTCGCCCCAGTTAAAGTGTCGCGCTCCGTATGGGCAGGCTGCCATACAATACCGGCATCCAATACACCAATTATAATCGATTACAACAATTCCATCGGGTTCCTGCCAGGTTGCTTTTACCGGGCAAACGGTTGTACACTGCGGAGTGCGGCATTGCTGGCAGGCAACAGGCAGATAAAAGTGTCCTTTCTCAGGAACCTTCTCCGGGTTGTAATGCACATCGGAATGGGCAAAATCAACTCCTTTTTCCTTTTCCATTTGAAGCACCTGAATCCAGTGAATTTGTGGCGACCGCGATTGATTGTTTTCGCCGACACAGGCATAAACACATTTGCGGCAACCGATACATCTTGATAAATCGAGTCCATAAGCAAATTCAACCTGCTCCATTGCCGGTTCTGCCGAAACCTGAAACTCCTTGTTGTATTTCTCTATGTATTTCTGCTCCAAATTCCTGATGATGTCTTCCTTCTCCTTATCTGACAATGTTCTGAAGTTTCGCTGGAAAAATTCCTCCAGTTCTTTCATGTTACATCCGGTAGCGGTAAGTGTAGCCAGTGAAGCAAGGGATATATTTTTCAGGAAAGACCGTCTTGATTTATTCTGTTTCATCGTCGTTCACTTTAAGGTTCATGTAGCTAATACTTTCCTGCATTACCGGCGGGGGCTCCGGTGTTAGTGGCTCAAATTTTGGCGCATGCGGATTATGACAATGCACACAAAGCAAATATTCCTTTTTCCCGTTCCATTCGCCGGTTCTTTTGCCGTGTACTCCTACTTTCCAGTCACGAAGTTTTAATCCATGGCACTGTCCGCACAATTTGTACGATTCTTTAAAATCCAGTAATTGTCCACTGGCTAAACGAAGCGAATCGCGGTTGTTAAGGTCGTGGCAATCCAGACACCATCGGTTTTTACTATCATGGTTAAACATTGCAGTAATATCATCGTGCATATCTACCAATTCTCTTCTGTCCGGATTGGGTTCTATCTCCGAATGACAATCATTGCAAGGGAAAATGCCATCGGTTAATGGGGGGGCTTCAACGGCAATTTCTGTGATGTTGGCTGTTTTAACTGTGCTTTGTTCTGTAGAATAATTTATTTCCGGGTTGTCAGCATCAGAGGATTGATTTGAACAACTGTACCAGAAAATAAATAGTCCCAGAACCATGAGGAGTAATGGACCATTTTGATTTTTTTTGAGCTTCATATTTGTTTGATTAGTCAGTTGCGAATTTTATTCTCAGGGAAGGAATCATTCCAGGTCTTCCTTCTTTTTGCTATAGTATTTTGTGTATAAGATGGATACCGTAATCGAAATAATAGCCAGAGCAAGAAATATGAGAACACGGTATCCGATATTTACGTTTTTCATGTCGACGAATAACAGTCGAATGGCCGAAGCAACAAGCGATGCGATAGCCAGCCAGCGGTATTTTTTTCTTTTTAGCAGCAGGCTTACGATGAAGAAAAGTACTGCTGCAAAAATCCACGACGCGGTATTGTATGATACGGGGAATAAATGGTGAAAAGTTACGAGCGTCATTACAAAGCCTGTCAGCAGATAAAGGTTGCGAACCATTTCTGTTTTAATGTTGAGGCGTTCCTTTTTCCAATTGATTATGCGCGCCGACACAAAAGCCACAAGCATATACGACAGGTTAATCTGGTTTTGGCTTTCATTTTGCGAAAGGTAAACCGAAAGTAATGTCAGAAAAAGGAGCGTGTTCATTATCACAATAAATCTCGAGCGGTACCACAAGGCCATCGACACAACCAACAAACTTTGGAGTGCAAAAAACGAGTGCGATTCGGGTAGTCCGAAAATGCCATAGATGGCAACACTTAACGACAAAAATCCAAAGAGCACGTACATTGGAGCAGTGATGGTTAATGTCGAATATAGTTTTAGAACTACGGAATAGATGAGGCAGAAAATGGTCAGCAGGACAAATATTGGGATATAATTTTCGGTGAAGTAGGTAACGACGATCAGACCGAGAATTACGATAAAACCAAGTCCGTTCCATACCACCGAAGCAATAACAAATTCGTTTGAATTTGTTTCTTTGCGAGGAATGAGTGCCAGCATGGAGAAACTAAACCAGCTTAGAATAAAAAACCAGTAACCGAAACCTGGTGAGGGAATAAATTCAGGATTATTGCCCAGTACCGGGTTGTTGATCAGCCAATTTACATGGGCGAGATAAACCAGGAAAATGAATGCAAATGTAAGTTTCAGCCACCCAAAGCGGTAGTATAAAAACATAGAAATAATTGCAACAAGTAAAGTTACTCCCGATACAATACTTACTTCTTTTCCTAAAATTCCGCAAAACAGCAACATGATAAGAACGATGGCCGACATTATCTTTGATTGTTTCTGGTATGAAATGTACAACAACGAATAGCTCACCAGAAACAAAAGGATCAGGCCGAAAGTCTCGCTTTTTATTAATGGATTTTCCTGAAAAAAATGCAGACGCAGGGTGAAATAAAAGATCAGTAAGTGGCCGTTAAAAGCAAATAGTTTTGAAAGAAATGAGTAAGAACGGCGCGTAAGCCATGAACTTATATATAATCCTGTCACAGCAACAAATCCTACAAACGAAGAAAGAATTGCTGAGCCCGTATTTTGAATGTATGAACCAAGAAAGGTAATACCAATAAAAAGTACAATGTTGCCTAACCAGGCCATTCCTGATTCTCCAACTCCAAACTCTATGGAGCCTTTTTCTTTGAAAGAAAATTGTACATCAAAATCTTCAACTTGTTCAACAGGGACATTCTTGTTGCTCGAATCCCCTTTTGTTTGCAGTTCTTCCAGTTTGGTTTCAACACGGTTTAAACGTTGGGTTAGGACAAAAATATCTTTTCTGAGGAGTTCAATTTCCAGGAAATCGGATTTGTCCTTTTGCATGGTCCAAAAATGTCAGGTTACGAAGAATACAAACAGCTCTCAGGCAGTATAATTGATAGAAACCAAGCTTCTTGGCCGGCTATCATTTTGTTTTCAGATCGTGTCAGTTTAAAATTAAGAGAATTGATCGAATTATCCTACTGTTTTACTATGATAAAAAGCAGTTGCCATTTGAATATCAAGATCTTCTGTGATAAATGTCAATTTGGAGCAAGTTAAAATCATTCTATTACCACAGCCCCGCTTTACCTGACTTTTCTTGAGCGGTACAGGGTCTTATTGGCTCTTTCAAAATTATTCGGCTATTCACCATAGTCTTGTTTGTTTCTAAAACAAATTGAATTAACAAAAATTAACAAATACTACAAAAGTGCTGTGATTATTGGGGTATGAGTGCTGTTGTCATTATTAATGTTTAATAATCAGATAAAAAAAATAAACAAAAAGTGTTTAAGATTGTCTTGTTGATAGTTAAACAAAATGAGAACAAGAAAACAATTTCAGAGAACGAAAACAGAAAACATTTTTAACTTTTAAAATTAAACATCATGAAAACAGTAAAACAAATTTTTTCGATCGCCCTTGTGGCAGTAATCACTTTTGGTCTGACAGTAAATTCAGAAGCAAAAAGTGCTGACAACACATCATCGTCGACAGTAGTTGAGATCGCAGTATCAAATCCCGATTTTTCAATTCTGGTAGAAGCAGTTACCAAAGCCGATTTGGCAGGAGCTTTAAGTGCTGACGGTCCGTTTACGGTATTCGCCCCAACCAACGACGCCTTTAAAACATTGTTTGCCAGTTTGGGCGTGAAAGGCGTTGAGGATCTTTCAGCAGAACAACTAACACCGATTTTAACTTACCATGTGGTTTCGGGTAAGGTAATGTCGAGCGATCTGTCGAATACTTCGGTGAAAACCTTGAATGGCGAGAAGATTAAAATAGACTTGTCAAATGGAGTAAAAATTAACGATAGCAATGTAATTGCAGCCGATATTAAAGGGAAAAACGGAGTAATACATGTAATTGATAAAGTGCTTATTCCTGAATAGAAATCAGGTGAATAGATTTTGATTGCAAAAATACGCTATGACACTTAGGTTAAGATTTCCATGACTTTGAACCGGCTTCGAAAGGAGCCGGTTTTTTCGTTAAAGAATGTAAAAATGAAATGAAGCTGTTTTTTTCATTGAAGTAATTCATGCTATTTTTCATAAATTGCGTTTCTGATTACGAAATTGGTTGAAATGGAAGAGCTAAAGTGGAGTAAGCAAATATTTGGGTCGAAGCTGGAGATCATGCAAGGCGGTGAGAAGGTTGGAAATATAAATTGGGACAGCATGGTGGGGGCGAAGGCACAGGCTATTATTAATGGCCGCTTTTTTACGCTTAATCGTGAGTTTTTCCTGTCGAAACTGGAGATTTACGATGGAAACAGTAAGTCTTTGCTGGCCATGGTAATGGTTAATGTGTTTAACCCGCGCAGCGATGTGCTGATAAACGGCAAACGTTTTGAACTGGAAATAAAAAACTTCTGGCAGTCGCGCTGGAGCTGGAAATACAACGGTGCTGAGATTGTCACGTTTACTTCGCACGAATTTATTTCAAAAGACAAAGGAACAATTGAACTGGCAACACCCATGAACGAAGAGGTTGAAATTCTAATTCTGCTCGGTTTATTTGTTCGTAACCAGTTTATTCTGTTTATGCTACTGATTTTGGTGGTGTTGTTCTTTGTGATCGTCTAAATAAAAAAACCGTTCCTGCGTACAAGAACGGTTATATATGTTGAGTAAGTTTTCTACCCGCCAGTGCGGCAAGAAACCTTACGGAAAAGCGCCAACGCTATGTTGGCACTTATTATCTTAATCTTTATTTATCACAAAACTTATATTTCTCGGTCGTCACCCCTCTTCAGTTCTCCCCTCAAGGGGAGATGTCGATCCCGAAGTTTCGGGTGAGACAAAGGGGTGATAAAATTGTTTTTCAGACTTATCGAATCTCCGATCCGTTTTTAACCGCTTTGTCCGGCGAAACGATGGACAGAGTTCCATCGGCATTCTCAGCACACAGGATCATTCCCTGCGATTCAATTCCACGTAGTTTTTTCGGTGCAAGGTTTACCAAAATAGAAACCTGTTTCCCAATCAGTTCTTCCGGCTGGTAATATTCTGCAATTCCCGAAACAACAGTACGCTGGTCAATTCCTGTGTCAATTGTCAATTTCAGCAGCTTTTTGGTTTTGGCTACTTTCTCGCATTCGATAACGGTTCCGGCACGAACATCCATTTTAACAAAATCGTCGAATTCAATGTTCTCTTTTGCAGGCGCTGCTTTTGCCTCAGCCATTTCGTTGGCTTTTTTGGTGTCGGCCAGTTTTTGCAATTGTGCTTCAATTACATTGTCTTCGATTTTTTCGAATAACAATTCAGGCTTGTTTACCTTATGGCCGGTTGGCAACAATTCAGTCTCACCTAGTTTTTCCCAATCCATTTTTTCCAGGTTCAGGAAGCCGCGCAGTTTATCCATGCTGAAAGGAAGGAACGGCTCCAGGCAAATGGTAAGATTGGCGGTAATCTGCAAACAGATGTTCATAATCGTTTTTACACGCTCGGCATCAGTTTTTACCACTTTCCAGGGCTCTTCGTCGGCCAGGTATTTGTTACCCAAACGAGCCAGATCCATTGCATTTTTCAGCGATTCGCGAATACGGAAGTTGTCGATACTCTTTTCAACTTCGCCTTTAATTTTTGCAATTTCTGCCAGTATTTCTTTATCGTAATCCGACAATTCGCCACGGGCAGGAACTTCGCCATCGAAATATTTCTGAGTAAGTACCAATGCGCGGTTTACAAAGTTTCCGAGCACAGCTACCAATTCATTGTTATTGCGGTTCTGGAAATCTTTCCAGGTAAAATCGTTGTCTTTTGTTTCAGGAGCGTTGGCTGTCAGTACATATTTAAGTACGTCTTCTTTACCCGGGAAATCTTCCAAATATTCGTGTAACCAAACAGCCCAGTTTCTTGATGTTGAAATTTTATCATTCTCAAGGTTCAGGAATTCATTGGCCGGCACGTTTTCAGGCAGGTTGTAAGTTCCTTCAGCTTTCAACATACTTGGGAAAATAATACAGTGGAATACAATGTTGTCTTTTCCGATGAAGTGCAACATGCGGGTTTCGGGATCTTTCCAGTAAGTTTCCCAATCTTCGGTCAATTCTTTCGTTGCAGAAATATAACCGATTGGCGCATCGAACCAAACGTAAAGCACTTTGCCTTCAACACCTTCAACCGGAACTGGTACACCCCAGTCAAGGTCGCGGGTTACGGCACGTGGCATTAAACCACTGTCGATCCATGATTTACACTGACCGTAAACGTTGGTTTTCCATTCTTTGTGACCTTCCAAAATCCACTCTTTCAACCATGGCTCGTACTGGTCGAGCGGCAGGTACCAGTGTGTGGTTTCTTTTAAAACCGGCTGGTTTCCGCTAATTGTTGAAGTTGGATTGATTAACTCAGTTGGGCTTAACGAAGTTCCGCAGCTTTCGCACTGGTCGCCGTAAGCTTTTTCGAAACTACATTTTGGGCAAGTCCCGATAATGTAACGGTCGGCCAAAAACTGGTTGTTGGCTTCGTCGTAATATTGCTCCGATGTTTTTTCAACAAACTTACCTTCGTCGTATAATTTCTTGAAGAACTCGGCAGCTGTTTCATGATGAATAGGTGCACTTGTACGTGAGTAAACGTCGAACGAAATACCAAATTTCTCGAATGAATCTTTAATGATTCCGTGAAATTTGTCAACCACATCCTGCGGTGTAATGCCTTCGTTTTTTGCCTTCAAAGTAATAGGAACACCGTGTTCGTCAGAACCGCCGATCATAATTACATCCTCGTTTTTCAGGCGAAGGTAGCGTGCATAAATATCGGCAGGAACATAAACTCCGGCAAGGTGGCCAATGTGAATCGGGCCGTTGGCATAAGGCAGTGCTGTTGTTATCAGCGTACGTTTGAACTTACTCATATTTCTATTTTGGTGGAATCGCAACAAACTGATTGCTGTCAATTCCCTTTTAAACTGATTTTTAGGGCTGCAAAGATAACAAAATTCAGGCAGCAATTAACAAGCTTTGTATTCCAAAAATTTGGTCAATCATTATCCGAAATTTCAAAAGTGTTACCTTCGCGAAAACTTTAGTTAAATGGCACAATTTTCACACATTATATTCGATCTTGATGGTACGTTGACCGACAATACGCAGGGTATAAAAAGTTCGTTGAAGTACGCGTTGGAACAAATGCAGGTTGATGGTTACCACGAAAATATTCTCGATAATTTTATTGGTCCTCCGTTGCAATGGGGGTTTAGTACACTGTTTGGAATGAACGAGCGAGACACAAAACTAGCTGTTGATTATTTCCGCGAGTACTATGGCGAACATGGCTGGCACCAAAACGATCCGTATGATGGAATTATGGAGTTACTGGCTGAGCTGGATGCACAAGGGAAAAAGATGTTTGTGGCTACCGCCAAACTGGAAAAGTATGCCAATAAAATTATCGAACATTTTGAAATGGATCGTTACATTCTACAACTAAAAGGGGCGGATTATCAGGCTAAAAAAGCGGCTAAAAACCAGATCATTGCTGATGTACTGACCATGCAGCAACTGGTGCCGTCGGAAGAAATTGTCATGGTCGGCGATACGGTTTACGACATTGAAGGCGGTAAGGAAAACGAAATTTCTACCATTGCGGTGGGCTATGGTTTTGGGAAAGAGGCCGATTTACGTGCCGCCAATCCCGATTATTTTGCTGCGGATGTGGAAGAGCTGTATGAGCTGTTAACCCTTTAATTTGGTTTTGCCGTTTACTTTGTATTTTTACAATTGTGATTTTGAAGCTGGATGAATAATTAGCTGCCGGCTTCGATCTTCAAATTTCTAACGAATTTTATGATTACACTACAAGCCATACAACCCGGCTCAACGATACGAATTGTTTCTCCGGCCGGAAAAATTGAAGAAAAACATGTGATGCCAGCCGTTAAGTGGCTGGAAGAACAAGGTTATAAAGTAATACTTGGCGAACACGTTTTTGCTCAACATTTCCAGTTTGCAGGAACCGACGAACAACGCGCTGCCGATGTTCAGGAAGCTCTTGATGATCCCGATTGCGACGCTATAATTTGCTCGCGCGGCGGCTACGGAACGGTGCGCATTATCGATCGCCTCGATTTCACCCAGTTTCTTGAAAATCCAAAATGGCTGGTAGGTTTTAGCGACATTACCATTTTACATTCGCGAATGCATAATCTTGAAGTTCCGACAATTCACGGCGTGATGCCACGCTACTTTTTTGATGAGGAAGGCGCACCGCGTGAAGATTTAATGTCGATGATGAAACTGATAAAAGGAGAGGGGATCAGTTATAACGTGGATGCAACTGAATTCGATCGTCCGGGCACGGCTTCCGGTCAGTTGGTTGGAGGAAATTTGTCGATTGTAAACAGTTTGCATGGCACCAAATACGATATCGATACGGATGGTAAAATACTTTTTCTGGAAGATATTGACGAGTTTTTGTATCACACCGACCGTATGGTGCATCAACTAAAAATGAGCGGAATGCTGGATAATCTTGCCGGTCTGATTCTCGGTGATTTTACCGACATGAAAGATAATGAATCGCCTTTTGGGCAAACGGTTCATGAGATATTTGCAGAGGCTGTAAAAGAGTTTGATTATCCCGTGTGTTTTGGCTTTCCGGGAGGACACGATAAAAAGAACCTGGCACTTGCTTTTGGTCTTGAATGGGAAATGGAAGTTGCTGAAGGAGGAACCAGGTTAAGATTGGGGTAGATTGAAGTTGAGATGGTTAGTGAACTGAAGTACTGGTAAACTGATAAATTGTAAAATTGCATTGCGTCTTCGCGACTTTGCGAGAGAATAAAAAGTACTGACTCTTGCTCCCGACACTATGGCCGGGATTTCGCTTCGCTCAACTTTTCCTTTGTACTTTTGCCTTTTTACTTTTACCTTGAACACTGAACTTTAAACTCTAATAACATGGTATCAACACGCGAATTGGGTGATTTGGCAGAAGGCCTGGCACAGGATTATCTCCGAAAGCTGGGCTACGAGATTAAAGCCACCAACTGGTACCATGGGCATTTAGAACTGGATATAGTTGCTCAAGACAATGAGGAGCTGGTAATTGTAGAGGTAAAAGCACGATCAGGATTACGATACGAGCATCCGTCGGAAGCGGTAACCAACTCAAAAATCAAACGAATTGTTGAAGCTGCCGATGCCTACATTATCGAGCACAACAGCGAACTCGACACACGTTTTGATGTAATCACCGTTATCTTCTTTCAGCAAGGTCATGAGCTGGAGCATTTTAAAGATGCATTTTATCCGACGATGTAAATTACTTTAACAGGCGATTCACCCCACTGTCTCTCCCGATGCCCGGGAGCGACATCTCCCCTTGAGGGGAGAACTGAAGAGGGGTGATACTGTGAGTTAATGTTACGTTCTTTTTTCAATTATAAACCACTACATCATTTTTATTTCCCCCCGAATCTTCTATTTTTAGACTTTCCAATTGAAGCATCATGAATATTGAAGAGATTCGAGAGTATTGCCTGCAGAAAAAAGGAGTTACTGAAAGTTTCCCTTTTGATGAAACCACTTTGGTATTTAAGGTGATGAATAAGATGTTTTGTTTGTTGGGGCTCGACGATTTTCGGTTGAGTTTAAAAAATGATCCGGATAAAAATATTGAGTTGAGAGCGCATTACCCGGCCATTTACGAAGGTTATCATTTGCACAAACAAATGTGGAACACCATTGAGCTGAATGGAACTGTTCCTTCAAAATTGATGTGTGAAATGATCGACGAATCATACGATCTGATCGTTGTGAGCCTGACAAAAAAGTTAAAAGAAGAATTAAAAAATTTATAGCACTATTATGAAACGAGCATAATTAGTCTATACATCAAAAGAAAAGACTTAAGTGCGAGTTACATATGATACCTTAAAAAGTTAAAAATTTTAATCATATGAAGTTATTATCGTTGTTTGCGGCGTTGCTGCTGTTCGTGTCAACTGTTTACGCAGAGGGAGAAAAAGAAGATTTTACCATTGTTAAAGAGGTGGAGCATACACCGGTTATCAGTCAGGGACGTACCGGAACCTGCTGGAGTTTTGCTACCACCAGTTTCCTCGAATCGGAGATTATGCGCAAAGGATTTGCCGAAACCAACCTGTCGGAAATGTTTTTTGTGTACTACAATTATCAAAACAAAGCTTTTCAGTATTTGCTTTATCATGGCAAAAACAATTTTGGCGAAGGAAGTCTTTCGCACGATGTATTAAAAGTTGTAGCCGATCAGGGAATAATGTTGTACGATGAATTTCCCGGAATTCAAAAGGATGGAAAATATAATCATTCGGAGTTGATTAAACAGTTGCTCGAAGAAACTGATAAGATCAATAAAGAGAAAAAGGGTAAGATCGATGCATCGGACTTGAAAGGTTTTCAGCCGGTAATGAAAAAAGAACTGGGAAAATTGCCAAAAGAAGTGACTACTGATAACGGAACTTTTTCGGCAACTGAACTCCGCGATGAATTCGAATTAAATCCTGAAGATTATGTGGAGTTGACTTCTTTCAGTCATCACCCATTTTGGAAACAGTGTGTTGTTGAGGTGCCGGATAACTGGGCGCACGCATCGTACTATAATATGCCGTTGGACGATCTGTTGGATGTAATGTACTACGCACTGAACAACGGTTTTAGTATTGCCTGGGATGGCGATACCAGCGAAAAAACCTTTGTACACAAAGACGGAAAAGCCGATGTTCCTGGCAAGTTGCAGGGTAAAGTAACTCAGGAAGAACGTCAGAAAACGTTTTACGACCGCACTACTACCGACGATCACCTGATGCACCTGGTTGGTTTATCAAAAGATGGTGAAGGAAAAGATTGTTTCTACACCAAAAACTCGTGGGGACCGGATAGTAACGAATATGGCGGTTACCTGCATATGACTGAAGATTATGTGCGTTTGAAAACCATTGCAATTTTGGTACACAAAGATGCCATTCCTGACGCCGTAAAATCAAAACTCGGAATATAATGCGCGAATTTCAACTGAGCACGGAATACATCGAACTGGTAAAACTGTTAAAGCTTTTGCGGATAGCGCAAACCGGCGGCCATGCAAAGATCATCGTCGAGGATGGCGAGGTGATTCGGAACGGGGAACCTGAGTTCAGAAAAAGAGCCAAACTCGTAAAAGGCGATGTGCTCGAAATTATGGGAGAAACCATAAAAATAATATAGACTGATAAAGCCGGTAAGATTGATTACCGGCTTTGTTTTTTGCTATATGATTTGTGTATGTCTTTACCCATCCTCTTATCCTTCCCTGCCAGCAAGGAAGGACGACAGTAAATAGTTCAAAACTAAGTGTCAGTCATATAATTCACCTCGTTGTTATGATTAGAGGTTGATCGTCTCTCCATTTTTAAGGGAGAGACAGGAGAGAGGGTAAAAGAAGTCGCTTATCTTTATTGTTGAGAAAGAAAATTCATCCTCGATTTTAAAACAAATGCTAATCTTTGTTTCCCCGACATTTCTGAAAGTAGATAATGTTCAAATTATTAAATATTTTAGCCAATCAAATTAAACCGTCGTCCATGTTTAAAAAGATAATAGCACTGTTGTTTTTGAGCCTTGTTTTTAATGCGGTTGTGTCGGCACATTCCGGCAAACCCAAGTATCATGTAATTATTGATACCGATGGTGCAATTGACGACATGCGGGCTATTTCGATGTTTTTGGCGCAGAACGACACGCGTGTTTTGGCTATCACCTGCTCGCAGGGAACACTGGCTCCCGATTCCATTTTTGTGAAAGTAAACAATCTGCTTTCGGCATTTCATCACGAGGGAATTCCTGTTGGATTGGATAAAAAACTGGAGACAGATTTGCCACCGTGGGCTGCTTACACTCAAAAAATAAAATGGGCATCATCAGTGAGTTCGCAGCTTGCTTGTCAAAAGATAAGTTCGGTAGATTTGATTTCGTCGGTGTTTAACAACTATTCTGATAAAATTACTTTGGTAGCACTGGGTTCGCTTAAAACTTATGCTGAATTAGTTAAAGCGCATCCCGAATATGTAGATAAAATCGAACGTATTGTGTGGTACAATAATCCATATATCGATACCGACTTTAATGAATCGGTTTCGCCGGAAAGCTACACCTATTTCAAAGAAAGGAACATTCCGCTGGAGGTGGTGGGAAATAACACCGATCGTTACAATGTTGATGAAGCTTATCTTGAAACGATTAAAGGTTCCGATTCAAAATATGCAAAACAGATTGCCTGGGTACACCAACATCCTGAAATTGTTTCGCGGATGGAAGCCGAACACCTGCAACTTTGGGACGATCTGGTGGCGCTTTATCTAACAGTGCCGATTCTCTTTCAAACCGAAAAAGCGGGAGGAGAAGTAAGTTATGTAACCCTGCAAAACGAACTGCCTGACGCAGTTGTTAACGAGGCAATTTCTGCAATACTTGTATCGGGAAATCAAACAACGAATCGCGTATTTAATACTTTCCCTGTAGCTGCTGATTTATATAAACCGGCTTACGCCAAAATGCTGGAGTCGACCATAGAAAATTATGGATTGATTGAATGGAAAGCCATAAGTATGACCAATGAAATTCACGGGCATACCGGCATTTATTCCATCATCGGTGCTAAAATGGGTATTCGTGCAATGGAGTATTTTAATGTGGGGGTGAATAACCTTTCCGTTACCACTTTTGCCGGGAAGAAACCTCCGCTGAGCTGTTTTAATGATGGTATTCAAATAAGCAGCGGAGCCACAATCGGGCAGGGATTGATTACGGTTTCCGATACCGTTTTGGATGTACCGACTATTACGGCTTTATTCAATAAGCAAAAAATAAAAATCTCGGTAAAGCCTGAAATTGCAGCGCAAATGCAGGAAGAGATAAAATATGGTGTTCAGACTTATGGATTGTTAACCGAGCCGTACTGGCTGTATATTGAAAAGCTGGCGATTCGTTACTGGAGCGAGTTCGACCGGAATCAGATTTTTACCATCGAGAAATTGTAGACAGGACATAAAAATACCGGAGAATTTCTTCCCCGGCATTTCAATATTGAGCGTATCGCTTAATTAGTTTTCTTCTTCGATTTCTTCTTCTACCTCAACATTAACCTTCATCTCACCATCTTTTTTGGTCTTTTTGATGATGATCTTTTTTCCGTCTTTTTCAATTACCTGCACGTCTTCATCACTTTTTTCAACATTCCAGGTTTTTCCGTCCTCTAAAATTTCAACGTGTCCTTCGTCGTCGGCAATCACCTTAATCTTTTTAGTCATGTTTGGCATGCCTTCGTGAATGATCATTGGAGCAGCACTGCCGCCGTGCATGATGATTTCTTCGTGTAGTTCCACATCTTTTTCACTTGGTTTTTCACGAACGATCACAATCTTTTCCTTGCCGTCTTTCAGCTCCTTTTTTTCGTAAGAAATAATTCCAGGATCGCTTAAGTCGATTACATTGTCATTTTTTTGTTTCTCAATACGAATCATTTTTGGGCCGGCAGTTGCTGGCGCACCAAAAAACATGTCGTTGCCACTTCGGCTGTGCCATTTCATCGCGTTCGATACGTCGCCATCAGCAATAACTTTCATCTTTACGTGTTTCGTTGAGTCGCCATCCTCGGTTCTGAATTCGTAGATCATTGGCTCTGAGTCACCTTTTCCTTTTAATACAAATACGTTTCCGTTTCCGTCGTTTTCCATGTCAAAATCAAAGTCCATATCAAAATCGAAATCCTCTTCCGATACCCATTTTAAAGTCTTGCTACCACCAACAGTATCACCATTCCATACAAAAACCTCGTGGGCATCGATAACCGTATCGAGTTCCATTTTCTCGCCGTCGTCACCAAGCTTTATCATTTTAATGTGCTTCTTCCCTTTTTTAGTTGTTGGAGGATCTTGCGGTGCTTCATTAATTGAGATTGCAGAAGTAAATAACAGGGCCAGGGCTAAAATTCCGGTAAGTGATAAAATTCGTTTCATGTTTTTATTTTTTATGAATATGTTTCAAAAATTAAGTTTACAAGTAAGTAATTTTTACGTTTCCTTTATTCGGAAAATAATTAAAGTTCTCTCGTCAACAAATATAGTGTGAGGTCTGTCAATCACTCCGTTAAAGGCCGGTTAAAATCTGTTAAGGAAAAGTTAAAATCTGCAATGGGCTGGTGTATTTGCCTATATTTGAGGCATGAACAGAAAACTTTTTACCGGATTGATCATTTTAATGGGGATCTCCATTTTGGGGATTATCGCTGTTCAGTTGGTTTGGATGAACAACGCGATCAGGGTAAAAAATGAGATGTTTGAACGTGGCGTAAACCAGGCGATGCAGCAAACAGTAAGTCGTTTGGAAGATCTCCACAACCTTGGCGTGGTAAACGAAATGGTGTTTGCCGGCGACTCAGCCGAGCTGGTTCATGATTTTACTTTCGATTTTGATTCCGATTCGGATGATGCAGTTATTTGGAATGTGCGACCTGCGCAGGCACGTGCCTGGCGACAACGCATTGACTCTGCCCCGCGCCCCGTAAAGATCATTCGTGAATTTACGCCGGAAAATGATGAAGCACGTATTGAAATTCATATCGACAATGATTCTGACAGTAGAAACGTGCAGTCGTACACTTATAATGTAAGTACTTCTACGAACGCAAAAAATCATATGGTAATTGCAGGCGACAGTCCTGAGCCCGGGAGTGTTGTATTTGTAAAAAGCGACACCATAATAAGAAGTGCCGATTCGCTGTACACTATTAGCACGGTGAAGATCGACTCACTGCTCACCGATCTGGATACTTTTGAAATACTTGCTCCCGATGTTTCAAAACGTGTAAAATTAAAAGCTACCAGCCTGAAGCGAATGGCAAACAAAGTGGTTACCGAAGTTGCCGCTTGGGACGTTCGTCAGCTGGATGAGAACCTGATTTACGATGTACTTAAAAAGGAGCTAAACGTAAATAATATTCCGCTCGATTTCGAGTACGGAATTTTCAGAGGGGAATCGTTGAGCTTCCCAAAGCCGGTAACCGATTCGCTGGAGGTGGCAAACACCATTTTTCAGGTGGAGCTTTATCCCAACGATATTTTTCAGAAGGACATAAAATTAGCCGTTGTATTTCCCGAACGCGACAGTTTTATTTATCGCTCGCTGAACTGGTTGTTGATCGCTTCCTTTTTATTCTCGGTGATTATTTTGATGACTTTTGCCCTCAGTATTTTTTACATTATCCGGCAGAAGAAAATTTCCGAGATGAAGTCGGATTTTATTAATAACATGACCCACGAATTTAAAACGCCTATTGCAACTATTTCGGTGGCAACCGATTCGATTACCAATCCGAAAGTGCTGGGAGACGAGGAGCGTATAAAATATTTTGCGGGTATGATTAAAAAGGAAAACACCCGTATGAACCGGCAGGTGGAGGACATTCTCACCATTGCACGACTCGACAAAAAAGATTTTGAATTTCATTGGGAAACCATCGATGTGCACGACCTGATCAGTGACGCTGTTCAGGGAATTAAATTACAGGTAGAAAAACGTGGCGGAAAAATTGAGCTGGATTTAAAAGCCATTAATTCGATGGTGACAACCGATAGGATTCATTGTACGAATGTGGTTTATAACCTGATAGACAATGCCAATAAATATTCCGGCGATGCACCTGAAATTACTGTTTGGACTGTTAACCAGCAAAAAGGCGTAGTGGTTTCGGTAAGCGATAAGGGAATTGGAATGAACAAGGCGGTTCAGGCAAAAATATTCGAACGTTTTTATCGCCAAACCAGTGGAAATATTCATAATGTAAAAGGTTTTGGCTTAGGACTTAGTTATGTAAAAGCTGTGTTGGAAGCCAATCGCGGAACTATTTCCGTAAGCAGTGAGCCGGGCAAGGGAAGCAAATTTGATGTATTTTTACCTTTTGTGAGGGAGTAAATAAAGGGCTATTCTGATTTCAACCCTACCCCCGTTTCGGCCTTGCCCGATGGATCGGGGCAGAGGCCTCAACTGTCCCCCTACTTGTAGGGGGACGGCTGGAGCCGGTAACTTCGAAGAAGTTTCGGAGTAAGCCGGGGGGTATTGTTAAAATGAGAGTCTGTTCCTTTTCGGAATGACAGAGTAACAAGAATGACAATAAAGCAACACATATTTTTGGTGGAAGACGACCTAAGTTTTGGGGCCGTTTTAAAATCGTATCTCGAGTTGAACGACTTTGAAGTTACCTGGGTGGACGACGGAAAATATGCAGTGGATAAATTTAAAGCCGGGTCTTTCGAAATCTGCATTTTGGATGTGATGTTGCCGAATATCGACGGATTCACGATTGGTGCAGAAATACGAAAGCTTGATGCGAATATCCCAATGGTTTTTCTGACGGCTAAAACGCTAAAGGAAGATATTCTGAAGGGATACAACGTGGGTGCTGACGATTATATCACCAAACCTTTTGACACCGAGGTGTTGTTGTGTAAAATTCAGGCGATTATAAAACGGCAGTCCGTGCAGCCGATAAATGACGAAACCGTTTTTTCTATCGGAGTATATGAGTTTGATTCAAAACTTCGGGTAATTAGTAGTAACGGGAATAAACAAAAGTTATCGCCAAAAGAAGCCGATTTGCTAAAGCTGCTCTGTCAGAATAAAAACGAATTGCTATCGCGTGAAACGGCTCTCCGAAAGATCTGGGGCGAAGACGGTTATTTTACAGCACGCAGCATGGACGTTTTTATTACCAAATTGCGTAAGTATTTGAAGGACGATCCGAACATCGAGATCAAAAATATTCACGGCAGCGGATTCCTGTTAGAGGTGAACTCCTGACCGGAAAAACAACAAAAAACCGCATAATATCCAATCCACTTCCTATCTTTAAGATTCAAATTGAATTCTATGAAAGAAAACAAAACTGCTGTTGTTACAGGAGCAGGAAAAGGAATTGGTAAAACTATTGCCATCGGGCTGGCAAAGCTTGGCTACAATACTATTCTTGTTGGCCGAAACAAACAAAATCTTGAGAACGCAGCCCAAGAGATTGGTAGTAATGCAAAGGTTTTGCAGCTTGATATCACCGACAGACCAGCCGTAAAAGAAGCCATTGCAAAGATCGTTTCAGAAAAGGGAGGCATCGATATTCTTGTAAATAATGCCGGGATTTATTTTGACGGATCTGTTGATCTTCCCGACGAGGAATTTGAAAAAATGCTCAAGACAAATCTGACTGCTCAATTTTCGTTATTAAAGGAAGTTGTTCCGGTAATGAAAGCACAAAAATCGGGGTACATTTTTAACGTGGCATCGCGTGCAGGGAAAGTTGGCTTTGCAGGTGGCGGAGCTTACAGCGCCTCAAAATTTGGATTGGTTGGATTAAGCGAGTCGCTGTACCGCGAATTAAATCCACTCGGAATAAAGGTAACAGCTTTGTGCCCAGGTTGGGTAAACACCGATATGGCTTATGATGCCGGAACGCCGCTTGAGAGCGAGGAAATGATTCAGCCCGAAGATTTGTTTAAAACCATCGAATGGTTGCTGCAGCTTTCTCCTGCGGCATGTGTAAAAGAAGTAGTATTAGAATCACCAAAAAGTATAAGTTAAAACTATGCCTTCATTAAAAGATAACCCACGACTCGCCGATTTTCAGAAATATGTAACCGAATTAGAACAGGAGCGCGGTTTTGCTTCTCAAACAACCATCGATAAATGCCTGTTACTGGGCGAAGAGGTTGGAGAGTTGTTTAAAGCCGTTAGGAAATCAGAAGGATTGCTCGTTGATTCAAATTCTGACTTTACCGAAGTGTCAGATGAGCTGGCAGATATTTTTATTTATCTGTGTGCCATTGCCAACCGAAAAGGAATTGATTTGGAAGAGGCTTTTCGCAGCAAAGAGGAAAAGAACAAAAAAAGAAAATGGGTTCGGGTTTAATCAGAATATAAAATTATCAGGGGCAGTTGTTTTGCAAACAAACGGGTTGCCCGGTAGCTTCCAAAACACTTCCCCATAAGTTTCCTTCGAGGTTCACTTTTTTACGTTCTTTTGTTGCCAGTGGAATAGGTAGCACGGTAAAAGCTCCCTGCCAGTAACCAACCACAAAATCAGTTCTTCCGGCCATGGCGGCATGTACCGCATTTTGTGCCAGTTGAAAACAAAATTTGCTGTCGTTAGCATTGGCCGGTGTGCTGCGCAAAATGTAACTCGGATCAATGTATTTCATGGTAAAGGGGAAATCGGAAGCTTCGAATTCCTCCCGAATTTTATCACGAATGTACAAGCCGATATCCTCATAAACTTTATTTCCTGAGGCGTCTTTCCCATTATCATCGTTAAAAAAGAACTGGCCCGCACCTTCAGCAACAACAATTACAGCATGTTGCTTTTCTTCAAGCCTTTTTTTCAGAATAGTAAGAAAGCCTTTTTCCCCATCCAGGTCGAAATTCATTTCCGGGATCAGTACAAAATTTACATCCGGACAAGCCAGAGCGGCATTGGCGGCAATAAATCCTGAGTCTCGGCCCATTAGTTTTATAACCGCAATACCGTTGTACACGCCTTTTGCTTCGTAGTGTGCGTTTTGAATGACAGTCATGGCAATGGAAAAAGCCGTTTCGAAACCAAAAGAACGCTCTATCATGTTGATGTCGTTATCGATCGTTTTTGGAATTCCGGCGATTGAAATCTTCAGATCCCGTTTCTTAATTTCCTCGGCAATTGCATGTGCTCCACGCTGAGTTCCATCACCGCCAATGGTAAAGAGAATGTTGATATTCAGGCGTTCGAGCGAGTCTACGATCGTTTCTACCGGTTGTACTCCGCGCGAAGATCCTAACATTGTGCCACCCGCTTTGTGGATATCGTCAACTACATCCGGATCAAGCTCAATATATGGGAAATTGTACTCGGGAATAAAACCGGAGTAGCCGTATTTAATTCCATAAATTTTCTTCACCCCGTATCGTTCCCAAAGGTTATTTACAAGACCGCGAATCACATTGTTCAGGCCGGGACATAAACCACCACAAGTAACTATTGCAACGCGCGTTTTGGCCGGTTCGAAATACAGGTTTTCTCTGGGGCCGGCCCGCTCAAACGAAAGCGGTTCTTCGCCTTTTGCTAATTGCTCTTTTACTTTTGCTACTGTGTTGTAGTAAAGGATGCGTTCGTCATCACGAATAAAATCGAATATTCCGTCTCCTTTAACTGTTGAGAGGTTGAGCGGTGATTTAACGGTGCACTTTCCCAGTCTGTCAACATAAAATTCATCAGCCATACCCATATTTTTGTGGTTCCATTAAAACTTATCAAATTTAACCATAATGGTTCAATAATACCTGATATAGCAGAATAGTTTTCAGGCGAATGGGGATGTGTTGAAAAAGGAAGGACCGTGGTTTGAAGAGTATTAAAAAACAAGCCGATGAAGTTCTCTTCATCGGCTTGTTTTGTTTTTATTCGTATTCCTGTACAATTACGCCGGTTAAACGCAATAAGGAAGTTTGAGCATTTATAAAATTGTAAATCGCCTGAAGCCGGCCTTGTGCGGCACGAAGATAAATTTCCTGTACATCGCGGTAGTTGAACGAGTTAATAGCTCCCGCTTCAAACTTATCGCGCGAAATTTGCAGGTTTAGTTGTGCTGCTGCCAGATTTTCGTCGGCTACTGTAAGCAACTCTTTGCGCACCTGGTAAAACTCAAAAAGATTAGCCAGGCTATTGTCCAGATCGTGCTGCATGTCGGTGAGTTCAATTTCTCCGATGTTGCTGTCGATCTCGGCAATTTGCAGCGCTCTTTTTCTGTTTCCACCACTAAACAAGTTCCAGCTAAGCGTAAAATTGCCGTAGAAATTTGCAGAGTTGCCCCAGTCCATATCCATGTCGCCTGTTTTGCTGCCGGCATGTGTTCCTGTAACTCCACCTGTAACTCCTAACGAAGGAGAAAAAGAACTTTTTGCTGATGCAACGGCACTTTGCAGTAAACGCTGGTTGATGTACTGGTTTTGTAAACTCTTGTTGTTTTCTATCATTTGTCCCCTCAGATCAGCAACTGTGTAATCCTGTGTAATGGCTTCAAATGCGTTGGTATAATCGTAATCAACAGCTTCTTTTTCTGCCATTAAATAGGCCAGGTTTCTTTTCGAATTTTTGTAGGCAACTTCCTGTAACAGGTAACTCGCCCGGTCGGCCAGGTAAGCATTTTGTGCCTGCAATACATCGTAAGTTACAGCCGATCCGTATTCTTTCTGCTGTTCGGTTTTCTGGAAACGGTCTTGCGAAAGTTGCATTACTTCGTAATAAGTTGCAAGAATTTCTTTCTGTAGCAACACATCGTAGTAGGCTAAAATAACCGACTGAATGGTACTTTCAACCATAACGGCTGTATTGTTTTTCGAAAGGTTCTCCAGTTCTTCGAGACGGCTTTTGGTGATTTTTACCGAAAAACCATCAAAGATTGTCCAGTTAACCGATGCACCACCCGATAAACTAACAGAAGTGGTGTTGTCGCCGTCAACTGCTCTTAATGAGTTGTTGTCTCCCAACGACAGATTGATGTATGGATATCGGCCGGCAGTTCCCCAGTTGTTATCAATTTCGGCAATCTGTTGGTTTTGTTTTGCAATAACAATATTGTAGTTATTCTCCAATGCCTTGCCAATCGCATCGGTAAGCGACAGTGGCTGCTGGGCCTGTGCAAACAAACCCGTAGCCAGCAGTATTAGTAGTGTTATTATCTTATTCATTGGTATTCTCCTCCTTGTTGTCTTCGTGATAAATGCTGTTATCAATTTTGCGTTGTGCATTTAGCCATGCAATTTCCACGTGCTCTCTTTCAAATTCTCTTCCGTGCCACTGTTCGCGAATAAATTTCCTGATATCGTTCAGCACCAGAATGAGTGCCGGGAAGAACAGCAGGATAAACATGGTTCCGAAAGCAACCCCATAAACCAGTGCAATGGCCATTGGAATTAGGAACTGTGCCTGGAAACTTTTTTCGAGGATAAGTGGGAAAAGACCAAAAGCAGTAGTGAGCGTGGTTAGAATAATTGCACGAAGTCTTGATTTTCCTGCCTGAATAATTGCATCTTTCACTTTTACTCCTTCTTCGATTAGTAGGTTGAATTTGGCCAAAAGTACCACCGCGTCGTTTACGATTACACCGGTAAGTGCTACAATTCCCCACAAACTATTTATCGATAGTGGCTTGCCGTGAATACCGTGTCCCCAAACTGCTCCCAAAATCGAGATTGGAATCATGATAATAATGATCATTGGTTGTTCAAACGAACGGAAACTGATCATCAGGATGAAAACAATTGCAAGGAAAGCCATCGGGAACAGGAAGAACAAGTCGCCCATGTTTCGTTCACTTTCGCGTTGTTGTCCCTGGAACAGCACCGAAACTCCGGGGTGTAATACCTGAAGTTCTGGTATAACTTCGGCTTTAATAAGGTCGAGTGTTTCGGTAACTGAAGCATCCGGGTCAACCATATCGGCATTTACACGAATTTCGCGCTTTCCGTTAAAACGGTTGATGTTTACCGGTCCACGTTTCATGTCGTAATCAATAAGTTCCATTAACGGGTATTCGCCCTGAGAAGTTTTAATCTTCATTTTTTCCAACTGCCCAATTCGTTCGCGACCTTCAGCCGGGTATCTCACCCAGATTCGAATTTCGTCGCGACCCACCTGCATACGTTGTGCTTGTCCACCATAAAATGCCTGACGCACCTGGCCTGCAATGTATGTTTCGTTTAAGCCGAGCATGTATGCTTTTGGTTTCAACTCAAGCAGGATTTCCTGTTTACCCATGGCGTTGGTATTCACCACGTCTTTTAGTTGCGGATATTCCAGCAGTTTAGCCATCAGGAAGTCGCGTGCAGCTTCCAGCTCGTCAGTATTTCTCGCCATCAAACCAATCGATACAGGATCGCCAAATCGGTTACTTGCACCAATTGTAAATTTCTCTGCTTCAGGAACGGTTCCTATTTTTTTGTTTAAACGGCGGATAATATCAAATGAACTGATTCCTGTTTCTTCCGAATTTCGTGGCGATACATCAATATTACCACAGTGGGCACCACTTTCGTCGCGGCTAAAAGCCGAACCAAGATTGATAATACTGTTTTCGATAATTGGGAGCGTGTCGTTGTATTCTTCCATCATCTCCTTGTTTACAACCCACACAATACTATCGAAACGCTCGAGGTATTCCATCGTTTGTTTTTCTCCAGATCCCGGAGTAAAAGCAATGTTGATATTAAATGAGTCGAACTCCATACGCGGGAAGAAAGTGGTTTTGATCATCTGTCCACCAATCAGCCCCAGGGTAATTACGATCATTGCCACAGGAATACCCAGCACAATGTAACGCCATTCCAACACCAGTCTGATAACTCGGTCGTAAGCATAATCGCGTAGCCAGTTAAAAAAGCGTTCGGTATATTTCCGAATCCCTTTTGCTTTGCGGTGAAGTGTTTTGCGGTTTAATACTTTTTCGTTTCCAAGGTGAGCCGGAAGCACAAAAAATGCTTCAACTAAAGAAATGAGCAAACTGGCAATTACAATTACCGCCATTTCGTACATCATTTCCATTCGTCCGGTAATAAAAATCAGAGGCGAAAAAGCAACAACAGTGGTTAATACCGAAGATGTAACTGCCGGAATTACTTCAACAGTTCCGTCGACGGCTGCCCGCATCGGACTTTTGCCCCGCTCGAAATGCTGGAATATATTTTCCCCGATCACAATTCCGTCGTCAACCAGGATACCAATTACCAGGATCATTCCGAAAAGCGACATCATGTTAATGGTAACGCCCATTAAGTTGGCCACGATAAACATTCCGAGGAATGAAGCCGGAATACCCCATGCTACCCACAACGATAAACGTGTACTAAGCATGATTCCGAGAATCAGCACAACAAGTATCAATCCCTGGCCACCATTTTGGTACAGCAGATCGAGGCGCGATTTTAACAAATCGAGGTACGAACGCGAATAAATTAATTTAACACCGTGTGTTTCGGCGTTAAAATCGGTTACATATTTTTTTACGTATTGATCAATTTCGTCGAGGTCTTCGGTAATCAATTTCATTACCGTAATACTGATCAGCGGATTTCCTTTCTCGATGGCTTTGTTTGGCACATCGGAGAATTTCATCTTTACATCAGCAATGTCGTTAATACGAAGTACACTTCCATCAGGGTTGGCACTTAAAATGATGTTCCCAATCTTGTTCGGATCGGAGCTTCTTGAACGCAGACGAATTAAAAGTTCTTCTTCTTTCGATCGGATTTGTCCACCCGAAACGTCACGGTTATTATTGGCAATGGCACTTTGCAGATCGTCGAATGTTAAGCCGTAGCGCAACAGGTCTTCTTCGTCGGCTTCAACAGAGATTTCGAGACTTGGGAAACCAGAAATGCTAACCTGGCTCATAATTCCCGATCCAAGGAAATCTTCCTCAACTTGTTGGGCATAGGTTTTTAGCGTCATTAAATCAACGTCGCCGGTAACCAGCAAACGTGCGGCCGGCGATGTAGTTCTCGACTTGGCAACAATTGGTCGTTCGGCTGCTGTTGGTAATGCAGAGATTCCATCAACGGCGTTCTTCACTTCAATCAGTGCTTCGTCGATATCATAACCCGGTTGGATTTCAATACGCACACTGGTGCTGTTTTCGGCTGATACCGAATTGATCTCGTAAATTCCGGGAATGGCGCGAACAGCTTCTTCTATCCTCGAAGTTACCCCTTCTTCCATCTCAACCGGCGATGCCCCCGGATAAGATACACGAACAGTGATCATATGCGATTCGCGTTCAGGGAAGAAAGATTTCTTCATCGAAAGAAAACTTAAGCTACCCACAACAATCAGGAAAAGCAAAATCAGATTCGCGTAAAAGGGAAATTTTACAAAAAGTTCAACTATCTTTTTCATCGATTAATCTCCTTTTACTATTGTGGTTTGGCCTGGTTTCCGGGTTTTTGTTTGTTGGTTTTTTCTTCGCCCAAAATATTAACCGGAGTATTTTCTTTTACATTTATCAATGGTTCGGCAACCACTTTTGCGCCTTCTGGCAGACCATTAATGATAAACGTTGTTTCGTTGCGTTTAATCACGTTTATGTCGCGTTTTTTCAACTCGCCGTCAACAACAATAAAAACGGTGTTGGTGTTAAAAACAGCTCCGCGAGGAATTTCCATGGCATCCGGAGTTTTTTGTCCCGGAAACTGAACGGCATAAAGTTGACCCGGAAGTACCTGGTCAGAGTCTGCCTGATTAACTTTTACAAAAACGCTTCGCGATTGGGTTTCAGCTTCAATAAAGTCTGATTTACGCACTACCTTGCCGGTAATTGTTTTGTCGTTTAAGTTGGAATGAATTATTACTTTGTCTCCAATTTTAATCCATTCGCTGTCTTCGTTTGGCACCGGAACTTCAATCTCTACATTGTCGGTGCGGATCATTTGCGCTATTTGTCCACCGGTATTTACATACGATCCGGTTTCGTAATTAACCTGCGTAAATGTTCCGTCGAAAGGTGCGTAAAGTGTATGGCGTTTCAACTTTTTTTCATCTTGTTTTATACCGTAGTATTCGGTTAAAACTCCCTGGCTGGCTAAAAATATTTTAAGCTTTTCATCGCGAACAACCGGCATTTCCGGTAGGTCTGTATCAAGATCGATAGCTCTGAAAAATGTTTCGTAAGCATTCAACTGATCTGGGAAGTCAACTTTCATGTCCGGAAGCAGAGAAGTCATTACAGTAAGAAACCCTGCTTTTCTGGCTTTCAAGGCAAGTTCAACTTCATCTTTATAAATTTCAGCAAGTAACTGTCCTTTTTTAAATGATGTACCTTTTCTCAGCACAACAGCTCCGGGTTCAATTTTCCCCGATGCTTCAGAAACAAGAATAACTTCGCTGCCCGACACTGCTCGTCCTCCCGGTAGCGACAGTGGTGAAGTAATTTCAGAATAGTTAACTGTTTTTACTTTTACAGATCGTTTTATTTCAACATCGGGCCTTTTAACTTGCTCCGGTTTCATCGAAATAAACAGTTCTGACAAGGCTGCTGCACCTCCTAATAGTACAATAAGGGCAACAACAACGAATGTGGTTTTTCTCCAACTCATGGCTTTATTTTATTTGAATTTTTTATCAGCATACGTTCACTTAAAGCGCAAAAATCATCAAATTATTCAATGTTCTGACTTTTATATTGTAAAAAGCACACATTGAATAAATCATTTAACTTCCTAATACTTCTTGTGAATAATTACAAAGACATCTTTGATTTAACAAGGTTTAATTAGTCGCGTAACTTTTTTACATTAGCAGAAACACAAAATGATATAAGATGTTTACTAAAAGTAATTTCCGTTCGTTTAAACCATTGTTGCCAGGCGTTGAAATGCGGCCGCTGGCTTTTGAAGAGAAAACAATTTTGTGTGAATTTAAATTACAAAAAGGAAGCGAGCTCCCTTCGCATAGTCATCCTTACGAACAAACCGGCTATTTACTGTCGGGTAAATTGAATTTTCGCATCGGTACAGAGTGGGTTGTTGCCGAACCCGGCGACAGTTGGTGTATTCCTGAGGATGTTGAGCATCAGGTTGAAGTGATTGAGGAGGCTAAAGTTTTAGAGGCATTCACTCCAATTCGCCCCGATTATTTACCCGATGAAAATGCTGATTAAGCTCAAGAAAATAGCACGTGAATTCATTTTTTTGTTTCTCGTAGCAAAGTGCCACTTTGTAAGCGTAAAGTAAAACCAAAGTGATAAAATTTAGGTATTTGCTTAAAAGAAATGCTAACTTTGCACGCTCGTTTGCAGGAAGCATATATAACAGATGCAAGTACTTGAATTTGATACGGTTGTAATAGGAAGTGGGCTGGCAGGACTGTCGGCCGCTTATCACTCTTCAAAATACGGACGCGTTGCGATAGTTACCAAGTCGCAGCTCGATGTTAGTAATTCTTATTATGCCCAGGGAGGTATTGCTGCAGCTATTGCCGACGACGATTCGCCTGAGCAACATGCACAAGATACTTTGGTTACAGGTCGTGGAATTTGCGATAATGATGCCGTTGAAATACTGGTTAACGAGGGTCGCGAGCGTGTTCAGGAATTGATCGATTTGGGTATGCAATTCGATAAAGAAAACGGCGAATTTGTCCTTGGTCTGGAAGGAGGGCACACCAAACGGCGGATTTTACATGCCGGCGGCGATGCAACCGGAAAAGAGTTGACCTGTTTTAAACTGCGCCTGATTCGGGAAACAAAGAATGTAGAGGCATTTGAATATGTTGTGGCGGTAAAAATACTTAAACACAACAACGCAATCGTGGGCATTCAGGCTTACGATTTTAAAACCAACAAGAACATACTTTTTAAAACAAAAGCCGTAATTGTTGCAACAGGTGGTTTGTCGCGGGTATTTGCCCGGTCAACCAACCCGCACACAGCAACCGGCGATGGAATTGCTTTGGCGTATGATGCCGGCGCCCGTCTGGCCGATCTCGAATTTGTTCAGTTTCACCCTTCGGCGTTATACTTGCCGGGTAAAGAAGCTTACCTGATTAGCGAGGCCGTTCGTGGAGAAGGTGCGTGGTTGTTGAATGCCAAAGGCGAGCGTTTTATGAAAGATATTCACCCGCTGGCCGAGCTTGCTCCGCGCGATGTGGTGGCTTACAGTATTTTTCGCCAGATTCAAAAATCCGGTCAGGATCATATCTTTTTGTCATTAAAGCATTTGGATAAGGAAAAGATCAGGAACCGGTTTAAAAATATCGACAGGCATTTAAAGGAGTTTGGTTTCGATTTAACTGAAGACCGATTGCCAATTGCACCGGCAGCACATTATATGGTTGGCGGAATTCGTACCAATCTCGATGCAGAAACAAATATTTCGGGTCTTTTTGTTTGCGGCGAGGCTGCATCAACCGGAGTGATGGGCGCCAATCGTTTGGCCAGTAATTCCTTGCTCGAGTGTTTGGTGTTTGGGAAACGTGCAAGCGTAAAAGCTGCAAAACTGGTTGCATCGGAGCAATTGCCCGAAGATCCGGAACCGATTACGCTGGATGCAAATAACGAGCAATTATTTTTGAAATATCAGAACGAGGTGGCACAAATTATGTCCGAAAAACTGGGTATTGTCAGAAACCGGGAAGACCTGGAAACTGCGTTTAACCGCTTTTCAGAAATTGCTGCCGAATTCGAAAACGATAACAACGAATACAATTTAATTAAGATCAGGAACATGTCGGTTATCAGTAAACTCATTGCGCAATCGGCACTGGTTCGCGAAGAGAGTCGCGGCGGACATATCCGGGAAGATTTCCAAAAGGAGAATCCTGATTTTAAGACACATATTATTCAACAAAAAAACAAAAACATAGAGTTTGAACCCATAAGAAAGTAAAGCTATGATGGATCAGAAAACATTAAAATCGGCCGAAGTTTTATTCGACATGGCGTACGCCGAAGATATTGGCGACGGAGACATTACTACCAACAACCTTATTGATAGCAACGATGTAAAAACCGCACAGTTTGTTGCCAAAGAAGAAGGTGTTGTTGCCGGTTTGGAAGTAGCTGAAATGGTTTTCAGAAAATTCGACCAAAACCTGGAATGGAATGTAAACATGCCCGACGGAAGTCACGTTGTGCCCGGAGATATTATTGCCGAATTTAAAGGCAACTACCGTGCATTGTTAAGCGGCGAACGTAAAGCATTGAATTTCCTTCAGCGTTTATCGGGTATTGCAAGTTATGCCAACCTTTGTATGAAAGAAATTGAAGGTACAAAAGTTGAGATTCTGGATACCAGAAAAACACTTCCGGGATACCGTTACCTCGATAAGTATGCAGTTAGAATGGGAGGTGCATCGAACCACCGTTTTGGATTGTACGATATGGTAATGATTAAAGATAACCACATTCAGGTTGCCGGAAGCATTACAAAAGCTGTTGAAGCTATTCGTAAACGGATTCCAAAAAGTATCAAAATCGAGGTGGAAACTACCACCATCGATCAGGTAAAAGAAGCTTTGGCTGCCGACGTTGATATTATCATGTTGGATAATATGCGTTCGTCGATGATGAAAGAGTGTGTGGAAATTATTGATCGTCGTGCAAAAATTGAAGCATCGGGGAATATGACCATCAAACGAATTAGCAAGGTGGCACATACCGGAGTTGATTATATTTCGATTGGTGCATTAACACATTCGGTAAAAGCGCTTGATATCAGTCAGCGTATTATTGACTAATGAATCTTGTGATTGATATCGGCAATACCCGGACCAAATATTCGGTCTGCAACCGAGACGAGGTGCTCGACACTTTTTCGGTTGATGAGTTTTTGCCTTCAATTATAAAAGAACTAAAAAAGGAATATACCGGGCTTGACAAAGCAATTCTTTCGTCGGTAACAAATTATTCAGCTGAGCTGAAAAATGCTTTATCCAACGAATTTAAAACCTTTGTTGAATTGGGGCCGGCAACGGCTTTGCCCATCGAAAACTGCTACCATACAAAAGATACGCTTGGTAAAGACAGGATTGCCGCAGTGGTGGGAGCTTATCATTTGTATTCGGGTTTTAATGTTTTGGTAATCGATGCCGGAACGGCGATAACTTTTGATTTGCTAACAGCAGAGGGCAAATATCTTGGTGGCAATATTTCTCCTGGTTTGGAAATGCGCTATAAAGCACTAAACCAGTTTACAGGTAAACTCCCAAAAGTAGAAAAGGGAGAATTGAAAGAACTAATTGGTAAAACAACCGAGCAGGCAATTAGGGCCGGTGTGCAACATGGTATTGTATTTGAGGTTGATGGCGCAATCGCCTCATTTAAGGAAATTTATGATAATTTAAAAGTTATTATAACCGGGGGCGATGCTGAATTTTTTGATTACAAATTAAAAAATTCTTTCTTTGTACACTTTAATTTAACCAGCTTAGGTTTAAACCGCATTTTACAACATAATGGGGAGAAGAAGTAGAGTAAGTTTTTTAATTGCCGGGTTATTATTTATCCCGGCTGTATTGTTTGCACAATTTAATAATAGTACCACATCGCCATATTCGCGTTACGGATTAGGTGATTTGCAACCCTATTCATTGGGGCGTTCGGCTGCAATGGGAGGAGCTAGTTTGGCAAGCAGATACAGTATGCAGATAAATGTGGCTAACCCCGCAAGTTTAACATCGCTTGATTCGCTTAATTTTTTATTCGAATTCGGCCTGGAAGGCAAATTTGCCAAGTACTATACTGATGATAACAGTATGCAGTCGAATGATGTAAATTTCAAATATTTTGCGATGAGTTTCCGGCTAACAGAATGGATGGCAACAAGCCTGAGTTTGTCGCCCTATTCTGATGTAGGTTATTATGTAACATCGGTTGCCGACATGGATAATGTTGGTAACGTGTATACTACCTACTATGGGGCAGGAACAATATCGAATGCAAAATGGGGTTTGGCGATTGAACCAATAAAAAATGTTTCGGTGGGTATGAACCTGAACTATCGTTTTGGGCAACTAAACCGAAACACTGAGGTTACCTTTGCCGATCCATCGTTTTATAATGTGCAACGTTATTCGACACTCCGAATTCGTGACTTTGGTTTAGATTTAGGACTTCAGGCAACACTGCCGATGAAAGATGATAAAAGTTTAACATTAGGTTTGGTGTATGCAAGTTCGCCTGAATATACCGACTTTGTATCCGATATTATTCAGAAGAACCTTTCGTACGGAGGAACGCTGGATCAGGACACTTTGCATTACGAGGAAGAGCAACGCGGATCGATGGTTTTCCCGATGACCTTTGGCACAGGATTGTCGTTTGCCAAAGAAAATGTGTATGAAATTAACGTTGATTATTACCACGAAGGATGGGCAAACGCGGAATTCTTAGGTGGCAAAAGTAATTTTCTGACAGATTTAAATAAATTTGCGATTGGGGCTGAGTGGATTCCGGATAAGTTTTCGATCAGAAGTTTTATTAACCGTGTTGCTTATCGCGCTGGTTTTAAATACGAGCAGACTTACCACACCTTTGCCGGGCAACATATAAACGACTTTGGCATAAGTTTTGGTGTCGGAATACCAATGTATCGCTCTAACTCAACACTTAATGTGGGAGCAGAGTTTGGACAAAGAGGGACAAAAGAGCACAATTTGGTGCTCGAAAAATATGCAAAAGTTAATTTAAGCGTTAGTTTACACGATTTGTGGTTTATGCAACGCAAGATTGAATAAAAATCAAAAAAGGAAAAACAAATAAAACTCATTATGAAAGCTATTTTACGCATAACTCTTTTGATGGCAGCAGTTGTAATGGTCGGTATTACGGTTGCACAGGCGCAGAGAGTGATTAAAGGAACTGTTTATATGGATGGAGAACCGGCAGCTGGAATTAATGTTGAAGCCCACAAAGGCGGAAGCATGATGACCAGTTTTGATGGTAAATACGAAGTTGAAGCTGATGCAAAATCAAAGTACATCAACTTTACTTTTATTGACGAAAGAAAAAGATTAAACATCGAAGGTCAATCAGGCGATGTTTTCGATTTTGCATTCACCGGAAGCATACCATCAGGAGATGGAGACGAGGTTGAAAGCGGCGATGTTAACCTGAGTTCGTTGGAAGAATTGATGAAAGCTCAGAATAGAGATTTTCTTAATGAACTTTCATTAGAGCAAGAGTTTTTCAAACAAAATGATTTTAAATCAGCGATGCCCCACTGGGAGAAGCTATACAATCAATATCCTAAGTCGACCACAAATATTTATATTCATGGTGGAAAGATGTATGAAAACCTCATCGAAAATGCAGCAACTGATGCAGAGCGTGATAAATACATTGATTTGTACATGAAATTGTATGACAAAAGAATAAAGTATTTTGGCGAGCGTGGTTATGTGTTAGGTAGAAAAGGTACTTCATGGTTGAAATACAAACTTAGCGCAGAAAGAGACAATGCACCTGAAGGAGACGCTTTAAAAACGATTCACAAATCGGGTTACGAATGGTTGTCTGAGTCAGTTCAGCTTCAGGGTGAAAATACTGAACCACCTGTATTATTACTGTATATGCAAACTACCGTTGCTTTGTTTAAGCTAGGTGAATTGCCAAAAGAACAAGTAGTTAAAAATTACGAAGAGTGTACTTCAATTGGGAATGCTATTATTGCAGCAAACGAAGATGAGAGCAAAGTGCAACAAACGCAGGAAACAGTAATGCCTTATATCGAAAATATTTTCGGTAAATCGGGTGCTGCCGATTGCGAGGCCTTAGTAAATATTTACGCTCCACAGTACCAGGAGAATTCAAGTGATGCAGAGTGGATTAAATCAATGCTACGTCGTTTGGGTAGAGCTAAATGTACTGAAACTGAACTTTTCGGTATTGCAACAGAGCGTTTGTATGAGCTTGATCCTTCAGCCGAAGCAGCGTTTAACATGGCACGTCGATTCCTGAAAAATGATGAAACAGAAAAGGCCAGAGAGTATTATCAAATGGCTATCGATCAGGAAACAGATCCAAAACTTAAAGCAACCTATCATTACGAGCGTGGTTTAATTCGTTTTGCAAAAGACGGAAACTATGTAGGAGCACGTAACGACGCAAGAAAAGCGCTGGAATTGGATCCTGATTTATGTGATGCAAACATGCTGATTGGTAACATTTATGCAACAGCTTCTTCTAAATTCGAAGGAACAGCAATGGAAAAATCAGCAGTATTCTGGTTAGCATGCGACTATTTTGCAAAAGCACGTCGCGGCGAAGACTGCTCAATCGAAGCAGCAGAAAAACTAAGAGATTACAAAAAATATTTCCCGAATAAGGAAGAAGCATTTATGGAAGGACTCCAGGAAGGTAGCACCTATCACGTAGGAGGTTGGATAAATGAAAACACAAAAGTTCGCTTCTAAAATATTGAACATCATAAAATCATTTCGTATTGCAGTTCTCGTGTTGGGAACTGCAATACTTTTCTTTGCCTGTAAGAAAAACGACATAGAAAAGATTAAAGCTTTTGGTTCCCCCGAAGAATTACCAATATTAGAGGCCACCAATTTCGAAACACTCAATACTGATTCCGGTACCGTGCGCTTCTTTTTAAAAGCAAAAAAACTACTTCGTTTTGAGAACGACGGAAAAACTTTTCACGAATTTCCAGAAGGACTTTTATTAATAAGGTACAACGAGAACCATAAAATAACTTCCAGTATTGAGGCCGATTATGCCAAGGAATTTATTAAAGAAGAAAAGTGGGAAGCCAAAAATAATGTGGTGGTAACCAACGAAAAGGGTGACTCGTTAAAAACCGAACACCTTATCTACGACCAAAAGAATGAAACAATTTTTACCGAAGAATTCGTACAAATTATCAGTGCCGATAAAGTGATTACCGGTACCGGATTAACATCCGACCAAAATATGACAAACTGGACGATTAAAAACCCGAAAGGTTTTGTAACTGTTACGGTTGATAATAATAAAACAAATGCTCAGGCCGATCAAAATGTTAAACAGGCTGACAGTGTGAGTAAATCGGTAAAAACAACACCACCACCAAAAGATCCGTTAAAATTTAACTAACACCATTATGAATTCATATTTGCTGATTCTGATCACAATCATTCTTTCGGCCTTCTTTTCCGGAATGGAGATTGCATTTGTTTCAGCGAATAAACTCCGCCTCGAGCTCGATAAACAATCTGATCCGTTTAGCTCGAAACTATTAAAATTTCTTACCGGAAACGGTGGACAGTATATTGCTACAATGTTGGTTGGGAACAACATTGCGTTGGTTGTTTACGGTATTGCTTTTGCTGCCGTATTGGAGCCGGTTTTACAAAATTCCATTCAATCCGAATCGTTGGTTTTGTTACTGCAAACCATAATTTCAACCTTTATAATTTTGTTGTTGGCCGAGTTTTTACCTAAAACTTTATTCCGAATCTTCCCTAATTCTTTGTTAAACATTTTTGCACTTCCGCTCGCATTCTTTTATGTAATTTTTTATCCGATTTCACGGTTCTCAATGGGCATCACCAATTTCCTTTTAAAGAACTTTTTTAAGACAAAACCAAACAACGAGGATAAAAATCAGGTGTTCAGAAGAATCGATCTTGATGAGTTTATCAGCGAAAACGATGGGCTGAATATCGAAAAAAAGGAATTTGTTGAAACCGAGATCAAACTGTTTAAAAATGCGCTCGATTTTTCAAAAGTAAAACTGCGTGAAATTATGATTCCGCGCACCGAAATTGAAATGATGGAAACCGGTGCATCGATAAGTGATATTCGCCAAAAATTTGTGGAGACCGGTTATTCGCGGATATTGATTTATAACGAGAATATCGACAATATTATAGGATATGTACATTCTTCGATGCTGTTTCGGAATCCTGAAACCATCGATCCGTTTATAAAAAGTGTTCAGATTGTACCCGAAACCATGCCCGCAAACAAGCTGCTGAGTTCGTTTATTCAGGAACACCGCAGTATCGCCATTGTGGTTGACGAATTTGGAGGAACAGCCGGAATGGTTACCAGTGAAGATATTCTGGAGGAAATTTTTGGCGAAATTGAAGACGAACACGACATTAAAGGTATTGTGGAGAAGAAAATCAGCGATACCGAATTTGTGTTTTCTGCCCGCGCTGAAATCGATATCCTGAACGAAAACTATTTTCTCGACCTGCCCGAGAGTGAAGAATTTGAAACACTTGCCGGGTTAATACTTTATCACCACGAAAGTATCCCTAAAGTAAACAGTGTCATCAAAATCGAAAAGTTCCAGTTTAAAATCCTAAAAGCAACAAATACCAAAATTGAATTGGTAAAGCTCAAACTTCTCGACGATTAATTCGTTAAAAACATCCATTGTAACATGCTGTAAATAAGAATATTCAGAGTGGCTTCGATGATGTCGCAAAAAATGTTCAATATTAGAGGTAAAACAGTTAAAATTGTTATCTTCGTAGCTCGAAAAAAATTAAAGATTTAGACTTAAAAATAACTGTAAATCAATGGCAACGTTACAAAAAATTAGAACGAAAGCAGGATTATTGGTAGCAATTGTAATCGGTCTTTCATTGGCAGCGTTTATCCTTGGCGATTTATTGCAGGGAGGTTCGTCAATGTTCCAGAGAAACCGTTTAGAAGTAGGAGTAATTGATGGGGAATCAATTCAGTATCCTGATTTTCAGAAGGAAGTAGAAGAGTTAGGAGAAATATTCAAGCAAAACTACGGACAAAATCAGTTAGATGATAACACCTGGGCACAGGTTCGTGAACAGGCTTGGCAACGTAAAATTGCTGAGATAGTGATGGGAGAGGCTTATGAAGATCTTGGAATTGAAGTAAGCGCAGACGAGTTATTCGATATGCTCCAAGGATCAAATCCTCACCAAATTGTTCGTCAAATATTTAGCAATCCAGAAACTGGTCAGTTCGATCGTGCGGCTGTAGTTCGTTTCCTGAAAGGAATGGAACAAGGAGCAGTTGCTGCCGATCAACGTGTATACTGGTTAAACATCGAGCAGCAGATTGTTGAAGAACGTACACAAGGAAAATACGCCAACATGGTGGCGAAAGGTATGTATGTTACCGGCGAGCAAGCCGAAGCAAGTGCAACTGCAGGAAGTAAATCAGTTAATTTCGATTATATTGCTTTACCACACAGCAGTGTTTCCGACGACGATATTACTGTTACAGATAAAGATTTGAGAGATTATTACAGCGCACACAAAGAAACATACGAATCTGAAGCAAGCAGAAGAATTGAGTATGTTGCTTTTCCTGTAGAGCCTTCGGAAAAAGATTTTGCTGAAGCCGAAGAGTGGATCACCGCTATTAAATCGGATCTTGAAGAATCGGAAAACACCGTTCAGTTTATTAATACAAATTCGGATATCAGTTTTAACGATGCATGGGATAAAAAAGAAGATCTTCCAGAAGCTGTTGGCGCATGGATTTTCGACGAAGGGGCCGAAGTTGGTCAGGTTTACGGACCATACAAAGACGGCGAGGCCTTTACTCTTGCAAAACTGTACAAATCAGAAATGATGCCGGATTCAGTAGAAGCCCGCCACATTTTATTGCAGGTTACTACTCAGGCTGAATTGATTGCCGCTCAACAATTGGCAGACAGTTTGAAAACAATGATTGAAAACGGTGCTTCATTTGCTGAATTGGCGCGTACAAATTCAGCCGACCAGGGTTCTGCTATTAACGGTGGAGATTTGGGATGGTTCCAGCGCGGTCAAATGGTAAAACCTTTTGAAAATGTTGCATTCGAAAATACTACTGACAGTGTAACTATCGTTCCAACACAATACGGACTTCACCTGATTCAAACTACAAAACGTGGTAAACTTACCCGTCAGGTGCAGGTAGCTTACCTTACACGCAACGTGGTACCAAGTACTAAAACTTACCAGAATGTTTACGCACAGGCAAGCCAGTTTTCAGGCGAAAATCCAAGTGCAGAAGCATTTAATACCGCTGTTAGCGAGCAAAACCTTACAAAACGTGTAGCTAATGTTGGCGAAAGCGATCGTAACATTGTTGGTTTGGAAAATGCACGTCCACTTATCAGAGCGGCTTACGAAGCTGAGGTTAACGATATTCTTACCAACAACCAGGACTCGAGAATTTTTGAATTAGGCGATAACTTTGTAGTGGCTATTTTAGCAAGTGTAACAGAAGAAGGTATTGCTCCTTTCGAGAACGTTAAATCACGTGTTGAGCTGGCTGTTACAAAAGAGAAAAAAGCTGAATTGTTGATTGAAAAAGCAAAAACTGCGTTAAGTGGAAGCAGCGATCTTGAAAGTGTTGCAGCAACACTTGATTCCGAAGTTCTGAATGCAACAGGTGTTAACTTTAACTCTTATTCTGTTCCAGGAATGGGTCTTGAACCTGCAGTTGTTGGAACTGTAGCAGCACTTGATGTTGACAAAATTTCAGCACCAATTGCCGGAAACAACGGAGTTTATATTGTAATGCCTACATCGGTTAACGAAGGTATGGGTGTTGATGTGGCCGCTGAAAAAATGCGTTTGGCACAAACAAATACTTACCGTGTTGGAGCCGAGGTGTTTAATGTACACCGCAACTCGGTTGAAATTGAAGACAAAAGAGCGAAATTCTATTAGTAGATAGCTCTCTAAAGATATTGAAAGCCGTTCCGTTTGGGGCGGCTTTTTCTTTTTCTATGGAATCAGAATTGGGGAATCCTGGTGTTAACCGGGTTAAAATGTCTCGCGGTAAATAGAGAAGGACAGAGTGACTATCAGCAAATTTCCACTAAACGAATATCAAAACTCAGCACCGCATTTGGCGGAATTTTATTTCCCGTTCCCTTGCGGCCCCAGGCCAGTTCGGCAGGCACCCAGAATTTATAGCGACTGCCAACGCTCATCATAGGTAAACCTTCCTGTAAACCCTCTATTAGTTCTTCAATTTTAACTTCGTCGGGCTGGTTTTGGCGATAAGTATCTTCCAGAATTTTACCATCGAGCAGCAAGGCACGTTGATGAATTTTTACCGTGTCGAAAAGACCGGGTTTGGGGCCTTGTTTTTCTTCAACAATCAGGTATTGTAAACCGCTGGCGGTTTCTGTAACACCGGCTTTTTGTTTGTTATTCACTAAAAAATCTTCACCCGATTTTCTGTTATTTCCGGCCGATCCTTTACTTCTTGCTTTTTTCTCTCTGCGTGCCATTTGTTCCAAGCTTTTTACCGTTAACACAAAGTAAACGAAAATCGCAAAAACTGCTTATATGTTTTATTTATTGCAGTCGAAATTTTATCTTTAGCGCACTGTTTAAGCTTTTAACTTCTTTCCAACCAACTGAAAACCTGATAAGGAGGACCAAAATGATATTTCGCTTTTTTACTGTTTCTATATTGTTTATCTGTATTGCATTTATTCAAACTTTTGCTGCCGATAATCCTGAAAAAGATATTCGAATTAAAAGTCGTGGCTCACTGTCGTATAGCAAACGCGACGCAAAAATAAAAGTGTATATCGAGGGTGTGCGGCTCGATATGGATTACATGCGACGAAACATGCGTTTTGCCGATTTTGTGAATGATCCTGCCGTGGCCGATGTCCATATAATTATAAATAACCAGACAAGCGGCTCCGGAGGAATGGTGTACTCTTTGATGTATAACAACTTAACTTTTGAGAATTTTAGCGACTTTACAATAACCTGTACAACGATCGCCGACGATACCAATGAAGAACAACGCCGGAAATTAAAAGATGCATTATCGCTGGGATTAATGCCTTTTGTAAACCAGACAAAAGCTTCCAATCAGCTAAGTTTTCGTTACCGGGGCGATGAGGAAGTAGGGAAGGCTGAACCGGTTGAAGATCCGTGGCACAACTGGACATTCAGGGGCGATGTTAGTGGTCGCGTTAACCTCGAAGAAAGTAAAACGAATTACAATTATTCGTTTAATGCGCGTGCCGATAAAGTAACTGAAGATATCAGGATTAGAAACAATGCACGCCGTTCGGTAAATACCAAAAAATATACGAGCGATGGAGTAGAGTATCGTTCGGATAATACCTCAACCTATGCCTCGTCGAGTGCCGTAAAAAGCTTGTCATCGCGATGGTCAACCGGATTATTCGGTAGTTTTTATAACAGCAATTATCGCAACACAAAGTATTCGATGTCGGTAAAACCGGCCGTTGAATACAATATCTTTCCGTGGGATGTTTCGGACCGTAAAGTGTTTACCATTGCTTATTATATTGGGCCGGAGTGGATGAGTTACTACGAAGAATCGATATACGATAAAATGGAAGAAAGTCTGTGGGAGCAATCCTTACGTCTTGATTTGCAGATTGTGCAAACCTGGGGTGAAGTACAGGCCGGTTTAAATGCAACAAATTATATGCATGACTGGCGGAAGAACCGAATAACTTTTGATACTGATCTCTCGGTTCGTATTGTACGTGGTCTTTCTGTAAGAATGGGCTTTACTGTAGAAAATGTACACGATCAGATCTACCTTCCTAAAGGTGAAATTTCGTTAGAGGATGTTCTGCTTAATAAAGTACAGTTACCATCGTCGTTTGAGGTGGGCGCTAATGTTGGTATTCGCGTGCAATTTGGATCGATCTATAATAACATCGTGAATAACAGGCTGTAAAAGAGCTGCTAGTCTCGAGTTGCGAGTCGCTAGTTTTTAGGATCAATCTACATTAATCTCTTTTCAATCTTTTTCAACCTTCGCAATAACAACAACTCGTGTTGCCATCTGGAAACCATGTTGTTTTAATGCTGCTTCAATTGCCGGAATTTGATTTTTTAGTTGATCGTATTCGGGCTTGTCCTTAACTTGCTCGAGCATTTCCGTGAGTTTATCTTTTCGTTCAGCAATTTCTTCCGCGGTGGGAGATACAAGTGCTTTATCGTTGTTAAAGGCGGTGTAAATTTTCAATCCTGCCTTTTCAATCTTTTCAGTAATTTCAGCTCTTGTAAACGTTTCATTGTGGCAAACACCATTTAACCGGTCGATCGTACTTCTGAAATGGTGCATTTGTTTATGTACTTCCTGTGCAGGATTCAGGTTGTCGCTGAACAGTTCGTTTACAATAATCCAGCCATCCGGTTTTACTACGCGCTGCATCTCTTTAAACGTAAGTTGCACATCGGGTAAATGGTGCATGGCCATTGAAATGCTTGCAGCATCGAAAGTAGAGTCCGCAAATTCCAATTTCTCGCCGGTCATGTTCATGAATTCAACATCGGGATGTACTTTTGCGGCTTCTTCCAACGAGCTTTTATCCGGATCGATCCCAGTGAATTTGGTTTTGTCGAATGTTTCTTTTAAAACGGTAATAAAGTCTCCACTTCCGGTTCCAACATCCAATAAGGTTTGGATTGACTTGTCCTCAAAAAATTGTTTTAGCTGTTCCATTAGATTAAGAGTAAAAATGCCGACAGGGCGGTTACAATAATTACTGCAGTTCGGTAAAGTTTGTCAGATATTTTTTGCACCAGTTTAATACCTGCAAAAGCACCGATTGCAATGGCAGGTAAAAGCATTAAATCGAGTGTAAGTGTATCCAGGTTAATGGTTTTCCATACAAAAATATGTAAGGGGAATTTCGAGAAATTAACGATCAGAAAAAACCAGGCTCCGGTGCCAATAAAGCTGTTTTTGGGTAAATGCATTGCCAAAAGGTAGATGGCAAATATCGGACCTGCTACATTGCCGATCATTGTTGCAAAACCACCTAAAACACCCATTAGTGCCGATAACCACCAGGTATCGGGGAACAGGTTTTGTCCTTTTTTGCGGTCGCGCCAAAGCATAAGACCAATACACAGAAAAACCAAAATGGCAATTATGTTTTTAAACCAGGTGTCGTTTACAACTTCGCCAACCCACAGGGCGATGCCAATTCCAACAAAAGCCCAGGGCAGCAGTTTCCACAGGTATTTCCATTCAGCATGACGATGATAATAGCCAACACCAAAAAGATCGGCCATCATTAACATGGGCAACAAAATTCCTGTCGAGGCTTTCCCGCCAAATATTAATGCCAGGGTTGGCACAACCAGCATCGATACACCGGGCACACCAACTTTCGACATGCCAACAAGCATTCCGCATACTGCCAATAAAATCCACTGAAGAATTGAAAAGTCAAGTTCGAGCATAGTAAATAGCGCTAAACCGCTAATGTAGTAATAAATATGAAACAGGGGAGAAAAGAAAAGGTCCCGCCAATGCGGGACCAGTCTAGCTAACAATTCGAAGGTAGGACCTACCCTCTCAAAAAAACAAAAAACAAAAACCATGTTAAGGCCTAAGCCTTATTCTCAATCATCTTAGTCACTCAATTTAAAACATGTTGCTTACAACATATGCAACTACTTACATATATGCAAAGCGTGTGCCATAACTTTCACAAAAGCAGGATTTTAACCTCTGTTAACTTGCTTGTAAAAGAGTCCTAAAAAGTCTTTTTATCAATTTCCTGAAGATCTTCAGGATTAATTTCACCAAACCAATCGTGTAATTTTTCGTGTGCTTTGGCTTTGATTTCCGGGGTTATACTTTTAGCAACGGCCGACAAGGTGAAAAGCAAAACGCCCAAATCGTCGCTGTAACCAATTATTGGAGTTAGGTCGACAATGGCATCGGTGGGTAAAATAAAATAACCAAGTGCAGCCGCAATGCTCAGTTTTGTTTTTATGCCAACACTTTTGTCCTGAAAGGTATAAAACAACAACAAAACGGCATAAACAACTTTTGCTCCGGCAGCTTTTCCAAACTTTCTAAGCTTGTCCCACAGCGATTGTTCCGAGAAATATTTTGAATACTTGTCGTCCATTGTTTTTATTTTAAGCTGGCCGTTGAAAAATCGAGCTGAATAGCACCGTACTGTTCTATTATGTTTTCCAGAATTGCGTGAACATCGTCGTTTGTTTCGGCGCGCAACAGTTGAATTTTAAGTTCACGGAAATTTGGCAATCCCGGGAAATATTTCGCAAAATGACGGCGCATCATTAAAATCCCCGATCGTTCATTGTCGCGCCACTCAAGGTTTAACCGGAGTTGTTCTTTTAGTGTTTCCACAACTTCGTTAACAGTTGGTTGTGGCAGTTCTTCGCCGGTTTGCAGGTAATGCTTTACCTCACGAAATAACCACGGGCGACCGATCGCTCCGCGTCCGATCATCAACGCATCAACACCGGTTGCATCAAGCAATTGTTTGGCTTTTTTACCGCTGTTGATATCGCCGTTGCCGATAATTGGAATCTGAATTTTTGGATTATTCTTCACTTCACCAATCAAGGTCCAGTCCGCTTCTCCGGTATATAATTGTTCGCGTGTTCGTCCGTGTATGGCAAGTGCCTGAATTCCGGCGTCCTGCAATCGTTCGGCTACTTCAACAATTGGAAGGTTGCCCGCGGACCAGCCTAATCGTGTTTTTGCGGTAACCGGAGTTTTAACGGCCTTGACAATTTCGGCAGTCATTTTCTGCATCTTGTCCACGTCTTTTAACATCGCCGATCCTGCACCATGTCGCACGATCTTTTTCATGGGGCAACCGTAATTGATGTCGATAAAATCGGGTTCAAATTCTTCGGCCACCTGCGCTGCACGCACCATCGAGTCGATGTTATGTCCATAAATCTGAATGGCCACCGGGCGATCGAATTCAAACAAATGCATTTTCTGTTTGGTCTTCTCGATGTCGCGCACCAAAGCCTCCGACGATACAAACTCGGTGTACATTACATCGGCGCCAAATTTTTTGCACATCATCCTAAACGACTTGTAGGTGACATCCTCCATCGGTGCCAGAAAAAGGGGAGTGCCCTCCAGTTCTATGTTTCCAATTTTCATTCGTTAAAAGTTTTTAATTATCGGTAAACGAGTTAATTAAAAAATTTGAACTCATGGAACCGCTTCGCTCTCGCATAATTTTATTAATCATTTTTCCCGAGTGATTTAACGATTAATAAAATCATACTCGTTTCATCATTTATCTGAAAATTGCTGCAAAAATAACCAAATATTTGGGATTGAACTTGGTTTAAATCAGTCGCTTAACTTTTGCATTTGTGGTCAGTTTCATTGTTTTGAAATCGATACCGGTAATCAGGTTTACACCGGGTTTTTTGCCTTCTTCAAACGAGCCAAACGTATCTGTAATATTTAGCGCTTTGGCGCCGTTAAAGCCAGACCAGGAGATCAGTTCTTCCAACGAAACATCGGGGAAATTCTGCTGAATGGTGAGCATTTCCTTCAAAATAGAAAGTTCAGTGTTCGATGCCAGGCTGTCGGTTCCCAAACAGATTTGCAAATCTTCATTCCGCAAGAGATCCACCGGAGGCAGCTCGTTTTGAATGTATAGATTAGAGTTCGGACACAGTACAAAATAAGTATTGGCAAGATCGCGATCTTGTTTTAGTGCTTCAATATCCGAAATTTTGGTGTGGGTATTGTGCACCAGCAAAAGTTGATTTTCTTTTGGCAGATACTGCAGAATAGATTGTAAGGAAGATTTGCCGCTTGGTTTCCAATGGGTGGTTTCTAATTTTAAGTTATCTCGGAAATGGGTTAAAATATCGCCTGAACCAGATAAAAAGAACTCCGTTTCAGCTGTGCTTTCCTGGTTATGAATGCAAAACAATCCTCCTTTTTGCTCAGCGTAATTCTTTACTTTTTCAAACAGTTCTTGAGATACCGAATAGGGTGAATGCGGACCAAGAGATGCACTAAGTTTTGCATTTTCAAATGATTCAACTACTTCAACCGCTTTGGTAAAAGCTCTTTCGGCACGTGAAGGGTGAAATCCGAAAACTTCCACAAAAGTATGGTAATAGTTTTTGCTTTTCTGTTTTACCGAAAGCGAAAGTTCGGAGTTGGAAACATCGCCAACAGCTGCAATTCCTGCTGCCCACATTTTTCGATCGGCAATTTGCATGGCCTTTTCTTTGTCAGCCGGTTCGTCTCTTAATCGGTTAATTTGCTCCAGAAATCCGCTAAAGCCATTATGTTTTTCGATTTTGTTATGCAGATGGGAGAACTCCAGATGACAATGTGCATTTACAAATCCGGGAACCAAAATGCCGCTGTAAAACTCCACTCCGGCTTCTTCTCTGAATGAATCACCCCGATCAAGTATGTCGATTATTGTTCCTGCGTCGTCGCAAACAAGATTTCCATTTTTTATTGGCGAAGCTGTTCCGGGGAAGACGTATGTGGCGGCGATTTTTCTCACCTTATTGATTATTTTTCTTCTTCTTCAAATTTAAGAAGTTCTTCTTTACGTCCCGAATGTTCCTGTTCAATTTCACTCAAACGGCTCATTACCTTTCGGTACATTTTTTCAAAATCTTTTGGAAAACTGGCATAGTAAACCAGCGATTGCTCGAAAACTGAATCAGGCACTTCGTACTTGTCTAAAACCGAATAATAAAAGTTTTCAGTTCGTTGATTTATCATCGTTGAATCGTACCTGAAATGCGTAAAACTGGCATCGGCCAAATGCACATCAACCAGCATATTGATCATTTTCTTTTCTTTGATCAAATGCTCTGGTTTGGTCATGATCTCATCTTCGCAAGCTGTGATTGCGAACACGGCAATAAATAATATCAGGAAAGCCTTTTTCATTGTGGCGCCAAATTATAAATAGTTGAATCGTTTATCAAAAAAAGGTCGTTAAAAAAGCTTATTTGTATGTAGTTTTAATTTTATTACTCTTAGAACGTCATGCTGAACTCGTTTCAGCATCTACCGACATAGACACTGAATCAAGTTCAGGGTGACGAATCATACCGATATTCCTATATTCTTTTAAGCAAATATAGTTTTAAATACTTCCTCCACGCGGCTTACTTTAACAATGTCGATCTTAAATTTTGAGGCATCAAAACCTTTGTTCAACGAGGGAACATAAATGCGTGAGAAACCCAGTTTGGCGGCTTCTGCAATACGTTGCTCAATGCGGCTTACTGCACGTATTTCGCCGGTTAATCCCACCTCGCCGGCAAAACATATCTTGTGATTAATGGCAATGTCGATATTGGATGAAAGAATGGAACAGATAACAGCAAGATCGGTTGCCGGATCATTTATTTTTAGTCCGCCTGCAATATTCAGGAAAACATCTTTTGCAATGAGTTTAAATCCAGCCCGTTTTTCCAGCACCGCCAAAAGCATATTCAAACGTCGCAAATCGAAGCCAGTTGACGAACGCTGCGGTGTTCCGTATGCAGCCGAACTTACCAAAGCCTGAATTTCGATCAGGAAAGGTCGCACACCTTCGATGGTTGCTGCAATTGCAGTTCCGCTTACATCGTCGCTTACCTTTGAAATCAACTGCTCCGATGGATTGGTGATTTCACGTAAACCGTCGCTGCGCATTTCAAAAATACCAAGCTCGTTAGTGGAGCCAAAACGGTTTTTATTCGAGCGTAAAATGCGGTACATATAATTGGTGTCGCCTTCAAACTGCAAAACGGTGTCGACCATGTGTTCCAGCACTTTTGGCCCGGCAAGACTACCTTCCTTTGTAATGTGTCCGATCAGCACCACGGCAACATGGTTTTTCTTGGCAAATTTTAAAATAGCCGAAGTACATTCGCGAACCTGTCCAACCGAGCCGGGCGATGATTCTATAAGTTCGGTTGAAATGGTTTGAATAGAATCGATGATCAACAACTCCGGTTTTGCTTGTTCGGCTTGTGCAATAATGTGCTCCAGCGATGTTTCACTCAGAAACAGGCAGTCGCTTGTTTTATTACTCAGTCGCTCGGCACGCAGCTTAATTTGTTGCAGGCTTTCTTCGCCCGAAATGTATAATATCTTTTTCCCGTTTAAACCCATTGCCAGTTGAAGTGCCAATGTTGACTTCCCGATTCCGGGATCGCCACCTAAAAGTATCAATGATCCGGGAACAATTCCTCCACCCAAAACGCGGTTAAATTCTTCAATACCAACCGAAATTCGTTGGGTTCTGGCCATTTCGATGTTTTCGAGCGTGATGGGTTGATTCCCTGAAATCTGCACGGAGAGTTTACTCGTAGATTGTTTTTTTTCTACAATCTCTTCCACGTACGTATTCCATTCGTTGCAGGTAGAGCATTTTCCTAACCATTTTGGCGATTGCGCCCCGCAATTCTGACAAGTGTATATGGTTTTTGTTTTTGCCATTTTGTATGCTAGTTTGTTTGTGAAAAAGATTAACCACAAAGTACACTAAGGTTCCACAAAGTTTCTCAAAGCTTTTTTATTCTGTCAATAATTTCGCTGGTTGATATCCCTTCAATTAATTCCAGCGTTTCCACTTTTCCACCGTTATTAAGAACAGTATCGTGACCCGCAATTTCGTGAATTTCGTATTGTGCACCTTTTACCAAAACATCCGGGATAATCTTTGCAATAATATCAGCAGGTGTTTCTTCCTCAAAAATAATTACCGCGTCAATACACGCAAAGGCAGCCAGAATTTCGGCTCGTGGCTGTTCATTTAAAATCGGGCGCTTATCGCCTTTTAATAACTTTACCGATGTGTCGGAGTTCAGGCCAACAATAAGTTTGGTGCCAAATGCTGCCGATTTTTGCAGGGAATCGACATGTCCGTTATGTATAATATCGAAACAACCGTTGGTAAAAACGATGGTGTTGTCGCTTTCTTTCCAGGTTTTAAGAAGAGGGTGGAATGATTTAAAATCGCGAAATATCTTTGATTTGGTATTCAAGTTCATACGTATAAAAATAAAAAAACCTCGCGGTTAAACCACGAGGTTTGTATTTATTTAAAATGTATTTTAAACTACTGTGTTGGTTTCAATATCGGGGAAGATCAAACTTGGCTTAAATGTTTTGGCTTCCTCGAAATCCATTAAAGCGTACGAAATGATAATTACCACATCGCCAACTGCTACTTTACGTGCTGCCGGACCATTTAAACAAATGGTTCCCGATCCGCGCTCGCCCCTGATAACATAAGTCTCCAGGCGCTCGCCATTGTTAATATTCACAACCTGTACCTTTTCGTTCTCGATAAGGTTAGCAGCATCCATCAAATCTTCGTCGATGGTAATACTTCCAACATATTGCAGGTTAGCCTCAGTTACGGTAACCTTGTGTATTTTCGATTTACAAACTTCAATTTGCATAACTATGCTTATTTCGGTCTTAAAAAACTATATTGTCAATTAACCTGATCTTTCCGCAAAAAGCAGCAACGCATCCAACTTTTGTCGAATTTTCTTCCCAGTTTTTCACTGCTTGCAGCTGCTCGTCGTCAACGATCTCAAAATATTCAACATCAAGGAACGGGTTCTTGTTTATTGTTTCGGTCACCCAGTCCGTGATTTCTTGTACGGATTTCTGCTCCTTAAGTTCTTTGGCTTTAAACAAAGTCTCCGAAATTACGGCCGCATTTTTCCGTTGTTCTTCTGTCAATAATTCATTTCGCGAACTCATGGCCAAACCACTCTCTTCGCGAATAATGGCGCAAGGTACAATTTCCACAGGAAGTTGTAGTTGTTTCACCATATTTTTAACAATGGCCAATTGCTGGAAATCCTTCAAACCGAAGTAGGCTTTGGTAGGTTTTACCATGTCGAAAAGACGGCTAACCACCTGTGCTACACCGTTAAAGTGTCCCGGGCGATGTTTGCCTTCCATCACCTCTTCCAAAATTCCAAAGTTAAATTTACGTTTATCCGGTTCGGGGTAAACCTCCTTAGCATTGGGTGCAAAAACGATTGAACAACCTGTTGGTTCCAATAATTTCATGTCGTTTTCGAGCGTGCGTGGATAACGTTCCAAATCGCCCGGATCGTTAAATTGTGTTGGATTTACAAAAATACTTACCACTACAATCGGATTTTCCGATACGGCCTGTTCTACCAACGAAATATGTCCTTGATGCAATGCCCCCATTGTAGGTACAAAACCTACTTTGTTACCTGTGGCAATGCACTGTATTTCAGTCTGTAACTCTTGTACTGTACTAACCAGTTTCATAGCTAAAAAATTGCGGCTGCAAAGTAAGTAATTTTAATTGTTAAAACATCGAAAAAAATAAGGATAGTAACTGGAACTAACGAACTTAACTTGACATTTCGTTTATTTTTATTATTTTTGCACCCTGTTTTTAACTGCACTTATTTGGTTCATGGAAAAGAAAAGAATCCTTTATATTTCACAAGAAATTACTCCCTACTTGCCTGAAAGTGAAATGTCGGAAATTGGACGATACCTGCCACAGGGCGTTCAGGAACAAGGGCGAGAGATTAGGACATTTATGCCTCGTTATGGTTGTGTGAATGAGAGAAGAAACCAGTTACACGAGGTGATCCGCCTGTCGGGGATGAACCTTGTTATTAACGACACCGACCATCCGCTTATCATAAAGGTTGCCTCAATTCAGGCAGCGCGTATGCAGGTGTATTTTATCGATAATGAAGATTATTTTCAACGTAAAGCCGTATTGCACGATGCCGATGGCAGCGAGTTTGAAGATAACGACGAACGGGCTGTGTTTTTTGCGCGCGGAGTACTGGAAACGGTTATAAAACTACGTTGGGCACCAGATATCATTCATTGTCATGGCTGGCTAACTTCGCTGGTTCCGTTGTATATTAAAAAGTATTACTACAACGATCCGTTATTCCAGAATTCGAAACTGGTGTATTCGGTTTATAACGACGATTTTAAAAATACGCTTGACAGTAAATTCAACGAAAAGTTACTGTTAGAAGGTATTACAAAAGATGATGTTAAGGCTATTGAGGATCCAACGTTTGCCAATGTTAGCAAAATGGCCGTTGATTACTCTGACGCAGTAATCCAGGGAAGTGAAAGCATCAATGCTGATGTAGTATCGCATATAAAAGATAGTGGTAAACTATTCCTTGATTACCAGCCAAAAGAAACTTACATTGACGCTTACAACGAGTTTTACGACAAAGTGTAAGTTTTTGGTGTTAAAGAATCAAAATTATATTTAAAAAGTTCAATTTTCATCTGATTTCAGAAACGCTCTTGTAGTAATTTTCTATGTTTGTGTAATTTTTCAGAAATCAGAAATTTGAAGAAGCAACCATAACTGTTTAAAAGCTCAGCTTTATTTGCTGCAGTGTGTGCTGCTTCGTGTAATTAATTGGAATTATAGGATGAAATACAATACGGTGCAGTTAGTAAAAATGTTGGGCGTTTTGTTGGTTGCGGTAAGTGCTTTTGTAGCATGTAATAACGAGCAAAACGACCTGGGTCTGGGTGTCCTGCCTGAAGAAGATCTTATAAATGTTCGGAATATTTCAGTGTCCGACAAAATTGCATCTTTCACATTTTCCGAAAGCAATCTTGTGTCGAATCAAGCCAGCGTTAATTTGCTGGGTAGTTTTAAAGATCCTGTTTTTGGAAAAACTACTGCACATTTTGCTTCGCAATTCCGTTTAACCGAATACCCCGATTTTGGAACTAATCCTGTGGTCGATTCGGTTCGCTTATACATTTTTTACCGAAACATTTATGGTGATACACTTACCACACAGCGTTTAAAAGTGTATGAGATGGAAAGCGATCTTTTGCCGGCTACAGATGTTGAATACACGCAGGATATCGATTTAAAATCGATGGCTTCAACTGTTCCTTTAGCCGAATTTGATTTTAATCCGAAAGTTGAACTCGACTCTGCTACTCAGGATACCAATTATCAGTTGTTAACTATTCCGTTGGCGAATTCGCTTGGAGAGAAGTTAATTGGCGCCGATTCGTTGGACATGATTAATAACGACGTGTTTTTACAATATTTTAAAGGGCTTTATATCGAAAGCGAAGATGTTTCGGGTGAAGGTGCTTTGATTAACATCCATACACTTCCAACCAGTACTTTCCAGGGATCAGCATTGTTGGTTTATTTCAATAACGACGAAAATACCATCGATCTGGAGGACGACGAAGAGCCGGATACCATGTCGCAGGCCTATTTAATTACCAGTAACAGTGCACGTGTAAGTGCCATTGTGCATGATTACACCGGCACTCCGTTTCTGGAAAATCTGGATAGCGAAGATGTAGAAGAGGATTTGGTATATGTACAACCAACCGGTGGTTTAAAATCGCGGATTACAATTACCGGACTTGAAAGTTGGAAAGACTCTGTTAACATGGGAATCAATAAAGCTGAAATTGTTTTTCATGTGGATACCATCGCCAGCGATATTCACAATTATCCTCCGCCAAGCCAGTTGCTCTTTACTTTTGTGGCTCCTGATGGCGAAGAATACCAACCTATCGATTATTTCTTTAATCCAACCTACTATGGCGGATATTTAGATACCAGCGATTATACCTACAGCTTTAACATTACGCAGCACGTGCAGCGGATTATAGATGTTACTGATCCTGAAGACGACCTTTTTGTGGGCAACCAGGGATTTTATGTAACTACCGGTAAGCGTGTTGATATTGCGAACAGGGTAATTCTGAAAAGCGCTAAGGACGACGGAGTGCAAATGCGAATTACCTATACCAAATTTTTGGAATAGGCCGCGTTTGATTCTAATTTATAACGACAAGTTCACAAATCATTTCTTATTATCGTATAAATGGTAATAAATCGGGTTGTATTACCTGATTAATATTCATTGAAACTTCTATTTTTACAGGCAGAAACCAACAACTTAATTATTCAGACTTAATCAAGGTCTGTATCATGTCAAGAAAATCTGAAGCAATTAACACGGCTTCCGGTTTACAAAAAATAGAATTTAATGAAACCACTATTCTCTTTAGCGATCCTGCTAATATTATTTGTCTCGTGTAGCAATACAAAGCAGGAAACTACAGCCACCCAAAGTACCAAAACAGATTATTGCCAATATGTAAATCCAATGGTTGGAACAAGCACCATGGGACACACATTTCCGGGAGCTACAGCGCCTTTCGGAATGGTTCAGCTGGGGCCGCAAACCGATATGCAGCCCTATTTTAATCCCGATGGCAGCTACAATAAAAAAACGTATGAATATTGTGCCGGTTACCAGTATCGCGACACAACAATAATTGGTTTTGCGCATACAAACTTTAGTGGCACCGGGCATTCCGACCTTGGCGACTTTTTGGTGATGCCAACCACCGGAAATCTGGTATTGGAGCCACTTAAGCAAGAAAATGGCGATAAAGGTTTTTATTCTGTTTTCTCGCACGAAAATGAAAAGGCTGCCCCCGGTTTTTACAGTGTAAAACTGGATGATTACAATATAAACGCCAAATTAACAGCTTCCGAGCGTGTGGGATTTCATCAATATACTTTCCCAAAATCCGATGATGCACATATTATTCTCGACCTTGTTTATAATATTTACCATTACGGTCAGAAAAACGTTTGGACATTTTTGCGTGTTGAGAACGATTCGCTGGTTACCGGTTACCGTCAAACAAAAGGGTGGGGCCGCACAAGAAAAGTATTTTTTGCTATGCAGTTTTCGAAGCCGTTTAAAAGTTATGGCCACAAAAAGTATGACGAGGATAACTACGATGGTCATTACAGGTATTTTAAACAGGAAGAAAATTTTCCCGAAATGGCCGGGCGAGACATTCGGGCTTATTTTAACTTCAGTACAACTGAAAACGAAAAGATTCAGGTGAAATTTGCGCTGTCGCCGGTGAGTACAGCAGGTGCCTTGAATAACCTTGAAGCAGAAATTCCGCATTGGGATTTTGAAAAGGTAAAATCAGAAACTCAGGAAAAATGGAATAACGAGCTGGCAAAAATTGATGTGGAAAGTATTTCGGAAGAAGATAAACGAACATTTTATACCGCACTTTACCATACCATGCTCAGCCCGATAATTTACGAAGATGTTGATGGCAGTTATCGTGGACTGGACCAGAATATTCACCAGTCGGAAGGATTTACCAATTATACCATTTTTTCGCTGTGGGATACCTACCGGGCACTACACCCTTTGTTTAACCTTATTCAACCGGAACGTAACAACGACATGATAAAATCGATGCTCGCGCATTACGACCAGAGTGTACATCATATGTTGCCGGTGTGGAGCCATTACGCCAACGAAAACTGGTGTATGATCGGTTACCATTCAACAACCGTTCTGGCGGATGCTGTGGTAAAAGGAGTGGGTAATTTTGACCGGACGCGAGCTTTGGAAGCAGCGGTTACAACAGCTAAAGTTCCGTATTTTCATGGAATTGGTGAATACATGAAATACGGCTATGTGCCGGAGGATTTAAATTCATACTCCGTTTCAAAAACACTGGAATATGCCTTCGACGACTGGTGTATAGCACAGATTGCTAAAAACACCGGAAATACAGCTGTTGAAAACGAATTTCTGGAGCGTTCAACGGCTTATCAAAAAGTTTACGATCCTTCCATTGGTTTTATGCGTCCGAAATTATCAAACGGTAAATTCAAAAAAGAATTTGATCCGCTGGACACACACGGCCAAGGATTTATCGAAGGCAATGCCTGGAACTACGGTTTGTATGTTCCGCACCAGGTGGAAGATATGGTTGAAATGATGGGTGGTAAAAAACGTTTGTCGGGAATGCTTGATTCGTTGTTTACCATGGAACTGGACGATAAATACATTGAAAAGAACGAAGACATTACCCGCGATGGTATGATCGGAAACTATGTGCATGGTAACGAGCCGGGGCACCATATTCCGTTTTTATACAACTACACCGACGAAGCGTACAAAACTCAGAGCCGGGTGCGAATGATCTTAAAAACAATGTACGGAGCGGAGGTTAACAGCCTTTGTGGAAACGACGATGCCGGACAAATGAGTGCCTGGTACATTTTTAACAGTCTTGGTTTTTATCCGCTGGCACCCGGATCGGAATTTTACGAATTAGGAAGCCCATCGGTGAAAAAGGCTGTTGTTTCTTTTGAAAATGGAAATCAGTTAACGATTACAGCTAAAAATCAAAGCGAAGAGAATGTATATGTCAGCAAAGTTTTATTGAACGGCAAAGAAATTCAAGGCACAAAAATCTCGCATTTTGATTTAATAAAAGGTGGCGATTTGGTGTTTGAAATGAGTAATGAAATTCAGCCCTTGAAATAATATTTGTTATTAATCTCTATATTTGTGGTTCATTTAAATTTTCCGGACGTTTTATGAAAAAAGCACTCACAACATTTTCGTTTACAGTCATATTCCTTTTTTTACTGGCGGTATTTGGATGGATGGTAAGCCATATAAAAGACGGAGACAAAAACTTTGGCTTTTTAACCGGACCTGTAAAGTTTATGTACACCTTTCCTGATATGTTTTCAAAATCGGTGGAAGAGGTAAAAACACTACCAAAAACATTTGTTCCTACTCCTGACGATTTTAAATCTATAAACCACCTTGAAGAAGATGTGTTGGCTTTATATGCTTATTCCGACACCGGAAGAACCCGATCGATTGTTCTTCAGAATTTGAAAAATGATTCGATCTATTATAAGTGGAATGTAAAAAATCCGCATCAGGAACACGACAGAATCAATAATCCCTTATTGTTTCCGAATAAAGAGTTGGTTTATAATTTCGAGGGGAAAGGCATGCAGCGAATTGATTCGCTGGGCAATGTTTTGTGGAAACAAAATAAGATTCATGCCAACCATTCGCTGAACCTCGATAGTAATGGTGATATTTGGGTATGTACTTTTGAGCCGGTATATTACGCCACTGGCTTGTATTATTTGCGTGGTCAAAGTGTTTTCTTCAAAGACAATTTTATTACGAAAATAGAATCCGATACCGGTGAAATATTGTTTCATAAATCGGTTGCCGAAATATTGAAAGAGAACGATCTTGCGGCTTATTTGTTAAAGTCGGAAGTGGTTAAAGATCCTCTTCATATTAACGATATTGAACCTGCTTTTAAAACTACACCCTATTATAACGAGGGCGATCTTTTTATAAGTCTGAGAAGTCCTTCAATAATTTTTCATTACCGACCTTCAACAAACGAAGTACTAAATGTTATTGAAGGACCGTTTGTAAGCCAGCACGATGTTGATTTTATTGGCGACGATAAATTGGTATTTTTTAATAATAACTACTATGCTGTTGGATCGACCGGTGGGAAGGCGGTACCAGCCGATTCGAGCAAATTAGTTATTGCGGGCGATTTTTATTCGAACCTTGTTGAGTATGATTTTAAAGGTGATAAGCTGTCGTTTGTGGGCGACTCCATTTTCAGGGCCAATAAAATATTTACATACACCGAGGGACTGGTCGATTTCCTGGATAGTTCGACATACTTTGTTGAAGAACAAAATACCGGTGTTGTGTGGATAATAAAAGAAGATGAGGTTTTGTATAAAAATGTATTTCAGTCGCAACACAAAGGGTATCATCACCTGACAAACTGGACGAGAATAATTAAAGATTATGAGTAATTTACTGTATATAGGTCCCGGACTGGGAATTGGAACGATTGTACTGATGTTTATAATCGGTGGAATTGTATTATTTGCATTTGGTTATATCTTTTGGATCAAGATCAAACAGTTGTTCAAGAAGAAAAATAAATGATGATTTTTTACGCTGTTCTGTTCATTGGTTTTTTTCTTATTGCAATAATCCTTCGATATTATCGAAACCTGTTTTATGCAATAGCAGAAGGCAGTCTTTCGGTGGTAAATCAGTTGCTATCGGACGAGGCGGAAGAACAGAAGGTTGTAGAGGTTCAGCATCATACCAATAAATTACTTGTAGTCCTTCTTAAACTTATTTTGCTATTAGTAGTTGCCATTGGCATTGGCAGTGTCCCGGTCTTCATCTATTCTTTCTTCGCTGATCAAAACCTAAAGGAGCTCGAGTTTTTTACGTTTTACCCCATTCTGGCCATCTCGCTGGGTGCTACACTGGCTTTTTTTATTCCATTGGGTGCCCAAAACAAAAATGGTTATTCCGAATTGTCGAGATTATTACATCGAATGGCATTGAATAACTACTATCTTGAAAATAGGTTGTTTAAGTACGAGTTGCGAAAAAACAGGTCGAAAAAAACAAAACCAAAAGAACTGTTTATTGTGGTGTCGGGATTGGCGCGCGCGGGTACAACGAGTTTAATGAACGACCTCGCAAAAATTGATGAGTTTGTAACGCTGGGCTATGCAAACATGCCTTTTTTATTGGCTCCTAATCTTTGGAAGAAATTATATAAGCCTAAAAATGAGGCGACAAAAGAGCGTAGCCATAATGATGGTATAATGATTGGCCTTAACTCGAACGAAGCGCTGGAAGAGTACTTTTTTAAAGTAAAAGCCAAGGATTCATATATTGATGACAATTGTCTGTCGGAATATGAGATTACACCTGAAGATTATAACGACTATCTCGATTACCAGTCGCTGATAAAACAGGACGATCCAAAAACTTATCTGGCAAAGAACAATAACTTTTTATTAAGGTATAAGTCGGTCAGAAAATTCAACAACGATTTTTTGATGGTGATTTTATTTCGCCATCCGCTAACACATGCCATGTCGTTATTGGAAAAACATCGCGATTATAAAAAGCTTCAGAATGATGATCCATTTGTTTTGGAGTACATGAATTGGCTGGGGCATCATGAGTTTGGCCTAAATCAGAAAGCGTTTAAGTTCAGTGCATCGCCGGAATTCGATGATCCGGATAAGGATAATCTGGATTACTGGCTACAGAGCTGGATAAATTACTACAGTTATGTTTTAACGATTCGACATGAGAATACGCTTGTGATAAACTATGAGCATTATTGCAGCGATCCCAAAAATACAATCGGTAGAATATTGGCTAAGGCCGGTATTTCCGCCCCGGTTCCTGATTATCCTTCATTTGTGAATAATAGAAAAGGAACAGAAAATTATTCAGAAGTACTACTGCAAACAGCGGAGCAAATCTACCAGCAGTTGAATGATTCTACTCCGTTTTAAACGCTTGCAATAAATTATCCAACACCGCTTCTTTTACTTTAAATACAGTTCCGTGTCGCGTTCCCTCCGGAAAGCTGATACTGTCGTTTATTACTTCCCAGTTGACTAAATCGGCAGAACGCATTGCTCCCATATGATGGCGGGTATATTCGTCGTAATACAGTACCCAGAAATCGTTAACATTGGCAACTGTTGGCCCTTCCACCCAATCGGGGGAGATGGCTTCAGAGCTCAGTGTATATCCACCGTAAAGCGAGGTGCTTTTGGCAATACGAATGTGCTTTTTAGGCGGATAACGGGTTTCATCCTTCAGAAACATAAAGTATTCGCCGTTAATTTTTTTGATAACAGCATCGATAACATTAAAACCTTCATCATATAATAGTTCAGTTGGTGTAAACGTTACAAAATCTTTGGTGGTAGTGTAATACATACGATGATTGTATTCGCTGTCGCCCTGTGCCTCGCCGGCTTCAAAGCGCCCGGGAATGGTTGTTGCCCAGTAGATCATGTATTGTTGCTGTTCATCATCGTAAATAATTTCGGGTGCCCAGCAATTTCTGGCAGTTGGTTCGTGCTGCATAACCGGTACAAATTTTTGTTCCGACCAATTGATCAAATCTTCTGAACTGGCATAACCAATTCCTCCGTCGTTCCAGCTTACGGTCCACACCATATGAAAACGTTTGTCCGGCCCCTGAATGATACAGGGATCCCGCATTAATTTATCGTCGGCTACTTGTGGCGTAAGAATCGAAGCGTCGTTGTTTAAAGCCTGAAAGTGATAACCATCCCTGCTATAGGCTAAGTGTAAACCATCCTGTCCGTTATCTTTAAAATAAGAGAACAGGTAAACAGATTTGGGTTGGGTGTTTGACTGGCAGGAAACTAAGGCGATTAGAATCAGGACGCTGAATAGAAATTGTTTCATAATTAATTTGTTTGCTCAAAATTAATCAATGAGATGTTTAATTTGAAGTTATTTCGCCGGATAATTTTCCTATAAATCATTCATCAATTTCTTTGAAACACAAACACAGCAGCCTGCTTATTTTTAATATTGGTGATGAAGAATTATTACAAATTGGTTAAAAAGATAAATAAATACTAAAAAGTATTTTACTTTGTATTGGTTTTATTCATATCTTGATGATGTTATACAAGAAATGACCCTTATTAGTGTTAATGGATTGCTGTTTTTATTGCTAACGGTATAAGTTCTACTAGCCGGAATATAACTTAAATAGCAAACTAGTCCCTTTTATAATATTTCCCAAATTTACTCTATTGAGAAAAGATCGTTTTGCGATCTTTTCTTTTTTAGTACGCATTAGATAAATTGTAAAGCTTTCCGGTTTGCCGCTGATTTTCATTAAATTCGCTGCTCGTAACCATCGAAATACCAAAACCGGCAAATGCTTATCGATAAATTACATGCTACCGAGTTCTTAAAAAAAGGCGACTTGTTTCTGAAAGAGGGGGGCCAGTGCCGTAAAATAGGACGTTTGGTTAAAGGTGTGCTTCGTGGTTTTGTTCTCGATGTTGACGGTAACGAAATTACCACCCACTTTTACAACGAAGGCGATATGGTTATTGGCAGTTATATTCCCAATGTACCAACGCAGATGAGTATTGAGGCACTTGATGAATGCGAATTATCGATTGCCGATTATGCCACGATAATGGCACATGTAAATGTCGATACGGATATAACCAAAGTGATAACCGAGGCTTTTCAGCAATTAAATACACAGTTGCAGTCGCGGCTGGTAGCATTGCTAAACCTCGATTCGTTACAGAAATACGAACTCTTTTTAAAGGAATATCCGGGACTGATAAACCGTATTCCACACTATCACATTGCCAATTTTTTAGGAATTACACCCACACAGTTAAGCCGGGCTCGAAAGGATTTTATCAACAAATGTAAATGAAAATGTTTGCGTCGCTTGGTTTCTTTGTACGAGTAATTTAATCAACAAAGAAGATGCAAAACAAAAATTTATTGTTGTTGTGGACCGGCAAACTGGTATCTGCACTCGGAGATAAAATGTATGCCATTGCCATTGCCTGGTGGATACTTGAAATTACCAACTCGTCAACCATGATGGGCTTGTATTTACTGGCCGCCACCTTGCCGATGGTAGTAATGGGGATTGTTGCCGGAGCGGTTATCGACAAATCGAACTTAAAACGTGTTTTGATAATTGCCGACATAGTGCGTGGTGTAGGAATAACATTGCTGGGATTGCTCTTTCTGGCTGAACGTCTTACACTATTTTCGGTGTTCAGTACAACGGTGGTTGTTTCGCTGGCATCGGCATTTTTTAATCCTGCCGTAACCAGTATTGTACCACGTATCGTTCCGAAAAGCGAATGCGGCAAAGCCAACTCGCTTTTGCAACTGGTTGACGGTTTGGCAAAAGTGGCCGGACCATTCGCCGGAGTTGCCATGGTGGTTGCTACCGGTTACGCCGGGGCATTTCTCATTAATGGAATTTCCTTTTTATTGTCGGCATTTTTCGAAGGATTTATCCGGTATGATACCAGGAAGCCGGTGTGGAGAAAAACTTCGGATAAAAAGCAGAAGAAAACCACCGAAATAGTCGGTGATATTCAGGCCGGATTACAATATGTGTTTACCAATACCCGCTTAATAAACCTGTTGTTTTACATTTTTGCAGCGCATTTATTTGTCGGAGCTCTGTCGGTAATGCTTCCGGTAATGGCCAAATTTATATCGGATGATAACCTTAACCTGCTGGGGATTTTAGAAACCGCGTTAGGAGCAGGATTTGTAGCCGGAGCATTTATTCTGAGCCGACGAAGCGAAGAGAAATTCAGGATAGATGCTATGCCAAAAGTGTTTATTCTTGTGGGATGCAGTATCATAACTATCGGTATTATTGCCTTTTTTAGCAGCTTGCCGCTTTTGCTGTTTGTTCTGCCTGTTTTTGTAATTGGTAGTTGTATTGTTTACGCATCAATTAACTGGAAAACGTTTATGCAACTGAACACACCGCCCGAAAAACTGGGACGTGTTGCTGCCATCTCTGGTTTGGTTGGCGACATAACCTTACCCATCGCTTTTGCACTTTACGGTTTTCTGCTCGATCAGGTTGACTTTGTAATCCTAACCGTAGTTAGCGGAATGTTGCTCATTCTTACGATTCTCTTTATTAAGCTTGGCGCGAGAAAAAAGCTGGCTCCGGCAGGGGTGTGACTTTTCATTAACTTTGTATTACAGGACTATCTTCCACTAACTTTAAACTTATTTTTTGTTAAATTCGCATCGTATCCCGGCGAGCCCCATAAAGATCAGCAGCGAGAGAAAGTCTCCCATGGAAGAACAGGAATAACTCATTTTTAAGTCAACTTTTACCAAAATTATACCTATGAAAAAAGTATTACTGTTATTGGCCAACGGATTTGAATTTTTCGAAGCAAGTGTCTTTATCGATGTAATCGGCTGGAACCTCGAAGAAGGCGACAACACCACAAAATTGTACACCTGTGGCGCAACAAAGGAAATTAAAAGCGCTTTTAATCATTGCCTGATTGCCGATTTACTGATCGACGAGGTGGATGTAAACGAATTCGATGCGCTGGCTATTCCCGGAGGATTTGAAGTGTATGGTTTTTACAACGATGCCTACAGCGATAAATTTCTTGAGCTGATACGCGAGTTCAGTGCAAAAGATAAAATTATTGCATCTATTTGTGCGGGTGCTTTGCCGCTGGGGAAGAGCGGTGTTTTAAAAGGTAAAAACGGCACAACATACCGGCGTGCCGACCGTCGCGAGGAATTAAAAAGTTTTGGTGTAAATGTGCTCGATCAGCCCATTGTTGCCGACGATAAGCTGATTACTTCGTGGAATCCCGCAACCGCTGCCAATGTTGCTTTTATGTTGCTCGAGCTGTTAACCGACAAAGAGAACACCGATAAAGTCCGTAAACTCATGGGATTTTAAAAGCATTTCGCGCCGGCAAAAACACCCCGGTCGTGAATCTAAATCCGGTTTAGAACGATGAACTCGGAAAGAACAATGCGCACGGAGTCACGATAATGCTTATTTAAGTCCCATAAAATCAGGACTATTATTAAAAATCAGGAATTTAAGCCCACAATACGATATTTTATATCTTTGCCCCAACTTTAGTTCCTTTATGCAAAATATAAGTGAGATACTTGATTTTTCAATTAGCGCATTACTGTTTATGTACCTCTTGTCGTTAATTGGCAAAAGCTCAAGCTATAGTAAAACGTACTGGTTTTGGGGAGTCGTTTTTATTTTAGGTTCTAAAGCTAATTCCGTGTTGGAATCGCTTATTTTTTCCAACCAGTTTAATGTGTTCGAGCACACCTTCTTTTTAGTTGCTTGTATCCTGTTTTTTCTGAGTATTTTAAAAAAGGAGCTGTAATGGAACACTATATTGTCACCATAAATATTATCTCCTCAATTGTTATTTTCGTGTCGGCAGTAATTGTGTTTGCAAGGCTGTACAAAGACCGGGTTCAGTATAAAATATTGTTTGGAGTGGCGTCAATAATTCTCTTGGCCGGATCCATTATAAATGTATACGAACACACATCAGCACTAAAAAATGCCGAAGATTTTGAGCAGATTTTAAGTATACTTTTTCTGCCCATTTTTATTTTTGCCATTTACGAAAGTATAATTGGCCGGGAACTGCGGAAACGTATCAAAAGCGAACAAAAGTTTAAGGGAATTTTTGATCAGACCTTTTCGTTTGCCGGATTGCTCGATAGCGACGGACGGATTCTGGAGGCCAACACAACCGCCTGTGATTTTATCGGATATAACAATCACGAATACAAAGGAATGTTCTTTTCCGAAACAAAATGGTGGGCACATTCCGCTCAGGAGCGCGAACGATTGGAACGTGCCATTGAACAGGCAATTGCGGGCGAAACGGTAAGGTACGAAACCACAAACCCCGATATCAACGGGGTAATCTCTTATGTCGACCTTTCGCTGAAACCGGTGCACGATGTAAACGGAGAAATACTTTATTTGATAGCCGAAGGCCGCGATATTACCGAAATAAAACAAACGCGCTTCGAGCTGGAAAAACACAAAAAGAACCTCGAAGATATTGTAGATAAACGCACATCGGAGTTAAAAACTGCCAATTACGAGTTGCAGGTAATTAACGAAGCGTTGTCGGATAAAAATGAGATAATTAACAAACAGAATGCAAAGTTAATTCGCACGCTTAACGATCTGAAAAATACACAGGCGCAGCTTCTTCATTCGGAAAAAATGGCATCGCTGGGTGTACTAACTGCCGGTGTTGCCCACGAAATAAACAACCCGCTCAATTATATTATGGGCGCATACGAAGCCCTAAAATTGCAGGGCGAAAATGCATCGGGCGAAAACTACGACATCCTTTTAAATGCCCTGAAAACCGGTGTTGAACGGGTGGCTGATATTGTAAACAGCCTTAACCAGTTTAGTCGGAACACCCCAAAAATAAACGAGGTTTGTAACATTCACGAAATTATCGACAATTGCCTGGTAATGTTACAAAACCAACTAAAAGGCAGAATTGATGTTGCGAAGGAATACAGTAAAGAAACATTTATTACATTTGGTAATGTTGGAAATGTCCACCAGGTGTTTTTAAATATCCTTTCCAATGCTGAACAGGCCATCGCCGGTAATGGAAAAATAACGGTAAAAACCTTCAGGGAAGAAGAGCGCGTTAGGATTGAGATTACTGACAGCGGAAAAGGAATTGCAAAAGACGAGTTGGTACGGATTACCGATCCTTTTTACACCACAAAAGAACCCGGCCAGGGAACAGGATTGGGACTGTCGATTGCCTACTCGATTATTAAAGAACACGGAGGTTGGCTAAAATTTGAGTCGGAGTTAAACAAAGGCACAACTGCAATAGTTATATTACCACTAAAGGTTAACAGTAATGAATGAACGACCCAAAATACTTTATGTCGACGACGAAGAAATAAACACCACGGTATTTCAATTAACTTTTTCGAACATTTTTGAGGTAGTAACCGCCGGTAGCGGGGAAACCGGTATTGAGGTGTTTCGTGCGGATCCCGACATTAAATTTGTAATTTCCGATATGCGAATGCCCCTTATGAGCGGCTTGGAATTTATACGGGAAATTAAAACATACAGCGCCAATATCCCCTGCACCATTATGTCGGGGTATCAGCAAGGCCCGGAAATTACCGAAGCGATAGCGAAGGGCGAAATTGTGGATTACATGACAAAACCCTTTAATAAACGAGCCATCGAACAACTGGTGAAAAAGCATATCAACGGCGCCTCCTGAATCTGATTTTTCCACCCAAAACAAAAGACACTCCCCATTTTTCAATCACTCCCGAACAAAATCTTATCCGTGCGATTAAACAAGTCCGAACTTTAATTTCTTTCTAAAATTAATTTTGTTAAATTGCAATTCCTAATCCGGTGACACCCAGAACGATTGAAGCGAGAGATTTTTTTAGCCACCCCAGGGATTGAAGTAACATTTGCTATTGGTGTATACATCTAAATAAGTTGCAATACAATCAAAGTACATAAAATATAAACTAATGGATACTGAAAAACTTTTAAATCTTCTAACGAAACTTCAATACGAAGAAAAAACAAAAATTACCACTCATCTTAACAATTTGAGAGATTTTTTTACTCAAGCCCAACAAGGTAATAATCCGAATATTGGAAAAAATATAGATAATAAATGGGAAGAAATTTCAGGAATCTGTAATAATAGTTTATTAAATGATTTAACCGTCGGAGAATCCAAATATTTTGAAAAGATTGGAGGGGCAAAATATTTTGGTCATGGGCTATTTTATGAACTGAATAAAGTAATTAATTCTAATCAATATAATACTCCTGCTATCGTAGCAGAACTGAGTAATTTTATAAAAAGTAGGAATGACTTCAATGTAACCATTAATCAAATTGTTGTTGATTTAAAAAAATTAAATATTGAACCACATTTTTATGTGGATGAAGTGTATGAAATTGGTGTGCTAATCCCTTGTAAGCATGATTACACAAATATTCAAAATATTGAGAAGCAATTACATAATTGGAATTTCATCCTTAAAACGCTTAATGAAATAACAAATAATGAAACTACTGATATTAAAGTTTCAAGAGCAAGTACAGGAAGTATCGAATTATATTTTAATCAAGCGGTAGAAGTCGCTGAATCAATAGGAACAATAATATCCAAGATTGGAGTTATTTATTTAACGATAAATGAAATACGAAAGCATAGATTAGCATTGAAAAAATTAAAGGCTCCAAGTTCGGAGACAGATGCTATTGAAAAACATGAAAAGGAACTAATAGATAAAGAAATAGATACAACGGTTGAAAACATCATTAAACCCTATGTAAAAGAAATCGAAAAAGGTAGAAAACAAGAATTAACAACAGGACTGAAAAAGGGCATGAGATTTATTGCTCGTTCGATTGATAACGGTATTGAAATAGAGATTATCCCCCCGGAATTATCGGCTCCAGAGAAAGTTGAGGAAGAAGATGTTGATGTAATTAAACGAGAAAAAGAAGAAAATTTGAAGAAATTTGAAGAAAAACGAGAAAAAGCAAACCTTATAAAAAAGAGCGGAAATACGATAAAGGAAATTACGGGGATTGGAGAAGGGCTATTAAAGATGTTAACGAACGGAGATGATACTCTAGGAGAAGAATAGATTCTCAACTCCTCCTCGTTTGCACCTTCGCTGGCGTGGATTTGTAATCCGTGCCTCGGTTGAAGCAACCGACACCGCTCCCGCGCGAATCCTTTCGCGTGGAAAAAAATAAAGCAAAAAGCCACACGATGGAATCGTGCGGCAGCGAGGGAGGGGTAAACAGCATATCGTTTGCAACGACAAAATTCCATTCGCGTGATAAAAACCTAAAACTATACCAGTATGAAATCGATCACCCTTGAATTTTCCAAACTACAAATTCTGAAAAGCAGAGAACGATGGCGGCTGTATTTTATTATTGTTACCGAACATCCCGAGGATCACGATAAAATGATTGTTTCCACTTTTCCCGATCCTTATATCCGGTTAAAACCCAACAAAGAGAACATTATCAACTTCGAACCTGAAGGCGATCCCGGTGCCGACGGATTGTTTGTAATCGAACGCGAATTACCTTCCGACAAAAAAGTTAAAGCCCGTATTTATCTCCGACAAAGCCGAAAAACTACACGTAGTTTGGGCGATACGCTAAAAGACCTGCAAAAGACCCTGGGTGGCGATGCTTTCGAAATTGTTACCGATCTTCTGGGATCGGGCTTACCGTGGCTCGTGGCTTCAAAAAAAGCATTTCCAATGATCGGGAATGTACTGAGTACGATAAAAGACCGCGATATGGGATTTGTAAGTATGGATGAGAAATTTGGCAGCGAGTTTAATCCCGGAGATAAAATCGAGCGACATATTGAATTTTCAACCGGTGAAGCAAAAATCTGGTGGAAATGGTGCATCGATAAATAGAGTAACGAGCTGGCGCGGATTTGTAACGACACAAATCAATTGCATGGAAAAAGAAAAGACAAAAGCCAAACGATACATTGTGTGTTAGCCATAGAATCCGAAGGATTCAAATAATTATAGAAAATAAATAGCAAAAGTATATGAGCTTACTAAAATATTCGAATACAGAAGAAAAGACAATTCATGTAAATTCGGATGTATATATTGATTCTTTCAAGAAAAAAATTCAGGAAACATTAAGAGACTTTGAAGCCCAATCAGAAATTGAAAACGATACGATAAAGTTCAAAAGAATTGTGAGAAGTACGACACATTCCGGTCAGAATAAAATCGAAGCGATGAAATTAGTAAGAGAAGGCTTAATTCGAATTGAAAGAATTGATTCAACGAAAATTAGAATATTTTGGGAAGTTAAGCTGGATGCAGTATTGTTTTTATCCGTCTCGATTGGACTGCTAATCGGTTTGATTGCCGGTTTTGCCGGCTCAATGATACTAATATCAACGATTATTGGATTACTGTTTTCGGCAATTATGTATTTTGTTGGGTGTTCAATCGTAAAATCAAAAATTAATGAACTTATAACCAGTAGCTACTAGCCTCTAGCTACAAGTCACAAGTTTCAAGCTACAAGTCACAACTATCCAGTAACCAGCAACCAGTAACCAGTATCCAGTATCCGGTATCCGGCAACCAGTATCCAGCAAAAAATCCCTTATTCCCTCGAATGCAACGCGACCCGGTTTCCTTCGGTATCGAGGATAACAGCCAGAAAGCCGTGTTCATCGGAAATCTTGTTTTTATGTTGCAGGATTTTTCCTCCGGCATCTTCCACGCGTTCCAGTTCCACGTCTAAATCTCCTGCCGGCGATGCCATGTAAGCAACTACTCCGTTGGGCGAAGGCTGGTAAAACTCTTTGTGATGAACCAGTGCCGCCCCCGATCCGTATTTTCCTTCGGAGTAGGGGAACCAGGCCATGTCGAATTCCCTGCCATGATTCTTTTCCAATCCAACACTAAAAACTGTTTCGTAAAAGTTAATGGCGCGCGCCATTTGTTTTACCGGAATTTCAACCCAGCTAACGATGTTTATTCGCATAATTTAGTATTAAGGTTAGTATCAATTTAATTGGTAGTTCTTTTCCTGGTTCGTTAAATTTTACCGTTTAAAAGTTACTTTATTTTGTTATAAAAACCACGCCCCAAAACCTGTTTTAAATCATCACATAAACGCCGGTCGTGAGCGATGATTGAACTAACGGATCAATACGATTCTGAATGTCGCCTGTAAAAGAGTGGAGAAACTTTTACCCGATAGCTGAACCTGTGTAATTTCGTTTTATTTTTGAAGCCGAAAGATTTTATAAAGAAGCATGAATAATTCATCCGATAAAAATCTGCGTTTGCCCGCTGAGTGGGAGCCGCAGTCGTTTTTACAACTTACGTTTCCGCACGCCGACAGCGATTGGGCTTATCTGTTAGAGGAAGCCAGTGCCTGTTTTGTGGACATCATTGAAGCAGCGGCCCGCTTTCAGAAAGTGTTGGTGGTTTGCGACAATATTGAACGAGTTCGTGCTTATTTCAAGGATACTTCAAATGTTTATTTTGCAGAAGCTCCGTCGAACGACACCTGGGCGCGCGACCACAGTGGGATTACCGTTCTTGAAGACGAAAAAGCCATAGTACAGGATTATATTTTTAACGGCTGGGGGAAAAAATTCGAAGCCGGACTCGACAATCAGATCACAAAAAGTTTGTTCGAACAAGGTTTTATTCAGCATGCCGAATTAAAAAGTTTCGACTTTGTATTGGAAGGTGGCTCGATTGAAAGCGATGGCGCAGGTACGATTCTTACCACTACAGAATGTTTGCTGGAGGAAAACCGTAACCCGCAGTATTCTCAGGAAGAAATTGAAAATATTCTGAAACAGAACTTTGGGGCAAAACATATTTTGTGGCTCAATAGCGGTTACCTGGCCGGCGACGACACCGATTCGCATATCGATACGCTTGCCCGTTTGTGTAACGAGAATACGATTGCCTATGTTGGATGTAACGATCCGGAAGACGAGCATTTTGAGGCGCTGCAAAAAATGAAAGCAGAACTGGAACAGTTTACTACCGGAGACGGAAAGTCCTATAATCTGGTTGAACTTCCGTTTGCCGATTCGTGTTTCGATGAGGAAGGAAATCGCTTGCCGGCGACCTATGCAAATTTCACCATTATCAACGGTGCGGTTCTGCTTCCGGTTTACGGATTAAAACAAGATGCCGAAGCCGTTGATATTTTGCAGCGGATTTTTCCCGAAAAAGAAATAATTCCAATAAATTGCAGGGTATTGATCGAGCAGCACGGGTCGCTACACTGCGTAACCATGCAGTACCCGGAGGTGGTTGGATTAAACATTGAAAATTAAAGATCATGAGCAAATTAAAAGTAGGTATCATACAGCAGAAACGTTCGGGCAACAAAGACGAGAACACGCAAAACAGTTTGACGGCCATTAAAAAATGTGCCGAAATGGGCGCTGAATTGGTGGTGTTGCAGGAGCTGCATGCCAGTCTTTATTTTTGTCAGGTGGAAGATGTCGACCTTTTTGATCTGGCAGAACCGATTCCCGGAAAAGATACCGAAATATTTGCTGCAGCAGCGAAAGAAAACGGTGTTGTGTTGGTGACTTCGCTGTTCGAAAAACGAGCGCCAGGTTTGTATCACAACACGGCCGTGGTTTTTGAGAAAGACGGATCGATGGCAGGGAAATACCGCAAAATGCACATCCCTGACGATCCCGGTTTTTACGAAAAATTCTACTTCACTCCCGGCGATATGGGTTTTGAACCCATCGACACTTCTGTTGGGCGATTGGGTTTGCTGGTTTGCTGGGATCAGTGGTATCCTGAGGGAGCGCGCTTAATGGCACTGGCCGGAGCAGAAATGCTTATTTATCCTACCGCCATTGGTTGGGATCCGGCAGATACCGACGAAGAAAAAGCCCGCCAGCTGGATGCGTGGATCATTTCGCAACGCGGACATGCAGTTGCCAATGGTTTGCCGGTAATCAGCGTTAACCGCACCGGTTTTGAACCTGATGAAACAGGTATGGGTAACGGTATCGAGTTTTGGGGGAATTCCTTTGTTGCAGGTCCGCAGGGCGAATTTATTAAACAACTGTCGGCGCACGACGAGCAAATTGAGGTGGTGGAAATCGACCGGAAACGTACCGAAGATGTACGCCGCATCTGGCCTTTCCTCCGCGACCGCCGCATCGATGCCTACAACGATCTGTTGAAACGATACCGCGATTAAGAAAGAATCCAAAGGATTCAAATAGCTATAGAAACACAGATCAAAAACAAATACGACTCCGGCCGGAGTCGCACATTGCCTTACATTCTAATTTTCTATAAATATGTGATACCTCCGGCATCACGAAATCTCTTGATATAAGAAAATCTACCCCAATAATCCCAATTATTATAATAAACACCAAAATACAATTAACAGATAAAATTGTATTTTTTGAAAAATAATAAAACGAATAATCGCCCCCGATAATCCTGCATTTTAAGTCAAAATCAACGAATTAAAACTCTTTTTCGAAACGGGAACGGTTTGTTGTTTATGCTTAATTGTCGTAACTTTTATAAAGTTTATAAACCCGAAAAATGAATACAACCCACTTTACATCGCTTTACTCATTACAATCTTCGTACGATCTATGGCCGTGCCATAATTAGGAAACTAATATGCCCAACATGCTGAGTATTTGATACTCACGTCTAATGTTCTCCAATCATTACGCTTTTTCATAAAAGTAAACAGCTTGTTTGTTTTTATTGAAGAAGGACACTTTCTGCCCCCCGCAATTTTTTAACTAAAAATTCCAATCATTAAAATTGACAAAATGAAAGATGAATTTAAAAAGTTCACAAAAGAACAAGCTTCGGCGCTAAAAAGACGTATTGTTTCAGTTCCCGAAGGCGAAGTCCAAAAATGGTTTACAACCGAAAAAAAAGAAGTAAAATTTAAGGTCTATGCCAAAACGCATCAAAACCTGGCAGAGTTGCTCGACGAAGATATCGATTTGAGCGACGAGACCATCGCAAAGCTGGAAGCCAATGAGATTGAAGACCAGGATCTTCTGAGACAAATTGCTGAAAAACGTGACGAAAACAAAGATTACGAATCGTTTGAAGTGACGCTGATCCACCCCGACGATTTTGATTATGAACCCGAACTGGATGATGCAGACCTGAAAAGTGAAAAATCAATTAACGCCGATACGAAGCAATTCCAGGCGTATTATGCGCAGGATACCCTTGAGGCAGCTACCGACTTAACCATGGTTGAATCCGAATCGATGGGACTGCCTGCTACAATCGACCACCGAAGCGACCAGTCGCCGGTTAAAAATCAGTGCACCCGCGGTACTTGTGTGGCACACGCATCATGTGGAGTACTCGAGGCATTCGACCATATCCCCGACGATCTGTCGGAACAATACCTTCACTATAAATTTAACGAGTTCATTGGGCGTCCTCAAAATGCCGATCAAGGACTAAAAACAACCGACTCGGCAAAATACCTTGCCCGTAGTGATGGAAAGATCTGTCTGGAATCGGAATGGCCTTACCTCTGCAATCAATCGCAGGTAAACGCTTTGGTAAGCGCCGGCACTTACGCACCACCGGCTAGTGCAACAAGCGACCAGACTTACGGCGTTAAGTATTACAAAATTATTCAGGACAATGGCCTTACCGGTGAGAGTATAAAAAACACCCGCTATTTGGAAGCCTTATTATACCAGGGCTACAACATTGTAATTGGTACATGGGTGGCCTGGCAGGACACCGATAATGACGGAATTCTTGAACCGCGTTTCTCCAATGGAAATCCTATCTACAGCGGAGGGCATGCCATGCTTGTTGTCGGCTACAACAAAACGCAGAACTACTTCATCGTTAAAAACAGCTGGGGTGCCGGATGGGGACACGCAGGTTATGCTTACTTAAGTTACGATTATATCCGAACCTATTTCAAATACGGATATGTAGTAAAACAGCCGGTGCCTTACGAACCTCAAAGTGTGCCCGGAAGACTGCTCAGAGCTCCTTACTCGTATTCAAAAATCAGCCGGTCGAGACTGCGCGCTGCTATTATTGCATTTAAAACCTCGAAAGGAAGATATGCCGTTTGTGAGGCTTATGCAGGAACCAACCTGTACCTGAAAAATATTATGGTTTACAATGCCAATGGAACGGTACATCTGAAACGCAGCGGACTGGTTATACGTGGAACTTACCTCTGCGATATCGACAGTGGCCGTGAAACATCAAACGATGCCGACTTCTGGTGGCAAGCTGTTCGACCCGGAGTGAATTATCTGGTTCCGCGAAACGGTGCAAAAGTTTGCGTATTGTACGATATGAAATACCTGACTGCAAGCCGCATCAACAGCCTTACCATTAACGATGCCGGAATTCCGTCAAGTAAGCTGAATTTTGCTGTGGTAGTTGGAAAAACCACTACCAATCGCCCGTACAAAGCAATTATGCACATGGAAATAAATAACCGCCTCGAGATCTCTTATCTCGAAGTACTGAACAACGACGGAACTCGATACAAGTATAAACGGGGAATTATGGTTCCATCGTCGTACACCTACAATGTAGATACCTTACAAACCGGCGGAGGAAGATATGCCGACCTGTGGTGGCATGTAATTTCCGATAACGTAGGTTTTGTAGAGAAATATTCGTACGCCAAAATCGAGTTGCTCTATTACATCTAAAATTTCAATAGCAAGCCGGGAGATTCTCCCGGTTTGTTTTTTCCACGCTAAAAACTACACATCAAAACCTGCACAAACACCGAAATTATTGTAACTTATTCAATTCAATTTCAAAATTGTAAACAATGAATTTCCTGACTGAAAATACCGATGAAATTACGCTAAAAGTAGGCAGCGAATTTACCCTTGAAAACTTCAGAGTTGCAGTTGTACCGCCGCATTTAAATCTTGAAGCTTTTATTGAGTTACCGCAAAACCTTACCTTGCTTCAAACAAAATACCCGGAACAGGAAGGTGCTTTCGAAAGTATCTTTTTTATTAAAGCGCATACCAAAGGAATCGGCACAATAAAAATCGGTTATAAAGACTGGGATACCAACAGTAATGCAAAGGAAAAAGAAATTAATGTGACTGTTTCTTGAAAAAACAGTAGTCCACAAACCACAACTCCCGCGCGAATCCTTTCGCGTAGTAAAAGAATAGCTAAAACCACACGATAGAATCGTGAGGCAGCGAATAACCATAAAGCACCATCGCCGAAGGACAATTCCAACGAGAATCATAGGGATTCCAAACATCCGAAAGGTAATTCCATAGAGAATATTGATAAAGCAAGCTTGCCGAAAGCCTCAGCACGATTTCCGAGACATAATTCCTTAAGGAATCATAGATATTCCAAATAGCAGCAAGACAATTCCATAGAGAATACTGATGAAGCAAGGTTGCCGAATGCCCAAGCACAAAGGAAAACATAGAATCGTGGTATAATTCTTGCCTTGGCAGGTTTACAATATAATTAGTATTGTAACCATTTGTCGAACATCAAATTTACAAACCATGAAAACAATTATCTGCCTGGTCGTACTACTGCAATGTTTCGTATTTTCCGGGAAAGCACAAAGTTTAACAGAAACACTAGGTGGGATTCCCACCAATTATAAAATCGTTTCCGACACCGTAGATTTAAAAGCTACCGATCAGTTTATTATTCAGCGTGCAGAGAAAAAGGCTGAGCATAGATCAAATATGGAAAGTTACAGTGGTTATGGTTACGCATATGGCTACGGTTATCAGTCCTTGCATCTTGAATTTATCGCCAAAGAATCGTATGTATGGAAAGAAATTGAGACCAAAAACCGGAACTACGATAAGCTCCTGTTCACCTTTTATGATGCCAATGATGAAATTCTTGCTTCACGATCGTGGAATACTTCTGAAGTTGCCATATTATATCACCTTCCGTCGGATAATCAGCGCTTTTTTTATTCCATCGACCTGCTAAATATCCCCATTGTTTTATTGGAAAAAACCGTTAAGATAAATCTAATCAGAGAGGTATCGGATAGGGCGAATTAGAGGTTAAAGAGAAAACTAGACACCACCTTCAAGCCAGCTCTTAAAATTTTTCACTTTTTCGCGGGCCACCAGGAAATCATCGTCGTTGGGATGTTGCACCTTTAGTTTTAAACGGGAGTTACTGTAAGCAATAACATCGCTGATACTTTTTAAAGCTACCAGGTATTTGCGGTTAATACGGAAAAACACATTCGGATCAACCATTGCTTCCACCAGTTCCAGACTCTGGTCGAGCAAGTAATCTTTCCCATCCGAAAGTTTGGCGTAAGTACCTTTCTCAAAACTGTAAAAGTAAAGCACTTCGGTGGTTTCAATTACGCGAAGGTGCGTACCCACTTTCACCAAAAAACGCTCCTTGTAATTTTTCTTTTTCAACGAGGCCACCACCTCGTGCAGAATATCGGGAGTAAAAGAAGATGTTGCCGGTTTGGCCAACTGCTGAAACTTATCGAGTGCCTTTTTAAGTTCCGAACGTTCGATGGGTTTTAATAAATAATCCACGCTGTTCACTTTAAACGCACGAATGGCATAATCGTCGTAAGCGGTGGTAAAAATTACGGGCTGGCCAAAGTTGGTCTGTTCAAATATTTCAAAACTCAGTCCGTCGCCCAGCTGAATATCAAAAAACGCCAGCTCAGGCGCTTCGTTATTTTGTAACCATTCAACCGTAGCTTTTATGGTATCGCACACCGCCAGGATCTGTGCTTCCGGTTGCAAGGCAGAAATATGAGCAGCCAGTTGTGCCGCTGCCAATGGTTCGTCTTCTACTATTAGTATTTTCATTTTTTCTTCAAGTTACGAGTCACGAGCTCAAGTTGCGAGTTTTTTATTAAAGCATTTCTGCATTCAATCCGTCTATCCTTCGACTTAGCTCAGGATGACTGCCTGTTAACTGCGACTTCGACTGAAAACTTTCTTCATTATTATTCATGCATTCTATCCTTCAGTCCCTCAGTCCTTCAACCCTTATCAACGGAACACTAACGCGGAAGTAACCGCCGTTCTTCGAAACGATCATTTGTTTTCCGGTAAGGTATTCATAACGTCCGGCCAGGTTTTTTAAGCCTGTTTTGCTGCTGTCTTCCGTCTGTGTTTTTGGCTGAAGGTTATTCTCAACAACCAGCTCATAATCGTCGGAAATAGCCACCACAATCTTTAATGGATTAGCTTTTGATATTTCGTTGTGTTTGATCGCATTCTCCACCAACGCCTGCACCGACAGCGGAATAACTTTCCCTTCCACCTTTTCGTTGGCAATAATATCCACCTGGAGCGCTTCGCCAAAACGAATTTGCTGCAGGTAAATGTATTTGGTCACAAAATCGATTTCTTCTTTCAGCGATATAATATCGAGGTCTTTAAATTGAAGCACGTCGCGGTAAAATTTCGAAAGTTCGCGCGTAAACTGTTTCGCCTTTTCCACATCAATATCGATGAGGCTTCCCAGTACATTCAGACTGTTAAAAAGAAAATGCGGATTGATCTGATCTTGTAGCACTTTGTATTGCAGCGCCAGCGATTCGCGTTTCACCTCTTCCTTTTGTCGTACCTCGGTGCGCCAGGCTTTAAAAAACGAAATGGCATAAATAATCGACGCAATAATGACAAAAATTATATACTCGGAAATAATGGTTCCGCTGTTATATTCCATAAATGAGGCCCAGTCGCGACCCATTACCTGAATAAACCAGAACCAGTTGACGGTCCAGATGACAAAACTGGAATACACAAAATGCATCAGCAATGCACGAATAACACTTGTAACCGGACGATTTACCCAGTCGATATAACGTTTTTCGAACCAGCCGAAAAGGTAGCCGTTGGCAAACAACGGAAGTCCGAGACTTAAGGAATAACCCGCGTTCCACACAAACTGCATAAAGGGAACGTTTAAGGAACCACCCATTAAAACGGTTGTAATCATGCCAATAAGAATGGAAACAACAATGGCAACCAGCCAGTTAATGATTACGCGCTTACGCATGTAGATTGTTTTATTTGATTTTTGAGTTTTCAAGATCGTAAAATTAGAATGAGTTGAAGATAAGCAGATTATTGGAAAAAACAGGCTTTACCCCCCGGCTTTCTCCGGGACTTCTTCGAAGTTTCCGGCTCCAGCCGTCCCCCAATTGGGGGACAGTTGAGGCCGCAGACTCCGCTGAGCGGAGCAAGGTTGAAACGGGGGGTGTTTTTCCCTTTGGTTTCAACCTTACAATGAGAGGAATCTCATTCAGCCTGCTCTTCACACTGGCGAAGCAACTGCTTGTTATGAACATTTCCCCATGTTGGCATTAGCGGATCGGTATGCTGAACTGATTCAAACATTTCGGCAGCTTTTTCCAGGTCTGGTTTTGCTTTATCGGCACCGCCACCAAAAAACTTGGGCGTATGGAAAGTATTGCTTCCGCGCAGGTAATATACCCGTGGATTCTGCGGATTTAAACGTTCTGCCTGTTTAATGGCATCGGCAGCTTTCATCGAATACTTGGCGCCTTTGCTCATGTCGGTAATGCGGATCTGATACAACAAAGCCTGCAAAGCATAGATCTCTGATTCGTCGTCGTTGGTTTTCATCAGCTGATCCACCAAAGCCTGCGCTTTGTCCAACTGTACATGTTTGGCATCAGCATCCATTTCATCGAAAAAGGTAGAACGGATAAAACAATATGCTGCGTAATAATTCGGCAGCCATTTGTCTTTTTCGGCATTGCCGATTCGCTCAAACTGGTTAGCTAATGCCTGCAGTTCCACAGAAGTGTGCAATTGATACAATTTATCGATGTTTGTTTTCATGGTTTCTTCGTACTTCGAAGAAAAGGCGGCAGTTGAAATTGCTACGAGAAGAATGGTGATAATTGTTTTCATGATTTTGAGTTTTAATGATTATTACTGTTTGATTTATTTGCTGATTCAAAGTTCCGCTGAAATGGGCATTTTTGAAATTCTTCCTTACCGAACTGTTGTTTTTTTGGGATGAATTGTAAGTGTTGTCTAATTCTCGGTTTTATAAGCAATCAAACACCCTATTTTAGACCACCCCACCGCTGTAAACGCGGTTCCCCCTCCTGAGAGGAGGGGAAATTTTAACGCTATAAGCGTGATAATTACTTCCGAATTTAAATTGAATTGCAGATGTTTCTCCTCTTGCTCGGAGGAGTACATCGCGACTCGTCGGGATGGGAGGTGGTAAACAAATACGGGATAGGACTTTTTCTAAAAATTCAGGAACAGACCAATAAACACAAAACGTTTCAGGTCGCGTTTTACCGGAACAAGTGAATAGTTGCCCTGGGCATCAGCAACATTTGTTGGGCGGTAGCTCAGCACATTGTCATTTCCCAACACATTATTTACCGAGCAGTACAGCACCGAATATTGATTGCCAATGTAAAAGACATGACTCATATTCAGACTCAGGTCGGAATACATTTTAGTGCGTTCACTGTTGAATTTCGATGAGTTAGGATCATTAAACGGACGTCCGCTGGCAGCCGTGAATGAAGCGCCAAACTGCGTGTTGATTTTATTCACCCAATATTTTCCCACTACCGAAAAATTGTGGTCGGAGATAAAGTAAGGTGTGGCTTTTTCTGGATAGTACTGGTATTTTCGTTTGGTATCGATGTACGAATAAGTTACCCAGTAATCGAATCCTTTTATACTCTTCTGATCGCGCCAAAAGATATCGAAACCTGCGGCATAACCCTTTCCATCGTTTTGGAGATTTTCAGGTAATCCGTTTTCTCCAACCGAATATGTGATGAGGTCGCTGTATTTTTTGTAGTAAGCTTCGGTGCGGAACAAACGTTCTGAGTTGTCGCCAAACTGGTAGCTGAGAATATAATGCATGGCCCGCTCAAAATCCAGGTTGGTGTTTATTTTCAGGTAGTCGGCTTGTGGTGTTTGATGATATAATCCCCATGCTCCGGCCAGTTGCGCTTTTTCTCCGGTTTTTAGTGCCAGGGCAAAACGTGGAGCTACGTTCCATTTATTTATTACCGACGAATATTCGGTGCGTAATCCAGGACGGACACCAAAGTTTTTTGTGAATTTGATTTCCGGCTCAATAAAAGCACCCAACAAATGATCTTCACAAGAACCATTGTATGTTGAGCCTTCATTCTCAATATAATCCTGATCGTATTTGTTGTAAGTTTCGTTCGCTCCCCAGGTTAATTTTACGCCTTCTGAAAGATCGTGAACGACGGCAAAGCGCGATTCGATGTTGAGTTCTTTAGTGTTTACATCGTCGGCTCCCAGGCCAAGTTTGTTATCCTGATAAGTCGAAGAAACTCCAATACGGTAGCATGATTTCTCCGAAAAACAGTCGCGGTACGAAAGGTTGGAGTAAACGGTTGTACCGTTGTTGCTGATTTTCATGGTTTCTCCCTCATTACCTGCCGGAACACGGTAGGCGAGGTTACCATAATCAGTAGTCACGTAGGCTTTAAACATACCGCTTGAACTTGTTTTATGGCGAAAAACTGCGGTTCCGTTTACCGATTCAACAGGTTTTTCCCAGTCCACATTACTTTTAAAAACCTTATCGTACAAACTTAGGTTGGTATAACCTCCCGAAACATTCAGCGAGGTATTTTCCCAGCGCTTGGTGCGGTTCGCTTCAGCGCCAATGGTCATTAACGAAATGCCGGTGTTATCAGCTTCAGGAAGGTCGGTGGATTTTAACACCAAAACCGAAGAAAGTGCCTGTCCGTATTCAGCGGAGTAACCACCGGTGTTAAATTGTACACCGTTGAATAATGAAGGTGCGAATCGTCCACGGGTAGCCACATCGGGTGTTTTTGAGTAGTACGGTTTTGATGCAACCAGTCCGTCGATGTAGGTTGAAGTCTCATACGCATCGCCACCGCGCACAAGTAAACGTCCGTCGTCGGCAGAAGCCTGTGTGCCCGGCATGGTACGAATGGCTGCCATCACATCGCCGTTGGCACTTGGCGTAGTGTACACATCCAGCGATTTCATTACCGAAGCCCGCGATTCATCATCGGCGGCAAAACTTCCTGCCGTAATGGTAACCGCATCAATGCTGTTTACGCTTTCCTGTAAATCTATCTGTACAACCACATTGCTTTGCAGATCGATAATCCGGTTCCAGGTTTTGTAGCCAATAAAAGAAGCTACAAGTGTTTGTTCTCCGGTTTCTGATGTTTCGAAGCTAAAATTTCCGTCGCCATCTGAGCTGGCTCCGTCGTAAGTGTTTTCAATGTAAATATTCACTCCCGGAATGGGCTCGCCGTTTTTGGTAATTACTTTTCCGGAAATGGTTACCTGCGCATAAGCAAGAACAGAAAGAAAAAGGATGCTTAATGTTAAAATTGTTCTCATGACTTGTTTTCGTTTTGTTTTCCGTTTCAAAATTCCGGCGAAAACATCAAGTCATGAAATTTGCTTTACCGAACTGTGGAATTGGTGGGATGAATTGTAAGGAAATAAAAATGTATTCTTATTACACAGGGGGAGCAATAAGAATGAGAGGATAGAATTATCGTTTCACGCAAAGAGATGAAGAAACGCGAAGTTCGCAAAGGTTTAGCAGTAGCGATAATTTGCTTTGTGTGCTTTGCGAATAACTTTGCGATCTCTGTGTGAACTTTCTTTTTATTATCAGAAGGAAATTGCATGAAAAAAGGCTGTCCGAAAAACGGACAGCCCATACTTGAAAACCACTAAGCTTAACCAAACTGATTGATACAGTATGATCCTCACTCTTGCAACCATTAAAGTTCAGGGGTCAACACAAAGTCAATCTGGGTTGACTCTCCTTTTAATACATCCACATTCCAAATCGTATCGGTAATAAAACTGTCGATTTCGGCAGTCATATAATATTGTCCTTCAGGAATACCAATCAATTTATATTGTCCCATTTCGTCGGTAAACGCACTGGTTAATAAACTGTCAGCATCCACATCGTTTAGTTCCATCCATAGTTTAACCGATGAGTTTTCTAATGCTACGTTTGAAGTGTCGCTTACCATTCCTTCAATTCTTCCGGCGCGGTCGAGCAACACACAACGAACAACGGGTTTAAAGTTGAAACCGTTTAATTTTCCACCTTGCCAGTTTCCTTTGGCAACAAACGACTTGCTTACATCAAAATCGAGCAATACATCTGCGGTTTCTCCGCTATTGATGGTTAAAGCAGGTTCAATTTTAATTTTTAAACCACTGCTTGAACCACTTGGTATTTTCAATTCAAATTCAGTTCCGTTAGTTAGTATAACTGTCGATTCGTTCACATGCATTCGCATCATGTCGTATGTTCCTGCTTCCAGTTCAATTGATGCCAGTTGTTCAGTAATACCATTCGCAAGCGTCAAGAGGTCAACCTCAAATGGCTCTTCCAAAATTGTAATAAACGATGCTTCTGTTGTATCGTTTTCCTGTTTCCGAATCTCAACTTTGTCAATTGTAACGATTGTTTGAGACACCAGCCCGATCGGGAAAGGTGCATCGGTAAGATACACGTTCACTTTTCCGTTTCCTTCAGCAAACGTTGTTGTTTCGCTGTCGTCGTTGCATGATACCATTAAAAAAATTCCAAATACGAATACAATTAGTGCTAATCCAAATTCCTTCATGTTTTTTTCGTTTGTGCTTTCTTATAAAATTTGTTTGTTTTCAGTTACCGTTCTGGGGCGTTGTTGTTTTAAAATGAAAGCAGAAGGGAACAACCTCTGTTGCCCGCGCCTCTGCTTTCAGCAAACCTATATCATTTAATTTCTATCACTGCGTATTTCGAGATCTTCCAGAATTCATCGGGGTTATCGATGTTCAGGTAAGCAACCACTCCGTCTTGTTCTACGAATGAGTATGAACTGTCAGGATGTTCTGAAATTATTGTGGCTGTGTTCGAGAACAATGGGATACTTTTTGTATCGTGAATATCAAGCTCGGTAAAGTAATCCTGATCCATATTTCTTTTCAGTTTTACCTGTTTTCCTAATCCAAGGAAACCACCACCCTTTGTTAGAACGTTATGTTCTTCCAGCTCTTTAAATGTTCCGTAGGCAACAAAACCTTTGTTTAGCTGGTAAATTTTTTCGTCGATCAGCTGTTGCTGTTGTAGTAAAGTATCTTGTTTTGCCTGAAGAACGATTTGCATCGTGTCGATTGTTTGCGACATATCTGCCAGCATAATATCGCGTTCCTCAATCTGCTGTTGCAGTGCAACTATTTGAGTGTTTTGCTCATCGATACTTTTATTTAGTGCAGCAATTTTCTTTTTGAATGAACTGATCTCGAAACCTGAGTTTTTCAGCTTGCGCTCGAGTTGGGCAATGTGCTCACTGCTTTTTTCAAGCATTTCATTCATCAGAGTAATATCCTCGATAACGGCCTGTTTCCTGTCGTAATTTCCTTCTTGTTTCGATTCAACCGATAATACCTGGCGTTTCTCTTTTACAAATTTCAGGTTTTGCTCAATTTCATCAAAAGCACTTACCAGTTCGTTTACCATCGAATCGCGCTCCTGCAAATCCTGGTTTATACCGGCATATTGCATATGCAATTCATTAATCTCGTTTGTTTTTTCGGTGTAGGTTGAAATACCAACCAAAGCAGCAATTACCAGAACTACTACTAAAACGATGCTAACAGCTCCTTGTATTTTTCGATTAATTTTCATGATTATTTCCTCCTCTTTAGTTTTTTGCATAATCTGCCTCTTAATAGCCAATTGCTGTGCCATTAAATTTTAAAACTAGGAAGGAGCTAGAAATAAGGGGATTACAAAATGGGTAAAAAGCGATATCACTATCAATATGATAGTGGAATATCAATTTGATAATCTATCTTAGCAGTTTTCAGTGAATTTCTCACACAATAAAATTGCAATTTATTGGAACCGGATGATATTGCATATTGATTCGGGTCCCCATGTTTTAGCCAAGATGTAACAGATCTCTCTAATCTTAATGTTCAACCATTTGGTTGCCTTTGTCTTCATGCCAGACGGGCAGTTCCTTTTCCAATCGAAGAAAAGGAACCAAAAATCTTGTCAAAAAATAACCTTTGCGTTTTTTCAATGTGACGGGTTAGCCCGACTGACGCCTGCCTGCCGGTAGGCAGGGATTTTTGAAGAGCCCGCACAAGAGATGCCTTCAGGTCCGCCTTCGATAAAAGGCGTTAAGAAAATAAATGAAGAGAGCGTATAGAAATCAAGTCTGTTTGACGCTCGTTAGCTCTGAGGAACGAAGAGCTAAAAGGAGGAGTTTCTTGATTTTAGTGAAAGGAATTTATTTTTAGCTTTTTATCGTCAGCGGTGGCTTTTTTGAATACTTTTTCAGCTATAGGAAAAAGTATTTCCCGTCTGGAAAGACAATTACATCATTTATTTTATGGTGCTGATGATAGATTTTGGGAAGGATCACTTAAAACATTCCATGAGATTATTGATCTTCTTTTAGCATACGATAAATGGTAGCAACGCCAATATCGAGTTTGTCGGCAACTACTTTGGGTTTGTTATCGTATTTCTCGAGCATTCGTTTTACCAAACGCAGGTTGTATTCACGCAGCGTTAATTGTTCGGTCAGTAAACTTTCAATGTTTTCTGCGTCATCAAGCAATAAATGGTCAGCGGTAATTTCTTTTTCGTCGGCGAGGGTTGCTGCCAACTCTATTACCGATTTTAACTCACGCACATTTCCAGGGAAAGGGTAGGCCAGTAATTTTTTGCTGGCAGAAGGTGATAGAAGTTTTTGCTCCAGTTTGTTCTCTTTGCAAAATTCATGGATAAAACTTTTTGCCAGAACGATAACGTCATTTCCCCTGTCGCGAAGTGGAGGGAGATCGATGGGCAGTCCGTAAAAACGATAATAAAGGTCTTGTCGGAAGTTGCCTTTTTTTACCTCTTCCAACAGGTTTTTGTTGGTGGCAATTATGATGCGGCAATCAATTTTTACTGCTTTGTTGCTTCCAATCCGGATGATCTCTTTTTCCTGTAAAGCACGCAGAAGTTTTGCCTGCAACGAAATATCCATCTCGGCAATTTCATCCAAAAACAAAGTACCCGAATGTGCCTCTTCAAATTTCCCTATTCGTCGTGATGCAGCTCCTGTAAAGGCGCCTTTTTCGTGACCAAAAAGTTCACTTTCAATCAATTCGGTTGGTATGGCAGCCATATTTACCGGAACAAAAGGTTGTTTGGCTCGCGACGAATTGTAATGAATGGCTTTGGCAACCAGTTCTTTTCCGGTACCCGTTTCGCCACTAATGGAAACTGTTACATTGGTACGGGTGGCTTTTTCAATCAGGTTGTAAATTTTTTGCGTGGCCGGACTGTTTCCAACAATGGTATTGTCGTAACTGTATTTTTGTTTAACTTCTTGTCGTAGCGAGCGGATCTCGTCTTTCAGTTTTACTTCCTTGCCAATATTATTGACGGTATTTAGCAAGCGCTCGCGAATGTCTTTCGACTTAACAATGTAATCGTAAGCGCCATGCTTGAGCAGATCAACAACCACCTCAATGTCGTCCTGTTCCGAAATGAGAATTACCTGAATATCCTCGTTAATCGCTTTTATCTGCTTTAATACCTCAAGACCCTTCATGTCGGGCAAGCGGTAATCCAGCGTAATAACATCGGGAAGTTCGTGCAGGTTGTTCAGACATTCTTTCCCGGTTCCGAAAGCTTTTATTTCATAATCCGGATTCAGCGAAAGATTATGCACCAGCAAACGGCGGTACCATTCATCATCCTCAACAACAAATATTTTAATGTTCTTAACTTCCATTCTTCGGTACTTTCAATTATCCGCTATTCTAAACTCAATATATTGTTTTGTATTGTTTGCCTAAAATTATTCTTTACTTCCGCTTGGTTCCTCAAGGCCATGTCCTTTCGGTCCTTTTTCTGCACGGCGTAAGAGAAAGCTGAATAGTAAGCCAACAAATCCAAGGATACTGAATATCCACATTCCGGGAATATATCCTCCCGGATTCGTTGCCGATGCTCCCGAAACGTCGTTGGTTACACCAATTAACCAGGCCATTGCTGCTACACCGACCTGTTGCAAAAGAGTCATTAACGCGTAAGCGGTTCCCAGTTTGCTTTCTTCAACAATATAAGCTACCGAAGGCCACATTACTGCAGGTATCAGCGAAAATGAAATTCCCATTAAAGTAACCGGGATGTACAACGACATGTTTCCGTAGGCGAACATCAAATAAACGGGAAGTATAATTATTGATCCGATAAACATCATTAGCGCACGACGTCCGATTTTGTCGATCAATAAACCGATTAACGGAGTGGCAAACATGGTTGCCATAATTAGAACGCTATTGAGTTTACCAGCCATTTGTTCTGTTACGCCATGAGCGTCCTGGTAAAACGTTGGCGCAAATCCACGGAATGGGAAGATGGCCGAATAGAATGTGAGACAAAGAATTACCACAAACCAAAACGAAGGACTGTATTTAAATAGTCCTTTAAAATCGAGTTTTTCGGTTTCTTCTGCTTCGCCAAGCACATATCTTTTTTGTGTCCATTTTTCAATAAAATAATAGATTACACCACCGAAGAAGCAGAGTAGTCCAATTCCGGCGGCAAGGTATAACACTGGCTGCCATCCCATATCATAAATCGAACTGGCCCATGTATTCGAACGGTCTACAAAATAAGACCCTGCACGCCCGATAAGCAGGTTCATTCCCAGTGCAAAACCCAGTTCTTTTCCTTTAAACCATTTTGCCAATGCAACAGTTAAAGCAACAATTAAAGGTTCGCTACCAAATCCCAAAATGAAACGGCCGATCAGAATGACATATAAATTGTCGCTAAAAGCGGTAACAAAACCGGCCAAACTACAAATCGCCCCAAACAATATCATTGAAACACGTGTGCCGTATTTATCGATAAAAACGCCGCTAAAAAACAAAACGATTACGGCCGCAATACTGTACATGGTGTACAATTGTCCGATGTTCGTTTGGCTAAAACCCAGTAGCTCAATAAAATCTTTAGCTACATATGCTACACTGTCGTACATGTAGTAGCTTCCAAACATAGTGAGACTAACGGCTACCAGTGCTACCCAGCGCAGCCATCCCGGTATTGTAACTTGTTTATCGTGCATATAATTTCGGATTTGGTTTTCTGTAGAAACAAATGTATTGAATATGCCCGGATTGGGAAAATTAATTTATTCGAACTTTTCGTTGAGAAGTGTTTCCAGTTCTTTGTTTAGCGCTTCAATTCCGGTATGCAACTGAGCAGCTTTTTCTTCGATAACTGTTCCACCGTTGCCATTTTTTGCAAGCTGCTCCAACTCTTTAATGGTGTTGTAAACCCCGGTAACATTCATGTATTTTACCGGAGATGCCAGTTTGTGCGCCAGTTCTGCAATGGCTTCGTAATTCTGGTCACCCAGGTTTTTATCGATCGACTGCATGCTGGCTTCACTGGTTTTCAGGAACAGGTCGATCATTTCTTTCAGGAATCCGGGGTCGTCATTTCCCATCCTTTTTAGTTCGGTAAGGTCGGGTTGATACAGCAATTTTGCTTCCTGTTTCGAATTTACCTGTGCCGGCTTTTCATCCACCGTATTGCAAATAATGTTGTACAATGAAGCTTCATCAAAAGGTTTTTTTAAGGCACTGTCGAACACATTTTTTTCACTTTGATTTGTAGAATCTGAATTTGCAGACAACGAAATGATCCTCGCTTTGTGTCCGGTCTGTTTAATGGTGCGTGCAGCTTCAATGCCATCCATCACCGGCATCCGAATATCCATCAGAATGAGGACGTAGTTATTTTTTGCAGCCAGTTCAACGGCTTCCTGTCCGTTTTCTGCTTCGTCAAAATCAACCTTCCATTTGTTTAAAATGCTTTTTAGCAAGTGGCGGTTAAAAGCTTCGTCGTCTACAATTAGAACAGTTTGGCCTTTCAGTACTTCAGGTGTGTCGAAACTTCTAAATGTTTGCTGAATCTTAGTGCTATCTCCTTTTTGAAGGGGAATGGAAACAAAAAAGTGCGTTCCTTTATTCACTTCGCTTTCAACGGTGATTTTACCATCTAGTAAATCGACCAGTTTTTTTACAATGTACAGTCCCAAACCTGTACCACCCGCTTTTTTATTGATGTCGGTATCCAGCTGTACAAAATCCTCAAAAATACGTTCCTGACTTTCTTTCGGAATGCCAATTCCTGTGTCTGAGATTTCGAAATCGAGAAGGATTTGCTTTTTCTGCTCTTTGGCGGTAACCGCCAGTTTTACTTCTCCCTCGTCGGTGAATTTCACCGCGTTGGTTACCAGATTATTTAAAATCTGTTTTAGCCGGCCTTCGTCGCCAAAAAGAACAAGATCGTTTTTTACAGAATTCTCAATATGAAAACTGATGTTTTTAGCTTCTACGCTCGATTTGTTGTACAACTCAATCTTGTGTAAAAGCTCGTCCAGCGCAAAATGAACAGGTATTAACTGAATATTTTGTTTTTCCAATCGCGAAAAATCGAAAGTGTCGTTAACCAGTTCGGCCAAATGTTTGGTGGAGTCGAAGATCACTCGCAGGTCTTCCTGCGTTTTTTCGTCGTGATGTTTTTGCAGCAACTGTTCGCTCAGGCCGTAAATGGCATTAACAGGCGTACGCATTTCGTGACTCACGGTGGCAACAAACAACTCTTTTGTGCGCGCCAGGTTTTCGGCATGAGTTTTTGCTTTCCGAAGCACTTTCTGGTGGGAGCGCGATTTTCGCAGGTCGCGGAAAAATAGGATCAGTACCAAAAGAAGCAATAAAAGCACCGACAGTGCAAAGTACGACAGACGCTCGTAAGTTTCGTTTGCCAGCAGTTCTGCTTCCTGTGATTGCCGCAGAAAACTTTCTTCTTCCTGCCGCTCCAGCGCAGTTATGATCGTCGAAAGACTTTCGCTGATTTCAAAATTCTTACGCATATAAACCGCTTCGGCCGAACTCATCCGCTGGTTGCGTTGCTTCAGTTCTTTTTCCAGCGATTGAATTTCTTGTTGCAAACGCTGTTTTTCAACTGTTCTGTCGACAATAACAGGTGTTGGCGGCTCCTGCTTTTTACCAAAAACACGTTTAAAAAAGCCTCTTTGCTCAGGCTCTTCAAAATGAATGGTGTCCTGCACGCTTAAAACGGTATCGAGCGTTTCAACGTACTGGTTAAATGCTTCGTGTTCGTTTCCCCGAGAGAGGTGAAGGTTCAGTATTTTTTCCCAAACCACCACTTTTTGCTGGGCCAGAATCAGCACCGAATCGATCAGCATTTGCCGGGTGCTGTCAATGTTGTAAATGGATTGTAATTCTTCAAATTTTGTGTCGAGCGATTCGTTTACACTTCTGTAATTGTCGAGGTAATCGTTATTGTTGCTCAACGAATAAAGTTTTACCATATTTTCGGTTTCGTTCAGCTCCAAGGCCACATCTTTAACCAGGATAAGCGTATTGTCGGGTTTCGATTCTGATAGCATAGAATTCACGATTTCCGACAAACTTTTATACACAAAGTTTCCCGAAAATCCCAACAGAGAGATGATCACGATGGTAAGCAGAATAACCGGTATTTCAATTTTTACTCGTTTCATAAAAAATCTACTTCACAACTAAAACGGATACAGGCTTTAGAAGTTGCACGTGCGAAAGAATTAGTAGTGAACAAAGTTTCGCAAAGCGCACTGTGCAAAATTAAATTAATAAGCTCAATTAATTCCAAAAGATTGTTAAATCCGCCTGAACATATTGGCAGTTATTTCCTTAATGAATTTAAAAAGGATATTTTTGTCCGTTCTAAAATTGTTATTTAATAAAAACAGAATATAATGGCTGATAATCAGAAGACTTTATTGATGATTCTCGATGGATGGGGAATCGGTGATGGATCGAAAAGTGACATTGTAGCAACTGCTCCAACTCCTTTTATTGATTCGTTGATGGAAAAATACCCACACTCGCAATTGTTGGCAAGTGGCGAGCATGTTGGTTTGCCCGACGGACAGATGGGTAACTCAGAGGTAGGTCACCTTAACATTGGTGCCGGACGTGTTTTGTACCAGGACATGGTAAAAATTACGCGTGCCATTAAAGACAAGTCGTTGTGGCAGCATCCGCAGATTTTGAAAGCGTACAACTACGCAAAAGACAATAATAAGAAAGTTCACCTGATTGGTTTGATTGGCCCTGGTGGAGTTCATGCTTTAAGTTCGCACATGGTAGCGCTTTGTCAGATTGCTACCGATATGGGACTGGAAGATGTTTTCATTCATGGTTTAACTGATGGTCGTGATACTGACCCTCGTTCAGGTTACGGATTTCTTGAAAATGACCTGAAAGCACTTGACGGAACTGTTGGGAAATTTGCTTCGTTGATTGGTCGTTACTATGGTATGGACCGCGATAATAATTACGATCGTTTGAAATTAGCTTACGATTTGTACACTAAAGGAAAAGGTGAAGCATCTACCGACATTCTTGCTTCGATGAAAGCTTCATACGATGCCGGTGTAACAGACGAATTCCTGAAGCCAATTGTAATGGTTGACGAGGCTGGCGAGCCACTGGCAAAAATCGAAGACGAAGATGTGGTGATCTGCTTTAACTTCCGTACCGACCGTTTGCGTCAGACAACTATTGCATTTACGCAAGAGGATAAGCACGAATTCGACATGCATAAAATGAATCTGCAGTGGTACACCATGACGACTTACAAAGCCGATTTTAAAGGTATTAACGTGATCTTCGAAAAAGAGAATGTTACCAATACAATGGGAGAGATAGTTGAAAAGGCAGGTAAAAAACAAATTCGTATTGCTGAAACTGAAAAGTACGCTCACGTAACTTTCTTCTTTAGCGGTGGCCGCGAAGCAGAATTCGAAGGTGAAAGCCGTATTTTAATTCCTTCGCCAAAAGTTCCTACTTACGATCATCAGCCGGAAATGTCGGCTCCTGAAGTGAGAGATGCAATTGTCCCGAAACTGGAAAACGGTGAAGCTGACTTTGTTTGTCTGAACTTTGCCAACGGCGATATGGTTGGACACACCGGTGTTTACGAAGCGGTTTACAAAGCAGTTCAAGCCGTTGACGCTTGTGCAAAAGATGTTGTTACTGCTGCTCAAAAAGGTGGTTACGATATCATGATCATTGCCGACCACGGTAATGCTGACAATGCAGTTAACGCTGACGGATCGGAAAATACTGCTCACTCGTTAAATCCGGTTCCTTGTATTTTTGTAACAGAAAAAGAAGGCGTAACGCTGGAGAACGGTATTTTAGCTGATGTTGCTCCAACCTTGTTGGCCGACATGGGACTTGAAGTTCCTGCGGAAATGACAGGAAAAAATCTTATTAAGAAATAAGAATATACATTAGATAATATCTCAAACCTTACTTGCAGGACAAGTAAGGTTTGTTTTTTTAGAGTTTGTTTAAACTTTGTTTTTTAGAGATATTATGAAGGATTTTTTACTTAGACAATGCAAAATTGACGAGAATAGCCGCAGTTATTTAAGGAGATTTTGCGGCAGGATAAGTGAAAAAGATGAGTAATAGAATAAATGGATAAATTTTAAACAGACTCTTTATATTTGCAAACTGATAAATTTAAAAGAGGTGATAGAAATTGGTCGTGCCATAGTAAGTCGTGATGTTTTTGAGAAACATTTCCTTTGTGATATTCTAAAATGCAAAGGTGCCTGTTGTATTGAAGGCGACTCAGGCGCTCCGCTTACGGATGAAGAAGCTATTCTTATTGAAGAAGAATATCACACTTATGAAGATTTGCTCCCCGAAAATCACAAGCACGAGGTGGAAAAACAAGGCTACTCGGTTATCGATAGCGATGGCGATCTGGTAACACCGCTTGTTAACGACCGTCAGTGTGTTTATTCTTATTATAACAAGCAGGGTATTTTAAAATGTGCCATTGAGAAAGCGCATTTTGATGGAAAGACCAAATTCCGTAAGCCTTTGTCGTGTCATTTATTCCCTATTCGAATAACCGAATACAAACGTTTTGACGCTGTAAACTACCAGGAGCTTGATATCTGTAAGCCCGGTCGTCAGTGTGGTGCATCTGAAAAACTTCCGCTCTATAAATTTCTTAAAGAACCGCTAACGGCAAAATATGGCGCCGAGTGGTACAAAGAACTCGAAATTGCAGCCGACTATCTTCTATCGGAGAAATAGGTTCTGGCGCTGTAAATCTATATTTAACTTATTACTTTTTAGGTGTCCCAAAATACGCTCCGTGTCCCAGATGGTGAAAATATGTCCCGTTGAGAGACTGTAGAAATTTTTGGCACAGTCCTTAAGTGGCAGAAAATCAGCAATTGGCGTATTTTGGCATTTCGATTGTTTTTATAAAAGCGTATCCGGCCCTAAGGATACAATAGCTTTTTGAAGAAATAATAAGAAACAAATAACAACACAACATCATGAAAAAAGTAACATTTTTATTAGCAGCGATTTTGATTTTCGGAGTAGCAACTATTGCCAAAGCACAGGAGAGTAAGACGGTTGCATCTCACGGTTTAAACATTACTATACCAACACACGCAATGATTGCATTGGCAGGATCTTCATCAACTGACTTAGAATTTGAAGCAGTTGCAGCCGAAGTGGCAGGAGATAAAGTAACTTTTGTACAGACAAGCGAAAGTGCCTTGTGGTTGAACTATTCATCAATTGTATCAAGTGGAAGTAGTAATACTATTTCTGCTGAGATTTCAAATCTTCCTGACGGACTTATCATTGAGGTAGCAGTTAGCGCCGCAGCCGCAGATGGAAAAAACGGAATGACAGGGACAGGTTACACAAAAGCATTGACTTCGGGCGGTGTTGAAGTGGTTAGTGGAATTGGGACTTGTTATACCGGTTCAGGTGAAAGTTTGGGACACTCGTTGGTTTACAGTATTTCGGCAGACGAAGACAATTACCAGGACTTGGTAGCCGGAGATCACAACTTGACAGTGACTTATACAATTACAGATTAGTAGGAAAAAAAGAAAGATAAAAAATAGGGACAGGGGCGAGCTGAGAGGCTTGCCTTTTTTTGTGTTTTACCGGGTATGCAGCAGCGTATCCGGTTTGTTTTTATGGGGGAGAGATCCTTGTGTTATTGATGAGGCAGAGGTGCTTTTTGTAAGAAGACGTTTTGAGGATAAATATAACAGCAAAGGAGTGAGGTAATGGTGTAGCTGGAGGAGGTTGAACGGTGGCTTTATTAAGAGTTTTTTTTGGGAGTGAAGTTCCGGGTTGAGGTAGTGTTTTTTGCTTTTTTGAAAGAGCTTTCTTGCGTGTCCCAAAAAATGTCTCGAGTCCCAAATGACAGAACAATGTCCCATATATAGACTGGTGGTGTTTTTGGCACAGTGTCTAATGTATTGAAAATCAAAGTTTGGCGTGTTTTGGCATTTCGATTGCTTATTAGAAAGCGTATCCGACCCTAAAGGATACAAAAGCTTTTTGAAGAAATAATAAGAACAAATAACAACACAACATCATGAAAAAAGTAACATTTTTATTAGCAGCGATTTTGATTTTCGGAGTAGCAACTATCGCCAAGGCAAAAAAGCCTGAAGGCGAAAGCGAGAAAGTTGCATCTCACGGATTAAATATAACTATACCAACACACGCAATGATAGCTTTAGCTGGATCTTCTTCAACTGACGTGGTATTTGAAGCAGTTGCAGCTGAGGTGGCAGGAGATAAAGTAACGTTCAGCCAGACAAGCGAAAGTGCTTTGTGGTTGAACTATTCATCAGTTGTATCAAGTGGTAGTAGCAATACTATTTCTGCTGAAATCTCAAATCTTCCTGACGGACTGATCATTGAAGTAGCAGTTAGCGCTGCAGCTGCACAAGGAAAAAACGGAACAACAGGAACAGGTTATACTAAAGCACTGACTACAGGCGGTGTTCAGGTAGTAAGTGGAATCGAAACTTGTTATACCGGTTCTGGCGAAGGTTCGGGACACTCGTTGGTTTACAGTATTTCGGCAGACGAAGACAATTACCAGGACTTGGTAGCCGGTGATCACAATTTAACTGTAACTTATACGATTTCAGATTAGTAGGAAAAAGAGAAAGATAAAAAATAAGGGAGCGGGCAAATTTCTGATTTGCTCGCTTTTTTTTGCTGATTTTGTTCTCAGCTATTTGATTTCTACTTTATTCAGCGTAGTTTTAAAACATGAAGTTGTTGGACGCAATATCATGTTTTCTTTTTTTTATCACTTTTCACGTTGCTGTTAGTGCCCAGGAGAGTACAAAACATGCCTTGAAAATTGATGTTGACGAAGTTGCTTTGTTGAGTCTTCAGTCGGAAAATGGCGACGCTGTAAATTTTGAGGCGGTGCAACCTCGTTATGCCGGACAGCAAATAGAAATTCAGCAGAAGGAACAATCAGGAATCTGGATCAATTATTCATCGATTGTAAAAGCAAATCAGAGAAGAAAAGTTACTGCGTCCGTGGTGGGCGATATTCCTCAGGGAGTTGTGGTGAAAGTTATGGCATCGGAAAACAGGGGTGCCGGAAAAGGACAGCTTGGCGAGCCGGTGCCGTGGGTGACGCTGAAAAACGGAACTGTAGATGTCATTTCAAATATTGGAAGTTGTTACACCGGGCGTGGAATTCAGAATGGCCATTTAATCAGCTATAAAGTTGAGCTCGACGATGAATCTGATCAATACGCGCTTTTGTCGGAAAACACCACATCGCTTCAAATAATGTATACATTAACCGACGACAATTAATTTTCTTATTATTTTTAGCCGAAACTTATATTCAACCGTTATGTCATTTCAAAAGTTGATCGGCTTTTCAGTTTTATTTTTCTTTTTCATGTTGATAACCGTGGCAAAAGGTTTTGCCAATATTGTTATCTTAAATGGTTTGACGCATGAAAATTCAGCCGAAGCAGGTGAAAGTTACCGCGGAGGAATTCAGGTGCAGAATTCTGGAACCGAACCACGAAGCATAAAAGTATATCAAAAGGATTACTGGTATTCGTTTTCGGGCGAAAGCCGCCACGATGAGGCAGGTACGCTTGCCCGGTCGAATGCTGCCTGGATAAAATCGAGCCCGACTTTACTTACACTTCAGCCCGACGAAACGGCGATGATTGATTTTGAAGTTACCGTTCCTGGCATCGATACGCTAAAGGGAACGTATTGGAGTGTAATTATGGTTGAAGGTATTGAACCGCAAGATACGGTTGCTTCCGCCGGAATGAAAATTCACACGGCCATTCGTTATGCGGTGCAGGTAATTACCAACATTGGAAACACAGGTAAACGCGACTTGCAATTTCTTGGTCTGGAGTTAACACCGGGCGAAAATAAAACACAGGTTTTAAATGTTGCCATTGAAAATACAGGTGAGCGTATTTTAAAGCCCGAATTAAATCTTGAGATTTTTAATGCTGATGGTGAGTCTATAGGTGTGTTTAAAGCAGAGCGCAGGAAAACATATCCAACCACATCAATTTTGTTAAAACTTCCATTAGAGGGTGTAAAGCCCGGAGAATATGCTGCGGTGTTAATCGCCGACTGCGACGAGGATAATATCTTTGGAACGAATATAACACTAGAGTTATAATTATGCGTTTGGGGATAAAGCTGATCTTCCTGTTTTTCCTGCTATTGCCTTTTGAGCTTCTGTCCCAGCAGTTGTTGCAAACAACTTTTGTAAAAAAACACGCAGCAACCGATCCCGGAAAAGTTTGTAACCTTCCTTTTTTTATTCAGAATAAATCAGAGCAGAACATTGAGATTCAGCCGGATTATAGTTTTCCGGAAGGGTGGAAACTGGTTACACCTCCTTCCTCGATTCAATTAAAACCTTCGGAAAAACAGTTTCTGATTTTGTCGATGCAGGTTCCGGCAGCATACGCGGTTGGCGACTACCAGGTGTTTGCCAGGTTTCTCGATGAAAATGGTTCTCTGCTTCAGCGCGACTCGGCTATTGTTCACGTTCAGGAGATAGAAAAGGTATCGGTTCAGAAGATTGAAATCCCCGATTATGTTTATGCCGGCGAAGAAATTCGTGCCACTTATATTCTGCAAAATTTGGGGAATACAACAAAGAGTTATTTTATCGAAGCGCAGAATTGCCAGGTTGATGATAGTGAAGAGGTGAAAATTGAGGCCGGTGAATCAAAAGTGATTACGGTGGTGAAACCAACCGCCGAAGATTATACGTCCAGCGTGCGCGAGTACTTTTCAATTCGGGTAAAATCGGGGAATAAGGTTTTAGAAAATGTAAATAACTGGTCACAGATTTTTCCCTCGAAGAACGTAAAGAAAGATCTGTACTTCCGATTTCCCGTAACCTTTTCCGGTTCGTATCTGTCGGTTGATAAAAATGATCAGTTTGAATCCACCTATCAGTTTCAGTTGTACGGGCACGGTGCACTGGATGTAGATGGAAAACATCAGCTGGAGTTTATGGCTCGTGGGCCAAACAACACCGATTTAAGCTACCTGGGTTTGTACGACCAGTATTATCTCTCGTACCAAAATCAGAATTTATTGCTTTTTGGCGGGCAAAAGAATTTTATGTTCACGCCGCTTACCGAATCTTCGCGCTACGGTTTGGGAGTGGAAAGTAAAGTGATGCTGAATAACGGTCTCGAATTGGGATTCTTGTATGTAGAACCCCGGTTTTACGAAGAAATAAAAAACGAAATGGGCGGAGTTTTAGGCTACAGTTTTAATCCGAAGAACAAGGCCGAGATTTATTATGTGTCGAAACAATTTGAAGGATTGAATGAACGGACGCAGCTCTTCAGTTTTTTATCTGAATTTGCTCCTTTTGAAGGTACCAATATTGGGTTGGAACTTTCGCGCGGCTATTTTAACGACGAGTCAGACAATGCCTACCGTGTAAACTTGAGTTCCCGCTTTTCTATTTTTAATGTCTCGGGTAATTATTTTAATACCGGGAAAAACTACCCCGGATATTACAATAATTCAAAGTTTTATTCCGGAAATATTTCGGCACGTATAACCGAAAAATTGGGAGTGAGTTTATATGGGCGACGCGATTTTTCGAATGCGCAACTCGACACTTTTTTTGTTACGGCGCCAATTACCGAATCTTACCAGAGTAGTATCGATTATAAGTTAGGAGAACAAAGTCGGGTTAAACTTTTTTTGCGTCAATACGAGCGAAAAGACAGGCTGAGCTACAATAAATTTCATTATAAAACCCGGTCGGCAAATTTGCGGTTTAGCCAAAAATGGAGCAGGTTTCAGTACAGTGTTACCGGGGAAGCGGGAAAAACAACCAACTTTTTGCTCGATCCCGGCGAAAACCAACAGAATAGTTTTCGCGGAATGGGCGACTTCTCGTATAATTTTAATTCGAGGCATTACATCAGGGCTTTCGGAAGTTGGTCGAATATCAACGAATTTGTTTCGGGGAAACAACAGAATCTAACTGCGGGGATGTCGCTGTCGAGCCGGATAACCGAAAATTTTAATGCCAATTTTTATGTGCAGAATGCTTACGATATCGACGATTATTACAGAAACCGCAACCTGATGCAGTTAAACCTGAATTACAAATTTTTGAATAATCACAACATCTCGTTACGAAGTTTCTATACCATTTTTAAAACCGAACTTGAGCAGGCTGAATTTACGCTTTCGGCAACATACACCTATAAATTTGGAATTCCTTTAAAACAAATAATAAAAGCTGGAGTGGTGTCGGGAGTTATAACAAACACCGATGGTGAACCGATTGAAGGCGTTTGGGTGAGGCTGCTGAATAATACTGCGGTTACCGATAAAAACGGGAATTACAGTTTTGAGATGGTGCAGCCCGGAACTCATCTCTTATCCATCGACGAAAGCAGTTTTAACCTGGATGAATTGACCAATATTCCCAACCCGGTGGAAGTTGCTGTTTTCGAAGATCAGATAAGCAATGTTGATGTAAGAGTATTAAAAGGTGCTCTTTTAAAAGGGCGAATTCTACTGGAAGAGGTAAAACTAAAAGCAGCAGCCGATGAAAATGTGAATCCTGGAAACATTATTATCGAAATTAAGTCGGCATTCGACGAATACCGTGTCACAACCGCGAATGACGGAACTTTTGATTTTCCGCTGTTGAAACCGGGTAAGTATGTGGTTAAGATTTATGCCAACTCAGTTCCGAAAGGGTATAAACTTGCAGAGCCTGAATATGAGTACTCGTTAAGTGAAGGAGAGACTAAAGAAATTGAGATTACGTTGCCGACCAAAAAGAACAACATTATTTTTAAACCTGCCGGAAATTCGCAATTAAAAACCGGATTGGGCTTAAATTTGAAAGCAAAAAAAGCGGAGCCGGTAAAGGTGCAGCCTACCGAAAAAGCATATTATAGTATTCAGCTGGGTGCCTTTAGCCGGAAGCTGCCTGCTGGAGATTCGTTTTTTAAGGATGAGCAGTTTTATTTCGAAAAACAAATTGATAACTTACACAAATATTACATTGGACAGTTTGCTGATTTGCAGGTGGCACAAAAAGAATACAACCGGCTGAAATCAAAATTTGGGAAACTGTTTATTGTCGTGATCGATGGTGATAAGGTCTACAGTGTTCAGCAATATGAGCAAATTAAACAGGACGAATGAAGAATAAATATTTTGTAATAGGAGCCACATTTCTTTTGATGTTGTTGTGCGAAATGGTACACGCGCAATACGATGAGGAATCGGTGAGTGTTGGCTTTCGGATTCCGGAGGCGGCGCTTATTGACATTGAATTTGCAGGCAACGGTTTTATCGAGTTTGAGCTTTTGCCGGCTGCTGAACCGGGAAGTTCTCCGGTGATGAAACAGACAGTTGATCAGGAATTGTGGATTAATTATTCGTCGGCGCTGGGGAAATTCAGTCAGAACCGTTCGATTGTTGCACAGGTGACAGGGGCTGAATTGCCGACAGGACTTGATTTATACATTCAGGCGAATGAATACACGGGAACCGGGTCGGGCGAAACCGGAGTTTCTGCCGGGAGAGTGATGATCGGCAGTGATCCGCGTCCGGTAATTACAGGAATCGGCAGCGCTTACACCGGAAACGGAATTGGCAACGGACACCGGTTAAATTTTGAGATCGACATTAGCGAGATGGACAGGATAACGGCAAACGAATCAATCGATTGCACAATTCTTTACACCTTAACCGATAATTAGAATGCTTAGAAAATATCTGATATTAATAGTTTTTTGCTGTTCGGCTGTGGTTACGCAAGCCCAGGGTTTGCAGATTTCGCTAACGGGAATGGTTACATTTAACGAAACGCAGTTAGTAATTAGCGAGGCAGGTGAGGATATTGAAGGCACAATTACATCCAATTCGGGCGTTCAACTTTCTATTGAATCGAACAATTATTGGGACATGAAAAATGAAAAGTGGCGTATATATGTACACAAATCAAATGTTGAATGGAATGATGGAATTAAGCTGGAGGTGAAAAGAGAAGGGAATGGCGAAAACACTGATAATAAAGGAGGGACTAATATTCATGATGGAACTTCATATGCTGAAATATCAGATACTCCGAATTATTTTTTCAGGGGAATGGGTTTGATTGCAAATATCCCGCTGGCTTTCCAACTTAAAGATTTGTCGTTGACCATGGGAGCTAACGATTTTGAGACAGATGTGGTTTTTACCATTTATGATGATTAACTTTATTGATTGAAAAGTGTTCCGAAGTGACACCGGGCGCGAATAACTTCAAAAAATACCGATCAAATGCGAAAACTGTTCTATATACTCGTTTTTATTGTTGCTTTGTTTGCTTGCGAGAGTCACGAGCCGGAGCCGATACTGATTCCTGAGTGGTTAAAACCTCAATTGGCAGAATTGGAAAGCTCTGACAAATGTTACGGTTGCAGGGTTCAGCGCTGGACATACAATGAAGAATATTTTTATCACTTGTATTGTGATTACTGGTCATGCTCAGACTGCGAAATTTATCACTACAACGGAACACCTGTGGAATGGGGCGTTACAGTGGATCATGCCGATTTTGATGCAAACAAACACCGGCCAATACTGATTTGGGAATGTGGTGATGAATTATAAAATTACGCTGTGATTTCTACGCGGTTCCCGTCCGGATCCAAAAAAACACTTTCGTAAAAGCCGTCGCCGGTGGTGCGTGGTTCACTAACAATCTTGTAACCATCCTTTCGAAGTGTTTCGGTTAGCTCGTTAACTTTGTTTTTCGAACCCGTTTTAAGGGCAAAATGAATAAGTCCGGTAAACTGTTTTAGCGGATTGTCTTTCGATTTGGGAATACCGGGCATTTCCATCAGTTCAATACGGCAGTCTCCATCAAAAGTAAGAAAATACGACCGGTATTCGCGGCTGTGATTGTGGTAGACTTCGCCCGACGAAGCATCGAAATAATGCATGTAAAAACTTCGCATTCCCTCCAGGTTGTAGGTCCAAATGGCCAGATGTTCTACTTTCATACACAATTGTTTTAAGGCTCTATAAATTTACGAAAGCAATCCTTAAAAAAACAATACCAATTTTTATTTTTTACAACCCCACTCTAAAAAAAATTGTGCGAGATAATCTTCCATAAAAACATGACGTTTTTCGGCTATTTCTTTTGCGGTTTTTGTGTTCATACGATCTTTTAGCAGAAGTAACTTTTCGTAGAAATGATTGATGGTTGGAGCCGTAGTTTTTTTGTATTCCTCAAAACTGTTATGTAGCTCTGGTTCTATTTCAGGATCATAAAGTAAGCGTTGTTTGTTGCCGCCGTAAGCAAAAGTCCGGGCTATTCCAATGGCACCAATTGCATCGAGCCGATCGGCATCCTGAACAATTTTGGCTTCAATATTCTCGGCCCTGGTTTCAACGCCGGCTCCCTTAAATGATACCTGCTTAATTATCTGTTCAATCTTTTCGGCATCAGCTAAATCGATATTTATTTGTTGAAACCATTGTTTGGTTTTCGAAAAATTTTCTCCATTGCCTAATTTCCAATCATCGAGATCATGCAATAGGGCAGCCATTTCAATTAAATAGCGGTTTCCCCCTTCTGTTTCAGCAAGTTTTAACGCCATATTGCGCACCCGGTCGATATGGAACCAGTCGTGCCCCGAGCTGTCGGCAGCAAAGTGTTGTTTTATAAAGTGTTCAGTGGCTGAAATCAACTCTTTTTGTTGAATATTGGACTCCATAATTCGAATTTTAGTCATTAAAACTAATGTTTTAAACCATAAAAAACGTTAATATTTGATTTGAAATTTTGTAAGATGCAGAAAATCAGTAAGATGTAAATTGAAGCGTTTTGCTGGTTGGTTATTGAAGTCACATTGAAGAATTGTTTTTTTGCTATTTTTGCCGCGTTTATTTGAGCAGACAGACTTGCTTTAAGGGGACTAAAATATGATTGACAAAACAAAATTGACTTTGCCGGCATTGTTTTACAATTCGGTAGAGAAATTTGCTGCAAATACTTCGGTGAAATTTGCCGGTGAAGAAGACTTTACTTACAGGCAGTTAGGAGAAGATGTAGAACTTTTGGCCGAGTTGTTAGTAGAACTCGGTATTGGCAAAGGAGATAAGGTAGCCATTTTGAGCACAAACATGCCAAATTGGGGAAAAGCCTTTTTTGCCACTTCCGTTGTTGGAGCCGTTGCTGTTCCAATTTTACCTGATTTTCACTCGAACGAGATCGAAACCATTATTAAACACTCGGAGACAAAACTTTTGTTTGTTTCCGAAGGATTATACAAATCGGTTAGTAAAGGTGTTTGCGAGCAGGTAAAACATATGGTTTTGGTGGATAGTTTTGCGGTGATTCCAAAAGAAACTCCGGCAGATCACCTATCAATACTAACTTCTTCTGTTCCGCAAACAACACGTAAGTTTTTGCCTGTTGATGTGGCTGAAGAAGATTTGGCATCTATAATTTACACATCAGGTACAACCGGAAGTTCAAAAGGAGTGATGTTAACGCACAAAAACCTGGCGTGGACAGCACAGCAAAGTAGGACCTTACAGGAAATTAATCCCGACGACCGTTTTATTTCGATATTGCCGTTGTCGCATACGCTCGAAAATACTGTTGGATTTTTGTTGCCCATAATGTATGGTGCATCGGTGCATTACTTGCGAAAACCACCGGTTGCTTCTGTATTAATGCCGGCGTTGCAGAAGGTAAAACCAACAGTTATGTTGTCGGTGCCGCTTATTATTGAAAAAGTTTACAGAGCGAAAATTCAGCCTGCTTTCCAAAAAAGCGGAACAATGCGCTTTTTAACGTCTTTTGCACCAACACGAAAATTGATGCATAAAGTGGCGGCTAAAAAGCTGCACAAAACATTTGGTGGTGAATTACGCTTTTTCGGAATTGGTGGTGCAAAACTCGATTCTACCGTTGAGCGCTTTTTGTTTGAAGGAGGATTTCCATATGCCATTGGTTACGGTTTAACTGAAACTGCGCCACTATTATCCGGAGCAGTTGGACGAAACCGCAGAGTGGGATCTGCAGGAATTGCTATGCAGGGGGTTTCGTTGCGAATTGCCAATCCTGATCCGGCAACTGGAGAGGGTGAAATTCAAGCCTTAGGCGAAAATGTAATGAAAGGGTATTACAAAGCCGAGGATATTACAAAAGATGTGTTTACAGAAGACGGCTGGTTCCGCACCGGTGACCGAGGAATGTTTGATAAAAACAACTTATTACACATTAAAGGCCGCATAAAAACAATGATTGTTGGCGCGAGCGGCGAAAATATTTATCCTGAAGAAATCGAATCGGTGATCAACAAAATGCGTTTTGTATTGGAATCGCTGGTGGTTGAAAAGAAAGGGAAACTGGTTGCTATGATCCACCTGAATACAGAAGAAATAGAAGAGCATTTCAAACACTTAAAATTGGAAGCTAAAAATTTTATATCTGATCGTTCGGATGAAATACTTCAGGAGATCATGAAAAAAGTAAACCAGGAAGTGAATAAATTCTCACGTATTAACCAGGTTGTACTGCATCCAATGCCGTTTGAGCGTACGCCAACGCGTAAAATCAAGCGCTTTTTATATGCATAAAATCAAAAATAAAATACAAAAAGGGAAGTCCGGTTTCAGGCTTCCCTTTTTTATTAAATATCGTTTGCCTGTTTTTAAGAAACAAGCAAATTTCATTTATCTGTTATAGATGGCAGGCTTATCGCCCGGAAGACTTTTTAAAATGAACTGGCGAATGTCGTCGTTGGCCGTTTTTAAATCTTCGCTTCTAAGATACATCATGTGTCCGCTCCGGTAGCCTTTAAAATCAATACGGTCGCTTAATTTTCCGCTCGGATCCATTTGCCACATCGAATATTTGGTAGCGAAATAATTACACGCTCCATCGTAATAACCAACCTGGTATAAAATGTTTAGGTACGGATTTTCTGCCAACGCTGTGCGAAGGTTTTCACGTGTTCGGTTGTTCTCATTATTCCATGGATGAACAGGGCCAAACATGTAATATTTTAGATCGGTTTTATAGCCAAGTTCAGTTCGCAAGTAGTGATTAATTGCAGGAGTAAACGAATGCAACCACGATTTTATTTCCGCGTTAAAATCAGGGCTGTCACCGGCGTCCATTCCATCTAATCCCAAATAGCGCGAATCGAGTCGGCCAACAGTAAATCCATCTTTGCGCAACAGTTCTTTCCAGTAAAAGTCTGTCGGAACACGCAGGTTGTGTGCTAAAATTGATTCTTTCGAAAGTCCTGAGTAGAACGACATTTTTTCTGCAATTTGCTCCTTTTCTTCTATTGGAACCGAACCGCCACGCGCTAATGCAGGCATCAGTATATTAAGTGTGTAATCTTCCACTTCGGGCAAGACCTCCAGTAAATCTTTTTGTTGAAGTTCGTTCGGAAGCATATTATGGTGCCATGCAGTTGCGGCATAATAAGGTAAATCGAGGTTCGAAATCGCTGCATCCGAATTGTAAATATTATAGTCGGCAGGCGATACCATAATCACGCCGTTCAGGTACATCCACTGACGTTCCTGTAGCTCGTATGCAAGACCCGAAACACGTGTTCCTCCGTAGCTCTCTCCAATAATAAATTTTGGCGATTCCCATCTTTCGTATCGTGAAACAAATGTGTTTAACCAATCGGCCAGGTAAGTAATATCGGCATTGATACCAAAAAATTTGCTTTTATCAACTTCTTTTCCGCTTTCAGGAATAGTGCGCGAATAACCTGTATTTGCCGGATTAACATAGACAATGTCGGTTACATCGAGCACCGAAAAGGGGTTTTCGCGAAATCCGTATGGCTGGACAGGATAACCTTCGTCATCGATATTTAGGATACGCGGGCCGGTGTAGGCCAGGTGCATCCAAACAGAAGCAGAACCGGGACCACCATTAAAGGAGATCAATAACGGGCGGTCGGCGTTTTTTGCTCCGTCTTTTTTGTAATAGGTGAAAAACAGCGATGCGATTGGTTTCCCATTTTCGTCCCAAACAGGTTGGGTGCCCGTTGTGGCCGTGTACGAAACCTTGTTGCCATTTATGGTCACTTCGTGCTGAGTAACTACAACCGAATCAGCAGATATTTTGCGCGATTGGCTATTAACAGTAGTAAAAGCAAAAATTAAAAATAGAAAAGCTAAAACTGATTTGTTCATGATTTTAATGTTGTTTCATTATGATCAACTAAAATAGTCAAATTGTCGTATTATCGATGTTGGGGAAAGTAAAATGTTGCTAAAAATTATATCTAATAAGAATTATGGTTTTAATTATTGGCGATTGCTAGCATTAGTTTTAAATCGTATTTAATTTCCTTGAAAATCAGAAAAGTCAACTTTTAGGTCTGGTCTTTGTTTTTTAGTTGCATTCGAATTAAACCGGATTGATTTATTGTGAACTTACAGTCCTATACACTTGATAGTTTCATAAAATCATGAAAGTTTTGTTACTTTTGTACCCACAAAAATCACGTAGTAAATGGTAACGGAATCAAGATATAGTGCGAGGGGTGTTTCGGCTTCGAAAGAAGATGTGCATGAAGCGATTAAGAATGTTGACAAGGGGCTTTTCCCAAAGGCATTTTGCAAAATCGTTCCTGATATTTTAGGGGGCGACGATGAGTGGTGCAACATAATGCACGCCGATGGTGCAGGAACAAAATCTGCACTGGCTTACATGTATTGGAAAGAAACCGGCGACGTATCGGTTTGGAAAGGAATTGCACAGGATGCACTTATCATGAATGTTGACGATCTGCTTTGTGTTGGAGCGACCGATAATATTTTGGTATCGTCGACCATTGGACGTAACAAGAATAACATTCCGGGCGAAGTTATTGCTGCAATCATTAACGGAACCGAAGAATTGCTGGCCACTCTTCGCGAAATGGGACTGAGCATTTATTCAACCGGTGGCGAAACTGCCGATGTTGGCGATTTGGTACGTACAATAATTGTTGACTCGACTGTTACCTGCCGCATGAAAAAAGCGGATGTGGTTTCGGCCGATAAAATTGCTGCAGGCGATGTAATTGTTGGTTTGTCGTCATCGGGTACAGCAACTTACGAAACCGAGTACAATGGCGGAATGGGAAGTAACGGTTTGACTTCGGCCCGCCACGATGTTTTTGCCAATTACCTGGCTGAAAAATATCCTGAAAGTTTTGATCCGGCAGTTCCGGCTGATCTGGTTTATTCAGGAGGAAAGAAACTGACTGATGCTATTGACGGATTGGATATTGATGCCGGCAAGCTGGTTCTTTCGCCAACACGAACTTATGCACCCGTTGTGAAAGAAGTGCTGGACAAGTACCGCTCACAAATCTCGGGAATGATTCATTGTTCGGGAGGTGCGCAGACAAAAGTGCTGCACTTTGTCGACAATGTTCATGTGATTAAAGACAATATGTTCCCGGTGCCTCCGCTGTTCAAATTGATTCAGGAGCAATCAGGAACCGACTGGAAAGAAATGTACAAGGTGTTCAACATGGGACACCGTTACGAAATATACTGCAGTGCCGATGTGGCCGAAGAGATCATTGAAATCTCGAAATCGTTTAACATCGATGCACAAATTATTGGAAAAGTTGAACCTTTCGACGGTAAGAAATTGACCATTAAGTCGGAAAAAGGTGAGTTTATTTATTAAGGAATACCATGGCAGAATACGCATTATTAGAAAAATTTGAATCGATAAAGCACCGCTTCGAAGAAGTAGAACAGCAGATTACCGACCCTGAGGTGATTGCTGATATGCAGCGTTACGTAAAGCTGAACCAGGAATATAAACACCTGCAAAAGTTAGTTGCAAAATTTCAGGAGTATAAGAACATGGTCGATAATATATTGACCGGAAAAGAAATGCTGGCCGAAGAGACCGATGAAGAAATGCGCGAAATGGCGCGCGAGGAAATCGAGGACTCGGAAAAACGTATACCGGGCATTGAAAAAGAAGTTAAGTTATTACTTGTTCCTGCTGATCCGGAGGATGCAAAAAATGCAATTCTCGAAATACGTGCCGGAACCGGTGGCGACGAGGCAAGTATTTTTGCCGGCGACCTTTTCCGTATGTACACGAAATTTTGCGAGCAAAAAGGCTGGCGAATGGAAGTTACCAATGCCAACGAAGGTACTGCTGGTGGTTTTAAGGAAATTGTGGCCAACATTACCGGCGAAGGCGTTTATGGTGTCCTGAAATACGAATCAGGAGTGCACCGTGTACAGCGGGTGCCACAAACCGAAACACAAGGACGTGTGCATACTTCGGCAGCTACAGTGGCAGTTCTTCCTGAAGCCGATGAGTTTGATGTGGAATTAAAAACCGAAGATATCCGTCGTGACGAATACTGTTCGTCAGGTCCGGGTGGACAGTCGGTGAATACCACTTACTCGGCTATTCGATTAACACATATTCCAACCGGAATCGTAGTGACTTGTCAGGATCAGAAATCGAAGTTAAAAAACCTTGACAAAGCGATGGCGGAATTACGTACGCGTTTGTACAACATGGAATATCAGAAATACATCGACGAGATTTCATCGAAACGTAAAACCATGGTTTCTACCGGCGACCGTTCGGCAAAAATCCGTACCTACAACTGGCCACAGGGCCGTGTAACCGATCACCGTATCAACCTTACATTGTACAACCTGCAGGCAATTATTGGTGGCGAAATCGATGAGATTATCGACAAACTGATGGTTGAAGAAAACGCCGCAAAACTGAAAGAAGCAGAAATTTAAAAACAATAAAATGGGAGTCTTCGGACTTCGGTCTTCCGGCTTCCGACTTTTTTATCATGAATCAACAGCAATTATTCGAGCAGATCCAAAAAAAGCGCAGTTTTCTGTGTGTTGGTTTGGATACCGATATTCAAAAAATCCCGCAACACCTGAAAGATACATCAGATCCTATCTTTTCTTTTAATAAAGAAATTATTGATGCCACGGCCGAATTTTCGGTGGCGTATAAGCCCAATCTGGCATTTTACGAAAGTTTGGGCTCGAAAGGATTGGAAAGCCTGGAAAAAACAGTGATGTATGTAAAATCGAAATACCCTGAAATTTTTGTGATTGCCGATGCCAAACGTGGCGATATTGGTAACACATCGAATTTATATGCACGGGCATTTTTCGATCATCAGGATTTTGATGCGGTTACAGTTGCACCGTACATGGGCGAAGATTCTGTAAAACCGTTTATGACTTACCTTGATAAGTGGGTGATTCTTTTAGCACTGACATCGAATAAAGGAGCTTACGATTTCCAGTTTATCGAAGACAAAGAAACCGGCGACAAGTTGTTTGAAACTGTTTTAAAAACGTCGCAAAACTGGGGAACAGAAGAAAACCTGATGTATGTGGTTGGCGCTACAAAAGCGGAGAAACTGAAAGAAATTCGCGAGATTGTACCAAATCACTTTTTGTTGGTACCTGGCGTGGGAGCGCAGGGTGGCAGTCTGCAGGAAGTTGCTAAAAATGGTATGAACAGCAAATGTGGTTTGTTGGTGAATTCATCACGTGGCATTATTTACGCCTCATCAGAAGACGATTTTGCTGCAAAAGCGGGTGCTGCTGCTGAAGAAGTTCAGAAAGAAATGGAAGTTCTGTTGAAAGAAGCCGGATTGATTTAACGATAAATCGCTAAGCGCTTAGCAGTTCAAAACCGCTTAGCGCATTGAAAAAGGATACAGAAAAAGGGATGTCGTTTATCGGCATCCCTTTTTGTTTATATCGGAGTTTATTGTTCTAAATCTACTCCCAACCTTTTCGGTAGGTGTGTCGGATCCACTCTTCGGCCATTTTTAACGCCGGTAAAGTTTCGTACTCTTTGTCAAATGTTGGATCGCCGTTTATCACCTCAAAATTGTCTTTCTTCAATACGCGAATAGTATCCGACGAGCTGATATTGGTAAAACGCATATTTGGCCCGTCCCATTCCAGCTTGCGCTGAAGACTTTGCAAACGAACGGCCAGCACACCCATTACAACCATTTCGTTTAGTGGACCGGCGTAAGAAAAGTTCGACGAAGCTTCAACACGTGAGTCTTTACTTTCTTTACAGGCGCGTATCCAATCTTGTTCGTGACCGCCTTCCATCGCATTCGAAATACGTCTGATAGTTTTTTCAGGTTCCTGGAAATGGGCCATCTCAGAGGTTGGCAATAAAGTCGGATTTGCAGCGTAAGTTCCGCACATGATCTTTCCTTTTGTTCCGTAGAAAACACAACCGCCGCTATCGTCACCCATTTGTTCACCGTCTTTTAACTCTTCCGGGCGGGGAGGCATAAAACCACCGTCGTACCAATGCACGGTAACTTCGGGCATGGCAACTTTTGGCAGGTTGTCGCGTCGATCGAATTCGTAGCGGACAAACTCTGCATTTGGTGCCGAATCGTTGTTAAAAGACGTTGAACTGCCTTCAACCGTTTTCGGATATTGTAAATTCAGTGCTTTAAAAACAGGATCGAGAATGTGGCATCCCATATCGCCGAGTGCTCCGGTGCCAAAATCCCACCAACCACGCCAGTTCCACGGGTGGTAAATGGGGTTGTATTCGGTGAATTTTGCCGGACCTATAAATAAATCCCAGTCTAAAGTTTTCGGTATACGTTTCCCTTTTTCGGGGCGTGTTAATCCTTGTGGCCAAATCGGGCGGTTGGTCCAGGTGTCAACATGGGTGACTTCGCCAATTTTTCCGGCCCAAATCCATTCGCAAATCTGGCGGATTCCGTCAGCTGAATTTCCCTGGTTACCCATTTGTGTGGCAACACCATAACGCGCCGCTGTTTCAGTCATTATCCGCGATTCGTAAACCGAATGTGTCAGTGGCTTCTGAAGAAAAACGTGTTTCCCTTCGCGCATGGCCATTAACGCGGGCAGAGCGTGCGTATGGTCAGGTGTGGCAATCATCACGGCATCAATATCTTTTTGCTCTTCCAGCATCACCCTGAAATCGGTGTATTGTTTTGCGCGGTACCAACGTTTAAACGCGTTTCTTCCGGCGTATTCCCAATCCACATCGCATAAAGCAACGATGTTTTCGGTTTCCATAAATTTCAGGTTGGTGAAACCTTTTCCTCCAACACCAATTCCGGCAATGTTGAGTTTGTCGCTGGGAGCTTTATGCCCTAAACCTGCGATTACATTTGAGGGAAGAATAGTGGCTGCAGCAATACCAGTTGCTGTTGTGCCTATAAATTTTCTGCGTGATAAATTGCTCATTTTCTTGTTTTCGAAAAAATACACGGAAAAATAGAAAAAATCTTAGGCTTAACCTACTGTTTAAGCTTTTTGAAGAAAGATTAACACTAATTTGCTGTCAGCAAAAAAAGAAGCGACTTGTTAAAGCCGCTTCCTTATTGTTTTCATGGCGATTGTATATCTTTTCTCTCACAATTCAATTGGCAGAATCACTGCATCAATTACATGGATGATTCCGTTTGATGCTGAAATGTTCACATAAGGAGGTACCAGATTTGCGGTGTTTCCAACTGCCCAAATTTTCAGGTCTTTGTCTACATTAAATGTTGCTCCATCAAGTAGGGTCTCAATTGTTTTCGGATTCTTTTTCGGAACTACACTGTTTGCTGCTCTGCGGCCATCAGTGACATGGTAAAGAAGTACGTTTAGTACCACTTCGGCGGGTATATCGTTAATCCCGTTTACTTCAGCTCCCAATAAACTCTCCAGTTCTTCACTGTCGTACAATGCCTGGAATGCATCGTTAGTTGGAGCAAACACCGTGTATTGGTCTGTACCGTTTAAAAACATATCGACCAATTCAGTTTCCAGTTCTCCATCAACATAGAATAGTGCACTAACCAGTTCTGAAAAACCGGCATCGATTGCAATTGCAGCTATGGATGTTTCAGCGGGGGGTAGGGATTTTCCGGCTTTTAACGATTCATCGCTAATTTCACTTTGAGGAATGTAATCATCATTTTCTTTTTCACAGCTAACAAATGCCATACTTACAATTATCGCTGCAGCGATCGTTAAACTTCTGAAGTTGAACATGCTTTTCAAATTTACTGTTTTCATTGTTGTAGATTTTAATGAGTTTTAAAAAGTATTTATCTGAAAAACAGGAATTCTGTAAATAATGTTTAATAAAATAATGAAAAGAATGAACAAAATAGAAATATTATGATGGGAATATGTCTGAATAGTTTGTTTATAAAGGCTTGTCGGAGTAGTGTTAATAAAAGTTAAAACAAAAAGATAAAAATGAATTTGGGAGTAATACCAATAAAAAAACCGAACTGAGAAGTCCGGTTTTTAATGCTATATTTTATAAGCTATTAACTTGCTTTTAATCGTCGGATACCCGATTTGTCAATCTGACTTTCGGCGTATTCTTTGGTGATGTGCAGTTCTGAAATCTCATCCGATGGCGCATCAAACATGGCGTCGTTCATAATGTTCTCGCAAATCGAACGTAAACCACGAGCACCAAGCTTAAATTCAATTGCTTTGTCAACAATGTATTCCAAAGCCTCTTCGTCAAATTCCAGGTCGATCTCATCCAGTTTAAACAGTTTTTTGTACTGCTTGATAACCGAGTTTTTTGGTTCGGTTAAAATGTTGCGCAGCGTTTCTTTGTCTAATGGATTAAGGTAAGTAAGCACCGGCAAACGACCAATGATCTCCGGAATTAAACCGAAAGATTTTAAATCCTGTGGCGAAACATATTGAAGCAGGTTTTCGCGCTCGATACGATCGGCATCTTTTGCGGCGCTGTAACCAATAACTTTTGTATTCAATCGGTTGGCAATTTTACGTTCGATGCCATCAAATGCGCCACCGCAAACAAACAAGATATTTCTGGTATCAACAGGAATCAGCTTTTGTTCCGGGTGTTTACGTCCACCTTGCGGCGGAACGTTTACAATCGAACCTTCCAGCAGTTTTAACAAACCTTGCTGAACGCCTTCGCCTGAAACGTCGCGTGTTATCGATGGATTATCGCTTTTACGTGCGATCTTGTCAATTTCGTCAACAAATACAATTCCGCGCTCGGCAGCTTCAACATTGTAGTCGGCAGCTTGTAACAAGCGTGTTAACAAACTTTCAATGTCTTCGCCAACATAACCGGCTTCGGTAAGCACGGTTGCATCAACAATGGTAAACGGAACATGCAACATTTTTGCAATTGTGCGTGCCAGCAACGTTTTCCCGGTTCCGGTTTCGCCAACCATGATGATGTTCGACTTTTCAATCTCGGTTTCATCATCGTCGACTTTCTGTGTCAGTCGTTTGTAATGGTTATAAACCGAAACTGAAAGCACACGTTTGGCGCGATCTTGACCGATAACGTATTGATCAAGAAAATCTTTGATCTCTTTTGGCTTAAGCAGCTTGATGTCATCCAAATCGAAAGAGCTTGATGTTTTCACCTCTTCCTGAATAATTGAATGTGCCTGCTCGGCACAACGGTCGCAAATGTGTCCGTCAATCCCCGCAATCAGAAGATTTACTTCTTTTTTTTCCCGTCCGCAAAACGAACACTTGTCCATCTTTTCTTTATTTGACATTATTTGTTATTTCGAACTAAAATTTCATCAATCATACCATAGTCAACAGCTTCCTGTGAGGTCATCCAGTAGTCGCGATCCGAGTCTTTTTCGATTTGCTCGAAAGTTTGTCCTGAATGGTTGGCTAAAATGGTATATAATTCGTTCTTGATCTTTTTGATCTCGCGTGCAGTAATTTCAATATCCGAAGCCTGTCCCTGAGCACCGCCCATTGGCTGGTGAATCATAATTCTTGAGTGGGGCAGAGCCGAACGTTTTCCTTTTTGTCCGGCGGTCATCAATACAGCTGCCATTGATGCGGCCATACCTGTACAAATGGTTGCTACATCAGCCGAAATGTATTGCATGGTGTCGTAAATACCTAAACCTGCATAAACCGAACCGCCAGGAGAATTGAAATAAATCTGGATGTCTTTCGACGGATCAGTTGACTCGAGGAACAGCAATTGTGCCTGAATAATGTTGGCAACAGTATCGTCGATTGGTACGCCAAGGAAAATAATACGGTCCATCATCAAACGCGAAAACACGTCCATTGATGCTACATTTAACTGACGTTCTTCGATAATTGTAGGCGAAATATAATTGCCGTATGCTGATGTAAATCTATCCATTGTTAAGCTGCTGATTCCAGCATGCTTAGTTGCGTATTTTTTAAATTCGTTGTTGTCCATCTTTTATAAGTGCTTGTGTAAAAAAATAACTTTGCAAATACGTTTGTCACGATTCACAAAGTTATAAAAAAGATTCATGCTGAAACACTCAGCAAAATATTTTCAGGTGATTGCAGTGCCTATTGAGCGGCTTGCATCATTTCATTGAATTTTTCCTGCGATACTTCTTCTTCCTGAATAGTAACTTTTTCTTTCACTACTTCTACTACTTTGTCTTCCAACAATTTTTTGTAGATGCGTTCTTTTTCTTCAGGTTTGTCAAGCATCATTTTTGCAAACGATTCCAACTGATCTTCAGGTACATCGTGGATTCCGTACTGCTGGTATTGTGCCAGTGCCATTTTCTTGGCAAAGTCTTCAGCTTCTTCAGCTTCAATCTTCAGTTCGTTCTCTTTTGCTATGGCGTCTTTAATCAATTGCCATTTCAAATCAAGAATAAATGCAGGGAATTCAGTTTCGATTTGCTCCTGTGTTAATTCTTTGTTTACAGCCACTAACCAACGCTTCAAAAATTCCTCCGGCATATCAAGAGCAGTTTTTTCTACCAACGCATCGCGGGTGTCTAATGCAAATTTATGATCTGATGAGAATACCAGGTTTTGAGCCAGGTCTTCTTTAATTTTTGCTTTGAAATCTTCAAGCGTTTTGATTTCAGTTTCTTCGCCGTAAAGCTTTTTAAACAAATCTTCGTTCAACTCTGCATTTTCGAACTGAAGAACTTCAGTAACTGTATATCTGAAATCGCTTTCCAAAGTTTCTGCTTCTTCATGTTTGATGTTCAACATGTGCGAAACTTCGTGTTTATTTTCGAAAGCTTTTATCGGGTCGAAAACAAGGATATCGTCTTTTTTACAACCGATAAATGCATTTTTAACTTCTTCGTCTTTGATTTTGTCAACGGCTAAAAGTACACCTTCAGGAGCAATTCCGCCTTCAACTTCGTTTCCTTCAGCGTCAAGCTGAACAAAGTTTCCGCGAACAGTGCTGTTGTCTTTTGCTTCTTCGGCAGGAACGTTTTCTCCTAACTGCGAAGCTGCCATGTCAACCTGCTGCTGAATCATGTCGTCAGAAACGGCAATGTTGTAGTAAGTGTATTTGTTGCGTTTGTCGAGCGAAACTTTTACCTCAGGAGCCAAAGCTACGTCGAAAGTAAACTCAAACGACTCGTCTTTTTCCCAGTCGATTGGTTTTTGTTTTTCCTCGTTTGGCATTGGTTCGCCAAGTACAGGAAGTTTTTCCTCAATCATGAATTTCGAAAGGTTTTGAGAGATCAATTTATTTACCTCTTCAACCAAAACAGCTGTTCCAAATCTTTTTTTGATAAGGCCTGCCGGAACTTTACCGGGGCGGAATCCTGGAATTGAAGCTTTTTGACGATAGTCTTTTAAAACATCGGCAACTTGTTTTTCATAGTCAGTTTTATCGATGGTAAGATTGATTACCGCATTAACCTGATCGATGTTTTCTAAATTAATATTCATGATGATAAATTTATTTATACCCCTAAAATGCAAAAAACGCCAACCCTTTTTTAAAAGTAGGGTCGGCGGTTTTTTTGAGTGCGGATGAAGGGACTCGAACCCCCACACCATAGGTACTAGATCCTAAGTCTAGCGCGTCTACCAATTCCGCCACATCCGCGAATTGCGGCGCAAAGATATATAAAAATTTTATTCTGCAATAAATTCAGCAAGAAAAATTCGGAAGTATGTTTTATTTGACAAACAAAATTGTGGATTATACCCGCTTTCTACCGCCATTCTACAATGGTTCCGCGGTTTTCGTCCTGTAATTCTTCCGGCACCGAATCTTTAATTTCTTTCCAAAGCAGGTTAATCAACTTGTGTTTTGCAAAATGTCGCGAGTAAACCAAACTAACTTCTCGAAGCGGTTTAATATTGGTGAAATTTTTCACATTGTACGCCCGCTTTTGCGACATCGTTGCTTTGGCAAGCTCCGGAATCAGCGTAATTCCTCCTTCGCGATCAACTATGTTCATCAGGGTTTCAAGCGATCCCGCTTCAAAATGGAAAGGTAATTCACTATCGGTAGTTCCCAAATAAGAACAGAGGTTGACCACTTGATCGCGGAAACAATGCCCGTCGCTCAACAACCAAATTTCGGGTGTTGCAATGTCTTCAACTGTAATTTCTTTTTGGGTATGTAGTTTATGTCCGCTATTGGCATAAATCAGCATCTCTTCGTAAAAAACCGGTTTCTCCAATATCTTTTCCTCGTGAAGCGGAGTTACCAAAATACCAACATCAATAAGATCTTTGTGCAAAAGCTTGATGATGTTTTCGGTTGTTGCTTCAACAACTTTTATAAAAATATTGGGGTATTTCTTTTTGTAGTTTCCCACAAAAATTGGTAGCAGATAAGGTGCCAGCGTTGGAATAATACCAATACGCAACATCCCTGAAACCTGGTTTTTATGGTCTTTTACAATGTTGTTTATTTCGTCGGACTGTTTTAAAACCACCCTGGCCTGTTCAATAATTCTGGTACCTACATCGGTAGGAATAAGAGGTTGTTTACTCCTATCGAAAATAATGATCTCCAGGTCTTCTTCAAGCTTTTTAATTTGCATGGAAAGCGTTGGCTGTGTAATAAAACATGCCTCGGCAGCTTTGCCAAAATGACGATGCGTGTCAACGGCAACTATATACTCCAACTGGGTTAGGGTAATCATGGCGTAAGTCGATTTTTGATTTAAAGATAGAAAAAATCTATTATTATGAAGCTTAAGTTGATGTTAATTCAATTTTGTAAAATGCGGGTTGTTTTTAAACTGTTGAACGTTAGGCATTAAGTGCACGTTTGCTGCCGATACCATTCGAAGGCGGCCACCGATAATGCGTTTGAAATGTTTAATGATTTACAGCCTCCAGGCATGGGAATATATACACTTTTGTTGGCCATTTTTATGATATTTTGGGGGAGACCATGCGATTCGCTTCCGGCAAGTAATATGGTTTTTGGCGGCAACTTTTCGCGGTAAATATTTGTTGCTCCATCGCAGGTTTCCACAATTGTGAGCTGGTAATCGGCACCAAGCAGATCAATAAAATCATTCTCGGAAATAAAACGCCATTTCATTTGGTCGTATGAAAAACCGGCGGTCTTTTTAATCTTCGATTCACGGTGATTTTCCGACTCACGAACAAATAAAACTTCGGTAGCTCCCAGATTATGAGCCAACCGAATAATTTTTCCGATATTCTCAGCATTCGACAAGTGCCATGCAGCAATTATTATTGCACTGGTTTCGGGAAATTTCTCGTCGTCTTTTGCATTAAAAAACTCTACTGAATTGGTGTTCATGATAATAAAGTGGCTTTTCTTCGTTACTATTAAAATACTATTTTTGTGCAAAAGATGAAACAGGCATGAGTTGCCAAAAATAAACAATAAAAACGAATGAAGATTTCTGCTCAATATCTCGTCCTTTTAATTCTGATAATATTTGTTTCGTGTGGTCCGTCTGATGAAGATAAGGCGCGGGTAAAGATTGATCTGGCGAAAAATCTACTGGCAAAAAACGATACAGCTGCAGCCATAAACCAGTTAGACAGCATTTCAATTCTGTTCCCCGAAGCGGTGTATTCTGCCAACGCAGCAAAAAACTTGTTGCAGGAAGTTCGTTTTCAGGTGATGCAGCGCAAAGAAGCCGAGCTTGATTCGGTAGAAGTACAGGTGGCAGAGCTGGAAAAATCGTTTGTAAAAGAGAAAACGGAATTTGATCGTTACACGCAATACATTCACAAACGCCAGACCTTTAAACGGGCCTGGGATCGTTCCTATATTCAGGTGCATTTGGATGAACGTGGCGAACTGTATTTAAGCAGTAATTATCATGGCGAAAACTGGCTCAATCATACCGGACTTCGTGTTTATGATAGTGGTGACGATGCAAAGACTGAGGAAATCCCGGTTGGTTCGACAGATAATCACCGCAGCGATTTTATGGAAGCCAAATGGGAAAAGGTATCGTACCGAAACGGAAAAGACAATGGCGTGATGGAATTTATTGCCAATAATGTTGACCGTAACCTGAAAGCTGTTTTTCTGGGTAAGGAATACTACTATATTATTCTTGAAACCTACGATAAAGAAGCTGTTCGCGATGCGCTGGCATTGTCGAAAGCGATAAAAAAACGCAATAGCCTGGAGCAGGAGATAAAAGCGTTGGGGCAAAAAATTAATATTCAGTAATCACGCACGAGTGATCACTGCTATTAATTCGCGTTTTCATTAAAAACAAATTTGTAGAAACATCTCTCTTTTTATGAAATCAAATTACATGCAATCGGGCACGTTGCTCGTATTTATCAGCTTATTCCTTTTTGTTTTTTCCGGATGTGGAAATAAAATCCCAAAAAGCATTAGTGTACAAGCGTTAGCTGTTGAGGCCAAAATTGACGGAAATATTCTCACCGGTCCTTCGGTGATTAACGACCCTGACCGATTTGTTTGGGGCGGAAGTGTTTTAAAGGGAGTCGATGGGAAATACCACATGATTTACAATACTTTCGAGTGTGGCGATTCGTTGCCGGCGTTTGGCAATGGCTGGGTGCTGGGATCGAAACTTGCTTATGCCGTTTCGGATTATCCCGACCACGGATTTGTGTTTAAAAAGATCGTATTGCGTGGACGTGCACTCGAAGGCGACAGCACTGCCTGGGATGCGCAAATGGTGTCGAATCCGCACCTGAAAAAATTTAACGGGAAATATTACCTCTATTTTATAGGTTCAAAAGACCCAGGTGTTCAGTCGGTTGGTTCTCCCGGCGAAAAACTGAATAAACGAAACCGTGTTCAGCAAAACCAAAAAATTGCAGTAATTGAATTTGATAGTTTCGAAGATCTGATGGAGGGTAATTTTAGCCGTCCTGATGCGCCAATATTGTCACCACGGACCCGTGTAAAACCTGATAATATTGTTAACCCGTCGCCGGAAGGAACACAGCCAAAACCCGACAACATTATTGTGGTAAATCCTTCGGTTACTTATCGTCCGTCGGACGGGAAATACCTGTTGTATTTTAAAGGAAACCTGTACGATCCGGGCTGGCGCGGTGTTCATGGTGTTGCACTTTCTGATTCTCCAACCGGTCCATTTACGCCGCTTGACGATCTGATTTTTGATTTCAGAACCGAAGAAGGAAAGCTCGCATCGGCCGAAGATCCTTATGTTTGGTACCACAAAACACAGAAGAAATTTTATGCTGTGTTTAAGGATTTTTCGGGAAAAATAACCGGAGCAGAGCCGGGATTGGCAATACTTGAATCAATCGATGGAATAAAATGGACAAAACCTGCCGATCCGTTTTTTATGAAAAAGCAAGTGGTTTTACAATCCGGAGATACGATAAAGGTAAACCGGCTGGAGCGCCCTCAATTGCTGATTAACGAGGACGGAGATCCTGAGGTACTTTATGCGGCTTGTTCAATCATAAACATTAACCCAACTAGAAAGGGTGAGTCGTTTAATGTGCAAATCCCTCTTCGAAATAATTAATTATGTTACTTTTGGCCGCGCGTTGAATCCCTACTTTTAACTGATAATTTACAAGGAATCTAGTTGTATGACCCAAAATCGTAACATTGAAAACCAGGCAAAACTGATTAGACGCTTTAGGAAAATCCATCGTGTAACCGGAGTTTTTTTGTTTGTGGTTTTAGTCTTTGTTGCGGTGTCGGGACTTTTATTAACCTGGAAAAAGAACAGTGGCGGACTGATCCTTCCTAAAACGCAAAAGGGAACATCAACCGAACTTTGCGAATGGTTGCCACTCGATAGTTTGCACACTATTGCCTTACAGGTCTACCAGGATTCTATATCTGCTGCAGTTTCGCCGGGATTGGATAAAATTGATGTCCGGCAAAGCAAAGGGATAATAAAATTTGTGTTTAACGAAGGGTACTGGGGTGTTCAGTTAGACGGTGCCACTGGCGAGGTTTTGCAAATTGAACGTCGATGGTCGGATTTAATCGAGAATATTCATGATGGTTCAATTCTCGATCACTGGTTTCGCACCGATGGCGGGTTAAAACTTTTTTATTCCACGATCACCGGTTTGGCGTTAATGTTATTCTGTCTTACCGGATTTTGGTTATGGTACGGGCCAAAACGTATGCGCAGAACAAAACAGCTTTCCAAAAAGTAATAATTGAATCTAGCCTTTACGTTTAATTTTTAATTTCTGGCCGATATACAAACCACGATCGTTTTTCAGCTCATTTAATCGCATAATCTCATCGGCTGAAATTCCTGCATATTTTTGAGCAATGTCCCACAAAGTATCACCTTTTCGAACGGTGTAGTATTCGTAATTTGGATCGAGTGGTTTTGTTACGCGCGTTGTGGTTGGTGCTGATGTTTTTCCGACAGAAGCCTGTTTCTGGGCAAAACTCATCGAAGTAACTTTCTCGTACTTTTCCTTGTCCTTCTCAGGAACGTAAATGGCCAGTTTTTGTCCCACCCGAATCATATCGCGGTTTATGTTGTTCCAGTAGCGTAAATCGGACGCACGAACATGAAACCACGACGAAATAAAACCAACATTGTCGCCGGCTTTAACCGTGTACAAAACCTTTGCTTTGCCTTTAATATCAACAGGAGTAAAATAACTGCTATTGCTCGTTGTCGGATCCATCAACGTATTGTTGGGGAAATATTTGTCGCGCTCGTAAGCAAAAATAGCGGTGTCTTGATCAACGAAGTCCAAAATCACGTCGTTTGGTAACACCAACGGATAAGGCTTACTTTCTTTGGCCGGAATTACATCGCGGCGGTACATCGGATTTAATGCACGTATTTCTTCCTTGTCGATATGTAGTTTGGCGCTTACCTGATCAAAGTGCAGGTAGTCGTTTACCATTACTGTGTCAACCGAAAGTTCGATCTCCGGAAAACGCGGAACCAGATTGTGTTCCTTGTAATATTCGAAGGTGTATGTTGCGGCAATAAATGCCGGTACATAACCCCTGGTTTCGCGTGGCAGACGGTAGTATATTTCCCAGTAATTTCTTTTTCCTCCCGAGCGGCGGATCGCACGGTTTACATTTCCGGGGCCACAGTTATAGGCTGCAATGGCCAAATGCCAGTCGCCATAAATATCATGCAACTTGGTAAGGTAACGCGCGGCAGCATCGGTTGATTTTATTGGATCGCGACGTTCGTCAACAAACGAGGTGATCTCCAGTTTCATGTTGCGGGCAGTGCCGTACATAAATTGCCACAATCCATTTGCACCAACCCGAGAGCGGGCCGTTGGATTTAGTGCTGACTCGATAATTGCCAGGTATTTTATCTCCAGCGGCATGTCGTATTTATCGAGCGTTTCCTCAAAAATAGGGAAGTAGTAGGCCGATAAACCAAGCATCACTTCAACGAGGTCGCGACGCTTTTCGGTGTACATTTTTATGTAGTTGTTTACCACTTTATTGTACGACAGATCAATTACCTGCTCAATGTCTTCTAAACGATTTATATAAACTGAATCGGGAAGGTTTTTGGGGAAATTGAGTGTCCTCACTTCCGAACGATCGAAATTAAAACGGTTTTGGATATCCCAGGTGCTCATCATACTGTCCATCTTATCCGTAAAAACGGTGTTCAGCATGTCGTCAACATCCAGTTGGTTAAAACCGATGGTATCCGCGTCCAATTTTAAATCGTCCAGCGTAAGTGTCGTGTCAACTTCCTGCGCCAGAGCATTAGTAATAAATAAAATCGAAAATATAAAAATCGTAATGGTTCTCATCTTAAAAAGTAAAAGTGCAACTTACGCCATAAACGTATTGAAAATTCCGGTACTGCATGGTAGGTTCCCAGTTAAATGTAAGGTCCTCGCTGATGTCGAAATCAAATAAATGCGCATCAACACTGGCGTCGATAATGTTCAAGCCGTAAAAACCAACCATGCTAATAATCAATAAATCACGATTTCGGCGGTAATAACTTTGTTGTTTGCTAAGTCCTGTTTTAAAATTATTATAGTCGGTTTGATTATCCAGATCGTAATATTCCGCTCCCTCAAGATTTTCGTACGAACGTGTTGTTTCGTCACCATCGGTCAGGTCGCTGTACGCTTGGCGAAGGATTTTGTAATTATCGTTGTTCCAGTGAATAAAATAACCAATGGTCCCGAAACCGGCGTAGATCAAAGGTATTTTCCAGTATTTTTTGTTGTAAGCCTGCCCCAGTCCCGGCAGAACAGCCGAATAGATCGTTGCCTTTTTAGGCGAGTGTTCTACCTTTTCTTCTACGTTGGCTTTGGCAACAGCAACAGAATCCTGCAGTACAGTTTGACCAAATGAGGAAAAACCAAAGAACAGGGGAAGTATAAAAAGCAATATTTTTGAAGAAAAAACGCGTTTAATCACACTAATAATTTTGCGCAAAAATAGAAAATACCCTCAGTAATTGTGTGATCCTTAAGGTTTATTTTTGATTTTCAATTATTTTAACAATTCTTTCCAGATCCGCTTCCGACTTAAAAGGAATGGTAATCTTCCCTTTTCCTTTCTCGTTCATGGAGAAGTCGATACGTCGGCTGAAAATTTTATCGAGTTGCGTTTTTATGATCTTAAATTCATTCGGGAACTTAGGCTTTTTCGTGTCGCTTACTTTTTCCTCGCTTGAATTTAAATCGCGAACAACTTCTTCAACTTTTCGTACTGAAAGACCGTGTTTAATGATTTGCTCGAAGATCATAATTTGGGTGTCGGCATCATCGATATTAATGATTGCACGAGCGTGTCCCATCGATATTTCTTTGTCGATCAAACCTTTTTGGACAACGGCCGGAAGTTTTAACAAACGCAGGTAGTTCGCAATTGTCGAACGTTTTTTCCCCACACGTCCGCTCAGTTCTTCCTGGGTGTATTCCAGCTCGTCCATCAGACGTTGGTAGCTCAGTGCAATTTCAATCGAATCAAGGTCTTCGCGCTGAATGTTTTCAACCAAAGCCATTTCCAACATTCCGTCGTCTTTGGCTTTGCGTACATACGCTGGAATTTTATTTAATCCTGCCAGTTGCGATGCCCTAAAACGGCGTTCTCCGGCAATGATCTGGTATTTATCGTCGCTAACTTTTCGTAAGGTAATGGGCTGAATCAATCCAATTTCCTTGATCGAGGCCGAAAGTTCTGCCAATGCCTCCTCGTCGAATTTAGATCGGGGTTGAAAGGGATTTGCTTCAATCTTGCTTAATTCAATTTCATCCAGTCCGGCGCCCTGCTGCATTTTTTCAGCATCGTCGATAAGTGCGCCTAATCCTCTTCCAAGAGCATTCCTTTTTGCCATCATAACTTACTTAAGAGTGTTTAATTTATAACAACATTGTCTTGCGACATTTGAGTCATGGCATTGCGCTGTAATATTTCGCGCGCCAGGTTCATGTGGTTTATCGCTCCTTTCGAGCTTGCATCGTAAAGAACCACTGGTTTACCGTAACTTGGTGCTTCACTTAGTTTTACGTTACGTTGAATTACGGTGTCGAAAACCATTTCCTGGAAGTGGTGTTTCACTTCTTCGTAAACCTGGTTCGACAGGTTTAAACGGCCATCGTACATAGTTAACAGGAAACCTTCGATTTCCAGTTCCGGATTCAGACGGTTTTGAATGATTTTAATCGTATTCAACAGTTTTCCAAGTCCTTCCAATGCAAAGTATTCGCATTGAACGGGAATAATAACCGAGTCGGACGCTGTTAATGCATTTACGGTTATCAAACCAAGCGATGGCGAACAATCGATGAAAATAAAATCGTATTTATCTTTAATGGTTTCCAACGCGCTTTTCAGAACTTTTTCGCGGTTGGGTAAGTTTAACATCTCAATTTCGGCACCTACCAAATCAATATGAGAAGGAATCAAATCCAGGTTCTCAATATCGGTATGTAAAACGGCTTTTTCTGCGTCAATTTCATTCACAATACATTCGTAAATGCTTGCCTGAACATTGTGCAGATCAAAACCCAAACCCGATGTTGCATTGGCCTGTGGATCGGCATCGATCACCAACACTTTTTGTTCGAGTACAGCTAAACTTGCAGCCAGATTTATCGTTGTGGTAGTTTTACCAACTCCTCCCTTCTGGTTAGCTAACGAAATAATTTTTCCCATTTACAGCGTCTTTATTAGTTCATGAGTGGTTTCAAAGTTAACAATTTACCATTAACCGAAATGATATTTTTAGTCTTGGAAAGGGGATAATTTAGTAAGCTATTGGAACTGAATTAAAAAGGCATTAAATTTTTTGAGATTTCATCTCCTTTTTAAGCTGATTTTGATCAACCGGGACCACGCCAACCTTTTCGCAAACCAATCCGCCTGCCAGGTTAGACATTAAGGCCATAATTTTTGGTGGAAGTCCCGCTGCCATAGCCAGACTGGCCACGCCAATCACAGTGTCGCCGGCCCCCGAAACATCAGCAATATCGCGAATTGCAACCGGATAATACTGCTCTTTTACACCGTTACTTATAAATACTCCAAGCTCAGAAAGTGTAATAAAAATCAGTTTCAGTTGCTGTTCGGTTTTAAAAGTTTCAGCGGCTTGTTTTAGTCCTTCCAAATCACCTTTAACAAGCGGTAGTCCTGTACCTTCTACAAACTCCTTAAAATTGGGTTTGAAAAGCGATACATTTTTATAATTTCTGAAGTTTCGTTTTTTCGGATCAACAGCGGTAGGAATTCCTTTTTTTTGCGCCAGTTCGTTAACGGCATTAAAAAGTTTTTGTGTAACAACTCCTTTGTCGTAATCTACAAAAATGATCACGTCAATAGGATTTGTTTCAATCTCTTCTGTTATCGCTTCTATCAGGGCATTTTCAATCTCTTCAGAAATATGTTGAGTTGATTCCTCATCAACACGAACGATTTGTTTACCCGAACTAATGATCCGGTTTTTAACCGTTGTATTTCGCGAAGGATCGGTGAAAATTCCTTTGTCCGAAACGTTGCGTTTTTTTAATAGATTCTGAAATTCTTTCCCGATTTCATCATCGCCGACAACCGCAAAAAGTACGGGTGTCGCTCCCAGTGCCTGTATATTTCGCGATACATTGGCAGCACCGCCAAGTCGGTTTTCGCGGGTGTTTACAGCTACAATAGGAACTGGTGCTTCGGGTGATAAACGATCAACCTTACCCCAAAGGTAGGTGTCAACCATGGCGTCGCCGATTACGATGGCACGCATTTTCGAAAATCGATCGAATATTTCGTTTACTTCTGTCTTATTCACAAAACGCTATTAAGGCCACAAATCTAAGAAAAAAACAGTGGTAGAAAAATGTCAAAACGCAAAATAATGTATGTTCTTCAAGACAAAACGCTATTATGCCGGGTCCACATCGATGTTAAAAATGCAGTTGCTGTTGGCTGGTAGTTGTTTAACGGATTTAACGGATGAAGTGATTTCGTTTTTTACCAGATCGAGATTTAATTTTCGGTTGATTTTAATCCAGATCTCTTTGTGGTGCCACAGCTGAATACGGCTTATCAACGGATATTCGGGCCCCATAACTATCAGCTGTTTGTGTTTTTTTAGCAGTTGTGCCAATTGGTTGGCTGCCCGGTCAACCGTCTCAATATTTTTGTGTTTTACCACTATTTTTACAAGCCTGAAAAAAGGAGGGTATTTAAAAAGCTGGCGTTCTTCAAACTGTTCTTTCAGTGTGGCTTGGTAGTTTTGATCGCGAATCAAATCAATGAGTGGATGATCGGGTTGCGAGGTTTGAATAACCACTTTCCCTTGTTTATGTTTTCGTCCGGCGCGGCCTGCCACCTGTGAAATAAGTTGGTAGGCGCGTTCGTGTGCTCTAAAATCGGGGAAGTTGATCAGGTTATCGGCATTCAAAATTCCTACCACACTCACGTGTTCAAAGTCAAGTCCTTTGGTAACCATTTGTGTCCCGATCAGGATATTCGTTTTTCGATCCTCGAGATCTTTAACGATTTTGGCAAAAGCATTTTTCGATTGCGTGGTATCCAAATCCATGCGCGCAATTCGTGCATTGCGGAACAGCGATTTCAACTCATCCTCAATTTTCTCGGTTCCGTAACCACGTGTTTTTAATTCGGGCGAACCACAATTGTCGCACTTGTCGGGCAGTTGGTAGCTAAAACCACAGTAATGGCAACTCAACCGCCTTTTGTATTTGTGATAGGTGAGGCTCACATCGCAGTTGCGGCATTTTGGAATATCGCCACAGGAGAAACATTCAACGTAAGGCGAATATCCCCTCCGGTTTTGAAAAAGAATGATCTGCTCGTTTTTCTCCAGTGCAGTTTCCATCATTTCAAAAAGCTCGGGTGTTAAAAACGAACGCATTTGCTTTCGCTTGTACGCACGTTTTATATCGGAAACAATTATTTCGGGCAGTTCCATTTCGGAGTGGCGTTTCGTGAGGTTTACCAGCCCGTATTTGTTTTTTAGTGCGTTGTAATACGATTCGAATGAAGGTGTTGCTGAACCCAACAATACTTTTGCATTGTTCTGGTAACCCATAACTACGGCCATGTCGCGGGCATTGTAGCGTGGTGCCGGATCAAATTGTTTGAATGAATTTTCATGCTCCTCATCAACGATTACAATTCCCAGTTTCGAAAATGGTAAAAACACTGTTGAGCGTGCACCTAAAACCACCTGGTAACCTTCTTTCGGGTCATTGTTAAACTGCAACACTTTCTCCCAAATCTCAACGCGTTCCTGGCTGTTGAGTTTTGAGTGATAGATCCCCACTTTATTGCCGAATACGTTTTTTAGTCGTTTTACAATTTGTGTGGTAAGCGCTATTTCCGGGACGAGGTACAAAGCCTGCCTTCCTGTTTTTATCATCTCATCGATAAGATGAATGTAAATCTCTGTTTTTCCGCTGGCAGTAATCCCGTGAATCAGCGTAACCTGCTGTGTTTCGAAAGTGGTTTTAATTTCCTCGTAAGCTTTTGCCTGGTATTTGTTCAACAGGTTAATGCTTACCTGTTCGATCTTTTTCTCTTCCAGTCTTGAAACCTGTTTCTGGTGCTCGGCAAGTATTTTCTTTTTTACCAGCTCTTTCACAAGGTTGCCCGAAAAGGCAGTTCCTGTCAGCAAATCCTTTTTTTGTATTTCACTAATCTGCTCATCAGAAAAAGCATTGGTAGCAGCGCAAAAATGAAACAGTAGTTCCTGTTGTTTCTTAGCGCGTTTTAAGGAGTCCGCTTTTTCCTGAAGTTCTTTTTCGCTAGTAATGCTGCTGTGCAATTTTATAAAAGCCTCGGTTTTGGGTTTGTATTTACTGCTGATCTTTTCCTCGGCGTAAACAATTTTTTTGTCCAACAACGAGCGTAGTGCCTGGTACGAAAATTCGGATCCCAGTTTGTGTTCCAGATCGGAAAGCTGCGAAACGTCTTCCTGCAATTGCCGGATGATTACTTCTTCTTTGGGATTTAAATTAACCGGCTCATCAACACCGGTTAAAAAGAATTTCGATTTGCTTTCGAGTTTTAACCCGGTTGGTAAAGCAGCCCGAAAAACGTCGCCAAGTGTGCAACAATAATACTGTGCCAGCCATTGCCACAATTTAAAATTCACCGGAAAAATAATGGGATGCTCATCCAGAATTTCAAGCACTTCCTTCACCTCAATATCGTCCGGTTTTTTGTCGGAAAGCGAAATGACCAGTGCTGCATACAATTTCTTTTTGCCAAACTGCACAATTACCCGTTTCCCCGGAGCAATGTCGTTCTCCAACGATGCAGGTACTTTGTAGGTAAAACTATCGTGCAACGACAGCGGTAATATAACTTGTGCAAAAAGTTCAGGCATAAAAAATGTTTGCCTAAAAGTACGGTAAATTATGAAATGATCTTAGCTGAAATTGGCGTGGATCCATTTTTCCACGTCTTCCATCAACCAGTTGGGTGTAGATGTGGCTCCGCAAATACCAACCGACTTCACGCCATCAAACCATTCTTTTTTAATTTCATCGAGATTTGAAATGAAATACGAATCATCATTTACCTCTTTACAAATGGTATAAAGGTATTGTCCGTTTGAGCTTTTGCGGCCGGCTACAAATAGCACCATGTCAAAACGTTCGGCAAATTTTTTCAGGTTTGGTACCCTGTTCGATACTTGCCGGCAAATGGTATCTTTTATTTCAACCGGAACACCCGGATCGGTGGTTTCTTTTACCTTTTGGGCTATTTCGTGAAAGTCTTCAATTCGTTTTGTTGTCTGCGAATACAGCGAAACAGGACGGCTTTTGTCAATTTTATCCACATCGGCAATGCTCTCGATAATGATTGCATTGTGATTGGTTTGTCCGTTTAAACCTTCAATTTCAGCATGTCCCTGTTTTCCGTAAATCACCACCTGACCTTCAATCTGAGAATGTTTGTTATACGAACTTTTTACTTTCTCCTGGAGTGTAAGTACCACCGGACAGGTAGCATCGATCAATTTAATGTTGTTGGCCTCGGCATGTTGATATGTTTCGGGCGGTTCGCCGTGAGCACGAATTAGAACTTTACAGTTGCTAAGCGTAAAATACTCCTCTTTTGTAATGGATTTTAAGCCCATTTTTTCAAGGCGTTCCACCTCCATCCCGTTGTGAACAATATCGCCCAAACAATATAATTGGTTCGACTCCTTCAACTCATCCTCCGCTGCTTTGATCGCGTTGATTACTCCAAAACAAAAACCCGATCTCCTATCTATCTCAACAATCATATTCCGTCTGTAATTTCTTTTACTTTGTTAACGGCCCAAGCCAGTTGTTGTTCGCGGGTTAGCTCACTATTATCAAGAATAAGTGCGTCGTCGGCTTGTTTTAAGGGACTTACGGCGCGTGTTGAATCAATTTTATCGCGCCCCTCAACATTCGCCAGAATGTCTTCGAAGTTTACCTTATCTCCTTTTTCCGTGAGTTCGAGGTAGCGACGCTGTGCACGAATTTCGGGCGAGGCCGTCATAAATATTTTTAGTTCGGCATCGGGGAAAACCACTGTGCCAATATCGCGGCCATCCATAACAATGCCTTTGTTTTTGCCATTCTTGCGTTGCTGACGAACCATTTCGTGGCGCACTTCTGCGATGGTACTAATTGGGCTCACATTCTCAGAAACTTTCAACTGTCGGATCTCATCTTCCACATTTTCGCCATTCAGGAAAGTTGTGTTTTTGCCGGCGACCTCATCCCATTTAAAAGTGATGTTAATGTCTTTCAATCCGTCGATAACTTTTTGTGTATCGGGAATCTTATTTTCAATCCATCCGTTGCGCAGGGCAACCAGCGTTACCACACGGTACATGGCGCCGGTGTCGATATACACGTAACCAAGCCGCTTGGCAAGTGACTTAGCCATGGTGCTTTTTCCGCAAGACGAATGGCCATCGATGGCGATGATAATCTTTTTATCGTTCATGTTTCTGTAGGAATTTGAAGCAAAGATGGGGAAATTTTAATTAAGATTCAATTGTCCGTTTTAGGTGGTTCTAAAAAGTTTTAAAGAATTAAAATTCATTTGGAAATGCATGTTTTTATTGTTTGAAAATATGCGATAGGTCTGTTGTTGAGTTGAGCTGTAAATCAAAATTCTAGCTTTTGGCCTCATGCCGGACGGGCAGTTCCTTTTGCATTCGATCAAAAGGAACCAAAAATCTTGTCAAAAAATAACCTTTACGTTTTTTCAATGTAACAGATTAGCCCGACTTACGGATTTTTGACGAGCCCGCACAAAATTTGCCTTAAAGTCCGCCTTTGAGAAAAAGGGTTAAGAAAGTAAATGGAGGGAACGTTAAAAAATCAAGTCTGTTTGACGCTCGTTAGGCCTGAAGTATGAAGGTCTAAAAGGAGGAGTTTCTTGATTTTAGTGAGAGGAATTTATTTTTAGCTTTTTATCGTCAGCGGTGGCTTTTTTGAATACTTTTTCAGCTAAAGGAAAAAGTATTTCCCGTCTGGAAAGACGAATGTATGATCATTGAACTATACAGGATTTCCAAGGCTGGGAGCCTGTTTTAGAAATGTCAGAATTATTTCAATTAGAAATTGTTATTCAGGTTAACCGACACCGAAAACAAGTTCGATGAGCCTGCCAAATGGAATCGGGAAATGGCATAATCAAAATGGAAACGTTTGATCTTTAAGCCGAATCCGGCAGAAAATCCAACGGTTGAAGCTTTATCGTCGAATTTAAGTTCCTGGCGACGTTGGTAGTTATAACCCACCCGCAACGTAAAGTTTTCAGAAGGTAATATTTCAGCTCCCAAAACCAGGTGGCGCATGGTTTGTTTGGCAAAACTCTCTTCGCGCTGGTGAATGGTTTCGCCGTTAAACTCTTCTTCTTCATCGCTCGATGCCAGGTCCCAGTGGTTGAGGTGTTGCATCGTGGCTGAAAAAATCAACGGAGCATGTTGTAGACGTTTGCTGATTCCAGCCTGAATGTTCAGTGGAATTCGTTCTCTGTCGGCTCCATCATAGTAGGTAGAAATCTGTGTTCCAAAGTTGCGCACCACCAATGCTACGTTGGTATAACCGTTTTTACTGGCAAAACTTGCACCCAAATCGGCAGCAATTCCAAACGACTGATAGGTTTCGAACGACGACAAAATAGGTTTTAAGTTAACACCGTAATTCAGTCGTTTATAGCTGTTCGAATAAATGAGGTTTAGCGCATACTCGGCTGCATTAAAAGTGGCTCCTGTAAGTTCACCCGTTTCTGTGGCTTCCTCGAATTGCCCATAGTTGATGTAGTGCATACCTACCGCAAAATTCCCGATCCCATCGTAAGTTTTAGCATACGAGGCATAGCCGTAATTTACATCAGCAAGGTAATTTACATAGTTCACCAAAACACGGTTGTCCATCTCCGCGTGGAGCAGGGCCGGATTGGCGTAAGGCAGGTTCAGGTCGCTCGAATCGTAAATGGCAATTTGTGTGCCTCCCAAAGCTGCAATACGTGCCGAGTTGGTCAGCTCCAGAAACTGGTAGGTGTATTCACCACCGATCTGTGCTTTGCCGGTTAAGAATAATAAGCTGAATAAAATTAATACGTATAATTTTCGCTTCATGCGCGATTGTCATTTTTTCTAAAACGCCAAAGGTATTTAATTATTATTATAGGGGAAACAGATTGGTGAATTTCTCACTGCATCTACACACGTGGTAGCCGCTCCGGCCAGATATCAGGCAACTCACCACTAAATCCCATTTCGGGGAGATTGTCAATCAGGCTCATTTCTTCCGGAGTAAGTTCAAATTCAAAGATGTCAAGATTGTCCAGAATTCGTTCATGCGTAGTTGATTTTGGAATTACCACCACATCGTGTTGCGTAATCCAGCGCAGGCAAACTTTGGCAATTGACTGATTATAGTTTTTTGCAATTTGCTGCAAAGTTTTATTGTCAAAAACGCGTCCGCGTGCCAGTGGCGACCAGGCTTCAATCGTAATATTATGTTTTTTGCAGTAGGCTGTTAACTCCGGTTGCCAGTAACCGGGGTGAAACTCTATTTGGTTTACCGCCGGTTTAACATTGGCGGTCTTAAAAAGTGCTTCAAAATGTACCTCCCAGAAATTGCTAACACCAATCGATTTTATTTTTCCTTCGGCCTGCAGTTCTTCCATAGCGCGCCAGGTGTCGGCGTTGGCTTTCTGCCAGTCGTTGTAGTTGCGTGCGTTGGCCGGCCAGTGTATCAGGTACAGGTCGATGTAATCCAGATCGAGTTTTTGTAATGATTTCTCCAATTCTTTTTTTGTGGATTTATAACCCAAATAATCGCGCCATAATTTGGTGGTTACTATTATCTCTTCACGTGGAATGCCGCTGGCTTTAATCCCTTTTCCAACTGCTTCTTCATTAAAATAAAATGCGGCAGTATCAATCAATCTGTAACCATTTTGCAGGGCAAATTTTACTGCTTCAATTCCTTCCTGTTCTTTCGATTGGTAGGTTCCGAAACCAATTACAGGGAGTTCGTTTCCATCGTTTAAAAGTAGTTTTTTCATATTCTGCATCTTATTTTAGGAGATCATTTCAATGGGATTCCAATTTTACAATAAGTTTAAGCGGTCGTTAAAGTAAACAAACAAAAGCAAAATTATTACCAAACCAATTGCAATACTTATAACAATCTTCCAATTACTGTTTCTTTTGTCCTCTGCCAACTTTGACCGAAGCTGTTTTTTGTAGCTTTCGGTGTACGTTTTGCTTTTTAAAACCGAAAAGTTCCGTTTTTTTATGTGATAGTAACTGCTTACTTCAGGCCCGGCAGACGGAGCTCCACCGCCACCATCGGGTTTGCTACGTTTTCCAAGGTATTTTCTGGGTTTCATTGTTGAAATCCAACGTTGCATTCCGAGGCCATTGTATCCCATGCGATTGGTTTTTTGCTTTGCCTTAAAGTTATAAATTTCTTTTTGATCGGTAATCGGATTCAAAGCGGACCTTGAAAATATTAACGTTTGTATTAGTCGCTGATTTACAAAAAGATGGTGTAAAACATAGTGTGGGTCGCAGAAATAGCGTTGTTCATTAAGAAATGCTGTTGAACATTGTGTTTTTTATTGCTAATTTTAAAGTGAAATCAACAGAAACTCAACAATAAACCAATGCTCAATCCTTTAACATGGTTATTTCCGGTTTTGGTTTTAGTTCAAAATCTGTATGCACAAAGCGACCCTGATTTCATTACCGCCAGTGATCAATCGGGTTTTCAGAAACTCTATGTGCAAACCGATCACGAAATCTATTTCCTTGGCGATACCATTTGGCTGAGTGCTTATTTGCTCAATGGGAAAACACATTCTCCGGTAAAAGGAGATCAGAATTTGTATGTTGATTTGATTGACTCAACCGGGGCCATCTTAAAATCCGAAATCTTTCCTGTTTACAGTGGATTTGGGGAGGGAAATATTCCAATTGAGGACTCAGTGCTCACTGGTGATCTTGTTTTTCGAACGTACACCAACCATCTCCGCAACTTTGGCAGCGACTGTTTTTTTTATAAGTCGCTGACGATTGAAAAAACTAAAAACTCTTTCGAAATTGAAAATGATACTTCTGTAGAAAATCGCAGGGCAGAAGTAGAACCTCTTGTCCGTTTTTTCCCTGAAGGAGGTATTTTATTGGAGCATACTCCGAATGTAATCGGCGTAAAAATTACGGCCAGAAATGGTGAAAGTATCAATACCAATGGAGTGGTGCTAAATGAAAATAATAAGGTGGTTGCCCGTTTCGAGACCAACTACAAAGGGCTGGGGAAGTTTGATTTTTACCCAAACAGCGGCGAAAAATATACCGTGGTTTTAAATGCTTTCCCAAGATTAAAAGTTGCGTTTTGCGAACCTGAGGAAGCGGGCATAAAACTACAATTGTATAACAATACTGATGAGCTGTTGCATGTTGGAATTTTAAGCAACTCTAAAAATTATCAGCGCGAGAAATATACGCTGGCCTGCATGAATCGGGGAGAAGTGATCTTCTACAAAAAAGTAAGACCCACCCAAAACGACTTTAGCGTAAAAATTGAGAAGAATAAATTTGGTGCAGGAATAAACCGCCTGGTGTTATTAAACGAAGATTTAAACCCGGTTTCCGAGCGTTTGTATTTCAACAACAATATTGAAACAAATACCATTCTGATTGAATCGCCCGATACGGTTTTATCCAACCGTGAGTTGGCAGCTTTTCAGTTGAAACCTGACGAAAAATTTCTTGCCGATAGTGCGCGGCTTTCTATCGCTGTTGTTGACGAAAACAGTTTGAATGCTTTTGGCCAATCACAAAACATATTGTCGCAGTTGTACCTTGATGCCGAACTTATTGGACGCATTGAATCGCCGGCTGATTATTTCAGCGATGAACCCGAAATATCTTCCGGACAGAAACTTGATCTGTTGATGTTAACGCACGGCTGGAGCAACTACATCTGGAACAAAATTGCAGACATGGATGAAGAGGAATTTAAGTATCCTGTAACTGCAGGTTTTACGCTTGAAGGTTACGTAAGCAACCTGTGGAATAATAAGCGGTTGGCCGATAGCGAAGTTCTGCTTATGGTGCAAAACGATAGTTTATTTACCTCGTGGCAAACCACCGATGCAGATGGTCGGTTTGTTTTTCAGCATATAAATCTGACCGATTCGGCAGCAATTACCCTGCAAGCCCGAAAAAGTAACGAGAGTGAAAATACAAGAGTAACAATTGATCCGTTAACTACCATTCATGCAGATTTTAATCCAGCTAAATTCAAACAGTATTCCGAACGAAATAAAATTCCGCTCGAACTATACCGGCAGAATTATTACGCAAGTCTTGCCGAAAAAGCATTCGAGCCTGAAAAAGATGTTATAATGATTGATGAGGTGGAAGTTACTGCAAATGCTCCAGAACAGGAGGAAGTAAAATTTTCGCAGATTTATTCGGAACCGGATATAATGATAAAACCAACAGAGGGAGATTTTATGGCGAATAGTTTATATGCATTACTGTTTGAAAAAGCGCCCACATTTTTTGGGAATCGTATGCCTAAGTCAATGGTTGCCGGAACAGGACCGTTGATTTATGTTGATGGATCTCCTTGGAATGATCCTATTTACCATTTTCCTCCCTTGACTGTTACGAGTATTGACCGTGTTGATATAATCACTACGCACAATCCAACAGGAATGGCATTACTCGGAGTGAGAGGTTCAAACGGTGCGATTTTTATTTACACAAAACGCGGAGCTCCGGATGAAGTGCGTGAAAAATATTTGAAAGGGGTGATAAAACAAAAAATTAAAGGTTTCTCGAAATACCGTGAGTTTTATTCGCCAGTTTATACTGCCGAAAACAGGAATTCAGAACGACCGGATTATCGTACAACGTTGTACTGGAATCCTTCAGTAAAACTAAATAACGGAGTGGCGAATATCTCGTTTTATACTTCGGATGATATTGCCCGCTATAAAGTTTTGGTGGAAGGAATTACAACCATCGGCACCGTTTGTCTGGGCGAAATGCGTTTTGAAGTTATTCCCGAAGCAGATAATTAGGGGGATTACTACAATAACTCTTAAAAGTTTTTCTTTTTTAATTCTTCAAAAACTTCCAGCACAACCGGACAGGTTTCACAGTTTTTATGCGTCAGATCAAGGATTTGGTAAAATCGTTTCCGGTCGGTGTGCGGGTATTCGCGACAGGCTTTTGGCCGGCTTTCGTACACCATGCAATAGTTGTCGGGCATCAGAAAAGGGCAGGGATGGTCCTTAAAAACATAGTCGCCGTCTTCGTCAACCCTGATGTATTGTTCCGTAAAATCGGGAACTTTCATTTTCAGGTGTTTGGCCAGTCGTTCAATATCTTTAACAATAAGGCGAGGCCCGATTGTTTTACAGCAGTTGGCACAATCCAGACAGTCGAAATTATCAAAAGCTTCGTAATGCAGCGCATGTACCACATCGTCGAGCCGTTTAGGCTTTTTCTTTTTCAGCTTTTTCAACAAGGCGTTGGTTTCCGGCCTGCTCTTATCGGTGAGCAGTTTTAATTCTTCCGGTGTTTTATAATTGATGTTCATTTGGCGTGCAAGTTATATAAATCTTTCTTTACCCCTCTCCCTGTCGGGAGCTCCCCTCAAAAGGAGAGCCGGCATTTAGTTGGTTCAGTGGTTATTCTTCAGGGATTTTTTCGCTTTAAAACGTAGAGTAATTATTGATTAAACTCTGTGATAATCTTTTGCAAAACATTTTCGATTTCGTCCAGGTCATCATTTTGAAAACGTAATATTTTTATTCCCTTATTTCTTAAAATTTCATCCCGTCTTTCATCTCGCTTTTTATTGAATTTGTGAATTTCTCCGTCTAATTCAATCGCCATATTTTCTTTGAAGCAGAAAAAGTCGGGAACATAAAAGAAATGTTCGTCGCCAATTGTTTCATAAATGATGGCATGTTGTCGCAAGAATTTTCTTCCCTTCAATTGTTTTCTACGCAGATATTTCCATAATTTCTTTTCGGCTGGAGTTCCATTCCATCTTAACGCACGTGTTTTCTGCTTGATAAGTTCGTAGAGCACTGCATTTGTTTTTGAGTTTCCATAAAGGTAGCAATTTGAAAATTTATGAACTTTCCCTCAAAGAGTTTTCCCTTTGTAAGGGAAAATGTCGACAGACAAAAGGGTAGAGGAGAATTATCAAAAACAATCATTTTATTTCCGGTGAACTTCAACCGCTTTTTTGCGTCCGTTGGTTTCGCGTTTTTTTATTTGCGAAAGAAACAATCCGGCAACCACCACTAAAATTCCAACAATCTTTTGTAGTCCCAGATTATCTTTCAGAATAAAAAAGGATAAAACGGCCACAAAAACAGGAATCAGATTTATAAAGGTATTTGTGCGTGTTACACCTATGTTGCGAACACTTTGCGTGAAAAATACAAAGGCCAGCGTTGACGAAAAAACAGCCAGCAAAACAATTGCTCTAAAAGCCTGTGGATGGAAAGGTGTATGAATAAAGTCTTTCACATCGAGCACAAGCCAAATGGGTAAAAATAATACTACCCCGATAAAATTCTGATAAGCGATTATGGTAAGCGTATTATAGCGCGATGCCAGGTTTTTTAGAATAATGGAGTAACCGATGGCTGATAATACAGCCATAAATTCAAGACCAACGCCCAATGGCGAAGCATCGAACTTGAAACTACCATTGAGAACCACCATTGCAACCCCCACAAACGAAAAAATCAATCCAATCAGGTTCATCGCTCTTACCTTCTCTTTGTGAAAATACCAGGCAGCAACCGGAGTGAGCAGCGGAATGGTAGCCACAATTACCGCAGCCACGGTGGACGATACATATTTTAATCCGTAGCTTTCTCCTAAAAAGTAGAGGAAAGGTTCGAATAGCGACATGAAAAAGAACAGTTTGTAGTCTTTTCTTTCCGGTTTTTGCAGGCGTTTTAAAAACCAGGCAATAAAAGTAATAAGCAAGGCTGCGATTGTTAACCGCAGGATTACCACCGTAATAGGTTTGTAGGCGATAAACGCGATTTTAAACCAAACAAACGAGAAGCTCCAGAAGAAAGCAGCTCCCAGTGCTGAAAGTATCGCGGTAAGGTCTTTGTTTTTCATGGATTAAAATTGAAGCCACAAAAGTAATATTAAAGTGTAAGCCTGAGTGGGAATAATGAATGAAAAAAGCCATATTTGTGAGATAGTCTTGTTTAAAGACTACTATTTAAATACCTAAAACCAAGTAAAAATGATTTCAAAAAGAATTAGTTTAAGATCGTTGGCAGTACTGGCAATCACTGCGCTGCTTATGCAAGGATTTACGTCGTGTAATTCAGCTCCCAAAAAGGCTGAAGAGAAAAGTGCCGAAGTTAAGAAGGAGATTTTTATCGGACTTCAACTGTGGTCGGTAAAAGATAATATGGGTGAAGACGTTGCAGCTACACTTAAAGCAGTTGGCGAAAGTGGATACAAGTTTGTTGAAACCGCAGGTTATGGCGATGGCCTGATGTATGGCATCGATCCGGTTGAGTTTAAAAATTTGTGCGAAAGCAGTGGCCTCCAATTTTTGGGAGCACACACCGGACAAGCAGTTCCAACCGACGAAACCTGGGACGAAACCATGGCATGGTGGGATACTTGTATTGCCGCTCATAAAGCAGCCGGTGTAAAATGGATTGTTCAACCATGGATGGGCGAAACTGCTTACCAAAGCCTCGACGGTTTAAAAGATTATTGCAAATATTTTGAAGCCGTTGGCGAAAAATGTAACGCTGCCGGTATTCGTTTTGGCTATCATAACCACGATCAGGAATTTACCACTGAATACGAAGGGAAACCGCTTTACGACTGGATGTTGGAATTGACCGATCCTTCGAAAGTGATGTTCCAACTCGATTTATATTGGATTGCCGAAGGCGGCAAAAACGCTACTGACTATTTTGAAAAATATCCCGGTCGTTTTGAGCTGTGGCACATTAAAGATGAAAAAGAAGTGGGTGAAAGCGGTAAAATGGATTTTGTAGGAGTTTTTGCTGCGCGCGAAAAAGCAGGTGCTGAATACGGAATTGTTGAGGTTGAAGATTACAACTTTGAACCAATTGAAAGCTGTGCAAAAAGTCTGGAGTATTTAAAAGCACAGGATTACGTAGATTTATACGAATAACAAGAATCAAAAACAATAAAAAAGCGGTTGTCCGGAACTAGTTCGGGCAACCGCTTTTTGTTTCCGGATTTATTTATACTCTTCCTCTTATCCTTCCCTGCAAGCAAGGAAGGACGATTGGTCGGATGATCTTTGTTGAACCAGATAAATTACTGATTTGACTTTGTTTTGTCTGAAGGCCGATCGTCTCTCCATTTTTAAGGGAGAGACAGGAGAGAGGGTAATGTGTTCCTGTTCTTCGATTAAAACTTCCCAAATTTAAAGGTCATTCCCACATTAAAACCTCTAAGTACATCCGGATCGGTATCATACAATTTTATGTCTGATGTTAAACGGTAGCTTCCATAAGCCGCAATTCGGAAAAAGCGCGTAAGATTAAACTCCAGTTCCACTCCGGGTTCGAACACAAAAAACAGGTCGGTGTCGAACTCGTGATATTCATCGTGGTAATAACCCCAGTCCCATCCGGTGTGTTCCACCAGCGATATTCCTCCCATTCCAACTACAATTGGGAAAGAAACATGCACGGGTTTTGTTCCGCCAACTATAGGCTCAAAAAATACTCCACCGTAACCACCGGCTAAAAAGAAGCGGTCCTCCGGGGCCGTTTGGTATTTGTGGTATTCAAGGTCGTTTACAAAACCGTAACCGGCCAGACCAATGGCAAATGAGTGATCGAAAATGAAGGCTCCACGAGCTCCGGCCACCATTGCATCGCGACCGTCAATTTGGGTGTATCCAACCGAGAATGCACCATAACCACCATTGCTTCTATTGTTCGAGAAAATAGTTTCAACCTGGTCGTTGTAATAATCGTCTTGCGCAAAGGCAAAACATGATGCCAATAAAATGGCCACTAAAATTGTTAATTGTTTCATCTTTCTGAATTTTGTTTAAGTAATTGTTTTGGCTTAAAAAAGATATTTGATTGTAAAGGCAAAGTCGAATAATTCAAGGTCGAAAAAGTCGCGGCCCAGTACATCAACGTATGGTTTAACTTCAAAACCTATCGATAAGGGGACTTCGTAAAATAGGTATTCTACACCTACAACGGCGTCGATACCTGCCAGCAAGGCCGTTCGTTCTTCGTACCAGCTGGTGTTATCCTGCACGTAATATTTGTCCCACTGCTCATATCCAAAATGTGCTCCCAGCCCATAAAACAGCGATAGTTGTTCTGAGAAATTAAACAGATCGTATTCGTGAAATTCTTTAAATGCGTGAAATTGAATACCGTCGTCGCGGGTTGCCAAAAGTAATTTGTACGAGTTGGCATCGTCGGTGTAAAAGCGGTATTCAAATCCGGCGGAGAGTCCACCTCGGATACCGATTGCTTTGTTGAATGTTTGTGCTGATAAAGCCAGTGGTAAACTAAATAGCAAGATGATGAGGAAACGTTTCATGGTAGTGGTTTTTTAGTTTTGACTGATTACACTCCCGGAACCGGAAATATGTGTTTCAATATTGGGGTCACCATAGTAGAAGACATTGCCCGAACCTGAAATATCAGCATGCAATTTGCGGGAAACATCAACGTACATGTCGCCTGAACCCGAGGTTGTTGTATTGCAATCTAAGATGTCGAAGGTGTAACCGTCGATAGTTCCCGATCCGCTTATTATAAATCTGGCATCTTCAGTCGATCCGGTAAGTTCAATTCTACCTGAGCCGGAAAGTAAAGCATCTGTCTCATCGGCTTCAAAAGCGGCAATTAATCTTCCTGATCCGGAAAGGATCAAGTCCATTTTGTCTGTGTAAAAATAGTTCGTAGTAATCGTTCCCGACCCGCTAAGTTTTATCCCCTCAAGTTCGGGGGTAACTACATAAACTTCCATCGGAAGTGTGTTTCTGAGGTTACGGATACCTTTTACATCAATGTGAAGCACATCTCCCGAAACATAGGTTTCAATGTATTGCAGAAGGTTTTCGTCGGCAGTTACAAGAACGTCGTGTTCGGTGCCTTCGGTAATATGCACCCTGAAACTTCCTGATGAATTTACTCGGTCGAAACTCGAAACAATACGGCTCTCGGAGGCTTCAATTCCGTTTCCTTCCACCGTAATGTCGTCGATGCAGCTGCTTGCGGCAATAATCATAGCAAGCCCGTAAATGAATAGTTTAATTGTTTTCATAACACGTTGTTTTCCGGGGAAAGTTTGTTTAATTGTTTTCATGGCTTCGGCAAACTAGTCCCGCGTGGTTAATAATTGTTTTCTTTCTGTTTTAAAAGACAGGTGTTTTTGGATGAGGTTGCAAAATGCGTGCTAAAAAATTTAAAGAGCTGTAATTTAGTAAGATGTACGTATGCTTATATTCCCTGAATTGGCATTTATATAGAGCTTTTCGGCGGCTTTCGGGTCGTTTCCAAAATGTCCGGTCATTCTTATTTCTGATTCTTTTTCATCCAGCACTTCTTCTTTGTCGACAACAAAATCCTGGCCCATGTCAACTTCTGCTTTAACATGTTTTACATCAAAGCTAAATTGTGTTTCGGCGTTGAAATAAAGATTGATATCGGTTGATTTCGACTCGATATTTACACTGCTGAAATCGCTTGCTGTTTTTTCAATTTCAATATCGCCGTACTCGGCCTGAAATTTTGCGCGGTCGGTTACTTCGTTAATTCTGAACGTTGTAAAACTGCTGCGTGCATCGAGTAATTCGATCTGACGGATTCGGAATTTATCTCGCCGCGATGAGGCGGTAAGTGTTTCCACTTTTTCCAACTCAAATTCCGTTGATTTACTTTGAAGGTGTATGTTGCCCAATTCTTTTACATACAAATCGCTGAAGTTGCAATCTAAACGGCCTTTTTTGATGTTGTTAATGGTGGCGTCGGCAAAATTAAGGGAGAGATTAATGTTGTTAAAATCGTGGGCTTTCATGTTGCCGTTTGATAAGGAGATATCAGCCTCGCCGTTAAAATCGCCAATATAAATGTCGCCGAATTTATTGTCGATCTTTAAGCGGTTCGAGTCGGGCATCCAAACGGTGTAATCCACCTGAATGTTGCCGTCGGAACTTAACAGTGTTTCTTTAAACTTTTTGATTTCCTGACCCAACGCACTTTTGTTTCTTTCAACCATCGTACGTACAATCAGGTAGTGTTCGTTGTTCGAAATCTCAAAATCAATCTCGTCAATCGATTCTTCCAGTTTCGAGAGTTTCTTTTCTTCCACCCTGATATTGATAAGGAATTTCACCGAATCTTTATCCCAGGTCTTTAAATCGATTTTGCCGTATTTATTGCTAATCTCAACTTGCGTTTCTGGCAAAACGGCAAAAGTTTTATTTATTTCCCTGGTGTCGGTAAACTGGGCTTTTGCAAACGACGGCACCAATAAAATAAGCAGGCCCAATAATATACTACATTTTATTATTCTCATTTTTCCCCCTTCTCTAACATTTAATCTGGTCAAGTACATCGTCGCAAAGTTGTAACCTGTAACGGTTGTTTTCAATCATTGCTTCAATTACGCTTTTATTCGAAATATTTTCTTCCAAATCGTTTTTAAGCAGCTGGTACATACCTTCCAGTTCGTTTAAATCGGTTTCAATCTCATTTTTAATCTCCGGGAAAGTATAGTAACACTTCTGAATTTCTTTCATTTTCTGGTTCACCTGGCTCGAATAGAATGCTTCGGCTTCAATGAGTTCCTTTAACTCCGGATCTGCATTTTCTGCCAGTCGTGTCGGGCTGTTTAGGCTCGCTTGCCAGAGTACAAGCCCGGTTGCAATTACGATTGCAGCCACGGCTGCTGCGCGCATAAAATAGTGTCGTAACGAAACTACTTTTGGCTTGTTGGTGGCAGCTTCAATTTTGTCCCACACTTCAGGCGAGGGTGCCCGAAAATCGAACTCCTCGCGATTGGCTTTTACAAATTCTTCTAATCTATTCTTCTCCATATGGCTTATTGTTTATCCATATTATCTCAATGGGTTTGTTCTTTTAAAATGTCTACAATGCGGCGTTTGGCGCGCATAAACTGGCTTTTCGATGTCGATTCGGTAATTCCCATAATCTGTGCAATTTCAGCATGGTCGTACCCCTCCAGTAAATACAGCGAAAACACCATTCTACCTCCCTCCGGCAGTTGTTCCATAGCTTTTGTAACAGTGGCTACAGTAAATTCCGGATCGTGGTCGTCTTGTTCTTCAGTCTTGTCATAATGGTAGATTTCTTCGCAATACGTTAGTTCTACCTTTCGTTTGTTTATCGCATTTATGCAGGTGTTTACCATTATTCGTTTCAGCCACGATCCGAAGTTCGATTCGTACCGGAACGATTCCAGTTTCATAAACGCCTGAGTAAACGCTTCCTGCAACATGTCTTCTGCTTCCTCGCGATTGTTCATCATGCGGTAGCAGATATTGAACATGGCTTTAGAGTACAATCCATACAGCTCGTATCGTGCCCTGTTGTCTCCTTTTTTACAGGCTTCGATAATTTTTTTATGTATGTGCTCTTTTTGTCTCAATTGTTCAACTTTCAATTTTAGTGACAAGATTATGTTCGTGGGGTTGCATAATGTACGCAATAAATTTCTCGACTTTGTAATTTCAATCAAAAATAGCCTTCAAAAATTATTTTATTTTGAGTTGTGGAAAGAATAAAATATTTATATTTGCACCCGCAAACAAAATGGTGGTTGTAGTTCAGTTGGTTAGAACGCCGGATTGTGGTTCCGGAGGTCGTGGGTTCAAATCCCATCATCCACCCGATAAAAGCTTCAGATTTTTCTGGAGCTTTTTTTATTTCTGTACATTTAGCACATGCAAATAACCACAATAATTCTGGCCGGAGGCAAAAGCAAACGAATGGGCACCGACAAAGCTTTACTGGAGCTTGATGGTGAGACTTTACTCCAGCGTTCAATAAACCTTTGTAAACCTTTTTCTTCGGAGTTGCTCATCAGTTCAAATCATCAGTCACACACAACTTTTGGTTACCGTGTAGTTGAAGACGAGATTAAAAACTGTGGGCCAATTGGCGGGATTTATTCCTGCTTAAAGCAGTCGTCGAATGATTGGAATCTTGTTCTTAGTGTTGATGCGGCCTATGTCGATTCTAACTTTCTTGAATTTCTACTATCAAATACCGGCGATTCTGATGCGGTGGTTCCTTTTACCGAAAAAGGTGCTGAACCTTTGATTGCATTATACAACAAAAGCATGTGTCCAACAATGGAAATAAAACTAAAATCAGGAGATTACAGAATGCAAAATTTGTTGAAGGAGGCAAACACAAATTGGCTGGATGCCGGAAAGTTATTGGAAAAGAATAACCGTTTATTTACCAACCTGAACCGTCCTGAAGATTTGTAATTAACCAAAATCTGAAATATTTTTCAATCTTTTTTTATCTGCAATCAAAATGTCTTTCCCAAAGATTTTGATGATTTTGTCCTTTCTGAATTCTGATAAAGTGCGGATTACATTTTCGGTGGTCATTCCAATATATTCGGCAATCTCACGTCTCGAGATGGGAAGTTCAAACTCATCCTTTTTATAAATGTAATCGGAGAAATAAAGCAGTACATGCGCTATCCGTCCTTTCAAGTGTTTGCGTTTTATCTCCAGGCTGTCGTGAATAATTTTATCGGTCATCTGGCTGATATTCGACATCATATCCATGGCAAAAAGTGCATTTTCTTCGGCGTATTTTTTTACCACATCCAATTGTAAAATACAAACTGTAGTCTGATCGATGGCCGTAACCGAATACTTGTATTGATCCGATGAAAATACTGATAAAAGGCTGACAAAATCGAAAGGTTTCGAAAAACTGATAATCTGATCTTTACCGTCGATTGAGGCTTTTGAGAGTTTTACCAAACCTTTTTTCATGTACACAAATTCGGTAATCGGGTCGCCTTCCTGAATTATCGATTCCCCTTTTGAGTAACTTCTTTCCACTTTTAAATCGCAGATATTATCGAGCTCATGACTTTTAACGTGAGCAAAAAAAATGTTTTTTAACTGACAATATTCGCAAGTACAAGATGTGCTTCCCATAGTTCGGTTTACTCGTGTTTCATTAACCCGCAATGTATCAATTTTTTATGATATTTATTATCCTCTGATAATTATCATAGCAGGTTTTACAGCATCTTGTTGCTGCTCCGGTAACTTTAAAACGCAGATAAACCAATAGAACGATTTAAAATGAAGAAGATAGTAATTCTTGGCGCCGGAACTGCGGGCACAATGATGGCTAATAAGCTACGGAAGGCACTCGACAGAGACGAGTGGGCGATTACCATTGTCGATCAGTTTAAAACACATTACTACCAACCCGGATTTTTATTTATTCCTTTTGGTATCTACCAGAAGGAGGATGTGATAAAACCAAAGGCCGATTTTATTCCAGCCGGGGTGACTATGATTTATTCGGCAATCGATAAAATCGAAGGCGATGCCAATAAAGTACATTTGGAAGGCGGGCAGGTGCTGAATTACGATTTTCTGATTGTGGCAACCGGTACCAAAACAAATCCTGATGAAACTACGGGTTTAAAAGACAAGTTGTGGTACAAGGAGATTTTCGATTTTTATACCATCGAAGGGGCTTTGGCACTGCAAAAATTCTTTAAAGGTTGGGAAGGCGGAAAACTGGTAATGGCGATTACCGAATTGCCATACAAATGCCCGGTTGCACCACTTGAGTTTGTCTTTCTTGCCGATGCTTATTTCACCGAATTGGGTATCCGCGATAAAGTTGAGATTGCCTATGTAACACCAATGCCCGGGGCTTTTACCAAACCCGTTGCTACAAAAATGCTGTCGGAATTGTTGGCCGAAAAAAATATAGAAGTAATTCCTGATTTTTATATCGAACGGGTAGATAACGACGTCAAAAAACTTATTTCTTACGATGAACAGGAAGTAGATTTTGATGTGCTTACCGTGGTGCCTGTAAATATGGGCGACGAAATGATCGAAAGAAGTGGATTGGGCGACGATTTGAATTTTGTTCCAACCGATAAACATACGCTGCAGTCGGTGGCACACGAAAACATTTTTGTGCTGGGCGATGCTTCAAATATTCCAACATCGAAAGCCGGATCGGTAGCTCACTTTGCTGCCGAAATTTTATTCGAGAACCTGATGAGCGCCATCGAAGGTCGTCCTTTGCACGCCAAATTCGATGGTCATGCGAACTGCTACATCGAAACAGGTTTTGGCAAAGGTGCACTTATCGATTTTAATTACGATACTGAACCACTTCCGGGAACTTTCCCGCTGCCGGGAATCGGACCGTTTGGGTTACTGGAAAATACCAAAATCAACCACTACGGAAAAGTGATGTTCCGTTGGATTTACTGGCACATTCTGCTTAAAGGTAAAGAACTGCCGGTTGAGCCGCTAATGACAATGGCCGGGAAAAAGAAGGTGAATTAATTAAAGGAGCCTGTTATGGAAGAGAAATCATTACAAGTACAAATAACGGAGCTGAATCAAAAGGTTGATTTACTGCTGGAGTACGTAAACCAGCAGCGGCTTAAAACCAACGAGGTGGAAGATTTGATTTCTGACCTGTCGATCGTTGGAAAAGACATGTACGACACGGCGGTGGAAGACCTGGATAACCGAATGGTTCATCTTGATATTGATGAGGTGAAAGGGTTGATGTTGCGTATTCTGCGTAACATCGATAATATGAACCGTTTTCTGGAGCTATTCGAAAGTATGAACGATCTGATTAAAGATGCATCACCAATTCTAAACGAGGTGATCATCGATTTTTCGAAAAAACTTAATGAGTTGGATCAAAAAGGCTACTTCGAATTCTTTGCCGAAGCCGGACAGATCTTCGATAATATTATTACCCATTACAAACCGACAGATGTGAAAGAGCTGGCCGATAACATTGTCACCATTATGGAAACTGTGCGTTCGGCAACACAACCCGAAATGATGAGTGCGATGAACAATGGCCTTAAAATTTACGGAAGCATGGAAATGGAGAATGTTCCCGAGTATTCCATTTTTAAGGTTATGCGCGAAATGAATCAACCGGAGATGAAACGTGCGCTTGGATTCTTTGTAACCTTTATGAAGAACATGGCTGCAGAAACCAATAAAAACAACAATTAAAAATAAAATTATGGCAGAAAAGACTTTCGCAGGAAAAACTGTTGAGGTAACCGATGAAGGCTACCTGGTAAACAAATCGGACTGGAGCAAGGAACTTGCTGCAGAAATGGCAAAAGAAGATGGTATTGAACTAACCGACAAACACTACGAAGTGTTGGATTATTTGCGTGAGCAAGAGGCGGCCGGTGTTACCCTGACAATTAGAAAAGTTGGGAAATCGGGTATCGTTGATATTAAAGGACTTTACCAATTGTTTCCTGGCGGACCGTTGAAACTATCTTCTAAATACGCTGGTATTTCCAAACCGGCAAGTTGCGTTTAAAACCAAAAACTTAATAATATGACTGAAGTAAAAGAAACGCCTTTAAAAAAGGTAATGATCATTGTAGCCAAAGCCAATATTGAAGATGTGTACGCAGGTTTAATAATGGCGAATGGGGCAGTCATGGAAGGTATTGAGGCAAAGTTGTTTTTTACTTTTTTCGGACTTGATGCCATTACCAAAAAGCAGATGAACAAATTGCACACGGCGACAGTTGGCAATCCGGGAATGCGGATGCCAAACGGATGGGCTTTCCCCACTTTGCTTGGTGCAATTCCCGGAGTAGAAGCCGGAGTATCATCGATGATGAAAAAGCAAATGGACGAGCTGGATGTTCCGCCCGTTGACGAATTTTTGGATATGATAACCGCAGGCGGTGGCGAGATTTATGCCTGTAAAATGGCCGCCGATATGTTTAAACTCACAAAGGATGACCTGTGTGAGCATGTAAAAGCTATTATAACAGTTGGAGACTTATACGCTATGTCAGGGGGTGAAGGAACCCAAATTATTTTTACCTGATTAGGGACATGTGGAAGTTAAGCGTCATCTGGTTTCAGGTGGCGCTTTTTTAATGAGTCAACTCCAATTTAAAGGCCAATTATACCCATCCTCTTATCCTTCCCTGCCAGCAACACCTTTTATTCACATCTTTTTATGAATATTGCCGTTAAATTTCGTCCGGAAGAACCAATTAGCTTCGTTCATTTTCGTTGGCCGGACGATTCAAATCAAATTATCCTAACCCAGGGCGACGTAATTCGATGAATTACTTTGCCCTGGGCTATAATAAAACGCACTTTCAGTGCTATAATCCAACAGGAAATATGTTATCGGGCTGAAAGTCCGTAATAATTTAGCCCCGGGCAAACGAACCGCCGGAAGGCGGAAAGTGTCGCCCGGGGTTAATGTTAAGCATTAGAAAAGGCGCAAATTCAAAAGCAAATTGAAAATGAAGTGTGCTATGCGCCTTATATCGAAACCTTCTTTCAGAAATTGAGCGTAAAATAATTGTGTTAAAAGGGGAGATTTTAGAAGGGAGAGACAGGAGAGAGGGTATGTTGCTATTTGAAGATTGAGACAAACTAAAAAGTCCTACTCCCATTCCGGAAGAATACATGCTGAACTTCGTTTTTGTAGCTGCCTCTCAAAATCGTTAAGCGTGGCTTGCATTATTTTCGAGTCTTCATCGTGGCAGGTAAGACAGGCACCAACCGTTAAAATTGCCTGTTGTTGTTCAACACTCAAAGGAGAAACGTTGGAACGTGTAGCCACTTTCCCGGTTCTTGTTTGTAGGAAATCAATCCACGCGTCAGCGGGTAAGCCGTCATTTACGTCACGTTGATAAAGCGGAGAAAAAGACCATTTGCCTTTTCCGTTTGTAATTTTGTATTCCAGTTTTCCTTCGCCATAACCCAGCGCAAGCGAGCTGTTGTGACAGCTTTTACAATCTCTCCCTTCTTTGGTGGTAGTGTGCGGTGCAACCGGTGCATATAAACGATGGAAAATTGTGGAATTGTCAGCATCGTCGGTGTACGTACTTTTGTCGATGGTCATTATCATACCCGGAGCAACAGGAATTACTTCTGTTTTTTCGCCCTCAGTCCGCATTCCCAGCGAAGGAAGTTTAGCTTCGTACTCGCCAAAAAACTCTACCCAACCACCGGTTTGCTCTTGGTTCGCAACCATATTGTACGATGGCTCATTCGGGTCGTATTCGTTGTGGCAGCCAATACATGTCGGCACCCACGAAGAATGGCAGCTTGAGCAAGCCAAATCCGAGTGGACGTTACTTCGTGTACACACTTCTGCCGGACGGGTTAAAACCATTTTTATCTTACTGTTTTTGGTTTGTAAAAAGGCTGTGTCGTTTTCGACAAAGGTATTTACCAAAGCATGGTTGCGTTTGCCTGTTACCAGAAATTCTTTGTCAGAAATATTACCCAAACGCAAAGCCGCAATAATTGCCGATTCATTGTCAAGGTTTTCAGCTTTTATGGTTTTTGCAACGCCGTCAAAATGGCAATCAATACATTGCACATCTGCCTGATTTTCCTGATGGGTATAAAGTGTTCCGTCGCCCATCACTTCGTACGAATGGTGACAATCAATACATTCCATCCCCAACTCGTGGTGCACGTCTTGCTGTTTTTTAACAAAAACACGTTCGCCCTCAATCAATCGGTAGTTGGTATCGTTTTGAGGCATTTGTCTGGCTTCAATCGTTGTTTCGTGCCAGCCTTCGTAGCTAGTTGAAATTCTTCCGGAGCGGCTGTGGCATCCAAAACAGTGGTTGTTACTGATGGCCAGACTCACCGACGGGTGTGCATTAACAATGGAGTCTTTTGCTAAAGCAAGTGCAATTTCTGCTTCGGGGCTGTAATTCAGGTGGCAGGCCAGACATCCTCCGCCGCGACTGCTTTCGTCAACGGGGCCATATTCAGTTTTGGGATTTCCAAGGTGGCAGCGAACACATAAATTACGCAGATGCTCGTCGGCAGCCGAGTTCCCAAGATGGTGCACATTGGCCAGCTCATCCGGATTATCCTGTTCATTAAAAACAAACCGGTCAACACTGATCATTCCGCTTAACGTTGCCATTAGCCCGGTTGGTACACGCTCAACAATTTCCGGATGACACTGTGTTGTACCGCATGATTGTGGCGCGGTAGCCAGGTTTCCCGGAATGAGGATCATATTATTGTGCGACTGATTTTTACCGGTTGCAAACGGATTTCCGCCATGGCACGAAACACAACCAATAGCTTCCGGTGAATGTGAATCGGTGAGGCCATGCGTTTCGGAATGACAGGCCAGACAACTTTCTTTTCTCCCTTGGATAACCGGGGACGCGATTGCTGTTCCCAAATCAAACTCAGGCGTTAGTTTTACTATCGGCGATTTAAAATTATTAAGTACTTCGTAGCTGTAATTTTCCTGCCACGGATTTTTCCATTGCCAGCGTTCTCCACGGAAAAACAAACCGATTACTGTTAGCACAAGGTAGAAAGCTGTGAAAACCAATAGGCTTCGTTTACTCAGAAATACGGTTTTACCTTTGGCCGAATTAACCAGGTAAAGTAAAACGAGAATAACCAGAAAAAGCAGTAACGACCACGCCGGGTGACTCAGCCAGTGCAATATTTCCTGGAAGCCAACAAAGTACCACGGCCCTTTTACTGCAGGATTCAGATTGTCGTGCAACGGTGCGCTGAAAAGGTAGCTAAATACCATAACTCCAATCGCCGACGCAACAAAATCAAGTACAGGCGGCCAGTATTTTCTGCGGCTGTGCTCAATCATAATTACCGCAATAAAAACCGTAAAAGTTGCAATGTGGTGCACGTAAATTAGCTGGTAACTTTCCGGGTGACCGAGTAATGAAAAAGCCAGCGATTCGCCAATTAAGGGAACGCGTTCAGCCAGTGTTTGTAATATTTGTCGGGCTTGCTCACTGTCGGAATCACCTTTTAACAAAAATCCGGTGATCATGGCCAGAAAAATAATCAGCACACCAATACTTAAACGAAATGCGAGTCCCTTTTTAAGGCCAATGTTTTCTTTGTAATGAAAATGATCGTAAAGGTGAATAAGACTGAAAATCAAAAAGAATTGCGAACTCCAGTAGTGATAATTGCGGATGAGTGCTGCCCACGGATTGGTAACGATCATACTACTTACACTGAGGTAAGGCGACTCAACATTAAAAGGTACGGCAAGCAGAATGCCCGATAAAATTACCAGCCAGAACATCGCCACCGCCAATGTTCCAAACGTCGTTTTATCATTCTTTTTTGCCATTTTATCCTTTTATAATTATTGATTTGCCGTCTTCCGATATAGTCGAATTTACCATTGTCAGGTTTTTATATGCAGGGCCTTTTATTACATTTCCATCCAGATCGTATTCCGATCCATGACACGGACAAACCAGTTTTCCTTCGGCCATTTTATCAATCTTACATCCTAAATGGCTGCAATGCGATGAAAATACCGTTGTTTTATTGTCGGAATTAACAATAATAAACCGATCGAAAAACTGCACCTCTTTGTTCTTATTTAGTGGAAGAGTAGCTTCCTGCGAATTGGAAGTGGCAATATGATTGAGCGTTAATTTGTTCCAAATGAATACGAAAAACGCTAGTAATCCGGCTGTTGCAACTTTCAAAAATACTCTTCGGTTTTTGGTTTCCATTCCTGTTTTATTTGGCACAAAAGTAATAATCTGAAAAAATCTCAATACCTGCAAATTTTCTGTTTAATAAAAGTAAAGAATGTGCTTTAAGTCACATAGCGCTATTAAATCAAATTTCGAAACCAAACAGATCAAATAAACTCCGTTTCAAAAGAATAGGCTATATGTTAAAAAACCTGTTTCATGATAAGGTTGCGCAGTTATTTATAGCTATTTTTATTTCCTCTTATTGCTTAGGGGTAAATGTTTGTAAACAAGCACTATAGGCTTTGTAGGATGCGTTCTTTTTTCACTGTTAATATCCTTATTTTTAATGGTTTCAAATTAAGTGCATTAATAACCATTGTACAAAATCATTTCTATATTTGCGCCCATATCTAAAAATATAGATAGGTATATATGAATAACTGTAAAAAGATGCTAAACTCTTATTTTATAGCTCTTTTCGAAAACAGTTTAGGATAAGGAAGAAAGAGAAGGATTGACTTCAATGTAGAAGAAATATATAAGACTCCGGTAAGGAAATTTTAAGACGCTAGTTTGATAAAAGGGAATTACCTGAGTTACCATTAAAATAAACTATTTAGACGAATGAAGACAAGACGGGATTTTATCAAAATTTCAACTGCCGGTGCCGGTGCTGCAGCAATAAGCTTTAAAGCATTTGGATCGAAAGGTTTTGGTCTTTTCGAATCAAAATCCGAAGACCCGGTAAGTGATGAGGATCTTACTCCGTATCCTACTTATTGCGAAGTATGTTTCTGGAAATGTGCTGCGTGGGCTTATGTCGACAAAAACGGAACTATACGAAAAGTTGTTGGTAACAAAAACGACCCGCACTGTAACGGACGTTTATGTCCTCGCGGAACGGGTGGTGTTGGTATGGTTTACGACGAAGACCGCTTAAAAACGCCGCTTATCAGAGATACGCGCAAGGATGGTACACAATATTTCAGAGAAGCAAGCTGGGAGGAAGCGCTGGACAAAGTAGCCAACAAGATGAAGGAAGTGAAAGAAAAGCACGGTCCTGAAGCTTTTGGTTTGTTCAATCACGGTACTCCGGGTGGTCATTTCCACCATTTGTTACGCGCTTACGGTTCGGAGAGTAATGCTGAGCCAGCATTTGCCAACTGTCGTGGACCACGTTCATCGGCGTACTTCTCAACTTTTGGTGCATATGTAGGTTCGCCTGAATGTACCGATATCAGAGATACAAAATGTCTTGTTTTAATTGGTTCGCACCTTGGTGAGAACATGCACAACTCGCAGGTGCAGGAAATGTCGGATGCTATTGATAACGGAGCAACCATTATTACGGTTGATCCGCGTTTCTCAACAGCAGCAGCGCATTCAAATCACTGGTTGCCAATTAAGCCGTCAACCGATATCGCCTTGTTGATGGCCTGGATTCACGTGCTGATTTACGAAGGTTTATACGATAAAGATTACGTTGAACAATACACATTCGGTCTTGATTATTTAAAAGACCACGTAAAAAATATGACTCCGGAGTGGGCTTATGGCATCACTACAATTGAGCCGGAAGAAATCAGAAGAACAGCACGTGCGATGGCAGATGCAGCTCCTTCGGTAATTATTCATCCGGGACGCCACGTTGTTTGGTACGGCGACGATACACAACGCGGACGCGCCATGGCAATTCTAACAGCTTTGTTGGGAGCATGGGGAAAACGCGGAGGTTTATATTTCCCTGAAGGCGTTTCTGTTCCTGCTTATCCTCACCCACATTTCCCTGAGCCAAAATGGACATGGAAAGACTGGAATGAAGACCGATACCCGCTGGCAACAATGGGAATTACAACCGAGGCTTTAAAAGCATCTATTCCAAGATACAATTATAAACACCAGCTAAAAGCATGGTTGGTGGCCGGAACAAACCTGCCACTGTCGATGCCTGATAAACCGTTGTTTAAAGAAGCTGCTGACTCAGTTGAGTTCATCGCAGTTATGGATACCATGCCAATGGATATCACCGGTTATGCCGATGTGGTTTTCCCGGAAGCAACTTACCTGGAGCGTTACGATGTTATTCGTTCTGCAGCTAACCGCGAGCCAAACATCGCTCTGCGTATGCCGGCGATCGAACCAAAATACGATTCGAAACCGGGTTGGTGGATTGCCAAACAAATTGGCGAACGTTTAGGATTGCACGATTACTTTAACTACGATGATTATTCGGAAGTAATCGACTGGCAGTTAAAACAGCTGGGTACCTCGCTGGAAGAAATGAAGAAAATTGGTATTAAAAAATACCCGCGTAAGAGTGGCCCGCTTTATTTGGGCGATGGCGAAGAGTTTGATTTTAATACCACAACCGGAAAAATTGAGCTGTATTCAGTTGATTTTGCCGACCATGGTTTTGATCCGATTCCGAATTATACGAAACATCCGGAGCCACCTCAGAATTTCTACCGTTTGATTTATGGTCGTGCACCAATGCACACTTTTAGCCGTACTTCAAATAACCCACATTTATCAGACCTTATGAGCGAAAACAGCGTTTGGGTAAATCCAAAAGTTGCCGACTTGTGGGAACTGAAAAATGGACAGGAAGTTTGGTTGAAAAACCAGGACGATGCGATCACTTCGTTCCCTGTAAAAGTTCGTGTAACCGAACGTATTCGTTGGGATTCGGTTTACATGGTTCACGGATTTGGTCATAAAAACAAAAAACTCTCGAGGGCTTTTGGAAAAGGAGCTGCCGATACCGAAATGATTACCAACGTAGCTGTTGACCCGATTATGGGTGGTACCGGAATGAGAGGAAACTTTATAACATTTTTAACAGAAGATCCTGCACTGGAAGGAAAGGAGGTTAAAGCATGAGATATGCAATGGCGATCGACACAAAAAAATGTGTTGGGTGTGGCGACTGTGTAGTGGCCTGTCAAACTGAAAATAATGTACCGCATGGTTACTGTCGCGACTGGATTGTTGAACGCGTTGACGGAACTTACCCAAGTTTAAGTCTTGAATTTCGTTCGGAACGTTGTAATCACTGTGATAATTCTCCTTGTGTGAGATGTTGTCCAACCGGGGCAAGTCATATAGAAGAAGGTGGAATTGTTGCCGTTACTCACCATAAATGTATTGGTTGTGGCGCCTGTATTCAGTCGTGCCCATACGATGCACGTTACTCGCATCCTGAAGGATACGTTGATAAATGTACCTTCTGTTTGCACCGCGTGAAGAAAGGACAAAAGACGGCCTGCGTTGATGTGTGTCCTACCAAGTGTCTGTATTTTGGCGATTTGGACGATCCGAACAGCGAAGTTTCTTTGGCCATCAAAGACCGTTCATGGAAAGTACTGGCTCCTGAGGCCGGAACAAAACCACAATTGTATTTTCTAACCTAACACTTAAACCTGATAGAAAATGAAAGAAGAATTATTTGTAAGCGGACGAAATATTCCGAACATTGATCCATACCTTAATATATGGCACTGGCAAATTCCACTCTATTTGTTTTTAGGTGGTTTGGCTGCCGGTATCTTGTTTTTTGCCGGGTATTTTGTTGTCAGGGGTAAAGAAAAAGAAATGAAGACAACAGTAAAAATTGCGCCGATCATTGCCCCAATTGCTTTGGTACTTGGTCTTTTTGCACTGTTTCTGGATTTAAAACATAAACTTTTCTTTTGGCAATTGTATACCACCATCCGATTGGAGTCGCCAATGGGTTGGGGAGCCTGGACATTGATGATCATTACTCCGATATCGTTTATCTGGGTGGCCAGTTACATGAAAGAACTGGTACCGGGCTGGAACTGGAAATTTGATTTTCTGGAAAAGTTTGAGGCTTTTGTTATTAAGAACAGAGTTCCGCTTGCCTGGATTATGATGATCTACGCAATTATCCTCGGTGTTTATACCGGAATATTACTTTCAGCATTTAATGCGCGTCCGTTGTGGAACACATCCATTCTTGGGCCACTGTTCCTGGTTTCGGGATTTTCAACAGGGCTTGCAGCTATAATCTGGATGAGTAAGGATGCCGCCGAGCGGAAAATATTAAGCCGCATTGACCTGGTTTTTATTTTTATAGAAATCTTTTTGATCGTTCACCTTTTTATGGGATTTTTGGCCGGTTCGGAAACAGCAATCGAAGCTGCCAACCTTTTCCTTGGAGGCGAATTCACCGTAAGTTTCTGGGTGTTTGTTGTGGTAATTGGCTTGATTTTCCCTGCCTTATTCGAAACCCTCGAAATTTGGGGAATGCACGTACCAAAATGGTTGCCTCCGGTAATGATTTTATTTGGTGGTTTTATGTTCCGCTTTATCATGGTTGAAGCCGGACAGATAACACGCTACCTGTATTGATAATTTTTTTAACTACAGAATATGAGTTCAGATAAAACGAATATACAAGAACCTAAATACATTAATCCTTATTTAGGTGGAGTGCTGCTCGGGTTACTGATAATCGTGACGGTATTTATTACCGGTCGTGGTTTAGGGGCCAGTGGAGCCATTAAAAGTGCGGTTGTAACAACATCGAACACCATTGCGCCAAAAGCTACAGAAGCCAACACATACATGTGTCAGTTTATTGGCGGCGATCATTCGCCAATGTGGACATGGTTGGTTTTCGAATCGCTGGGAGTTTTACTTGGTGGTATTATTTCGGGTATTGTTTTCGGACGGATGAAGAAATTCAGAACCGATCACGGACCGAGAATTACCAGCAAAAAACGCCTTGTTTTAGCTTTGATTGGTGGAGCCCTTTTTGGATTGGGTAGCCAGTTTGGCCGCGGATGTACCAGTGGCGCTGCTTTAAGCGGTACTGCAACTTTTGCATTGGGTGGCGTAATTGTAATGTTTGCCATTTTCGGCACAGGGTACGCAGTAGCTTACTTTTTTAGAAAATTTTGGATTTAGTAATCAGACAAAAAATCAGATAATATGGGACCTTTAATTCCTAATGGTATAATCGGCGGCGGATGGGATTTTGTTATCGCAATTTTGATCGGTGTCGCTTTCGGGTTTATTCTCGAAGCATCCGGCTTTTCTTCATCCAGAAACCTGGCCGGAGTATTTTACGGGTATAACTTTGTTGTACTGCGTGTATTCTTTACTGCATTGATTGTAGCAATGGTTGGGCTAATGTATTTCGATTACGTTGGCTGGCTCAACCTATCACAAATATTTGTGCTTCCTACATTTTTAACACCGATGATTGTTGGTGGAGTAATTATGGGAGTTGGATTTGTAATTGGTGGATTTTGCCCGGGTACAAGCTTCACCGGAATTGCCATCGGTAAACTCGATGCCGTATTTTTTGCTATAGGACTTTACCTTGGTATTTTCGGCTTTTCACTGGCATTTCCATTGTTCGAAGACTTCTTTACCAGTGGCGATATGGGCAATGTAACGCTTATGGACATTACCGGAATTCCTGCATCATACTTTGCTGTTGCATTTACAGTGATGGCACTTGCAGCTTTCTGGGGAACGATGTTTATCGAGAAACGTGTTCGTAAAAACATGAAGCAATATAAATTCTAAACGACTGAAAGTAATGAATAGAAACTATATTTTCCTAACCATATTGATGCTTGTTTTAGCTGTTGGAACCTTGTTCCTGACTGGCAGCGACGAGCCAAAACAAATAGCTCCGGAGGAATTATTGCAGGAGATCATTCAGCCAACCAGGTATGTTAGTACCGATCAGGTGGCAAAAATGATCATTCAGGGAGATCCTTCTCTGTTAATGGTGGATGTAAGGCCTGCAGCTGACTACGAAGAGTACGCTTTGCCGGGCTCGTTAAACATTCCGCTTGAGGAATTGCTAAACGACGGCAACCTCGGATACTTTGGAGTTCCGGGAGTAAAAGTGGTGTTTATTTCTAATGACGATATAGCTGCCGATCAAACCTGGGTGTTGACCAAACGTTTGGGAATTGATGGTACTTACGTAATGAAAGGCGGTTTAAATTGTTGGATGCAAACCATAATCGATCCAACACAACCTGATGCCGATGCACCATCGGTGGATCACGAACTTTATGCATTCAGAAAAGGAGCTCAGATTTATTTTACCGGTGCCGAATCGGCTACTCCTGAAGGCGATAATGTTGAAGTACAAGTACGCAGAAGAGAAAAAACCAGCGTTGCTGCTGGTGGTTGCTAATTCCTAATCTTTGAAAAATTAATAGCATGCATATACATGAACTAAATCCGTGGAGAACATTAATAGCTGTTTCAGTATTTGTGGTTGTTCTCATTGTTGGTTTTTTAACCATGCCAAAACCTTTGTTTGAATACCAAAAGAGCATGGAAGAAAGTGTTGAAGCTTTGATTAACGGGGAGGATTATTTTTATCCGTGGGAATTGGAAGATGTAATCGCCAATAAACCCGACAGTATCGTTTTATTTGATATCCGCGATAATTTTGTTTTCGGACAAGGTCATATTCCGGGTGCCGAGAATTTGTCAGCAAGTACTTTGGCCGATCCTGATAATATTAAACGTTTGGAAGCACTTCGCGATATGGGTGTAACAATCGTTTTGTATGGCGCAGACGAATTGCAGGCAAATGGCCCATGGATGTTTTTCCGCCAGGTAGGTTTTAACAACATCAAACTGTTGCTGGGGGGGTACTCTTACTACAAAGAAAATGAAGCTGATTTGTACGAAACCATAAACGATGATGCCTATTTTAAAGGAATGCCAAGATACGACTACGCTGAGTTGGCAGCACCAAAAGATGGAGCTGATTTAAATGCTGATCAGGATAACAAACCTGTTCAGGTACGTCGACGCGAAAAAACAAGTGTGGCTGCTGGCGGATGTTAACAGCCTGATTTCAATAGAAACAACTTTCATTGAGATATAGAATCCTGAAGAATTACTCTTCAGGATTTTTTGTTTGGAATCATTTTTGTAAACCGACCGCTATACGTATTTTTAAAGTCGAAACAAAAACAGAAACACATGTCAAAGATCCTGGTAATAGATGATGAGAGAAGTATTCGGAACACGTTGAAAGATATTCTTGAATACGAGAAGTATGAAGTTGATCTGGCTGAAGACGGAACACAAGGAATTGAGAAAATTCGTTCGGCAGAGTACGACATTGTGCTTTGTGATATTAAAATGCCGGGACTGGATGGAATTGAAGTACTGGAGCGCTTAGTGGTGTTGGCACCCGATACGCCCGTTGTAATGATCTCAGGCCACGGAAATATCGATACAGCAGTTGATTCAATTAAGAAGGGTGCTTTTGATTATATCGAAAAACCGTTAGATCTGAACCGTTTGCTGATTACCATTCGCAATGCAATGGATAAGTCAAGTTTGGTTACCGAAACCAAAATCCTCAAAAAGAAAGTCAATAAAAAATTTGAAATTATTGGCGAATCAAAAGCCATCTCCAATATAATTGAAATGGCCGATCGTGTGGCTCCAACCGATGCACGTGTTTTAATTACCGGAGCGAATGGTTCGGGTAAAGAGTTAGTAGCACGCCGTATTCACGATCAGAGCAACCGCTCATCTGGTCCGTTTGTGGAGGTGAACTGTGCCGCAATTCCATCGGAATTGATCGAAAGTGAATTGTTTGGTCACGAAAAAGGAGCGTTTACCTCGGCAGTAAAACAACGCAAAGGGAAATTTGAACAAGCCAACGGCGGAACACTTTTTCTGGATGAAATTGGTGATATGAGTCTTTCAGCACAAGCCAAAGTTTTACGTGCACTGCAGGAAAGTATCATTAGCCGTGTTGGTGGCGACAAACACATAAAAGTTGACGTGAGGGTAGTGGCTGCAACCAATAAAAACCTGGCCAACGAGATTGATGAGAATAAATTTCGCGAAGACCTTTATCACCGCTTGAGTGTTATTTTAATTCACGTTCCAACGCTTAACGAACGCCTTGATGATATTCCGCTTCTGGCGAATCATTTTATCAAACAAATTTGTGGCGAATACGGAATGCAGGAAAAAACAATGACGCCAAAAGCCATTCAGGAGCTGCAAAAAATTAATTGGACAGGTAATATCCGTGAGTTCAGAAACGTGATTGAAAGGCTGATTATCTTGTGCGATAAGGAAATTACTGATGCCGATGTACTAAAATTTGCTGCACCTTTAAAATAGAATTATTTTAAATTATTCCCCAATCCAAAAACAACTTTACTGATTTGTTGTTAAGTATGTAACAAAGTAGTTTATAACAGTCTGTAAGTTATAAATTAAAGATATTAGCCTCTGGTTTCGGAAGTCAATTTGTCATGGCGTATTATTAATCTTTCCCTCGGGAAAATATTTTCTTCCGTTTTCAGAGGCTTTTCTTTTGCTAAAACTCCGAGCGTTAATATGAGTTATTTCACGCAGATAACGCTAGGTTTTCGCCAAGAACGCAAAACAGACCCTAAAGCCTTTGCGAACCTTGCGCTTCTTTTCCCCTTTGCGTGAAACGATATTAATCTTTAAAAACTCCATAGGAGTTCGATTTTAGTAAGAAGTCGAAAAAAAAGCACACAACCCGGTACGGGTTGGATTAACTCTACTATTCAATTGCTAAAACTCCACCTTGAAAAGGTAAAAAATCACATTGAGAATAATGTAAAGTAAAATGATCAGCGCCAATCCGTACACATTAAAAACAATGAGGAGAACGGCTGATAAAGCGAGGAACAGATAACGATACCAGTTATCTTTTAAATGCAGGTTTTTTACTTTCAGCGAGAACATCGGCAGGTTGATCACCATCATTCCCGACATAAAAACTCCCAAAATAACCAGGTTTTTGGCGGTGTAGATGTACTCGAAATATTCGTAGTATTTCGGGAACTCAAGCATTAATCCCAACGATGCCCAAAAGATTCCATTTGAAGGAATGGGTAAACCGCGGAAAAAAGGTTCGTCACTTAAATACACATTAAATTTTGCCAAACGTAAAGCACCAAAAACCGGCACCAGGAAAGCTGAAAACAGAATGAGCCATTCCCACCAGTCGGCACTTATTTCATGAATTGGCTGATTTTTTCCGAACAACGCAAACTCCAGCAATGTAAATAATATCGCTCCCGGAGCAACTCCAAACGAAACCAAATCAGATAAAGAATCCAATTGTTTTCCAATTTCAGAGTAGGCTTTTAACGCTCGTGCAGCAAGTCCGTCGGCAAAGTCGAAAACCGATGCAGCACAAATAAATATTCCTGCCCAAATCAGGTGTCCGTCAATAGCAAAAATTGTTGCAATAACTCCTGAGAGTAGGTTGAGTGTGGTTATAAAATTGGGTATCTGTTTTATTATGCTTCTCATTTGATTTTACGCTTTACACGTTTCCGGTAAAAATTAGCCAGATAAATATTGCCGGTATTACAAAAAGTAAACTATCTAAACGATCAAGAAAACCACCGTGACCAGGCAGAATGGTGCCCGAGTCTTTTACATCGATTTCGCGTTTAATTTTCGATTCGAAAAGATCGCCGAGTGTGCCGAAAATAACTGTCAGCAATGCTATTCCCACCCAGCTCACCATACTAATGGCCTGAAACATGACCGCATTTACAATGCCCATAATAATGGCAAATACGGCACCTCCAATCAAGCCTTCCCATGATTTTGCCGGAGAAATATTTTTACACATTTTGTGTTTCCCAAAGCTTGTTCCGAACACATAAGCTGCCGAGTCGTTTATCCAAAGAATAAAAAATACGCCAACCATTATCCACGGATAAAAAGTATTCTGGCCGTTAACGGAAGTGTGTACTACAAAATTCATTAAACTAAACGGTAATGCGATGTAGGCAAAACCAAGAGTGCTGAATCCTCCGTTTTCGAGCGTGTGTTTGTTACTTCGGAATATCTCAACAACCAATAATATGACGACAATAGGAATAAAAGCGAAGCCAAACTGACGTGGTAAATAGTTATTTGACAAGCCAAAACAAATAAGGAAAAAGATAACGCCAAATACACTTCCGATAATGCGCGACGGGTGATGACCGGCCTTTTCTACCATGGCGTAGAATTCGTATTGGGTAAAAAATAAAAGAGTTGCAAAAACAATCGCAAAAATAATGGGATGCAGCAGTGTGCCACCCAACATAACTGCAACGTAGATAATTCCTGTTAAAGAGCGTTTTACAATATTACTCACCTTTAAATATTTGATTAGGTTTGTAGTTTTTGTTACACATTGGTTTTTGTGTACAAAGTATTTCCCAACCTTGTTTTACGCTGCAAAGTTAAAAAAATATGGTTTGCAATAAGTTAAATAGTGTGAAGCTAATAAATAAACACATGCAGTTCGCGGGGGCCATGCGCTCCCATCACCAGTGTTTTTTCTATATCGGCAGTTCGGCTGGGACCGGTTACCAGTGTTATTTGCGATGGCAGTTGCTCCGAATACTTTTCCTGAATTTTGTTGTATGCAGTTTCAAGGAAATCGACCAATTGTTCCCTTTTGGCAATCACAATATGTTGCGGCGGAAAAACTGATAGTTGCCTGCCGCCTTCCAATGCAGAACTAACCATAACCGAACCGGTGTGAGCAACTAGAAATTCACAGGAAGTTACTCCTGCTTCCATTTCTTTTGCACGCTCGTAATCCTGATATTGAATAGCATTGGCAGAAAGCAGTTCCTTTAATTCCTGTTCGGCACAGAAGGTTGCATTTTCAGGAATACTTTCAAGCAGTGCCTTTAACTTGTCAATTAGTTCCTCATGGGAATTGCACAAATAAACACTCCCGTTTACCGCTTCCAGATTTTCTTTAAAAGCTTTGTCTAAAGCTTTTTCAATGGAATGATAAACGGGAGCATCAAAATCTGGCTTTTCCGGCTCGGGGTGAATGGCTTTTTTAAGCCTGTTCAATATTTCTTCTCGAGCCGTTGCCATTTATTCTTTTGTTGATTCTTCTTCCGAAGTTTCTTTAGCTTTTGTTTCTTTCTTTTCTGTTTCTTCGGCTTTTAGTGCTTTTTCGCCGTTGCCGTTTTCAGAAATTACATGTTTTTTATCCCACGGACGTTTGCCAAAAATTTCTTCAAGATCTTCGCTGAAAATTACTTCGCGTTCGAGAAGCAAATTAGCCAGTTTTGTATGACCTTCCGAATTATCTTTCAGAATTTGTTTTGCGCGGGCATATTGGCTGTCGATCAGAATTTTTACTTCTTCATCGATTAATTCAGCCGTTTTTTCGCTGTATGGTTTGGTAAATGTAAAGTCCGATTGACCGGTTGAATCGTAATAACTTACGTTTCCAACTTTTTCACTCATACCAAATATGCTAACCATCGCATAAGCTTGTTTGGTCACTTTTTCAAGGTCGTTTTGCGCACCCGAAGATATTTTTCCAAAAGTAATTTCTTCTGCTGCACGTCCACCCAATGCCGAAGCCATTTCGTCGAGCAACTGCTCTTTTGTGGTGATAGAACGTTCTTCAGGTAAATACCAGGCTGCTCCCAAAGCTTTTCCGCGCGGAACGATTGTTACTTTTACCAGCGGGTGTGCATATTCCAGCAACCAACTAATGGTAGCGTGGCCTGCTTCGTGGAAAGCAATCGTTTTCTTCTCCTGCTGAGAAATGATTTTATTCTTCTTTTCCAAACCACCAATAATACGGTCTACGGCATCAAGGAAATCCTGTTTTGTTACCGAATCCCTGTTTCTACGTGCTGCAATTAAGGCAGCTTCATTACAAACGTTGGCAATATCGGCACCCGAGAACCCCGGAGTTTGTTTAGCAAGAAAATCAACTTTTACTTCTTCACTTAGTTTTAACGGACGAAGGTGAACGTTGAAAATCTCACCACGTTCGTTAAGGTCCGGTAATTCCACATGTATCTGACGATCGAAACGCCCTGCACGCATTAATGCACGGTCGAGAATATCAGCGCGGTTGGTAGCTGCCAGAATGATAACTCCACTGTTGGTGTCGAAACCATCCATTTCGGTAAGCAGCTGGTTCAATGTATTTTCGCGCTCGTCGTTCGATCCCATATTTGGGTTTTTACCACGGGCACGACCAATCGCGTCAATCTCGTCGATAAACACAATACACGGTGCTTTTTCTTTTGCTTGTTTAAACAGGTCGCGAACACGCGATGCTCCAACACCAACAAACATCTCAACAAAATCGGAACCCGACATGCTGAAGAACGGCACATTTGCTTCGCCGGCAACAGCTTTTGCAAGCAGGGTTTTACCTGTTCCCGGAGGGCCAACAAGCAACGCTCCTTTTGGAATTTTACCTCCCAGTTTGGTGTATTTTGCCGGGCTTTTCAGGAATTCTACAATTTCTTCAACTTCCTGTTTTGCTTCTGCCAGTCCGGCAACATCTTTAAAGTTTGTCGATACTTTTTGGTCTTTATCAAAAACTTTGGCCTGCGATTTTCCAACATTAAAAATACCGCCGGCACCACCGCCTCCGGCACCACCGCGGCTCATTCGGCGGAAAATCCACCACCACAGCAAAATAATCAGAATAAATGGTCCGATAGACCAGATGATATCGCGTGCCCAGTTGGTTTCGTCTTCGTAAACCGGGAAAACTTTATCCTGCGAGTTTTCCTGTGCAACAGTAAGGTCTTCGGCAAACTTTTCAATCGGTCCGGTATTGAATTTAAAATGTGGTCCGATATCCGATGGCTTCGAAAAGTTTCCTTCAAACTGCGATTCGTAATTTTTTATGCGATCCTTTTTCAGGTAAATACGTGCAATTTTTTCGTTCACAACAACAATACGTTCAACATCGCCGTTTTGCAGCATTTGTTTTACCTGTGGCCACGATGTGTCAACCGGCCCGCGGCTGTTGCTGATGTAGAATTGTACAATAAGGAATACAACGGCTATGATACCATAAATCCAATATGCATTAAATTTTGGTGTCTTTCCGTCGCCTTTTTTGGGACTAAATTTCCCAAAGGGGTTGTTCAGATTGTTCTGATCTTTCTTGTTATTTTGTTTATCTGTCATGGTCTTTTACTCTTCTTCTTCAATATTTGTAATTTTTGCGTCAGCCCAAAGTCCTTCAAGGTTATAAAACTGGCGTGCTTCTTCCTGAAATACATGTACCATCACATCGCCGTAATCCAATAAAATCCATATTGCATTTCGGTAGCCGTCGCGGTGCCAAATATCCTCGCCGGTTATTTCTTTTACCGTTTCTTCTATCGAGTGTGCAATTGAATCAACATGGGTTGATGAAGTACCGTGGCATATGATAAAATGACCACATTCAGTATGTTGTATGCTTTCAAGATCAACGTGTATAATGTTCTTTCCTTTTATTCGATGTATACCTTCAAGAATGGCTTCTAATAAAATCTTCGAATCTTTTGTTTTGCTCATATAAATTTGTTGTACCCTACAAAGATAATCTTTTTGTCAATTAACCATTTTTTAAGAGAATGGTTTACTTTTGAATTATATGTTTTTAACAGACAAGAATATCATTTTACTAAGTGAGGTTGACAGTACCAACAACTATGCCAAGCAACTGGTTGCTGAAAAGGCGGCTTCGGGTACTGTCGTTTTGGCACAATATCAGCAAAATGGCCGCGGACAGGTCGGTAATTTCTGGGAAAGTGAGGCAGGTAAAAATTTACTTTTTAGTTTGATTTTGTACCCGGTATTTTTAGAAGCCGGTAAGCAATTTTATATTTCTAAGGTAGTTAGCCTGGCTTTGGTTGAGGTTTTAAGTGAATACCTCGATGATGTAAAAATTAAATGGCCCAACGATATTTATGTGGGCGTGAAAAAAATAGCCGGTATTTTAATCGAAAATACCATGAAAGGAAATAGCCTCGATTCGTCGGTTATTGGGGTGGGAATGAATATTAACCAGGAAAAATTTGTTTCGGATGCACCAAATCCGGTTTCGATGAAACAGTTGCTCGGAAAAGAGATTTCGAAGGAAACGATTTTGAAATCTTTTTTAGTGAAACTGGATGAATTGATAGGTTTTTTAATTGAAGGAAATTTATCCGCTGTCGACAGGGCTTATCTTTCCACCCTGTTTCGTGGCGAAGGTTGGCACACTTACCGTACAAAAGGGAAAGAGTTTAGCGCCAGAATTGCAGGAATTGGCAGCTTTGGTCAACTCCGGCTTCAGGAATCGGGCGGAAACATAACCGAATACATGTTTAAAGAGGTGGAGTTTGTTGTATAAAGTTATGAGGGGCTGAAGGACTGAAGGATTGAATTTGGGATTGCAAAATTAGAGAACTGTTAAATTGTTTTATGGTTAAACTGCTAAATTGCTTTTTCCTCTGAGTGTCTTTTCTGTTTTCTTTTTACCACAAAGAGCTCTAAGTGCTCGCAAAGTTTCTCAAAGTTGTTTTACAATCTTAACCTTTTGCCTATTGGTATTTGCCAACTGCATATTCCTTCTAAAATCTACAATCGTTAATCAACATTTGAAATTTGGGAAACGGCTACTGATATGGTAATTTCGATAATGTATCGGCCAATTGGTTAATGCCTTCTTCCAGTTTACTTCCGGCCATCATTTTAATCATCATGCTCATTTCGGCGTGCAGCGTAAGACGCATTTTTGTTTTGTATTCGTCAACCGGCAACAACTGAATCCAGAATGTAAAGCTAAGTGGCAGACCACCAGAACTTTCAACTTTTATGGTTTTAAAAGGTTCGCGGTTAACAATCTTTATTTCGGCAAGACCCAGCCCGGTAATGTTAAACTTACAGGAATCGCGATCCGACTCAAAATCGGTAATCTTAATTTGCGGAACCTTTTCGGTGATCTTTTCAATCAATCCTGAATTTAAATAAGTAGAAAGGTTTTCGAAATTCGACAAATAATTAAATACAATCTGCTGATTGTGATCAATTACTTTCACCTCGCTTGTGTACTTGTTTACAGCCATAACAGTCATAAAAAAATCCCGCCCCAATAACCAAAGGAGCGGGATTATATATTTAAAGTCTTTTTAATCAGCTAATTATTTTCCCCAGTTTGCAGGATCTTCGCGCCACTCCATCAGCGATTCTACCTGGTCTTTTGAAATGTCGCCATTTTCCAGCGAAAGGTCGATCAAAATCTGGTAACGGCTTAACGATGTTAATTCGATACCTGCTTTTTCGAAGTTTTCTTTTGCCAATGGGAAATTGTAGGTGAAAATTGATACCATACCCACAACATCGCCACCAAAGTTGTTAACAGCCTCAGCAGCTTTTAAACTACTGATACCTGTTGATACCAAATCTTCAACAACGACAACTTTCTGGAATGGTTTCAAATCACCTTCAATCAGGTTTTCCAAACCGTGTCCTTTTGGTTTCGAACGAACATAAATAAACGGAAGTCCAAGTTGGTCGGCAACCAAAGCACCAATAGCAATGGCACCTGTGGCAACTCCGGCAATAACCTCAGCTTCAGGATATTTTTCCTTGATCAATTTAACAAACGCATCGCGAATGTATGCGCGGGTGTCAGGATAAGAAAGCGTTTTTCTGTTGTCGCAATATATTGGAGATTTCCAACCCGATGCCCATGTAAATGGATTATCTGGTTGTATCTTTATCGTATTAATTTCAAGTAATTTTTTAGTTACTTCAATTTGAATGGATTCCATAATTTGTGCAATTTTAATTCAATGCAAAAGTATAAAGTTTTTTTGAATGAAAAGAGGATAGTATTTGTGCCGGGCGCGAATATAACATTGAGTAAACTAAGCGGGATTTTGACTAAAAACAGCACTGTTGAAGACATAATGGGCTGGGTGCAAAGTTTTGAAAAGAACAATATCTCAGAAACTGTTGTAAAACATCCCGAGTGTGAAAACGTGTTTCAGCAATTCAGATCGGCATTTTTACAAATTGATGCTGCGGGTGGCGTTGTGAAAAAGGGGGAACTGCTTTTGTTTATTTTCAGAAACGGAAAGTGGGATCTTCCCAAGGGAAAAATTGATAAAGGCGAAAGTATTGAAAATGCAGCCTTGCGCGAAGTGGAAGAAGAATGTGGAATCAGCAATCACACCATTAAAAAAGCGCTGCCATCAACCTATCATATTTACAAATCGCCTTACAAAAAAACATTTGGACAATGGATTTTTAAGGAAACCTTTTGGTTTGAAATGGATTATTCCGGCAATGAAACGTTAACACCGCAGCTGGACGAAGGTATAACGGAGGTGCGTTGGTTTCATCCGAACGAATTAAATGTGGTGCTTGAAAATACTTATGAAAACTTAAAAGCGCTGATCGAACTTTACCGGGCTTGATTGCGCTGGCGCATAAAAAGCTCATTACGGAGCCAGGTTCCAAATTGCTGCTCGAAACCGTTTAGTGGCGCTTTTGCATCGTCGAAAACTACCTGGTGTTTTTCGTTTAATAAAATACATTGTGGAAATGAGCGGATCTTGTACTCAGCAATGGCCTCGCTGTTACTGTCGATCATGACGATTCCGGGCACGTTATTTTCTTTAAAAAAGCTATCAATTCCCGAACGTTCGGTATTTCGTAGTACCACAAAAATATCGAGATGTTTGTTGAAAAGTTCATCCAGACGACTCAGGTATTTTAAATGTTCCTGGCAAATTACCGTTTCCACGTCGGCAAAAACGATGTACTTAAATTTCTCCTGGTTGGTGTTGGTACAACGTTTTTCTCCGCTTAGATCGTTCAAACAAATTGCGGGAGCTTCACTACCTTTTTCAAGGAAAGTAATTTTGGTAGTAATATTTTGCGCTGTTTCCCGGATTTTAATTTCCCTGTGGCTGGTAAAATGTTTATCGGCGATCATATTTTTTATGGCCTTTTCCGAAAACTCTTTGGAATAAAATCCATCGTGAAGCATTTTTAATAATACCAGATCGGCCATGTCGCCAGAGAGCTTGTATTTTTCGTTGATAAACGCGAGTAAAGCCTCAATATTTTCACTGGCTACCGCCTCCGAAACTTTTCTCCCGCCAATAGCTTTTGCAGAAAAACTCAACTGTTTATCAAAGGTTTTGTTGAACAGCGTTTCAAATGCCTGATGTTCCCAGAATTTCGTTGGGATGTCTTGAAAGACCACGGAATAATCTTCCGGACGCATCCTAAAAATGTCAGCCTCAATAAGTTTTAAGCGTAGTTTTTTATGTAGCTCAAAACTTTCGGAGTTGGTCTGCGGGAAAATTGAATCAATAGCTGTTGTTAACGTTTTAAATGCAGTCTTTGATTGATGAAAATATAGGGCGTTAAAATCTTTATCCGTAAGTTCGTTCAGCTTCTGTTCAAACCGGCTGATCTTATCATTGATCTTATTTCCGCTATTTGAGAAAAACCAGAATGAAACAGGCGTGAAATACGGATTTTTCTCATCGGCAAATGCTTTCTTTTGTAATGGTGGCAATTTCAGCTCGATATCTGTTCCCGGCTCAAGCAGTAGCAAGCCCCGGTAAATTCCAAATTCAGAAAATGCAAAAACCGGATTTTTAGTTTCTATTGTTGCATGTGCTTCCCCTGCATTATCGAATTGTAAGGTAAATAGTAGTTCGGTAGTGTTTGAAACAGGGTCGGCAAACGAATAGAAACTTAGTTTTTCGTTCGCGTAATCTTTATTCGAACATGTTACAACAGTAGCCAAACCTGCAAACGAACTATTCGCAAAGAAGATGAGTAATAATAAAAAACGAGTGAAATTGCTCATGTGTTTTAATCAACTTTAAATTCGCTCATATCCAAACCTTTTGGCAGAAACATGCTGGCGTCGCCACCGTGAGAAACGATATCGCGAATAATGGTTGCATTGACCGGCGTATGCTCCGGCAGGGTGAGTAAAAATACCGATTCAATTTCGGGGTGCATCTTTTTATTTACCTGAGCAATTGCACGTTCGTACTCAAAATCGGATGAAGTACGAATACCACGCAAAATATACTTTGCGTTTACCTCCTTGCAAAAATCAACGGTAAGTCCATCGTGCAAACGCACCTCAATAGTAGGTTCGTCGCTAAATACCTGGTTGATCCACTTTATCCTTTTTTCAATCGGAAAGAACGATTTTTTATTGGCGTTAAAACCAATCATGATATAAATTTTGTCGAACATTGAAATGGCACGCCGAACAATCGACTCGTGTCCAATCGTAAATGGATCAAAAGATCCGGGGAATATGGCAATTCTTTCCATTTTTGAATCGTTAAAGTGCTTCAAAATTAGCGAAAAATACTAAGCGTAAAAACGAAGAGTCCGGTTAGTTTATTGCTTTTGCACGGTTTGAGCTCACAAACAGGATGTTGCCAAGGTCGTTGTAGCCTTCGCTAAACTCTTCAATATTTTTAAGTGCATCGGTTGTAAAACCAATTATTGTAAGGTCGGCATCGGCCGAATATTTCATGATTTTATTTTTGCGGTCGCCCGACTCAAACGGCACCATCGAGATGTTTGAAGGACTGATTGGCAAACGGCCCGCTTTTATCAGTTCCAGTAATTGTTTACGTTTCTCTTCAACATCTTCATCGGGGTAAAGCGCAAAAATTTTAATTTTTCCTTTTTTCCATTCCGGGTGTCCCAGAATAATGTATCCTAGCAAAATCATCAGGTTGGCATTCACATAATCTTCCGGACTAATCCAAATGTGAATTTCGTTTTTGTAGCCAAAACTTTTGTACGAAGTATTTAGAATACAAATATCGAAACCTGCGGATTCAACAATCTGATAATTGCCGGTAATTTCTTTTAGATTGCCCGGATCGGTTCTCGAGAATTCAAAAAGAATAAGGTTGTTTCCTTTTCCCGAAATTCCTGAAAGCTGCACCACCTGCGCAATTGCCGAAGTATACGATGGCGAAATTATGGTGTCGAGATAAACACGGTTTTTACTTCCGGAAGAAAGCTGAATTAATCGATCGAGAACTTGTTTTGATTCTTCGGTATTTTTTTCGTTCAGTAATCCTTTTATAAAATGAATGTAGGTGCCAAAACCGTATTTGTACGAAATCCAGCGCATAATGTCGAATGCCGAACGGCGTTTAAACGTATCGTGCGAAATACAAACTCCAAACGGACGCCAGCTTTTATCTTTCTCGCTGTCGGCGCGCTGCAGCATAATTTGCATCTGGCGGCTCAACTGGAAAATAACACCTCTGAAAAGTTTATTCAGTCCCTGGTTCTCTTCGTTGTTAAGCATGATAACGTAGTAAATGATAGCCATAATTACCACAGAAAATGCTGCGTAGGTGGCATTCATTTTAAACATTAACCAAAACGACGACAGAGTTCCGATGAGCGACAAATGCCAGCTTGAACGGAATGTTGGGCGATAAGCCGGATCGGCTGCAAAATGTTCCAGGAATGAGATGAGGCAGATAGCGCTATAGGTTACCATGAAGAACATAGAGATGATCTGTGCAACAAAATCAACATCGCCGATTACTACAAAAACAAAAGCAATAAGGATGGTAACCAATGAGCCGTTAATCGGTTCGTTGTCGCTTTTTCGCCCTTTGGCAAACCAGCGATTCAGGTATCCCTGCGGAAATATATCGTCGAAACCAATGGCTTGCAATGTCCGTGGTGCAACCATTATTGAACCCAATGCAGAACTTAACGAAGCAGCTGCCAAACCTATTGGAATTATTGGCCCCCACAGGGCAATTTTGCTCATAATTAACTGGTCGGCAACTAGATCCTCGGGTTTAGCAGAAATCGCAAATTTGTAGGCAACGGCAACATACACCAGCATACCAACCACAGTTGCCCACAGCGTTCCGCGGGGAATCGATTTTTTGGGATCTTTTAAATCACCTGAAAGTCCTAGTCCTGCTGCAAGTCCTGTAAACGCAGGGAAGATAATTGTAAATACAAAAAAGAAATCAAGATGATTGGGTACGGTGCTGTGAAAATTAACCGTTTCGGGTTTAATGCTAGAATCGCCCATAAAGAACATGGCAATGGACGAAAGCAATACAATAACCACAACATACAAGGCTTTCATTCCAACATTGGCACCTTTTGTAAGAATCAGTACGGAAAGTAAAAACATTGTTGGAATGGAAATCCACCGCCGATCGGGGATGAAAAAATTATAAGTTTCACCAATCCATTTTATTACCGGCTCAAACGCTTCGCCAAAAGCAATTACGTAAAACGCCACACTAATGGCTTGTGAAAGGTAGAGTGCAATACCGATTGCTCCTCCGATATTTAACCCGAATGAACGGCTTATTATGTAATACGCACCGCCGCCCTGCACTCGCTGATTGGTGGCAATTTCGGCAACGGCAAAAGCGGTAGGAATGGTTACCACATGGCCTAAAACGATTATGCCGATAACGCCGATAAACCCGACCTGACCAACAGCCCATCCAAAACGCAGAAATAAAATTGCGCCAAGTATGGTGGAAAGTGCAGTAAGAAAAACCGGTAAGGTGCCGAATTTTGCATTAGTGTTTACCAGCGATTTTGCCATATTAACTCTGTTTGTAGTCTTAAAGGTGAAAACTAATTCTGAAAAATCAAACGATTGGATGATAAAAGAAGTATGGGCATATATTTTAAAAGCAGGAATACGGTTTAACTTTCTTCTTTTGGATGATCCTAAAACATGATACAGATATTAGCAAACTGACTGTAATTGTTATCAATAATTGGCTTCACAAACATTAAGAAATGATTTCAAACAATGGAAGTTTTTGCATGGAATCATCCGCCGTGTATTAATTTGTGTTCAAATATACTTTAATTTGTAATACTAAACGGCCAAAAGTTCCCTATGAGTTATAAAGTAAAAGGCATCATTCTTACAACGATTTTAGCATTTTTTGTGGTATTCATTTTTTTTGGAAAAATTATTCAAAATCCGAATGAGTTTTGCTTTTCTGCTGATGGTGATGGTTTTAAAGCCTACTATGGTGCCATGTATCATGTGCAGCATGATTCAACATTTATGCGGATGAACGGAATGAACTATCCTTATGGCGAAATGGTATTCTTTACCGGATGTCAACCTTTGGTTGCAAATGCCATAAAACTGTTTAGTACTACTATTTTTGATATTGGCGACAATGTGGTGGGGATTATGAATCTTCTGATGATATTTTCCATTGTTATAGCTGCCCTGTGTATGTTTCTGATATTCTATGAATTAGACGTGGACTGGGTATTTGCTTCTGTAGTTGCAGCCGGAATATGTATGCTTTCTCCTCAATTGGCACGATTTGGTGGTCATTTCTCGCTTTCCTGGATGTTTTGGATACCTCTGATGCTTTGGTTGGTGATTCGTTTTGATAAAAAACCGAACTATCTTAGGGCATTGGTAATAGGATGCGTGACATTTCTTGCAGGTGCTATGCACATGTATTTTATAGCGTTCTATGGTTTTATTATTGGTCTGTATTTATTGGGGCAGTTGCTACACAAGAATCGAAAGTTTGGTTTATTAAAGGGAGTTATATTCTTTTTTATTCAATATGTTTTCCCGGTAATTCTTTTTCAACTAATAATTTCAGTCAACGATCCGGTAACTGATCGCACTGCTTTCCCATATGGTTTCTGGGCATACATGGGTAATCCTTTAGGGGTGTTTTTGCCGTATGGAAAACCATATAGTTGGGTTCCAAGGGTAATTACTGCATTTCGGCATGTTTCCTGGGAAAGTTTTGCATTTATAGGTATGAGTGCCTTGTTTGGTTTTTGTATTGGAGTATTCTATTTTTTCAGGAAACTCTTTAAGAAGAAAAATCCATTTAATATTACCGATCAGTTTATTTCAAATATTCTGTTTTGGGCTTCCTTTGTTGCATTACTTTTTTCTTTTGGACTTCCTTTTAAATTTGGATTTGAAAGTCTGGTTGATCAACTTGGGCCACTAAGGCAACTTCGGGCACTCGCACGATTCTCATGGCTGTTCTTTTATATGCTGAATATTGTGGTTTTTTATTCCCTGTATAAAAAAATAGAAAACAGCGGGAAAAATTTAATATGGATCGGCATCGGCACTATTGCAATATTATTTTTACTCTACGATGGAGCCTGGAATACATGGATTAACAGTAGATCTATTCAGAATGAAAAACCGTTATTGACTGACGTTAACAATGAGTTGCCGGCAAATAAATGGGTTAATGAAATTAATCCGGAGGACTATCAGGCAATTTTACCTCTACCATATTTTCATGTTGGTTCAGAAAATATTTGGATAGAGAGCCAACAGAATACGCAGGAGCTTACCATGTTGGCATCGCTTAAAACCGGATTACCAACCACTGGTGTTCAGCTTAGCAGAACCTCAATTGGGCAAACGTATAAAAACTATGCATTGGTTACAGAGCCACTTGAGCCGTTTAAAATATTGTCTGACCTGCCAAGCGGAAAACCATTTTTGTTACTTTTTAATCGTAAACATTATGCAACACCGGAAGAAGAGCGATTAATTAAGGCGGGAGATTTGCTCTATCAGGATGAGTTTCTGGAGTTAAGAAAATTGTCGGTTGAAAAACTCGAAGGACTGCATGATCAATATTTAAAAAAAATAGAATCAGAAATAAAAGGAACCCAGCTGTACAAAAAGGGAAATTATCTGATGACTGATTCAGCGAAAATGTTCATTCATAAAACTTTTGATGATGCATCAACCGAGCATGTTTTTTATGGAGCCGGAGCTTTGCAATACCCTGGTGAGCACTGGAAAGTTGTATTGGAGGATACATTAAATTTAGCTGCAGGTAAAAAATACAAGCTTAGTTTTTGGATGAGTGACTACAAGGAAGACGGTAGATTAAGAACTGTTGTGGAGTTTGTTCAGCGAGATGGCAAAACGAAAGAAGTAAGTAATTATTTCTATTCCGATGCGCATCGACACATAAAAGGATTTCAGAATGAATGGGCTTTGATAGAATTAAATTTTGAAACAAAAACTGAAAACGAAGTAATAAAGCTTGCAATTCGAAACACTACCTTAAAAAATGAAACATTAGTTATTGATGAATTGATTATACGGGAAGAGGATTTAGATGTGTACTATCCGGCATCGGATGTAAAGTTTAAGAACGGAAGAAAACTACCATTTTAATGAATTTCAAATATAAAAATCTAAATTATTTCAATGTAGCCGCCTACCTGTTTTTTATATGGTTCGCACTTTGGTCAATATTCTACGCCCAGGCTCGTATATTGATAACTGATCCGGCTTTTTATCTTTTTAATATTATTAATTCATCGGATTTTTTTGTGCCGGGAACGCGATACACTGCTGTAATTAACCAGCCTTTGGTTCTTATTGGTGTTAAATTGAAATTACCATTGCATGTACTGATTTCACTTTATTCCTTCTCATTTGTGGCGGTTCGGTTTGTTTATTTTGTACTTGTCAATCATGTGCTAAAAAACAAAGCTGCCGGATTTGGGGTTATTGCCATTTCTGTTGTTGGTGTTGCGCAAAGTTATTTCCGGCCAACCTCTGAAAGTACAATTGCCATGCTAAACAGTATTCTTCTGTATGCCTGGCTTTGTTATGCAAACAGGTGGGAAAGATTGGGTAAATGGAAAGAACTTGTCAACTTTTTTGGTGCTTTGATTTTAATTGTGTTTGGATATTTAACACACCCTATCGCCTTATTCTCTCTTCTTTTTGTCATTGTTTATTACGCAATATCAGAAAGAAAACTTAAATCATTTTTCCCATATCTGATGGTGCTGTTCACAGTGGGAATATTTATGCATGAGGTTTTTATTGGTAGCGATAATTCACATCACGAAAGTATCTACGGAAATTTAATTTCATCCCCCTCGTCAATCTTAAAAGAAATTAAAACCTATTATCCGTATAAATTTTTTGATACGCGTTTTAAACTGTTGTATCGACCTTTGGGAATCTTGTTTTTGGGTGGAGTTGTGCTGGCCCTGTTCAGAAAGAAATGGATGGAAACAGGCTTTTTTGTGCTGTATTCGATAGTATATTTTGTGGTTACATGTACTTCTTTTAAAGCAGGTGACTCTGATATGCAAATGGAAAAGATATTTCTTCCGCTGGTGTTGTTTTCTGCAATCGTAACCGTTAACGCTTTAGTTGAATTTAAAATAAACAGTAAGCCTATACTTGGTATTCTGGTTGTATTAATGGCCGTTACTAGCTATGCAAAGATTAAGGGTGCGGCATCCAGTTATAATGGTCGTATCGTTTACCTCAAGGAGATTGTTGAAATAGCAAATAAAAAATCCGTCCGCAAACATGTTATAACTCGGGAACAGTTAAATAACCAGCGAATGGTATTCAATTGGGCCATGGGAATTGAGACCTTGATGCTTTCATCAATGGATAAAACGATGGAGCCGTTAACTGTTTTTACAGCACCAAATTTGGATGAAGTAAAAGCAAGAATGAAGGAAAAGGATAACCTGATGGTAGCACCTTTTTATACATCGTATAATTATAACGGACTGAATAGTAGTTACTTTGTTTTGCAGGAAGAGGCGTATTCATATTTGGATTTAGAAGAGGAGAAGTAGCACTGTATAAGCAAGTTAATGTTTGCTGGATACCACAGCTAGATTTTAATTCTACCCATCAACCGCGTAGCAAACGTTGCAAAAGCCACTACCGAAACCGAAGAAATTGGCATTAAAATAGCTGCCACAACCGGCGAAAGGTTTCCGCTGAGGGCGAAGGCAATTCCGATAATATTGTAACAGAAAGAAATAAAGAAGCTGAGTTTTACGATGTTCAGCGAAGTTTTTGTGAAACGGATAAAGTTCGCCAGCTGATTAAATTGTTCGGCTTCCAAAACTGCGTCGCTGGCCGGTGAGAAGTGGTATACTTTATCGGCAATTGTTAAGGCTACATCACTTTGCATCAACGCTCCGGCATCGTTTAGTCCATCTCCTGTCATTAGCACAGTATTTCCTTTGTCTTGCTGTGCTTTTATAAAAGCTGCTTTGTCACCGGGTTTTTGATCAAAAAGCATGTGCTCACGATCAAAGTATGACGAAAGATTATCGGCTTCTGCATCATTGTCACCTGAAATGAGAAATAGATTGAAAGCTCCTTTTAGCGTCGCTAAAACCCGGTCGAATCCGCTGCGGTATTGGTTGCTAATAGTAAAATGTCCTTTGAACTCCTCGTTAATAGCAACAAAAACCATCGATGTTTTTTTCTTTTCAAGTGTTGGCGAATTGGTAACATATTCTTCCGAACCTATTCTCAGGTCCAAATCGTTTACTTTCCCAAAAATACCACGACCTGCAACTTCAACAAAATGCTCCGGATTATGATATGCGGATCCGTTGAACGATTGTGAAAGGGCGGTACTTAAAGGATGTGTCGATTGACGTGTTAGCGAAAAAACAGCATCTTTTTCTGATGCGGAAAGTTCGGTTCCCGAATACACCACTTTGTTTTGGTTGGGCTGTGTTAAGGTGCCTGTTTTATCAAAAACAATGCTGTTAATATGCGAAAGCTTTTCAATGACGTCGGTGTTTTTTATGTACAGACCTTTTTTGCCAAAAATACGCATGGTATTGCCAAAGGTAAACGGAATTGAAAGCGCCAAAGCACAAGGACAAGCCACAATCAGTACCGCCGTGAAAACAAAAATGGCCGTGTGATATTCTCCTCGGATCGCCCAAAAAGTAAATCCGAAAATGGCAATGGCAATAACAATCAGTGTGAAATATTGGCTAATCCGGTCGGATAATGTTTTTAGTGAGTCACTGGGTTTTTCGTACGATTTATCCTGGTTCCAGAGTTTGGTGAGGTGACTCTGGTTCACCTCTTTTTTCACCTTGATACGAATTATTCCGCCCATTTGGCGACCACCGGCGTATATAAAGTCGCCGGGCTTTTTAACGATCGGTGTCGACTCGCCGGTAACAAAACTATAATCGATTCGGCCTTCACCTTCAACCAATTCGGCATCGGCAGGAACCAGTTCTTTGTTGCGGATGATCAGTTCATCGTCTACCTCGATTTTTTCAATGAGAATACTTTCTTCAATCTGTTTATTGATTTTGGTAACAGCAATCGGGAAATACGATTTATAATTCCGGTCGAACGAAAGCGCTTCATAAGTTTTGCTTTGGTACCATTTTCCAACCAGTAGAAAAAAGATGAGACCCGATAAACTGTCGCTGTAACCCGGCCCACCGGTAAATAGCACCTCGTAACTGGTTACCAGAAACAGCACAATAATTCCCAAAGCAATGGGCAAATCAATGCTGATATTCTTTTTCAGCAGGTTTTTGATAGCCGAAATATAATAGTCGCTACCGCTGTAAAACGCCACCGGAATAACCAGAATGTAACTGAGAATACTAAAAAGCGATTGCAGTTTGTCGCTAAGTGGTTCGCCGTTAAAATAAGCCGGCAAACTGTAGGTCATTACATTAATAAACACAAAACCAGCTACCCCGATTTTGTACAAAAGCTTTTTGTATGATTTGTCTTCCTGTTTACCGGCCTGACTTTGCGACAGATCGGGAATGTAATGAATTGAAGAAAGCAGCTCAACCAATTCTCGCAGTGAAATTTCTTTTTCGTTGAAGGTAATATCAACCTCCTTTCGTGTAAAATTTACAAACGAATGAAGAATTCCTTTGTGCAACTTGTGCAAATGTTCGAGCAGCCAAATACACGATGCACAGTGGATAACAGGGACGTAAAATTTAACCTTTGAAATAGCTCCTTCGGTAAACGAGATCAGCTTTTCTTTTACTTCATCGTTGTCGAGAAAAGCATATTTATTGCCAAATTCGGTGGTGGTCTCCACTTTTATTCCCGGCGTTTCTTCCAGGTTATAGTAGTTGTAAAGTTTGTTTTCATTCAGCAGTTGATATACCGTTTTACATCCGTTACAACAGAAATTCCGGTCGTTCCAAACCACGGGATTACTTCCACAATCGGCACCACAATGTACGCAACTATTCTCCTCCTTTTTTCCCATTTTCCAATGTCCGTTTTCTGCTAATCTACTTTACAGCAATCGCCCGTTGTTTCGGTATGCAATTCTGCACTATTACTTTCCAGACTTTTTTCAAATTTCTGTTCGATCTTTTGTTTAGGCGGGCTAAGGTAGGGGATGCCCAGACTTAATCCGCGCAGCACAAACAGAATTCCAACAATAACAACCAGCACCGGAATCAGTTTGTTGATTTTTTTGCGAACGGCTAAACTCAGCACATTCCCGGCCAACGAGATGGCCAGCAACATAGGAATCGTTCCCAGTCCAAACAGGATCATATACAACGAGCCCTCTACAATTCCACCAGTTCCAATGGCCCCGGCAATAGCCATATAAACCAAACCGCAGGGAAGCAGTCCGTTCAACATGCCAATAAAAAACAGGCTTTGAAACGAGCGGATGGAAAACATGTCACCAATTTTCTTTTTGAGTTTGCCCACTGCCGAAAACCAGCTTTTATCCATTTTGTACTGGTTTTTAAAAAGCTTAGGAAAGAGTACCGAAATGATCATGAGTGCTCCCATGATTACAGATACTTTTTGCTGAAATCCGATCAATTGGAGACCTTGTCCAAGAAACCCGAAAATAGCGCCCATAATACCGTAAGTAATGGCTCTGCCAATATTATAAAGGGTTCCTCCGAATATTTTTTGAGGTACAGTATTTCCGTGAAGTGGTAGTGCAATGGCAATGGGTCCGCACATTCCGGCACAATGAAAACTGCCCATTAATCCTAAAATCAGTGCTGAGATAAAAATAGTCATGGCAATATTATTATGAACAAAAGGTTAGTATTTTTAAAGGTAGTGAATTTATTGGATATTTACCGGACGGTCGATTTCATATCGTTCACCATCGGTGTACCATGAAAACTTTAAGATGTACCGGCCATTGATCAGGTCGGCTTTCTGAAACAGGATGGATTGATCTCCTGCAAGAACTTTTTGCTTTAAATCTTTTGTATAGTCTGAGGGACGGAACAGGTGCATAGTGCCTGAATCGATCTTTGAAACCAGCGTATTGTCAATTGAAACTATCAGAGCATCGTTGCTCAGTGCTACATCAAAAGAATGGGCAAATGCTTTCGATCGGGCATTAACATTCATTTGTTCTGAATAATCAACACCTTTTTCGTAATAATCTTTGTGCACCAGGTTTACCGGTTGGCGCACCGCAAATACTATAAAGACAGCCGACCCGGCTAAAAACAATGCCAGAAATATAAATATTCCGGTTCCCCAATTAAACTTCATTCGCATTTTCTAATTTATTATTCCTGTTTCTTTATAATTCCTGTCATTTCGACGAAGAATGAGGAGAAATCTGTTACATCTGAGCTGAGTTGTTAAAGATTTCTCACTTTGTTCGAAATGACAGCATCTTTTTAATTCTCTACTGAAAACTGCCAACTGTCAGTTTCTTATGGCCCAACAAACGTGGCTCTGTAAGTTTCAATTAATTCATTACTGCTGAAAACACCAAACTCAACTTCTGTTTTATCGCTTTTTATTTCGCTTTTTGGCAAAAACAATATAAAAGTGGATTCGTACATATCCTGGTCTTTCACACTCATGGTATTTCCGGCCATTTGTATTTTACCGTCATGAGAGATAACACGTAATTCGAGCGGAAGTTCTTCGTGTGTTTTATTTACGATTTTAATATTATAAACATTTGAAATGGTAGCCTCCTGTTCCTGGTATAATAGTCCCGGTTTGCGCAAAATAGTTGTTTCAATTTCCGGCCTTGAAGCCAGGGTGTAAACAAAAAACGAAAATATAAGCAGCAATACCACCGTGTAGGCTTTTGTGCGTGTCGTCCACACCGAAGTGTGCTGGCCTTTTATTTGCGCTTCTGAAGCGTAGCGAATCAATCCGGGTGCTTTTCCGGTAACGTGCATAATTTTATTACACTGATCGATACAGGCTGTACAATTAATACATTCCAGTTGCGATCCGTTGCGGATGTCGATTCCGGTTGGACAAACCGAAATACATTGTTTACAATCTGTACAGTCGCCACTGCCGCGTCCTCCGCGTGGTTCACCGCGCACATAATCATAAGTAACGGCAATCGATTTTGAATCGAGCAAAACACCCTGCATTCTTCCGTAAGGACAAACCATAGTACATATTTGCTCGCGGAAGAATGAATAAACCCAATAGAAAAATCCTGAAACTACAAGCATGATTAAAAAACCGGAGAGATTTTTTCCAATAGGTTCACTAATCATTTGCAGCCACCGATCGGCGCCGATAAACCACATTAGAAAAACATTGGTCATGGCAAGCGAGATGACGATGAAGATAATGTGCTTTAATGTTTTCTTCACTATTTTCTTAGTCGTCCACGGGCTATTGTCGAGTTTATGGCGCTCGCGGTAATCGCCTTCAATCAGGTATTCTATTTTTCGGAACACCATCTCTAAAAAGATGGTTTGCGGGCAGGTCCAGCCACACCACAACCTGCCGTAGGTGACAGTAAACAATACCACAAAAAGAACAAAAGAGAGCATTAACAATGCAAGGATAAACGTATCCTGCGCCCAAAAAATGGCTCCGAAAATGATAAACTTTCGGTTGGCGATATCAAGCAGGATCAACGGATTGCCGTTAATTTTAATAAACGGAACTGCCAACCAGAATAGCAGTAAAAACCAACTAACGATCGTTCGCCGGGTAAACCATTTTCCAGAAGGCTTTTTTGCATAAACCCATTTTCTTCCACCCCGCTCATTCATGTTAATGGGGTAATCTCTGAAATCGAGCTGTTGACTTGCCATATGTTCAATTTAGTGGTAAAAAAGTTGGGAAACGCAGTTCCCCAACTTCCATATCAAAGTATTACTTTTTACTCACATTTTTCTCCTTGCGGATCTTTGGCATTGGCCGGATTCGTGCCTCTCAGTGTCATAATATAGCTGGCCACTTTTTGGATTTTTTCGTCGCTCATTTGAGTCTTATACGCAGTCATCCCTTTTGCAGGCACTCCTTCTTTAATGGTATGAAAAGCGCTCTGAAAATCACATCCGTGCAGCGTGTATTCATCCGTCAGGTTCGGACCAATCGCATTACCTTCGCCGTTCATTCCGTGGCAGGCCATACATGCCAAATCGGTATAAATTTGTTTTCCTTCAGCAATCGATGCTTCATCGGTAAACGCGGCAAGATCGTCGGCCGAAATGGTTTCGATTTGGTATTTCTCGTCATGTGCCATCGATTTACGCGCATATTCAGCATCCTGATGATCGCCTTCTTTTAACCAGAAAAAATAGGCGGCATATATAATCGACCATCCAATGGTTATATAAAACATCAGCATTATCCATCGTGGTGGCGGATTGTCCAACTCTTTTATCCCATCGTAATCGTGGTCCATGATGTTGTCTTCCTGCTCAACTATTTGCTTATTTTCTTCTGACATAGCTAATGGTTTAATTTGAAATTTTAATTTCTCCGGACTCACTATCCGTCAATATTGAATTCTTATAATCTTCCATTTCTTCATTCGGCCTGCGCATAGTACGAATAAAGATGACGATAAAGAGAATCACAAAAATCAGCAATCCGATGATGTAAAAAATCTGGATTTCTTCTATGCTTGTTAATACATTACTTACGATCTTCATGCTATTTGTTTTGTAAGGTAATCAGCACGTAACTTGTCAGCTGTGTGATTTGTTTCTCAGAATACTGCGATTTGTAAGGAACCATCCCTTTGGCCACATTTCCTTCCGAAATGGAATGATAAACTTCTGCAGGAGAGTTTCCATGCAGCCATTCATCATCTACCAAACTTGGGAAAGTTGCTATTCCTTTTCCTTCAGCTCCGTGGCATACCACGCAGGTAGTTTGAAACATTTTCTTTCCGGCTTCCAAATCTTCAGCAGCTTCAAGAAGTTTAACTTCTTTTTCAGCATCATCTTTGGTAAACGACTCGGCGTGCATTTCAACTTGTGCAACATCGGGCTGATCCATAATATCTTTACCCAGTTTGTGCATGTAGGCAATCATGGCTACCATTTGTTTTTTCGAATCGGTTTCAATTCCGGAAGCTTTAAGATCGGCAACAATTCCTTCGGCCTGTGTCAGGTAATCGTCAACAGCTTGTTCGTCGTATCCTTCGGGATAAGGAACTCCAAGCGTTTGCATTGCCCTGATCTTTTTCGGCGTTTGAGAAAGATCTACATTTTTAACCGACAACCAGGCATAATTTGGCATTATCGACTGTTCGTTCATTTTCTGCGGATCCATAAAGTGATTAAAATGCCATGCTGCATTTTTGTACATCGGACCGCCAATTACACCGGCACGGGCCAAATCTGGTCCCATACGGCGCGATCCCCATTGGTAAGGGTGATCGTAAACAAACTCTCCAATTTTTGAGTATTCGCCATAACGATCGGTTTCCCAACGGAATGGGCGAACCATTTGCGAGTGGCAAACATAACAGCCTTCTTTAATGTACAGGTCTCTTCCTTCCAATTCAAGCGGAGTATATGGTTTTACCGAGTCGATAGTCGGAACATTTGATTTTATAAAGATCATCGGAACGATTTCGACAGCACCACCAATCGCCAACGCAATAAATACCCAAATCGAAAAGCGAACTGCACGGCGCTCCATCCAGCGGTGAACAGTTTCTGTAACCGGATTTCGTTTACCTGCCAATACCAATGCAGGAGCTTCCGATGCTTCGTCGTTAACAAAACTTCCGGCTTTCATTGTTTTTGCAAGGTTCACCACCATGATAATAAATCCACCAAGGAACAGCACGCCAGAGAATACCCGAACGGCATACATCGGTACAATTTGAGCAACGGTTTCAAGGAAGTTTGGATATTGCAGGAATCCTTCGTCTGTGTAATCGCGCCACATTAACCACTGTGTTACGGCAGCCCAGTATAATGGAATTGCGTAAACAAGAATTGCCAAAGTAGACATCCAGAAGTGGGTGTTGGCGAGTTTTTCGGAATACAATTTTGTTTTAAACAGTTTCGGTACCAGCCAGTAAAGCATACCAAATACAAGACCGCCGTTCCAGCCCATACCACCAATGTGTACGTGGGCAATCGTCCAGTCGGTAAAGTGAGTAATCTGGTTAACTGACTTAAGCGACATCATCGGGCCTTCAAAGGTTGACATACCATAAGCGGTAACTGCCACAACAAGGAATTTAAGGGAGGCACTGTCGCGAACACGGTCCCAGGCACCACGTAAGGTAAGTAAACCGTTTATCATTCCACCCCAACTCGGTGCTATTAACATTATCGAGAATGTTACTCCAAGCGCCTGAGCCCATTCAGGTAAAGCTTGGTAAAGCAAGTGGTGTGGTCCGGCCCACATGTACAAAAAGATGAGCGACCAGAAGTGAATGATAGAAAGTTTATATGAATAAATTGGCCGGTTGGCAGCTTTTGGAAGATAGTAGTACATCAAGCCCAAAAACGGTGTGGTCAGGAAAAATGCAACAGCATTGTGTCCGTACCACCACTGCACTACAGCATCCTGTGCTCCGGCGTAAATAGAATAACTTTTAAACAGCGAAATAGGTAATTCAAACGAGTTAACTACGTGCAAAATAGCTACTCCTAAAAAGGTTGCCAGGTACCACCAAATGGCGGCATAAATATGTTGAACACGACGAACAACCAGCGTGCCGATCATGTTCCAGCCAAAGGCCACCCAAACCAGTGTGATGAGAATATCAATAGGCCATTCCAGCTCGGCATATTCTTTTCCGGTTGTAAATCCGGCCAGCAAAGTTACGGCAGCCAAAACAATAATGGTTTGCCAGCCCCAAAAGTGGAACTTGCTCAGTTTATCGCTGAACATCCTCGTTTTAAGCAGTTTCTGCATGGAATAGTAAACTCCGGCAAAGATGGCGTTCCCTACAAATGCAAAAATAATAGCATTGGTATGGACCGGCCTAACCCTTCCAAAAGTTGTATACTCCAGGCCGAAGTTGAATACCGGAAATGCCAGCTGCAACGCTGCCACAACTCCCACCAGTATACCAACAACACCCCAAACCAGCGTAGCCAGAATAAAGAGCTTTACTATTTTGTTGTCGTAATTAAATTTTTGATTTTCCATGAGTTGGATAATTATTGTTTGTTATTTTTCTTTTCTTCTTCCGAATCCGGTTCAACGTCGTCATCGTCGAACAGTATCCGCATCGATGGAGTTTCGTTATCGTCGTATTGCCCCGATCGAACGGCCCAGATAAATGCGCCCAAAAAAATGAGAGCTGCCAGTAAACTTACTCCAATCAGCAGATAAAAAATATTCATTATTGCTCTTTGCCGGCACGTTTAATTTTAAAAATCTGAAATACCACGTAGCCAATTGTTCCCCACGCTCCCAAAACCGCTGCCAGGTACGACAATAGCAACCAGGTTTGAATATTCTCGTTGGTCGACCATAGTATTTCCCGTTGTATAAGTTTTGGTGTTGGTTTTGGTTGTCCCACCTTTGCGGCATCCAATACAACCTGATCGGTAATAAAACCTTCACCCAGTTCAACTACAATGTTTACCATTCCTTGTTCGTCTCCGATCAGCGTTTCAGGAATTTTGTATTCGGCTCGCCCTTCTTTATTGGTAAGAATTTCACCAATTGGCAGTGTTCCGAAAGCTTTTTTTGCCCCGATAAAAATTGGTGTTTCGGCAAGTACCACATAGTTACTGTCTTTATCCTGGAACTCAGCAAAAACTTCCACCGACTTTTCTGTTTCGTTAACCGAAGCCAGAATTTTGGCTTTTTTAGGCGGTGCTTCAACTATTAAAGGTTCGTTGGCAGGATTGTAATTGCGAATGTAATTTACCAAACGCCAGCGGTCATCTTCCGAAAGCGTCGTTTCGAACTGAGGCATACCACCACGTCCGTGCGTAATTTTATAAAACATTTCGCCTTCGGTCTGCGCCTGCATAATGTCGCTGGCAATATCGGGTGGGGGAGGAACCAATGGTAATCCGTTACCTTTTCCCGGATCGCCGTGACACGACTTACAGTTTTGTAAATACAGGTCTTTACCCTTTTTTACATTTGCCAGGTTATATTCCGAAGGATTCTGAACATTTTTCTGATCTTCAGGAACCAACCATTCCTGTGCCATTCCCTGCTGTGCAAAGAAAATTAATGCGATGAATAATATTTTGATCTTCATGTTCTTTTATTTTTTCGGTTCAGAAAGAATTGCTTTGTCAACTCCTTTGTCTTCAGCGTATTCCCAAATGGTAATTACAGGGAACATTTTTGCCAGGACAGTAATAATTAGTAAAGCCGCTGCAAATGAGAATATCGTAATCATTATCTCGATACTTGAAGGCGAGTAATGTTTAAAATAATCAGGAACATTTTGTACCGGTAAGAAAGGATGCTCCATGGTAGGAACAACAATAATGTATCGTTTTAACCACGATGCTATCAGTACAAAAACTGATATAATAGTTAGTGGTAAAGGTTTTCTGAAGAACTTGAAAAGCATCAGGAAAATAGGTAAAATCAATCCGGTAATTTGTGTCCACCAGAACATAGGAGCAAAACTTCCAACAAAAAGGTTGCGAAGGTGAATGCCTTCAGCAGTTTTCATTTTATAGGCCGGTACCCAAAATTCGTTGATATTAAAATACAGGTAAACCAAACAAACAAAAACCAGCAGTTTTCCCATATAGTCGAAGTGCAACTCTTCAAAATAATCACGCAATCCGTAACGAACCCGGTAGGCAAACATTAAGATTACCACCGCTGCCGCACCGGCAACAAATGCACCGGCAACAAAGTAAGGTCCGAAAATGGTAGTATCCCAACCCGAACGCAAAGTGGCTGCAAATAACCACGAAGTTACGGTGTGAATAGATAAACCTACCGGAATGATAAGGATCATCAGAACACGCATGGCATGGTAAACCAATTTGTATTGTTCGGCATTTCCATTCCATCCCAATGCCAGTATTTTATAAATCTGCATTTTCCATTTCGGAATATCGTCGCCACCACGATCGCGAATTAATGCCAGATCGGGAATGAGCGGAATATAATAAAGTAATACTGAAATGGTCAGGTAAGTAGTAACTACGGTAACATCCCAAATAATTGGAGATGCAAAACGTCCGTGTAGAAATACATTGAGAAAGCGGTCGGGACGTCCCATGTCGTTAATAATAATAATACCGGCTAAAGCTACCCCGGCAATCGCAATCTGCTCCGCCACCCGCGAAATGGGGTGCGACCACTTTATTTTTAATAAGTGCAACGAAGAACTGATTAAAAATCCGATCAAACTTATTGCAACAAAAAATACAAAGTTGGCAATGTACATTCCCCACGATACGTAGTCGCGCATTCCGGTAACACCCAGTCCGTCGCGAATCTGGATTCCCCAGCCCCAAAGTCCAACACCGGCAAACATTATCAGTAAGAAATACCAAAAATGCGTGAGTTCGTCGCGTTTTACAATCGAGCGGGTAAGATCGAAGGTAATTTTATCGAGTAATTTCCGGGATTCTTCCGGCGATTTTGTTTTTTCCATCGTTTAAAGATTAGTCGGTTTATGAGTGGTGTTCTTCAATCTCGCCTTGAAAAGGGAAAGCCCTGTCTTTTGGTGGCAGGTAATAAACCCTCGGTTTAGTTCCCAGTTCTTCCATTAAAGTATATGCAGCATTGTCTTTAATCAATTTGCTGAAGCTGGTAGTCTCGTGAGTCGTTCCGTTTGTAACGGCATCCTCGTTCTGATCGCCAAACCAGTAAACGCCATTCGGACAGGCAGAAACACATGATGGAAGTTTTCCGTCGCGCAGGCGGTCGGCACTAAACAAGCATTTTGAAATGGTACCTTTTTTCTGTGGAACGTTGGCTTCAATGTTGTAAGTAACACCTTTGTATTTGTCGGCATCGCGTGGTTCAAACCAGTTAAAAACCCTGGCAGAGTAAGGACAGGCAGCAATACAAAAACGACAACCGATACAACGTTCGTTATCGATCAATACAATTCCGTCTTCGCGCTTAAATGTTGCATTAACCGGGCAAACCTTTGTACACGGCGGGTTGTCGCAGTGCTGACAAGGTTTTGGCATGTAGTACGGGGCAGTGTGCTCGGCATCTTGCATTTGCAACACATTAATATGGTGTTGCTCCGGACGCAACTGGTGGTGGTTTTGGCAGGCTTTCATACACTGGCGTGCATTCCGGCATTTCGATAAGTCGATAACCATTACCCATTTGCGGTTTGGCAGTCCTTTTCTTCCACGTTCCTGATTTACAGAAAGACTTGGCATATCTGCCGGTTTAAGTTGCGCTTTGTCAACTTCAACAAGCTCCCCGCTCGAGGTGAGTAGCTTTATTTTGTCACCCGTGGCCGTTTCAACCTGGTTACACGAACTCAATATACTTGAACCTCCTACCAATCCGGCAGCACCAATGGATACTCCCAGCCTTTTTACGAAGCTCCTACGCGATTTATTTTCCATAGACTAACATTTTTTACGACGATGACAGCTTTAAAAGTGTCGTTGCCCAGCTAAATTTAGTTTCTCAACCTTACGAATTTATAAAATAAGCACAAAGCTACAAACTATTTGTATGCATCAAATAATAAAAGACAAAAAAGACTTTAAATGTTATAAGTGAGTTAGTTACAGGGATTTTATGCAGTCGGATATTTAATTTTTGGTATAATAACTTGATATATGACCAGATAGGTTTTAGAGCATAAAAAAAAAGTTTTTTGGGGTGAACAATTGTATTGGGGTGTTGTTTAATAAAGATTTTTTTGCCGGATTAACCGTTGTATATTTGTGACTAGTATCACATAGAAACATGCTGAATAACATATTCTAAATAAGCACTGGTTGATACTCAGATGGGCTAAAGTTAGGGTATTAGCTGAAAATTCAAGCCTTTTTACATTCTTATTTATACGACGAAATATCTGCTCCTAAAGCATGATCGATAAAAAATGAAAATAAACTGATGCTTTACATAAACATTATCAGGGTTTTGTGGTTTTAAGATATGATATAAGGTAAAAAGGTATTATAATGTTTCGTTAGAAAATGAAAAATGATAAAACTTAAAACCTGTTATAACGTACTATTCATTTAAAAACTAAAATAAACCTTGCCGTATCGAACTGGCTCCTATGAAAAAAACTGTGAATTATATTATCGCAACTGTTGCAGGTATTTTTCTGTTACTTGCCACTGATTCCAATGCTCAAAGTATAATTAATCCCGCGGCTACCGATGACGATGTTGAAATAGGCATTGTTGAACACCTCGACGATTATTTACCCGACAGTATTTCGCTGATTAACGAAACCGGCGAACAGGTTTGGCTGGCCGATCTCATTGATAAACCAACCATCCTGAATTTTGTGTACTACCGCTGTCCGGGAATTTGCAGTCCTTTAATGGAAGCTGTGGCCGGGGTGATGGACAAATCAGATCTTGTTCCGGGAGAAGATTACCAGGTGTTAACCATAAGTTTTGATCCACGCGAAACCATTGATCTGGGAATTCGAAAAAAGACGAATTACCTACAGTTGATGAATAATCCGGAAAAGATAGAAGAAGCAAAAACCGGTTGGCTCTTTTTTGTTTCCGATAGTGCGAGTATTATTAAAGCTACCACTGCAACGGGTTTTAAATACAAAAAAACCGGAAACGACTTTTTGCATGCAGCATCGTTAACAGTCGTAAGTCCCGATGGTAAAATCACCCGTTATCTAAACGGTCTGTATTTTTTGCCGTTCGAATGGAAAATGGCGATTGTTGAAGCCTCGAAAGGGCAATCGGGCGCAACCCTGAACAAAGTATTACGATTTTGCTATTCCTACGATCCGCAAGGACAAACATATGTATTAAATATAACTAAAGTTAGCGGAACCATAATTATGTTTTTCGCGCTGGTTTTACTGCTGTACCTGGTAATAAAACCAAAGAAAAGAAGAAAATTAAACTAAACTTTATGCATACAACAAATGCTGTTAATGGAGCAAACTACTTAACCTATCAGGGGAAATACAAAGGTTTGCTCGGTTGGATTTTTTCAACTGACCATAAACGTATTGGTCTTCTTTATCTGTATTCGATAGCTACCATGTTTGCAACCGGTGTTTTGTTGGGGCTCGCCATGAAATTTGAATTACTGGCTCCCGGTAAAACAATTATGGATGCACAAACTTACAATGCAACGTTTACAGTTCATGGTGTTATAATGATTTTTATGGTGGTTGTGCCCGGCTTGCCCGCGGTTTTCGGAAACCTCATGATGCCGATTATGATCGGGGCAAAAGATGTGGCCTTTCCGAAACTGAATCTGCTTTCGTGGTGGTTGTACATTGCAGGAGTGGTTTTGGTACTTTGTGCGCTGCTGTTTGGATCGGGTTCGCCCGACACCGGCTGGACATTTTACGCTCCTTACAGTTTTAAAACAGGGACAAACTTACTACCCGCCGTATTTGGGGCGTTTGTTTTGGGTTTTTCATCCATCTTAACAGGGTTGAACTTTTTGGTGACCATTCACCGCCTGCGTTGCCCCGGTCTGAAATGGACAAAACTTCCGCTTTTCGTGTGGACATTGTACGGAACAGCCTGGATACAATTATTGGCAACACCGGTTGTTGGAATCACGTTGGTATTAGTTGCACTGGAAAGAGTATTCGGAGTTGGTGTTTTCGATCCGGCACTGGGAGGAGACCCTGTTCTGTATCAGCACCTTTTTTGGATTTATTCGCACCCGGCAGTTTATATTATGATTCTGCCTGCTATGGGAGCTATTTCTGAGATTATTCCAACATTTTCGCAAAAACATATTTTTGGATATAAAGCAATTATCGCTTCAACACTGTCAATTGCATTTGTGGGTTATTTGGTTTGGGGCCACCACATGTTTACTGCAGGAATGAGTGGAACCGCACAATACTATTTTTCACTCCTCACATTTATTGTTGCCATACCAAGTGCAATAAAAGTTTTTAACTGGATATCGACGATGTATAAAGGATCGATAAATATCCAGACGCCCTTTTACTGGGCGGTGTCATTCATTTTTGTGTTTATGGTTGGTGGTTTAAGCGGCCTTGTTTTGGGTTCGCTGGCTACCGATATTTATGTACACGACACTGCCTTTGTTGTTGCCCACTTCCATTACATTGTTTTTGGCGGAACAGGTTTTGCCTTTTTTGCGGCAATGCATTACTGGTTCCCAAAAATATTTGGAAGAATGTATGATAAGGCCTGGGCTAATATTGGCTGGCTGGTTTTCACGATTGGTTTTCTGGCCTTGTATTCCCCCATGTTCTACCTCGGAATGATGGGAATGCCACGGCGTTATTACGACTATCTGGAAGAGTTCCATGGAGGAAATATCCTGAGCACCTTAGGCTCGTGGGTATTGGTAACCGGTTTTATCATCATTGTTGTTAACCTGGTTCGTTCGGCCCGAAAAGGTGAGCCGGCAGAGGTAAATCCATGGCACAGTAAAACACTGGAGTGGACAGTGCCATCGCCGCCGCCCGTATTGAATTTCGAGAAAGAACCGGTATTGGGAGAAAAAGACGGACCTTATAACTACGACTAATATGGCTGAACATCAACATGTGCATATAGAACACCCCGATATGTACGATCCTGAGTCGTCGAAAATCGGAATGTGGCTGTTTATTTTTACCGAACTACTGTTGTTTGGCGGCCTGTTTATTGTATACTCGGTTTACCGTTATATGAATCCCGATGCGTTTCATCTTGCGGCCGAAGAACTAAACACCTTTATTGGGGCGTTTAATACTGTCATCCTGTTAGTGAGTAGTATGACGATTGCGATGTCGACAACCGCTTTGCAAAAAGGGCACAAAAAAGTAGCCATTGCACTGGTTGTAATAACATTCATAATCGGTATTGGCTTTTTAGTGAATAAGTATTTTGAGTGGGGCGTAAAATTTTCGCACGGTATTTGGCCGGGATCGGAACAGATGCTAAATGAAATGAGCCAGGGTGAAATTCTTTTCTTTGGTTTGTACTTTGTAATGACCGGCTTGCACGCACTGCACATTATTGTGGGCCTCGTAATTATGGGATTTGCAATCAGAGGTGTTGCCAACGGAAAAGTAAATGCCAAACGCCCGTCCTTACTCGATAACTGCGGATTGTACTGGCACCTTGTCGACCTCATCTGGATTTTCCTGTTCCCGCTATTTTATCTCATCCATTAAAACTAACACTATGTCAGAAGATAAACATCATCATATCGTTCCATACCGATTATACGTCATCGTTTTGGTGGCGCTGCTGGCATTAACTTTTGCCTCGATAGGAATAACATCAATTGAATTGGGCGAATTTACCGTTGCTGCAGCATTAATATTTGCCATAATAAAATCGATTTTGGTGTTAACCTACTTTATGCACCTGAAATACGACAAACCATACATTAAACTTATGGTGGCCTTTGTGTTTGCCATTTTTGTGGTTGTAATTGTGATAACCTTTTTAGATTACCTCTATAGAGTATAACTATGTATAGCTCAGAAATAACCAAAGCCTCAAATTTTGTTCAGGGTGTCGACACTGCATTTCTTGTCATAATGGGTATATCGTTTTTGTTCCTCATAGGGCTAACGGTAGTAATGCTGGTGTTTATTTTTAAATACAACAAGAAAAAGAATCCGAAAGCAACCCAGATTGAAGGAAGTACCAAACTCGAAATTATTTGGACTGTTGTTCCGTTTCTGATTACCATGCTGATGTTTTATTACGGTTGGGCAGGTTGGAAACCCATGCAAAAAGTACCAAAAGATGCAATGGAAATTACCGCCTATGGACGGATGTGGAACTTTAGTTTTGAATACGAAAACGGCCGTCGTACCGACACGCTTTTCCTGCCAAAAGATCAGGCGGTTAAGTTAAACCTGGTGGCTATGGATGTATTACACAGTCTATACATTCCGGCTTTCAGAGTGAAGCAGGATATGGTGCCCGGAAAGAAAGATAACTTCATGTGGTTTGAGCCGCAAAAAGTGGGAACTTACGAGTTGTATTGTGCCGAATATTGCGGATTACAACACTCCTACATGTACACTTATGTGGAGGTGATGGAAAATGATGCTTTTCAGGAGTGGATAACCGATACCACCAATGTCGCAGCTTCGGCAGCAGTAATGGATTCGCCCGCGGCAACAGGTAAACGTATAATGCAAAATATTGGTTGTTTTGCCTGTCACACACTCGACGGTACCAAATTGGTTGGACCAAGTTTTAAAGGAATTTGGGGAGCAGAACATACAGTTGAAACCGGACGCGAAAAACGACAGGTTACGGTTGACGAAGAATACATCAGAAGATCGATTTACGATCCTAACGCAGATATCGTTGACGGCTTTAATAAAGGATTGATGCTTTCGTACGAGGGGCAACTTTCGGATGATGATATCGACAATATTATTGAATACCTGAAAACAGTGAAATAACGGTGAATTTCGAATGATGATTAACGATTTCAGAACTAATAGTTAAGATTCTATTGTGTCTTATGTGCCTTATATGGTTCAAATAACAATGAAACAGCAGCTAAAAATAATATACGAATTAGGCAAAGTGCGAATATCACTTCCAATTGCTTTGTCGGCATTAACAGGTTATGTGTTGTACACCAAAAATGTTGATGCACAAGGGTGGTGGTTGTTGCTGGGCGTATTTTTAATGGCTTGCAGTTCGAGTGTTATCAACCATTGGCAGGAGCGCGATGTAGACGCACAAATGCCACGCACAAAAGACCGTCCGTTACCAAGTGGAAGAATCAGTCCCCAAAATGCTTTGTTGGTGGCCATTGGTTTTGCTGTTTTAGGCTCAATTATTCTCCTGCTCAGCAATCCACCTATGGCTTTGTTTTTAAGCTGGCTCACGCTTTTCTTTTACAATGGCATTTATACTCCGCTAAAAAAAGTGTCGGCTTTTGCAGTTATTCCCGGATCGATGGTTGGAGCAATTCCTCCAATGATCGGATGGGCCGGAGCTGGAGGAAGTCTTTCTTCTGAAATTATTCTGTTGGTCGCCGCTTTCTTTTTCATCGGGCAAATTCCGCATTTCTGGTTGTTGCTACTTATGTTTGGCGAACAATACAAACTGGCTAAAATGCCAAGCTTAAATCAACTATTTTCCGATCTGCAAATAAAACGTGTCACCTATACATGGATTCTTACAACGGTTGCATCGGCATTTCTGGTTATCTTTTTTGTAATCGGCAACAAACTGATCATGTTCTTGCTGATGTTCTACATCTTTTATTTGCTTTCGTCGCTAACCATGGCAGTTTTTGTTCAGGACGAGTTTAAAGTACGTCCATCTTTCTACAAACTCAACTTCCTTTACCTTTTTATGATGATCTTTTTAATTGTTGACAGTTTGGTTCATACATAAAGCTGTGTAACCCTTCTGTGCCGTTTATTTTAACTACATTTGTAAGCACATATTAAAAGTATTGAATGACGTTTGAAGAACTTGGCATTAATTACGATTTGTTAGATGCCATAGAATACATGGGATTTAAAAATGCGACTCCGATTCAGGAGCAGGCAATTCCCATTATCCTGGAAGGTAGCGACCTTATAGCCTGTGCCCAAACCGGAACAGGAAAAACCGCAGCATTTTTACTCCCGATTCTTGATTTAATTGCCGATTTACCCGGAGGAGAAACCTCAACGCTGATTATTGTTCCAACTCGCGAGCTGGCCATGCAAATCGATCAGCAGGTACAGGGAATAGGTTATACCATGGGCATTCATTCCATTGCATTGTACGGCGGTGGCGATGGCGACGAATGGGGACAACAAAAAAAGGCACTTACAAAAGGAGCTGATATTATTATCGCGACTCCCGGAAAATTGATATCTCACCTCAACCTGGGCTACGTAAAATTTGACAAGATCGAATTTCTGATTCTTGATGAGGCCGACCGAATGCTGGATATTGGTTTTTACGAAGACATTACAAAGATTATTTCGTACCTGCCAAAGGAGCGCCAAACGCTGATGTTCAGTGCAACCATGGCACCTAAAATCAGGAAGCTGGCATCGGAAATTCTGAATAAACCAAAAGAAATAAATATTTCGCTGTCGAAACCGGCAGAAGGAGTACTGCAGGCCGCTTACCTCACTTACGATAAACAGAAAAACGACTTGGTTGCGCACCTCATTTCAGAGAATCCCGATTACAGCAGTGTCATCATATTCTGCTCAACAAAACGGGTTACCAACGAGCTGGCTCGAAAATTAAAAAAGAATGGTTTTCAGGCTGAAGCTATTTCGTCGGATCTGGAGCAGCGCGAACGCGAAAATGTGCTGAACGGATTTCGTTCACGGCGCATTCGTATTTTGGTGGCTACCGATGTAATGAGCCGTGGTATCGACATTAAAGACATTAACCTGGTAATCAATTACGACGTGCCGGGCGATGCTGAAGATTACGTACACCGCGTTGGACGTACTGCCCGTGCCGACTCAACAGGTGTGGCACTAACGCTGGTGAACGAAGACGACATGTACAAGTTTCATCGTATTGAAGAGTTGATCGAGCGCGAGGTTTTTAAAATTCCATTGCCCGAGCAGTTTGGTGAAGGTCCGGCTTGGAGAGCACCTTCTAAAAAGAAAAAGAACAAACACGGGAAATTTCATAAATACAAAAAGGGAAACAGCCAGCACAAACACCGTCAGTCGTACCACAAAAAAAAGAAATAATGAATTGGAAAGGACTAGCCACTTTCATTTTAGTTCTAGCTTCATTTAGCTTATTTGCACAGGAAAATCCACTAAGTCGTTTTGAAACTATTATTGGTCACTGGGAAGGAACCGGCGAAGGTTTTGGCAATGCAAAATCTCAGATAACTGCCGATTATTCGTGGCTGATGAACAAACAATACATCGAAGTTAAACACCATTCGGAGTTTGAACCAACACCACAAAATGCCGAAGGAGAAAAACACGACGATAAAGGAATTATAAGTTTCGACAGCGCGAGAAAAGTGGTAATGTTTCGTCAATACCACAACGAAGGTTATTTTACCGAATATGCTTTGAATGATTCCATTTCAACACCAGAGCAACTGGTTTTTGAAACCGAACGAATTGAAAACTTTGTTCCGGGAGGCCGGGCACGTTTTACGATTAATATTTTAGGCGACAACGAAATTGAAACGGTTTTCGATGTCGGTTTTCCGGAGCGTGAAATGGCTTGTTTTGGCACCAACCGATTGAAGAAACAATAAAAAATCCACCGGCTTTCACCGGCGGATTCCCTCTCTACAACTTCCCTCGTTTACTTACTCTTCCGAATTGTTACCTTAATAATTTTATTTACATCCGGGTAGGTGAAGCCGTCGTCAAGCAAACGAACTACTCCTCCTTCATCTTCATCCATCGATTTTGTTCCCGGGTATTCGTTCACTTCTGTGCCGGCATCCCACAACATCACTTCATCGGTAATGTCCTGATCTGCGTTTCCGAAATTCAGTTTAATTCCGCTGTCGCCAAAGGCAAAGAAAATATCATTTGAATTACCCAACATACTCGCAATACTCAGGTACTGGTTTGGTTTAGCGTCGATGCTAAAAGTGTATTTATCGCCAGGAAAAAGTGGCCCTGCACTATTCCCCCCATCAGGAATTGCGTAAGCTCCGGCATTATATCCCATTCCAACTAAACTGACAGCCAAATCACCCGGATTTCCGGTTTCTGCCAATAGTTCCAATCCTTCTCCACGGTCAGGAGTGTTATTGGTAAAAATTGGCATTTCATCTTTTTCGTGCACTGCCCAAAGTACGGGAGCTATTGGCGAAACATAACCGCTGTGCATTTCAAGGTACTCACCAAGCGGACCCGCATTTCCGGTTTCTGCCAATGCTTCCAGCCCCATTCCATAATCCAGCTCACCTTCCATAAAAATCGGATGTTGATCCATTGAATGAACAACCCATGCAACCGGAGAAAGTGGTGTTGCCGATCCGGGCAAAACGTTAATTGTTAACGTAAACATGCTTTCACCTGAGTAGTCAAGCAGTACCTGAATGTTTTCTTCAGTGGTAGAAACCATGCCAATCGGGTTACTTTCTTCTTCGTCGCTTGTCGATCCGTCAACCTCTGTTCCGGCATCCCACAAATAAATCATGTTGGTAATATCGCCTTCCAGTGCCGATCCACCGGGGAAAAGTTCAATTCCGTCATCGCCGGGTGAATAAAACCAGTCGTTCGATGCACCGTACATCGATGCAAATGATAATTTGTGATTTGGTCCGGCATGAAAATTCACCGTAATCGTTTCGCCGGGATGAGCCGGAGGTGCTGCATCGCCGCCGGTAACGCCAAATTCAGCTCCTGCCTCAAAATAGTTGTAGTGCACCGACACGTTTTCAACTGTTATAGTGTACATTTTTGCCGGAACAACATCGGGTAAGGTTCCGCTTTTTGTTTCCGGTTCCATCATTTCGTCCTTTTCACATTGTGTAAAAAGTAATACAGCCAAAGCTGCGACCATTGTAAATCGTAATGCTTTCATTTTTTTAGATTTTAATGTTATCTGAAATCAAAATTCCGAAGAAAGTATCACGACAAAGTCACAAGGATTTCAAGCTTTTATAAACTTTTTTATGGTGTGGTAAAATTTTAAGATTGCTTCGGTCACAAGCTCCCTCGCAATGACGATTAGTCGTAAAAATACCGGTAGCGGACATCAACGAAAGTGGTTCCGGCAGGATTTTCTCCTGTCCGCTGCCCTACACTTTCCCATTCAGTTTGTCATTGCGAACGAAGTGAAGCAATCTATTTGTATGTATTTATTTTTATCGGACAGCAGTGAAAAGATTTATTTCTTACCTGGATTGATGTTCAATTATGCTGAAAAAGCTATCGGAAGATCGAAGATAAATTTTGCCCCTTTTCCGTACTGGCTTTGCACCCTGATTTTCGAATGATGCAGGTCCATGATCTTTTTAACGATGGCCAGTCCGAGGCCTGTGCCGTGTTCATCGTTACGTCCTTTAAAGTAGCGCTGAAATACGTTCGGAAGGTCTTCCTGTTTAATTCCCGGGCCGGAATCTACCACACGGATTTCTACTTTTTCAGGTTGTTTTGCATCAATTTCGATATGAATACTATCGCCCTCGCGGCAGAATTTCATCGCATTATCGATCAGGTTTTGTAATACCCGGTTAATCAGCGAAATATCAGCTTCTACCACAGGGACATTTTTCGCGATTACCGTATCGATGTTAATACCTTTCTTTTGTGAAAGAATACGGTATTTATTTACGATATCGTACACCAACTCAGAAATGGAAAATGGCTCGGTGTGCAGTTCTATCTGGTTGGTTTCGAGTTTCGATAACTCGAATAACTCTTCCACTAGTCGCTGCAAACGACCACAACTTTTAAAAATGATCTGATGGTATTTGTTGCGTTCGTCATCCGAAATATTATCCTGTTTCAGGATTAGTGTTTCGGCATAACCCTGGATTGATGCCACCGGCGTTCGCAGATCATGCGATACATTGCTTATCAGTTCGCGTCGTAGATTATCGACACCTTTCAATTCGCTGATGTTTTGTTCAATGGTGTCGGCCATTTGGTTAAAAACAAGGGCAATGCGGTCTAATTCGCCTTCACTTTCAACAGCAATTCTCGATGCCAGATTTCCTTTTTCGAATTCCTGAATTCCGTCAATGATAGGGTTCAGTTTTTTGGTAATAAACCAAATGGCAAGCAGACCCACCAGCACCGAAATAATCAGAATAATGATAACCGAGCGGATAGACAGCCCCAGAATGTAACTGCCGATTACAGTTTGCGCTGCCGAAACATATTCCTGGCTGGCCAAAACAATATAAATGTATCCTTTTAAAACATTATCTTCCGTAATGGTGGCAGCCGAGAATGTTTTAAACTCTCCCGGATTTCGGGGATCGTCACCATAAATAATGCTATGATCCGGATCGGCAATAAATTCTTTGATCGGTTCCAGGTTTACGCTTTCGAGTTTAACGACTTTCTCAGGTGCAACGTAATTGAGTATCTTTCCATTGGGATCAAGTAAATACACTTCAACGATGGGGTTGATTACCATCATCGAGTGCATGATGTCGGCAATGGCCTCGTCGCTGGCAATGTCGTCTTTCATCAGCGGCTGAATAACTTCAACTGTGCTGGTGGCCAGGTCACGGTTCAAACGCTGGTTCACCTCCACCGAATAGTTGGCCGACGATTGCACCGAAATATACAGCGCAATGGCCGTAAACATAATTAATACAATCAAAAATATGGCTGAAACCTGGAGGTATAAACGGTTAAATATTTTTGTCTTCATCTTGTCTTGCTTTTAATTTTCTCTGAATTTGTATCCAACTCCCCAGGTCGTAAGAATATATTGCGGTTCGTTCATATTGGTCTCTATCTTCGAGCGCAAACGGTTAATGTGCGAGTTTACCGTGTGCTCAAATCCTTCGAATTCGTAACCCCAAATCTGGTTGAGTAACTGCATTCGCGTGTACGTTCTTCCCGGGTGCGCCGCCAGGTAAATCAGCAGGTCGAATTCTTTTGGCGAAAGTTCAATTCTGTTTCCGTTTAATTCCACAATCCGCATTCCTTCATTAATATACAGATCTTCGAAACGATATTCTTTTTCTGCTGTTTCGTCATTCTTTTGTGAAGAATCGTAACGGCGGAGAACAGCTTTTATCCGGGCCAAAAGCTCGCGAATACCAAATGGTTTTGAGATATAATCGTCGGCACCCATTTCAAGTCCGAGTACTTTATCGATCTCTTCCGATTTCGATGTGAGCATTAATATTGGTGTATTCACCTTTTCCATTCGCAGCCGTTTACAAATCTCAAAACCGTCGAGATGGGGAAGCCGAAGATCTAGCAAAATAAATCGGTACTGGTTGTTCAGCGCCTTCATTAAACCATCTTTTCCGTCGAATGCTTTGTCAACTTCCAGGTCCATATCGGCCAGATGAATGGCAACCAATTCGGAAATATCCTTGTCGTCTTCAATGATCAATGCCTTTTCCATGATATTGTTTTCTTAATTGAACAGGCGAAAGGTAGTTTGGGTTTATCACAGAAGTATCACAAAAGAGTAAATCTTGTGATTCATGGTGTTGTTTTTCAGCGTGATAGTGGTTTTGTTTCCGTGTATGTGTCGTTTTGAGTCACTATTTATTGTATTTGCTAGCTTATATATAATTATGTTGTATCTTTGATTAAGACCACTATTATTTAACCAAAATTCATACCCAATGAAAACCACGACTCTTCTTTTATGTATTTCCATGTTTTTTTGCTCTCAGGTTCTTTTTGCCCAAATGCAGGATTCAAGTATTGTAAAAATTGAAACCAGTGACGGAAATGAATTTTTTGGGCAAATCGTAGATGAAGATGCAGAAATAATTATTCTGGAGACAAAATCTCTGGGGAAACTCACAATTTCTAAAAACGACATTAAATCCAGGACACTAGTATCGCCTGATCAGATTAAAGATGGGCAGCTTTGGTTTGAAAATCCTCAGGCAACAAGATACTTTTGGGGTTCCAATGGTTACGGGCTAAAAAAAGGAGAGGGATATTACCAAAATATATGGGTGCTCTGGAATCAGTTTTCGGTGGGAATTACCGATAATTTCTCCATTGGAGCAGGCATTATTCCACTTTTTTTATTTGATGGTTCACCTACGCCGATATTTATTTCTCCCAAAGTATCCATTCCGATTCAACCCGATAAGTTTAATATTGGAGCAGGCGTTTTGGCCGGTACTGTTCTTGGAGACGATTTTACCACATTCGGTTTATTGTACGGAACGACAACTTTTGGAAGCCGGGATAAAAATATATCGTTGGGATTGGCCTACGGATTTGCCGACGGTGAAATGGCAAATGCACCATTGATAAACGTAAGTACATTGATCCGGACTACACCAAGGATGTACTTTATTTCCGAGAATTATATTTTACCTTTTGATGATTCTTCGGGTGTTATCCTCGGATTGGGTGGCCGGTGGATCATTAAAAAAGCAGCTCTCGATTTTATGGGAGTTATCCCAATAGCGGAAGATATGGGTGGTTTTGTCATCATTCCAATGCTAGGTTTTTCAATTCCGTTTTAACAGATAAGCCGTAATCTTTGCCTTTTCGCTTTTTCATTGTATTTTTGCAGCCCTAAAAATGTATAAATGAGCAGGGTAGTAGTTGGACTTTCCGGAGGTGTCGATTCGAGTGTGGCGGCCTGGCTGTTGAAAGAACAGGGGCATGAGGTGATTGGTTTGTTTATGATTAACTACCGCGAACGCGAAGGAGTTCTTACAAGTTCTTGTACTTGGGAAGAAGACTCGTTGATTGCCAAAATGGTTGCCAAAAAGCTTGATATCCCGTTTCATATTGTCGATTTAAGTGAGGATTATAAAAAGCGCGTGGTGGATTATATGTTTGCCGAATATCAGGCCGGGCGCACGCCAAATCCTGATGTGCTTTGTAACCGCGAGATTAAGTTCGATACTTTTATGGAGGAGGCCCTGAAGTTTGATGCTGATTTTGTGGCAACAGGTCATTACTGCCGAAAATCGGAGGTTGAAGTAAATGGACAGACCATTCATCAGCTTTTGGCGGGAAAAGATCCGAATAAAGACCAGAGCTATTTCCTGTGTCAGCTAAATCAGAAACAGCTTTCGAAAGCAATGTTTCCGGTGGGAGAATTGCTGAAGCCAGAGGTGCGCGAAATTGCACGTGAGCAAAACCTGCCAACTGCCGAGCGTAAAGATTCACAAGGAATTTGTTTTGTTGGTAAAGTTGATTTGCCGACCTTTTTGCAGCAACAGTTGGAGCCCAAAGTTGGAAATGTAATCGAGATTCCTGCCAAATTTATGGAAAAGAAAAAACAGCTTGAAGTTTCGGAAGAAAACTATAAAAAACTGTGTTTCCATTTTCCGTATAAACCATGGAATGGCGAAGTGATCGGCGAACACCAGGGGGCACACTTTTATACTGTTGGGCAGCGAAAAGGACTGAATATTGGTGGCCGCAAAGAGCCACTATTTGTAATTGGAACAGATGTAAAACGCAATATAATATACGTAGGCGAAGGTTTTGAGCATCCCGGTTTATACCGCAAAGGATTGTTTGTGGCTACTGAAAATGTGCACTGGATTCGTCCCGATTTGAAAATGCAGGTTGGCGAAAAGCGCGATTTTGATATCCGTATTCGATACCGTCAGCCACTGGAAAAAGGAACGATTCATATGAAAGAAGACGGTGCCTGGTTTCTGTTCGAAAACGAACAACGCGGAATAACCTCGGGGCAATTTGCTGCCTGGTACCTTGAAGATGAACTGATTGGTTCGGGAGCGATTTTATAAAAACTTCAGGCTTCGGTCTTCCGACTTCCGACTTTAATATTAATTTCGTAGAAAAATATTTTCACATGATAAAATCAATGACCGGCTTTGGTAAAGCTGAATTCGAGGTAAACAACAAAAAGATTACCATCGAAATTAAATCGCTTAATAGTAAACAGATCGATATTAATACCCGTACTCCCGCCTTGTACCGCGAAAAGGATATTATAATTCGTAAGGCGATTGCCGAAAAACTGATGCGAGGAAAGGTTGATTTTAACATTTATGTGGAAAACCTGGGCGATGAAACCAATTCAAAAATCAACGAGTCGATTTTAAAAGGTTATTACCACCACCTGAGTGATATAAGTAAAGAACTTGGTTTGGATGTTGATCAAAGTACATTACAGGCAGCCATGCGTTTACCCGATGTGGTGAAAACCGAGTACGAAACACTCGACGAATCAGAGTGGGAAACTATCTATGCCAATATTCTTGCGGCACTAAGCGATATTAACGATTTCCGTGCAACAGAAGGCGAAGCACTTGAGGCGGATATTCTTGGTAATGTTGAAAGCATCAGTAATTTATTAAAACAAATCGAGCCATTCGAAAAACAACGAATCGATGCATTAAAAGTACGCCTGACGGATAACCTGGAGGCACTGAAAATGAATGGTAATGTCGATGAAAACCGTTTTGAGCAGGAACTGATTTTCTATTTAGAGAAACTGGACATCAACGAAGAGAAAGTTCGCTTGGCTAACCATTGCGAGTACTTCTTTGAAACGGCAAAACAGAATGGCGCATTGGGTAAAAAGCTTGGTTTTATTTCGCAGGAAATTGGTCGCGAAATCAACACCATCGGATCAAAAGCCAACGAAACCAATATTCAACGTATCGTTGTGCAGATGAAAGACCATTTGGAGCGCGTAAAGGAACAATTATTGAACGTGCTGTAGTCGAAAAAAGCTTGCGGCTTGTGGCTGGCAGCTAGTAGCTAAAAATCATGAAAGGAAAATTAATCATATTTTCAGCTCCATCGGGAGCAGGGAAAACTACCATCGTAAAACATTTATTACAACAAGGTTTCGATCTTGAATTTTCAATATCGGCAACCAGTCGTGAACCGCGCCACACCGAAACGCACGGAAAAGATTACTACTTTTTGTCGGGTGAAGAGTTTTTGGCAAAAGTGGAAAACGAAGAGTTCCTCGAGTGGGAAGAAGTTTATAAAGGAACCAGTTACGGCACCCTAAAAAGCGAAGTTGAACGAATTCGTGAGCAAGGCAAAAATGTGGTTTTTGATGTTGATGTGGTTGGTGGCCTGAATATTAAAAAATACTATGGCGATGAGGCGCTGGCCGTTTTTGTGCAACCGCCTTCGGTTGAAGAGTTGCGTAACCGTTTGGTTGGACGATCAACCGACAGTGAAGAAAAAATTGCCATGCGTGTGGCAAAAGCCGAGCACGAGTTGAGTTTTGCTTCACAATTTGATGTAGTAATTGTAAACGATAAATTGGAGGAGGCCATTACGGAAGCCGAAAAGGTTATCACTGAATTTCTGAAGAAATAACGAAATTGATTTTCTGTCATTTCGATCGAAGTGAGATATCTGTTACTTTCGTAGCTTCGATCAAAAGATTTCTCGTTCGTTCCACTCTCTCGAAATGACAATTAAATTCGTATTTTGGTAGTTGAAATTGATTTCGCATGAGTAACATCGTTACCGACATACTCGCACCTAAAACCAATCTGCAGTTAACGGTTGGGCTTTATTTCGGAAGCTATAATCCCATTCATATCGGGCATTTGGCTATTGCAAATTATATGGTTGAATACACCGACATCGACCAGCTTTGGTTTGTCGTTTCGCCGCACAATCCGCTTAAAAAGAAAAAAAATCTTTTGGATGATTACCAGCGACTGGAAATGGTTCATCGCGCAATTGAAGGTGACGATCGTTTTCGGGCTTCAAATATCGAATTCAGTTTGCCAAAACCCAGTTACACCGTTGATACGTTGGCCTATTTAAAAGATCAGCATCCAAACTATCGTTTTAAAATATTGATGGGTTCGGATAATCTCGAGAGTTTTCACAAGTGGAAGAATTTCGAAACCATTATCGACGACTACGGAATAATTGTGTATCCGCGTCCCGGTTTTGATCCAAAGAAAGTTCAGGTTGAGAAAAATATCACAATTGTAGGTGATACTCCGTTGATGGAAATTTCGTCATCGTTTATTCGTAAAGCCATAAAGGAAGGAAAGGATGTGAGGCATTTTCTTCCGCAAAAAAGCTGGGAATATCTGGAGGAAATGAATTTCTACAAGTAGTTAAATCACTCCTTCGCGAACACAACGGGCAATGAGTTCGGTGGTGTTATTACAATCGGTTTTTTTCAGAATATTTTTTTTGTGGGTATTAATAGTGTGCGGCGAGATATTTAAAACTTCGGCTATCTCGGCAAATGTTTTTCCTTTGGCAATATTGGCAAGTATTTCTATTTCGCGTGTGGTGAAAAGCGTATGATAGTTGAGCTCTTCCGGATGAAATTCGTCATCGGTTGATAGCGAATAATAGGATGGCAAACCATCGCCAATAAATGAAATCTTATGATCGATAGCCATGTTCAGGTGAGTTACGTCGGTGTGAATACCTAAAACCTGTTGCACCTTGCCGTCCTCTGAAAGTGTCAATGCTTTCGACTGCTGCAAAATGGTTTTGTAGTTTCCGTTGGCATGACGCAGACGTAAAAGATAAACGACTTTATATTTTAATATTTGTTCTTTTGGAATCCGGTTAAGGATAAATTCTATCGCTTTTGCTTCTTTTCGGTGCATTTGTGCCTGATCTTCGGGGTGCACCAGCTCAAACATCCGTTCAAGATTCCAGTCTTTAATGTTTACACCTAAAACCGTTTCAATTCGCGCATCAACGTAATCCATCTGGAAGGTCCCAAAGTTCATGATGTAATAATAGAAACTTCCCGGAGTGAATAAATTCACTACTTGCTCAATTATATTGAGGTATAACTCCGTTTTTACCGGAATTTTAACCTTATTAGGCTCCCAGGCTTTTTTTATCTTGTTAATACTCTTTTCGTCCATGGCTGAACAAATGTGTGAAATTCCCAACTGGCAATGTACGCAAAAATACCCAATTTTAGGTATTTACTTTTAGGCATTCGTGATATAACTTGCAGAAGCTTTAAAAAAGCATAAAACGAGAATAAAGACGTTCTCCGGTCACACGAAATTCATAAAAGCAGGAATCCGGATCCTGCTTTTTCCTTTTATCTCGTCCGTGTCATATCTTCATCCACACAAATCGTAAAATCAGCCAGTCCGGTGTTTTTTTCAGTCAGCTCCGAAATGTCATCCTGAGTAACCGAATGTATCGTTACAATTTTCAGATTTGGGTTTTCATGTTTTAGATACCAGAAAATACTTTCAAAATTTTGCGAATGGTAGGCACCGTGATAATGCAAAAGCACCTTTCCCGGTTCCCAGTTTTTCAGGATAAAATGTGCCATAGTAGCATCTTTTATCGCCTGGGCTTTTGGGAAATTAGATGTTACATGACTTCCCATTCCTTCCATTTTCATCATGCTGGCGTAACAATTCAGCGTTGAATCGTAAGCCGGTGGCAGTGGAGGTAAATAGGTTTTTGCTTCGTCCGATAATTCTTCCAGCCCTTCAAAACCCTGTTTGTTTACTAACGATGCATAACGGCGCGGAACATTGGTTGCCACAAAATACAGTCCGCTGTCTTTGGCAAATTCTACCAAAGGTTTGTAGTCGGTTTTGTAATTGGGCCATAAACGAATTTCGTCTTCAAAATTCCGGTTCGATATTTTCCCCGACAAGTATTCATCCATAATCACCTGGTTGTCGCTTTCAAACATTTCGGCACCCAAAACTAGGTTTTTACCGTTTTGTTGATACAGTTCTTTTGTAAGTTCCATTTGTAACCAGTGCGAAATTGGATTGTCGTGTAACTCGCCAAACAAAACGATATCGGCGTCCTCGATAGCCTTCAGCATTTTTTCGTACTTCGCCGGCTTGCCTTCTTTATTATAGAGAAGGTAGGCAGGTTTGTCGGATTTAAACGAGGAGAATAAAAGCAAAGAGATGATACTTAAAATCAGGATGTTCTTCATTATAGTTATTTTTAAACACAGTTTACAACAAAAAAAGCTTCATAGAGTTTATGAAGTAAAGTAAAAGCCTGAAATGTACAAAATCCTGCTTTCAATAATGTTTGTTTTTTTTGCCGAATTTTCATTCGCACAACGATGGACGGAAACAATGCAGGTTGATGTTGATGGATTGGAGCGCACTTACGAACTTTTTGTACCTGAAGATTATGATGAAGGGAAAAATTATCCTGTAGTATTTATTCTGCATGGCGGAGGTGGAAGAGCCGGCCGAATGCCACATTTTACACGTTACCGGTTTAATGATCTGGCCACGCGCGATGGATTTATCGCCGTTTACCCGAATGGTTATAAAAAAGGATGGAACGATGGCGATCGCGATACGCTGGCTGTCGCCCGAAGATTAAATATCGACGATGTGGGCTTTTTTGATGTAATGATCGACGATCTCGACAAAAAACTTTCGATTGACAAGAAACGTATTTTTGCCTGTGGAATTTCGAACGGTGGATTTATGGTGCAGCGTCTGGCATTGGAACGCTCCGAAGTTTTTAAAGCCATTGGAGTGGTGGCGGCAAATATGAGCGAAGATCAGCAAAAAATGGTTCCTGAAAATCCTGTCTCGGTGCTGTTTATTTGTGGCACTGCCGATCCGCTGGTTCCTTATAATGGAGGACCGGTAATGGTTTTAAAACAAAAAAGAGGAGAGGTGGTAAGCGTTGACAAAAGCGTTAATTTCTGGAAAGATCAAAACGGCTGTTTTGAATTGACAGAAGAAAAAGAATTACCCAATATAAATAAAGCAGACGATTGTACGGCGCATAAAACGGTTTGGCAGAATCCAAAAGATGCAAGCATCCGGGTAATAAATATTCGCATTGAAAATGGTGGCCATACCTGGCCGGGCACACGACAATATTTGCCGAAAAAGCTGATTGGGAATATGAATGAAGATATTAATGGATGTGATGAAATTTGGGAGTTTTTTAAAAGTATAAAAACAAATTAAATGTTGGAAACCGGTTTTATTTATAGCACAATTATCGATCCGCTGTTGGGAAATTTGCGGAAACGCCTGGCTCTGGAAATTGAAAAAGGCGATACGGTAATTGATATCGCTTGCGGAACCGGTGCTCAGTTGTTTGAGCTGGCAGATACAGCAAGTTCGGTTACCGGTATTGATCTTTCGGCATCAATGATACGTTATGCTACTAACAAAGCCAAAAAGGAAAATATTAGCAACGCCTCGTTTGTTGTTTGCGACGCTACCGACCTAAGTTCTTTTTATCAGCAGAAATTTGATGTGGCCATACTTTCTATGGCTTTACACCAGTTCGATCCGAGCCTTCATAAGGTCATTCTCGCAGAGGTAAAAAAGGTATCAAAAAAATTAGTTGTGTTGGATTATGCTGTTCCTTTACCCAGAAACTATGCTGGTGCGGGAAGTAAAGTGGCCGAATTTCTGGCAGGGATTGAGCACAACCGTAATTTTAAAAGTTATAACCGGGCAGGTGGTTTAAATGCCATTTTGCCTGCAAGTGGTTTTACGGTTGAACGATCGAAACTCATTGGTAAAGGAGCCTTCCAATTGACTGTTGCACGAAATCATTCCGAGTGATTTAACACTTTTAACATTCCTAAATCTTGTTTAACAATAATTTGCCTTAGTTAAGTCGTCTTAACAGAATTATCAGCTACTTTTGAAATGTATTTAGGAAAATAAAGCTGTTAGAATACAGAAAAAAGTATTCAGAAAACGTCAGAAACGTTGGGTTGTCTTTCAAAAAAAGGCAGCCCTTTTTATTGATTCATTTGTTCTTTTAACCATTTTGGGCGGTTGGTTGTAATTCCTGTCACGCCAATATCGGTATGGCGTTGTGCTTCTTCCGGATTATCAATTGTCCAAGATAGAACTTCCAGATTTAGATCTTTTGCCTGTGCCACAATTTCCTCGTCGATAATTGAGTTTTTTAAGTTTACGCCGGTGAGTCCTTCCGCAGCAGCCTCTTCCATTTTTTTCTTTATTCCCGGTTTTATCGAACTTAACCAGTAACATTTGTTATCCGGAAATTCCTTGTGGGTGTTAATGATAGTTTCCCATCCAAAACTGATAAAAACAATTTGATCGATTTTTTCACTATTGTCAATGGTTCGGCGCAGTGCAGGAATAATATCGTCGCCTCCTGCTTTAATTTCAACAACCAGTGTTTTGCCTTCGGGAACTGTTTCAATAATTTCTGACAGGAATGGTAACTTTTCGCCTTTAAATTCTTCCCCTTTCCACGAACCGGCATCCAGATCGCGCAATAAAATAGAAGGTGTTTTTGCAATGGTCAGGTTTGTTTTTCCGCTGCAGGTTCGTTTTGTGTCTTTGTCGTGAATAACAATCACCCGGTTGTCTTTCGACAGGTGCACGTCAACTTCAACTGCGTCGGCTCCTAATTCCCATGCCAGTTTAGCCGAAGCAACCGTATTTTCAGGAGCAAGATACGAGGCTCCGCGGTGTGCAATAAATGTATTTTGAGCCATTGTTGTAATCCCTGTTAAAAGAAGAATTAGTGCGAGTGTTGTTTTCATATCTCTAGTTTTCATCAATCGAATATAAAAATATTTTTAGCTAATGTAAGCATACCAATTCTATTTTAAAATTAGTCTTAAATTGTTTTGAATATTTTGAGCTTAGACAAGGCAAAAAATTGAGGCATAGCCAGGTTCTGTCGATATTTTTAAACGAAGTATAAGCTTAAAAGAACGAAATAATAAGGCTTATTTTAATGTAGTATTGGTATAAAAGTGTAGTTTTGAAACTCCTTTTTAAGCTATTTAAACAGGGCTTGCAGTACACGCAATGAGCAAAAAGAAAATTCAAAATCAAAAGTCATCAGGTTTTTTCAGTAACCCGGGAAAATGGACTGTGGTTGTGTTGTTAAAAGCCATTGCGTTGCTTCCTTTTGGGTGTTTGTATTTTCTTTCGGATGTGTTGTACGTGGTAATAAAAGCCCTCGTAAAGTATCGCAGCAATGTAATAACCGAAAATCTAAAACATGCTTTTCCTGAGAAAAGTGAAAACGAAATTCTGATTCTTCGAAATAAGTTTTACCGTTATTTCTGCGATGTGTCGTTGGAGAGTATTAAACTTTATCATTTGTCGGAAAAACAGCTTCAAAAGCGTATAACTTTTTCAGGAACGGAAGAATTAGATGCGATGGCAAAGGAACGAAATGGTGCAATTTTGCTGGCTTTTCATTACAATAACTGGGAATGGTCGAGTGCTTTGCAACAGCAACTGACTTGCCGTTTGCTAATGGTTTACAACAAAATGCGCGATAACGCAGCCATGGACGATTTTCTGCAAAATGCCCGTCAAAAGTGGGGTGGAGAAGCCGTGCAAATGGGACGTGCAGCAAAGGTTGCTTTTCAGTATTTTGGGAAAACGGAACCAGTTGTGTTGGGATTGATTGCCGATCAAAGTGCGTTGGCCAGCTCACAATTGTGGGCCATGTTTATGAATCGTGAAGCTGCGTTTTTCGCAGGGCCGGTTAAAATCGCCCGAAAAACAAATCAACCTGTATTTTTTCAGTACGCACAAAAATTGGGAAGGGGCAAGTATCAGTATCATTATGAGTTGCTGGTTGAAGAACCCGCTAAAATGGATGATAAGGAGATTTTGTTGCGCTACATCGAAAAAATGGAGGAGGTCATAAAATCGAATCCGGAGTATTATCTTTGGAGCCACAAACGATGGAAGCACAAACGTCCGGAAGGGACGGCTTTAATTCAATAAGATTTTACAGAATGGTTGACGAAAGTTTACGTAAAAAAGACAAACGTTATCACGAAGGATTTTTTAAACGCCTGTTAAACGGCTTATTAGTGCTGCTGCTTAAGTTAGTTTCTATTTTGCCCTTTTGGGTGATTTACGGCATTTCCGACTTTTTTTACCTCATTGTTCGTTATGTAATTGGTTACCGAAAAAAGGTGATTCAGGATAACCTGCGCCATGCTTTTCCTGAAAAAAACGATCAGGAAATAAATGCGATAATGACGCGCTATTACCGTCATTTCTGCGATTTTTCGTTGGAGACGATTAAGTTGCACAGTATGAGTGTCAGGCAGATGGATAAACGTTTAAAAGTTACCGGATTGGAATTGCCGCAAAAATATGCTGCTGAGGGCAGAAGTCTTATGCTGCTTGGATTTCATTACAACAACTGGGAATGGTGCAGTTCTATTCAAACAAAATCAGCGCATAAACTGCTGATGATTGTAAACCCGATTCGTGGCAACATGGCTTTTGAGAAGTTTATTGAACACTCGCGCAGTAAATGGGGAGGCGAATCGGTGCCGGTACATAAATCGGCACGTGCTGCCATTCAATACGTAAAACGCGGCGAACCTGCTGCTCTGTGGTTGGCGGCCGACCAAACACCACCGGCAAATTCACCATTCTGGACCATGTTTTTAAACCGCGAAGCACCATTTTTTACAGGCCCGGAGAAAATTGCCATTAAAACGAACCAGCCCATATTTTTCCTGCATCTGAAAAAGTTAAAACGAGGACACTACGAAGCAAACTTTTCGCAGCTGTTTGAAGATCCGTCGAAAGTAGAATCGAAAGATATTCTGTTGACTTACATTCGCAAGATGGAGGAAGTGATCAGGGAAACGCCTGAATATTATCTGTGGTCGCACCGTCGTTGGAAACATACACGCCCTGAGGGAATTGAGCTAACCATATAACCTACTCGGCAAATGAAACCGATAAGAGTATTGAGCATCCTCGTTTTTGTTTTTTGTATCTCATGCAATTCTGATGTTAAGAATTACGAAAAAGGCATGTTGGATAAACCGACAAGTGAGTTGGTTTTTGACAAAACAAAGTGGGATACAAAAAAGGGGAGAAAATATCCTTATCGTGATAAAATGGTGAATGAGGTTGTTTATAACGATACGATCCGAACGCTTCAGAAACCACAAATTCTAAATTTACTTGGCGAACCCGACCGCAGCAACGAAAACTACATTTATTACCTGATTAAACAGGAACGACTGATCTTTTGGCCGCTACACAGCAAATTTATGGTGGTTAAATTTAAGGATGATTCATCGGTTGAGTGGATTCGGATTCATCAATAGGTCGGATAAAAAAGAATCCGGTGGATTCAAATATTTATAGAAAATTCAAATACAGGGGGATGGTACGACTCCGGCCGGAGTCGAATTCTTTTTTATTCAATGGAGCTATAAATATTTGATGCCTCCGGCATAACAAAAGACAGCTATCCCTTTTTAAATACAAGGCTTTTCCAGATAATAATCCAACCCCGACGGGGTTGTAATTCAATCGGTATATTTGAGTTATTATAATCAAATTCTTATGGAGTTTTTCGGTCAGCTAATTAAAAAATCCGGTACGAATTTTAGTTTAGTAAAAGCGAGTTGGGGCTTGTTGCCGATAACCCGGTACGGGTTAGATATTCTTAAACCGACTTATTAACAATATGTACTCATCACTCCCACAAAAAAAAGGCCTCCCAACCGGGAAACCCTTTATTTTGAATTAAAATTTTGCAAGAAAAAAGGAGAACCGGCGTTTCACATTCTGGTCAAGGGAAAGTGATTTCGTTTCGGATAATAGATTTCCTCGTTCGGCCGGAACTCCTGAAAAAACTGCACTATAAAATAACATAGTCGAATCCGACTACTGCTAAATTCTAAATTTATATTGTCACAGAACTAGTTTGCCTTACGGCAAAACAGTGTCGCCCATTAAGTAGGTGTCTACTTCGCGGGCAGCAGCACGACCTTCGTTAATGGCCCAAACCACCAACGATTGTCCACGGCGTGCATCGCCGGCAGCAAAAACCTTTTTAATGCTGGTTTTAAATTCACCGTATTCGGCTTTGTAATTCGAGCGTGCATCGCGCTCCATATCAATTTCCTCAGCAATTTTATCTTCTGGTCCTAAAAAGCCCATCGCCAACAGAACTAAATCTGCTTTAATGTATCTTTCAGTTCCTGGTATCGCTTGTGGCATTCTACCGCCATTGTCGGTTTTAATCCACTCCACCTCAACAGTGTGCAAGGCTTTTACTTTGCCGTTGTCACCTTCAATTTTTGTGGTCATTATCGAATATTTCCGAGGATCTTTTCCTTTTGCCAAAATTGCTTCGTGCTGACCGTAATCGGTTTTTTCGTTGCCGGGCCATTCGGGCCAAGGATTACCGTCAGTGTTACGTTCTTTTGGCGGTTGCGGCATAATCTCCAGTTGAGTAATGCTTTTACAACCGTGGCGCAAGGATGTGGCTACACAGTCGGTACCGGTATCGCCACCACCAATTACAATTACATTTTTACCTTTTGCCGAGATGTAATTTCCATCTTCCAGTTTACTGTCGAGCAAACTTTTTGTGTTGGCCGATAAAAATTCCATGGCAAAGTGTACGCCATCCAGTTCGCGACCTTCAACATTCAGGTCGCGTGGTTTTGTTGATCCGGTGGTTAAAACAACCGCATCAAAATCGTCGAGCAACTTTTTAGTACGAATGTCTTTACCAACCTCAGTATTCGTTTTGAAAATAATTCCTTCAGCTTCCAGTATGTCAACACGGCGTTGTACCACGCTTTTATCCAGTTTCATGTTTGGAATACCGTACATCAGCAAACCGCCGACACGATCATCGCGCTCAAAAACTGTAACGGTATGACCTGCTTTGTTCAGCTGTGCTGCACATGCCAGTCCGGCCGGACCAGATCCTACAACGGCTACCGATTTTCCTGTGCGGGATTCCGGTGGCTCAGGAACAACCCATCCTTGCTCGAAACCATTGTCGATAATGGTACGCTCGTTGTCGTGAATAGTAACAGCAGGCTCGTTAATTCCCAACACACAACCTGCTTCGCAAGGTGCAGGACAAACTCTTCCTGTAAATTCAGGGAAGTTGTTGGTGTGGTGCAATCGTTCCAATGCATCTTTCCAGCGACCTTTATAAATCAGGTCGTTCCACTCCGGAATCAGGTTGTAAACCGGACATCCCGAAGCGCCGTTGTGCAATAATGCCCCGCGATGACAGAATGGAACACCGCAGTCCATGCAGCGCGCACCCTGAGTTTCGCAAGTTTCTTTATCGCGTAATATGTATACCTCGTTCCAATCTTTGAGGCGCTCCTCAACTTTTCGTGTTGGATTGGAAACTCTTTTATATTCTAAAAATCCTGTTGGCTTTCCCATGTCTTAGCGTCTATAAAAATTACAAGTTAGCCAGATGCATATCAAATGCAGCGTCAATAACATCAGACTCTTTTTCGTATTTACCCGTTTTGCGGGCCTCTTCAATGTAGTTCAGCATGCGCTTGTAATCGGTAGGAATTACCTTTACAAACTTGCCTACAGTCTCATCCCAGTCGGAAAGAATATATTCAGCAACCGTTGATTCGGTTTTGTCCAGGTGTTTTTGGATCATTGCTTTCAGTTCTTCCTGTTCTGCACTATCCGTTACTCTTTCCAGCTGAATCATTCCCTTGTTGCATAGCCCCGGGAAAGTTCCGTCGATGTCGAGAACATAAGCAACACCGCCCGACATACCGGCACCAAAGTTTCGTCCTGTTTTTCCAAGAATAACAGCTTTTCCTCCCGTCATGTACTCGCAACCGTGGTCGCCAATACCTTCAACAACAACTTGTGCACCTGAGTTTCGAACACAGAAACGTTCGCCGGCAACACCGCGGATATAAGCTTCGCCGCCGGTTGCTCCGTAGAAACTTACGTTACCAACAATAATGTTTTGCTCCGGAATGAACTGTACATTTTTAGCCGGGTAGATCGATAAATGACCACCGGATAAACCTTTTCCGAAATAGTCGTTTGCATCTCCTTCAACTTCCAGCTCGATACCTTTACAAACAAATGCACCAAACGATTGTCCTGCTGAACCTGTCATTTTGAAATGGATCGTTCCGTCAGGCAAACCTTCTCCTTTATGTACTTTGGTTACTTCGTGCGACAGAACAGTACCAACACTTCGGTTGATATTTTTGATCTCAAATTCTGCCGACACTTTTTCGCCGTCTTTAATTGCTTTTTGTGCAGCTTCAACAAATTTCCAGTCGAGAATTTCTTCCATCTGGTGATCTTGTTTTTTGCTGCAGTAAAGTCCTTCTTCTTCACCCGTTGTTTCTTTGTAAAGAATTGGGCTTAGGTCGAGACCTTTATATTTCCAGTTATCAATGTCGTCTTTAAACTTCAGGCACTGCGACTGACCCACCATTTCGTTGATGGTGCTGAAACCAAGCTCTGCCATAATCTCACGAAGCCCTTCAACCAGGAATTCGAAGTAATTTACAACGTGATCAGGATTTCCTTTGAATTTACCACGTAATCTTTCGTTTTGTGTGGCTACACCTACAGGGCAAGTGTTGCTGTGGCATTTACGCATCATAATACAGCCTTCAACAACCAATGCCATTGTTGCAACTCCCCACTCTTCGGCACCAAGTAATGTTGCAATAGCAAGGTCGCGCGATGTTTTCATCTGTCCGTCGGACTGAACCACAATGCGGTTACGCAAGCGGTTGCGAACCAGTGTTTGGTGTGTTTCCGACAATCCTAGTTCCCAAGGCAAACCGGCGTGTTTGATCGAACTAACAGGTGATGCTCCCGTTCCTCCGTCGTATCCTGAAATCAGTACGGCATCGGCTTTTGCTTTACAAACTCCTGTGGCAACAGTTCCAACCCCGGTTTCAGAAACCAGTTTCACGTTAATACGTGCATCGCGGTTACTGTTTTTCAGGTCGAAGATTAGCTGTGCCAAATCCTCGATCGAATAAATATCGTGGTGCGGTGGAGGAGAAATCAATCCTACTCCGGGAGTTGAGTTACGTGTGCGTCCGATCCAGCCATTTACTTTATGACCCGGAAGGTGACCACCTTCGCCCGGTTTTGCTCCCTGCGCCATTTTAATCTGAAGCTCTTTTGCCATGCTCAGGTAGTAGCTGTTTACTCCAAAACGTCCTGATGCAATCTGCTTGGTAGCCGAACACATATCGTCGCCATTTGGCAACTTGGTGTAACGAATCGGGTCTTCACCACCTTCTCCAGAGTTTGATTTTGAACCAATGCGGTTCATGGCAATGGCCAGCGTTGTGTGTGCTTCCCACGAAATAGAACCGAACGACATCGCTCCCGTGGCAAAACGGGTAAGAATACTTTCTGCCGGTTCAACTTCTTCGAGTGGAATTGGTTTCCGGTCAGAAGTAAAGTCCATAAGTCCACGTAAAGTGAATGCGGCTTCTGCCTGATCGTCAACTACACTACAATATTTTTTGTATTTCTCGTAATCGTTTTTTCTTGTTGCTTCCTGAATCAGTTGAATGGCTTCAGGACTTAATAAGTGGCGTTCGCCATCTTTACGCCAGTGGTATTCACCGCCGGGTTCCAGGACTTTTGCTCCGCCCTGACGAGTTGGGAATCCTTTTCGGTGACGCATCATTGCTTCTTTAGCAATGTCATCAAGGCTAAGCCCTTCAACACGGCTAACTGTACCGGTAAAGTATTTGTCAATTACTTCTTGCTTAATTCCAACAGCTTCGAAAATCTGTGCTCCCTGGTACGATGCCAGAGTAGAAATACCCATTTTTGAGAACACTTTCAACAGACCGCCACCAATAGCTTTTACATAGTTTTGGATAGCTTGTTCCTTGGTCAAATCGCCAAGTGCACCTTCATTCACCAAATTTTTGATGGTGTCGATGGCCATGTATGGATTTACAGCAGAAACACCATATCCCAACAAAGTTGCAAAATGATGAACTTCGCGTACATCACCGGCCTCCATAATAATATCGGCTTTACCACGCTTTCCAACACGGATTAGGTGATGGTGAACAGCCGAAGCTGCCAGTAACGATGGAATCGGCGCATGGTCGGTGCTGATCGCAAAGTCAGACAATAAAATGATTGAATAAGCTTCGTCAATAGCATCTTCAACATACTGACACAGACGCTCGAGTTTGGTTTCCAGAGTGCCTTCTTTTTCGTCGGCATGGAAAACAATACTGATCTTTTTTGTTTGGAAATGCGTGTGATCCACATAAGCCAGCTTAATCAACTGCTCGTTGGTTAAAACCGGTTGGTGAACTGCAATTCTGCGACAATGTTCTGGCGATTCTGTCAGAATATTTTTGAAACCTCCCAGGTAGGTTCTCAAGTCCATTACAATACGCTCCCTGATCGGGTCGATTGGCGGATTGGTAACCTGGGCGAATAATTGTTTAAAGTAGTGCGACAAATGCACCGGACGATCAGAAAGAACAGCCAGCGGATTGTCGGCTCCCATCGAGCCAAGTGCTTCGCCTCCATTCATCGCCATCGGTTTCAGGATCACCTCAATATCTTCGTGGGTAAATCCAAAAGCTTTTTGTCGTTTAAATACTGTTTTCTTATCCGGCTCTTTTAATTCCAGATCAGGAATAAAAGGAAGTTCATCCAGATAAGTCATATTTTCTTTTACCCATTCGCCATAAGGTTGGCTTGAGCAAATTTCAGATTTTACTTCTTCGTCAGAAATAATACGGCCTTGTTCCAGATCGGCAACAAACATTTTCCCCGGTTGCAAACGACCACGAATTTTTACCTGATCGTGCGGAACATCGATTGCACCTGTTTCTGATGACATGATCAACGTATCGTCTTCTGTCAAACAATAACGCGACGGACGTAAACCGTTTCGGTCGAGCGTTGCTCCAACAAGTACACCGTCAGTAAAACATACCGATGCCGGGCCGTCCCAAGGTTCCATCATTGCAGAATAGAATTCGTAGAACTCTTTCTTTTTCGGATCCATGTCAGGATTATTTTGCCATGCTTCAGGAATAAGCATCATCATTACATGAGGTAACGATCTGCCGCTTAACACAAGCATTTCAATGGCCATGTCGAGGTTGGCACTGTCCGAATCGCGGATATCGCAGATCGGGAAGATCATCTCCAACTCTTCTTTTGTAAATGCCGAGCACTCCAAAAGCACTTCGCGGGCACGCATCCAGTTAATATTACCCTTGTTGGTGTTGATTTCGCCGTTGTGGGCGATATAACGGAAAGGCTGCGACAGTTTCCATGAGGGGAAAGTGTTGGTTGAAAAACGCGAGTGTACCAACGAAATAGCACTCACAGCCAACGGATTTGTAAGGTCTTTAAAATATAGAGTAACCTGTTCGGTTGTTAACTGACCTTTGTAAATAATGGTTTTATACGAACACGAAATAATATTCAGTCCGTTATAACCGATTCCGGTAACCGATTCGCGAACCAGCTTTTCTGTGTATTTTCTGAAAACAAAAAGTTTGCGGTCGAATTCTTCAACCGACATACCGTCAGGTTTTCCTATAAAAAGCTGTTGTACATATGGTTCTGAAGCCAGCGAATCGCGACCCAGATCTGAATTGTCAACCGGAACTTTCCTGTAACCTAAGTATGGTAAACCAAATTTCTTAAGGTTTCTTCCGATAATATCTTTACACTCCGAACGTTTTCTGTCCTCTTTCGGAAAGAAGATCATGGCCACGCCATATTCTCCAAATTGAGGTAATTTAATGCCCTCTTTCGGACATTCTTCCATAAAAAGTTCGTGTGGAATTTGTAGTAGTATCCCTGCACCGTCACCGCTTTTAATATCAAACCCGGTACCCCCGCGATGTTCCATACGAGCCAGCATCGATAAAGCATCAGAAATCACACTGTGTTTCTTTCTGCCCTTTAGGTTCGCTACAAACCCGATACCACAACTCCCATGTTCAAATTCAGGGCGGTACAATCCCTTTGCTACAGGTTCTTTTGTCTGCATCATTATTTCCTTTCTCTTTAAAATTCGCACTAGGCAGTAGTTGGCGCTGTCAATACCAAAATACTGCAAATCTGTAAGTGAAAATCCCTTATTTACTTACGAAGTGAAACCAAAAATAATTAAAGAGGTGTGTATTTGCAATCTATTAAGGTGTTAATTGTGTTTAATAACATACAATTAACCTTGAGAAAAATCATAAAAAACTAAAAAGCTTTTATGGGATATTTTAAAACTGTGACATTTGTCACGTTTTCAGCTACTTGAAGAGCTATTTCAATAAGTTATTTTTTGCTTCTTCTATTTTGTTAAATAGAAATTTATTAACAATCTCCTCTTTTTTATTTTTAATGCTATCGAGACATAAGTTCCCGATACTTCCTTCGTGGCTATGGTTTACGGATTTTTCAGGCGTAAAGTTTCCACTTTCTATTTGTGCACCTACCTGTTTGTAGGCCTCGCGGAAAGGAATTCCCTGCAGAACAAGTTTGTTTACTTCTTCTACACTAAAGAGGTAGTCGTATTTGCTGTCGTTGAGTATATCAGTATTTACCGACATTTTGTCGATGGCCAGCGAAACAATATTCAGGCAGTCGTTCATTTCTTTAAACGACGGTAGAAAAACTTCTTTTACCATTTGTAAATCGCGGAAGTAGCCACTTGGTAAATTGTTGATAATTAAGCCGATTTGTGCCGGAACACCTTGTAGTTTGTTGCAACGAGCGCGCGTTAGCTCAAAAACATCAGGATTTTTTTTGTGCGGCATAATGCTCGAGCCGGTAGTAAACTCGGTGGGCAGGCTTACAAAATTGAAGTTCTGGCTCATAAATAAACAAACATCGTAAGCCAGTTTCGATAAAGTTCCTGCCAGATTAGCCAGGGCAAACGAAACAATTTTTTCAACTTTTCCACGTCCCATTTGTGCATAAACCACGTTGTAGTTCATGTTCTTAAATCCGAGAAGATCAGTCGTCATTTGTCGGTTTAACGGGAATGACGAACCGTAGCCGGCGGCTGAGCCAAGCGGGTTTTGGTTGGTAATGTTGAATGCAGATAAAAGTAATTCCAAATCGTCGGACAAACTTTCGGCATAGGCGCTAAACCACAATCCAAACGATGATGGCATTGCCACTTGCAAGTGGGTGTAACCCGGCATTAAAATTTCTTTTGTTTCTTCGGCACGTTTTAACAGAACATCGATAAGACCGGATGTTGTTTCAGTAATTTCTTTGATGGCATCGCGGGTAAAAAGTTTCAGGTCGAGTAGTACCTGATCGTTGCGCGAACGTCCGCTATGGATTTTTTTACCGAGGTCGCCCAGTTTTTCGGTGAGCATAAATTCAACCTGAGAGTGTACATCTTCAACACCTTCTTCAATGGTAAAATCTCCTTTTTCGGCAACGGCATAAAGATTCTTAAGCTCAGCAAGAAGTGTTGGCAGCTCATCCTTATCGATTAGTCCAACCGACTCGAGCATCGTTACGTGTGCCATCGAACCCAAAATGTCGTGCGTTGCCAAAAACAGATCAAGTTCGCGGTCTTTACCAACAGTAAATTCTTCAATTGCCTTGTTAACAGGTGTTCCTTTATCCCAGAGTTTCATTTTAAAGATGCTTAGAAGGCGACAAGCAGAATACGGAAAGATAAGCCGGATTGCACCTCGGCGCCTCTATTATTAATAATTGCAAAGATAAAATTTCAAATGAAAGCTTCTTTCAATTTGCCGGGCTAAACCCGATAAATAACAAACGGAGCAGAGATATAAAATGGTGCTGAAATTTTTGCGATCAGATAAGCTAAACGGGAAGAGATATTTCTTGCTTAATATTATTAGATTTGCACTTTGTTATTTATGCCGCTGATAGCGCAGAAATCAGGGGCGATTTGGAAAATTCTACCATGAAAAAAGTATTTTTAGCTATAGCTTATCTTATTATTGCTGCATCGTTATATGCTGCATCAAGTTTTTATTTTAATTATGATTTTTGCCACATGATGGTGAAAGAAGATGGGCCGCTTGAAAACCTGACGGCTCTGGTTTTGCTGTTGATTTCGGTGCTGTTTGCTGTGCGTTTGTTTAAACAATATGGCGACCGAAATAAACTTTGGGTGGCCATGAGTGTGGTTGTGGCTGCCGGAGCATTCTTTGGTTTTGGCGAAGAGATTTCGTGGGGGCAGCGTATATTTTCAATTCAAACCGGAGAGTTTTTTTCACAGCATAATTTTCAGGGAGAAACCAACCTGCACAATTTAGAGGTGGGAGGCGTGAACCTGAATAAACTTATTTTTTCTACCGGGCTGGTAGTTGTGTTCGGTGCTTATTTTGCGTTAGTACTTCTGCTATATAAAAAGTGGTCATTCTTCACACGCACGATCGATTTATGGGGAATTCCGGTTCCTAAAATAAGGTATTCAATAATTATAATGCTGTGCACAGGCGTGGTTTTGCTTATTCCTGAACGAAGAATTTGGGAGTTGTGGGAAGCTATTTTTGTGTCTGTTTTGCTTTTGGTGTTTCTCGATCCTTACAATTCGAAGGAAGAGCTTCTTCCGTAAAACAAACTTTTCTTTACTAATTTTTAAGCCTCCAGAATAAAATGCATTAGCCGATTAAACTAATGTTTTTAATCTTTTTGGCCGGATTTAAAAGGATGAGAAACATGATTCCTGTTAATGCCAGTTCGTGCAATTCACTCTCTTTAATCATATTTATTGCCAGTGGAATAAATGCGTTTACGGCAAACAATACTATTATATGGTGAAGGCGTGGAATCGGAACACCATAATCTATTACCAGTTTACGAATTGCTTTTACTTTCCATGTAAGAATTGGCAGAAGAATAAAATAAGTGATGAGTGCAACAAACATTAGTTGCGAAAATATGAGGATATTTAAATCTACTCCGCCAATTTCAAGGTTGTGCAGATTGGTTTCGCCTTGGTAGTTGTTTTGCATAAAATATTCGCCCGATTGTACCGAGAAAATTCGTTGCCCCCAGGAGATTTCCTCGCCCAGTCCAAAAAAGAAAACAAAAGAAGCCAATGCATTAAAAAATATTCGTTTCCTGTTTTTTTCTTTTTTAGCTCGAACGGCTTTAATGGCAAAAATTATCGATCCTAAAAGTAGAAAGAGGGCGGTTAGGTATTCCACCCAGCCATCTTCGCGAATTACACGGAAAAAAGCCTCGCGACTAATCGTACTTTGGTATTTTCCATAAGCCACAAAACAAATAATGAGGGCATAAACTACAATGTCGATAATTGTAATCCACGAAATATTTTTCTTCATTTGTACCAAATTATTATTGAAGGCGTAAAATTAGTATTTTTTACCTTTGCGCTTGTTTAAATTCATCACTAATGAATGATCGTCGTTTTTACTTTGCAGTTATTATTCCCATTCTTTTAATAATTATCTCGGCTTTGCCGGTTCCCTTGGTTGTAAACGCTGCAAAATATGCAGAAGTTGGTCGCGAAATGCTGATGAACCACGACTGGATTAACCTGACAATTGGTGGCGATGCCTACGACCAAAAACCTCCAATGTTGTTCTGGATTGCAGCGGTTACTTTTAAGTTGTTTGGTTTGTCGATACCGGCATACAAACTGGCCGTTCTTCTGTTTTCATTCATCGGGATTTACTCCACTTACCGGCTCGCAAAACTTTTTTACGGAAAAGAAACCGGTTTGCTGGCAGCTTTCTTTTGGATTACGTCATTGGGATTTCAGCACTTTAATAACGATATACACACAGATACCTTACTCGCAAACTTTGTGGTTTTCTCGGTGTGGCAATTTTCTGCCTACCTGAAAAATCACAGGTGGAAGAATTTTTTACTTGGGGCAGTTGGCGTTGGTTTATCGATGTTGGCAAAAGGGCCGGTGGGAGTTGTAATTCCTGCTGCAGCAATTGGTGGAAGTTTGCTTGTTCATAAACAATGGAAAGAGATTTTCAATTACCGTTGGCTGATTGCGCTGGTGATTGTTGGGATAATGATCGTACCTGCAATGGCCGGTTTGTTGAATCAGTTTGGGCTCGAGGGAATCAAGTTTTATTTCTGGACCAATAACGTTGGACGTGTTACCGGTTCATACCACGGAAGTAGTACTGATTATTCTTTCTACCTGCATACATCGTTATACGTATTATTGCCGTGGACCATTTTTATGGTTTATGGTTTTATTCAGGAAATAAGAAGCCTGATCGGCTTACGAAAAAATAAAACTACCGATTTTGAAGTGGTAAACATTTTTGCCGTTGTGGTTTATTTGGGTATTCTGTCGGTAGCGAAACAGCAAAATCCACATTATATGCTTTCGGCGGTTCCTTTTATGTATATAATAAGTGCAAAATGGACGGTGCGTTTGTTTAGTTCTGCTGATAAATCAAAAGCAAGAAATACGGTTGCTATTATTAATAAAGTAATTGCAGTAATTGGAGCTTTGGCTCTGATGGTGATTCCGATTGTGGTTTTCCCGGAAACACGTGTGTGGTTTTGGGCGGTTTACCTGATCCTTTTTGCAGGTGTTATAGTAATGGTAGTTAAAAAGAACGATTTGCCAAAACAGGTAATGATGTTAACATTTACGGTTACAATAATGCTCTTTACCGTTAATGTGAATCTGTTGCCTAATATGTTGACGTTTCATACTTCGATTGAAGCAGCTGAAATTTTTAACGAAAAAGCTCCCGATGGTGCTACATTAAATATATATGGAGAAAAGGCGCGCCTTTGGAATCTTCTGCTTTACTCGAAGGCGCCCGGAACATATTTAATAGAACAAGAAAACCTGGAGGCATTTTTGCCTAAACCCGGAGCATGGATCTATACCACCGAAGACGGTTATGCCAGTATGCAGGAATTGAACCTCGATATGGAGGTTATAAAGAAGTTTACCGGGCACAAACAATTAACCAGTCAGTCTTCACGCTTTCTGAATCCAAAAACAAGAGCCAGTCGTTTTCGTACCATGTATCTTGTGGAGTTAAAATAGTTTAATTCATTTGACGCGCCCCCAAACGAAAATCACAGCATTTTCTTTTGCTTTTATCTTTCTGTTACATGGCTGAAATGTGATAAGAGGATTGTTGTGTCTTGCCTGTTTTATCCATAACGCATTTTTTCTCATTAATTATCCCCGAATTAATTTCTTCTGAAACTGTTTATTTGTGGTCTGAACCAATCATTTTGATGTGAAAACGGCAGTAAAATGCGTCGAAACATATCAAAAAGGTACAATAATGCATCAAATATTAATAATTTGTTAAGCGAATTAATACTGGGCAATAAAATAGGGTGTTGATTGAAAAAAAGTAATTTAATTTGAATCAACAGCAAAAAACAAGGGGGTGATTCCTCGAAAAGGTACAAAAACGAAAATCATACCTTGTTTTAATTAAGGGCAGAGATTTAAAAAGACAAAATAGCAGTTTAACTTTTAAAATTTATGATTATGAAAAAGACACTACTGATTACAGTAAGTATGTTACTACTTTTTGTTGTTTCTACAACGAATGTGAAAGCTCAGGAATGGAGCACAGGTTTAGACATCTACAGCAGTTATTTATGGCGTGGTGCTAAATTTGGAACAGGAGCAGCTTTTCAGCCCGGAGTTGAATTTAGTGCAGGAGGATTTGCCATTGGTGCATGGGGATCTTACAGCACAGGTTCTGAAGAAGCAGCAGAGGCCGACCTTTATATGGGTTATGGTTTCGACTTAGGTGAAAATGCTTCGTTAAGCTTTACTTTAACCGATTACTACTTCCCAGGATCAGACTGGACAGAAGGAGAATCACATTATTTCGAACCAATGGTAAGCTTGGGAGTAGGTGCCTTTACTTTCACAGCGGCTTACATGGAAGGACTTGGAGACGACGAAATTAACACGACAAGTGACCTATATCTTGAAGCAGCCGTTTCAGCAGGTCCTGTTGATATCACCCTTGGTGGTGGCGACGGACAATACACTGACGATGGTGACTTCAGTATCTGTAACATAATGGTAGGTACTTCAAAAGAAGTTCAAATTACTGAAAGTTTCAGTCTGCCGGTTTCAGGAGCAGTTATGCTAAATCCATCTACAGGAGGATTCCACGTTGCAGTTGGTATTTCGCTGTAGTAGAAAGATATTTTGAAATGAAACGAGTCCGTTCATCGGACTCGTTACATCTTATACTTTTAAAAAAACAAACAATATAATAAGATGAAAAAGATTGAAGCAGTAATACGTAAATCAAAATTTGATGAGGTAAAAGACGCTCTTTATGAAGCAGGCATTGAATTCTTCTCTTTCTGGGATGTAAGAGGAGTTGGCCAGGCTCGCGAAGGTCGTTCATACCGTGGTATTGTTTACGATACCAGTACAATTGAAAGAATAAAATTGTCCATTATCGTTCGCGATAAAAATGTAGATAAAACAGTTCAAGCCATTTTAGGATCAGCCAGAACCGGTGAAATCGGTGACGGAAAAGTATTCGTTCTTCCTATCGAAGAATCATACCGAATAAGAACCGGAGAGAATGGCGATGAGTCACTTTTTATTAAAGGTAAAGAAGAGTAGTAACTGAATAAAAGATTAGATTATCATGGAAGAAACTTTGCAAGGCCTACAAATAGGTATAGATAATATGTGGTTATTGGTTGCTGCATTTCTGGTAATGTTTATGCAACCTGGATTTGCCTTGGTGGAGGCAGGTTTTACACGATCGAAAAACACCGCGAACATTTTAATGAAAAACTTAATGGACTTCTCAATCGGTTCAATACTGTATTGGGTCATTGGTTTTACAATTATGTACGGAGACTCTATAGGAGGATTTATTGGAATGCCTGACCTGTTCTTTATGAGCGACGGTTTTGGCGACAATTATTCTGATTATGCCGACTTGTTTTTCCAAACTGTATTTGCTGCTACTGCTGCAACTATTGTTTCGGGAGCAATGGCTGAAAGAACTGAGTTTAAAGCATATTTGATTTTCAGTATCGTAATTACTGTGGTTATTTACCCAATTTCAGGTCACTGGACATGGGGTGGTGGTTGGTTAAGCCAACTTGGATTCCACGATTTCGCCGGTTCATCTATCGTACACTCTGTTGGTGCATGGGTTGGTTTAGCTGGTGCAGCTATCATTGGACCTCGTATTGGAAAATATGGAAAAGACGGAAAAGCAAAAGCGATTCCAGGACACAACCTGGCATTGGGAGCATTGGGTGTATTCATCCTGTGGTTCGGATGGTTCGGATTTAACCCTGGTTCGCAATTAGCAGCTGCCGGTACTGATAATGCTGTTGCAATTGGTCACATCGCAGTTACTACTAACCTTGCTGCTGCAGCCGGTGCTGTTACTGCAATGATGGTTGCATGGTTCCGTTACAAACGTCCTTCACTTTCAATTTCGTTGAACGGTGCTTTGGCCGGTTTGGTTGCCATTACAGCTGGTTGTGATGCTGTAAATCCAATGGGAGCATTATTCATCGGTATTATTGCCGGTTTCATTCTGCCATTCGCAGTTGAATTTATTGATAAGGTAATTAAAGTTGACGACCCTGTTGGTGCAATCTCTGTTCACGGTGTGAGCGGTGCATTCGGTACACTGGCAGTAGGTTTATTCTCTACTTCTGAAGGTTTGTTCTACGGTGGTGGAGCAAAATTGCTGGGTATTCAGGCAATCGGAGTGTTAGCATTCTTCGCCTGGGCATTCGGTTTAGGATTGGTATTATTCTTCATCTTGAAGAAAGCAAATATTCTGCGCGTTTCTAAGCGCATTGAAGAAGAGGGCCTCGATGTTTACGAACATGGTGAGAGTGCCTATAATTAATAATCTTCTTCAGCTTTTAAGTCTGTAGCTGTCTGTTTGTGGCCCCGTCGTTGGGCGGGGCCATTTTTCTTTTCAACTACAACACTTAAAAATGAAAATTAGAACTACGTTATTTTAACTGCATATAATACATTTCGTTTTACGTTAATTAAGGTCAAGGGTAGTTATTAGTTAGTTTAGTTAGATTAAAAGAATCGGAGACCGACTGCAATTTTGTAGTCGGTTTTTTGTTGATAAAAATGAAAGCTTTTAAGCTAAAGTATTTGAGGCTTATGTATTTTTGTCACTTCTTAAAAATGTAGAAATTATGATGCAGACTTGGTTCGAGAGTAAAGTGAAATATATGAAAGTTTCCGAGAGTGGAAGCGAGTCGATGGTAACAGAAAACTTTTTGTTGGATGCGGTATCGTACACCGATGCCGAAACGCGTATTATCCGCCAGATGCAGCAAATAGTTAGAGGTGGAGAGTTTCAGATTGTTGACATTAAAAAATCGCGTATTGCCGAAGTTTTTCCGTATGAAAACGGTGAATGGTGGTTTAAAGCAGCCATTAATTTGGTTACAATTGACGAGGACGCAGGTAAGGAGAAAAAGATAAAAACAAATTACCTGATAATGGCCGATGATATTAAGGAAGCATTGAACCGTTTGGATGAAAGTTTGGAATACCTGGTTATTCCTTTTGTTGTTACTTCGTTGGCGGTTAGTCCGATTGTAGATGTTTTTCCTTATAATCCGGAGGAAGCACAAATCCCTGATGGTTATGTGCCGGTATCTGTGGTTGAAGAGAAAAAGAATCCGATATTTACTGATGGTGTAAATCCATTCACCGAAGAAGAGCAGGAGGCAGCTCCTGCTGAAGAAATTGCAGAAGAAACTGAAGTAGCTGAAGAAATTGCAGATTCGGCTGAAGAAAAACCAGAAGAATAGTTAAAAAAATAGCAGTCCGCCTGTCGGAAAACCGATGGGCAGACTGCATTTAAGTTAATTATTAAGTAGTTGACGAAAAATGTCCTATAGGTTTACCATAACCTTGTAGTAATTAAATTTACAACGCATTTCCGGATCAAACTGATAATATGCAATAGCTATCCTGCAAATATCCTGGATGGCCTCATAAATCTGTGCCACTTCGTTTTTCCCGTAATTGTCAAGCGATGCTTCTCCCTCTAATGCGATAAAACAATCTTCAAATTGGCTTACCCGGTTGGCGCAAACCAAAATTTTGTCGAACAAAATATCAGGTGTTCCTTTTTCAACAACTTTCTGTCTTACTCCTTCATTTATATTGGCGGCAAAGGTTTTTAGGAACTTAAATAAACTGATATGGTCGCCATTTTTGGCATCGCTGAAATAATCGGAATAACCTGTATTCAGGAAGAAATCTTTCAAAAATGCTTTATCTCTTTTAAAATCTACTTTCATCGATGCCCTCAAAACTTTGAGGTGTTGAAGGCCTTCAACCATAATGTCGTGCCACTCGCGGTAGTGCTCGTCCTGTAACACATCAAGGTCGTCAGCATAATGTTTATCAATGGTATCATCGATCCAAACACTAAGAGAAGTGGCAAATTCGGGATCCCACTCTCTACGTAAAACAGAGAGCTCGTAGATGTTTTCTTTAAATGTTTTTGCAATTTGTTGGCAAGCTAAAATGGTTGCCGTGCTGGTAGGACAAACGGTTAATGTTTCCATAAAAGCGGTATTTTGTAGTTAGAAGATAGAACAAAGCTACGGAGTAACGATTAAAAATACCTAATTGTAAAGTGGTAATTTACAATGTTTTATAGTTATGTTATGGAACTATGTTTCATAACCATGTTATAGAATATATTGAGAATCAGATAAATATAATCTTTTCTCAGTTTTTACAGTGGGGATTTAACAATGTTAAAATGTTGTAATGTGCTGAAGCTTAGGGTCTTACTTGTGTCGTTTCTTTAGTTCGCGAACAATGTCTTCAATACGATAACCTTTGTGTGTTAGCAGCACAATCAGGTGATAAAGCAGGTCTCCTGCTTCGTATTTAAAGTTTTCATCGTCGTTTGCCATTGCTCCAATAATTGTTTCAACAGCTTCTTCTCCAACTTTTTGTGTAATTTTTCTTGTCCCTTTCTGGAATAGAGAAGTAGTATACGAACCTTCCGGCATTTCAGCTTTGCGTTTGTCGATAAAATCCTGGAGGTAAGATAAAAACTGAATATCGTTACCCGAGTTTTTTTCTTCAAAACAGGTGTCGTCGCCTTTGTGGCAAACAGGTCCAACAGGATTTACTTTTATAAGTAATGTGTCATTGTCGCAATCAATTGCCATTGAAACTACATTCAGAAAATTTCCAGATTCCTCACCTTTGGTCCACAAACGGTTTTTGGTGCGACTAAAAAATGTCACTTTGCCAATTTCCTGCGTTTTTGCGAGGGCGTCTTCGTTCATAAAACCCAGCATCAGTACATTTTGCGTTTCTGCGTCCTGAATGATGGCAGGAATTAGTCCGTCCATTTTGTTGAAATCGATCGTTGAAATATCTGTTAGCTGTCTCATAATTCTTTAGTCGGAAGTCCGAAGCCTGAAGCCCGGAGCAATTTTTAATTCTGTAATTGTGCTGCGAAGTTACTATTTTGATTGGCTATCGAACAACGATGCCTTTTTCTTTTAAGTATTTCTTAAGAACCGGAATTGGAATTTCGTTGTAATGGAAGATGCTGGCAGCCAGTCCGGCGTCTGCTTTTCCCTCAGTAAAAACATCGACAAAATGTTCTTCGGTACCTGCGCCGCCTGATGCAATGATAGGGATTTTGAGCATATCGGCCATTTTCGAAAGCTCTTTATTGGCGAACCCATTTTTTGTCCCGTCGTGGTTCATCGAAGTGAACAGGATTTCTCCGGCACCACGGTCTTCTGCTTCTTTTGCCCACGAAAAAAGTTCTTTGTCAGTTGGAATGCGACCACCGTTTACTGTAACAGTCCAGTGTTCGTTCTCATCGCCGCGCGCATCGATGGCAACTACCACAAACTGGCTTCCAAAATTTAGTGCCAGGTCGTCGATAAGTTTTGGATTTCGAACTGCTGATGAGTTAATCGAGATCTTGTCGGCTCCTGCAGCCAAAAGCTTTTCTGCATCGCTCAATTCGCTGATACCACCACCAACTGTAAACGGAATGTTGATATGAGCAGCAATACGTTTTACCAGTTCAACAAAAGTTTTGCGGCCTTCGTGAGTTGCCGTGATATCGAGAAAACAGAGCTCGTCGGCACCTTCGGCAGCATATTTTGCGCCTAATTCTACCGGGTCGCCCACTTCTTTAATATCAACAAAGTTGATTCCCTTAACGGTTTGTCCGTTGCGGATATCGAGGCATGGTATTATTCGTTTTGCAAGCATTTTTATAAGTTCCGAGTTAAAAGTTCAATCACTATGAAATGAACTTCTCAATTTCTTTCAAAGTTATGCGATTTTCATAAATGGCTTTTCCTGTAATTACACCCGGGACGCCCATTTCATCTAATTTTAATATGTCGTCCATGGAGGCAATTCCACCGCTGGCAATAATTTCCACCTCAGGAAGCGTTTTCATTATGTCGGCGTACAATTCAAAAGATGGGCCGCTTAACATTCCATCGCGGCTAATATCTGTTGAAATTACTTTGCTGATTCCTTGCTTATGGAATTCTGAAATAAAATCGATCACTCCTAATTCAGTCGTTTCCAGCCAGCCACTTACTGCAATATTACCGTCTTTTGCATCGGCGCCCAGAATGATCTTTTCGCTGCCAAATTTCTCCAGCCAACTCAGAAAAGTATCTTTTTCCTTTACGGCGATACTTCCCCCGGTAACCATTGCTGCCCCCGAGTTAAAAGCAATCTCCAGGTCCTTATCCGATTTTAGTCCACCTCCAAAATCGATTACCAGGTTAGTTTTTCCGGCGATGTTTTCGAGTACTTTGTAGTTTACAATGTGCTTGGCTTTTGCCCCGTCCAAATCAACAAGGTGCAAACGGGTGATTCCCGCATCTTCGAACATTTTGGCAACTTCCAGTGGATTCTCATTATAAACCGTTTTTTGGTTGTAATCGCCCTGCGAAAGTCGCACGCATTTGGCATCAATCAAGTCGATGGCAGGAATTATTTCTATTTTTTTGGTCATGATTTCTTTTTATAAATATCCCCTCTGTTTCCGGCATTGGTGATTAGAATTAATAATTCTTCTCCATTAATTTTGTAAATAATTCTAATGTTCCTTACTCTTAACCGGAAATAATCAGATGTATCTTTTAATTTCTTTATGTCAAGCAACTCATGAGAAAATGGATTTTCTTTGAGAAGGTTGAGTTTTTGCCTGATATTGCTCTTTAGCGCTGGTGTTTGCGCATTAAGGAATTTCAAGGCTTTTTTATGAATTTTCAGGGAATACATTAAAACTTATCTTGAACATCATCCCAATCTACAAAATCACTTAGATCACCTTTGTCCAATTTGTTTTGAATTGAATAAAGTTCCTTTTGTTCTTCAGCAGTAAGAACATCAGGATCTTCCTCGTAGATTTTATAACTTCCTTTGGGGAGCTGTTTTAAAAGCCCTCTGAATAAAGTATAGACTTTCTCGGATATGTCAATTGTAATTGTTTTCATCACATTACAAAATTACAACAACTTACTTATCTTCCAAAATCATCTTCAGTACTGCTTGGGCAGTAATTTCGCGGTTGTAGGCTTCATCAACAACAATTGAATTCGGGCTGTCGATAACGCCATCAGTAACAATCATATTTCTGCGTACCGGAAGACAGTGCATAAATTTGGCATCGTTTGTTAACGCCATTTTTGCTTCATCAACTGTCCAGCTCATATCTTTCGATAAAATCTGGCCGTATTCGTTGTATGAAGCCCAGTTTTTTGCATAAATAAAATCAGCGCCCTCAAAAGCTTTTTTCTGATCGTATTCCACTTTTACATCGCCCATAAACTCTGGTGCCAGTTCGTAACCTTTTGGGTGTGTAACTACCAGTTCGTAATCCGTTTCGCGCATCCACTCCACAAACGAGTTTGGAACCGCTTGCGGCAAGGCACGCGGGTGCGGTGCCCAGGTGAGAACTACTTTTGGTTTATCAACCTTTTTGTGTTCTTCAATGGTTACTAGGTCGGCAAAACTTTGCAGCGGGTGACGAGTTGCCGCTTCCATACTCACTACCGGAACGCCGGCATATTCAACAAACTGGCTCAGTATTTTTTCAGCGTAATCGTCTTCGCGATTTTCAAATTTGGCAAAAGCACGCACGCCAATTACATCGCAATATTTACCAATAACAGGGATTGCTTCGCGCAGGTGTTCAGCATTTTTTCCGTCCATTACCACGCCCATTTCCGATTCCAGCTGCCAGCTGTCTTCGTTTACGTTCATCACCATGGTGTTCATACCCATGTTCATAGCAGCTTTTTGGGTGCTGAGGCGTGTGCGCAGACTTGAGTTGAAAAATACCAAAACCATGGTTTTGTTTTTACCAAGGTGCTGAAATCCAAACTTGTTATTTTTTACTTCGAATGCGGTTGCCAGCGCTTTTTCAATGCTGGGAATATCTTTTACTGATGTAAAGTTTTTCATATTATAAGTTTGAAAATGGAAGCACGAAGACCGAAGTTTCAGCTTCCAATGTTTATATTTTGCCTTTTTACTTTTGCCTTTTATCTTGGACGTACTTGTCCGTTTCCTTCAATTATCCATTTATAGCTGGTCAATTCCTCCAATGCCATCGGTCCGCGGGCGTGCAATTTTTGTGTGCTGATACCAATTTCAGCGCCCAGCCCAAATTGTGCACCATCGGTGTAGGCTGTTGATGTATTTGAATACACAGAAGACGCATCCACCATTTTGCGGAACATTTGAATCCGATCGGCATCCTCCGAAATTATGGCCTCGCTGTGTTTTGATGAGTGTGTATTAATGTGATTCAAAGCTTCCTCGAATGATCCAACTGTTTTTATCGACATTTTCATAGACAAAAATTCCGTTCCGAATGATTCCTTAGTGGCCTCAAACAACAGCTCCTTTGGATAAACCGGTTCTATTTGTTTATAAGCTTTTTCATCGGCATATATCACGACTTGTTCTTCCGAGAGTTTTTTTGCAAAGTCATTCAATTCATTCAAACGGCTTTCGTGAATTACCAAACAATCCAGTGCATTACAAACCGAAACGCGACGGGTTTTAGCATTGAAAATAATCTCGCGGCCTTTTTCGGCATCACCAAATTCATCGAAATAAGTGTGGCATATTCCTGCACCGGTTTCAATTACCGGGATGGTGGCATTTTCGCGTACAAAATTAATCAGGCCCTGACTCCCGCGTGGAATAATCAAATCGATATATCCGTGTGCACGCAGCATTTCGTTTGTTTCTTCACGCCCTGCAGGAAGCAAGGTGACAGTATTTTCATCGAGATTGAATTTCGTCAATACCTTGCGAATGACAGAAATGATCGCCTCGTTCGAGTAAATTGCGTCGCTGCCACCTTTTAAAACACAGGCATTCCCTGATTTCAAACACAATGCAAATACATCGAATGTAACGTTCGGACGGGCTTCGTAGATAATTCCGATTACACCAAAAGGCACCGATATTTTTGTAATCTTCAAACCGTTATCCCGGGTGGTTTCTTTTAGAATTCTCCCAACGGGACTTTCAAGATGGGCGACATTTTCCATGTCGGAAGCAATGCCTTCAATACGCTCTTCAGTAAGTTTTAACCGGTCGAACTTAGGATCTTCAGGATCCATCCGGTCAAGATCTTTTTTATTTTCGGCAAGGATCAATTGCGAGTTTTCCCTTGCGGCATTGGCTAATTCGAGCAGGAGTTGAGTTACCTGTTTGTCATCCACAAGATTGAGCTTGCGTGATGCTTCCAGTGTTTTTTGTAATTGCCCCTGTATTTTCATCTGTCAGTAGTTTTATGCGGTCGTTTAAGAAAAAACCCTCTCCCGGGGGAGGGAGAGGGAGCTCAGAATAAGTTCAAATTAAGGCATCAAAAAAGGGGAGTAAGGATAGTTTGTCCTGGTGGACAAACACTCGTTAAAGGTTACTCTGAGCTATTTTATTTTTAATTTCTATGTACCGTTTGTTTTATTTTCAATGTATAAATAATCGTAGTGAACCACCGGTTTTTGTTTTTCCGATTGTTTCTCTTTTTCAATTTTTTCTGAGCCATACGAGGCTTTTCCAAGCCCGATAAGTTCGCCGTTTTGATCAACTATTTTTATAAGGTCTCCCTTTTTAAACTCACTGTCAATGTTTATAATCCCAACGGGTAATAAACTAACGGCTTTTTCCGAAGCCAGTGCTTTTTGGGCACCTTCGTTTATCGTTACCTGTCCTTTTGTAAAACCATCGGAATAGCCAAGCCATTTTTTTACGCCACTCGACGACTTCTTGTTAGGTACGAAATAGGTGTGTTTTAGGTTTTGGGTTTTGTCCAATAAATTGATCAAAACATCCTGTTGGGTTCCGTTGGCAACGTGAACGCCAATTCCATCGCTGGCCACTTTTTTGGCGATACGAAATTTGGTGAGCATTCCGCCACGGCCAAAATCCGAACGTTCTGAAGATATTGCATTTTCAGGTTCTTTGTCGGCAATTTCAATACGTTCGATCAGTTCAGCGCCCTCGCTTTTCGGGTGAGCGGTGTAAACTCCATCAATGTTACTGAGAATAATCAAGGCTTCAGAATCTACCATAGAGGCGATCAGTCCTGAAAGTTCGTCGTTGTCAGTAAACATCAATTCAGTTACTGAAATCGTATCGTTTTCATTTACGATCGGTATCACTTTATTTTCAAGAAGTGTAGTGATACAGTTTTTCATGTTCAGGTAATGTCCGCGGCTCGAGAAATTTTCCTTGGTAGTGAGTACCTGCGCGCAGGTAAGTCCTTCTTCGTGGAAAAAATCGGAGTAACGCGAAATGAGTTTTACCTGACCAAGTGCAGCCCATAACTGCCGTTGCGAAACAGCGTCAGACTTTTTCGTTTCATTCATAACAGCACGTCCTGCAGCCACCGCTCCCGACGATACCAAAACCACCTCAACGCCATTTTTCTGGAGCCGGGCAATCTGGTCGACAAGGTGGGCAATGCGCGCAACGTTAAGTGTTCCGTCGGCTTTTGCCAGCACATTGCTGCCAACTTTTACTGTTATTTTTTTGTAACGGGTCTGCACTTTTCTAGTGGTCTTTTATTTTTTTGTACGAGGCCATAACTCCCTGTATCAGAGACGAACTAAAGCCTTTGTGTTCCATTTCGTTCAATCCGGTAATGGTAACGCCCATTGGCGTAGTTACTTTGTCGATTTCCCATTCAGGATGATGGCCGGACTGTAACAATAATTCAGTTGCACCCTTTACCGTTTGAGCAGTGATAAGCTGTGCCATTTCTGCACTAAAACCGATTTCGATACCACCCTGCATTGCAGCACGAATGTAGCGCAGTGCATAAGCAATTCCGCACGACGAAAGTACAGTTGCAGCAGCCATCAACTCTTCGGGAATCTCAATTGTTTTCCCTAGTTTATCGAATAACTCCACCACGTACTCGCGGTGCTGTTCGGTGTTGGCATTTGCCGAAATACAGGTTAACGATTCCTGAAGTGCGATAGCGGTGTTTGGCATCACTCTAAAAATAGGAAGGTCGTTTCCGGCCATTTCTCCCAATTCGTCGATGCCAACCCCGGCAACAATAGAAATAAAAATTTTATCGGGTGTTAAAACCGGCTTCAAATCATTGATAACCCCTTCGATGTGATAGGGTTTTACGGCCACAATAATAATGTCAGCGTCCTTTGCTGCTTCCTTATTGTCGTCGTAGGCATTGATTCCAAGGTCACTCATTTTCTTGAGCGTCGACTCTTTTCTGTCAGAAATCGAGATGTCTGAAGCCTTTACTGATCCTGATTTTAACAGGCCAACAGCTATGGCGCCTCCCATATTTCCAACCCCGATTATTGTTATTTTTTTATTTTCCATTGGTCTAATTTAGTAGATGTTTTCAATCTCTGTTTATTTATTCAGCGAACGTAGAAAGTACTTCTGTAAACGCCTTCAAAAATGTATCAGCCTGCTCGGTTGTCAGGCTCAGTGGTGGTAAAAGTCGGATGATGTATTGCCCCGACACACCGGTAAAAATACCGTAGTCAAAAAGTAATTTCTTACGAATTTCGGCAATTGGTTGCTTAAATTCCAGCCCGATCATCAATCCTTCACCTCGTATCTCAAAATCAGCATCCAAAGCTGCCAGTTTTTCCATCAGGTAATTTCCAACTTTTTCGGCATTCTCTACCAGTTTCTCGTCTTTCATTACATCAAGAACGGAGATTGCTGCTGCACAAGCCAGATGATTTCCTCCGAAAGTGGTTCCGAGCATTCCAAACCACGGTTCTATTTCCGGTTGGATCAGTACCCCGGCGACCGGAAAACCATTACCCATTCCTTTGGCCATTGTAATTATATCTGGTTTTATGTCGGTATGTTGGTAGGCAAAGAACTTTCCGCTTCTGCCGTAACCTGATTGTATTTCATCAAGAATCAATACAGCCACATATTTTTCCGTAAGCTGTTTTAGTTTGGTCAGGAAGTCGTTTTCAGGAATGTTAATTCCACCAATTCCCTGAATTCCCTCAACAATTACCGCTGCTACATCGCCTTGTTTTAAAACCTCTTCCGTGGCTTCAATGTCGTTTAGTGGCAGAATTACCGCATTTTCTGTTTCGTTAACAGGAGCAATAATTTTCGGGTTGTCAGTAATGGCAACGGCTGCAGAAGTACGTCCGTGAAAACCTTTTTTGTAACTGATGATCTTCTTTTTTCCGGTAATAAAAGAAGCCAGTTTTAGTGCATTTTCATTGGCCTCGGCACCTGAGTTGCACAAGAACAACTGGTAGTCTTCGCAACCACTCTGTTTGCCTAATTTTTCTGCCAGCTCTTTTTGTAAGGGATTTTGAACCGAGTTGGAATAAAATCCGATCTGCGAAAGTTGTGACGAAATTTTTCCAACGTATGTAGGGTGGCTGTGACCGATTGAAATTACAGCGTGTCCGCCATAAAGATCGAGATATTTCTTTCCATTTTCATCCCAAACATAGCAGCCTTCTGCTTTTACCGGGGTGATGTCGAAAAGTGGATATACATCAAATAGTTTCATATTCTTAAGTCGGAAGACCGAAGCCGTTCCTGTTTTTTGTTTCTCGCAGATTTCGCTGAAAACGCTGACTTTATCTATGTTAACCCGCGTGATCTGCGTGCAATATTTTTAAAATGCTACCGGTTTTAAATTCAGTCCGGTTTTCTCATCCAGACCAAACATCAGGTTCATGTTTTGAACTGCTTGTCCGGATGCGCCTTTTATTAAGTTGTCGGTTAAGCTGATTATAACCAGTTTGTTCCCATGTTTCTCCAAATAAATTACGCCTTTGTTGGTGTTCACTACCTGTTTTACTCCCGGATTCTTGTCGGTTACAAAAACAAACGGATGATCGGCGTAGTAATCTTTATATATTTCGTTGGCTTCTTCAAGCGAACCATCAAATTTTGTATAACAAGCTGCAAATATTCCACGGGTGTGATTACCACGGATCGGAACAAAGTTGAAATCCTTTTCAAAATCCGGTTGCAATTGCGTCAGGCTTTGAATAATCTCGCCTTCGTGCTGGTGTTCGAAAATTTTGTAAGCCGAAACATTACTGCTTCTCCAGCTGAAATGCGACGTTGCAGTTGGTTTTTGGCCTGCTCCGGTTGATCCGGTAATGGCCTGAACGTGGATTTCATCCTGTAGCAAATCGTTAGCAGCAAGTGGCAACAATGCCAGTTGAATTCCGGTTGCAAAACAACCAGGGTTGGCGATTCGCTCCGACGACTCAATTTCTTCCCGATTTAATTCAGGCAAACCGTAAACAAAGTCGTTGCCTTCTCTTTTTAATCTGAAATCGTGACTTAAGTCGATAATTTTCAAATATTTCGGAAACGAATTTTCTTCCATGAACTCAATCGACTTGCCATGCCCCATACAAAGGAAAATAACATCCACTTCGTCGAAAGGCATTTGGTCGGTGAATTTGATATCGGTTTCTCCCAGTAAATCGATGTGAACATCCGAAATAAGGTTGCCAGCATTGCTAGTGCTTTGCACAAAACCAATTTCAGCGTGCGGATGATTCAGTAAAATTCTCAACAGCTCTCCGGCAGTGTACCCGGCTCCTCCTATTATTCCAACTTTAATCATCCTATAAATTCCCGTTTACTTTATTATAGATTTTTAGTGAATTCGATAAAATCTTGGTAAATCCTTTTACATCGTCAGCGGTCCATGCCTCAACAGTTTCGCCGTACTGGCCAAATCCTGAATTCATCAAATCGTGTTCCGATTCAATTCCAACCAGCTCGAAGTGGTAAGGTTTTAATTTTACGATCACTTTACCTGTAACATTTTCCTGTGTTGATTCAAGGAAATCTTCGATGTTACGCATTACCGGCTCCTGGTACATGGCCTCGTGAAGGAACATGCCGTACCAATTGCCCAGCTGCTCTTTCCAGTACGATTGCCATTTAGTAAGCGTATGTTTTTCCAGCAGGTGGTGCGCTTTAATCGTAATTAGCGGTGCGGCAGCTTCAAAACCTACGCGGCCTTTAATACCAATTATAGTGTCGCCAACGTGTGTGTCGCGGCCAATGGCATATTTCGATGCTACAGCCTCAAGCGCACGGATTACATCCGGACCGTTTTCGTAGAATTCTCCATCAAGAGAAACCAGTTCGCCTTTCTCAAAACCAAGCTCGATGGTTTTGGTTTCGGTGGCTTCCAATTGACTTGGATAAGCTTCTTCAGGAAGGTTTTTTTCCGTGGTCAAGGTTTCTTTACCTCCAACGCTGGTGCCCCAAAGCCCCTGGTTAATGGAATATTCCATTTTGGTGAAGTCGGCCTCGAAACCGTATTTCTTCAAGTAATCAATTTCGTACTGACGAGTTAGCAACATATCGCGGGTTGGCGTAATGATTTCAATTTCAGGAGCCAAAACCTGGAAAGTAAGGTCGAAACGAATTTGGTCGTTACCGGCGCCGGTACTTCCGTGAGCGATGTACTGCGCACCAATTTCTTTGGCGTACTCAATAATTGCAATGGCCTGAAATGCTCGTTCTGAGCTTACCGAAATAGGGTAGGTGTTATTACGCAAAACATTACCGTAAACCATGTAACGGATACACTTGTCGTAATACTCGTTGGTTACGTCTAATGTAATGTGTTCAATTGCTCCGAGCGCCAGTGCGCGCTCTTCAATGGCTTTTAGCTCTTCATCAGAGAAACCGCCCGTGTTAGCAATTGCTGTGTAAACATCATAACCTTTTTCTTCCTTTAGGTATTTAACACAGAACGATGTGTCGAGTCCTCCGCTAAATGCCAGTACCAATTTTTTACTCATAACTCAATATCTTTAAAAGAGTGACGGCCTAGTTTATTTTCAATTCAAAGCCTGTAGCTGCCTGCTTGAATATCTTGCCGCCACTCTACTTATTTTCTTTATTAACTTGTTTTTCTTTTTTGAACTTTCTTTTTGGTAAAAGATCCATTAAACTACGTTTTCTAATACCGTTTGTGCTGGTGAAAGTTGGTTTTTCCCATTCTGGATTGTATAACATCCCGGTGCAAAGGCATTTTGTTCTTCCGGTTCTTTCCAGTATGTCGTGGTTGATACATCCTTCGCAGCCTTTCCAAAACTGATCGTCAAGCGTAAGTTCTGAGAAAGTAACCGGACGATAACCCAGCTCGTGGTTGATTTTCATAACCGCCAAACCGGTGGTTAGTCCAAAAATTTTCGAGTTTGGATATTTTTTACGCGAAAGCTCAAATGCTTTCTTTTTAATCGCCTTTGCCAGCCCAATTCCACGGTAATCTTCGGCAACAATTAAACCCGAGTTGGCCACGAAGCCTTTCTCCTGCCAGGTTTCTATGTAGCAAAAACCGGCAAAAACTTTCCCATCTTCCAATGCGATGATGGCTTTTCCCTGCTTCATTTTGTCAGCAAGGTATTCGTAGGTACGACGGGCAATACCAGTCCCACGTTGTTTCGATGCACTGTCGATGGCATCGTTTATGTCGTCGATGAATTTCAGGTGAACTTCCTCGGCAATCAAAACCTTAATGTTATTTAAACTCTTCATTATTCGATCTACAATTTGTCTTGAAGCTTCGGCATAATTTTGAATAATGCCTCGGTCAAATCATTTTTCGATATTCCTTCCCTTTGTATTATTAATATAGTGTCGTCTCCTGCAACTGTTCCCAGTATTTCCCATGGATTTGCGCCATCAATTACTGCAGCAATGCTGCTGGCGTATCCCGGCAACGTTCTTAAAACGGCCAGGTTTCCCGAGAACTGTATATCCTTAAATCCGTCGGCCAGGTAATTTATCCGGTTAATGTGCTCGGAACTTGCTTTTTGCACCTGCGCGTTTTCAGGAATTGTGTACACATATCCTTTTGCCGGATGTGGAACTTTTGCGACTTGTAACACTTTTAAGTCGCGTGATAAAGTGGCTTGTGTAAGTTCGAATCCCCGGCGTTTTAATTCTACCAGTAATTCGTCCTGGCTGTGTACACTGCCCCTTTGGATTATTTTTCTGATTTCTCGTTGTCGTTGTGCTTTATTCTTCATTGAATAAATATTCATTTGTAATGCAAAAATATACATTTATATAAAATAACAGGTAAGAATTTCAGAATATTTTTTATTTTTGCACCGGGAAATGATTTTAATATCATGTTCTTAACATTATGGCTGATAAAGTGTATTTGAAAATAAGTATAAAGAATAACTGAAATGCGTTTGAACTATTTTAGGGCAAGCGCATTTTTTTTAATTATTAAATCGGAATATGTACAAAGTAAAACAGGCAAAATTAACGCTTGAAGACGGAACGGTTTTTATGGGGAAATCCTTTGGAAGCGAAAAGTCAGTGGCCGGAGAGGTCGTTTTTTATACCGCAATGACGGGTTATCCTGAGAGTTTGACTGATCCATCTTACACCGGGCAAATCCTGGTGTCGACTTACCCAATGATTGGGAATTATGGCGTTCCTTTTAACAAGAAAGAGAACGGAATACACAAATATTATGAATCGCACAAATTGCACATTTCCGGTCTGATAATCTCTGATTACTCATTCGAGTTCAGCCACTGGAATGCAGAGAAAAGTTTGAGTGACTGGTTAAAAGAGTACGATGTACCGGGTTTGTTCGATATTGACACGCGAGCCTTAACGAAAATTTTACGTGAGAAAGGTTCGATGTTGGGAAAAATCGAGTTTGAAGATGAAATTGATTTTTACGATCCAAACAAAGAAAACCTTGTAGCCGTTGCCAGTTGCAAGGAGCGTGAGGTTTACGGTGATGGAGAACACAAAGTAGTGTTGGTTGATTGCGGCGTAAAAAACAATATTATACGTTGTCTGCTCGACAGAGGCGCAACAGTAATCCGCGTGCCATGGGATTACGATTATACAAAAGAAGAGTTTGACGGATTGTTTGTTTCGAACGGACCGGGTGACCCGGCCATGTGCGATGCAACAGTTGAATACATTAAAAATGTAATTGGTGAAGAAAAGCCAATTATGGGAATCTGTTTAGGAAACCAATTACTGGCGCGTGCTGCAGGAGCCCAAACTTACAAGTTAAAATACGGTCACCGCAGCCACAACCAGCCTGTGCTGCTTGAAGGAACAAACAAATGTTACATCACTTCGCAGAACCATGGTTTTGCTGTAGCTACAGAAACTTTGCCAAGCGACTGGGAGCCACTTTTTACGAATGTTAACGATGAGACAAACGAAGGAATCAAGCACAAAACAAAGCCATTCTTTTCGACACAGTTCCACCCCGAGGCTTCAAGTGGTCCGGTAGATACCGAGTTTTTATTCGATGAATTCATTAAAAATATCGTCGAGAGTAAGAAATAGGATTGAACCGCAGAATGACGATTAACGATTTGTGATTGCAGATATGAATAAGTTTGATTTGGAAGATAGATTAATAAAATTTGCTGCCATGATTATCGGGCTTGCAGAATTGCTTCCAAATACTCCAATCGGTAATCACATGAAAGGTCAAATCGTTAGATCAGGTACATCGCCTGCGCTCAATTATGGAGAAGCACAAGGTGCTGAAAGCAAAAACGACTTTATCCATAAAATGAGTGTTTGTTTAAAAGAATTAAGAGAAACTTTTGTTGCGATTAAAATTATAAAACAGTCAGGTCTTATTAAAAATCTGAATATGCTTGAAGATTGTTACATCGAGAATAATGAATTGATATCGATCTTCGTAAAAAGTATTGAGACTGCTAAAAAGAATAGAAACAAGTAGCAATGAAATGGTAAATCTAAAATCTTAATTCGTTAATCATAATTCGAAATTCAATAAAGCATCATGATAGAAACACATATTAAAAAAGTAATTGTTCTTGGTTCAGGAGCACTAAAAATTGGAGAGGCCGGTGAGTTCGATTATTCCGGTTCGCAGGCGCTTAAAGCGTTGAAAGAAGAAGGTGTTGAAACGGTTCTTATCAATCCGAATATTGCAACCATTCAGACATCTGATAATATTGCAGACAAAATTTACTTTTTGCCTGTTACGCCTCATTTTGTTGAAGAGGTAATTAAAAAAGAAAAACCACAGGGAATACTTCTGGCATTTGGTGGGCAAACTGCGCTAAACTGCGGTGTTGCACTTTACCAGTCAGGAGTGCTTGAAAAATACAATGTTGAAGTAGTAGGTACGCCGGTTCAATCGATTATCGACACGGAAGACCGCGATATTTTTGCTAACATGCTTGATGAAATTAATGTTAAGACATGTAAAAGTATTGCTGCTTCAAATATGGCTGAAGCAAAAGCTGCGGCCAAAGAGGTTGGTTTTCCAATTATTATCCGTGCCGCATACACGCTGGGAGGTTTAGGTTCAGGTTTTTGCGAAAACGAAGAAGAACTGGAGAAACTGGCCGGCAGTGCATTTTCGTACTCGCCACAAATCCTGGTTGAAGAATCGATTAAAGGATGGAAAGAGGTTGAATACGAGGTAGTTCGCGATAAATACGACAACTGTATCACGGTTTGTAACATGGAGAACTTCGACCCGCTGGGAATTCACACCGGCGAGAGTATCGTTGTAGCTCCTTCGCAAACACTGTCGAACTCGGAATACCACAAGCTGCGCGAGATCTCGATTAAGATTATTCGTCGCGTTGGAGTTATTGGTGAGTGTAACGTACAGTTTGCCCTCGATCCTTACTCGGAAGATTACCGTGTAATTGAGGTGAATGCCCGTTTATCACGTTCGTCGGCACTGGCATCGAAAGCTACCGGTTATCCGCTGGCATTTGTTGCTGCAAAACTTGGTTTGGGTTACGGTCTGCACCAACTTAAAAACTCGGTTACCAAAGTAACAACAGCATGTTTCGAGCCTGCGCTTGACTACTGTGTGGTGAAGATTCCGCGTTGGGATTTAAGCAAATTCGTAGGTGTTTCGAAAAATATCGGAAGTTCGATGAAATCGGTTGGTGAGATTATGGCCATCGGACGAACTTTTGAAGAAGCCATTCAGAAAGGTATCCGAATGGTTGGCTTGGGAATGCATGGTTTTGTTGCCAACAAAGAGGAGATTACAATCGAGGGAATCGAGGAAGAGTTGACTAATCCTACCGATCGCCGAATTTTTGCAATCGCCGAAGCATTTAACAAAGGATATTCTATCGATCAGATTCACGATAAAACAAAAATCGATCGTTGGTTCCTGCAGAAGCTGAATAACATTTACAAAATAAAACTGGAGCTGAAGACTTTTAATGAGTTGGAGACTTTACCGATTCCACTGTTAAAAGCAGCGAAACAGGCCGGTTATTCCGATTTCCAGATCGCACGATTGGTGCTTAGAAGTAAGAATGTCGACATTAATGAGGATATTCTGAAAGTTCGTGCTTATCGTAAAGCGAATGGAATTGTACCGGTTGTAAAACAAATTGATACGCTGGCGGGTGAATATCCTGCACAGACCAACTACCTGTACCTGACGCACAACGGTACCGAAAACGACGTTCATTATTTAGGCGATCATAAATCGGTAATGGTACTTGGCTCGGGAGCTTACCGTATCGGAAGTTCGGTAGAGTTCGACTGGTGTAGTGTAAATACCATCAACACGATTAAAGAACAAGGTTACCGTTCGGTAATGATCAACTACAACCCGGAAACGGTGAGTACGGATTACGATACCTGCGACAGGCTATATTTTGACGAGCTGACATTCGAGCGTGTAATGGATGTATACGACCTGGAGAATCCGCATGGAGTTGTGGTTTCTATGGGTGGTCAGATTCCAAATAACCTGGCTATGAAACTCGACGGGCAAAATGTGCCGATTCTTGGAACATCAGCCAAAAAGATCGATAATGCGGAAGACCGCGAGAAATTCTCGTCACTGCTTGATGATCTTGGAGTAGATCAGCCACGCTGGGCACGTTTGTCAACCATCGAAGAAATTCACAAGTTCGTTGATGAGGTAGGTTATCCGGTGTTGATCCGTCCTTCTTACGTACTTTCAGGTGCTGCAATGAACGTGGTTTCTAACCCTGATCAGCTGGAGCACTTCCTTGAAATGGCTGCAAATGTTTCGAAAGAGCATCCGGTAGTTGTTACCGAGTTTATCGAGCAGGCCAAAGAAATTGAGATTGATGCAGTGGCTAATAAAGGCGAAATGGTTGCTTATGCTATTTCGGAGCACGTGGAGTTTGCCGGAGTTCACTCGGGCGATGCTACCATCGTTTTCCCGCCGCAAAAACTATATGTTGAAACCATTCGCAGGGTGAAGAAAATCGCTCGTCAGATTGCAAAAGGACTGGAAATTACCGGACCGTTTAACATGCAGTTCCTGGCAAAAGATAACGACATTAAAGTTATTGAGTGTAACCTGCGTGCATCGCGAAGTTTCCCGTTTGTTTCGAAGGTGATGAAATTGAACCTGATCGAAATTGCAACGAAAGTAATGTTGGGAATTGATGTGCCGAAGCCGGATAAATCCTTGTTCGAGCTGGATTACGTAGGTGTTAAAGCACCACAGTTCTCGTTTGCACGATTGCTGAAAGCCGACCCTGTTTTGGGTGTTGATATGTCGTCGACCGGAGAGGTTGGATGTATTGGCGAAACCTACTACGAGGCGATTCTGAAAGCGATGTTGTCGGTAGGGTACAATTTCCCGAAAAAGAACATTTTGATTTCATCAGGACCATCGAGGGGTAAATTGGAGTTGCTGAACAGTACACGAATGCTGGTTGAAAAAGGCTACAACATTTTTGCCACTGAAGGAACGCATAAATTCTTCCGCGATAACGGTATTGAAAATACGCTGGTTCACTGGCCGGATGAGGCAGATCAATCGCCAAATACCATTGATATGATCAAGAACAAGGAAATTGACCTCGTTGTGAATATTCCGAAAAACCATACCAACCGCGAGTTGAAAAATGGTTATACAATTCGTCGTAGTTCAATCGATTATAATGTTCCGCTTATTACAAATGCTCGTGTTGCTAGCGCATTCCTGTCGGGAATTTGCAAATACAGCCTCGAGGATGTTAAAGTTAAGAGCTGGGACGAATATAAAGAATAGAAGACTTTATTTCGATAATATAAAAGCTCCGGCCGTTGGTCGGAGCTTTTTGTTTTTATAAGTAGTCTTTGAAAGAAAACGCCAAATGCTGCGTTACTCTCGGTTTGAAAACAGTCGATTACGAAAGTAAATTCCTTGATTTTCAAACCTTCGAAAGCCTTGTCTTTGACGCTTTCTTATCAAAGACTTGGTTTTTAGTGAGTTTTCATGCAGACACAAAGTAGTCCGTTCTTGCTTGTTCAAGGACGAATCTTTGTTTAGAAGATTGAGACTGTTGGAAATACAGAATTTTCTCTCGCAATAAAATTATTATGAAAAAATAATTCCTCTAACTTTAAAGTTTATAAATGACAATAAAATGAAAGGATTAAAATACACATTCTCAAGCGTGTTCTTCTTTGTGATTCTAATCTTTAATGCGTCGGCGCAGTCGCACGATATAACCATTCAAATAAGCAACCAGCCTGATAATAAAATCATTCTGGGAACAATAAAGGGCGATGAGTTCACTCCAATTGATTCTGCTGAGGCCATAAATGGTACGGTTAAGTTTCAGTTGTCATCATCAAATCCAATTGGTGTTTATCGGCTTGTTTTGGGTAAAACTGCTTATGCCAAAGTGATGGACAAAGATCCTCAACAGCTTGATTTTATTTATAATAACGAAGACGTTATTCTTCAAACTGATTTTAAGAATCCTGTAGCTGGTCTGAAAGTTATTCAATCGGTAGAGAATAAGATTTGGTACGATTTTAATGAGAAGGAAAATATCTTAAAAGACGAACTCCAGCTGATGGAAAAGGAAGTGGATTATTTTTGGGCAAAAAAAGATACCTCGAATGCGACATTGAAAGCAAACGAATTTAATCAGCTTCAGATGGATCGGGAACAATTTATTTCGCAAACAGTAAATAGTTTTGCAGGTAGATACGCCGCAAAAATGATTAAAATGTATTCCGAACCTTTCCGCGATGCATACTTGTCTGCCGAGCAAAGGGATGAAGACTACAAGGCAAATTACTTTAACGGTCTTGGTTTTACTGACGAGTCTTTAATTCACTCATCGGCTTATTCCGACAGAATATTCAACTACCTGGTACTTTGTAACGATAAGGGTTTTACGCAAGATCAAAGAGAAGCTGAATACGAAAAGGCGATTGATATTATTGTGGCAAATACAAATCAAAACGAAGAGGTTCATAAGTTTATTCTCGATTATATGGTTGACGGATTTGAAATTTTAAAAATGGATAAGCTGATAGCTTATATCGAAGATAAATATTAGGGAATCACTTACCAGGCATTATTTCCGTCATACATAAACAACTTTATTCAACCACTCTCTTCGGGAAGTGGTTTTATTTTTATTCAATATTTCGTAACTTATATCTTTCATTCTCAATTGACTAGATAAATCCAGACCAAAAATCAATAACTAACTTTTAAAAGGAGGTATTTATGTCAAACAAGAACCAAGAATCATCACGAAGGCAATTCTTATTTAAGACAGCCATTGCAGGGAGTTTATTAGGTTTTGGATGTCCAAAATTATTCGCTTCTAATTTTGTCGGTAAAAATGGAGCTGAACCTGATAAGGCCGTTGAAGAAACCGTAAGGTTTGTTTATCAAAACCATATCCCTATTTATAAGGGATTAGCCAAAGAAATGGGTGAAGAGAATCTGAATAAAATGTTGCAAAAGGTTTCTGCCGAGAATTGGGCCAATGCAATTAAAATGATGTCGAAAGACATTAAAGAAAAGAACATTGAAAATTATGCAACATTAATGGCAAGTGTTCTTGGAAGTCCGCCATATAATTCTCTCCTAAAATATGAGGTTTCCGAACAAACCGATAAGGCAATAGAAATTAAATATACTGAATGTCTTGTTTCAAAGATCTACAAAGAAATGGGAGCAGCTGACATTGGCTGGTCAATTGAATGCTCTGCCGGCGATACAAGCGTGAAAGCTTATAATCCTAAAATGACCTGTAAAAGTCTCAAAAATTTGATGAAAGGCGATGATGTTTGTATCGAAAGAATCGAATTGAAAGCATAGGATTTTTTGCATATATCTTAAGCGTTTTTTAATTTGTACTGGTAAAGAATGAAGGGTTTAGCTGAATAATGTTAAACCCTTTTTTATTGGTTTTGTGGTGATTAAAGGCAAAAAAAAGGTCGTAAAAAAAAGCCCGCGGTTTTACTGCAGGCTTTTATATTGAGCTACCATGTTTTTCAGAAATTAAAGAGACCGGCCTTTTGATTACGCTTGAGCAGGACTCATTGCAATCAATTTTTTCGCTACATCGTTTAGTAGCTGGTCATTATCATCCGCACATTTTTGTCCCGCAATCCTAAGTGCTTCAAGGTTTTTTATCGAAGCGTCATCCATTTCCGGGCTGGCATTATAAAGTTCCGGCTCAATCCGGACGTATTGTTTGGGTTTACCAACCGCATCAAAAATTTGTTTAAGTTGAAAATCAACTGTTTCTGATACTCCGGACATCATAATGTCGATAATTGGTTTTACCCACTGCGCTAATCCCCAATCTTTAGCTTCTTTGTAATAGTAAGGTTTTATCGACGATCCTGTTCCCAGGCTTAGTATAAACATATCTTTTGCTTTTGGTGCTCCCGGTAAATTTCGTGCTTCGGCATAAGCACAAAGGGTTGGATTGTTTGCAAATACACCACCGTCTACCAACGGATACGGAACAGAGGTCATCGATTTTACTTTTGCGGCTTCAAAATAAGTTGGTGCTGCCGATGTTGCCCGGGCAACATCTTTCACATAAAAGTCGAATGCATCACCTGTTTTGGCTTTGTGTTGTTTAAAGAAATGGGCTTTTCTTCTCCTGATGTCATAGGATGTAACTAAGCAGGGCTTTAGCAAGTTGCTTAGCTTTAATTCGCCGAGATAATCATTCAGCGACTCCTCAAGTTCTTTGGCTGAATATTTTTCATCGAAAACACCCGCGCCCGAAGATATTTTTTGCCAGGCTGTTACGTCGAATATTTCATCTCCGTTTTCGAGGTATAAATCAACTGCATTTGCAGCACTGTATCTTGCTTTTGTTGCATCTTCTTCCGAAGGACACAGGTAAATACATGTTAAGATTCCGCCGGTGCTGGTTCCTGCAATGAGGTCGAAGTAATCCGCAATTCTTGCGTCTTTGTTTTTACTGAGTTTTTGTAATTTTTCTTCCAGGGCAACCAAAACCTGACCTGGCATAATTCCGCGGATTCCTCCGCCGTCAAGTGATAAAATTCTCATGATGTAAATGTTTAATGGTTGATATAAATTTAATCGGGAATGATCATATTTTCCAATTCGCTGGCATTTAAATTGTTGGGAACAATGGCCTTGTTTACCTTATTTATGGCTTCACTGAAATTCCAGTTTTTACGCATGGCATTTACGATTAATCCAATAATGAGGTTGAACAAAACAAATTCAAGAGATTCAGGGATAAAAGGAACATCAATTTTTTTATTGGCCAATTTGGCTAATCTTCTTGCCAGTAGTCTTGCCTCTTCCTGGCTGATTCCATCATCTAAACTCCGGAATAAATCATAAATTTCGTTGGGTAGGTTGTCGTAAAGGAAATTATCTACCTTGACAATGATTTTAATAAGAATTTTTCCTTCTCTTTTTTCGCCCATAAACGGGAAGTTGATCTCTTGGTTTACCTTTTTTGCCAGACTCTCAACTTCTTCGTGGGTCATTCGTTGGCGATGTTCGTCTCTGGCATAATACTCGGCAATTATTGCATCAAATTGCTCTTTTGTCAAACTAATTTGTAAATCGGGCATGTTTGTGACTTTTAAGTTTTTGAAACGGAATTTTTCGCAGAAGATTTTTGGGGATGAAATTGCTTCTACATTAACGGATGCTGAGAGATTTAATGGGTTTGTTTCTGTGTAGTAAGAGCAACACTGTTGCTGGTTCGCTCGTAAAGAGTTTGTGTCAAAAAGCCTATACAATTTACGATATTCTTTTCGGATTTGCTAGTACGATGACCGCAAACCGTATGTTAGTGTGGGAGTGGAGGTAGATTTTAGCTATTGAATATCAGTGATTTGTGTTGGTGGTAAAGTGGAGGTTGAACCCGCGATTATTTAAGCAAATTTCATAAAACAAAAAAGCCTGAAATCAATGATTTCAAGCTTTTAAGTTTTCTTGGTTGACCCACCAGGGCTCGAACCTGGACTCTTCTGAACCAAAATCAGACGTGTTGCCAATTACACCATGGGTCAGTCCTTATTGCGTCTTTTCTTTAAAGACGGTGCAAAAGTATAAAAAAAATTTATTCTGCAATATCTGGGCAAAAAAAAATTACTCCTTTCGAAAAAAAGGTGAAATGCATTTTGATAATTATGTTCGCAGCATTCCTGTTTAAAAGGTTATATTTGCCCTTGTTCAAAAAAAATAGCAGATCATGCAACACACAAAATTAATCAATAACATTCTTGGTTGGCTTGTATTTCTTGTAGCTTGTATAACTTATTTTGCTACGCTCGAACCCACGGTAAGCTGGTGGGATTGTGGCGAGTTTATTACAAGTGCTTTTAAACTGGAAGTTGGTCACCCGCCGGGCGCGCCTACTTTTATGATTTTGGGACGGATATTTACCTTGTTCGCTCCCGATGCCACCAAAGCTGCTGTTATGGTTAATTCCTTGTCGGCAATTGCAAGTGCTGCTACCATCATGTTTTTGTATTGGACAATTGTACATCTTGCCAAAAAACTTTTTTCTTCGGAAGAATTGAGTACCGGTGAACAAATTGCCGTTTGGGGCAGTGGTTTGGTTGGTGCGTTGGCGTTTACATTTACCGATTCGTTTTGGTTTTCGGCAGTGGAAGGTGAGGTTTACGCACTATCGTCGTTATTTACCGCAATGGTATTCTGGGCCATTCTAAAATGGGAAGATGTAGCTCACGAAAAACATGCCAACCGCTGGCTGGTGCTAATTGCCTATCTGATGGGATTGTCAATTGGTGTTCACTTGTTGAACCTGCTGGCGATTCCTGCTATCGCTTTGGTGTATTATTTCAAAAAATATGAATTTTCGTGGAAGGGTGTTGTTTACGCACTGGCCGCATCGATGGGTATTCTATTGGGTATTCAGTACGGAATTATTCCGGGAGTGCCACGCATTGCGTTTATTTTCGACCGCATTTTTGTAAATGGTTTAGGACTACCGTTTAACTCCGGAATATTATTCATGATTGCTTTAATAGCTGCCGGTTCGGTTTGGGGGATCAATTATACCCGAAAAAGAAACATGGTAGTTTGGAACAATGCGTTAACTATGATTATTGTGATCCTGATCGGCTACTCATCGTTTGCATTGATTGTTATTCGTGCTTCGGCCAATCCGCCAATGAACCAAAACAGTCCTGATAACGCTTTCGCATTGGTGCGTTACCTTAACCGCGAACAATATGGCGATCGTCCGTTGGCAAAAGGGCCTTATTACAATGCACCTCGTATCGGTACCGAAAATCCGAAAGATCAATACAATAAAGTTGACGGTAAATATGAGATAACCGGAAGTATGCCGGGAGGTTCGGTGTATGAACCAAAAATGGAAACCGTTTTTCCACGAATGTATAGCGATAAAGCAAACCATATTCAGGCTTATAAAGAGTGGGGGAAAGTAAAAGGTACTCCGGTTCGAATTCGAGAGCGTGGCGAAGTAAAGACGCTGCAAAAACCAACCTTTGGCGAAAACATTCGCTTCTTTGTAAGTTACCAGTTGGGGCACATGTACATGCGTTATTTTATGTGGAACTTTGTGGGGCGCCAAAACGATATTCAGGGGCACGGAAGTTTTGAAAACGGGAACTGGGTAAGTGGTATTTCGTTTATCGATGAGCCAAAAGTTGGGCCGCGCGATACAATGCCCGAGTGGATGCAAAACGATCCGAGCCGAAATGTATATTACTTTTTGCCGTTGTTGTTAGGACTGTTGGGCTTGTTCTTTCAGTATAATCAGGGCAAAAAGGGAAAGGAAACCTTTGCAGTTACCATGTTGCTGTTTATCCTTACTGGTATTGCCATTGTGGTTTACCTGAACCAGTATCCGTACCAGCCACGTGAACGAGATTATGCTTATGCCGGCTCTTTCTATGCTTTTGCCATCTGGATTGGCTTGGGTGTGCTGGCTGTTTATACCGGACTGAAAAAAGTATTAAAAGGTGCTCCGGGTGCGGTGTTGGCCACAGTTATTTCCGTGGTTGCCGTGCCTGGTGTTTTGGCCTCACAAAACTGGGACGATCATGACCGTTCGGGAAAATATATGACGCACGATTACGCAATAAATTACCTGGAATCGTGTGCGCCAAATGCCATACTTTTTACTTATGGTGATAACGATACATTCCCGTTGTGGTATGTGCAGGAAGTGGAAGGCGTGCGTCCGGATATTAAAATTGTAAACATCAGTTATCTCGGAATGGATTGGTACATTAACCAGCAGCAGTTTAAAACTTACGAAGCTGATCCTGTTCCATTCTCGTTCACAAAAGATAAATACTACATGGGGCGTATGGATGCCGTGCTTTTCCAGGATCGTATAAAAGGATCGGTTGAGCTAAGCGAAGCTATGGAGTTTTTGGGAAGCGACGATGTGCGGACAAAAGTACAGGTTACCAGTGGTGCGATGATGGATTATTTACCATCGCGCGATTTCCATATTACAGTTGATAAACAAAAAGCCGTGGAAACCGGAACGGTAAAACCTGAAGATGCAGGAAAAATCGCCGATCAGGTAAGCTTTAAGATCACCAGTAGTATGATTACCAAAAGCGAAATGGCGGTGCTGAATATGATTGCCGCCAACAATTGGGAGCGTCCGATTTATATCGATCACAGTTTGGTGTTTACCGGAAATATTCACTTCCTCGACTGGTTGCAGTTTGAAGGATTAGCCTATCGTTTTGTGCCGATAAAAACGCCGAAACAAGGTATTACTGCCGGACGCATCGATACAGATATTCTTTACGATAATGTGATGAATAAATTTAAATGGGGGAATGTAAACGATCCGGATATTCACATGGACGAATACAACCGCAAACAGATAGATATTATGCAGGCGCGTTATATGTTTACGCGTTTGTCGCAGTCGCTGCTTGCCGGTGGTGACAAAGAAAGGGCCATTGAAGTTGCCGATAAAATGTTTGAACTTTTCCCTAACGAAATTATTCCGCTTGATTACAGTTCGTTCCAGATGGTTGGGCAGTATTACGGTGCCGGCGCTATTGATAAAGGTAACGAAAAGGTGCGTGTGATGGCTGATAATTGCTTTGCAGTTCTTGATTACTTTGCATCGTTACCGGATAATATGGCTGCGGCTATCCAGGGAGAACAGAATCGCCAGATTTCGCACTTGAGAAACATGGTTATTCTAACGCGTAATTACAAGCAAGACGAATTGAATAAAGAGTTGGATGCCAGGTTGCAGGAACTAATTGCTAAATTTCAGCAAAAAGCAAGTTCTTAGTAATCCTTTTGTCCGATCTGTTTAAAGAGTTTGGTTGCCAGTTTTTTTCCTCTCGATCGGATTCCGGCCGTTGGATGGTATTCCATTTCCTGCTCGATCAGTTGCAGAACTTCGGGCTTTAAATCTGGTTCCATTTCCGAAATGTTGTACAGAATTTGCATGGCATGCACCCGCACTGCAATGGCTTCATTGCCCGAGGTGAAGGTGTTTATACAAAAATCAAAAAGGAATCCGAAATGCGCCTCGTCAATCTTGTTCATGCTAATAAGCTTCAGCCAGTGGCGTCGTTTGCTGGCATTTTGTTCTGTTTTAAGTTGTTCGACGAGGGCAGGAAGATAAGGCTGCAGAAGTTCCGGTTTTTCATCATGAATTTTATCGACAAGGTAAGCCGCACGCCAGCTTTTTTTTCGGGTGTCGTTTAGGGCAAGCTGAACGAGTGTATTGAACTGTGCCGGATCGTTTAGCATTGACGCGGCAATAATTTCAATGTTTTCCCAGGCATCGAGATGGTCAAAAAGTTCTTGTTCTGTCATCGGTAGTTGATTTCAACGCTGCGGAAAAGATAGAAAATAATCTCCAAGTTTTTATTTTTACGGTATGATTAAGGTTACTTGTGCCATAATAATTGAAGCGGGAAAAATTCTTGCTGCCCAAAATAACGAAAGTTCCGATCATCCGTTTCAGTGGGAATTTCCTGGGGGAAAAATTAAACGCGGGGAAACAGAACGAGAATGTATCGTTCGAGAAATAAAAGAAGAGTTAAGTCTGACCGTTGAGGTTGCCGGGGAACTAATGCCGATAGAGCACGATTATAAAATTAAAGCCATTCGTTTAATCCCTTTCGTTTGTATAATTAAATCAGGTAAATTGAAACTGAATGATCACCTTGCTGTAAAGTGGTTGGGGTTTGAAGAATTGGCTAAATTGGACTGGGCTGAAGCTGATCGTTGTTTGTTGACCAAGAAAGAAAATCTGCAGTTATTAAAAGAATACCTTGGGAAATAAATGTACTAACCCCGATAATACTCCTGCCCAGCCAATTATTGATAATATCATGTATAAAACAATGTGTCGACGTTGAGCATAATATTTGTTGGCCAGAAATGCACCAATGGGAATGGTTAAAAGTACCGGTGTGGCAATAATAACTCCCCAAAATCCATAGTTCGATCGCATTCGGGTGATAAACCGGTTTCGGCGTGTAAATATACGTTTGGGCTTCTTTTTCATTCTGGTGATACACCAAGCGTGGTAACGTCCTTTTATTGAATTTGGAATGGCATTACACAGGCATGGCCACATTCGCATTAATCCGCGGTTCAACGGTTTGCTGATGTAGAAAAAAAACAGGAATCCGCCAATTCCACCGGTTAGAACAGCCAACAGTGCGTACTTGTAATCAAGCCCGATTATCATGGCATAGGGAAGTGTGACAATATACTTTACCGATGCCAGCAATACAATATGTAGTATTTTTAGCAACACAATTTACCCCTCGTGTGCTGATAGAACGCACGGGGAATTAAAAAGGTTGCGTGCTTTATCCTGCCTTTATATATTCTTAACGATTTTTAAACTTGTTAATTTACCACGTTGATCGGATTGCCATCAATAAAAGCCTTTAGGTTATCAGCTGCAATTTTCATCAATCGTTGGCGGGCCTCGAGTGTTGCCCAGGCAATGTGTGGTGTAATAGAACAGTTTTTTGCCTTTGGCAATGGATTCTCCATGGAAGCAGGCTCCACCGACAATACATCAAGTCCGGCGCCTGCAATACGGTCGCTGTTTAGCGCATCTGCCAGATCCTGTTCGTTAATAAGAGGTCCGCGGCCGGTGTTAATCAGAAAGGCTGAAGGTTTCATTTTATCGATCGTACTTTTGTTTATGAATCCTTTGTTCTCTTCAGTAAGCGGGCAGTTGATGCTGATAAAATCGCTATCTGTCAGTAAAGTGTCGAGATCAACCTGTTGGGCATCCAGCGACGTTGTTTTTTTACTTCGGTTGTTAAAAATAACTTTCATTCCAAAAGCCAGTGCAATGCGGGCAACAGCTTGTCCGATTTGACCGAAACCAATTATGCCAAGTGTTTTTCCTTCCAGCTCTGTTTGCGGCGACAACCAGTATGCAAAATCTTTGCTGGCAGTCCATTCGCCTTTGTTAACCGAACTTGCATGAAGCGCCACATTGTTGCTAAATTGGAGTATATGTGCAAATACCAACTGCGCTACCGACTGCGTGCTGTAAGCCGGAATATTACAAACTGTAATACCTGCTTCGTTTGCTGCGGCCGTATCAACTACATTGTAACCTGTTGCCAGCACTCCAATAAATTTTAAGTGGGGAAGTTGTTCAATAATTTCGTGGTTCAAGATGACTTTGTTGGTATAAATAATTTCTGCATCTACGGCTCGTTCAATGGTTTGCCCCGGCGCTGTCCGGTCGTAAACTGTTAATTCTCCCAATGCTTTAATTCCGTCCCAGCTCAAATCTCCGGGATTTAAGGCGTAGCCATCTAAAACAACGATCTTCATGCTTCTGATTTTTTAATGTGTTGGCAAAAATAAACAAAATGAGTGATACGCTTATTTTCTGAATCGAAAGGAAAAGCATATATTTAATGTGTTATACAAAAAGAATAAATAAGGACGAGTTTTAATGAGGGTAATTTAAAGGCACAGTATGTCCAATAACTGTGGTTTGTGATTATTCTGTAATTGGTAACCCTATGGAAACAAATAACCCGGTAAGCGATCCGATCGCGAAAAAACTGAAAATTTTATTGGCCGAAGATGATGCCATTAACCAAAAGTTGTTCTCGTACATGTTGAATGATATTGCCGAAGAGTTGATAATTGCGTCAACAGGTTTGGAAGCTGTGAGTTTGCATGAAAAGAATCTCGGGATCGATTTAATCCTGATGGACTTAAAGATGCCCGAAATGGACGGCTATCAGGCTGTAAAAACTATCCGGGAATCGGATCAGGCGGTGAAAATTTTTGCATTGTCGGCCTTTGCTCCCGAAACGCAGAGCGAGGCAATTAACGGAAATGATTTTAACGATTATGTTAGCAAACCCATCCGAAAAGCCGACCTTTTAAAAGTTATAGCGAAACATTTTTAGAAGATGCCTGAAAGCAAAGTGTGAGCGATATTTAGCGTTCATGCTAAACAGGTAATAAAACCTTTATAATTAAGTGATGAGAAAACTAGTGCTACTATTTGTTGGGTGTATTATGCTCTTTTGTACTTCATGCGACAGCGAGATTGAAAAAGGTGTACGAAAAAGTGATTTGTCGAAAGATGTTCAGTTGGTTACCGATTTCGGAACTATTGTTCTTCGCTTGTCGGACGAAACACCCATTCACCGAAATAACTTTATAAAATTGGTAAACCAGGGGGCATACGACAGTGTGTCGTTTCATCGTGTTATCGAAAACTTTTTGATTCAAACCGGAGATATGGCAACAAAACCAGCCGCGCAAAAGAGTGAGAATAACAGTGAGGAGTTGTCTTACATGATAGATGCCGAGTTCAGGCCGGATTTATTACATAAAAGAGGGGCTTTAAATGCAGCCCGAATGGGCGATGATCAAAATCCTCAGCGGGCCTCGGATGGCACACAGTTTACCATTATTCGGGGCAGGGTGTACACCGATAGCACGCTGGCTATTGCTGAGAAAAGAATAAACGGGTGGCTGGCTTATAATAATGTGATCAACAAACCGGAGAACAAAACCGAGTTGGAGAAACTTAAGCAGCTTTACGGTAAAATGGAAGCGTTATACGAGAAAGAGAATGCTGCAGACAGTTTGTTGATGAGTGCCATACAAGCCGACATAAAACCAATAAAAGCGAGGTTCGATTCGTTAACCGAAATTGAGTTAATAACAATGCAACCTTACCGATTCCCCGAAGAGCACCGCGAGATTTATAAAACAGAAGGAGGAGCCGCCCACCTCGATCAGAACTATACCGTTTTTGGCGAAGTGGTTACAGGTATGAATGTGGTTGACAGTATTGCACGTGTAGAAACTGACAGTGCGGATAAACCGATTGATGATGTGCGTATTTTATCGGCAACAATGATTGAGCGTAAGTAGTTGGAATTAGATCTCCTTTTCTAACGATTTTAGAAACAGCATTTTTTAGAGTGTCGACCCGCCGGGACTTGTTTCTGTATTTGCATTTTGTTTTACCGTTGTATCGTCCCTGACGGGACTGTTTTGCCAATGGCTAGATCGAATGAATTTTAATCCCGGAGGGATGAAATATCCGTAGCCCCGTCTTTTAAGGCGGGGTAATATGTATTGTATCGCAAGCAAAGCGGTGCAGTCAGAATGTTGTTCGAGCTTGTTGGTGGCTTGCACTGCAATTATGTAGTGTGTTTATTTCGCACAGAAAGACAAGTTCTATAAAAAGAGGTGATGACGAAATAAGCTTGATAATGCCAATTGATATAAAAAAACAAAAGGGAAAAACATCGTTTTTCCCTTTTGTGGTGCCACTTGCATCAATAAGCTAACTATTCCCGAAGTAATCCACATAATAGTAAACTCAGTCTTTTAAGCATCGCACAGAAAGGCTATAATCAAGAGTTGTTATTCTTCTCTTCAATTCTCTTGAATAATCATATTCACCAAAATCCATTCTGAAATAATATGCAGCAGGTATAACGTCATCTCCTATTACATCAAAGCTATCATCCGAGCACCACCAATTGGTGGTCGCCCTTAATCCTTCGTATTCGTTTATTATAAGCATTCCACCTGGTAAAGCTGTAAATCCTGTAGAATTATTTAAAGACAAGTCGTTTCCAATAGTTCCGGGTAGTGTAGAAATGACCCAGTCCGTTTTTGCGGCTAAATCTTTAGCCACAGAACTATTGGGCTGAGTATTTGCTTGGGCATAAGCAGCAAGCTCTTCCCATTCATCTTTAGTCGGTATGTGCCACCCCTCGGGAGCAATCTCTCGCTCGTCTTTTACTGCAAACCAGTTGTAAAGTCTTCCGTATTTTGACGCTATTTCATCATTATCATCATAATTGCAATAACCGGCAGTGGTTTCGACTTCGTAGCCATAACCTCCATAGCCGTATTTTGGTAGTTGGTTTATATATGGAATCGGGTCTCCATTTCGAAATCTGGTAGTTTTCAAATTTTCCACCATCCAAACCTGAAAACCAATGGTAACTGTATGGTACTTGTTTCCATCAATATCTGTGACGATTCCTCCATTATTAGGGTCTATATCATTTTTATCACAGCTGAATAAAAGAGAACTAAAAAATATTAGAAATAATAAATTGAGAGTTGAGAATTTCATGGTTAAAAATTAGTTTCTATAAATATAAAAATTTGTAGCTCTAGATCATAATGGATTTCTCACAATATGATTAAGCAAGTGATTGTTAGGATTGTATTTTGCTTGCGCGTTCTGAAGTTTTGGGGTGTATGTGATCAGAGAGTTTTAATGCTTTAAAGCGAAAATAAGGTTTTAAATGAGGCCTGTATTTCGGTTAAGGTTTGTTATTGCAATAAGGTTGACAGGAGTACAGACTATATCTAAAAACAAAAGGGAAAAACATCGTTTTTCCCTTTTGTGGTGCCACCTGGAATCGAACCAGGGACACACGGATTTTCAGTCCGTTGCTCTACCAACTGAGCTATGGCACCTTTCTAAAGTTGGGCTTTAAGTAGCACCCCCTTTATTTTGGTGTTGCAAAAGTATACATTTTTTTAAAATCACAAAGTTCAACACAAAAAAAAGTGAAAAAAAATCAATTTTTTCTGATCCGCGAATTTTGCGTAGTGTTAAGTGACTAGCTGTTTTTAAGGCTGTTTCATTGAAGCTGAATTACTTGGCCCTCTATGTCCCCCATGAGACGACTTTTTTTCTCTTGGTGCGTTTAGGGCAGGATGATTTAAATTCAATAATAGCTGATTTGAAAATTTCAGCAATCATTGATGATTTCGATTGTACATAGAATCCTTTCATGCGTTTTATATGTCGTATGAGTCTGCAATCCAATACTTTTTATACTTTTGCACGATTAGTTTAAAAGACAATGGTTGATACTGATTATCTGACACATACATTACATAGCGGCATTCGAATAATTCATCAGCAAACCGATTCGCCGGTGGCACATTTAGGAGTGTTAATAAATACCGGATCGCGCGACGAAAAGGAGGATGAACATGGACTGGCGCACTTTATCGAACACTCGGTTTTTAAGGGTACAAAAAAGCGCAAGTCGTTTCATGTGCTTAGCCGTATAGAGGGTGTTGGTGGCGAATTGAATGCCTACACCACAAAAGAAGAAACCGTTTTATATGCTACTTTTTTAAACGAGCATTACGATCGCACGGCCGAATTGCTGAGCGATATTCTTTTTAACAGCACCTATCCCGAGAAGGAACTCAAGCTCGAAAAAGAGGTGGTAGTAGAGGAAATAAATTCGTATTACGATTCGCCGTCGGAATTGATTTTTGATGAATTCGAGGAGCAGGTTTTTGAAGGTCATCCCATTGCCCGGAATATTTTAGGTACAAAAGAGAATTTGCGCACGTTTAACCGCGATAAGATTTTCAATTTTATCGAGAATAACTACCATACCGATCAAATGGTGATCAGCTCGGTGGGGAATATCGATTTTGCTGCTTTGCTGAAAATGCTGAAGAAATATTTTGGTGAGGTGGAACAGCGGTTGCGTCAAGCGAGCCGGGAGCAGTTTCTGGATTACCGTCCACAATCAAAAAAGGTAATAAAAGACACTTTTCAGTCGCATTGTGTGATGGGGAATGTTGCTTTCGATTTTAAAAATCCAAAGCGTATTGCTATGGTCCTGCTCAATAATGTACTAGGTGGACACGCGCTAAACTCGCGTTTAAACCTGGCTATGCGCGAACGTCGCGGAATGGCTTACAATGTGGAGTCGGCTTACACGGCTTATTCCGATACCGGTTTGTTTAACGTGTATTTCGGCACCGACAAAGAGAACCTGAACAAGGCAGTTGCATTGGTGCATAAAGAGTTTGATTTGCTACGCGAGAAAAAAATGGGTGCCGTTCAATTAAGCCGTGCAAAAAAGCAGCTGATCGGACAGATTGCCATTTCAACCGAAAGCCGCGAGGATATGATGTTGACCATTGGGAAAAGCTATATGCTTTTTGATAAAGTGGATCCTTTGCGTGTTATCTTCAAAAAAATTGAAGCGATAAGCGCCGAAGATATTCAGGAGGTGGCAAACATGATACTGGACAAAAATCAGATGAGTACGTTGATTTATAAATAGCAGCAAATGGACAGGCAAAAGGCGTTGCACCAATATATTTTGGATCATATCGATGAAGAAGATCCGGTATTAACTGAACTTGATCGTGAAACCAACCTGAAAGTGCTGGGTGCCCGAATGATATCGGGGCATTTACAAGGACAGGTGCTCACGATGCTGGCAAAAATGATCGGCCCGAAAACGATTCTTGAGCTGGGTACCTTTACCGGTTATTCGGCCATTTGTCTGGCAAAAGCTTTGCCCGAAGATGGTAAACTGATCACCATTGAAGTGGACGATGAGTTGGAAACACTGGCCGCTAAATACTTCGAAAAAGCGGGAGTGGCAAATTTAATCGAGCAAAAAATCGGAGCTGCCACCGATCTGATCCCTTCGCTCAATCAAACGTTCGACCTGGTTTTTATCGATGCCGATAAGCGTGAATATGTGGAGTATTACCAATTGTTAATCGATAAAATGAATTCCGGTGGCTACCTGATTGCCGACAATACACTTTGGAATGGTAAGGTGTTGAATAAACCCCGTCACGACGACGGCCAGACCATTGGTATTTTGGAATTCAATAAACTAATAAAAAACGACGACCGTGTAGAAAAGGTTATTCTTCCACTTCGCGACGGAATGACCGTTATTCGCAAGAAGTAGTTTCGAAAATATTTATAAAGGGCTTAGGAATTAAGTTAAATTCTTAAAAAATGGCTATCTTGCTTCTTTAAATGCCGATCATTAAAACAAGCCCGAATGTCGACAAAGAGTGAATACCCTGTTCATAAGGAGGTTTTGGACGGACTTCCTGTGGATTATTATGTTGTACATCTTCGTAAAAAAATCATCCTTCAAACGAATAACAAAGAAATTGAGCCTGGCACTGCCTGCCACAAGGCTTTCTTCTGTAGTGAACATCCGTGCGATGTTTCCCATGGGAAATGTTTGTTCCAGCAAAAGCTGACAAAAAATCAAAATTCCGAATTTCATTATTCATACACAAAGGATAATGAAAAGTGCTATTTCAGGGTGCGGGGGACGCTGTTGAAAAAGGACCTGGCATTGGTTACTCTTGAGGACGAAACTGCTTACATGAAGAAGAAAGAGGAGTCGGAACGTAATTCGGAAAAACTGGAACGAATTGCGCATCTGGCAAATTTCAGCTATTGGGAGTATGATGTGAAAACACGCATTTTTAATGCATCGCTGGCAGGTAGAGAAATTTATGGCATTGATAAAGAGTTTATATCATTCGAGGAAATTCAGTCCAAAAATCTAAAAGAATACAGGGATTTGTTCGAGCAGAGTTTTGCAGATTTGATTCGGAAAGGAGTTGGTTTCGATCTGAAATATAAAATTCAGCGGAACGATGGCGCGATCAGAACGTTAAGAGGTATTGCCACTTACGACCGGTCGACAAATATGGTTTATGGAATAGTCCATGATATTACGGGGGCTGAAAATAAGTATGTTATCGATATCGAATATCAGGAGTATCTGTCGATGCTTTTCAAAAAAATGAGCAGTGCATTTGCCCAGCATAAAATTGAAACCGATGAAAACGGACAGGTTGGCGATATTGTGATAATGGACGTGAACCCCAGTTACGAGAACTTATTTGGGGTTCGGCGTGAAGATGTTGTGGGCGAGTCGTTTAGGAAGGTGTTTCCGCAGATCTCGGACCGGTGGATTCAGTACATGGGTAAAAAAGCGCTTTCGGGTGAAGCAAAGCTGTTTAAAGAGTATGTTCCCTGGTTAAAAAAACACGTTGAAATTTATGCGTATTCGCCGGGTAAAGGATATTATGTGGCAACTATAAATGATGTTACCGACCGTATTCAGTCGGAAATCGAATTAAAAAAAGCCAAACAACAGGCGGTAGAAGGCGACCGTTTAAAAACTCATTTTCTTACCAATATGAGTCACGAGATTCGGACGCCGTTAAATGGTATTCTGGGATTTTCGAGCTTATTAAGTCAGGGCGGATTAACCGAGGAAAACAGGATGTATTACGGGCAGATTATCGAAAAATCGGGCAAACGGCTGATGAAAATAATCGACGATATTATTGATGTTTCGATGATTCAGTCGGGACAAATTAAGATCGATAAACGACCAATTGATATCAACGAACTTTTGCGCGAAGTTTATACCATGTATTCAAAGGGAAACGCCGATAAATTAAAGCGGATTAAATTTGAGATGTTACCGGTTGAAAGCACTGACGACCGCATAATGTACTCGGATAAAGAATGGATTTACCAGGCCTTGAATAATTTGCTCGATAATGCGTTTAAATTTACCGAACGCGGAAAAATAGCGTTCGGAGTTGAAAAAAGCGATTTAAACGAGGTTATTTTCTTTGTAAAGGATTCCGGTATTGGAATAAAAGAGGAAAAACAAAGTTATATCTTCGATCTGTTTCGCCAGGTTGAAGAAGGTCAATCGCGCTCGTACGAAGGTTTTGGATTGGGGCTTGCCATTGTTAACGGAATTGTTAAAAAGCTAAACGGTAAAATTAAACTGCAATCGCAGCATAAAACAGGATCCGAATTTACCATTGTACTTCCACGTAATCATGAACAGGTACTTGTAAAGAAAGTAGCCGGCCATGAATCATCTTCCGCCTAGGGAAATATCGCTCTTGTAAAGAGCGATAAAAATACGATTCTACTTCCCGGCTGGCGTGCTCCCCTGATTGGTATTATTTGTTGTTTGTGGACCCCTTTTAGCTTTAAAACCCGGCTTCCGTTTTCTGTTCGGATTACCGTTTTTCGGCTTGTTTGGCCTTTTGTTCTTATCTCCGTTGTTCTCCGAAGCGTTTTGTTTGTTTTGTGGATTTCTGGCTTTATTCTCGAAATTCCGGCCTCCCTTTTTGTTTCGACGTGGTTTGTTGTTTCGCACAGGTTTCTTTTTGTCGAAACGATCCAGGCTCTCGTCGAGGGTAACTTCCATTTTATTTTGCTCTTTTACCGGAGCACTTAATGTATGAACCTCGGGTTTAATGCCACGTTTGTTTTTCTGAATAATATCGCGAACCTGTTTTAACGACAGGTTAAAAGTGGTTCCCATACTTCCTTCCAAACCATACCAGATTTCTTTTTTCAGGTAATCGGTTTTAAACGGTTTGGCCATTCCCGATGCCAGTTCCAAATCAAGCAATTCGCGTGGGAATTCGTTTCCGGCCTCAATGTAGGCATCCAGTTCGTAAAGCAAACAGCATTTAAGTTTTCCGCAGGCACCTGCCATTTTTTGTGCCGATGGCGATAAACCTTGTTTTAGTGCAGCGTCAGACGAGATACTTGAAAAATCGGTTCGCCAGCTCGAGCAACACAATTCACGTCCGCACGATCCAATTCCACCAATCAATCCGGCTTCCTGACGGGCACCGATCTGTTTCATTTCAATTTTAATGCGGAATTCGCGTGCATAAACTTTTATCAACTCCCTAAAATCAACACGGCCTTCGGCCAGGTAGTAGAAAATTGCTTTTTTGTTGTCGCCCCTGAATTCAACATCACCGATTTTCATTGCCAGTCCCAAATCGTTAGCGATCTGGCGCGATTGAATCATGGTCTCTTTTTCGCGGTTGCGGGCCATGTTCAGGGTCTCAATATCATTTTCGGAAGCTTTCCGATAAACCGAATTTAAGGTGTAGCGTGATGGATTTTTTATCCGAAGTTTAAACTGTTTTTCAGCCAGATAGCCGGTTAGGGTTACCTCGCCAACGTCGTGCCCGGGCGATGTGGCAACAACAATTTTGTCGCCGCGCTTTAACGGTATATTTTCAATATTCCTGAAATATTCTTTTCGGGTAGACTTAAATTTTACTTCAACAATGTCTGATTTATCAGTGGTATCCGGCAAGTCGCTTAGCCAGTCGTATCCTTGTGTTATACTATTTGTTGAATTATTGTTGAACGAACATCCATTACAACTCATATAATCCTCTCTGCTTTCTGTCTGATGTGTGGCTTTGTTGTGCTTTAATTGCACTGTGTTCTAATCACATCAATGTTTAATAATTCCATGCAAAGATTGGAAAAAGAATTGAATTATCTAATCTGGATTGAGTCTAAATTAAAATATTAATCATTCTTTATGTCTTAAATAAGCTTTTTTGTTCCTTTATTGAAAATTAAAATAAGGCAGAAAATCGTATATGAATCCTATCAAAAAGCTTTTAGTGCTTCTGTTCGTTGTGTTTAGCTTCAACGGATTTGCTTTCACTTTATCCGAAAAGGCTGTGGTAAGTATTATTACTTGTAGCCCGGGCAACGAAATGTATTCGGTTTACGGCCATTCTGCCATCCGGGTAAAAGATCCGGCGTTAAATTACGACGTGGCTTTTAACTACGGAATTTTCGATTTTAGCAGCCCGAATTTTCTATATCGTTTTTGTGCGGGGCAAACCGATTACCTGCTCGGAGCTTACCGTTTTAACGATTTTCTGAATGAATACCGACACGATAAGCGCAGCGTTTTTGAACAGGAAATCAACCTTACAGCTCAGGAAAAACAAGTGGTAGTTGATTTTTTAGTATGGAATGCACAGCCCGAAAACAGGGTGTATCGCTATAATTTTTTCTTTGATAACTGTGCAACGCGGGTGCGCGATGTAATTGCCAATAACGTAAATGGCGGAATTACCTACACCGACAAGGCCAGCCATAAAACCTTGCGAACGCTGATAAAAGATTACCATGGCAAATTATTGTGGCTGAATTTTGGCATCGATTTTTTGGTAGCAGCCGATTCCGATCGTGAGGCAACCTTGGAAGAAGAAATGTTTTTGCCCGATTATGTGATGAATCATTTTGCCACAGCAAAAAGAAATGATAATAACAAACTGATAGCCCAACCTGTAAAAGTGCTTTATCTGGCACCTGAGCAAAAACAGGGACCGACCTGGATTTGGGGGCCGCTGGTGGTTTTTTCATTCTTGTTGCTTGTTGTTGCTTATTTTACCTACAAACAATTTAGAAATGGAGAATTGAAACCAGCGCTTGATATCATTCTTTACGGCATTAACGGACTTGGTGGATTACTACTGACCTGGTTTACCATTTATTCCGAACATCCGGCAATGAGCCCAAATTATAACCTCATGTGGCTGGTGCCGGCAAGTTTGTTGTTTGTAGTTGTTCGCTTACGAAAAAAGTGGCGACCAGCCGTACGTTATTATCACCTGGTTTTTGCTGCGTGGATGATCGTATTTTTTGCTTCTGCATCTTTTTTGCCACAGAAATTTCATCCGGTGTTTTTCATTCTGGCAGCAACATTTTTTATCCGCGCACTCGCGCATTCCTTGCTAATTTTTAAGTCGTTAAAAGCGGCTCGCAAATAATCCGGGCTGACTCTCGGGAATCGATTTTGGCAAAATAATATCCTTTGCACCGTCTTTTAAAGCGGTGATATATTATTTGACAGTTCATCTCGATTTTTCAGGATTTTTGTAGAATAGAATTTACAAAAATCCTGAAAAATCATAACCACTATATCCTATTTGTTACACCGCTCTAAAGAACGATGCAAAGAATAATTTGAGGGACACCTTTTCAATGTAATTTGGTTGCATTTTGCTCCTATTGTTGAAAAGTTTGGATGAACAATTGAGTCACGAATTTCTTCCATGCTTCGAAACGATTATCTTTGCTCAACTATGGCCAAAAAGGAAAAGAAATATGTTGAAACGCCGCTGATGAAGCAGTATTATACCATCAAGGATAAACATCCTGATGCTATTTTACTTTTTCGTGTGGGCGACTTTTACGAAACATTTGGGGAGGATGCCATAAAGGCGGCTGAAATTTTGGGAATTACCCTAACAAGGCGGGCAAACGGCGCTGCCAGTTATGTTGAGTTGGCGGGATTTCCGCATCATGCGCTTGATACGTATTTGCCAAAATTGGTACGGGCCGGACAGCGGGTTGCAATATGCGAGCAGCTGGAAGATCCGAAAATGACCAAGAAAATCGTAAAACGCGGAATTACCGAGTTGGTAACTCCAGGTGTTTCCATCAACGACAATATTCTTGAGAACCGTGAAAACAACTTTCTTGCTTCCGTTCATTTCGATAAAAAACGAGCAGGGATTGCTTTTCTTGATATCTCCACCGGAGAATTTTTGGCGGCCGAAGGAAGTTTTGAATACATCGATAAATTACTGAATTCGTTTCAGCCTAAAGAGGTGTTGTTTCAACGCGGAAGAGGGAAGGAGTTCAACGATCTTTTCGGAACAAAATTTTACACCTTTAATCTTGAAGACTGGGTGTACACCGACGATGCTGCCAACGACCGATTGAAACGACATTTTGAAACCAGCTCATTAAAAGGGTTTGGTGTAAATAATATGCAGTTGGCAATTATTGCTGCCGGAGCCGTTTTGCATTACCTCGATATCACCCAACATCAGAAACTGAGTCACATTTCAGGATTAAGCCGCATTGAGGAAGAACACTATGTTTGGCTCGATCGCTTTACCATTCGTAACCTGGAGTTATTTGCGCCGATTCAGGAGAGTGGAAAGGCGCTAATTAATGTGATCGACAAAACCATCACGCCAATGGGATCGCGTTTGCTGAAACGATGGATGGCGCTGCCCTTAAAAGATATCGATCCGATAAACGCGCGGCTGGAAGTGGTAGAGCTTTTTCTGAAAGATCCGGAAACAAAAGAAAACCTGGAAGAACACCTGCGTCAGATGGGTGATCTGGAGCGACTGATCTCGAAAGTTGCTGTGGGAAGGATCAATCCGCGCGAAGTGATGCAGGTGCGAAATGCACTGACTGCCATTATGCCGATAAAAACTGCTTGTGCCGAAGTTGATAATTCGGCCTTAAATCGTTTTGCAGAGCAATTAAATCCCTGCGATCTGATTCGGGAGCGAATTGAAAAGCAGCTTGTTGCCGATCCGCCAACGGCTATTAATAAAGGCAAAGTAATTGCAGAAGGTGTTTCGGAAGAACTCGACGATCTGCGAAAAATCGCATATTCTGGAAAAGATTACCTCGCACAAATCCAAAAACGCGAAAGCGAAAAACATGGAATTCCATCGCTGAAAATCAGTTTTAATAATGTTTTTGGATATTACATTGAGGTGCGGAATACTCATAAAGACAAAGTACCGCCCGAGTGGATTCGGAAACAGACGCTGGTAAATGCCGAACGATACATTACCGAAGAATTAAAAGAATACGAACAGAAAATTTTGGGTGCCGAAGAAAAAATCCAGTCGCTGGAAACTAAACTTTTTGGCGAGTTGATTTTTGCTTTGTCGGAATACATTGCCGCTATTCAGCTAAACTCGAATATATTGGCTCAAATCGACTGTTTGCTGTCGTATGCAAGCTGTGCAACAGCTTATAAATATTTCCGACCGGAGGTAACTGATGCCACCTCGATAGAAATAAAAGAAGGACGACATCCGGTTATCGAGCACCAGTTGCCAATTGGCGAGTCGTACATTTCTAACGATGTAAAACTCGATCAGGAAGATCAGCAGATCATTATCATTACGGGGCCGAATATGGCGGGTAAATCGGCGTTGTTGCGTCAAACTGCATTAATCGTGCTGATGGCGCAAATGGGGTCGTTTGTTCCTGCAGAAGTGGCAAAAATTGGTTTTGTAGACAAAATATTCACACGCGTTGGAGCATCGGATAATATTTCGTTGGGCGAATCAACTTTTATGGTGGAGATGAACGAAGCGGCCAGTATCCTTAATAATGTTTCAGATAGAAGTTTGATCCTTTTTGACGAATTGGGGCGCGGTACATCAACCTACGACGGTATTTCCATCGCCTGGTCGATTGTTGAGCATTTGCACGAACATGCTTACGCCAAAGCAAAAACCTTATTTGCTACCCACTACCACGAATTGAATGAAATGGAGGGAGCTTTCCCGAGGGTGAAAAACTTTAACGTTTCCATAAAGGAAGTGGGGAACAAAGTTATCTTCCTGCGAAAACTGGTTCGTGGAGGAAGTAATCACAGTTTTGGTATTCATGTGGCGGGGATGGCCGGCATGCCAAAATCGGTAATTAAGCGTGCAGAACAGATCTTAACAAAGCTTGAAGGAGGAAAAGAGAAGGAAAGTTTAAGCAAACCTTTAATGGAGATTGGAGAAAACAGAGAGGGAATGCAATTAAGCTTTTTTCAGTTGGATGATCCTGTGCTAAAGCAAATTAGAGATGAAATTGCCGGGCTTGACGTGAATAATCTCACGCCAATAGAAGCCTTAAACAAGCTAAATGAAATAAAGAAATTGACAGGAATTTCTTAAAGGACTTCAATAATTTTTGTCAGATTAAAAAATAGCAATATATTTGCATCGCTTTTGAAAAAGCACGTTCTATAAAATATGCGAGAATAGCTCAGTCCCGACAAACCGGAAATCTTTGATTTCATTGTTTGCCGAGGATGCTCGAAAAACTAACAAATTATAAATTTGAGTTTTTCGGCATTGGTAGAGCACAACTTTTTGGCAAAAGTTGAAATCGGTATTTGAAAAATATTTTGCGAGAATAGCTCAGTTGGTAGAGCACGACCTTGCCAAGGTCGGGGTCGCGGGTTCGAGTCCCGTTTCTCGCTCATTCACGATAATCCAAAGGATGCCCGGGTGGTGGAATTGGTAGACACGTTGGACTTAAAATCCAATGATCATTATGATCGTGCGGGTTCAAGTCCCGCCTCGGGTACCATTTTTTGCGAGAATAGCTCAGTTGGTAGAGCACGACCTTGCCAAGGTCGGGGTCGCGAGTTCGAGTCTCGTTTCTCGCTCTTCAAAGGCTTCACATTTTTGTGAGGCCTTTTTTTATGCCTAAAATTTACACTGTTGCTTCAGGTTCTCTTCTGTACAAACACTTCGTATTGATAATTTGAATGACTTATAACCGATGTGTAAAAATCATTATTGTTTAACAAAAGATTTATAACTTTAAGGGAAAGAAAAACCACAACTTTTTAAATTAACTTTCCTATATCATGAAAACTATTTTAACCTCACTAGTGTGTCTTGCTATTTTCTCAAGTTGTAATAACGATTGTGAATGCACAGAACCGGAACTAATATCATTTGTAGTAACTAGTACATATAAACATCAGGAATCCAATGTGCTGGACTATTTTATTGAATATGATATTTGTTGTGGGTCATGTGATTTGTATTGGCACAATATTAATCCACACACGATAGAATACTGTAGCAATAGCAATTTTATACCAACAGATTCGATGCAGCTGGTTGTTGGTACTTCAGATCTGACAGCAGTAAACCATCTGCCTTACACGAAGAAACCATGGGAAGGTTATCCTGTTCTAAGTATTAATGGGATAAGTGGAGACGGAGTTGTGTACTACCAAGCAGGATTTGAATATGGACGGCTTCCTATCGGCGATGATACCAGTTTTGAAATAATAGAGATAGATACGATTCCATGGGGGCCTGATTCAATGAACATGCTCGGATTTTATTTGATGTTTGATGAAGCTCAGGAATATTGGTTGTATGAAAATTGGCGGACTGGTTTGTGGGAACCAGTGCCTGATACAAATTTTGTAACAACTACATTCAGATATTATATTTCCAATATTGGTTTGTTCGAACTTGACGATTTTATTGATATTGGTGGAGAATGTTATTGTCCGTAATCCAATTAGCCACCGATATAGGATATTAAAAAGTTCTCCGTTAAGGTATTTATTTGTCTATCGAACTACTCAGAGTACGATGCCTTTTTTCTTTCCCAACATTATTGCTATTTTCACATCCAACCAATTAAACTAAATCATGCAAAAACAAATTCATCTATCAATCTGGGTACTGTTTTTAAGTACCGTATTATTTTCATGTCAACCTTCGCCGCAAAAAGCAGAACCGCAGGCTGACGCAACTCAATTCATAACCATCGACGGACCGGACCTGATCGCACCAAACGGCGAAAAATTCTTTATCCAGGGAATCAATCTTGGTAACTGGCTGAATCCGGAAGGTTACATGTTCAAGTTTCAAAAAACAAGTTCGGCACGGCTTATCGACAATATGTTTCGCGAAATGGTGGGACCCGATTTTACCAACGAATTCTGGAAAGAATTCAAAGACAACTACATCACTCGCGAGGATATTCGCTATATAAAAAGCACGGGCGTAAATTCTATTCGCCTGCCGTTTCATTACAAACTGTTTACTGATGAAGATTACATGGGGCTTTATTCCAACCAGGACGGTTTTGCACGCATCGACAGTTTGGTAGAGTGGTGCCGCGAATCTGATTTGTACATTATTCTGGATATGCACGATGCACCCGGCGGACAAACCGGTGCAAATATCGACGATAGTTATGGTTATCCGTGGTTAATGGTAAGCGAAGAAAGTCAGGACTTGTTTGTGGAGATCTGGAGAAACATTGCCGACCGTTATAAAAATGAGCCAATGATTTTGGGCTACGACTTGCTGAATGAACCCATTGCCACACATTTCCCGGAAGATGAGGCCATGTTGAACAAACAGCTGGAGCCGGTGTACATGAAAGCAGTTAAAGCTATTCGCGAAGTAGATAACAACCACATAGTTTTGCTGGGAGGTGCACAGTGGAACGGTAATTTTAAAGTATTCACCGACTCGAAATTCGATGATAAAATGATGTATACCTGTCACCGCTACTGGTGCGATACCATGCAGGCAAATATTCAGGATTTTGTTGATTTCCGCGACTCCGTAAATCTGCCAATTTACATGGGCGAAACCGGGGAGAATACCGATGAGTGGATAGCTGCCTGGACCCGTCTGATGAGCAGAAACAATATCGGCTACCACTACTGGCCCTATAAAAAAATGGGAAGCCCGCGTTGTATGGTTACCATTCCAACTCCCGAAAACTGGGATGTGATTGTAGAGTTTGCAGAAGGACCACGCGACACGTATGAGGCAGTGCAGGCCAATCGTCCCGATCAGGAGTTGGTGAAGCAAGTGATGATGGAGTACATTGCTAACCTGAAACTGGCGAAATGTGAAATAAATGAGGGGTATATTCGTGCGATGGCAATGGAGCCTTAATCAAAAAATGGAATACATACTAAAAAAGCGTGCCATTGGCACGCTTTTCTTTTATATGATATTAAAGTGATTATTGAAACACGTAACGGACATTTAATCCAAAACCTCCCCAGTGGAAGTTGGTTTCATCGATAACCTCAAGCGATGGGCGGTAATCAATTCCCAAAGCCAGGGGGATATCCACAAATCGGTATTCTAGTCCGATTTCAAAAGCAGCCCCCAGGTTAAAGTTGGTTTCGCTGTCTTTACTGCCATCTTCATAATACTTTTTCTCATCTAAAATGGCCAGATACGGACCAACTCCCATATACCAGTTAAATGCTTCGTCGGCCAGCGGACGGTAAAAGAAATCCCATAACAGATCGGCTGCCACACCGTCGCCAAATGAGAGGTCGGCGTGCAGGCGGTTAAATTCTCCTGTCGAAAAAATACCATCGATAGCAACACTTCCGGCAGAAACATCGCCAAAACGTACCCCAATCTCCTGGGCGTTTCCAATAAAAATACCTGCAACAGCCAATATCGCTGTCAGTGCAATTCTTTGTAGTGTCTTTTTCATTTTAAAAAATTGTTTTCTGTATTAATAGTTATTTGCTTAAAATCTTAATCATATCTCCTTTTTTCAGTTCGTCAGTGAGTTCCCGGTTATTAAGAAGTGCCATTTCCGCAAACTTGTCTTGCGGCACTTTGTAATAATCAAACGCATCTTTTAACGAAACCGACGCACTTCTGATTGAAATCACTTTTATCCGGTCGGGTTGAATCGAAAGTTTTGACGAATCGGTAAGTCGGGCAAAGTGTTTCATGGTTGTTTCAAACGCCGCTTGATACCCGTTAAACTTATCATCCAAACAAAGCCCGTGAAAAGTATAAACCATCGCATCCTTTTCGATAAAATACGACAGGATCTTAACCACCTGCTCTTGTCCGGCATCGGTTTGCGAAACCTGTTTTGAAACGGTAGCCACAGCGTTTAACCCATTCAGTGTAACATTACTTTTATCAAGCAGCGTAAGTTGTAAATCGGTAATCGTTTTTTGCGCAACTGCATCGGCACCTTTATCCTGCGATAACTCAAAAATCATAGCGGCATCCTGGCTTTCAGGAACGATTTGCACCTGAAGTGGTGAATTAATTAGTGTCCAGCCTTTTGGAATCGGGAACTGAAATGCCAGATCGGGGTGATAGAACATGTTGTTTTCTACAAATCCCTGACGCGGATTTTCGCCATAAACAATCCCATCAATTAATTTGAGGTATTCGTTGGTGTTAATCTGGTATGATTGAGCCGGTAGTTTTGCCTGCCACTCTTCTGTAACCTGATTTACCGTAATATTACGTTCGCCCGGATCGGGGTGTGTCGACATCCAGGTAGGAACACCTTCGTGGCTACTGTCCATTTGCATTTTATTCAGCACATCAAAAAAGTCGGCCATTTTATGCGCGTCGTAACCAATCTTCGACGAATATTCAACACCCAGACGGTCGGCTTCGCGTTCGTTTGCACGACTAAAACTCAGAAACAATAATTCCATGGCTGCCACAGCTTCGTTGGCAAACTGCGCCACTTCCGGAACTGCTATCATTCCGGCGGCCAGTGCAAGCTGACTGATTTGCTGGCGTGTTTGTTGCTGCGCCGTGTGACGTGCCGTAACATGCCCCATTTCGTGGCCCAAAACGCCCATTAATTCCGCCTCGTTATTAAACTGCGCCAAAATACCACGGGTAAAATAAATGTATCCGCCGGGCACTGCAAAAGCGTTTACAACAGGCGAATCCAACACCCTGAAGTGGTATTGCAGATTGGGGCGATGCGAAATCTTGCCCATTTCGGTTCCCTTTTCTGAAATAAAATTCAGCAATGCTTCATCTTCGTACAAACCAAATGTCGAAATAACCGTTGGGTCGTACTGTGTACCCAGTGCAACTTCCTGTTCTTCCGACATTAGCATTAACTGACGCTGTCCGGTAACCGGGTTAACGGCACACGACGGAATCAGTAGGACTAACGAAACGGTTAAAAGAAGTATGGAAAGTGTTTTGATTGTTTTCATTTTTCTCAAAATATTGAAGTATGGTTAAGAATTTTTATTCATTTGTGTCAAATTGTAATCGATAGCTTGTGTGTGTAAGCTTAATTATTAAATTCGCTCTTATACAAAGATAATATTTACTTCATTTTAAAATTACCCGTATGTTAATACGTAAAACTGTACTTGTTTATTTTAGCCTGTTGGCCTTCCTGTATTCGGCACATGCACAGTCCGAAGCACTGTCAAAAATCGATATTCCTGATTTGAAAGAGTACCTCACTTTTATTGCTTCCGACGAATTGCAGGGAAGAAGCCTTGGTACCGAAGTTGATGGTCTTGAAATAACGGCGAATTACCTGGCAGATTATGCAAAAAAGATTGGGCTAAAACCTGCAGTGGAAAACTATTTTCAGCCGGTGCCGATTCTACATACAGCCCAAAGTACAGATGCTTTTATTGAAGTGAAAAATAAAAAAGGCAAGTCGGTTTATAAATCAGAAGACTTGGTAAAGTTGGATAGAAATGCCGGAGTGTTCAGTCTGGAAAACGAAGCGGTTGTGTTTATTGGTTTTGGCGATAACATTGAGTCGCTTAACCTTGAAGGAAAGATTGTTGTAGCTGCGCAGGGAAGTGCCAAAACGTTTTCGGATGAAGTGTCAACCGAATGGCAAAACCGCACTGAACGTGATAAAATGAATGCGATAACAGCAAAGAATCCAAAAGCGTTGTTAATGATCACTTCGCCAAAAGACAAGGAGAATAAAGCATTTAAACAATTACAGGCCTGGATGAATCGTCCGGGATATAGCGTGAAAAGTGATAAAATTACTGTGCAGCCAGCCGTAGTAGTTGCTAAGCCGGAACTTGCCGACGCTTTGCTTGGAAAAAAAGGACAATATGAAAAATACTTACAAGCAAGCGCATCGGGTTCGAAAACTGTAACCGAAGTTTCGGAAACGGTTAGTTTGAAAATTGGATCTGAACCTGAAGAATTGGAGGGGAAAAATATTGTTGCTTACATCGAAGGATCTGATCCTGTGTTGAAGAACGAGTACATCGTTTTTATGGCGCATTACGATCATCTTGGAATTGGAAAAGACGGTGATGTGTACAACGGTGCCGACGATAACGGTTCGGGAACAGTGGCAATAATGGAAGTGGCTGAAGCTTTTGCTTCCTTAAAGGAAAAACCGAAACGCAGTATCGTTTTTCTGTGGGTGACCTGCGAAGAAAAAGGGCATTTCGGATCGAGTTATTATTGCGATCATCCTGTTTTTCCGTTGGATAAAACCATTGCTTCGATTAACCTCGATATGGTAGGCCGTGTTTACGACGGTCCGCGCGACGATGTTTGGAAAGACTCGCCCAAAAAAGTAAAAGATTTCGATGGCTTGTACACGCTTTCAAACGATGTGTGGCCCGAGTTGGCTAAATTAAATGCAGCGCACTGTGCTGAGTTGGGCTTAATTCCGGATACCAGTTTGCCAAAAGAACGTTTTTTGCGTGCCAGCGATCATTACCATTTCCACAAATACGGTGTGCCTATTTTAAACTATGCCACCGGTTACCATGCCGATTATCATAAGGTCGGCGATGAGGTGGAAAAGATTAACTTTGAGAAAATAAAACGTGTTGCCGATCTCTGCTTTTTAGTGGGTTTTGATTTGGCGAATTTGGAAGACGTTGAATTTTAATCAATAAACATCAAACCTGAAACGATGAACACCAAACTACTTTTTACACTGATTTGTGTAGCGATATCTTTTTTGTCGCTTGCACAAAAAAAGGAAATGCAAACCATCACCGAGAGTGATCTGAAAGCTCACCTTGAATTTATTGCCAGTGATAATTTGCAGGGCCGCGACTTTTTTACCGAAGCGCCCGGATTAAATATAACGGCCGACTACCTGAAAGCGCAATGTGCCAAAATGGGGCTAAAACCTGGAGTTGAAGGTTATTTCCAGAAATTTGAATTGGAAGCGGTAACTCCTGACCCCGATCAAACGGTAATGCGTTTAAAAGACGGCAGCGGGAATGTCAGCTACGAAACAAAGAATATTTTTTCGTTGGGAGGACCTGCTAAAAACGACACTGTTATCGGAGATGTTGTGTTTGCCGGTTTTGGCTGGTACAACGAGGACACGAAATACAATGATACAAAAGACCTGGATTTAAAGGACAAAATTGTGTTGGTGATGACTCGTACCCTCGAGCAGTCGAAAGAAGGCGCTGAACCGGAGATGGAAACCGAAATGAAAAAAATGTCCCGGGCGATGATGGGAGGTGCCAAAGCTATAGTTTTGGTGAGCGACCCGATGAATCCGAATCCCGAGTACATTGAAAGTATCAGAAAATATGCCACCGGCGGAAGTTTGACTTTAAAAGGAGCTAAAAGCTCGTTGATCATTCCGATAAGATTAATTTTTGGAACCGAAGAACTTGCAGACAAAATGTTGGAAGCATCGGGCAAAACGTTGGCCGGTCTTCAAAAAGAGATCCTTGAAAGCGAAAGTCCAAAATCGTTTTCGGTAAACGATCTTACAGCTGAGGTAAAACTGATAAAATCGAACGAAACGGTTGAAGGTAAAAACGTTGTTGCGGTAATTGAAGGCAGCGACCCGGTATTAAAAAATGAGTGTATTGTTTTTACATCGCATTACGACCATTTGGGAATCGATGGTGAAGGTGGAATATACAACGGTGCCGACGATAACGGAACCGGAACAGTGGCGATGCTCGAGATTGCAGAAGCTTTCCAAAGTATGAAAAGGAAACCAAAACGAAGTATTGTTTTTGCCTGGGTAACCGGCGAAGAAAAAGGACTGCTCGGCTCTGATTATTACTCGCAAAATCCGATCTTTCCGATGGAAAATACCTTGGCTGATATCAACCTTGATATGGTTGGACGATCGGCAGAAAAAGAGTTGGAAGTTATTGACTCAGAATCGAAAAGTCTGGCTGGTCCAAATGGGATGTACATCGTTTCCGGAAAGCAAAGTACCGAGTTAATGAAAATTAGTGATGAGGTTTGTGAAGACTTGGGACTGGTTCCGAGCGATGAATTGACAAAAGCTTTTTTGACCAGAAGCGATTATTACCATTTTTATAAAAACGGCGTGCCAATTCTCGGATTGTCAACAGGTTTACACGAAGATTACCACAAAATAACCGATGAGATAGAGAAGATCGATTTCCATAAAATGAAACGGGTTACGCAATATGCGTTTTCGGTTGCTTATAAAGTGGCCAATCAAAACAAACGTTTGGTTGTTGATAAGCCGGTTCAATAGGTTTATTATCCGTGTAAGAGAAACAGCTCTTTCAGTTTTTACTGAAGGAGCTGTTTTGTTTTTATGCGCTTCGATCCTCCAATTTCATGATTTTTCACTGATAAATTTGTGTTAATTATATCAAGCTCAACATCGTGGCTGAATTGAGCAAAAGTTAAATAAATACTTTTGTGCTCTAGAAATCTAGATATCTATATATAACAATACGAAATGTCTAAATATTTAATCATTGGAGGAGTTGCCGGAGGGGCAACAGTGGCGGCCAGGCTACGTCGTTTAGACGAGCAGGCGGAGATAATAATGTTCGAACGCGGAGCGCATATTTCTTATGCAAACTGCGGATTACCCTATTATATTGGAGATGTAATTAAAGAACGGGAGAAATTGCTTTTGCAAACGCCCGAAAGTTTTAAAGCACGCTTGAACGTTGAGGTTCGTGTTTTTAACGAAGTGGTAAAAATTGATCGCGAAAAGCAGGCGGTTGTTGTTCGTAATGTTCAAACCGGAGAAGAGTACACCGAATCGTACGATAAACTGGTATTGTCGCCGGGAGCGGAGCCTATTAAACCACCGATTTCGGGAATTAAAGATCCATCCATTTTTACACTACGAAATGTTGCCGATACCGATAAAGTTAAGGCGTACTGCAACGAGCAACAGCCCAAAAGAGCTGTGGTTGTTGGAGCCGGTTTTATCGGGCTCGAAATGGCGGAAAACCTGCACCACTTAGGAATGAAAGTTTCGATTGTGGAAATGGCCAAACAGGTGATGGCACCGCTTGATTACGAAATGGCGGCAGAAGTGCACCAGCACCTGAAAACCAAACAGGTTGAGTTCTTTTTGAAAGATGGTGTTAACTCGTTTAAACGTGAAAACGGTGTATTGAATGTTACCTTACAATCGGGACGTCAAATAGAGACTGACTTGGTAATTTTGTCGATCGGTGTAAAGCCAGAGAACAAACTGGCGCGCGAAGCTGGACTGGATCTGGCACCAAATGGCGGAATTATTGCCAACGAATATTTGCTAAGTAACGACGAGAATATTTATGTGTTGGGTGATGCGATGGCTTTCCCGCACCCGATCACCGGAAAACTGAGCAATATATACCTGGCAGGTCCGGCCAACAAACAAGGCCGGATTGTAGCCGATAACATCGTTAGTGGAAATACACGAAAATACAAAGGTGCCATTGCTACGGCGATTGCTAAAGTGTTTGACATCACTGTGGCATCAACCGGTATTCCTGAAAAGACGCTGAAGAATGAAATGATGCCTTACACGGCAAATATAATTCATGGTGCATCACATGCCGGTTATTATCCTGATGCACTTCCGTACACTTTGAAAATTCTTTTCCACCCTGAAAACGGGAAATTGTATGGTGCGCAAATGATCGGTTACGAAGGAGTTGACAAACGTATCGACCTGATCGCAACAGTGTTGAAACAAGGCGGGAGCATTTACGATTTGCAGGACATTGAGCACGCTTATGCACCTCCGTTTTCATCGGCTAAAGATCCGGTGAACCAGGCAGGTTTTGCAGCAGAGAACATTTTAAGTGGCAAACTTAAAATTGTAAGCTGGGACGAGATTCACAACTTTCATTCGGATAATATTGTGTTGCTCGATGTTCGTACAGCCGCAGAAAATGAACTGGGACACATTGAAGGTTCAGTAAATATTCCGGTTGACGATATACGCGAGCGTTTACATGAACTTCCAAAAGACAAAAAGATAATCGTTTATTGTGGTGTTGGATTGCGCGGATACATTGCCTGCCGGGTTCTTACGCAGTCGGGTTTTAGCGAAGTATACAACCTCAGCGGAGGGTATAAAACTTACGAGCACTCAATTTGCAAACAAAGTAACGAAGATATTTTCGAGGCCAACTATATTACCAAAAACGACCACATTTATCGAGGAAAAGAGACTAACGGGCAGGCTGTAGTTGAAGGAGCCCCGGTAAAAACCATCCAGGTTGATGCATGCGGTTTGCAATGCCCCGGACCAATTTTGAAGCTGAAAAAGGAGATTGAAAACATTGAACCCGGCGAGCGTTTGGAGCAAATTGCCACCGACATGGGTTTTATGAAAGATGTGAAAGCATGGTGTAACATGACGGGCAATAAGCTTGTTTCTGTTTCTGCTGATAAGGGCAAAGTAAAAGCCCTGATTGAAAAAGGCAAAAAGCAAGAGGAAAGTAGCGCAAAGACGAGTGTGGCACCGGCAAAAAATAAAACCATGGTGGTTTTTAGCGACGATATGGATCGTGCACTGGCATCGCTGGTTATTGCCAACGGAGCGGCAGCCATGGGAAGCAAGGTAACTTTGTTCTTCACATTCTGGGGATTGAACGTGATTAAAAAATCAGATAAGCCACATGTTGACAAGGATATTATGGGAAAAATGTTTGGATCGATGATGGCAAAGAATGCCGGAGATCTGAAACTCTCGAAAATGAATATGATGGGAGTTGGAGCCAAAATGATGAAAAAGCGCATGCTGGCTAAAAAGGTAGATTCGCTGGAAGATATGCTTCAGACTGCCATGGAAAATGGTGTGCAGATGATCGCCTGCCAAATGTCGATGGATGTTATGGGTGTTGACAAAGAGGAGCTGATGGAAGGTGTTGAGATTGGTGGCGTTGCTACTTATTTGGAAGAGGCTGACCAGTCGAATCTGAATTTGTTTATATAAGTATTTCTCGCAGATTACGCGGATTTACGCTGATAAAAATAAAGGGTTTCACGAATGTGAAACCCTTTATTTTTTTATGCACCTCCGATCATCATTTCCTTCACCCTGAACGTAGGGACAGAAAATGATTTATTCAGATCTAAATCGTTGCCCATCATGTCGATGGCATTTAATATTTCGTCGGCAGTTCCGGCGATGGTTACCCCTTTTACCGGATGCTTAATTTTACCGTTCTCGATCCAGAAACCGCTGGCACCACCACTGAAATTTCCGTTTACAGCATTTATTCCGTAACCGGTAATTTGTGTTACCATCAATCCATTTTTAGTGGATGCGATAATTTCTTCAGGAGTTTTATCACCGGGTTCCACATAGATGTTGTGCGTTCCAATTCCCGGAAGTCCGTCAAATCCTCTTCTCGAAGCATTTCCGGTGCTGCTTACGCCTGCCCGTTTTGCAACTTTCGTATTGTAAATAAATCCTTTAACAACTCCCTTTTCTACCAAAACACGTTTTTGGGTAGGAACACCTTCTCCATCAAAAGGAGCGCTGCCCATACCTTTTGCGCGGGTGCCATCGTCAACGATCGTCAGCAAAGGACTGGCAAATGACTTGTCCATTGAATCTTTTAAGAAACTGGCACCTTGCAAAACACGTTCTCCGTTCAGGGCACTGATAATTCCACGTATCAGCGAGCCGGCTGCATCAGGATGAACGATTACTGGTGCTTTTTGTGTGGGTATCATTTGCGGATCGATCAAAGCAGCGGCATCATCGGCTGCTTTTTTTGCAATTTCATCCAACGCTGTAAGGTCCTTAAAAAACCGGCGGGAACAGTATTCGCCACCTGTATTTTTTTGTTCTCCTTTTTCTGCCACCACGCTAACGCCAACACTGCATCCGTTGGTTTTATAACTCTTCGAGATCCCATTGGAATTTGCAATGAAAACCTCGCCTTCAGCCTCGCCAAATGACGCTCCCGAACTTTTTGAAATTCTAGGATCTTCCAATGTCATTTTCTCAAGTTTCAGGGCCATGTCGATTTTTTGTTCCATGGGAATGCTGCTTATTTCGGGATCAAATAATCCTTCAACTTCAGTTATCCCCTCATTATCAGTAAGCACATTGTTCTCGTCGGGAGTGGTGAGTTTGGCAAACTCAATGGCCATTTTCAGCGTTTCTTCCATCGATTTCTCGCTAAAGTCGTTGCAATGACTAAAGCCACTTTTGCCGTCGACAATTACACGGAAGCCAACACCGGCTGAAGCTGCTTCCTCAATGGTGTCAATCTCTCCGTTCAGAACCTGGATGCTGAGGTTTCGTCCTGTTTCCAGGAACACTTCTGCCGCATCTGCTCCCAGGTCGAGCGCTTTCGAAACCAGTTTATTTGTTAATTCTGTATAGTTCATTTTTACTTTTTTTACGTTAAACATGCATTCATCGAGGCAATTAACTTCTGCTGCCACCTACATTTATTCCTCTGATCCGAACCGTAGGCTGACCGGCATCAACTTCAGCCGATTGACCTTTACCACAAATTCCGGGGCCAAAGTCAAGATCGTTGCCAACAGCATCGATGTTTGAAATAACGTCGAGACATGAACCAATCAAAGTTGCACCTTTAACAGGTTTGGTCTTTTTGCCGTTTTCGATGAGGTATGCTTCGCGACAAGTAAAATTGAAAACTCCGGTTACAGGATTTACACTTCCTCCGCTAAGGCTTTGAACATACAGTCCTTTTTTTGTTGAAGAAAGAATATCGGCCGGATCGCTTTCGCCGGAATCGATAAAAGTATTGGTCATTCGCGGAATTGGAATATTTCTAAACGATTCTCTTCGTCCGTTACCGGTGCGTTCCATGCCTAATTGTTTCGCACTAAGTACGTCGGTCATGTATCCTTTCAGAATACCATCTTCAATAAGTACATTCCGTTGCGCTTGTGTTCCTTCGTCGTCGTAGTTTATGGTTCCACGGGCATTTGGAATCGAGCCGTCGTCAACCATAGTAAATACGTCGCTGGCCACTTTTTGTCCCATTTTTCCGGTAAATGCACCAATGCCTTTTGAAATGTTGTCGGCTTCCAGCGGATGTCCCACAGCTTCGTGAACCAGAACACCTCCCCAGCCATTCATCATCACCACATCCATCATTCCGGCAGGAGCAGCCTCGGCATCCAGCATGGCAACAGCTTCGCGGGCAGCACGTTCGGCAACCTGTTCCGGAGTGAATTTATCGAACATCTCAAAACCTGAATGTTTACTCAATCTTTCGCGCGACATGTGGCGGGCTTTCCCGTTATCGCTCATCGTTTGTACAATAAAAAACATCAACGGATTTTCATCCTGGAGATAAACGCCTTCTGAATTGGCAATGATCCGGCCCCTGATTTCATCGTAATAATCAACCGATGCCATTTTAATTACCGGGTTGTAACTCATGGCGGCATCATTGGCACGTTGAATCATTTCAATGCGCTGCGAATCGGCTATATCCTCCAGCGGGCGTTCAACGGTAATGAATGATTTTCTATCTGTTTTATTGATGTCAACCGGAGTGGTTGTAGCACTGTTACGTGCCACGTATGATGCCACTTCTGCAGCTCTCAATAATTTTTCTTCCGTGATTTCATCGGTATAAGCATAGCCGGTTTTATTCCCTGAAATTACCCGAACGCCGGCTCCCTGGCTAATACCATAAAGTCCGTTTTTGAACTTTGATTCTTCCATAACGATCTGGCGCGAAACCCTGTTCTCCAGGTACACATCGGCAAAATCGCCACCTTTCTCCAGTGCTTTTGCAATAACTTTTTTGAGTAATACAGGATCGATGCCAAAGCCGCTTTGTTGCATTGCTGCTTCCGGGCTACAGCCGTTAAGGCTGGTTAAAAGGGCAGGAGTAGTGGCAATAAGAAGCCCACCTTTCATGCTCATCTTCAGAAAATCGCGACGTGGTATGTCGCTGACAGAATAATTCTTCATCATGCAGTTGATTTGATTTTTTTGAAGCTTAAATGTAGCTTTTAATTCTTATAAAAATGGGGGAGGATGTCATGAATTGAATATTTTGTTTAACAAAATTATGCGTGATTTCTGGATGTCAGTGAGACCTGTTTTAAAGAAGCTGACTAGATTTCTGAAATTGCTTAAATAAGTAATTCTCGCAGATTACGCGGATTTACACTGAGAATTATTGAGGGCTCCACAAGTGTGAAACCCTCAATTTTTTGGGTGAGAAATAGAATTAATTTGTTAAAACAATGTGGGATACATTAATAAGAGCTTTTAAAAGGAATCCCAAAATTGCATTTGAGATGGCCTTTTAAAATCATTACCATTATTTTTTATCATCAGCTTATGTTGATGTAAAAATTATTATTCGCTATTTTTCTGAAAGAATCCATTCTAATGGATTAATGCTAATAATATCTAACACTTTCCAATAGTCATTTATAGTGTAAGTACCATTTAATAATGCAATAGGATCAGGTTTGCCATAGTCTCGATAAACAACATAGGCCCCAAGATCATCTCGAGAGGTCCTTGGCTCAACGGGGTAGTAGAGGTCTTCTTTATCTCCCGATACAGTATTATCATATTCACCATCCCAACCAAGAACTAACAGACCGGCAACATGAGCAGCAGACATTGATGTTCCAGACAATGTTGAGTAGGAGTTGTTAAGCGATGTGGAGTAAATGTCAACTCCGGGAGCACAGATATCTATTGGGGGATTTCCAAAGTTTGAAGAACCCCAAAACTGGCCAAGGGTATCGCAGGCAGAAACCGTATAAATGTTCTTGTGATATGCTCCGGCCGGAGAATTTGCTGATGCGTTTACACCCAAGTTCCCTGCAGAAATGGCCACTTTGATACCTTTTTTAGCAATGGCTTCAACAGCATAGTCCATGTAGTCCCTGCTGTTACCGTTAAAGGCAATCAAAACGACGTCACCTGCTTCGCAATTTGCCGCAACAAAGTCAATTCCTTCAAGGGCATCTGCTTCGTAACCGGCACCTTTGCTATCCAGTACTTTTATGGGAATTATAGTTGTACCAGGCGCAACACCAACAACGCCAATCGTGTCGTTTATTGCTGCGATAATTCCGGCAAGGTGAGTTCCATGTCCGTTATCATCGTTGGCTGAACCTGTATACGAAACACAACTTTTACCTGTTAGTACATTCAACTCATCATGTGAACTTACACCGGTATCTATTATCCACACTCTTTTCCCTTCGTTATTAGAACTCGGTTGTGTGTTGCCTAAAACCATACTAACTCCGGATGGTATAACCTGGCTTTCAGGAACTGGGTCAGGAGTCGGTTCATCTTTTGAAGGTTTAACAGGTTTTCCATTGGCAGCTACACCTGTATTTCTTGCTGCGCTTGTCACTTCTGGAGTCTCTTCTTCAAGGAAGAGTGCATCATCAGTACTGATTGTTACACAAACTCCCCAAATAGAATTGCCATATACCTTTTCAATTTCACCGTAAGTGATATTATACTTCTCAAAAATATCAACTGCCAGTTGCTCTATTATCGCATTATTAGCTTCGTATGCTCCCGATATTAGTTGGGCACTTAACAGATCGATATTGCTCTGCAGGCTATCGCTAAATTGAATAATCCAACTTGTTAATTTTGGTTTTGCAGCTTTTAATTGCACATCATCAAAACTATCTCCAACCGATAAGGATTCGTCGCAACTGTTGAAAGCGGAAACTACAAAAAGAAGAATGAGTGTTTTTATTAGAGTTTTCATAGTAACAGGTTTAAAGTAGTATTGAGAAAAAGATTCAGTTAAAATTATAAATGAAAAAGACACCATATTTGAAGGTTGGCGATTTTTAATCTACGCAAGGGATTGTTGAGTAAGCCCACTGATTTATTTATGAATTACTGAATTTCCAGTGTTCTCAGGGAAGATGAGATGATAATTTCGGTACCGGTTTTATCCTTGTCAAGATCTGATTTATCGATAATTTGGATGGAATAATTCGTATTGTAAAGTTTATTTAGTTGTCTTATTTGCTCTTTTATTATAAGCTCACCCTTTTGTGTGCCTGAGGTAATTTTTAATTCTTTTGAGTGATTAATTCCAATGCCGTCATCTTCAATTATAACTTTTAGCAGATTGTTTTCACGAAAAACACGGATGGTAATTTGCCCGGTATATTCAACTCCAAAAAAGGCATGTTTTACTGCGTTTTCGGCAAAACCCTGTATCAGCATTTTAGGGAATTCGATTTTGGATGTATCAAGCCCTTTTTCAATTTCGAGGGAGTAACTAAATCGTTCTTTAAAACGGAGTTTCTGAAATTCGAGATAGTCCTGAGTAAACTGGAGTTCTTCTTTTAACGAGCGAAACACTTTGTCGGAACTCATCAGCGATGAGCGGATAATACGGGTAAAACGTTGAAATAAATCGTAAGCACCTTCTTTGTCTTGTTTGTAGATAGCATTTCCAACCGAATTTAGTACATTAAACGTAAAATGTGGATCGAGTTGATTGCGAAGGTTTTGCAGCTGCAGGTCGGCAAGTTGTTGTTCCATGGCTTGTCGGTGTTGTGTTCGTTTATTCTGAAAAAACTGGATAAGTGCCACAAACAATATCGAAACAAAGTAAATTGCAAAGTATAACGGAATTTTCAGGTAGTAATAAGGATTTTCGTGGTATCGGTAGTTAAATGCCTTACTTTCGGTATTAACAATGAGTTCGCCATAGTTTTGGTCATCTGAGAAATTAAAGGTTATAAGCCTAATGAAGTCACCAATATCAAGCCTGTTTTGTTCCTTTAGCCGATTGTCGTATACAACAACCTGCTTCGTCAGGTTTTTTGTCACAAGCAATTCCTGCTTGTTGTCGTCATTTAAATCTACCTGACTGAAAATCTTACTTCCGGCGGCTAATTTTAAAATTTTGCTTTTATGCACTCTGAACTGGTCAATATCAAATTCAAACATATTCCTGTCCTCATCTAATTGTGTAAAGAAATACCGTGTTTTGTTCTTGAATTCAATTGTTGAAAAACTTTTTGACACATAAAAATCGAAAACAATACTGTCGACCACCTCCCCCTCCCAATTCATTTTAAATAGTTTATTCTCGGGTTGTTCATTATTCGAAGCAAACAGGTAGTAAATATATCCATCGAGGTAAATCGGGCTTTCAATTCCACTCGGATTAATCCCATAATGTTTTGGAGTGAATGCAAGGTTTAAGTTTTTGTCAAATCCAAAAAACCAGGTGGTGGTGTCGTGATAGGAAAATGGATATTCTTTCGGGATGTTTTCATATGCTGCGCTGCCACAAACAAGTAACATTGAGTCGTTCTGTTCAAAAATTTCTCCTGTTAAATCTCCAGCTCCTGTATTCACAGATGCGATTAATGCATCCTTTGCAAAGTCGTAACGAAATACTTTTCGGGGATACCATGCAAATCCGGCACAGACACTAAAATAGATTTCGGGAATACCGTCGTTATTCGTATCGTAATGTCCTAGCCAGTGTACATTATGGTCCAGGTGTTGTCCGTTATATCCACCTATATTGGTAATAAAACGATTTCTTACAATTCCTTTTTCTGTTTTAAAGTTAAAGGCATCGATAAACAACGAATCTTCATGCATGGTCATAAAAACCAGATCTTTAATCCCATCGTTATTAAAGTCTGCCGAATAGGGGGCTAAAAAAGCTCTGGTTTTATCTTTTGGATATTTAAGATTGTATTGCCCGATGTATTGTTCTTCATCGTTATAATAGCGGATGTGGGCATGTCCTTCCGCTCCATCGTTTCCATAAAGAAAACGTTCGGCTTTACCATCGTTTTCAAGGTCTTCGTAAAAGATAGTTAAATCCTGGCTAACTTGATAAAGTTCGAAAAGAAGAGGAGTAAACTTGATGGGCTGCAACCAAATAATTATTAAGGCCGGAAAAAGAGCCAGAAAAAGTGGATTCTGCCAACTGAATTGATTAATACCTGATTGTGATATGAATTTTCTGAATTTGTTCAAGCCTATTTTGTAGTTCGGTTAAATTCGGTTATAAATGCCCCCGATACATTAAATTCGATTTCTCCTCCGTTTAATCTTACTAAGCAGGTATTGTTGGTTTTGTTGATTTTATAAATAAACTCACCATTTAAAACACAGCCCCGGTTAATTCTAAAAAATGAGGACGGGAGTTTATTAAGCAGCCGCCCCATGTTGTATGATGAGATATATTCTTCTTCATCAATGGTTTTTAATCGGGTGTAGTTTCCATCGGCCTCAAGCAAGAGTAATTCTTCAGGTTTAATGTATATATATCCACCTTTTACGGGGAGTTTTAGTTTGTTGATATTTGGCGTACTTCTCTTTTGTTTTAGGTCGATGAGTTTAGCAACCACTTCTGCTACTTCTTGTCTGTCAACGGGTTTTAAGAGGTAAGAGTACACGTTTAGCTTTATCGCATCTTTTATGTATTTATGGTAGGCGGTAATATAGACTACAGATAATTCCTGGTTATAGGAGCGAATGTTTTCAAGGAGGGATAATCCATTTTGACCGGGCATCTCAATATCGAGGAATAGTGCGTCGGGTTTTAATTTATTGACAGCACTTTCAATTTTGAAGGGATTTGAAATTTCCTGAACTACCTCAACTTTACCGGTATCGGTAAATAAATTTCTGAGGACTTCAATGGCATCTTCTTCATCGTCAGCTATGATAACCCTTATTTTATCCATAGATTTAGATTGTTGCTTTATAAAAATAGCAACTTTTTTATTCTTTCACAGGTTTTCAGTTACTTACACTATAAGTTTGTTAAGGAAGGCGACCGAAATCCTACCTGATAAATTGGGAAATCATTTATTATGGATAGTATTTTGTCAGTAAGGCGATTTAGAATTTGATGGGAATTTGACGATATAAATCAAAAAAAGCTGCCCCAACCGGAACAGCTTTTTTTTGAATATTTTATATAACTACTGCCTTGCAGCTTTTAATCCTTCAGTAGTGGTGTAGTATTTTACAATCATATTCGGCACTTCCCACTCGGGGAGTTTGCCGTCGATCAAATACTGCAGGTATTTTTCAGCTACCTGTCCAAAGTGTGCTTCGTGACCAACTTTATATTTATCAGGAATATTCATCACCCACTTTTCATCACCGATTTTTTTAACGGAAATTCCGGGATAAGTTTCTGCTAATCCGGTAACTGCATTATTCAGACTTCCTGCAAATTCCATCGGGTCTGCATCGGTTACTTCAATATAAAGTTGGGGTTTGTATCCTTCAGCTTCGCCCTGGATAATTTCAAGGTTACATTTTGAACCGCGCATAATGGAATAATGTGTGTCGCCAGCACCTTCGGGTGCTTCAAAATTCCAGATCACCGATGCTTTGGCATGAATACCTTTTAGCGTATAATTGATCTCGCCGTTGCAATAAACCTGCAAAATATCTCCGTCAACATCTTTTTTCAGGAACTCCGGATATTCATCAAGCGAAGTCGATTTTTTAAACATTTCCGGCGTAAGATCAGTTGTCCAGTGTTTGGCTGATACAATTTCCACATCTTCTTTCGAAAGAACTACCTCAGGGAAAGCTTCCCACTGAATCAAATCAACAAGGTGCGTATTTACATCCACAATTCCTTCGCCTTGCTGTTTGGTGTCGAAATACCACACGGGGCGTTTTAGCGGATTTCCCGAAACGTATTTAAAAAAGTGGTGCACACTTTCTTTTGTGATGGCCGGATTTTCAGCCGTTCCTTTTTGCAAGGTTCCAAAAACTTCAGGCAATTGCGACAATTCGCGTTGCAGCATGGTGGTAATTTCATGACGTTCGGTCATGATATCATAGAGTAAAACACCGTTTTCTTCAGCCACCTGAAAAGCTTTTTCCAATTTTGGAAACTCCTCTGGCGAAATTACCATAGGTTTATCGGCCAGCACATTGATTCCTGCCTCGACAGTTTTTAGAATGTAATCGGTCTTCTTGCCGTTATTTCCAGCCGTTACCATTACGTTACCTGGTTTTTCTGCCAGCATTTTCTCAAGGTAATCGGTGCCTTTATAAACCTTTTCTACCCAGGCAGTTGGATTTTCTGCGCGGGTATTGTAGCCTTCAATTCGTTTCAGGTGATCTACAACGTCTACAGCGTCAGGCGCATAAACATTTACTACAGGATCAACCTGCTCGTACATCGATTTTTGCACCAAAGCCGCGTGAAAATGGCCCGGATCGAGGGTCATAATTTTTACTTCTCCTTTTGCTCCGGTAAACATGGCTTTTTCTTTTTCAGCGTTAGTTGATTTTTGGCTGCCACCCGTACATGCAGAAAACAAAATTGCGAGTGCTACGGCCGCCGTTGATAGATGTTTCATGAAATAAATTTATTAGTTATTAGATTTTCGTTGGCGTACACGCAAAATTATACTTTTAATTCAGTTTGAAAAAGGTTGCGGGCAAAGCTCTTCTTCAACTGTTAAGGCTCAACAATGTACTTGATGTTGCAATCATAATCGGTGTAATGAATGTATTTTTTGTTTTCCATCCACAGTACCACGGTTTTTGCATCTTTTGGTTGATACCGCGGAATAAACGGGCGAACATTGTCCAGCGTCGAATTTTGGGTAATCGGCTCAATTTTCCATGAGTTTCCACCATCGCTGGTCGTCCGTTTTTCAATTTCAAAAACACCATTGATTTGGCGCGACAAGTAAATTTCATCGGGTTTGTTCGGATTGAATGTCATGTTACCCATGTAATGCGGTTCGCGTTCAGTTTCACCTTCCTGTGTTTGCGGAAACCATTTACCGGCTTTACAAATTTCATGATCTTCCCAGTTCTTAGTGTCAGCATTGTACCAGGCGTAGTAATAACGGTGATCGGTTTCCTGTGGGTGGCGGGTATACAAAATGTAGGGTGCGCCATCTTTCTCAACAACGTCGCAAATCCATGCACGACCGGTTTCTTCGTTGGCTTTGTAAACCTCTGTTGCATCGGTAACCTGAAAAGGCAACCCGTTAATGTCGCAGATTTTTGTGCCGTCAGCTTTCCAGAATGCACCTTTTTCGTAATAGCAGTAATAAACCGAGTTGGTTGGTTCAACACGCGGGTGTCCGTCGGTAAAAATCATGTGGATTTTAGACTTACCATCGGAATAATATTTTACGTAAGGCCGGTTATTGGGCGTAAAAGGTTGGTCGCTCATTACCACATATTGTTCGCTCCATGTTTCGCCATTGTCTTCCGAAATAATCATATTTGGTTTATAACCGATCCAGCGGCCAAAAACAAACAGCTTGTTGTCTTCCTCACTTAACACAAAAGGATTGGCATAAGTGTATGTTTCTCTCGGGTAATTCTCCAACAATTCGTCGGTTTTTGGTTTGAAAGCGATGCTTTCGCCAAAACTTTTAATATCAGTTCCGTTTGTTGTGGTATTACTTATAACACCTTTGCGGGTTGAGTGCCAGGCATACATTGTAAAGAGATTTCCATTGGGGAGCATTGTAAATGCAGGATTGTCATGATCGTCGAATTCCAACTGCTGATAAATGGTATCGAATTTTGCCTCGTTGGTTTCCGGATTTAATGAGGCTACTTCAATCGATCCGTCTTTTTTAACCCAGCCGGTAATAATTTTGTCGGCATCGGTGTAAATGGCCCGCGGATCCGAAAACCAGCACCATGCACCATCATCAGAAAGTGTATGAATAGTTGGAGTTTGTTGCTCTGAATTATTCTCGTTCTTCTGTGTCGACGAGTTACATGCAAAAAGAAATACAAGCGATAAAATAGGTAGTATAAGAACTGATTTCATAATATTAAATTTGGAAGCCAAAGGTAGTAAATCGAATTTTCTGACCTTGATTCAGACTTATCAAATTTTCTATTTTTTCTGTTAAAGATTTGAAGTTTCCGGTATTTTTTGTGAGTTGGAAGAGTTCTTAAGGAAAATGATCACTCTTCGTTATAAAAGAGTTTTAGTTCAGGGGTGATTTTCCAGTAATGTATAAGTTCAGCTCTTCTTTCCGATTTCTTATAATCGTAAATATTCGACCAATTCATCACGTAACAGTCTTTAGGTAGTCTGACGATTTTTTCTTGTGAACTTGCCATTTTCTGAAAAGCCTTTTTTTCGCAATCGTTTTTATCAAGTCCTTCTGCATCTACAATTGTAAAAAGAGACAGACAAACAACAATTAGAATTCCAAACCTCTTCTTATGTTTGGCAGTTAAGGTTTCGAGTAAGTAAAATGTTGATGCTCCGAAAAAGTAAATGAGAGCAACTGTAACGGGCATAATTGTATCGTATCTAACTATTAGTGGGCGATATGTTCTGTACCCTCCCATGGGAAGCAAAAGAATATATATCAACGAAAAAATACCGATCCATTTTAGCGTGCTTATCAACTTGTTTCCTTCTTCAGAATTAGTCTTTTTGATCAAAAATATATTTAACGAAATTAAAGCCAGAAGAAGAGGAAGTCCCAGAGAATGAAATACGTGTTTCCAAATACCCATGGGCAAAAGCATATAACGTTCTGAAAGCGTCACTACTTCGCCTTGATCTTGTGAATTGTATGAATTCAGAAAAATTGAATACAAACAAACCAGCGCCATTGGAACGAGTAGTATATAAAACCAGTTGGGAAAATTTTTTAGAATATTTCTTATATCCGGGATTTTAGTTGTGTTAAGCCTGATGAGGACGCGAAGAGTGATAAGTAAAATAATAATTCCGGATACGGCAGGAATTAGCGGGCCACTTAAAGGAAGTATTATTAGAAGCGGAGCTAACAAAATAAAGGTGTGAGTTTTAACTTTTTTTCCAATGTGGAGGTTGTCAAAAATAGGTTTGAAAAATACCATCAGTAGGATTAATGGTAGCGCATAAAAAAATGTATATGCAATGGATTGGTCGTTTATGCCCAGCCGGCTCCAGTAACCATACACCTGAAACAGAGGAAGAGTAAGCGCAGCAGCTATTAAAAAATTAAGGTTGAAAATCGATCGTTGTTTACTAATAAATGATGCCAATAAGTATATAAATAAAACTTGAATGATAATCTTTATAAGCGCAGCAGACAAGTATACAGACGATATCGGATTTGTTAATTTCTGCAGCAACAAAGGAGTTTCCTGAAAATACTTCATGTAAGAATAATGGACAAAATAGCGGTTTGGATTGGCATGTTTTTCGCCACTTGAAATTACTTTAAAACCAAACGGATCGTCGATAACTTTTTGAATATTTTTATCAGGCAGAATGTGACTGTCTGTATCTCCATAAAGCGGAGAATTGTAGTATTGTAAGAAGGAGAAAGTTAGATCTGCCAAAATAAAGAAGAGAAGTAGTGTTTTGAGAATCGTTTCTTTCTGCATGTTTATTAGTTTGATTTGGAAGATAAAATTAGAAAAGAATTCAATTTAACATTGTAAATTTAGATGGTAATCTCATGAAAGAATTCTGTCCCTGATAAATTCAAATTAATCTCCGCCTTTGCCAATTGTGGCAGATTAAATGAATTATGTCTGGACTTTTTACGAACTAAGTTTAATTTTACAGGAAACTATAACATTCAAACAAAAATGATCCGCTCTGTTTTCATCCTCTTCATATTTTTTTCGTTTAAGCTACTGGGACAACAAGTCGATTGGCAAAATCCGGCCGTTTTTGAAAAGGGACAAAATGCGCCTCATGCCTTTCATATTCCCTATGCATCGGCTGATGATGCGATTCAGAACTTACCAAAAAAATGCGAAAATTACCAGTTGTTAAACGGACAGTGGAAGTTTAAATGGGTTGAAACGACTGATCAGGTTCCGGCTGATTTCTGGCAGTCCGATTTTGATGTGGAAGAATGGGATGAAATAAAAGTGCCGTCCAACTGGCAAATGGAAGGCTACGGGCATCCAAAATTCAGAAACATAGCACTGTCATTTGAAAATGATCCTCCTAATATTCCCAACTATTACAATCCAACGGGATGCTACAAAACAAAATTTTCCATTCCTGAAAGCTGGGAAGATAAAGAGGTGATGTTGCGTTTCGAAGGCATAAAATCAGCTTCCTACATTTGGGTGAACGGCCAGCAGGTTGGTTACAATCAAGGCGGATTTGAGCCGGCCGAATTTAATCTTACCCCGTTTATTAAAAAGGGTGAAAACGACTTGTCGGTTCAGGTGATACGTTTTTCTGATGGTTCGTATCTCGAAAACCAGGATATGTGGCGCCTTTCGGGTATTTTTCGTGATGTAAAATTATATGCACAGCCCAAAACATTTATACACGACCATTATGTGGTGACCGATTTTGATGAAGACTACAAGGATGCAACTTTGACAGTGGAAACCCATATTCAGAATCAATTACCGGAGGCCGAAACGGGCGAAGTAATTGTAGATGTTTATGATCTTGAGGGCCGCTCCATATTAAAAGACGGATCGCTTCAGCAGGATTTTGAAGTTGATTCGATGGGAGCCGTGAAAGTCAAACTTTCGACTTTGGTCGTTGATCCACCACAATGGTCTGCTGAGTTTCCAAACCTTTTTATAATGCTTGTGCAGCTGAAAAATGCTGAAGGGAAAGTGACCGAAGCATTCACACAAAAAATCGGTTTTCGCGAGGTGGAATACAAGGATAAGATTTTAACGGTGAATGGTGTTCCTGTAAAACTGAATGGCGTGAACAGCCACATGCATCATCCGGAGCACGGGCAGGCAGTACCGCTGGAAACTTTAAAGCAGGACTTATTATTGATGAAACAGTACAACATTAATTGTGTTCGTACCTGTCATTATCCGCCAACACCGGAATATATTGCTTTGGCTGATGAACTTGGGATGTACATTTTTGATGAAGTTGGCGATGAGGCGCACAACAATATTAATTTATCGGAGAAGCCGGAATGGACTGAAATGTATCGCGATCGTTCTCGCAAACTGGTGTATCGCGACCGAAATCATCCGGCGGTGATTGTCTGGAGTGCCGGAAACGAGTCGGGTAGTGGACAAAATATCAACGAAGTAATTAAAACCGGTAAGGCGATCGATCCAAGTCGCCCGGCGTGGATGTATGGCGGAAATACATTTTATATTCCTTTTGAAGATATCGTGGGGCCACGCTACTGGGTACCGGTTGATTATAAAAATCTTGCGCAAGACAAAGTTTTACCGGCTAACGATATGCGTGCTTCGTTTATGGACGAATACCTGGCTGCAACCGGAAATGGCCTTGGCGGCATGGACGAATATTGGGAATACATATGGAAATACCCGCGTTTAACGGGCGGTGCCATTTGGGACTGGATCAGTCCGGGAATAAAAACGCCACGTTGGATTGTGCCAGATCTTTCTGATGAAAAAAACGATGGACAGATTATTGGGCGTCCGACTTTTCAGGAAGGCGTTTCCGGTTGGGGGCTGGAATTCTCGGGGCACGATGATTGGGTGGAATTTTATCGCGATCCAAGTTTGGATATTACCGGAAATCAGTTGACGCTTGATTTTTGGATAAAACCGTCAGAAATCTCACAATCCAATGTGTTTTTAGCAAAAGGTGAGCATGGTTATGGAATTCAAATGGCAGATCCGGAAACGCTGGAATTTTATGTGTATGGACGCGAACGTATTTCGGCCGCAGCAAAAGTTGGAAAGGATTTTTATGAAAACTGGCATCACATTTCAGGTATTTACAATGGAAATCAACTACAGCTCAACATTGATAACAAACGTGTTGCAAGTGCCTCGTTTAATGGGAGTATCAGTTCAACACCTTTCCCGCTTTGTATTGGTCGCGAAGCAGAAAATCAAGACCAGGGTGAGCATTCCGGCCGCATGTCAAAAATGGTGATTGACGAAGTTCGGGTGTTTAACAAAGCTTTAAATATCAACAATATCGAGAAGGAGAAAGATGGGTTGGTGCTCCATCTGAATTTTGAGGAAGATGAAAAAGACGGTGATTTCTATGCAGTTGGTTTGGGCGGAAGAACTTACGGAATAATCTGGCCCGACAGAACGGTTCAGCCTGAAATCAATCAAATAAAACGATCGGGACAACCAATAAAAATTGAAGCCTTGGACATTGAAAACGGAGTGCTGAAAGTTACCAATCGTCATCATTTTAAAAATTTGAATGAACTGGAAGGATTCTGGCAAATTAAGGTGGATGGAGAAACCAGTCAGCGCGGTTTTTTTAATTGCGATATCCCTGCTGGAGAAACCGGGGAAGTTACCATTGATTACCGACGACCACGAATTGAATCAAAAACGGAGTGTTTGCTGGAAGTTTCATTTCTGTTAAAAGAAGATCTGAACTGGGCTCCCAAAGGACACGAAATTGCTTGGGAACAGTTTGTCGTTCCTACTGATTTTTATTTTGTTGAAGAGGAAAAGAACACCTCAAAAGTAACTGCCACAGAGGATGAAAATTATATACGGATAAGTGGCAGCGATTTTAATTATACGATCTATAAAAAGACAGGAAGTTTTGTGTCGTTAAAATACAAAGGAGCCGAGTACCTGGAAGGTGGCCCTGAATTTATGGTTTGGCGCGCTCCAATTGCTAATGATATTGATCCGTGGGGAAGTTACATGCTTGGTCGAGGTAATGTTACGCCCGGAATGGGACGTAGTATAGATAATCAGCTACGTATGCTTGGAATGCGCGATTTGGATTCCGAAGTTGAAGAATTTGAACTGCTTCAGGTGAACGATGATAAGGTGACGATGAAAATGGATGTATTTGCCAACTCCAGTCTCGATCCGTCGAAGCGGAAAGACCAGTGGTTTTTTTATTCGGCATTCGAACAAAAACAAACATGGACATTTTCCGCTGACGGAAGTATTCAGTTGGAGCAGGAAGTTATTCCGCACGGACCAATGCCCGATATGCTGCAGAAAGTAGGACTGCAGTTTCAGTTGCCAAAAAGTTTTAACCGCGTGCAATGGTATGGTCGCGGACCGTTTGAAAACTACCCCGACCGGAAAACCGGGGCAAAAGTGGGAATGTACCATTCATCAGCAGATTCGATGTATGTGCCTTATATTATTCCGCAGGATTACGGTAACCGCAGCGATGTGCGATGGTTAAAAGTACATAACGATGAGGAGCATGGATTACTGATTAAAGGGAACGAGTTGCTGAATTTTAGCCTGCATAAATACACTACCGATAACTTGTCACGGGCAATGTACACCTACCAGTTGGACGAGGCTCCCAATACCATTTTAAATGTGGATTACGAGGTTTCAGGAGTTGGAGGAACAGCTATCCGTCAGTTGCAAAAGTATCGGGTGCGGCCCGATGTGAAAAAGTATACGATTACGATTAAACCGTTTTAAAAAAGTTTCGGAATAAGACTTTTTGTGCGCTAAGCGGTTCAAAACCGCTAAGCGCGTGTATTATCTGGGTTCATCATCTGTCTCAGATAGAAAGCGCAGATTGCGTTGCAGTCCCTTGTAACCCGTTCGTTTTACGGCCGAGTTTTTAAAAAGCTCGTTAAACAGTGGTCGTTCCAGATTTTTCCATTCCTCTTTTTGAAGAGATAAAAGTTTGGGATGAGGTTTAAAACCTGCTTCGTTGTGTGGTTCCGATTTTAAGTTCCACGGACAAACGTCCTGACAAATATCGCAGCCAAAAACACGGTTTTCAAATTGTCCTTTTAAATTGGCATCCATTTCGCCACGCACTTCAATGGTTTGGTACGAGATGCAATTTCGGGCATCAACTACGCGGTCGGCAATAATGGCTTTTGTGGGGCAGGAGTCAATACATTTCGTACATCGTCCGCAATGGTCGCGCACCAGTTTCGGATCATCGTAAGGCAGCTCGATATCGATGATCAGCTCTCCGATAAAAAAGAAACTGCCGTATTCCGGAGAAATAAGGTTGCTGTTTTTCCCTACCCAACCAAGTCCTGCTTTTCTAGCCCACGCACGCTCCAATACAGGAGCCGAGTCAACAAAAGGACGACCCGAACAAGGCGCAATTTCTTCCTGAATAAACTGAAGAAGCTCCTTCAGTTTGTCTTTCATTACAAAATGATAATCGGTGCCGTAAGCGTATTTCGAAAGTACTGGGGCTGATGAATCTTTCTGTGCTGATTCTGGGAAATAATTCAGCAGCACAACAATAATTGTTTTGGCATTTTCAACCAGCAACGACGGATCCAAACGCTTGTCGATATTGCGATTCATGTAGCCCATTTCACCGTGCATATCTTTTGTCAGCCACTCTTTTAATCGTGGTTCATCTTCCTGTAAAAACGAAACTGGAAGAAAGGCGTGATCAAGGAATCCAAGTGCTTGTATTTTTTCCTTTAGTTGCTTCAGCATATTAATTATTGTTGCTTTGCAAATTAATACAAATTTCAGGGAGTGATGGTGAAATAAGACGAAAGCTTTGGAAATTAATACAAAGGTGTATTAATTTGGTGCTTCAACATTTCAAAATTATTTTATGCGCATTGCCGTTATCGATTTAGGAACAAATACCTGCAACCTGCTTATTGCCGAACTGCTTAATTCTGATTTTAAGCTAATGCACCAAAGTAAGCAGCTGGTAAAATTGGGCGACGGAAAGATCAGGGAAAACCAGATTAGTGATGAAGCAACAATGCGCACGACCGATGCTTTTGTTGAGCATAAAAAAGTGATGGACAGATTTGGTGTTGATGAAATAAAAGTTTTTGCAACGTCGGCGGTACGCACGGCTGATAATAAAGCTGAATTTGTAGCGGCAATTCAAAAGGTTTGCAATTGTACAGTTGAAATTATTTCAGGAGAGCGTGAAGCCGAACTGATTTTTAAGGGAGTTTTGCTGGCATTCCGAAATATTGAAAATCCTTCGGTGATTCTGGATATTGGCGGTGGCAGCAATGAAATGATATTAACTCACAAAGAAGCAGTTCTTTGGAAAGAAAGCCGGCCAACCGGTATGTCGCGAATTATTAATTCGTTTAATCTCTCAGATCCGATAAACGAGGAGGAAGTTAAACAACTTCAGAAGTTTTTTGCGGCAGAACATCAAACGGCAATTCAGAACTGCACGGAAAAGAAAGTTGGCACTTTAATCGGTTGCTCAGGTGCTTTTGATACGATTGCCGATATGGTTGATGAGGTAAATCCGGGCGAGAAACAACGGGTAACACAGGTCGTTACATTAGATGAATTTTATGCAGTTAACAAAAAATTGCTGCAATCTACGCGTGATGAACGTTTGCAAATGAAAGGAATGGATTATGTACGTGTAGATTTGATTGTGCCGGCAGTAATTTTAATTGAAACACTTATCTCAAGCATTGGAATAAAACAGATGGTTCAAACCGATTTTGCGTTGCGTGAAGGGGTGCTTTACGAAATGCTTGCTAAATAATTATAGACGCAGTTGAGCCACATTTTTGACATTTTCCGCAGGTATCAATTTTTGTAATTTCCGTTTTGTAGTGGTTTCTCGCAATTAGTTCTGTGTTGCAATTGGGACAATAGGTAGCAGACCGTTCTGTGTCGCTGACATTTCCCAAATAAACATGTTGCAGATGCTGTTTGGCCAAATCGTATAACTCAATTAAAGTTTCTATTGGCGTGGCCGGTGCACTTAATTTGTATTGTGGGTAGTAGCGTGAAAGATGAAGCGGAACTGATTCTCCCAATTCACTTGCAATCCAGTTTACCATGTTTTTAAACTCGGAGATATCATCATTTAATCCGGGAATTATTAAAGTGGTAATTTCAAGATGAGCCGGACTTTCAGCGATTTCTTTCAGCGAATTTAAAACTGGTTGCAATTCGCCTTTGGTGTGTTTTTTATAAAAGTCATTCGAGAAAGCCTTCAGATCGATATTAAAGGCGTCGATAAAAGGAAGTACCTTTTGTAGTGGTTTTTCGTTGATGTAACCGTTTGAAACCACAACATTTTTTAATCCTTTTGATTGAACCAGTTCAGCAGTGTCCAATAAAAACTCGTAAAAAGTAAAAGGTTCGTTGTAGGTGTAGGCAATCCCAATGTTATTCCACGTTTTTAGGGCCTCGGTAACAATTTTTTTGGCGCTGATGTTATGAAAACCTGAAAACTCAGAAGCCCTGCATTGCGAAATCCGGTGGTTCTGACAAAAGGAACAATGCAGGTTACAACCTACTTCTCCAACCGATAAAATGTTTTTTCCAGGATAAAAATGATAGAGTGGTTTCTTTTCGATGGGATCGGAGCCGAGTGCAGCCACCTTGTTATAAATTTCGGTAAGCAAGACGCCATTTTGATTGGATCGAACTTTACAATTGCCCGTTTGACCATCGGATAAAATACAGTTCCACGGGCACAGTTCACACTGAACCTGACAATTGGTAGTTTTGCTATAAAATGATGCTTCCTGCATTTCCTGAAATCAAACTTTTTTAAAGTTACGAAAGGAAAGTGAGAGTAGTTTCTTTAGCCTTACCCAATTTTCGATCCGAGCTTTTTGATGGCCTGCTGCATGTCGTCCATCTGTTTCATCAGGCGATCGATGTCGGTTTCAGGTTCCGGAATTTTGGTGTTCAGGTAACAAACAAACTTCCAGACTTCGGTGACTTCTGCTATTGGCAAGTCGTACGATTGAAATTCCTTATTCAGCGAAATCAGATGTAGCGAGTGGTCAGCAGTAATATTGTTCTGAACCATTTTAAAAACAATACCCTCGTCGCGTGTAACAATTATATATGCTTCGTTGCTTTTAATCTGGTAGAAGTCTTGGATGAACTCGCCAATCACGATGGATCCGTCGGGAATGGGTAACATGGAGTCGCCTTCGATGGAGAACGCCCGGTATTTTTTGTCCTTCGATAAAAATGGCAACTGAAAGACCGGCAATTTCCCGATGTACTCCGGATCGGCAAAACAATTTACATAACCGGCTTTGGCTTTTTCGTTTACAAATTCAATATTGTCGTTGTTGTCCGAATCAACCGTTGTGGCAATCACACGAAGTTTCGTTCCACGGATAAACACATCAAAACCATTTTGCAGATCAGCAAACTGGCTCTCTGAAAGTTGTTGCATATCGATATTTATCAAAGTGTCGATGGCAATGCCAAAATATTTCGAGAAAGCCTGCAGATGCGACACTGTTGGCTGGCTAATTCCATTTTCGAGTGCATTAACAGTTGTTCGCTTTAACTCCAGTGCAATTGCCACCTCGTTTTGTGTACGTTTTTTTCGATTACGTAACAGTTTGATATTCTTGCCAAAGTAGTTCATGTGAAAAAAATGATTTCATCAAAAGTAAAAAATATTCTTGCAGTTTAAAAAGAAATGATTAATTTATTATCGACAGAAATGATAATGTAATTATCAAATGATGTATTTGTTTTAGATCAACATATTTCCTTAATGTTCCTAAATGTTTAAACCCAAAATGAACTGAGGTTCCTGATCCCCGGCATAAACGCCGGGGATTTTTTTGACTACAAACTGCAATATGAGATGAAATACCATGAATGACTCCGTACATGAAAAACTAAAAATTTTATCAGACGCCGCAAAATACGATGTGTCGTGTGCATCGAGCGGAAGTAACCGGGCTAACACGAGCAAAGGAATCGGCAGCGGTGTGGCGTGTGGCATTTGCCACAGTTTTACCGAAGACGGCCGCTGTGTGAGCCTATTTAAAATACTGATGACCAACAACTGTATTTACGATTGTGCTTACTGTATTAATCGACGAACAAACGACAGACCGCGCGCTACTTTTTCGGCACAGGAAATTGTGGATCTTACAATTGGATTTTATCGACGGAACTATATTGAAGGATTATTCCTGAGTTCGGGTGTAATTAAAAATCCGGATTACACCATGGAGCGAATGGTGTTGGTGGCTAAAAAGTTGCGCAACGAAGAGAACTACAATGGTTACATTCACCTGAAAGCGATTCCCGGAGCAAGTAGCGAGTTGATTCACGAGGCCGGAATATGGGCCGACCGATTGAGTGTAAACATGGAAATTCCGACGGAACCGAACCTGAAAAAGCTGGCGCCGGAAAAGAACTACCCTGACATTGTTACGCCCATGGGACAAATTCGAGATTCGATTCTTGTGGCGAAAGAAGAACGCAAAAAGTATCGAAAAGCACCACGGTTTGCTCCGGCCGGTCAAAGTACACAATTGATTGTTGGAGCTACGCCCGAAACCGACCGGCAGATTATTTTGCTGTCGTCGGGTTTGTACAAAAATCAAAACCTGAAACGCGTGTATTTTTCGGGTTACCTTCCTGTGAACAGTTACGATGAGCGATTGCCTGCGATTAACCGACCGCCTTTGGTGCGCGAAAACCGCCTTTATCAAAGCGACTGGCTGATGCGTTTTTACCATTTTAAAGCTGAAGAGATTTTAAACGAAGACCAGCCATTTCTGGATTTGGATGTGGATCCGAAACTCGGATTTGCGCTGAGAAATATGCACTTGTTTCCGGTGGATATAAACCGGGCGGATTACGAAATGATTCTTCGGATTCCCGGGGTAGGAGTGCAGTCGGCGCAAAAGATTATTCTGGCGCGAAAGCACCGCTGGTTAAATTCCTTGCATCTAAAAAAGCTGGGAATAGTGATGAAACGAGCCAAGTATTTTATTACCTGCAACGAGTTGCCTGCCCACAAAATGGACTGGGAACCGCAGCGATTAAAACATAAATTGTTGTGCGAAATGAACTCGAAATACAAAAAGTCGCTTGATACACAGCTGAAGCTTTTTGCTGATTTTAAGCCGGTGCTGCCAACGTTGCATTAGTCAATACAAAATAACAGGTTTGTTAGCTGAAAATCATCCCCCTAATCCCCCTTCGAAGGGGGAATCGCGACGAAGGAGTGAGGGGTATGAAATTTCTAAAAAATTAATGTTCTGAAGATTCCATGAAAATTTACACCTACGATAATACTTTTGAGGGGTTTTTAACCTGCGTTTTCGATTGTTACAACCGAAAAGATTTTCCGGTTGATATTTGTTCGCGATATAGCGAGCAGCGTTACCTTTTTGTTGAAAGCATTGATATCCCTACAAATCCGAAAAAGGCCGAGCGTGTTTGGAAAGGCATTCAGAAACACTTGTCGGGGAAAAATAAACAAATGCTTTTTTACGCTTACCTGTCGGAAGAGTTGGGCATTGAGATGAAGATCTACCGTTTTTTGCGCCGGATGTTTAGCGGGCATCTGAACCTGGAAACTGATTATGGCGATCCTGATGTATTACATCTCACACAGGCCTCACAAAAAGTAAAAAAGGAAGCCATGCGAATGATGCAGTTTGTCCGGTTTCAGCGCACGAAAGACCGGATGTATTTTTGTGGTATCGAACCAAAATACGATGTGATTCCGCTAATCATCAATCATTACCAAAAACGATTTACCGATCAGCGTTGGTTGATTTATGATTTGAAGCGTAACTATGGCATTCTGTATGGTAACGACAAGGTGGAAGAAGTGGAGCTTACTAAAAAACAGTTTAACGCGTACAATGGACAGGTGAAAGAGGAGTTGCTGCATGAAGGCGAAGATTTTTATCAAAAGTTGTGGCGCTCATATTTTAAACACATCAATATTGAAGAGCGTAAAAATCTGAAATTACAACGTCAACATATGCCGCGTCGGTTTTGGCGTTATCTGCCGGAAAAGCAGGAGGCCAATTGATCAGAAAAAGGATGGCATCTGTTTATGAATTTATTCATGCAGGTGCCATCCTCAGTTATAGGAAGTGATGATGAATTAGTGGCGTTTTATTTATAATTATTTTTAATTATAACATTATCAGGGAATTAATTGCGTAGACTTTTTTGACAGTTGTAGTATTATGTTATTTTAGTAAAATATTATATTCATTGAAAATCAACGCTACGCTTTTATGAAAAAATCTCTAACTGTTTTAAGCTTTGTTGCTGTATTACTTTTGGTTTCCGGTCAGTGCGTAATGGCCCAGTTCGGACCAAAATTCAAGTCGTATCTTTATATGGCTCCCGAAAAGCAACTGACCACTGTTCAGCGTATAGCTGTTCTTAATTTTAATAATCTTGGCCCCTATTACGCAAAGGCTGCCGAAGTGGATTTCGGTACAAAACTGGCTGATTACATTACTGCAAACCTGATTGAAGAATATCATGGTGCAGATATGGAAAAGGTGATGATGACAGGTGGAATTACAAATATCTACCAGGTAATTGAACGCAGTAAGCTGGATGCTATTCTAAGGGAACAAAATTTTCAGGCGGGGTCGCGTGTCGATGATAATACGGCTGTTCAAATTGGGAAGATATTAGGTGTTGATGCCATTATAACCGGTAGTCTTTCTTTTGAATTGAAAGATGAAAGGAGGGTTTCGGAATACACCAATAAAAAGACTGATAAAAAGGAGAGTACGCACTACCTGACCCGTTCGGTTATTTCTGAAGCGAGAATGAAAGTGATCGACGTTAAAACTGCCGAAGTTCTGGGAACGCTTGCTCCAAAACATGAAATAAAGGATGAAAAATATAGCAGTAAAGGAAGTGTTCCGCTGAGCGCTGTTCAGTCGGTGAACCAGTTGGCTGATGAGGCTTTCCGGGAATTAGCAAATCAACTTACCAACTACATTGCGCCACATTACGAATATTATGCTTTCGATTTAAAAAAGACAAAAGTTAAGGAATACAAAGATCGCGCTAAAGAGGCCTTGGATTTCTTGAAGATAGGTGAGATAGACAGGGCTTATAAAGTTTATAAAGCGATATACGATGAAGATCCTTATAATCCGGAGGTTTCGTATAATCTTGGTATCTTATATGAAATTACAGGCGACTTTGAAATGGCGAATCAGCTGTACAATAACTCCTACATGATGGATGAAGATGACAAGACTTTTTATGAAGCTTACAAGAGATCTCAGCAAGGATTAGCTTTAAAAGAATACCTCGACAATATGGGCATCCCTATTCAGAAATATGAGTTTCAGGAAGGAGGAAGTTCTGTTTTGGCCGATAGGGTAGTTACAAAAGGAAGCCGGAGCGATCGTTTTCCTGTTTATGAAGAAGCCAGCAGTTCGTCGAAAGAAATTGCCAAAATTCCGGGAGACATTAAGTTGAAAGTAATTCACCAGGTTAAAAACTGGGTTTATATTGAACTGATTGATGGGAAAAAAGCCTTTATCAGTGCAAATGACGTGAAAGCTGAATAGTCAAACTGGTCTGATTATATTCACAAAAAAGGATCCGATCTTTTTATTAGATCGGATCCTTTTTTATCACACGAAGCTAGCGACTCGCTGCTCGAAGCTTTTTATAAATCTTCTTTTTTAGTTGCAGGTAGCAATAAATTCAGAATAATACCAACGGCAGCTGCCAAACCAATTCCGGCCAGCGAGAAAGTTCCGTATTGAATTACAGCCCCACCAATTCCAACGGTAAGTACCAGCGAAACAATTACCTGGTTGCGGGTTTCGCCCATGTTGGTTTTCGAGTCAACCATGGTTTTTATACCGATAGATGCGATCATACCAAAAAGCAACAACATAATTCCGCCAAGTACCGATTGCGGAATGGTTTCCAGCAAGCCGCTGATTTTGCCCACAAAAGCAAATACCAATGCAGTAATGGCCGAAATTCGAAGGATAAACGGGTTGGTAACTTTGGTCAGAGTAATTGCTCCGGTTACTTCGGAATAAGTTGTATTTGGTACACCACCAAAAAATCCGGCTAAAGCAGTCGCAATTCCGTCGCCAAGTAAGGTACGGTGCAAGCCCGGTTTTTCAATAAAGTTCTTGTTGCAAACTCCACCGATGGTATACATATCGCCTACGTGTTCAATAATAGGAGCTATAGCCACCGGAATCATATAAAGAATGGCTTGCCAGCTAAATTTTGGAGTGGTAAATTCAGGTATGCTTATCCAACTTGATTCTTGTACGATGGTGTAATCAACCTTTCCCCAAATGAGTGCAGTAATATAACCTACCGCAATGGCAATAAAAATAGGGATCAGTTTCAGCATCTTCTTGCCAAAAATCACAATCACAATTGCTGTTGCCAATGTAATAATGGCAAGCGCCCAGTCGGTTTTTGCCATGTCGACAGCTGTTGATGCCAGCGATAAACCAATAAGCAAAATGATTGGACCAACCACTACCGAAGGAAACAGTCGCTCAACAAATGTTATTCCTCGTAATTTTACCAGTGCCGAAACTACGCCATAAACTACTCCTACTGCAATAATTCCCGAAAGTGTTCCGGGCCAGCCATAGAGTTTGGTGGCTTCAACTATTGGGGCAATAAAAGCAAAACTACTTCCCAGAAAAACCGGTACTTGTCGTTTTGTTATCAGGTGAAAAAGCAATGTGCCAATACCGGCGGTAAAAAGTGCCACAGCCGGATCGATACCAACCAGAAGCGGCACGAGAACGGTAGCTCCAAAAGCCACAAATAAGAACTGAACACCCAATACGGTGTTTTTAACGGTTAATTGTTCGCGTAAAGATTTACCACTCATATTTTTTGTTTTCGTTTAAAATTTGCGCAAATATACCCGTTGTAATTAAAACAGGTATAAAATATTTTATTGAAGGATTTCGGCAGGAATTTCCTTGATTGGTTTTACCCGAACCGATTTAATAAACAAATCACCACCTTCCGATTGAATCTGGATTTTTCCGGAGCTAAGCGGACGAATTCCGTCTTCTTCGTTAACTCCCGTGTTGGTATTCACCATCGTAACTTGTCCGTTTACAACGTGAACGGTGGTGCGCCCCACACTGTAAAGTTCAACGGTGTTCCATTCGCCGAGCGGATTTTCTGCATCAACCGCTTTTTTTATGCCAGGCCCGTTAAAGTCTTTTCCAAATTGGGTGAGTTCGCCTCCTTTCGAAAACCGGAAACCTTCGTCGGTTTTAGTGGCTTCGGTTTCGCAACATGTGTTATTCATCAGGTAGGTATCACCCAGGTTTTCGTGCATAAGCTGGCACTCAATATTGGTCATCCAGGTGCCCAGTGCATCACCAAAATCTCCGAAACTATGATACAACAGTCCGCTGTTTCGGGTGGTGTAAACCTGTTCGCCCCACTTAAAAACCAATTCAAGATGGTAATTGGCAAAAGTATCAACTGTTGCCAGCGATCCGTTAACTTCTCCTGTAATGTGTATCAGCTTTTCGCCATCAACATCAACTACTTTAAAAACTTTGTCTGTAATGGCTTGTGCATGAATTTCCTCGAATCCTTTAAGGGGTGTTCCGATAAACGTTTCCCAACCATCGAGGTTTTCGCCATTAAACAATGGTTGCCACGGTTCTTCACAAGACGTGAATAAAACTGTAATTAGAATAAATGATAAGAAAAATGAGCATTTTTTCATGAGGAATGGTTTAGATAATTATTTGATAAAAAAAAACTGCCCTATAAATATAGGACAGTTTCTGAATATTTTTTAATCTTTTCTGTTTTAAACCGAAGCTCCGATTAATTGTTGAGCTCTATCGAGAATTGCCGTATCATCCAAGAGAACAATTCCTCCGTTTGGTCCTGGTTCCATATGTATTCCCACTGCTCTTCCACTTGTGTAATTAGCGCCTCCGAAATAATTCCTGACGGTTTCTTCTCTTAATTCAAATTCTTGCGCTATTTGTCTAATTGAACCGTCAGGTAAGCTGTCTTTAATTTTACGCAGCTCGTTAAATGTTATTCTTTTTTCCATATCGCTGTGGTATTATTAATTAATAATGTTTGTTATTTAAAGAACGTGCTTTAAATTTATAATTAATAATTTAATAATAAAAGCTTCACAAACAGCTATTGTTAAATGTTATAAAAAACGGAGAGTATTATGTGTATTAGAGGAGATCGTCGAGTTGTTAATGTGCTGTAGTACAGTGGGTAAAGGTTTTGCTTATATGTTGTAGAACAGGTTTGGTTTTTGGCATCTTAACATTTTTTAAGGATGCCTATTTATCCGTAGAAATACTATCATAAATTCCCTGATGCATGGCTGTTCGAATGTTTAAATCGTAGAGTTTTGAGTTGTTTCGTGTTGGATAAACTCGGTTCGACATAAAGATGTAAAGCAGTCCGTTGTCGGGGTCGGCCCAGGCAAAAGTTCCGGTGTACCCACTGTGTCCAAAACTGTTCTTGCTACTCGAAACTGCGGGGTAAGCATCTTTCAGTTTGTTCTCATCATTGTCGATCAGTGGTTTGTCAAAACCAAGGCCTCTTCGGTTTTCATTCTCGGGGTATTGAATTCGGATAAATTCATTTACCGTAGCTTCTGAAATGTATCGCCGTCCACCAAAATAGCCCTTTTGCAAATACATCTGAAATACTTTGGCCAAATCGTTGGCTGATCCAAACAGACCGGCATTCCCCGAAACTCCTCCCATCATGGCAGCTCCTTCGTCGTGTACATATCCACGCAGTTTTTCCATCCTGAAAAAGTCGTCCACTTCGGTCGGGATAATCTGGTTCATGGGGAAATGTTTGTATGCGTTAAATGTAATTGTTTTAGCCCCCAAAGGTTCGTAGAACGTGTTTTTTACATACGATTCGTAAGGTGTTCCGGTCAGGTTTTCAATAATATCGGGGTAGAGGTAAAAGCTCAGTCCCGAATACAGGTATTTTTTTCTTTTTAGCAGTTCAGATGTACGAATGGTGTCGAACATCGTTTTTCTGAAATCGTGATTCATGCATAAATGTTCCGATATACGAACATCGAATTGCGAAGAAGGAGATTCTTTAAATACATTTTTATCAAGCGTGCCGTCTTCCTGCACAGTCATGGTCCAAAAGGCAATCCACGAAGCTAAACTCGACTGGTGTGCCAAAATCTCACGAAACGTCAGGTTTTCTTTGTTACTGCCAATAAAATCGGGCCAGTACTTACTAAACTTATCGTCGACATTTATTTTTCCTTCGTCAACCAGTTTCATAAGTGCAGGCAGCGGACCGGTTACTTTGGTAACCGACGCCCAATCGTAAATATTTTCTTTGTTTACAGGATAAATACTGTCGTAGGTTTGATAGCCGTAACATTTGTGAAAAACCACCTGTCCGTCTTTGGCAACTAAAACCTGGCAGCCAGGAAAAGCGCGTTCAGAAATTCCCAGGTTCGCAAGTGAGTCTATTTTTCTGGTTATAGTAGCAGAATTCATTCCGGCTTCTTCGGGAATAGTGTAAGCAAAACTTTTATTTGCTTTAACCTCTAAACCATCGCCTGCATTAAATCGTCGATCCGATGAAACAGGAAGCTTTCCATTGGCTTTGAATGCGCCGAAAACAAGTTGAGCTGCCAGTTCCTGGGTAAGTTCATTGTCCTGATGCGCCACAATCAATGCATCAGAATGCTGAATATTGGCAAAGTATTGCAAGGCATACGCACTTCCGAAAAGCGAAAACACTACATTTTGCTCGTGCACCAAATCCATAACCGCTTGTTGCTGGATCTCCGAAATACCATATTTATTCGTTGAATATTTATTGATGCCTTCAATTCCGGCAATTACAAAATTGTAGTTACCCAATTTCTGGCGGAGATTGGCCCACGTTTTTTCAGATGCATCTTTTGGTAGCCAAAAATGATCCATGTCGGTGTATTTGGCGAGCATTTTCTGAAAAGCCGATTTCTGATTTCCACCAATAATTACGGTTGCAATTTTGCGGTTTTCAAGGTCCTGAACCGGAAGTGTATTGTTGTTATTTATTAAAACCGTCATCGATTGTTTGATGAGTTTTCGGTTGGTAACCTGGTATTGAGGTGCATTTAAATCGACAGTGATATTTTTTAAATCAGCCGGTTGGTAGTTGTTTAAACCAACCCAACGTTTTAGCGCCAAAACTGTCCGGCATTTTTCGTTAATTTCCGCTTCACTGATTTCACCTTTTGCTATAGCTTCCTTTATTGTTGAAACCGCTTTTGATACATCTTCAACAAACTCGATCATATCGTTGCCGGCAATCAGTGCCTCCAATTCTGCTCTTCCGGGCGTAGTAACAACGCCTTTCATGGTAATGGCATCAGTAACCACAAAACCTTTATAACCAATCTCGTCTTTAAGGTAATTGGTTACCACTTTATTCGAAAGCGATGAGGTTGTTCCCGAATCATCGAGCGATGGAATATTTAAATGTCCCGTCATAATTCCGGTAATTCCTCTTTTCGATAAATACCGGAAGGGATAGCTCTCGATGGTGTCGATACGGCTTTTTGAATGCTGAACGAGTGGAAGTGTTTTGTGCGAGTCGGTTTTGGTGTCGCCATGTCCCGGGAAATGTTTTGCCACGGGTACTACATGTGCATCCTGCATCCCTTTGGCAACCATCCACGATTTTTGTGCAACATTGTGTTTGTCTTCTCCATACGAGCGGTAGCCAATTACCGGATTATACGGATTAGTATTGATGTCGGCAACCGGCGCAAAATTCATTTGAATTCCCATGCGTTTTAGCTGGTCGGCAAAATCTTTTCCCATTTGATAAAGCAAGGCGGTGTCTTGCACTGCTCCTAACGACTGCGCGTAAGGGTAAACGATTGTACTGTCGGTTCGCATGGCTGGTCCCCATTCACCGTCAATAGCAACTAAAAGTGGAGTCTCCGAAGCTTCCTGAAACTGATTGATCCAGTCGGCGTTTTTTGCCGGCGAACCCTGCATTACCAAAATTCCACCCGGTTTCCACTGTTCTATTCTTCTTTTGAAAATTGCTTTGGCGGCGTCGTTCTGTTTCGGATAAACGGTGATCATCATTAGTTGAGCGATGCGTTCGTCTAAACTCATTCTTTCGAGCTGTTGATTTACCCATTCATCATCTTTAAATTGCAAAAATGGTGGTTCCTGTGCTGAAGTGTTTTTGGAAAAAATCAGAACAAATAATACCAGAAGCAGAACTATATTAGGTGTTGGTTTCATCTTCAAAATGTCGCTAAAAATTAATAACACGAGTTAAACGCATGTTGAAATAAAATAGTACAAGCTATGTATCATAATTTTATTTCATTTTTTGTCCGAATGATTGCTTTTAAAAAAATTTAAAATCTATCTTCGTTTGCGCAAATGTAATATTTTAAAACCTATGTTCAGGATTATTTTGGTCTTAGTTTTATGGTTTTCGGCCAGCGGATGCATGGCTCTGCAAGATAGTAAAATAATTGTTGGAGCAGAACGTACTTCACTTTATTTGCAACTCTTAAAAGATAAAAAAGTAGGCTTGGTTGTGAATAACACATCGATTGCCGAAGGCGAGCACCTCGTTGATTTTTTGTTGAAACAAAATGTTGAGGTTGCAAAAATATTTGCCCCCGAACATGGTTTCAGAGGCGATGTTTCAGCCGGAGGAGAAGTGGCAGACGGACTGGATAAAAACACAGGGCTGCCGGTATTTTCGTTGTACGGAAAAACTAAAAAACCAACACCTGAACATCTTGAGGGATTGGATGTAATGATTTTCGATATTCAGGATGTAGGTTGCCGCTTTTACACCTACATTTCTACCATGCATTACGTTATTGAGGCGTGTGCAGAGAACAATATTCCGTTGATTATTTTCGATCGGCCAAATCCGAATGGCGACTATATTGCAGGTCCAATTCGTAAAGACGGTTTTGAGTCGTTTGTAAGTCTCGATCCGATTCCAATCGTACACGGTTGCACTGTTGGAGAATTGGCAAAAATGATAAACGAAGAAGATTGGCACGCTGTAGGTAAAAAATGCGATCTGACAGTTATTCCTGTTAAAAATTACGATCATTCAATGACGTATTCTTTACCGGTTCGTCCATCGCCAAATTTGCCAAACGATGTTGCAATTCGTTTATATCCATCGTTATGTTTTTTTGAAGCAACCAGTGTTAGCGTTGGCCGTGGAACCGATTTCCCGTTTCAGGTGTTGGGTGGACTGAATGAAGATCTTGGACCTTTTGAATTTACTCCACGCAGTATTCCCGGAGTGGCTGTAAGTCCGCTAAACAAAGACAAAAAATGTTACGGTGTTGATCTAAGGATTTTAGAAGAAACACCAACATTTACTTTGAAGTACTTCCTCGATTTTTACAACAAATACGAGAATGAAGCCGATTTCCTTACACGCGAACGTTGGCTAAACCTTTTGGCCGGAACCGACTCGCTGATTAAACAAATCAGAGAAGGAAAAAGCGAGGATGAGATTATTGAAAGCTGGAAGCCCGAGTTGGAGGAATACAAGCAAATGCGAAAAAAATACCTGATTTACCCCGATTTTGAATAAACTGAAATTATGAGCCCATATCTCGTTTTAGGAATTGTTCTTGGTTATTTTATTGTCTTAATATGTATCTCGTGGCTGACATCGCGAAAAGCCGATACACAAGCATTTTTTACGGCAAACCGGAAATCGCCGTGGTACCTGGTGGCTTTTGGAATGGTGGGAGCTACACTTTCCGGAGTAACTTTTATCTCTGTTCCGGGCGAAGTTGGTAATTCGGCATTTTCGTACCTGCAGTTTGTGTTGGGAAACCTAGTGGGCTACTGGCTTGTTGCCGGTATTTTGCTGCCGCTTTATTACCGGCTGAATCTGGTTTCAATTTATTCTTTTCTCGATGACAGGTTTGGACCAAGGTCGTACAAAACAGGATCTTTTTTCTTTCTGATCTCGAAATTAATTGGAGCAGCTTTCCGCTTATTCTTAGTGGCAGGAGTTCTGCAAATTGCATTTTTCGATGCTTTTAATATCCCTTTTTCATTAACGGTTATTGTCACCATTGCGCTAATTTGGGTGTACACATTTAAAGGAGGAATAAAAACCATTGTTTGGACCGATACGCTGCAAACCCTGTTTTTGGTGAGTGCCGTTATTTTTACCATCATCGCAATTTCACGAAGTCTGAATCTGAATTTATCAGGATTGGTAAAAACCATTGCTGAGGATAATAATTCGCAGCTTTTCTTTTGGGACTGGCGCTCAGGAAATAACTTCTTTAAGCAGTTTGTTTCCGGAATGTTTATTACCCTCGTTATGGTTGGTATGGACCAGGATATGATGCAGAAAAACTTAACATGTAAAAATAAGCGTGAGGCACAAAAGAATATGCTGGTATTCAGCCTTTCGTTTTTGGTTACTGTGGTGTTGTTTCTGAGCCTTGGTGTTATGCTTTATATTTTTGCACGCGAGCACGGAATCAGTATTCCTGAAAATACCGACGACCTTTATCCCTTACTCGCTTTAAAATATTTTGGATTGCCTGTGGGAATTGCCTTTCTGCTTGGAATTACGGCAGCAGCCTATTCAAGTGCTGATTCGGCGTTAACTGCCTTAACAACGTCGTTTACGATAGATTTTCTGAAGATCAGTCAATTCCATGAAAAGAAAAAACGTCGTTTAAAAATGCTGTCGCACCTGATGTTTTCAATCCTGTTAATTGTGGTTATTCTTGTTTTTGATGCAATAAATAACCAGAGTATTGTGATGGCTGTTTTTACCGTTGCCGGATATACCTATGGCCCAATTTTAGGGTTATTCCTGTTTGGAATGTACACTAAACGAAAGGTGAATGATAAGTGGGTGCCGTACATTGGCGTTTTATCTCCAATAATATGCTACTTCATTTCAACCTACTCCGAAGTTTTGTTTAACGGCTACAAATTCGGATTCGAATTGCTTGTTTTAAATGGGGCAATTACAATGCTTGGTTTGTTATTCATATCTGAAAAAGAACTGGTTAATCGCTAAGGATTGTCAATAAATGTTAAAAATTGTGAATTGATTTTTTATATTTGTAAAATAACGATCGAAAGTGGACGTTATAAGCTTATAAAATAGTTAGAATTGGTTAGATATCTACTTCAAATATTGGCTGCAGCCCTTGTGGTTCTTTTGCTCTTTTCATGCGAAGACGAGGGATATATGTCGTCAACCGATGCACAACTAAACTTTTCTGTCGATACGGTTACCTTCGATACTATTTTTACTACAATAGGTTCTACTACCCGCCGATTCACTGTTCAGAATCCTTATGATGAAGATGTTTTGATTTCGCGAATCAGACTTGCTGGTGGCGATGCATCTAATTTTAAGCTGAATATTAATGGATATATGGGCAGCGAATTGTATGAAGTTGCCCTTCCTGCAAAAGACAGTATATTCATTTTTGTGGAAGTAACCATCGATCCCAACGGACAAAATTTACCAATGGTTGTTCAGGATTCTATTGAATTTACTACCAATACGAATTTTCAGAGTGTACTATTGGAGGCTTATGGTCAGGATTTTAAACTGATTAAAAGCGAAAGAATAAAAACTACAACATGGACAGCAGAGAAACCTTATTTGGTTTACGATTATGCTTATGTTGATAGTACTGAAACATTAACCATCGAGCCCGGTACAAAAATCTATTTTCATAAAGATGCCGGATTGTATGTACGTGGTAACTTAGTTGCCGACGGAACTTTTGATTCGCCGATTATAATGCGGGCCGATCGATTGGAACCATCGTACGAAAATATTCCAGATCAGTGGAACGGGGTTGTGTTGTATTCAGGAAGCCACAATAACCTTTTAAATTTTGTTACCATCAAGAATGCAAATATTGGTTTGCAGGTTGGTACAATTGAAAACGAAGGTTATGCATCGCTGCAGCTTTCCAACTCAAGAATTGAGAATATGGCCTATGCTGGTTTGTTTGCCTTGAAGTCGAAAATATTCGCTTACAACGATGTAATTGCAAACTGTGGTTATTATGCTGCTGCCTTGCTGGTTGGAGGAGAGTACGAGTTTTATCATACAACAATTGCCAATTACTGGGGAAATTATGGATCGGGCGTACGAACCACACCATCTCTTGTAATTTCAAATGTACTGATCGTTGAAAACTCAAACGGAGAACAGATTTCATACAATGGCGATTTGGCGAAAGCTACTTTTGGCAACAGTATTATCTACGGTAATATTGGTAAGGAAATGGAGCTGGGAAACAACAATGAAAATACTTTTAACTACTTGTTTGATCATTGTATTATTCAGGCTCCTGATACGCTAAATGTCAGCGATAAAAACCACTACATAAATGTAATGCTAGGTAGTGATTATGAGCCGGAATTTATTGATCCCTATAACAATCTCATCTACGAATTAGACACCTTGTCTGCAGCAAAGGATATTGGAACTACCCGTTATTCCGAAATTTTTCCGATTGATCTTTTAAATAAAAGTCGAACTGCTGATGATGGCCCCGATTTAGGCGCTTACGAACGCATCGAGAAATAAAATGAGAATCTCACTTCTTTGTTTATCCCTGATTTTTTTCTTTACCATTTGTAACGCTCAAAACGCTAAAGATCAATTTTCTGTTCTTTTTTACAACACTGAGAATTTTTTCGACACCCGAAATGATAGCTTAACAGCTGATGATGAATTCACACCGGAAGGCGAACGTCATTGGACTACGAAACGTTTTGACGCGAAGGTTCTTAATCTGTCAAAAGTTATACTAAATGCGGATGGCTGGGGAATGCCCGATTTAATCGGTTTGTGTGAGGTGGAAAATAAGTATGTACTAGAAAAGCTAATAACTGACAGTCCGCTGAAAACTACACCTTATAAAATAATACATAAGGAATCTCCCGATCCGCGAGGTATCGATGTCGCCTTACTTTATAACTCAGAAGCATTTTACCCGTTGGATTATGACTATTATCCGATGATAAATGAAAATGGAAGCATCAGAAGGAGCAGGGAGATTTTACACGTGTTTGGAATTGTAAACGGTGGCGATTCGTTACATGTTTTTGTAAATCACTGGCCTTCGCGTTATTCAGGTTTGCTTGAAACCCGGCCGGCAAGACAGCAAGCGGCTCTTTTGTTGTTATCAAAATACAACGAAATACTCGAAAAGGATAGGGATGCCAATGTAATAATTGTTGGCGATTTTAATGATCAGCCAAACGACGAAAGTATTTCAAAATACATGGGAGCAGCTGATCCCTCTGGCTCCCAAAATGCAAGTTTGTACAATCTGTCGTTGCCCTGGATGAAACAGGAAGAGGGGACGCTAAAATACCAGGGGCAGTGGTTTGTTTTCGACCAGATAATGGTTTCTCCGGGTTTGTTGGATAAAAGTGTTGGACTTCAAACCAATCCCGAGAAAGCTACTGTTTGTAAACTTCCATTTCTTTTTGAGGCGGACGAAAAAAATGGCGGACGAAAACTATTTCGCACCTACACCGGATATAGGTACAATGGCGGTTTTAGCGATCATTTACCGGTTATGGTGGAACTTCAGGAGAATTAGTTCTGAGTTATTCCCATTTCCTTAGCTTTCTTCATCATAAATTCAAAAGCTTCTTCGTAATTATTATGAATCTCTCCGTCGAGAATAGCTTCCTTAATAGCATCTTTAATTAATCCAACTTCTTTACAAGGTGAAAGATTAAATGTTTCCATTATCAGTTCACCATCCACAGGAGGCTGGAAGTTTCTAATGGCATCTTTTTCTTCAATTTCCTTCAGTTTCTCACGAACAACCTTGAAGTTCTTCATGTAGCGTTTTACCTTCTCCTTGTTTTTTGAAGTAATGTCGGCTTCACAAAGTGTCATCAAATCATCAATATCGTCACCGGCTTCAAAAAGTAAACGTCGAACTGCAGAATCAGTTACCACTTCCTCTGACAATACAATGGGGCGCATGTGTAATCCTACCATCTTCTGAACGTATTTCATTTTTTCGTTCAAAGGCAGTTTCATACGTTTGAAGATTTTTGGTACCATTTTTACCCCAATAAAATTGTGGGCGTGAAAGGTCCAGCCCATCCCTTCGACAAAACGTTTTGTTTTGGGTTTAGCAATATCGTGCAGCAACGCCGACCAGCGTAACCATAAATTATCGGAGTTGGGAACCAGGCGGTCGAGAACTTCAAGAGTGTGGTAAAAGTTATCTTTATGACCGATACCATTTACAACATCCACACCTTTCATCTTTTGTAATTCGGGAAAAATTATAGCCAGCAAACCTGTTTCCTCCAAAAGCTTAAAGCCTTTTGATGGTTTGGCAGCCATAATAATTTTATTCAGTTCCTCGATGATGCGCTCGGCAGAAACAATTTTAATCCGGTCTTTATTTCTGGCAATAGCCTGCAAGGTTTTATTCTCGATTTCAAAATCCAATTGTGTGGCAAATCGAATGGCGCGCATAATACGCAAGGGATCGTCGGAGAAGGTAATGTCAGGATCGAGTGGCGTGCGAATGATCTTGTTATTCAAATCATCCATCCCGTTAAAAGGATCAACCAATTCTCCGAAATTTAGTCCGTTTAAACTAAAAGCCATCGCGTTAATGGTAAAATCGCGTCGGTTCTGATCGTCTTCCAACGTGCCATCCTCAACAATCGGTTTTCTCGAATTTCGCTGGTACGATTCCTTACGGGCACCTACAAACTCAATTTCAAGGTCGTTGTATTTTAACATCGCAGTGCCGAAGTTTTTAAATACATTAACTCGCGGGCGTGGCTTTAGACTTTTGGCCACCTCGCTGGCGAATTCAATACCACTGCCAATGGTAACAATATCGATATCTTTTGAGGGGCGGTTGAGAAACAGATCGCGTACATATCCACCAATCACATAGGTTTCTGTTTCAACACGGTCGGCAACTGCCTGTATATCTTTAAAAATCGTTTCTTTTAGCTTGCTGTTCATCTGACAAAAATCGTAACTCAAAATAGCTTATTCTGCCACTTTGATAAAAATCGTGACAAAATTACAATTATTTAGTTTAAATTAAGTGGTAACTTGGGAATTGATAAAATGGTATTATATTTGATATGCAAATATCAAAATAAATAGATATATAAATATAGAAAAAATAAAAAATCATGCTGGAACATTTAACGAAAGAAACATTTAAAGAGAAAGTTTTCAATTTTGAAACAAATAAAGAGTGGAAATACGAAGGTGAGAAGCCATGTTTAATCGACTTTTATGCTGATTGGTGTGGACCATGTAAAATGGTAGCACCTGTGTTGGAAGAGCTGCAGTCGGAATATGGCGATAGCATCGTTATTTATAAAGTAAATACTGAGGAGCAGCAGGAACTGGCCGGAATGTTTGGTGTACAGAGTATTCCTTCATTGTTGTTTGTACCGCAAGACGGACAGCCACAAATGGCAATGGGAGCACTTCCGAAACAAACTTTCGAGAAAGCAATTTCTGATGTGCTAAAAGTTGAAAAACCTCAGGCTAATTAAAAAGATCAAGTACTTTTTCAAGCTGAATACCACGGGAACCTTTTATTAAAATGTTCCCGTTTTTTATGGGCGAATTTTTCAGATAAGCACATAACTCGTCAACAGGAATAAAGGTTTTGATAGCTGCATCTTTATTGGCTTTCGAGAATTCGGCGCCAACCAAAAATGTGTTGCTTTTTAATTCTGTTGGAATCAATTCAATAATTTTTGCGTGTTCTTCTTCCGAATATTCTCCCAGCTCGAGCATATCTCCCAGAATCAGAATTTTATCGCCTTTCAGGTTCTCCAAAAAACTTGTGATGGATGCCGACATGCTTGTAGGATTGGCATTGTACGCATCCATAATAATCTTAATATCGCCTTTGCTAATAAGCTGTGATCGGTTATTGGTTGGATGGTATTTCTTAATGGCTTGTTGAATTTTTAAAGGGTCGACCTCAAAATGATTCCCAATGCATGCGGCCGCAAGTATATTCTCAAAATTAAAATCGCCAATAAGATTACTGTTCAGGTAAAGAACGCCTTTTTTAAAATTTGCTTTTACATGAATAAAAGGAGGACTTTGGATAGCTTCCCCAACGAACGTTGCATCTGACTTTCCGTATGAAATTCGGTCAGTTATCTTTTCGCTTAATTCACTCAGTATTGGATTATCGGTATTGTAAAAAACTGTTCCATCTTTTTTGTAGAGGTACTCGTAAAGTTCTCCTTTGGTTTTTATCACTCCCTCGAACGATCCAAAACCTTCAAGATGAGCACGACCAATGTTTGTGATAATACCAAAATCAGGATCGGCAATTTGGCAAAGCTCAGCAATTTCTCCGGGGTGATTGGCTCCCATTTCCACCACGCCAAACTCGGTGTTTTTATCCATTGCAAGCAGCGTTAAAGGAACACCAATGTGGTTATTTAAATTTCCCTGGGTAAAACTTACGTTGAATTTTTTTGCTAGAACCGTTGCGATTAACTCTTTTGTGGTAGTTTTTCCGTTTGATCCGGTTATTCCAAGTATCGGTAATCCCAACCGCTTGCGATGATGATGGGCTAGTTCTTGCAAGGTTTTTAATACGTCGTCAACCAGTAGTATTTGCGGATTAGTTGCGTATTCTTCTTCATCAACCACTGCATAACCAGCACCTTTTTTTAATGCGTCATGGGCGTATTTATTGCCGTTAAAATTTTCACCTTTTAAGGCAAAGAAAATACAACCTTGCTCAATTTTGCGGCTGTCGGTAGATACTTGTGTTGATTGTAGAAAACAACTGTATAAGGTTTCAATACTTGTCATAAAGCAAAAATACGATTCAATTTGGCATAAAAAAAGCTCCGCAGTTTTACGAAGCTTTTCTCTAAATATTTTTATGATTTAGAAACCCTCCGGGCTTCCAACTCTTGTCATTGCACAACGGAAACCAAGGTCGTTCTGTCCTTTTGTTTGCTCCAGGTAACGACGTGTTCCGGGTACCAACCAATAAGGGCGGTCTTGCCACGATCCTCCTTTGTATACACGTACTTCATCATCAATCAATGAAGAGAAAGCACCTGGTCGGTCATCCTGAATGTACATGCCATCGGTTGCTCTTTCGTTACCAATCCATGTGTCACCTTCAACAACCTGAGAATTCGGATCACCGTCTAAAGTATTACGGTAGTCCATTCCGGCAATAGTATCTCTAATTAACTCTCCGTATTCGTTACGCATTAACTGTCCGCTCTGATCGCGACGGTATTCAGTAATTACGTTACCACGGAAAGGGTTAAATTCTTCAACATCGTTTAACGACATAGGGCGATATACATCTGCCACCCACTCGTTAACGTTACCCGACATACAATATAAATTGTAATCGTTTGGTTCGTATGAGAAAACAGGAGCAGCAATATCTGCGTTATCGTTTAATGCTCCAGCCATACCCATCATATCACCTCTTCCGCGAACAAAGTTGGCTTTTAAGCGACCTTTTTCTTTTTTATTATCCTGACGAAGGTAAGAACCATTCCAAGGGTATAATTTACGGTCGGTAAGTAATTCACCGTCGGTGTTTCCGATTAAACCGTAAGCTGCATATTCCCATTCTGCTTCTGTTGGCAGACGGTAATTTGGTAGCATAATTCCATCTTCCCATTTTGGGCGACGGGTTGTTCCATCAGGGTTTTCAACAGGCTTGTCACCTTCAGTGCCCTGGTAAAGACCAGATAGATAGGTGTCGGTAGTATATACATTTTGTCCTGCCTGTGTATTGTCGTGGGTCATAATTCCTTTATCAACAAGTATCTGTTCATTAACCCTGTCGGTACGCCAGGCACAATAAGCGTCTGCTTGTTCCCATGTTACACCAACCACCGGGTATTCAGAATAGGCCGGGTGGCGGAAATAATTATTCACATAGGGTTCGTTGTAAGCCAGTTGTTTTCTCCAGACAGATGTGTCGGGAGTAATGGCTTTAAGTTTTGCAACATCGCCGGGGTAAACACGGCTGGTCCAGTGGGTAAACTCACGATAGTCCTGGTTCGAAACCTCTGTTTCATCCATGTAGAAAGAGGCAACAGTTACTCTTCGGGGATAATTGTCATTGCGGTACATAACGTCTTGTTCAACGCGTCCCATGGTAAATGTACCACCTTGTACAAAAACTAAACCCGGTCCGGCTTCCTGCTCATAACCCGAAACATTTGGAATATTTCCGGTCTCCTCAGCATTGTATTCCCAACCAGTAGTTCGTGATGATTCTCCTCTACCGCCTTTTCCGAATAATCCACATCCGGTAACGAGTGCGGCTAAGGCGATAAAAACGAATGGTTTTAATTTGTTAAAATTCATTGTTTGTATAAATTTTCGCATCGACACAAATATAACTAATTTGTTCAATTCTTATTGTTCAGCCTTTTCATTATTTTATACTTGAAATAATCAGGATGTTAATATCTTTGCCTTTGTCTGCTGATATAATCGGCTTACTTTGCTGGTAATCTTTGCAATATTTAATGCCGGTTTTCGTTTACAAGCTTATAATGATTGAACGTGTTTATGAATAAATATATACTCCTGTTATTTGTTGTTTTGGTTGGATTTACCGTTAGTGATGTACAGAAAGAGATTGTTGTACTAACCTGGCAGGAGAATTCCGGTGAAATGAGGGGCGATGTGTTGGAATATTTCCAAAATGCTGATTTGTCGGGCGATCTAGCGCATTTAAGTCTTCCAGTTTATTCCCGAATCTATCCAATTAGTACCCCAAATCAAATTCCACGTTTTACAGTTGTTAATCCCGTTTATGAAGATGTTACTTCTGTTTATAGCGGAAAAATGGCTATAGAAATTCCTTCCGAATTGCAGGTGAATACTAACATTCTCCGGTCGGGAAACGAAAGAAAAGCCGAACTTCAAATTATTCCGATTAAGGAAGAAAACGGGAAAATTTACCGGTTAAAAAGTTTCCAATTAAGGTCGGCAACCGATGTTTATAAAAATTCGGTAGAGGCTATAAATTGGAAATCAGAGTCGGTTTTGGCATCCGGGAAATGGGTAAAAATCAGAACTTCAGGAAAAGGGATCTATAAAATTCCGTTTTCAATGTTAAATGATTGGGGTTTTTCTGAACCCACACAAGTTGGTGTATTTGGAAGTGGCGGAAAAATGTTGTCGGAAGATCCGGGAAACCTGACCTACGACGACCTCGAAGAAAGCGCAATCTGGACCGCTGAAAACGGGGGGGAACAATGTTTGTTTTTTTATGCACCGGGCGTAACCGAGTGGACTCAAAACGAATCAGGTCTTTTTATTCATAGTTCCAACGAATATACTGCCAGCGGCTTTTTCTTTGTGGGAGAAAAGGAGTCGCCAAAACAACCGGAGTTTCTGGAAACTGTGTCGGAAGAAGCGACACACACTACAACTGAGTTTGATTGTTACGATTTTATTGAAAACGATAAAAACAACCTGTTGGATTTGGGATCGGGAAAAAGATGGTTTGGAAACCGATTTACCAACAATGGTAAACGAAACTATAGTTTTGAATTAGCTGATTTGTCAGAAGAGCCTGAAGCAAAACTTACAGTTAGCGGAGCAGCACGTTCGTATCAGTCGTCGAGCTTTGATGTGAACATTAACAGTTTGTTGGCAGGTAGCGTAGCTTTTAAAAGTGTTGACACCGATGAAACTTATGGTGTTTACGCCGATGACAACTCAAACACTTTGGATTTAACGCTGTCGGGAACCGATATGGACATTGCTGTTACCTACGACGCATCAAACAACAGTGCCGAGGCGTGGATGGATTATATCGAGTTGAATTACAGACGAAATCTGGTGGTTGGAAACACTCCATTATTTTTCAGAGACTCCAAAACTGTTGGGGAAGAAATCATTGTTGAATTTCAAATTGCCGATGCAAGTGCCGACACCAGAGTAATGGATGTTTCGGATATTAATAATGTAAAAGAAATAAGTACCGAGACAAACGGTTCAAATCTAAGTTTTACTCAGGAAGCATCAAGCATGAAAGAATATGCAGTATTCAATACTTCCGGTTCGTTTCCTGAGCCGGTGTTTGTTGAAGATGTTGAAAATCAAAATCTGCACGCGATTTCTACGCCTGAATTTATAATCATTTCGCACAAAAACTTTTTAAGTTCTGCCGAAGAACTGGCTGATTTTCACCGTTCGTACGACGGAATGAGTGTTGAAGTAGTTGACGTTGATGCCGTTTATAACGAGTTCAGTTCGGGAAGTAAAAATGCAACCGGGATACGTAATTTTGTTAAAATGATGTACGACCGGGGCAGTACATTAAAATATGTGTTGCTGTTTGGCGATGGTAGTTACGACAACCGAAATATTAATGGTAACGGGCTGAATTTTATTCCAACCTATCAATCATCAAATTCGTTAGATCCTCTCATATCATACGTAAGCGATGACTATTTTGTGATGCTCGATGCCGGCGAAAAACTTTCGTATGGTTCTATTGATTTGGGAATTGGCCGGATTCCGGCATCAACAACTTACGAGGCTCAATTGGTAGTTAATAAGATAAAGCGTTATTACGAGCCTGAAGCGTTGGGGAGCTGGCGAAACGTGGTTTGTATGATTGGCGACGACGGCGATACCGGGATTCATATGCGGCAAGCGGAGCAAATTGCGGATTCGCTCAACAGAAATCATGGCGAGTTTATTACCGAGAAAATATATTTTGATGCCTACACCGAAGAGGTTACCCCGGCAGGCGAGCGTTACCCCGATGTAAACGACGCCATAAACGAAAGGGTAGAGGACGGGGTTCTTGTATTAAATTATATCGGGCATGCCAACAATCGTTTTTTGGCGCACGAGCATGTGTTGGAAGTGAGCGACATCAATTCGTGGTCGAACCGAAACCAGCTGCCAATTTATGTAACTGCCACCTGCGAATTCAGTCGTTTTGATGCCGATGATGTTTCGGCGGGCGAGTATGTTTTAATGAATCCAAATGGCGGAGGTATTGGTTTATTCTCAACAACCCGTGTTGTAACTTCGGGGGCTAACTTTCAGTTAAGCAAAAGTTTTTACCGTTTTATTTTTGCAAAAGATGAAAATGGCGAGCATTACCGGATGGGCGACGTTATGCGTCTGGCAAAATCGAATCTGGCAAACGGAACGAACAAACGGAACTTTTCGTTATTGGCCGATCCGGCTTTAAAACTATCGTACCCAAAATACCAGGTAATTACGACTTCGATAAATGGTGAAGATGCCGCTAGCAACACCGACACAATTGGTACACTCGAGAAGATTACGATCGAAGGTTATGTTGCCGATTATTTCGATAACAGGATAGACGATTTTAACGGCGAAATTACACATACAGTTTACGACAAAGAAATGGATATGAAAACGCTTGGAAATGGCGACGACAACAGGGAGTTGACTTTTCAGGTGCAGAATAACATTATCTACTCGGGAACAGCGACGGTAACTAATGGAAATTTCAGCTTTAGTTTTGTGGTGCCAAAAGACATTTCATATAAAATTGGAGCAGGAAAAATTATCTATTATGCCCAAAACGGCGATGAAGATGCGCATGGTGCGTTTACCAATTTTAGTATTGGCGGCGAAGGATCGGAAGTTGCCGACAACAACGGACCTGAAATTCAACTTTACCTGGATTCCGAAGACTTTCAATCGGGCGACAAAACCGGAAAAAATCCAACGTTGCTGGCTTATCTATCGGATGAAAACGGTATTAACACCGTTGGAACCGGAATTGGCCACGATATTACGGCGGTAATCGATAACGATTATTCAAAAGTTTATGTGTTGAATAATTATTATCAGGCCGAAAAAGATGATTATACCAGTGGTTCGTTGCAATATCCTTTAAGCGATCTTTCTGTTGGAACACATACCTTATCGCTAAAAGCGTGGGACGTGGCCAATAACTCATCAGAAGTGGAAATTGAGTTTGAAGTTACCGGCGATTTTATCATTAATGAAGTTAGCAACTATCCGAATCCCATCGCAGATTATACTTATTTTGTAATCGAGCATAATCAGGCAGGTGAAAGTTTCTCCGCTGTTTTCGATATTTACAACATTAACGGAAAACTGGTTGACCAGTTTGAAACCGAGATCAGCTCAAGCGGAAACACCAGTAATCCGGTTCGCTGGGACCTTTCCGAATCAAAAATTCCGCTTACCCAGGGGGTTTATGTTTATCAGGTGTTTTTGAAAAATAATAGTGGAGTAATCACTTCTAAATCAGGGAAATTGTTGGTGGCCCAATAATTTTTTCGTTTCTGTAAAATTTTTAAGAAAAAGCTACGTTTTCATTCTTGTATGCTTAAAAGCTACGACGGAAGAAAAAAGAAGCACTCAGGATAAAAAATGTTCAGAGGCCAGATTTAACCTATTGTTGCAAAGACAAATATTATATCTTTGCATGCTCAATTTTTAGACAGTATGATCAAATTATTACGAATTTTATGTGTGTTGGCTCTTGCAGCCATGGTAACAGAGAATGTAATGGCACAAGGAACTTTGTCGGGTGCCAATACAATTACCACTGCCGTTCCGTTTTTGGCAATTACGCCCGATTCGCGTGCAGGTGGTATGGGGGATGCCGGTGTGGGTACCACTGCTGATGTGAACTCGCAACACTGGAACCCTGCGAAATATGTTTTTATGGAAAGCGAAATGGGTGTTGGTTTATCGTATTCGCCGTGGTTGCGTAACCTGGTTGACGACATTAACCTGGCTTACCTGACAGGATACAAAAAGATTGATGATGTTCAAGCCATTAGTGCTTCGTTGCGTTATTTTGCGCTGGGAGACATCGTTTTTACATCAGATGTGGGAGAAATTACAGGACAACAAAGTCCGAACGAATTTGCCATCGATTTTGGCTATTCGCGCTTATTGAGTGACGTTTTCTCGGGAGCGGTTGCAGTACGTTATATTCGTTCCGATCTTACCGCCGGTCAGCTGGTAAACGGAGTAGAAACCAATGCCGGTAACTCGTTTGCTGCCGATGTGGCATTCTATTATTATAACGAATTCAGAGCCGGAAGACAAGACAATATTTTTGCAGCCGGTATCAATATTCAGAATATCGGTTCGAAGATATCGTATACTGAGGGAGAAGTTAAAGACTTTATCCCAACCAACTTAAAACTTGGTGCTTCGTACACGATGGAACTCGACGATTACAACTCATTCAGTTTTGCGCTAGAAGCAAATAAACTGTTGGTACCAACGCCACCGGTTGATTCTGCAAGTTATACCGATGGTGATGTAATCTACGCGGGTGGTATTAATTCCGATATTGGTGTTATCGAAGGTATTTTTAAATCGTTTGGCGATGCGCCGGGCGGAATGAAAGAAGAATTTCAGGAAATTACCTGGTCGGTGGGTGTGGAGTACTGGTACAACAAGCAGTTTGCGCTGCGTGCCGGTTATTTCTACGAGCACGAAAACAAAGGTAACCGCCAGTTTATTACTGCCGGTGCCGGTTTAAAAATGAACGTGTTTGCACTCGATTTCTCGTACCTGTTGCCAACACAACGTAACCACCCACTGGAAAATACGCTGCGTTTCTCGCTGGCGTTTGATATTGACGCATTTAGTAACCAACGCTGATGGATTTCAGAATTGGACAAGGATATGATGTACACCGTCTGGCCGAAGGAGAAACCTTGTGGCTAGGCGGTGTTTTGATTCCACACCACAAAGGAACTGTCGCACATTCTGATGGCGATGTGCTGATACACGCCATTTGCGATGCCATGCTGGGCGCTTTAAAACTGCGTGACATTGGTACGCACTTCCCCGATACCGCTGCCGAATTTAAAAACATCGACAGTAAAATTCTGCTAAAAAAGTCGTACGAGCTGGTAAAACAAAAGGGCTACGAAATCGTAAATATCGACTCGACAGTTCAGGCGCAGCAGCCAAAATTAAAGCCGCATATTCCGCAAATGGAACAATGTATGGCCAATGTTCTGGAAATTGATGTCGACCGTGTATCGGTGAAGGCAACAACCACCGAAACGCTTGGTTTCGAGGGGCGCGAAGAAGGTATGTCGGTAAATGCGGTGGTGCTTCTAAAACGCACGTAATGAGCAAACGAACTCTTGTTATCGGTGCCAGCGAAAATCCGGCACGGTACTCCAATAAAGCAATTCATGCACTTCGTCGTAACAACCACGATGTTGTAGCGCTCGCCAAACGCAACGGACTTGTTGATGACGTTGCTATTCAAACAGCTTTTCCGGGAGACGAAGACATTCATACAGTAACACTTTATGTGGGGCCACAACATCAGCCGGAATATTATGCTGATATTATCCAAATGAAACCACAGCGTGTTATTTTTAATCCGGGTACCGAAAATCCGGAATTTGCTGACAAATTGGAAGCAAGCGGTATTCAAGCGGAAGAAGCTTGTACTTTGGTTTTACTGAGTATTGGAAATTACTAGACTTCGACTTCGCTCAGTCTGACGATGTGGAGAGCGGAAAACTACAATGATTTTCAGAAAATAGCATTACATTTACTTCATGTTCAAAGAAATAAAATCTCTCGACGAATTTTTAACGCTAAAAGAAGAGCAGGCTGCAATGCTGGCCTATTTCTCGACTGATGCCTGTAATGTATGTAAGGTTCTAAAACCAAAGGTTGAAGAACTGGTGACTGCCCAATTTCCTAAAATGCAGTTGGTTTACGTAAAATCGGATGTGTTGCCCGAGGTGGCTGCTCAAAACAGCGTATTTGCTGCACCAACTATCGTGGTTTTTTTCGATGGCCGTGAAACAATCCGTAAAAGCCGTGCCTTTGGCGTGGATGAATTACAAAACGAGATTGCGCGGTATTATTCGATGCTGTTTGAATAGCAATTGTTTGGCTATAAATATTCAGATAAATCGTTTTCAGCCCTTCCTAAAAGTCATCTGGTAATGAGTATTACAATCATAAAGCTTAATGAAACAAACAAGACCAGGAAGATAAGTCCGCCAACATAAACCGCAATTGTACCCGCAAAAGCATTAAATACCGACCGTTTAAAGAATGAGTGAAAGGCATAGGTAAAATACAAGAGAGTAATTGATAAACTTACAAGTGTAAAAGCGGGAAGCAGCGCAGGAATGATAAAAATAAACGGGGCCAGGATTACTGATATCAGAATGTTTTGCGCAAAAATGTAGGCGTTTAAAATTAAATGTTCGCCATAATACAGGCGCTTTCTTCTGAAGCACCATTTTGAAATTAAACTGGCAAATGGAAGCATCAAAATAGGTAAAAGATTCATGTAGCTTTTGATGATTTGCATAAACTTTTCCTGATATTCCATTACCTCAGGAGACGACGTGTGTTGATCGGTGCCTATAAAGTGGCTTGTCGTTTCAACACCGGTATCGTAGATATTTAATGAAAGCATTAAAAACGCATAAACTCCGCATATAACAAGGATATAGTTCAGCGGATTTATATATGGTTTTGTTTTTCCCTGCAAGTAATCGTCGATAACTTTTCCCGGATTACGGAACAGCCAAACAAGCGTGTAAATAAATCCGCGTTCCATGTTAAGCGCATTACCAACTACAGCTAAAAAGCCTTTTAACGTAAACCGCTTTTGGTAGATCTTTTGCCCGCAATTGCTGCAATAATGGTCGATAGCCGTTGAGCTACAATTAGGACATTGATTGGGTTTTGGTAGATCAGACATTTGTGATGCGTATATATTACATCTCCAAATGTACTAAAATGTTAAAGATCAGTGTTATTATTTGTTTTTAATGTCTTTCAGAAGATCGCTTTTGGCGACCCAACGGGCCTGGTTCATTAGCGGATGACGTAGCGTAATGGCTCCTTCAACCGGACAAACAACCACACAGTTTCCGCAATACCAACATTCTCCGGGGTACAAAACCATGGGAGATGTTCCTTTTTCAGGGCCGGGAATAAACAGGTCGACCTGGCAAATTTCCACACATTTATTGCAGGCAATACATTTTTCGTCATCGATAATGATCGGGTTGGCTGCCGGCATTTCAGCTTTTAAGGCTTGTAGTTTATTCGACATGGCTGTTTGTTTTTAGGTAATCGGTGTTGTGTTTTTCATAATTTTCCTGCAGGTTTCCAAAGAAATCAACTGGCAATTCGCGTTGTTTGATCTTGCCTTCTTCGTTTTTCAGAATGATGAGTTTTTTCTCCGATGCTTTCTCATCAGTGCTTCCGGCCTTGGTAAAACAGAGTGATTTTGAATTGTTTTTGCGGGCTTTACTTGCATGAAGGATAATTTGTGCATTCGTAAGAATATCAAATACTTCAAGCAGGCGGGTAAGCTCGTGCGGATTGTAGGCAAAGGTTTGCGAAAGAATGTCTTCTTCGTATTCTTTCAAAACTGTGAGGCCAATGTCAAGCAACTCGTCGTGTTTTACATCGCCACAGTAGTTTTGCATGGTTTTGGCAATTCCCATGTTCAGCTCTTTCCAGCCAATACTTTTAGCCGGGTTATTTTTTAGCGGAGCATAAATCCGTTTTTTCTCGTTTTCGATTTGTTCGATTGAAGGTTCCTTTAATTCTGCATTATCTGCATGTTTTGCTGCGTGGCGTCCGGCGTAGTAACCGGTTGCTGCTGCATGTCCGTAACAGTTTGAAGCGTACAAGGCGTCGCCAGCTACAAACAATCCTTTAAGGTTCGATTGCAATTGCCAGTCGTTCATAAATCCTCCAGGTAATCCAAAGAGTTGTCGTTCTTGCGGCAAAAATTGTCCCGAGCGCCAGCCCGTGCCATAACATTGCAATACATGTTTTTCCGGATCGAAACCGGCACGGGTGTAATTCTGGTAAATTGGCACCTTGGTTTTTCCTTCCTCTCCGATCATCATTCCCCAGATCACTTTTCGTTCGGCTTCGGGCAGTGTGCTCAGGTCTGCATAAAGTGGTATTTTGTAAGTTCCTTCTGCAAATTTATCCAGCGACAAGGTTTCCGGCCCGTCAATTTCGTAGTTGGCATCGTCGATGTTTCCGCCCTTCATAAAATATTTCTGTCCTTTGGCTGGTTTGAATCGATCGGAAACGGTCTTTAAAATATTTCCGTCGCGGTCAGCATATGGAATTTCTTTGCCTGTGGCATCGATCATCGACGCGGCATACCACGTATTGTGGTTGTTGCCGGCTCCGTAAGGCGGATAACTTCTTCCGGCAGCCGAGAACTCGGCACCCACCGACTTCTCCATCATGGTGAATTCGGCTCCGGCACGCCATCCCATGGCATGACCGTCGCCTATACATTGTGTCGGACGGAATTCTGCCAGTCCTGGCAACTCGGCCGAAAACAGCCAAATCCTTGCCGGGCGTGACATGCACATGATGCTCGACTTGCTTTTAAAAACGAAAAATTTCCCGGTGCGGGTGTGCATCCCGGTGGCTCCGATGCAATGAATGTCGTCGCCGTTTTTGGTTGTCAGCAAGGACGTGACCATTATGCGGTCGTATATTTTTACGCCCAAACGTTTCAGCTCTTTGTACATGGCCGGTTTGAAAGTGCTTCCCCAAATACGCAACGTAAAACAGTTTTCGTAATCGTAGGCAAACATCAGTTTCGAGTTGTCATCTCGGAAATCGGCGCCTGTGAATTCATCTTCGGTGTCGCGTATTTTACCGCCCATTTTTTCAATATCGAGCATGCGATCCCAGCCTTCGCGGCATTCGATATAATGCGAAATGCCGTTGTTGTAACCGTCGTTGTCATCCAGCATCGACTGCGTCAATTCTTCCGGCGTTACTTTCGAACACGGGTTGGTGGCTGCCGATTCCCAATGATCGCAGCCCGAACCTCCGGCACCACTCATTTTGGTGGCTCCTTTTTCAACCAGCACAACATTTTTGCCTTCACGCGCAGCGGAAATTGCTGCCATACAACCGGCAATTCCTCCTCCCAAAACCAAAACCTCGCAAGAGATGGTTTCTTCCTTATCGTATTCCAACGGGTAAGGCCAGCTATTTTCGTTCATAATTTTTTTGTTTCAAGTTTACTAACAATAATCAATACGCCCAGCGAAACCGAATAAGCGATAAACAGCCCCAATTCTGAACTGATAATTCTGTTGAACGCAGGGTAGATTCCCGAAAGAAATGCGCCAACTCCGATAATTCCGCCGGTAAAAATTGCGGCAACTGCGCCTCTTTTTGTGGCTCCTTTCCACAATACGCCGGCCAGCAGCGGAATGAGCAGGCTACCCATGTACGGATAGTTGAAAATTATAATTGCGTCGAGTATGTTACTTACTTTGAATGACAATAAAACGCCTGCAATAACCGACAAGCCCACCGCCAGTCGTGAGATCAGTTTTGAGTGCGGCATCTCGTCGAGTTGATATTCGCGAAAAAAGAAACAGTTCAGAAGGTCTCGCGAAAAAGTGGCTCCCAGTGCCATTAATAAACCGGCTCCGCTCGACATGGCTGCCCCCAAAACTGCGGCAATGGTTATTCCTGCCAATACCGGAGGCAACGCTGTAATTACCATGTGCGAAAAAACTCCTTCTTTAATTTCAGGAAAAAGAAGATGGCTGGCCACGCCAACTGTAGAACTCAAAATGCCAATAAATATGACCAGAACTCCGGCAATGACTGCTCCATTTCTTGCGGTTTTGGCATCTTTAGCCGATTGAAAGCGCAGGTAAGCATCGTAAGAAACCGAAATGGCAATTAGAAAAGGAACAACCAGGTAAATGAATTTAGTAAATGTGCCTTTTGGTATAAACGGTTGGTGGTAAACTTCGGCCATGCTGATGCCTTGTTTATTGAGGAGTAAAAGTGAAGCAATGGCAACCACCGGAATTCCGATTAGAATTACCGACGACTGTATGGCATCGGTGAGCACAACGCCCCACATTCCGCTAAGTGTACTATATATTAAAATGATCGCAGCACAAATAATCACTCCCTGGTAAAACGGAATTCCAAATCCTGATAAGAGGCTTCCGCAAGCCAAAAGTTGTGCAATAAAAATACCCAGCAAACTGGGGACATTGCTCATCCATGCCCAAATGCGTACCCATTTGTTTTTTCCATAACGGTCTTCATAAAAATCGAGTGGAACAAAACTGTCTTTCTTTTTCAATTTGGCAGCTACAAGCAAGCCGGCAACGATTAAACCACCGCCGCAACCAAGTGCGTACCACATACCCGGCCAGATTCCCATTTCGTTTCCGGTGTCGGAACCTCCCAGTATTATTCCTGCGCCGATCTGTACGGCTGTCAGTGTCCCTATGGTTAGCGGAAGACTCAGCTTTCGTCCGGCCACCAGAAAATCGGAGGCCTTTTTATTGCGCGACATCATGATGATACCTGCAATAATGATGATGAAAAAATAGGCAAAACAAACCAGTAAAACGGTGGTTTTGTCGCTCATGTTGATTGACTTTTAGTAATTATGGTCGATAAATGTCAGAAAAATATCTTACCAAATACCCTCTAGAAAGTCATAAAGATTAAATTTAGAGCGAATATATATAATGGTGACAGGGACAAAAAATAAGGGCCTGATAGAAATCAGACCCTTGTTATATTTAAATGTATCTTTCTACATCTACTAAAAAAGTCCATCCAGCAACTCATCAGCTGCTTCTTCCGGTAATGTAACTTTCAAATCCGGATTTTCTTTCATAGCCTGCTCAATGGCAAAACGAGCAGGTTTGTTGCGTGCCCAGCTTCGGCGCGAAATACCGTTGTTTACATCCCAGTGCAACATCATTTTCAGGCGTTCTTCGGCTTCGGGACTCCCGTCGATTGTCATACCGAAGCCCCCGTTAATTACTTCGCCCCAGCCAACTCCACCGCCGTTGTGCAACGAAATCCATGTTGCTCCGCGGAATCCGTCGCCTACAAAGTTCTGCACAGCCATATCGGCAGTAAATGATGAGCCATCGTATATATTTGAAGTCTCGCGGTAAGGTGAGTCGGTACCCGAAACATCGTGGTGATCGCGGCCTAAAACTATAGGAGCTGAGATTCGTCCATCGGCAATAGAATCGTTAAATGCTTTGGCAATTTTTGTTCGACCGGTACAGTCGGCATACAAAATACGTGCTTGCGAACCCACTACCAGTTTGTTTTTGCCGGCTTCTTTTATCCAGTGAATATTGTCTTCCATTTGCCCGGTAATTTCTTCCGGAGCGGAAGCGGCTATTTCTGCCAGCACATCGGCTGCAATCTTATCGGTAATCTCTAAATCCTCTGCTTTTCCTGATGTGCAAACCCAACGGAAAGGACCAAAACCATAATCGAAAAACAGCGGTCCCATAATATCCTGTACATACGACGGGTATTTAAATTCACCATCAGCATTGGTAATATCGGCACCGGCGCGGCCGGCTTCCAACAAGAAGGCATTTCCATAATCCCAGAAATACATGCCATTTTGGGTCAATTTATTTACTGCAACTACATGTCGACGCAAAGTTTTGTACACTTCTTCGCGGAATTGCTCCGGCTCTTCTGCCATCATTTTATTTGATTCTTCGAAACTCAAGCCTGCGGGGTAATAACCACCTGCAAAAGGATTGTGCAACGATGTTTGATCCGATCCCAGTTCAACCGGTATATTTTCTTCTGCCAGCTTTTCCCAAAGGTCAACAATGTTACCCTGGTAGGCCAGCGAAACAGCTTCTTTATTTTCGCGTGCTTTTAATGCGCGTTTCATCAATTCATTCAGATCGGAATAAACTTCATCCACCCATCCCTGGCTGTGACGCAATTCAACCACTTTTGGATTTACTTCGGCAACTATACAAACCATTCCGGCAATTACCGTTGCTTTTGGTTGTGCTCCCGACATGCCTCCCAGACCGCTGGTAACAAATATCTTTCCGCCAAAATCGCCAGGCGAGTGCAGGCGGGCAGCGTTCATAACCGTAATTGTAGTTCCGTGTACAATTCCTTGTGGGCCAATGTACATGTACGATCCGGCAGTCATCTGTCCGTATTGCGAAACACCAAGTGCATTCATACGTTCGTAATCGTCGCGGCCCGAGTAGTTCGGAATTACCATACCGTTGGTAACCACAACGCGCGGAGCATTTTTATGAGAAGGGAACAAACCCATCGGATGACCTGAATACATTACCAGCGTTTGCACGTCGGTCATTTCGGACAGGTATTGCATGGTAAGCAAGTACTGCGCCCAGTTTTGAAAAACCGCACCATTTCCGCCGTAAGTAATCAATTCGTGCGGGTGTTGTGCCACTGCATAATCCAGATTGTTTTGGATCATCAACATAATTGATGCGGCTTGTTTTGATTTTGCCGGGTACTCATCAATCGGTCGGGCATACATTTTATAATCGGGACGAAAACGGTACATATAAATACGCCCGTATGTTTCCAGTTCGTTTAAAAATTCAGGGGCGAGAACCTCGTGAAATTTTGCAGGAAAATACCGTAAGGCATTTTTTAAAGCCAGCTTTTTCTCCTTCGCCGATAAAATGTCTTTTCTTTTTGGGGCGTGGTTAATGTTGGGTTTATAGGGTTTCGGCAGTGGAAGTTCGTCCGGAATTCCTTGTAAAATGGCTGTTTTAAAGTCTGCTAAATTCATCATCTCTCTGCTTTAATCTTTCTATTTCGAAATACAGCGGCAAATTATCGCCTTTCCCCGAATTTACTTCTGATATTTCACACCTTTTGAAAATATTTGTAAGTAATAAGTCAGAATTGATTATTGAATTGAGTAATGTTTCAGAATTAACACCGTTATTAGCGGTGTTAATTCATGAAAGTAAAAAAGAGTCGTAAATCAAATAAATAGAAAATGAAGAGAATTAGAATTGTATTAATCGCTTTGGTAAGTGTGGTGTTATTTTCGAGCTGCGGGTATAACAAAATGGTAGAAATGGATGAGCAGGTTACTGCATCGTGGGCACAGGTGGAAAACGTATATCAGCGTCGTGCCGATTTGATTCCGAACCTTGTGAATACAGTGAAAGGTTATGCCGAGCATGAGCAGGAAACGCTAACAGGCGTTATTGAAGCACGCTCGAAAGCTACTTCTGTCAATATTGATCCATCAAATTTAAATGCACAATCGCTGCAACAATTTACTCAGGCACAGGAAGGACTGTCGTCGGCACTTAGCCGTTTAATGGTGGTTGTTGAACGATATCCTGATTTAAAAGCCAATCAGAATTTCTCAGAATTGCAATCGCAATTGGAAGGAACAGAAAACCGGATTGCGATGGAGCGAAGGAAATTTAATCAAACAACACAAGGTTATAATGCTTACATCCGAAAATTTCCGCGCGTAATTTATGCGGGGTGGTTTGGTTTTGAAAAGAAAGCCTATTTCGAAGCAGAAAAAGGTGCGGAAAAGGCTCCTGAAGTGCAATTTTAAAAGGAGGATAGAATGGGAGTCCGAAAATATTTTAACGAAGCAGATCAGCTGAAAATTACAAATGCCATTCGTGTGGCAGAAACAAATACATCCGGAGAAATCCGGGTGCACATCGAAAATCATTGTAAAGGAGAGGTGCTTGATCGTGCCGCTTATCTATTCGAAAAACTGGAAATGCACAAAACCGAATTACGAAATGGTGTTCTTTTTTACCTTGCGGTTGAGGATAAAAAGTTTGCGATTTTGGGTGATGGTGGCATCAATCAGAAAGTGTCTGATGATTTTTGGGAGACAACCAAGGAATTGGTAATCATCAAATTAAAGGAAGCTAAATATGCCGAAGCTTTGGCCGACGGTATCATAAAAGCGGGCGAGCAATTGAAGGCTCATTTCCCATACCAGGATGACGATGTAAATGAACTGTCGGACGAAATTTCGTTTGGAAAATAGGAAGCTATGAAAAGAATTACAATATTATTTTTTGCACTGATCGTTACCGCTACAAGCGTATTGGCACAAATTCCTGAACGTCCGCAACCGGCTCGTTTGGTAAACGATTTTGCCAACGTATTAAGCGATGGCGAACAGCAAAATATGGAAAGTGCATTGGTTCAATTTGCACGAAAAACATCAACACAAATAGTTGTGGTTACCGTTCCCGACCTCGAAGGATATGACAGGGCGGAGTATGCAAGCGAACTTGGCGAAAAATGGGGAGTTGGACAAAAAGGTAACGATAACGGTCTTGTTGTTCTGGTAAAACCCAAAGTTGGAAACAGCAGAGGCGAGGTGTTTATTGCAACCGGTTACGGAATGGAAGGTGTTTTACCTGATGCCATTCTGAATACCACGATTGTAAATGAAGAAATGATTCCTCGCTTTAAACAAAACGATTATTACGGTGGTTTGGCAGCAGGATTAAATGTAATAATGGATATTTCGCGTGGCGAATATACTGCCGAAAATTACCAGGAAAAGGTTGATGCGGGCGGCAGTGCCGGAATACCTTTTGGTATCATCTTTTTTATTATCCTGATATCGATTTTTGGAAGAGGGCGCCGACGCAGGTTTTATTCACCCGGAAGAAGTTTGCCGTTCTGGCTGGCCATGGGAATGATGTCAGGAAGTCATCGTTCATCAGGTTCGTTTGGAAACTTTTCATCGGGAAGTGGAAGTTTTGGCGGCGGAGGCTTTGGAGGTTTTGGTGGCGGAAGCTTTGGCGGCGGTGGTGCCGGCGGAAGTTGGTAGAAAGTCCACACTACAAAATACATTTTCAACATCGTTGAAACAATAAAACAATGTTCTGGTTTGAAGAAGTCGTTTTCGGAAGGAAACGGCTTTTTTAGGTATTTTGCCTAGCTGTGTCAGGCTTTTTAACCTTTTTTCTCGGTAAAAAATGTTTTGAGTGTGAGCAGCTTGGGTGCAAATAAATACTGCTTTTATCCATTCATAATAGGCAAGAAATAAAGAGATGATTGTCTTTTATGCTCTATATTTGCAGTATACAAACCCAGTATACAAACTCTTTACAACAGAGTCAATCAAAAAGAAGCATAGATGCAATGAAGAAAAAATCCCGGAGTGGACGCCGGGATTTTTTTATTGTACTAATCAGCATAAATTATTATTAAAAATAACGGAGAGGAAGGACTAAAAGCTGCCTTGAATTTTCTGCTTCGTCTTTGCTTCAAGGCAAAGATGAAGGCCGCCGGCAGGCAAAAGGTGTAATCGATTTGGTGATCTTAATAAATTAGGAGGTACTTTTAAAAGTCTCGCTAAAAAAAAAATAGCCGATTCAAAAAATTGAACCGGCTATTTTTTATAAATATCTTAATGCTTAATCAGCAATATCTTCAACTACGTTAATATTCTGGTCAACCAAAATACGACCACAATATTCGCAAACGATAATTTTTTTGCGGCTTGCAATATCCAACTGGCGCTGAGGTGGGATTTTGTTAAAACAACCACCACATGCATCACGCTGAATGGTAACAACAGCCAAACCGTTGCGTGCATTTTTGCGAATACGCTTAAAAGCACCTAACAGACGAGGTTCGATAAACGACTCGATCTTTTCCGATTTACCTTTCAGTTTTTCTTCCTCGATCTTGGTTTCTTCGGTAATTTCAGAAAGTTCGTTTTTCTTTCTGTCCAAATCTTCCTCACGCTCTTTCAACTGCTCTTTCGAGTTTGAAATGGTTTCTTTTTTCTGAGCCATTTCTGCAGTAAATTCTTTAATACGTTTTTCCGAAAGTTCGATTTCCAGGTTTTGGAATTCAATCTCTTTCGAAAGTGAGTCAAATTCGCGGTTGTTACGAACGTTGTTTTGCTGCTCGGTATATTTTGCAATCAAAGCTTGCGAATCTTTAATCGCAATCTTTTTATTGTTGATTGATGTATCCAGGTTTTTGATTTCATCATCCAGATTAATCAACCTTGTTTTTAAACCGGCAATTTCGTCTTCCAAGTCCTGAACTTCCAAAGGAAGCTCACCCCTTAGGGTTTTTATTTTGTCAACTTCAGAAACAACACTTTGCAATTCATGCAACGCGCGTAATTTCTCTTCTACTGAGATGTCTTTGTCTTCTTGCCTTGAATATGGTGCATTCATGCTCGTAATATTTTTTTATACATAAAAATCAGAAGTAAAAAACCGGGTTGGTATTCACCTCTGATAAATGGACTGCAAATTTAGGAAATTTATTTGTAAGTATCTCATAAAAAAGTTCTTTAGTGAACTGTTCACCCTCAAAATGTCCGATATCGGCAATAACTATTTTATTTTCGGCATCAAAAAATTGATGATACTTAAAATCACCGGTCACAAAAAAGTCGGCTCCGGCCGCAATTGCCTGGTTTAAAAGGAACGAACCCGATCCTCCGCAAACGGCAATTTTCTTCACTTTTTTATCTTGTAAAGCGGTGTGCCTGATCATTTTTACATCAAAGGTTTTCTTTAACTGACGGAGAAAAGTCTTTTCTTCCTTTTCTTTCGGTAATGAACCGATCATTCCGGCACCAATCTGATCGAATTTATTGTCGAGCGAGTATATATCGTAGGCTACTTCTTCATAAGGGTGTGCCTGCAACAATGCATTAATTACTTTTCCCTGCAAATACGATGGAAAAATGGTTTCCAAACGGATTTCGTTTTCGTAATGCTGTTCACCTTTTTTACCTACATACGGATTAGTGGTTTCACTGCCACGGAAAGTCCCCTGGCCGTGGATATTAAAACTACACGAATCGTAATTTCCGATGTGCCCGGCACCGGCCGTAAACACTGCTTCGCGAACTTTCTCTGCGCGATCGACCGGAACAAATGTTACCAGTTTTTTTAGCATGTCGCCCGACGATTGAAGGATCTTACAATCTTTCAATCCAAGCTTTTCACAAATCTTTCCGTTTACGCCTCCGGTAACACTGTCGAGATTCGTGTGTGCTGCGTAAATAGCCACATCGTTTTTTATGGCTTTTATCAGCGTGCGTTCAATGTAGTTTTTGCCGGTAATTTTTTTCAAGCCCGAAAAAACAATGGGGTGGTGGGCGATAATCAATCCTGCTTTTTTCTCTATTGCTTCGTCAACAATAGCTTCGGTTACATCCAATGTGACCAACACCGAAGAAATTTCGGCGTTTTTATCGCCCAGAATTAGTCCGGCATTATCGTATGATTCCTGTAGTTTTAACGGTGCAAAATCCTCTAAAAAATTGGTGATGTCTTTAATTTTCATTTTCCCCGAGCCCTTCTTTTATTGCGATAAGTTCTTGTTTTATATCCTGTAAACGTTTCACCACTTCGTAATTGTTCATGGTGTCTTCAGGGTTTTCTTTTAATTTTTTTCGTGCGCCATCAATGGTCAGCCCGCGTTCTTTTACCAGGTGATGAATAAAACGGATGGTCTCAATATCCTTTTTAGTGAACTGCCGGTTGCCCTTTTTATTTTTTACCGGTTTAAGTGCTTCAAACTGGTTTTCCCAATAACGAATATGCGAAACGTTTACGCCAAACATGTCGGCCACTTCGCCAATGGAATACAGTATCTTTTCTATTTTGGGTTTTTTGTACGGCACACTAAAAATTTAGATGCAAGATAAAAGATTTTAAACCTGTTACAAAAGGGTGACTGAATTTTTGCTGCATTTCAAAAGGCGGCAAAAAAAACTTCCACCGGAATAAACCGATGGAAGCAACTATTTTCTTCAGGAAATTTCGAAATGATTAATCCAGCGATTGGCCGATATTCGACGAAATGGCAATCATTTTGTCGTATTCCTGTGGTGTAAGATCTTTAAACATGTAGTAAGCCGGATTCACTTTGCGTCCGTCTTTGTGCACTTCGTAGTGCAGGTGAGGAGCCGTTGATCCACCGGTGTTTCCAACGTAACCAATAATGTCGCCACGTTTTACCTGCTGACCGCGTTTTACATTAAACTCGTTCAGGTGACCGTAAACAGTTTCGTAACCAAAACCATGGTCGATTTTAATATTTTGACCCAGTCCAACACGACTGCGTTTCGATCCTTTAACTTCGGTAATTTTACCGTCGCCGGTTGCATAAACCGGAGTTCCTACAGGAGCTGTAAAGTCCTGTCCCCAGTGCATTTTACGAACTTTGTAAATCGGGTGGATACGGTAACCCCAACCACTCGAAGTACGTTTTAAGTCGGTATTCGTAATTGGCATAATTGCCGGTAACGAAGCCAGCATCTTTTCTTTGTTCAACGCCAGTTCCAAAACTTCATCATACGATTTCGATTGAATATATGCCTGTTTCGAAATCACATCCAGCTTATGAGCTGTTGCAATTACTAACTCAGCATTGTCCATGTCTTCCAGGTTCGAATATTTATTCGCACCACCAAAACCTGCATTCCTCACAGTTGAAGGAATTGGTTCGGCTTCAAAAATCACACGGTAAATATTGTCGTCGCGTTGTTGCAGCTCCGTCAATACATTTTCTACTTTATCCAGATCCTTCGAGAGCAACTCGTATTGAGTAAGCAAACGTTTGTTTTCACGCATCAATCGTTTTGATCGTGGCGTGTCGTAAAAGTTTACGAAGATCAGTGTGATTATAATTGCCAAGGCCAGACTACTCGAAAAATAGGTGAGTATTTTTGTTGCTTTGGCTTTCCAACTTAATCCTACACTCTCGTAACTGAGGGTATCCGGGTTAAATTTATATTTCTTTTTTGCCATATAAAAGGCCGGTTTTATCTCTTTTTTAATGTCTATTCATTAAATCCTATAACTTTGCATGGATTTAATAAAACGTGATTTTTCACGCGGCAAAGGTAAGTAAATAACTCATAATTAATGAATTTGTTTTCTTTGCATTAAATATTTTTAACGAATTCATAAATCATACAGACGGAAAATGAAGACTTCTAAAGAGATACGTAAGGCTTTTCTCGACTTTTTTACCGAGAAAGAACACCAGATTGTAAACTCTGCACCGATGGTGGTAAAAGGCGACCCGACGCTGATGTTTACCAATGCGGGGATGAACCAGTTTAAAGACCAGTTTTTAGGTAATGAACCGGTAAAATATCCGCGTGTGGCCGATACGCAAAAGTGTCTACGTGTTTCAGGAAAACACAACGATTTGGAAGAAGTTGGTTTGGATACCTACCACCACACCATGTTCGAAATGTTAGGAAACTGGTCGTTTGGCGATTACTTTAAAAAAGAAGCGATCGACTGGGCATGGGAGTTTTTGGTAACTCGTATGGGAATTGATGCCGACCGTTTGTATGCTACGGTTTTTGAAGGAAGTGCCGATGATAACCAGGAGCGCGACAACGAAGCAGCCGGTTATTGGGAGCAATATTTGCCAAAAGATCGCATTCTAAACGGAAATAAGAAAGATAACTTCTGGGAGATGGGCGATACCGGACCTTGCGGACCATGTTCAGAGGTACACGTAGATATTCGTTCGGAAGAAGAACGTGCAAAAGTTCCGGGACGCGATTTGGTAAACATGGACCACCCGCAGGTTATCGAAATCTGGAACCTGGTATTTATTCAGTTTAACCGAAAAGCAAACGGAAACCTTGAAAGTCTGCCAGCCAAACATGTTGATACCGGAATGGGTTTCGAGCGTTTGTGTATGGTTTTACAAGGCGTTCAGTCGAATTACGATACCGATGTTTTCCAAAATACAATTGCCGAAATGGGCAAGTTGTGCAATAAAAAATATGGCGAAAACGAGAAGGTTGACATTGCCATGCGTGTTATTGCTGACCACCTTCGTGCGGTTGCTTTTGCCATTGCCGACGGTCAGTTGCCATCGAATAACAAAGCCGGTTATGTGATCCGTAGGATTTTGCGCCGTGCAGTTCGTTACGGTTATACTTTCCTCGATTTAAAAGATGCTTTTATTTACCGTTTGGTTGACGTGCTTAAAGAAACAATGGGCGAAGCTTTCCCTGAGTTGGTAAGCCAGCAAACATTAATTGAAAAGGTAATTAAAGAAGAGGAAGAGTCGTTTCTGCGTACACTTTCAACGGGGATTAAATTACTCGACGATATTATCTCGAAAGCGAAAAATGACGGCTCCAAAGAAATTGCCGGAAAAGATGCTTTTGTATTGTACGATACCTTTGGTTTCCCGCTTGACCTTACCGAGTTGATCACCCGCGAAAATGGTTTGGGTGTTGATGAAAAAGGTTTTGCAGTGGAAATGCAGGCTCAAAAAGATCGTTCACGAAATGCTGCTGCACAGGAAACCGACGATTGGGTGGAACTGCGCAAAATTGAAAAGACAGAATTTTTAGGCTACGACAAACTGGAAGCCGAAATTAAAATAGCGCGTTACCGCAAAGTAACACAAAAGAAAAAATCGTTTTACCAGCTGGTATTCGATCAAACACCATTTTATGGCGAATCAGGTGGTCAGGTTGGCGATGCCGGATACATTGAATTTGATGGAGTAAAAACATCGATCATCGATACACAAAAAGAAAATAATCTTATCGTTCATTTGGTAAACGCCCTTCCTGAAAATCCGGAAGAGACTTTTTACGCTGTGGTAAATGCCAAACGCAGAACAAATATTGCAAATAACCACACTGCAACCCACTTGTTGCATGCGGCATTGCGCGAGGTTTTAGGATCGCATGTTGAGCAAAAAGGATCGCTGGTGAATGCAGACCATTTACGTTTCGACTTTTCGCATTTCCAGAAAATGACTGATGAAGAAATTGCAGCGGTAGAAAAACTGGTGAACGAAAAGATTCGTGAAAACTCGGTTAAAGAAGAAAACCGTGAAATGCCAATCGAAGAAGCTAAAGCATCAGGAGCAATGATGTTGTTTGGAGAGAAATACGGCGAAGCAGTTCGTGTAATCAAATTTGGCGAATCGGTTGAGTTGTGTGGTGGAACGCACGTTGCTGCAACCGGCCAGATTGGAATGTTGAAAATTGTATCGGAAAGTGCAATTGCTGCCGGCGTTCGACGAATTGAAGCAATTACTGCCGACCGTGCAGAAACGTATATTAAGGAGCAGTTAGACATTCTTAAGAATATCCAGGAAGTAATAAAAGGATCTAAAGATATTTTGGGTAGTGTTACAACACTGCTTCAGCAAAATTCAGATCTGTCGAAACAAATCGATATATTCCAGCAGGAGAACCTGAAAATAACCAAGGCGAACCTGAAGAGTAAAATCTTAAATGAATCGGGAGTTAATATTATCGCTCATAAGATTACGATTGCTAATGCTGCTTTGGTAAAAGATCTGGCTTTCCAGTTAAAAGGAGAAGTGGATGATCTGTTTTTGGTTATTGGTGCCGACATCGACGGAAAACCAAATCTTACGGTAATGATTTCAGACAATATTGTTGCCGATAAAGGATTGAATGCTGGGCAGATTGTTCGCGAAGCCGGAAAAGAGATTAAAGGTGGCGGCGGTGGCCAGCCGTTTTATGCAACTGCCGGTGGAAAAGATGTTAGCGGTTTGCAGGCTGCAATAGAAAAAGCGCTTTCGTTTTTGCAGTAAATTGAAAACAGAGAAGTCCTTATTTTGAGTGAGGGCTTTCTGAAATATTAGAGGCTCTTTTGGTATATGTTATGAAAAATGCCAAAAGGGCCTTTTGTTTTTATTTCTTTTTTTGATTTGTTCTAAATAAGGATTATTTTCATCAGCTAAATTATTCAGAACAAAGTTCGGAAGGACTTGTTACTTAATGGTAAAAATACCGTTCATGGTTGAGATTCAGATAAAAATTATTGCGATTTGTTTCTCCCTTAGGTAGTTACCTAAAAGATTAACCTAATGAAAAAATTCTATTCGTTTATAACATCAATGCCTTTTGCGGCATTTATTTTTCTGGCTCTGGCATTTTCAATGGCGATAGCAACGTTCATCGAAAGTAGCTATGGAACACCAACGGCTCGTGCATTGGTGTACAACACACATTGGTTCGAGGTGCTGTGGGGACTGTTTGCACTCAACCTCATAAATAACATGTTACGTTATCGGTTCTTTACCAACCGACGAATCACGCTTGGCATTTTTCATGTCTCATTTATCGTGATGATTTTAGGAGGTGCAGTTACTCGTTTCATAAGTTTTGAGGGAGTAATGCACATCCGCGAAGGAGAGAGTGCCAATTCTATTCTCTCTACCAACGATTATTTTTACGCCGGTTTTGAAGGCCAGGAAAAGGTTTCGCAAGTGCGGTTTTCAGAGATAACACCCAAGCAATATTCCGCAAAATTTAATGTAAACGGCAATCCGGTAAAAGTAAAAGCAGTTGGTTTTATCGAGAATGCCGAGAAAAAGGCCATCGCTTCCGATTCGGGAGAGCCGGTTATCGATTTTGTATTTTCGGCACCAGGTGCACAGGGTATGCAGTCGTTTTCTTTTAAAGAGGGAGATGTACTTGAGTACCCCGGTTTTACAGCCGGATTTGACGTTGACGAAGAAAAAGTGATCAACTTTTTTATGAAGGACGGTGCGCTATTTATGACTTCTTTTGCGCAATTGGAAGAAACAACCATGGCCACCCAGGAGACAATTGATTTATCACCCGGTGATACCATTCCGGTAAAGCCCATGTTTTTATACGGTTATGATAATTTTCGCTTTTTGATTCGCAAGTTTTTGCCAAGTGCAACATTTACGGCGGTAAAAAGCCAGATGGAAACCGGGGAAGATGCGGTTATGGTGCAGGTTTCGGATGGTATCCGCCAGCAAAATATTCCGGTATTTGGTCATTCCGGGCAACGTCCGGATACCCTGCGTGTTCCGCTTGGCAACGGTACACTAAAACTGGCTTATGGGGCATTGCCGCTTCAGGTTCCTTTTAGTATCCATTTAAAAGATTTTCAGTTGGAACATTATCCCGGATCAAACTCTCCATCGTCGTTTGCTTCGGAAGTTGTTTTGGTGGATCAGGAAAAAGGCATTAACGAAGATATTCGTATTTTCATGAACAACACACTCAGTCATCGGGGTTACAAATTCTTTCAGTCGTCGTACGACGTTGACGAACAAGGAACAATCCTCTCGGTTAACTACGACTTTTGGGGAACCTGGATTTCGTACCTCGGTTATTTCCTGCTGATTGTTGGTGTAATTCTGTCCTTAATAAATCCAAATTCGTATTTCCAGTATTTAGTCAAAAAGTTAAAAGCTAGTTCGGTAAAAATAGTTTTGCTTGTTGCATTGCTGGGAAGTGTGGCTTTTTCAGCATCGGCACAGAGTGGAGTCGGGGCTGGAATTCCATCAATTGATCAGGAAGTTGTAAAAGAATTCAGCGAATTGTGGGTGCAGGGTGTCGATGGAAGAATTGAGCCGGTATCAACTTTGTCGGGCGAGATTGTTCGCAAAATAAGCCGCAAATCCGGATTGTATGGTTTGTCGGCCGATGGAGTGGTGCTGAGCATGATGGCATATCCCGAAATCTGGCAAGCCATGCCTATTGTTAAAGTGGGAGATAAATCGTTGGAAGGGGCGCTCGGCGCACAGAATAAATTTATTACGGTTGAATCGCTTTTTGATGCAAACGGCAATTATAAAATTGCGGATGAAGTGCGGGCGGCTTATGCCAAAGCTCCCGGAATGCGCAACCGCATGGATAAAGAATACATTAATGTTGACGAGCGCGTAAACATCTGTTTTATGGTATTTCAGGGCTCCATTTTCCATCTTTTCCCGCGCGAACGAGTGGAAGATACCTGGTATGCTCCGGGAAGTACTGCCGTTGAATATAGCGATGGTGATTCTATTTTTATAAAAAGCGGATTTCAGTTGTTGTTGCAATCGATTATTGAGAATAAAAGTACCGATGCCGTACAGGTTTTGCAGGCTGTCGGCAATTTTCAGGTGAAATACGGCGCCGATCTTTTGCCCGGTGAGAAAAAGAAAAACGTTGAAATTCTTTTTAATAAAGTCAATCCGTTTAAGCGCGTATTTCCATTTTACCTGTTATTCGGATTTTTACTGCTGACAGTACTTTTTATAAATATTTTCAGGCAAAAGCAACTGCCGTCATTCCTGCGGATATCATTCTTTGGGTTTATTCTAATCCTGTTTTTGGTGCATACCATTGGATTGATTGTGCGTTGGTACATCTCTGGTCACGCACCGTGGAGTAACGGTTACGAGTCGGTGGTGTATGTGGCTTGGGCTACAATGCTGGCCGGAATTATTTTTGGCCGTAAATACCCGATGGTAGTGGGAACGGCTGCATTCTTAACCGGAATTGCATTGTTTGTTGCTCACCTCAGCTGGATGAACCCGGAAGTGACAAACCTGGTTCCTGTGCTTAAATCGTATTGGTTAGCTATTCACGTGGCAATTATTACTGCCAGCTACGGCTTCCTGGGGCTAAGTATGTTCCTTGGAGTTCTGGTTATGATTTTAATCGTTCTGCGAAGTGGAGTGAACGAGGCAAAAGTAAATGGCTTTATCGAACAGCTAACAACCATCAACGAAATGTCGGCAACGGTTGGTTTGTATTTTCTTACCGTCGGAACATTTCTTGGAGGTGTTTGGGCCAACGAAAGCTGGGGCCGTTACTGGGGCTGGGATCCAAAAGAAACATGGGCTCTGATTACTGTGGTGATCTACTCGTTTATTGTACACATGCGATTGATTCCTTCCTTAAAAGGAATTTTCAATTATAATTTTGCTTCAATTCTTGGTTTTGCTTCAGTAATGATGACGTATTTTGGCGTGAACTATTACCTGTCAGGATTGCATTCGTACGGTAAAGGTGTTGCCGATGGTGTTGATCCGGCAGTACCTGTATCATTGTTACTATTGGCGGGATTGATTATTTGGGCCTATGTAAAAGACAACAAGTATCAGCAATTATTAGCAGAAACTGAGTCGGGTGAGAATTGATAGGGTTTTAAATTTTAGAACAACCGGCTCGGAAAGTCGATAGCTTGGTTTTTAACATTTTGTTATACAGATAATTAGTGTTATTTAGAAGGCTTATAAATAATAAAAGCTGAAAAATAGCATAAACGCTTTGTAAATCAACCAACAACAAAAGCCTTATATTTCGAAGTTTTTAAAATTGAAATATGGGACAGACAGTTACACGCACTTTTGATGTTCTCGAACGCGCATTAAAAGAATTTCCCCGTGAAGATGCCATAGCCGGTAAAAAAGACGGTAAATGGTACACTTATTCAACCGAAGAATATTATAAAAAATCGCACCAGTTGGCCATGGGACTGATGGCTTTAGGTTTAAAGCGTGGCGATAAAGTTGCTACGGTTACAACCAACAGGCCCGAGTGGAATTTTGCCGATATGGGATTGGCAATGGGCGGTTTTGTTCACGTGCCAATTTATCCAACGCTGGGAGACGACGAATACAAGTATATTCTGAAACACGCCGAAGTGAAGATTATTCTGGCGGGCGATAAAAAGCTTTTCAAAAGTATGTGTCCGCTGGCCAATATGATAGATGGTGTTGATGCCGTTTACACTTTTGAAGAAGTTGAAGATGCTAAACATTACGAGCAGATTTTGGAACTCGGCGAATCAAAAAAAGAGGAGTTTTCAGCCGAACTGGAAAACATAAAAAAGGATGTAAAACCTGACGATTTAGCAACTTTAATTTATACATCGGGAACAACCGGTGTGCCAAAAGGAGTAATGCTGACTCACACAAACCTGGTATCGAATTTTATTGAACATGTTAATTTGCACAACTTGGGTATTGAACATCGTGCCTTAAGTTTTCTTCCATTGTGCCATGTATACGAGCGTACTATGAATTACCACTTTCAGTACAAAGGAATGGGAATTTATTATGTGGGTAATCTGGCTCAAATTGTTTCGTCGATTAGAGAAGTGAAACCGCACATGTTTAACTCGGTACCACGTTTGCTCGAAAAAGTTTACGATGGTTTTGTGGCCAAAGGAAAAGAGTTGACCGGTATTAAAAGAAAACTTTATTTCTGGGCGCTTAATCTTACCCGTCATTTTGAATTCAACAAAAAGTTTGGTCCGCTAATGAAACTGAAAATTTCGGTGGCTGATAAACTAATTTATTCGAAGTGGCGCGATGCGTTGGGTGGAAATATTACTTATGTTGTATCCGGAGGAGCAGCGCTTCAACCTCGTATTGCCCGTGTTTTTGGAATGGCAAAAATCACTACCCTCGAAGGATATGGTTTAACAGAAACTTCGCCGGTAATTGCCGTAAATGACCCAAGTACAATGGAAATTATGATCGGAACAGTTGGTCCGATCCTGAAAGGTTACGATGTGAAATTTGCTCCGGATGGCGAGATTTTGTGTAAAGGTCCGGGTATAATGAAAGGTTATTACAAAGCGCCAGAACTGACTGATGAGGTGATTGATGAGAACGGCTGGTTCCACACCGGCGATATTGGTATGTTGGTTGACGATAAATACCTGAAAATAACCGACCGTAAAAAGGAAATTTTTAAACTCTCTGGAGGTAAATATATTGCTCCTCAGATGATTGAGAATAAGTTAAAAACTTCGGAGTTGATCGAGCAGGTGATGGTGATCGGTGCCAACGAGAAATTTGCAAGTGCCATTATTTCTCCTTGCTTCCCAATACTTCACGATTGGGCCGGCGAGCATAAATTGCACTACGAAAACAATGAAGATCTTATCCAACTTCCGGAGGTAATAAATAAGCTGCAGAAAGAAGTTGCCAAAATAAACAAGACACTCGGATCGCACGAACAAATCAGTCGTATCCGTTTGGTGCACGAAGAATGGACACCAACATCGGGCGAATTATCGCCAACACTGAAACTGCGGAGAAACGCCGTTGCAGTAAAATACCAGCACTTAATTGATGATATATATTCCGTGGGAGGTAAAAAGTAGCCTCGAAAAAGATTAGTGCGTAAGCACATGCTGAACCAAACTTAAAAGGTTGCAAGTTTTTTGCTTGCAGCCTTTTTTTGTTAAAAATGAAAAGACCGGGGCTGTATCATTTCTGTTTATACAGCCCCGGTCCTTGGCTTATTTCTTGTTTAAAAGAAAGCTCTATCCCACGGAATGGCCGCTAAAATCAAAATCAACGCAATTCCAAAAAACAGGGTTGTTACCTGGTGTTTTTTCCATGGTGCTACATCTTTTTTCGACTTTGCCCTCCCAATGTGTACCAGCGCAAGTGCAATAAACATCATCAGAAAATGTTCGACGGCGTAAAACCGAAGTTCAGGATTTTTCATTGCCGCACCAAAGTTGGCAAATGCAGCTTTGGTAATTGGGCTCACAAAAGCATAAAGTACGATTCCCAACAAAAACTGAATGTCCATTATCATTACCAGTATCAGGCCGGTTAGGTTATTTGCCTTGCCCCAGTTTCGTTTGCCAATCCATCCGGCAAAACCCATAATAACCGAAACAACAAGCATAATTAAAACCAACCAGCGAAATCCGTTATGTGCGTGTAATAGTCCTTGATACATAATTTTATAAGAATATTTTGTTGAATAACATTGAAAATGGAAATAAGTTCTTTCTGATTGAGAAAATTTATGAATAGCAAATGGAACATAATTTTTATTTCTGAGAATAAATTTATAGTTTAGAAGCACTAATTAACTAATAAACAGACTTATGAAAAAGCTAATCCTTACAGTCACAGTACTGCTTCCTTTATTTTCAGTATTCGCACAAACAAAATCAAATGTAACGTTTGATCCATCCCAAAATTTTCAGAGCCTAAACATTGAGGAAGAAGGAAATCCTGAAATTCAGTTTATTTCCGATTATGTTGTTCCCGAAGAATTGGAATTGATTCAAGACAGTATTGTATATGAATCATTTGATACCACAACGTTTGAATGGGTACGGATGAAACGGTATAATCAAATTTATGAAGAAGACGGTAACTGTGGATCAGTATGGATTAAAATATGGAATGATTCCACCCAAGTGTGGAAAGATTTTAAGATTTCAGAACAGTGTTGGAACGAGGATGGTGAAGAGATATATAATGAACGCAAATATTACAGCAGTTTAAATCTTATGGAAGACACTGTGATATTTTATGGAAAAACAGTTGAACAGGTTGAATTTCACGATGATCAAAGAACAGTAAAGACGACTTCGTATAATGATCCGCTCAGGAATGGAGAAATGGTTCAAACCAATCAAGAAGAATATACTTACGATACGAGTGATAATCAGGTCTTTTATATGCACATGCTTTGGAGCGAGGAACGAGCCGTCTGGGATACAATTGAGACTCAGGAAAATGCTTACGATGAGTATGGTAACAAAGTGAAGGATAGGGTGATGCACTGGGGAGGAACCTGGGATTTGTCCTTGCGTGGCGAGCATTATTTGGAATGGCACTATAACGTGCAAAATAAACTTGACACTCTTTATTGGTATTGGTGGAACTATGATATTGAAGAATGGGTGATTTCCGGGGAAGAGATATCGGAATATAATGAGGATACGTTATTAGTTCGTAGATATGGGTTGTACTGGGATATGGAACAGGAAGCTTTAGTTAATTCGAGTAGTACAGAATGGGATTATGATACGATGGGCAATGAGATTTTAAAAATGGAGTATAGGTGGAACAGTGATAGTTATGAATGGAAGAATGAATTCAAAATAGAAACATTATATACCGAAAGTGGAAAGAAACAAATGGAGACCAGCTATTCGTGGAATGATGATAGTTTAAAATGGATAGGTTCACGCAAATTGGAGTATGAATATACCGATGGCCGACTATACGATTACAAAGTACTTTGGTGGGAGGAAGAGCTTAATGACTGGGTACAATCAGAACATAAGGCGTATGAATATGAGTATGACAATGAAAACAGGCTTGTACTCAAAATAACAAAACGAGCAAACTCAGTAGATAGTCTGATTAATTATGAAAAGAACGAGAATATATATGAGCCGCTAAAGAAGATTTCGATTTCTTATTTATGGCAATCGAACGAAGAGAAATGGCTACCGCAGAGTAAGGGGGAGCTAGAATACAATAATGAAGGTGTTATCATATTGCAAAGGAATTTTAATTGGGATAATTTACAAAGTGAATGGATCCTGCAGTTACAATGGGAATATGAATATGACGTGAATGGCAACCTGATAATGAATGGCAACTTAACTAATTTTGGAGTCAATATCTATTGGGGCAATAAAACTTATTCAATTTATGACGGCAATAACGACCCGATTTATAATGCTAATTATACGTGGGATGATGAAATAAATGACTGGAAAGGAGTATACAAAAGAGAGCAGAGCTGGGTTCAGAAGCACCGAATGGATACCTCAACTAACTATTTGTGGAATGAAGTTGCCTGGAACTGGATACCTACTTCTAGACACATATATTATTATTCGGAGATTGAAACTGACGTAGAAGTTATAAAAGATGATATTGGTTTCCGCGTTTATCCAAATCCTGCAAGTCAAAATGTAACATTCGATATTGACTCGAATGTAACTGAATGCAGAATGGAATTGTATGATATGAACGGGAAACTCCGGTTAAGTAAAGATTTATTACAGGGGAAAACAATTTCTGTAAATCATCTCACCTCTGGACTTTATTTTTGGAGGGTAGTCCAATCAGACCAGATTTATAATGGTAAGCTTATTATAAACTGACCTAATTCTCTTATTTTTAGTGAATAATCCGGTCTTAATATGCAGGAAGTAAAGAAACAGCTGGAAGTTTTACTGGTGAACTATTTTAGAGATCGCTACCCCGATTTTCCGAAAGGGAAAGTTGTGGCATCCGAGTCGCCCGATTTTGTGGTGAAAATGAAAAACGCACACAAACTCGGAATTGAACTTACCAGGCTAAATCCTGCCAGCGCTATAACAAAAACAGAAAAAGAGGAAGCGCTGATAAACTTCAGAGACGAATTGGTTGATGATATGAAGGAGCTTTTTGAAGCCGGTTCAGATGCGAAACTTTTTGTGAAATTTATGTTTTCGGAGAAACAGTTGATCTCCCCTGAACGCGAATTAATGGTGCGGTCGAAAACTGTGGCAACCATAAAATCCGCCATTGCAGATAAATCGGAAGGAGCATTTTTTCATAAAATTCTTACGAATCCCGATTTGCCTGAAGGGCTGGGTGAGGTTATGATGGCGCATCACCCCGAGTTAAAAGAGTCTGTTTGGGAGCGTTCGAATAACCTGGGAATTTCGAATAATGTGGTTGAGGATATTCGTTTAGCCATTGCCAAAAAGGATGAAAAACTGCGGATATACCAAAAACAACAGTTGCAGGAATACTGGCTTTTAATTACTACTGATTGTCTGCGGGCAGATAAGAATATCAATCTCCTGAATAAGATCAGTCACGAGGAATTTGAGTCGCGGTTTCAGCAGGTTTTTGTGCTCGATTTGATGCGTGCGCGGGTGTTTCCGCTGGTTGAAAATTAGAGCGATGAGGTTTTCCTGCAGGCTGCTTCATCCGTCGTTCTGAACTTGATTCAGAATCTTGCTTCGCGGGAAACAAACCCTGAAACAAGTTCAGGGTGACGTTCTTTTAAAACATCTATTCCTTTAAGAAAACCTCATCAAATAGTTTAGTTTACAATGGCTGCAATGGCTGCACCAAGTAAGCTTGAATTTTCCACTTCCACAATTTCGTAATAACGCTGGTTATCTCCTGAAAGGAAATCCTGCAGGTAGTCTTCAAATAGCTTCTGAAAATTATGAAGCTTATAAAATGTTGTTCCTTCAATGGTCATTAACACCGGCTTTTCGTGATGTTTGCCTTTTCCGGTTTGCAGAATTACAGCAGCCAGGTTGGCAGCTACCAGTTTTGCTGCGCGCTCAATGAGCCCGTCGATAATTTCTGCGACAAGCATTTTGTCCGAATCGCTGGTAAAAACTCCCGGTAATACATTATGGGCACTTTCAATACCGTGCACATAAGTATTTACTTCTTCCGATGTTAGTTCCTGCAGATTCTCAAAAACTTCAGGATTGGCAAAAACACCTTCTGCAGCTGCCGTTTTTAAAGCTGCAGTACACAAACCGCCAAAGTATCCTCCTGAGAACATTTTTTCAAAAGCATAACGACCCGGATTTTCGGTGGTGTTGTCAAAAGCAATATCAATATCGGTGCGCGGAGCCAATGTAAATGCTCCCGATTCGATGTTGATGATCTGGCTGCCTTCCATATTCAGCCCATCAGTTTTGGTAATGTTTTTATTGGCCTCAATATAGCTGGTGTTTGTTCCGGTGCCCAAAATAAAACCAATATAAGTATCGTAGGCTTTTACCGCTCGTGCTGCTTTTCCGGCAAGTAGTGTAGAGACGGTGTCGTTCATCAGTACCAGTTGTTTTTCGGGTGTTTGCATGGCGTTCAATAGCCCTTCGCCAATCATTTCTCCAACCACATCGGGTGCTTTAACCTCTTTACTCCATTCAATCAGTTTTCCGTCTTTGTTCGGGAAAATCTCTGCGGCGTAGGAAAAGCAAAATCCCAGTTTATCCGAAGTGTTTTTGTAACCGGCCAGGTACGATGCAAAAGTATCGAAGAACTCGGCTTTGGTCAGTTCTTTTTCAACGCCCGGCATTTTTGCCTTTGTAATGTTTTCGGTTACCAGTTTCAGATTATCGTCGAAATAAACTTTGGCCGCTCTAAAATTGGTGCCTCCTGCATCGATGGCAACAACAGGTTCGTTGGCTTTTACTTCTCCGTCGGCTTCAATGAAGGTTGGAAGCATAAGAAGTGAACTTTCTTTACCGGCCAATCCTTTTGCCATTTCATCTAAAAAGGCGTTCACCACCTCTTTCATTTTAATGTCGTCAGCCGTCATCTTGTGGCTTCTCAGAAATTCAGTTGCTTTAGTCATGATCGTATTACGTTTATTTGGTTTTCGAATTAAAGAACATCTTCAAGTTTAAATACCCAGGCGTAAGTGCGGGTAAGTTTACCAGGAGTTAAAACCGGTGCTGAAATGGTAATGGTTTTTCCCGATTTTTTGAAATTTACATTGCCCTGGTAACCTAACAAACTTACCTTTGATGCTTTTTTTAGTCCCTTTATTTTTAAATCAGAAGTAGGATATTGGGTACAATGTACATACAAGTCTTTTCCTTTTTTAGTAAAAAATACATCAGCGATTGCATTGTCTTCTGTGCCTTCCCATCTTCTTGTTTCGTAAATTGCTTCGCCGTTTGTTGCCAGCCAGTCGCCAATATCAAGTAAACGTTGTTGCTGAATTACAGGAATGCGACCATCGGCAGTTGGGCCAACATCAAGCAGAAGGTTGCCTCCACCTGCAACTTTTTCAATCAGTAAATGAATCAGCGCTTCAGAGCTCATGTAGTTTTCAACCGTTTCAATCTGGTTATAGCCAAATGAAGTTCCAATTCCGCGACACTCTTCCCACGCTTTGTCAATTCCTTCACTTTTACCGTCGTGAACCAAATCGTACTCGGTAGTGTAAAATCCACCATGTTTGCTGCGCGTTTCTTCTCCCCAACGGTCGTTAATACAAATCCGGTCTTTCACTGGCGATTCGTTATAGAGCCAGGCCAAAAACTCGGTGCTTTTCCAGTCTTCGCTTGGATGTTCCCATTCGCCATCGGTCCATAACATATCTGGCTCGTAGTTGGTAACCAGGTCTTTCATTTGCGGAATCATATGGTCGTCGACATATTTCTCCAGGTTGTTGTGGTAGAGTGGATTGTACCATTCGTAAAGTGAATAATAGAATCCCATGTTCAAACCGGCATCTTTAACGGCAGTGGTTAAATCGCCGCAAATATCGCGGTGCGGACCAATGTCAACACTGTTCCAGTTCCAGCTTTGGGCGCTGGGCCACAGTGTAAAACCTTCGTGGTGTTTCGATGTTAAAACCACATATTTTGCTCCGGCGCGTTTAAACAAATCGGCCCATTGCTCCGGATTCCAGTGTTGTGCTTTAAACTGTGGAGCAAAATCAGGGTAAAGGAAATTTTCACCATACATGTTGTTATGGTATTCGCGGAAAAGTTTTCCGGCCTTGCTATCGTCATTAATCCGGTATCCATACCACTCTGCGTATTTGGCATACACACCGATATCGGCATTGGCCGGTGCCCAGGCCGGAACCGAATAAACTCCCCAGTGAATGAAAATGCCAAATTTAACATCTTCGAACCATTGTGGAACTGGTCTGCTATCAATCGATTTCCAGTTTGCTTCGTATTTTTGAGCGTAGGAAACAGTGAGTAAAAGAGATAGGAAAAACGGCAAGATAAGTCGTTTCATTTTGTTGGTTTTAGATTATGATTTAAGTTATTCAGAAAAGATTTCTGATACTATAAACTTACAATAATTTTTATTTTAGTTTTATAAAAAAATATACTTACATGAAATTGCTTCTGACTTCCGCTTTTATTTTGCTTTTATTTTCTTGTCAAATTGCTACAAAAAAACAATTCGATGTTGTTTTTTCGGAACTAAATACCAATACCGAAGCCAGCTTGCGAGGCCTGCAAGTTGTAGATGAAAACGTTGTTTGGGCGAGTGGTTCAGGAGGAACAGTTTTGGTTTCGACCGACGGCGGTGATAGTTGGAATGATGTTACGGTACCGGGAACTGAGAAAAATGATTTCCGGAGTATTCACGCCTGGGACGACAAAACAGCCATTGTTTTTGGTGTTGCCGGTCCCGAGTTTGGTTACAAAACCATTGATGGCGGTGCTACCTGGAATGTCGTATTCCAGGATACAACTCGTGGTTTATTCTTCAACTCGGTAAAATTTGCCGATGTAAAACATGGTTTGGCAGTAAGCGACCCTATTGATGGAAAGTTTTTTGTGTTACGAACCGAGGATGCCGGAATTTCCTGGACTCAGGTTGCGGATCTGCCTTCTGTTGAAGAAGGAGAAGCCAATTTTGCAGCATCAAATACATGTATTGAATATTTACCATCAGGAAGAGCCTGGATAGCCAGCGGTGGAAAAGCGGCGCGTGTGTTTTATTCTGCAGACTTCGGAAAATCGTGGCAAGTTGCGAAAACTCCAATGGTTCGTGGGTTAACTTCGTCCGGAATTTTTTCTGTAGAATTTATAAATGACAACGAAGGAGTAATCGTTGGAGGAATTTTCGATCAGCCGGAATTAAATACCAATATTGCATCGTACACAGTTGACGGAGGTGTAAGCTGGCTGCCGGCAGTAACAATGCCAAATGAATACCGCTCGTGTGTTCAGGAGGTAAAAGTGGGTAAGGAATCATTAGTATTTGCAATCGGAAAAACCGGCTGCGATATTTCTACAGATGGTGGTATAAACTGGAATTTTCTTTCCGGCGAAGGATACTATACATTCAGAGCGGTTCCGGGACAATTGTCCGGTTTTGCTGCTGGTAGTTCTGGTCGTATTGCAAAGGTTGAATTTAACTGATAATAAAAACGGGCTGCATTTCTGCAACCCGTTTTTATTATTTTTATCCAATCATATTTTTCTATTCTTCCCACGGAACGAGGGCCGATTTATAATAATCGATGCCAAGCGCTTCAAAACGTTTTCCGTGTTTTGCTAAACGTGTTTTATATTCGTCCCAGCTTCTTTCGCTTGGTGCTGTCCAGCCAATTTCGGCATATCCCGGCAGACGAGGGAAAACCAGGTATTCCACTTCGTCGATATTGGTAACGGTTTCCGACCAAAGCGGCGCTTCAATTCCCAAAATGTTTTCTTTGGTTATACCTTCAACCAATGTTGCAGGATCCCAGTTGTAACCATGATCCACTTCAATATAACCGGCCCAGTGCAGACCAAGATGACTTGTTGAATCATACTGCATATCGAGATAGGCACGTGCTGCCGGCGACATCAATACCTGAGCTCCTTTTTCTACACCCAGTGTTGTGTTTTCAACATCGGCCCAAAATTGTACGGTAACATCGTCGATTAATTTGGCGTTGGCAATCTCATCCCAGCCAATAATCTTTTTGCCGTGTTTTTTTACGATGTCCTGAACTTTATTTACAAAATATACATAGTCGTCGTGTGCAGTTACATGCGATTCGTCGCCACCAATATGGATGTACGGACCAGGAGTTATTGCAGCCAACTCGCGAATTACATCGTCGATAAACTGGTAGGTAATTTCTTTGTCGGTACAAAGTGTACTAAATCCAACGTTAGTTCCGGTGTACAACTCGCGGGCTTTTCCGTCGCAATTTAATTCGGCGTACGATGCAAGAGCAGCGTTGGTGTGCCCCGGCATGTCGATTTCAGGAATGATCATGATCTGGCGATCAGCAGCATACTGAACCAACTCTTTGTATTGCTCCTGGGTGTAAAAACCACCTTCGCCGCCACCAACTTCTGTTTGTCCGCCTATTTCAGTCAATTTTGGCCACGATTTAATTTCAATTCTCCATCCCTGATCATCTGAAATATGCAGGTGAAGCACATTCATTTTGTACATGGCCAGAAAATCGATGTATTGTTTTACTTCTTCAACATTAAAAAAGTGGCGCGAAACATCGAGCATGGCTCCACGGTACGCGTATTCCGGCGAATCGGTTACAACTCCGGTTGGTACGTAGATTGGCGATTCAGCTTTTTTTACAGGCAAGGTCTGCAAAAACGTTTGTGCGCCAAAAAAACATCCGGCTGCGTCGGCTCCTGTAATTGAGGCGATATACTTTTTGATTTTCAACTCGTAACCCTGAGAATTTAACTGATCGTTGTCGGAAATTGCAATATAAATTCCTTTCGAGGGGGTACTGTTGGTTGTTTTTATTTCTACTTCAGTACCTGTAAGTTGCGTTATTTTTTCTGCCACAATCTCAGCAGTGGGGAGCAATCCTTCAGCACCTTCCTGCACATAAATCAGTTTTGCGTTGGCAAGATTATATGCTCCGCCGCTCGCTGTAACGCTGGTTGGCTTTGGTATAAAAGCTGTTTTTGTGAGGTCGGTTTCAACTTTTTCCGTGCAGGACTGAAACATAGACACGAGGATTACTAAAATTGACAATAATGATATTTTTCTCATTTAGTTAGTTTTTAAAAAATTTAAATAGATGATAAAAATATGGAAAAAATTTATTTTTCAAGCGAACTAACTGTGTTTTTGCACGATTAAAAAAGTTGGAATTTGCCGGAAGTAATTTTTGATGAAGCTCTGCTTTAATAACGTTCGAAATTCGTGAGTTTATCACTTAATGGTTCAGGGTGAATGGTGGTGAAAAAACCAAATTCCTCATTAATAGCTTTCTCAATTTTTGTGCAGATTTCGTGAGTTTCGAAAAGTGTCATTTCAGGAGGGAGTTTTATGTGGCAGCTCATTTCGGTGTGATGACCGTAGTGGTGCAAGTGTATATGATGCAGGTTTACCTGGATTACACAATTAAGGCTAACTGTTTTATGAATTTTCTCCAATAATTCATCAGAAGGACTTTCGCCAAGCAGCGACTTGATTTCTTTTGACAGAATTTCGAAACTGGCATAACCGATTAAAATCGCCACAATGAAACCTAGAATAGCATCCGTCCACCAGAAATATTTCCCTACAAAAAGACCAATCAAAATAATTAGCGAAGAAAGTGCGTCGGTGCGATGATGCCAGCCATCAGCTTTTAAAATGGCTGATTTTGTTTTTCGGAATCCCCAAAATGCATACTGCGCCAATAATTCCTTCACCACAATTGAAATGATCGTAACAATCCATGCAATCGGGCCAAAAACCGTCTGCTCGCGGGTACCAAATTTATCGATCGATCGTAACACAAAATCGAACGCAACAATTGCCAGCAGGACACCAATAATAATGGCTGCAATGTGTTCGGCTCGTCCATGTCCGAAAGGATGATCGTCGTCGGCCGGCTTGCTCGATATTTTTCCACCGATTAAAACAATTATCGACGAAACCGAGTCGGTAAGCGTGTGCCAGGCGTCAGCGATTAAAGCCACCGAGCCGGTTACAATTCCCGCCCAGTATTTCAGGGCAAAAAGTACGGTGTTGGCTATAATAGAAATCCAACCTTCGCGGAATATATACTTATTGTTCTGCATGTGGTTTAAAAGTAGGAAAAACAGATTAAAAATGGAAAGGTTTAATGCGACAGTAATTTTTGAAGCTCGGGTTTGTAATTTCTGCCAACGGGTAATTTCTTGCCATTGATTTCGACAAAACCGGCTCCGACCGATTCAATTTTGTTGATGGAAATAATGTACCCGCGGTGAATTTGTAAAAAATGGCTCGTTGGCAAGGTATCCGAAAGGTGACCGATACGTTCTTTCGTAACAATTTTCTGATCGGTAGTAAAAGCAATTACATAATCGCCCAGGCTTTCGAAATACAGGACATCATCCAGGTTCACTTTGTAATGTTTTTTATCGGCTTTCAGAAAAATAAAATCCCTGCTGTTTTGATTAGTTGCTCCTGCCGCCGGTGAATCTTTGGGAGACTGAACTGCCATAAAGTGGTCGATAGCCTTTGTAAAACGCTCGAACGAAATGGGTTTCAGAAGATAATCAACCACATTCAATTCAAAAGCATCGATGGCATAATCGCGATAAGCGGTGGTAAAAATAACTTTTGGCGGATGCGATAATGAGCGAATAAAATCGACCCCGGTTATTTGTGGCATCTGGATATCACAAAACAATAAATCGATCTTTTCTTTTTGCAAAACCGGCATGGCTTCAAGCGCATTGCTGCACTCGGCAACAATTTTAAAATCGGTAAAAACCGAAAGGTGATTTCGAATTACACGAATGGCAATGGGTTCGTCGTCTATGATGATACACCGGTACATTATTCAGCTAGTTCTAAGGATAAAGTTACAGAAAAAGAATCTTCTTTCTCGTCGATCTTCAGGTCATATTTATTGGGGTACAGCAGCTCAAGTCGTTTTTTTACATTCTTAAGTCCGATACCTTTTGAGTAGCTGTCGGTTTGTGCACTCAACGGATTCTTCGAATTCGTAATGTAAAACGACATCGTTGTATGCTGCACTTTTAAGGAAATAGAAACAGAAGCCGTTCCCGGATTGTTACTCACGCCGTGTTTAAACGCATTTTCAACAAATGGAAGCAGGAGGAGAGGAGCAATTTGCAGGTTGTCGGTTTCGTCCGGGAAATCGACAGTAATACTCAGCTTTTCAGAATACCTCAGCTTTTCGATGGCAATGTAGTTTTGCAGGTTGCTGATTTCGTCGAAAAGTAACACGCGTTTTTCGTTACAACGGTATAAAATGTAATCAAGAATATCGGACAAACGCAAAACCAGATCGGGCGCTTCATCCGATTTTTCCATCGTGAGGCCGTACAAGTTATTTAATGTGTTAAAAAGAAAGTGGGGGTGAATCTGGGCTTTTAGTAATTTTAATTCGGCTTCTTTTAGTTTTAGTTCAGTGTTTAGTTTTTTTTGTTCCAAATCATTCTTTTCCTGTTGAATAAAAAAGGCGCGTTTGATTTGTTTTACGGCAATGGCAAGAAAAACGATAAAATTCAGCGAAATAACCTGAAGCTCGGGATGCAACACTGCCGGTTCGAGAGAAGCTTCTTTATACAGAATGTGTATCAGCGCATAAAAAACAATTAGGAACGACAACCAGCTAGAAACTAAAAGTGTAAAAAAGCTGAGATACAAAAAATAGCCGTACCGTTTTTTGTCAAGGTATTTTGGAATCAACAGGTAATTGAAAACGCAGGTTGTGATAACAGCAACCGGCAGCAATCCGATGGATAATATAATGGAGACCTCTGGAAATTCACTGTTCCAGTTAAAGACAAGAAAATAGAAAAACCCTACAATTATCCAGAAAACAATATGATACGAGATTCGGATATTTTTCGAACTCCTGGCTTGCCGGATAATATGTTGCAGTTGCTCTGTCATTTGCTAATAAAAGTAAAAAATAAGCTTGATTTTCGTTCTTTAAAAAATCAATCGATAAAATGCACCAAATCACAGATGAACAACCGAATCGCTTATCTGGTCGTTAAATGCGCTGAAAATTGATGTAAGATGCTGCTTTTGTGTCGTTCAGCGATAAAATTCTTTCGAATGTGTGAAGAAGATTTAGTTTGCAGTTGTAACTTTAAATTCAAAGAAAAATGATTGAACTAGACAAAGCAGAAACCGGATTAGGCTATATGGTTCAGGCCTACAGGATAGGCGGGCCATTTATGCATTGGATAACGATTTTCGGTCTGATCGCTCTGGGTATAACTGCCTGGAAGGTTTTCGAAATAGTTACCAAAAAACAAGTGAATACAAAACTTGTAGGACTGATAAAAATGTCGGCCTCGTTGGCACTCGCTACCGGACTTTTATCGCAGGTAGTTGGTATTGTTCAGGCCCTGGAGGCTATTAAGGCTGCGGCTGATGTTTCGCCTGAGATTGTAATGGGGGGAGCTATCGTGAGTTTTTACGCTCCAATCTGGGGATTGATCGTATTTATTTTTGCGCTATTGCTTTATTACATCGTGAAAGAGGTGATAAAAGCAAAATGGCCAGAAAACAATTAAAAGAAAGAATAAAAATGAAGGTCGGTTTTTAATTAAGCCGGCCTATTTTATTTTGTCCGAAACCTTACCGATTACTTTATTCAGCACAGGAATGTTGTTCAATCGGTCAAATAAGCTGCTTTTGCCGTAATGTAAGGAAATGTTTCGGATGTAAGTGAAAAGCCCCAAACTGTGCGAGGCAAAAAGCACCGGATCGAGACGGGCAATGGAATAGGTAAAAATCATTAACGAACCGCAGGTGCTGATAATCCAGAATCCCAGCGGGAAAAGCGATTCTTTTTTATTTTCGGAATGGATCCACTGGTAGAAAAAGCGGGAGATAAAAACCAGTTGCGCCGTAGTTCCCCAAATCATCCAGAACAGCGAAACCTTATCGTTGTGCAGTATATTGGCAAAATTACCGGTAGTAAGCAGCCATACCCAGTAAGCCACCGGAATGGCCAGGGCCAGCACTTTTAATACCCATAACATTTGCGACCATACTTTTTTTAGCTGCAGGTTACGAATATAGATTCCATACACCAACGACTGTCCGACTACAATGGCGAAATCGTGTCGTAAAATACCATAAGTAAGCATCAGAAGAGAAGCTACCAGACTGATTTGCCAGTAAATAACGGGCGAAATTACTTCCCCTTCTTTTTCCGATTTAAACCATTGAGCAATGGTTCGGATAAAAAACAATCCCTGGGCAAAAAAGCCGAGACCTATGATTAAAATACTTTCCATGTATTGTTATTGCGGGGCAAATTTAATAAACGATCTGAAATTGATGTTGGTAACGGTTGAGAGTTTACAACTCGTCGAGTTTTTTTAATGTTTCCTGTGCGGCATTCTGGTGCGCTTCTTTTTTTGAAGTTCCCGTGCCTTTGCCAACTTCTTTATCATCAATTTTTACCACCGCTCTAAATCGTGGTTGTTTCAATTTTTCGTCGGTTTCTTCCGTTGTTTCGAACTCAATTTCGCGCTTATTTTTTTGACTCCATTCAATAAGCTGGCTTTTAAAGTTCGAGTCTGCCTGCTCAATCTCATTAAGATCGACAAACTGAGGAAGGATTTTTTTCGTAACGAAATACTTGGCCGCTTTGTAATCTTTGTCCAGGTAAATTGCACCGATAAGGGCCTCGAGTGCATCGCCGTAGATGTGGCTTTTATCGATGTTTTTTGTTGTATTCGAATCGATAAAAATGTGCAAACCCATTTCGTGCGTCAATTGTGTAAGAATGGCGCGGTTTACGAGCTTCGAGCGTGTTTTGGTTAAAAAGCCTTCGTCTTCCTGCGGAAAACGGTTGTACAAAAAATCGGCAATTATGGCGCCCAGAATGGCATCGCCAAGGTACTCGAGTCGTTCGTTGTTTACAAAATTACCTTGTGAGTCGACCATCGACGCCGACTTGTGAATAAAGGCAAGATCGTACAAACGCAGGTTTTGGGGGTAAAATCCTAAAAGGTCTTTTAAAAACAAATAAAACTCTTTTCGATCAGACGAAAAGAGTTTTACTCGTTGTACTATTTTTCTTACCACAGTATACTACAGTTTTTTGAAAACTACTGTTGCATTGTGCCCACCAAAACCAAATGTGTTGCTAATAGCTACATTTATTTCCTTCTCCTTGGCGGTGTTGAATGTGAAATCCAACTTTTCGTCAATTTCAGGATCTGGTGTAGTGTGGTTGATTGTAGGTGGTACAATACCATTGATTATGGCAAGAATACTGGCAAGGCCTTCAATGGCTCCGGCAGCACCAAGAAGGTGACCGGTCATTGATTTTGTTGAACTGATGCTCAGGTTATAAGCATGTTCGCCAAATGTTTTTAGAATAGCCTTTGGTTCTGCAATGTCGCCAAGCGGAGTTGAAGTACCGTGAACGTTAATGTAATCAACGTCTTCTGGTTTTAACCCTGCATCTTCCAATGCCCATTTCATAACTAAACCAGCACCTTTTCCTTCCGGATCTGGAGCGGTCATATGATAAGCATCGGCCGACATGCCACCACCAACAATTTCTGCATAAATTTTTGCTCCGCGGGCTTTTGCATGTTCATATTCTTCGAATATAAACGCTGCAGAACCTTCGCCCATAACAAAACCATCACGGTCTTTGTCGAATGGTCGCGAAGCAGTTTTTGGATCATCATTGCGTGTTGAAAGTGCGCGCATAGAGTTGAATCCGGCAACACCGCATTCGTTTACTCCTGCTTCCGAACCTCCTGTCAAGATCATATCCGCTTTGCCCATACGAATGGTATTCATCGCGTCGATCATGGCGTGAGATGCTGAAGCACATGCACTAACTGTGGTATAGTTTGGACCCCTGAAACCGTATTTCATTGATACCAGACCACCTGCAATGTTTGCAATCATTTTAGGGATAAAAAACGGAGAAAAACGAGGACGCTCCTCTTTGTAAGCTCTTACTTCCTCGTGGAAAGTTTGTAAGCCTCCAATTCCTGCACCCCAAATAACGCCTACTCGGTCACCGTCAACTTTTTCCAGATCCATGCCACTGTCAACAACGGCTTGTTCTGAAGATGCAAATGCATACTGCGTATACAGGTCGTATTTGCGGATTTCCTTTTTCTCCATGTACTGTAGAGGATCAAAATCTTTTACCTCGCAAGCGAACTTGGTGGTATGCAACGATGCGTCGAAGTGGGTTATAGGCCCAGCTCCACTTACTCCGTTTTTAAGATTCTCCCAATACTCTTCAACGGAATTCCCTAAAGGATTAACGGTACCAATACCGGTTATTACTACCCGTTTCAATTCCATAAATGAATTCTATGAATATAACTTCTTGTGCTAAAAAAATTAAAGGGCAGCTTCGATGTGAGCGATAGCTTCACCTACTGTAGAAATCTTTTCTGCCTCATCGTCTGGAATAGCAAGATCAAATTCTTTCTCGAATTCCATGATTAATTCAACTGTGTCAAGTGAGTCAGCACCAAGATCGTTTGTGAAAGATGCTTCTGTAGTTACTTCACTTTCGTCAACACCTAATTTATCAACGATTATTGCTTTTACTTTTGCTGCAACGTCAGACATAATTCTTAATTTTAATTAATACTAAATTTTGTTTTAAATAATTCGCTGCAAAGTAATACATTTACGCTTTAAATCTCCAAGAAAAAAATTAAAAAAGATGTTAACGTTAAAAGGTATATGATAATTAAGTGCCTAAAATTGAACGATTTGTTTAAAAGTTCTAAAGTCTAAAGAAACGTTAAAATGGAAGAGAAAAGAATTGCATTGTTTGCATCGGGGTCGGGAACCAACGCTGAAAATATTATTAAGTACTTTTCTGAAAATGAAAAAATTATAGTCGATTCCCTGTGGTCGAACAAATCTGATGCCTATGCACTCGTTAGAGCTCAAAATTTGAATATAAAAACCTTTGTTTTTAACAGGGATCAATTTTACAATACAAACGAAATTGTTGAAACATTAAGAAATCGTAAAGTGAATGTTATTGTGCTTGCCGGTTTCTTGTGGCTTATCCCCGAAAACCTGATCGAAAACTTCACGATTATTAATGTTCATCCGGCTTTGCTGCCCAATTACGGCGGAAAAGGAATGTACGGAATGAATGTGCATAAAGCAGTGGTTGAAAACAGAGAAACACATACCGGAATCACAATTCATTTTGTAAATCAGAATTACGACGAGGGGAAAATCATTTTTCAGGCAAAATGCGAAGTGCTTCCGGATGACACTCCGGAAATGGTAGCCCAAAAAGTACACGAGCTGGAATATCAGCATTTTCCGCCCATAATAGAGAAAGTACTCAACGAAATGAGCTAATAAATGTCAATTAAATACCTTAAATAAGAGAGGTTGGTTAATTAATTTTACAATTTACTGTATCCTGTTAAATAATGTTAAGTGCCATAATCTCAGCGTTTCAATAAAATTATCTTTGCTGCATGAGTCGAAAAATGTTAATAACATTAATTGTGTTGATGGCAGTTGTGCTGTCGGGATTAATCTTGGTACAGGTTTCCATGATTAGATCGGCGGCGAACATCAGGGAAGAGCAGTTTAATAAGCAGGTAATTAATGCTTTGGCTCAGGTGGCCCGGCAATTAGAAGCCGATGAGGAATATATGGCACGACAATATGCTCGCAATGGCGGTATTCCCGGGAGTGGAAATCCCAATGAGTTTGGAGGCGTTTTTCCCCGAACTAACAGCGGGAGCTTGTTGAGTTTTCAATTTTCAATTACGCAACAAAAACCATACGGTCAGCTGGAAGAAAGTTACCGGATGCAGTATCAGGATACTTCAGCATCAGGAAGTGGGTTTTTAAGTATCGAACAACTTTTAATTAACCGACAAGAGATTGAACGAAAAAGAGAACAATGGCTTAGAGATGTAGACTGGAAGAACTTCGAGATACTTTATCTGGAAGATCGTCCAATTGAAGAACGAATTGACACAACACGTCTTACTCAGCTTCTTGCTCATGCAATAAATCAGGCAGAGATTAATTTGGAATATCGATATGCTGTAACCAATGCTTCCTTAGGCAGGCAAGCTATCCTGGTTGGAGCGACGGATTATCACACCAGCAAAAGTACAAAGGAATTTAGCCAGCCATTATTTCAAAACGACTACGGTGGCGCTAAACCCAATTACCTGAATGTGTATTTCCCCAATCAAAAAGGCTACCTTTTCAGGCAAACCGGATTGACGATCATTCCTACGATAATATTAACCGGTTTGCTGATTGCGATTTTTGCTTATGCATTAATGGTTATTATGCGGCAGAAAAAGCTGTCGAACATTAAAAACGACTTTATAAATAATATGACGCACGAGTTGAAAACACCGATTTCAACTATTTCGCTGGCGAGTCAGATGTTGCAGGATGGAAGTGTTGCCAATACACCATCGATAATTGAACATGTTTCGAGTGTGATTAACCAGGAAAGCAAACGTTTGAGTTTTCAGGTGGAAAAGGTGCTGCAGATGGCCGTTTTTAACGAAGGTCGCTTAAAACTGAAACTGCGCGAATTTGATGCCAATACAATGGTTCGCACTGTAACCGCTAATTTTGAATTGCGGGTTAAGAGTAAAAACGGAACACTTCACACCGAAATTTCAGCAGAAAACGCACATATTAAAGGTGACGAGGTGCATATTACAAATGTTATTTTTAACTTGCTTGACAATGCAATGAAGTACAGCAAAGATATTCCTGAGATTTGGGTGAAAACCGAAAATAGAAAAGATATGGTTCTCATATCGGTGCAAGATAATGGCATAGGAATTGCAAAAGAACATCAGGCTCAGATATTCGATCGGTTTTACCGGGTGCCAACTGGTAATGTTCACGATGTAAAAGGATTCGGATTGGGCCTCAGTTATGTGAAGAAAATTGTTGACCTACATAACGGTACAATTAAAGTTGAAAGTGCATTAAATAAAGGAACGAAGTTTAAAATTTATTTCCCACAAGTAAATAATTAACCATGGAACAAAAAACAAAATTACTACTGGCTGAAGACGACGAGAATTTAGGATTATTATTAAAAGAATATTTAGTTGCAAAAGGATACGATGCAGAACTTTACCCTGATGGTGAAGCCGCATACAAAGGATTTATGAAAGAGCATTTCGATATCTGTATTTTGGATGTTATGATGCCTAAAAAAGACGGATTTACCCTGGCTAAAGACATACGAATTATAAACACCGATATTCCAATTCTTTTTCTTACGGCTAAGAATATGAAAGACGATGTGCTGGAAGGTTTTAAACTTGGTGCCGATGATTATATTACCAAACCTTTTAGTATGGAAGAACTGATTATGCGTATTGAGGCGATTCTTCGTCGTACATCGCAGGAAGGTCAGGCGAGTGCTCAGCAGGTTTTTACGTTGGGTAAATTTACTTTCGATACCCGGAAACAAACACTTAGCGAAGGAGACGATATTGTAAAATTAACTACAAAAGAATCGGATTTGCTAAAGTTGCTTTGCCAGAATGCCAATAAGGTTTTGGAGCGTAATTATGCCTTAAAATCAATCTGGATCGACGATAATTATTTTAATGCACGTAGTATGGATGTTTATATTACCAAACTGCGTAAGCATTTAAAAGATGAACCTACGGTTGAGATTATCAACGTACATGGAAAAGGTTACAAACTGATAGTTTGATAGAAGAATACAATAAAAGAAAAGCCTGATAAATATTTATCAGGCTTTTTTATGCTTTTAATTTTACTTTAATCGAGTTTCAGTACTGCAAGGAAAGCTTTCTGAGGTACTTCAACATTACCTACCTGTTTCATTCGTTTCTTTCCTTTTTTCTGTTTTTCCAGCAGCTTCCGTTTACGCGTGATATCACCACCGTAACACTTGGCAGTAACATCTTTACGAACAGCTTTTACGGTTTCGCGGGCAATAATTTTTGCACCAATAGCTGCCTGAATTGCAATATCGAACTGTTGTCTCGGAATCAGTTCTTTAAGCTTCTCGCACATTCGACGACCGAAAGGATAAGCATTGTCGAAGTGAATTAATGTCGATAAAGCATCAACCATTTCGCCATTAAGCAGAATGTCCAGACGAACCAGTTTTGCAGGTTTAAATCCACTCATGTGGTAGTCGAACGAGGCATAACCTTTTGAGATACTTTTTAGCTTATCGTAAAAGTCGAACACAATTTCTCCCAAAGGGAGGTTGAAAACAAGCTCAGCCCGTTCTGATGTCAGGTAATTCTGACTAACCAGTTCGCCGCGTTTGTCGAGACACAAAGTCATTACCGGCCCAATAAAATCGGAGGCGGTAATAATATTGGCGCGAATATATGGTTCTTCAATTTCGTCAACAGTGGTTGATGCGGGCATTCCCGATGGGTTGTAAACCGTAAGTTCGGTACCATCCGTAAGGTGCGCTTTATACGAAACGTTGGGAACCGTTGTAATTACGTTCATATCGAACTCTCGTTCCAGTCGTTCCTGAATAATTTCCATGTGCAATAATCCAAGGAATCCGCATCGGAATCCAAATCCGAGAGCAGCAGATGATTCAGGTTCAAAAGTCAGTGAAGCATCATTTAATTGAAGCTTATCCATGGCAGCACGCAAATCTTCGTAATCGTCGGCATCAATAGGGTAAACTCCGGCAAAAACCATTGGTTTTACCTCTTCAAATCCCTCAATTGCTTGTTCACAAGGATTTGCAACATGTGTAATCGTGTCACCAACTTTTACCTCTTTGGCAGTTTTAATACCCGATATAATATAACCTACATCACCGGGGCCCAGCACATCGCGTGGTTGCATGCTTAGTTTTAGCACACCAACTTCGTCGGCGTCGTATTGTTTGCCTGTGGCCACAAACTTAACCAAGTCTTTTTTCCTGATCTGACCGTTCTGAATTTTGAAATAAGCAATAATTCCGCGGAACGAATTAAATACCGAATCGAAAATAAGTGCCTGTAACGGCGCTTTTGGATCGCCCTTAGGATGAGGTATTTTATCAATAATATGGTCAAGGATTTCCTGAACACCTTCACCGGTTTTTCCACTTGCTTTGATGATGTCTTCGCGGTCGCAGCCAATCAGGTCGATGATTTGGTCTTCAACAACTTCGGGCATGGCATTCGGAAGGTCCATTTTATTCAGAACAGGAATGATCTCCAAATCGTGTTCGATGGCCAGGTACAGGTTCGAAATAGTTTGTGCCTGAATACCTTGCGTGGCATCAATAATTAACAATGCGCCTTCGCAGGCAGCAATCGATCTGGAAACTTCGTAAGAGAAATCCACGTGTCCCGGGGTGTCAATCAGGTTGAGCTTATAAGCCTTATCGTCATGCACATAATCCATCTGAATGGCGTGGCTTTTAATTGTAATACCACGTTCCTGTTCCAGATCCATGCTGTCAAGTACCTGGGCGTGCATTTCGCGTTCGCTTACCGTTTTTGTAAACTCCAAAAGTCGGTCGGCCAAAGTACTTTTTCCGTGATCGATGTGTGCAATGATGCAAAAGTTTCGAATATTCTCCATTTACTACCTGTTAACAACCATTCAACTAAATGGTTCCCTTTAATTTTGCGCAAAGATATTTATTTTTTGAAATAAAGTTATGGCTGTATATCCGAAGCCGAGAATTTAATTTTTACAATAAGTTCGGTGGTAAAACGATAGGCTGCAGAATAGGCTTCCGACCATTCACTTTGGCGAGGCCCGGCAATGTTTAAAACACTGATATTATTGATAATAATCCATATCAATAATTTATCGGGATTGGTTTCGGGGCGGATTATCCGGACGGGTTTATTATTCTCGATTGAAAATTGTTTGGTTAGGAATGTGCCGCCTTGTAGTTTTTCGGGTGCAAGAATTAATGTGCCGTCAGCTTCAATGACATTTTTTCTTGTTCTGGCTTTGTATTCGCTTTCTTCCATTTCCTCCAAGGGATATAAATCCGGTATTTTGCCGTCTTCTGCTTTCCTGTTTTTGGGGCACCATCCGCCACAAGGGAAGGAATATTGCAGGCAGGCGTCTAAAACTGCACGGTCAACTCCAGTTTGTCCACCAGAAATTATTTTTTGGCACGGTATTTGTAATTTTGTAGTTGTCATGAAAACAATTTAACTGAAGACGATTTATCGTTGTTCAGGAAACAGATTAGAAACAAAATACTTCACAGCAATAAGCTGTTTTTTCATAAGTTTGGTTTAGTTAGGTTTAGTTTGAATCCCGGGATGTTGATCCCGGGATTTTTCTTTTTATAATTCTTTACTTTTAAAATATTCAATTTTCCCTGTGAGAGCAAGTGGCTTAACTTTCTCGATCAGATTCGTTTTTTCTTCTTCAGTTAGTTTTGAGAAAGAGCGGGCCAGTGCTATCTTTTCTCGCATATAGGTGGCATTTTCGTTACCTGATATTAAAACCGAAACAGGTAATGACCAAACAAAATGCATGGCTTCTTTTATGCTTACATAGTTCGGAATAACCGGATCGTCAGATGTCCAGTTGGCTTCTTTCTTTTCTGAAAAGAACCGTCCGTCGGCCAACGATTTAATGGCTAAAATACCCATGTTGCGCTTCAACGCTTTCGGCATAACATTTTCAATAAAGCTAAAATATGAAACATCAAGAAGGTTGACGGGCATTAGTACCGCATCAAAAATATCGCTCTTTTCAGTTTGTTCCAACATGCGGGAGTGGGCGTAAGGATTTTGATGGCCTGTAAAACCAAGATGTTTGATTTTGCCTTGTAGTTGCGCTTTTAAAAGTACATCTAAAACACCGTTTTCAATTCTTTGGTCGACATCGTTGGGTGTTTGAATGGCATGTACCTGGTATAAATCAATCTGGTCTACTTTTAACCTGCGTAACGATCCTTCCAGGTGCTCCTGTACTGTTTTGGCATCACGTCCCGTTGATTTTGTCATCAGAAAAATAAGGTCGCGATACTTTGGAGTGAGGTATTTTCCGTATCGCTCTTCACTGGTGCCACTCGAATAACTTTCTGCTGTGTCGAAAAAACGAACGCCTCCTTCCAGCGCAGCTTCTATCACTTCCTGAGCATCTCTTTCGGTGGTCCATCCTACATGATAGCCACCTGTGCCAAGCATGGTGACATACTCTCCGGTTCTGCCAAGTTTTCTTTTGGGTAATACTTCTCCCAGACTGTCTCGACTGTCTTGTCCCGAAGCGATCGCTCCTGTTGTTAAGCTAATTCCGGCGGTGGCGCCGGCTAACGATTTTAAAAAGGATCTTCTGTTGGTCATGGTAGTTAATTTAGATATATAAGTTAAATACTTATTATTCGAAAAAAGGTTCACATTTAAAACTTGGCTCTTGATTCAAGGTTAATTCGTAAATTTATACTCCAACTTAAAACCAATAAAAATGAGCACCGTTGAACGACTTGCAAAAATGATCGATCATTCGATTCTTCATCCAACCATGACTGATTACGATTTGGAACATGAATGCGCTGTAGCCGCAAAATATAATGTGGCTTCGGTTTGTGTAAAACCATATGCAGTAAAACTTGCCAAACAATTTTTGAAAGATTCGGAGGTGCTAATAGGTTGTGTAATCGGATTTCCTGCCGGCAATTCGGCTATTTCGGTAAAAGTTTTTGAAGCAGAAACGGCGTGTAAAGATGGCGCAGTTGAAATCGATATGGTGGTTAATATTGGTAAGGTTTTACAGGGTGATTGGGATTATATTGAGCAGGAAATCGATTTAGTAACACAGGCTTGTCATAAATTGGGGGCTATTGTAAAAGTGATTTTCGAGACCGACTATGTAGTGAAAAAGCAGGATATAATAAAGCTTTGTCAACTATGTACAAAAGTTGGTGCCGACTATGTAAAAACTTCATCAGGTTTTGGTTTTGTAAAAGGAGTTGATGGCCGGTATTCATACATGGGGGCAACTATTGAAAACTTAAAACTTATGCGGGAGAGCAGTGGTCCCTGCGTAAAAATAAAAGCTGCCGGAGGTGTACGAACGCTCGATGGTTTGCTGGCTGTGCGCGAAGCAGGATGCACTCGTTGTGGAGCAACAGCTACTGTTGCTATTCTTGAGGAAGCAAAAATAAGGTTTGGAGATAAATGAAAAATGCTTCCGTTTCGGGAAGCATTTTCTTATACCTGAGTTTGAATTTTTTGTAACTCGGGTTTTATTTCTTCAAAATTTTATAAGTGTTATAATCGCCATTGCTGAGTTCAACTTTCAGCAGAAAGAGGCCGGTTAGATTATACGGCAGACTGAATTCTGCAAGGTTCTCATTTGGTTGTAATTCGTCAATCTTTGCACCGGTGCTGTTATACACCGAAATGTTCGTGATTTCCCTCGCTGCATTTATGGTCAATCTTCCTTCGGTTGGATTTGGAAATACCTTAATAGAAGTTGATTTTATTATCTCAGCAGAAACTACCAACGTTCCATTATTCTCTTTGAAACGATAGGCAAATTGTTGGTAATACTGGTTGGCAATATCAGCGTCGTGAATGATCAGTGTATTCTCATCATTTCTGTCGTTGGCTGAGTTGCTCCAATTATGACTTCCGGTGATAACTTGCGGATCAGAGTCTGCATTGTTTGCATCAATTAATGCAATTTTGTGGTGCAGCTGTCCTGCGGCATTGTCGAGAATGTATTTGTCCTGCGGCAGGGTATTTTTTATAAACGAAGGTGTGTATTCATTTTCTTCTTCCATTAAAACATTAACATCTACACCTCGATCGAAAGCATTTGTTATAGCATTGCCTAAATCAGAGCGTGTGATCAACATGGTTTCAATATCGAGGGTGTGGTCTGCTGTATTAATTGCATTTATCAACTGCTGGTTCGTGTTATCCGACGGGCTAAAATAACAGGTAATCAATTTATCGCCCACTTGAATATGGTGCGGAGTGTTATTGATCTTCGCCTCACCAAATTTTGCATTTCCGGCATCAGGTTGGTCACTGTCGCTTCCCCACATTTCTTCAAATTCAACTTCGTAAACTTTTGCCAGCGACTGGTCCTGGATAAAGATCATGTTGTTGCTGTCGTAAGTTAACTGGTTCTGGGTAAGATTTGTTGAGCCCGACCAAATCCAAGAAGCATTAGCATTTGTTGCGTTTGCATCAAAAATGACGAATTTGTTGTGCATAATTCCGTCATCTAAATCCGGACGTTCGAGTATCGGAATATTGTTATTTAAATTGTAAACACTGGCGTGCCCTGTTGATCCGCATGTGATAAAACGAATTGTTACACCACGATCGTAGGCAGCATTCAGCGCATCAGCTATGGTTGAATTGTCGATATTGTAAATACAGAAATCGATCGTTTCGTTAGCTCTGTTTATGTAAGCGGCTAGAGTGTCGGCCATTGAATCGTTGAGATTGCTTGCAATAGTTGTGCCTGCATAACTTTCATCAACTTCGCTGTTAAAATACACTTTAATGTCGCCTGATGAATTAGAGTTGGTTACAAAAGCACCTATTGCAGAAAAAGCGGTATCGCTCTCGCTTGCAGAAAAAGCCTGGATGTAAATAATTTCAGCACTTTCCAATCCTGTTACCTGTGCCCGGTGAGTGTATTCGTCAGAATTTACTGTCGATTCTCCACTTGCATAGCCGGTTAATGCTGATTCTTCCATGCTTGATCCGTAGCGGATTTCAGAAGTACCTTCAGTGTCGGTATTCCACTCGATTGTAATTGAGTTGGTTGTGTGTTCAGTTGCTTCGAGTCCTGAAGTGAGTTGAATATTGGTGTGTAAAATAAAATCGTTTACATCTCGCGGAAGAAGTTGATAGCCAGAATTCGGGTTGTCTAGAGACCATTGCGAACAGATTGCTATCAAGTCAAAAGTATCTGTAGGTATAACTTGTCCAACAAGTGGATTGTCGCGATTAATTCGAATTTCTCCAGTATTAGTTCCATCAGTAAATAAATAATTTTTATCTCCTGCAAATAGGTTGTCAGTATTTATGAATACGACATTATCTATCTGAATCAATTCACTTTCATAATCTTCTCCAATATCGCTAATAATAATTTCTTTCGGAGCGTATAACGGTGAGCCAGTTTTGTGTACAGTGAGGTTTGAAAAAGATTTGATTTCTAGCAGGTTGTAGTAGCTGTCTAATTCCCCGGTTACTGTTATTGAGTCACCGCGAAGTATGTTGTCTAAAGCAGAATAATCATAAAGACCAATTCCCCCGGTATTATCCTGAATGTATCTTATTGTGCCAAGTTCTGCGCCATTGGATACCACTCCTGAAACTGTAACGGTTGATCCAACTGCTTTTTGACGTGCTTCGCTGATGCTTGTTTGAGCAAATAACTCAACGCTTAAAAATAGAAATAGAATGAGTGTAGAGATTTTCATGTGATTAAAATAGTTTGTTTATAGCGGAATCACATGGAACTCGCATAGAGAATTTTGTCATTCCCATTTGCGTGTAAAATATCCATGCTCGTTTCACAACTTATAATTTAATTTTCTGGTGAAAGTATTAAATACCGTTGTAAAATACAGGGGAAAGGCCGAATTGTTCAAAAAAATTAATTTCTCGATATCATCAGCTTTTTAACCGTGGGTTTATTGTCGGTGGTTGTAATCTGGAGTAAATAGATTCCGTTCGGAACTTCATTAAGTCGAAGTTGAATTTTAGGAAGTGGAAAATCGTACTTTTTTAATAAAACCTGTTGGCCGGCAATATTGGTGAGGCGTACTTCACTGATTTCTTTTGATGAAAATTCGATGGTAACCTTGTCGTTCTTGCACGGATTTGGATAAACTTTTACTTCGTTTTTAACTTCGTCTTCGAAGCCGGTTGATTGAAAACCTGCTTCTTGCGAAAAGGATTGTGACCCGATAAAAATGAATAGAAGTAGTATAATATATTTCATGGCAATACTGTTTAATTGTTTTCCTTAGCATGTGTAACAAATAACATGCCCGTTTATACTGACAGGAAAAAATCAGAACAGTTGCAAGGCAGCTTCTAAATCTTCAGGAGTATCGATGCCAATGGTTTGATAAGTTGTTTCGGCAGCTTTTATTTTATACCCGTTTTCAAGCCAGCGCAGTTGTTCCAGCGATTCGGCCAATTCAAGCTTTCCTTGCTCAAGTTGGGTGATTTTCTGTAGTACATCGGTTTTAAATGCATACATGCCGATATGTCCCCAGAATGTGTACTTTTTTACCCAGTCTTTATTTTCTTCTCCACGGTAATAAGGAATCGGAGAGCGACTGAAATACATGGCAAAGTCGTTTTTATCGAGCACTACTTTTGGTCGGTTTGGATTAAAAAGTTCTTCTTCCGAATCTATCTTTTTTACCAAGGTTGCAATTTCGGTTTCGCCCTGAAAACATGATTTAATCAATTCAATTTGTTCCGGCTTTACAAAAGGTTCGTCGCCCTGAATATTTACAACAACATCAAAACTGCGTGATTGGGCAATTTTTAATGCCGCCTCGGCACAACGGTCGGTTCCGCTTTGGTGGGTAGGAAGAGTTTTTACCACTTCGCCGCCAAATGCTTTTACCGCCTCGAAAATTCGGTCGTCGTCGGTTGCAACGCAAACATAGGGCAAAACTTTTGCTGCATTTTCGTACACCCACTGAATCATGGGTTTGTCTTTTATTTTAGCCAGTGGTTTCCCGGGAAACCTGGTTGATTGATAACGTGCCGGTATTATTCCGATAAAATTCATAATGCTGCTGTTTGTAATAGCTTTAGACCTGTTTCGAACTAACAAAATGTCAGAGAAAATAAACAGATGGGGCAAAGATAATAATCCCTTAAAAGAATATTCATATTCTTCGTAATTATCTTAAATGGAGGGATGCAAGTTTTTTTCAATGTGATAAAAGCCTAAAAAAACTTAATTGTGACTGACTTTCTGTCATTGCCCGCGAAAAATTGTAAATTTGCAAATTGTTGACTGAAAATACTATGGATATACAAACAATAAAACAACGATTTGGAATAATTGGAAACACTGCCGGATTAAACCGAGGCATTGAAGTTGCGGTTCAGGTAGCGCCAACCGATTTGTCGGTTTTGGTAACCGGCGAAAGTGGTGTTGGTAAAGAAATTTTTCCACAGATTATACATCAGTTTTCGAGCCGGAAACACGGAAAATATATCGCAGTAAACTGTGGTGCAATTCCGGAAGGAACAATTGATTCGGAATTGTTCGGACACGAAAAAGGTGCTTTTACGGGTGCATTGGCCGACCGGAAAGGATACTTTCAGGAAGCAGATGGCGGAACGATTTTTCTGGACGAAATTGGAGAGCTGCCGCTTTCTACCCAGGTACGTTTGTTACGTGTTTTGGAAACCGGGGAGTTTATAAAAGTTGGTTCGTCGCAGGTGATAAAAACAAATGTGCGCGTAATTGCGGCTACGAACGTAAATATCCCGAAAGCAATTGAGGAAGGTAAGTTTCGTGAAGATTTGTATTACCGTTTAAATACAGTGCCGATTCTGATTCCTCCGTTACGCGAACGCTCCGATGACATAATTCTGTTGTTTCGGAAATTTGCACGCGATTTTGCCGAGAAATACCGAATGCCACCGGTTCGTTTAACAGAAGATGCCAGAGCTTCGCTGGTAAATTTTCGCTGGCCGGGAAATATCCGTCAGTTAAAAAATATTACAGAGCAGATTTCCATAATTGAACAGGAACGTGAAATAAATTCGGAATCGTTAAGAGCCTATCTTCCTGTTGACGGAAGAAATAATCTGCCCGCACTTTTGTCGCAGCAAGAAGATAACAAGTCGTTTGCCAACGAGCGGGAGATTCTGTACAAAGTTCTTTTTGATATGAAGAACGACATGAACGACCTGAAAAAGCTGGTGCTCGATTTGATGGAGAATCGCGATGCTCCGATTTCGGGCGATCAGGCGCAGATAATCCGGAACCTGTATAACACTGCCGACGGTAATTTTGTATCGAACGACCAGGTGCAAAATCCAATTCATATAACTTCGGTTGATAAAGATAATATTCAGGATACGGAAGAGTTTGTGGAAGAATCGCTTTCTTTGGCGGATAAAGAAATAGAGCTGATTAAAAAGGCACTTGAAAAACATCGCGGGAAACGAAAATATGCGGCCCAGGAATTAGGAATTTCTGAACGTACTTTGTACCGCAAAATTAAAGAATACGACATTAAGGGATAAAAATATGTTGCGGAAACTATTGTTTATATTTGTGTTAGCAGGATTGGTTGGAAGTAGCGCTCCATCGTGTAGTGTGAACTATACTTTTACCGGAGCCAACATTGCGCAGGATGTGAAAACTTTTACGGTTTATTATTTTCCTAACCGCGCCCGACTTGTCAATCCAACACTTAGCCAGAATTTTACAGAACAGATGCGTGAAAAACTTACACGCCAAACATCGTTGAACGAACTTTCGGAAAATGGAGATCTTGAATTTGAAGGACAGATTACCGGTTACGAATTTCGTCCGATGTCGATTCAAAAAGAAGATGTTTCGGCACAAACACGTTTAACAATTACGGTTAAGCTAAAATATGTCAACAGTAAACATCCTGAAGATAACTTCGAACAAACGTTTTCTGCCTACGAAGATTTTGACAGTAGTCTTTCTATTAGTTCAGTTGAGGAAGAATTGAGTGTTGAGATTATTGAAAAATTGATCGAAGATATTTTTAATGCAACCATAGCAAACTGGTAAAATGGAGAAAGAGCAATTTCAGTTGTACCTGCAAAATACAGCGACTTTAAATACAGAGTCGTTGGAGGAAGTTAAAAAGCTCACCTCCGATTTTCCGTGGTTTACCACCGGCTGGTTGCTCTATCTGAAAAATTTGAAAAACCTGGAGCATCCGGATTATGATGCTGTTTTGAAAAAGGTGGCAGTAATGGTTCCCGACCGGAAAGTGCTTTTTAAGTATTTAAATAACGAACTGCCTGTTAATGTGCCGGTAAGTGTGCGAGATGACCGGTCTACTCTTTATAACCTTGAGGGTGATGTTGAACTCAAATCAGAGAAATCGTTGATCGATAAATTTTTGTCGACTGATGGTTCGCGTTTACGATCGGGTAAAGTTAATTTGGGCGTAAATGGGAATAATGGCGACAAGGTGAATGTGGAGCAGTCGGTAAAAGAAGATGAAGACCTGGTTACCGAAACGCTGGCATCAATTTATTACCAACAAAAGAACTACGACAAAGCTTTGGATGCCTATCAAAAATTAAGTTTGAAATATCCGGAAAAAAGTGTTTACTTTGCAGGCCGTATAAAAGAAATTGAATTGTTAAAGACTAATAATTAGAAGAAGATGTATATTTTAATCACCGTTTTATTATTTATCGTGTGTATCCTTTTGGTACTGATTGTTTTGGTACAAAATTCAAAAGGAGGAGGTCTGGCAAGTAACTTCCAGTCTTCAGGTCAGGTAATGGGCGTACGTAAAACAACCGATTTCCTTGAAAAAGGTACTTGGGTTTTGGCCGGAGCTTTATTATTTCTTTCAGTTGTTGGTGCAGGTTTTATTCCACGCGAACAAATTGATGAAGGCCAAAGTCGTGTTCAGGAACAGATTGAAACTGCTGTTGATCCAACACAGGTTCCTACTTTCCCAACTACTACTCCGGCAACTACGGATGAAACTCCTGCTGCTGACGATGAAGGTGGTGAAAACTAAGATAATCTTATCGAAAACATATATAAGAAGCCGTTCTGAAGAGAACGGCTTTTTTTATGTCGGTAAATTTAAACAGTATTTTTATTTCAGTGTTGGAACTCAATTCTGCTTGTTGTCTGATTGAACTTGCCCCGATACATCGTTAATGATTAAAATAATGTATTTCTCTTTTCGGAAATAGAAGTTTCTGGTTGAGAATTGCAGGTCTTTCATTACGCGTTCGCCAAGATTATTAAAAAACGGTCGGGTGATGTTTTCTTTGTAAACAACGGTGTCGTTAATGTACGAGTCAAAAGCTGCAAGCCGTAATTCGCAGGTGCAGCATTTTGATGTAGTTCCGCAGTCTTTCGCCTCTTCAATCTGATAAGCGCAGCCAATTGCTTCGCCACAACGCATGTACATAAGATCTTCGTCCGCCTTATTCGAAAATATCGTTTTTAGCGCGTCGTTAAAGGCCTGAAGTTTCATGTCTTTATCAAGCAAAAGCACACAACTAGTGATATTGTTTAAGACGAAATTCATAAACTCGCCCGATTGGGCAAGCATCTCAAAACTGTGATTAGCCATCGATTTTTTTGAGTCCATATTGAGTTTTGTTTGGTGTATTGGCTTAAAAGTACAAAAAAAGATATTGATTATCAAGCAGTAAGGGTTGTTTTTGTGAGATTGATAAGGCGAAGCAAAAGAACGAAAAAGAGAAACGTGAGCATTCCAAAATGAGTCCTCACGTTTCTCTTTTATGTTAAAATTACAATGTAAATCTTGGTGAATGATACTCGCTTTCGATTACAAGTGGAACGCTAAACCGGGCATCGGAATCGATATTAAAATTTGCAGAACCGCTAATTTCAAGTGAAATATAATAGCGGGGATTTTCGTTCAAGCGGTTTATAAGTGTTGCAAGTGCATCGTCCAGTTCCACCATGTAGGTTTCGCTGTTTAAAAAACTGCCTTGAAGTAAATCAATCGATCCAATTTGTTTATATTCTGCTTCGTTTTGCGTTTTGTAGGAAATTGAAAGTTCAAGTTGGTCAATTGTTTCACTGCTTTGGAGTGCCTCGAAAGAAAGCAGCGATCTGCTTCCCGGAGTAATTTGAATTACATCGCCCGGACAATTTTTTAAAGCATCGTCGTAGCCGAGGCAGAAAATGGCAATGCCGTTAAAATTGTATGACTCCATTACAGATTGCGAGAGTGTGTTTACGTGAGAAGTTAAGGGAATGTCGATAGAGAGATCTGTTTCTGTGAGATAGGTTGTGTCAGGTTCTTCGCATGAAAGTACGGATAATAGCAACAACCCAATCCAAAATAAATTCTTGAATTTCATGGCTTCTTGTTTTAAATGTTTAACTATCCTCGCGTATGCGGGCTCATGTTTTCTGACTATGTAATTTACGAAAAAAATGGCAGAATAGTTGTGAAAAACGGCAGAAAAAGACAAAATAATCTTAATTAACTTTATGTGCAGGTTCTTCAAAGTTTTTCTGTCACCATGTCAGAAATGCTGACATGCTTATAAATGATTGATAAAGAGGTGGTGACGGGGTGTTGTGGTTTTTGAGGTAATGATGTTGGTGTAATTTTGTCTTTGTTTTTTGAGGCAGTTAGGCGTTTTATTAATTGGCATAAAATATGATACACCAAGTGCGTTAAAACGAAAAAAATATTTAATCATAAAAAACTAAAACAAAATGGCAGATTTAAAAGGTAAAATTCTTGCTGGCAAGATCCTGGTTCAACCACAGGAAGCAGAAGAAAAAACAGTGAGTGGAATCATTATTCCTGATTCAGCAAAAGAAAAACCACAAGTTGGTACAGTAGTATTAGTTGGAGCTGATAAAAAAGATGAGCCAATGGAATTAAAAGCTGGCGACATTGTTTTTTACGGTAAATACTCAGGTACTGAGTTGAACATTGATGGAGTAGACTATTTATTGATGTCGCAGTCTGACGTTTTATACATTAACTAATTTCAACAAGTAAAAATCAGAAAAGATGGCTAAAGAAATTAAATTCGATATTGAAGCACGTGATTTGCTTAAAAGTGGTGTTGATCAACTGGCTAACGCCGTAAAAGTTACTTTAGGACCAAAAGGTCGTAACGTAGTAATCGAGAAAAAATTTGGTGCACCACAAATTACAAAAGACGGTGTAACTGTTGCAAAAGAAATTGAGTTAAGCGACGCATACGAAAATATGGGTGCTCAAATGGTTAAAGAAGTAGCTTCAAAAACCGGTGACGATGCTGGTGATGGTACTACTACTGCAACTGTTTTGGCTCAGTCGATTGTTAATGTTGGTTTGAAAAACGTAACTGCAGGTGCAAATCCAATGGACCTGAAACGTGGTATCGACAAAGCAGTAGAAGCGGTTATTGCAAGCATTCGTGAGCAGGCTCAGACAATTGGCGACGATTACGCTAAAATTGAATCAGTTGCCAAAATTTCTGCTAATAACGATGCAGTTATCGGTGCACTTATCGCAGAAGCGATGAAAAAAGTTCATAAAGAAGGTGTTATCACAATTGAAGAAGCAAAAGGTACTGATACTTACGTTGACGTAGTTGAAGGTATGCAATTCGACCGTGGTTATCTTTCTCCGTATTTTGTAACCGATGCAGAAAAAATGGTTGCAGAATTAGATAACCCTTTCATCCTGATCCACGACAAAAAGATCAGCACAATGAAAGATCTTCTTCCTGTGTTGGAAGCTACTGCTCAAACAGGTCGTCCATTAATGATCATTTCTGAGGATGTAGATGGCGAAGCATTGGCAACTTTGGTTGTTAACCGTTTGCGTGGTTCGTTAAAAGTATGTGCTGTTAAAGCTCCTGGTTTTGGCGATCGCAGAAAAGAAATGTTGGAAGACATCGCAATCCTGACTGGTGGTACTGTAATTACCGAAGAAAAAGGTATGAAACTGGAGCAGGCTACAATTGATATGTTGGGTCAGTGCGAAAAAATTACTGTTGACAAAGAAAATACAACTGTAGTTAATGGTGCGGGTGCACAAGAAGCTATTGCTTCTCGTGTTAACCAAATCAAAACTCAGATGGAAACAACAACTTCTGATTACGACAAAGAAAAACTGCAAGAGCGTTTGGCTAAATTAGCCGGTGGTGTTGCTGTGATCTATGTTGGTGCTGCTTCAGAAGTAGAAATGAAAGAGAAAAAAGACCGCGTTGACGATGCATTGCACGCAACTCGTGCTGCTGTTGAAGAAGGAATTGTTCCTGGTGGTGGTGTAGCTTTGGTTCGTGCGATTGCTGCATTAGAAGACCTTAAAGGCGACAACGATGACGAAACAACAGGTGTTGAAATCGTGAAACGTGCCATTGAAGAGCCATTGCGTCAGATTGTAGCTAACGCTGGTAAAGAAGGTGCAGTTGTTGTTCAAAACGTAAAAGACGGCGAAGGCGACTATGGTTACAACGCCCGCATTGATGAATACCAGAAACTATACGAATCTGGTGTTATCGATCCTGCAAAAGTAACACGTGTTGCACTTGAAAACGCTGCTTCAATTGCCGGTATGTTCTTAACTACTGAAACAGTAATTGTTGAAGAGAAAGAAGATGCTCCTGCAATGCCTCCAATGGGTGGCGGTATGCCAGGTGGAATGGGCGGTATGATGTAAGAATCAGCTCACAAAAATATAGAAAGCTCTTCCCGTTGGGAAGGGCTTTTTTTGTGCCCAAATTTCACACTCCTGTTTTATAATATAAATGTACCCGAGCCATTCATCTCATTTTTTATTTCCTTTGATACTAAACCGTAATCTAAACTCATGATTAAAAAGATACTTTACATCCTTCTCGTACTTATATTTATTTTGGTAGTTGGTGGCTTTCTTTATTATCGATTGGCGATTTACAGTCCTCCTTTAATTTCGGAAGACGATCGGGCTGAAATTGAACTTATGCCTTTGCCCGGCAGTTTAAAAATCCACAATGGAGAAGTTGATCTGTCGAAGGGCATTAATATATCGTTTATTAATGTGCAGAATGAATTCCTGAACAAAGCAGCAAATCGATTTTCAGAAGATCTTGAGTTGATTTATGGAGTAACATCGGGAGAAAAAGGTGTTATGCTGCAAATAATTTGTAGCGAAAATGCAGAGAATGGAATCCCGCAATTTGGCGACGACGAATCTTATAGTCTGGAAATTGACAAACACATTACATTGTCGGCAAATACCAAATTCGGTATTAATCATGGTTTGGAAACAATCTTGCAACTTGTTAAGAAGAGCGACGAAGGAGTTGTTCTTCCAAAATTAGAAATTGAAGACATTCCTCGTTTCCCGTGGCGCGGAGTGATGCTCGATGTGTGTCGTCACTGGATGCCCAAAGAAGTGGTGTTGCGAACAATTGATGCCATGGCGGCCGTAAAAATGAATGTTTTTCACTGGCACCTTTCCGAAGATCAGGGATTTCGGGTGGAGAGCAAAGTTTTTCCGAAGTTGCACAAAGTCGGTTCAAACGGAAAATATTATACCCAGGATGATATTCGTGAAATTGTGGCTTATGCAGCGGAACGAGGAATACGGATCATTCCCGAATTTGACGTCCCGGGCCATTCAAAAAGCTGGCAGATTGCCTATCCTGAATTAAGTACACTTTCAACTGAACAGACATTTGTTAATGAGGGGGGAGAAATGTTTTCCCCACCGTTAGATCCGACAAAAGAAATTGTTTACGAGTTTCTCGATCGGTTTATTGAGGAAATGGTTTCCCTTTTCCCAGATGAATATTTTCATATTGGTGGCGATGAGGTGGAACCAAAATTCTGGAATGAAAGTGAATCTGTTCAGGAATTTATGAAAAAGAATGAAATCAAAGATGCACATGAATTACAGGCCTATTTTAATACGAGAATCTACCAGTTGGTAAAAAAGCATGGAAAAACCATGGTAGGCTGGGAAGAAATTACAAGCGAAAATTTGGATGATGATATTGTAATTCAGTCGTGGAGAGGGCAGAAGTCATTATTCGAAGCTGTTCAGCAAGGTAAAAGAGGAATTCTGTCGGCTGGCTGGTACCTCGATTTAAAGCTACATTCCGATAAACATTATGAAGTAGATCCGTTGATTATGCCCGGTGCTGTTGACATGGAACCGGATACCACGCACTGGAAAGTTTACGACCTGTCTCTTGAAATTCCATCGGGAGAAATGGTAAGTAAGTTGGTGGTGTTTGATCGAAATCCGGAGAGTGTCTATGGATTTATGGAAGTGATGGGAAGTCGTGCCGGTTTTAAAAACGGACTAAAAACGGATGACCGGATTTCCTTTCAGTTAGAATCGCAAATGGGAACGCTAAACTTTTCAGGTGAACTTATTGGTGACTCACTTTCCGGTAAACTATCGCTGGCACTTTTTAAATTTGAAGCGAATGGTAAGCAAGTTGCCGGTTCTGATATTTCAGGTACAAAATTGCCAAAAATTGAAGTTGTAAAACCGTTGAATGAAGAACAAAGAATGATGGTTTTGGGCGGCGAAGCTGCTATGTGGTCGGAGGTAGTTGGAGAGAATAATGTTGATTCGCGTATTTGGCCACGAACGGCTGTTATTGCTGAAAAACTTTGGAGCCCGGCCGAGTTGACAGCAAACACTCATGATATGTTCCGGCGTTTGGAGTGCTTTTCATCCTATCTTATAAAAAGGGGAAATCCATTCTTCCATCAGCAAGATCAGATTTTACAGGCGCTAATTCCACAGGAAGGTTTGCCTTATTTGAAAACTTTGGTACAACAACTAGAGGAGGTGAAATATTATGAACGACTTGGGAGTTTGGGGAATATTTACGGAGTGTATTTGCCCGATTTGCCTATGAACGGAGTTGTGGATGCAGCGCGTCCTGAAAGTCTTTCAGCCCGAAAGTTCAATAAAATGGTTGAAGATTACGTTGCCTCACCGGAGAATGACCTACTTAAGTCGGAGATTCGGGAGCAGCTACAACTTTGGAGCGCGAACCACGAGAAGTTAAAACCTTGGCTGATTTCTGAGGAACTGCAAAAAGTTGCCAGGTTATCTGAAACGTTTTCTATGGTTGCAGAACAATCGTTAACTCAATTGAGAGAAGGTGGTTCTTCAAATGATCAACAAAAGCAGGAATTGCAGCAAGCTATAGAATTACTGGAAAAGGGTGAAAATGGAATGTTGTGTGCTGTTGCAGAAGGATTCCGAAAGTTAAATGGTTTTTAAAATCGGTATTTAGTTGGTCGTGTTTTACACTTTGACAGAATAAAACAACAGTTTGTTACAACCTTTCAATTTTATAAAATCAGAAAGTATTAAATAGAAAGTTTTAGGTTGTTAACGCTTTCAATTGTCTGTTTTTGAGGTGTTTTGAGGAATGATGCCCGGAATCCTGATAATCGTCACCCTGTGTTTTTTAACATCTTTTTATTTGTGTGTAATGCATTGGTAATCAGTTGTTCCGAAATAATCTCGATTCTTGATAAAAGCTTGTTTTTTTAGTACTTACTTCTCTACCTTTGGCAAATAATAAATTTAGATCATTAAAGTTAAGATTACATGATTGTAAATGGATAACCGAGGTTGGGTTATCAGTTAAAATTAAACCATATGAAAGCAGATATAAATGAATTCATCGCGAATTTGGAGCACAGAACTCCGGGGGAAAATGAATTTCACCAGGCAGTGGAAGAAGTAATTGGTTCGGTTTGGGATTTTTACGAAAAGAATCCGCGATACCAGCGTGCTAAAATCCTGGAACGCATGGTTGAGCCCGAGCGGGTAATCATGTTTCGTGTGCCTTGGGTTGATGATAGAGGAGAAGTTCAGATTAACCGCGGTTACCGGGTTGAGTTTAACTCGGCACTGGGGCCATACAAAGGTGGCTTGCGTTTTCACGCCAGTGTAACGTTGAGCATTTTGAAGTTTTTAGGATTCGAGCAAACTTTTAAAAATAGCCTTACCACTTTGCCAATGGGCGGTGGAAAGGGAGGATCTGATTTTAGTCCGAAAGGAAAAAGCGATGGCGAGATAATGCGTTTTTGCCAGAGTTTTATGACTGAATTATATCGTCATATTGGGCCAAATACTGATGTTCCTGCGGGCGATATTGGTGTTGGTGGACGCGAGATTGGATATTTGTTTGGACAATATAAACGAATAAAAAACGAATTCACAGGAGTATTAACCGGAAAGGGATTGGCCTGGGGAGGAAGTTTAATTCGTCCGGAAGCAACAGGTTTTGGGGCGGTATATTTTGCTCAGCACATGTTGCACCGTATTGGAAAAGATATTGAAGGACAAACAATTTCTGTGTCGGGATTTGGAAACGTTGCCTGGGGCGCTATCTCTAAAATAAATGAGCTTGGCGGAAAAGTGGTAACCATTTCCGGCCCGGATGGCTACATCTACGATAAGAACGGAATTAGTGGCGATAAAGTGGATTACCTGCTTGAGTTGCGTGCAACCAATAACGATATTGTTTCGCCGTATGCCGAAGAATTTGATGCCGAGTTTGTTGCCGGAAAACGCCCGTGGGAAGTGCCGGTTGATTTGGCAATGCCTTGTGCCACCGAAAACGAGGTTGGTTTGGAAGATGCGAAAGAGCTTGCTAAAAATGGGTGTAAACTATTGGCTGAAGCATCGAATATGGGATGTACTGCAGAAGCTGTCGACTTTTTAACTGAAGCAATGGACTATGCTCCTGGGAAAGCGGTTAACGCTGGTGGTGTTGCAGTGTCGGGACTCGAAATGTCGCAGAACAGCATGCGAATTAACTGGCCAAAAGAGGAAGTTGACGAACGCCTGAAAGGGATTATGAAAGCGATTCATGAAACCTGTGTGAGTTATGGCACTAAAGGAAAGAAAGTTGACTATGTAAAAGGCGCAAATGTTGGCGGTTTTGTTAAAGTCGCTGAGGCCATGTTAGCGCAAGGCGTTGTCTGATAAATGAATAAGATAATTTGTAGTTAATTATATATTATAAAATCCGTTCGGTTTCCGGGCGGATTTTTTTATTGCCGCTTCCTTCTGTTCAATAAAAAATTAAGGTTGAACGTTAAATTTAATTTATAGGTAAAGTTGAAAAGCGCAGAAGCCAAAAACACTTTTTTACATTTGTCGGAAATTTTTATGGCGCTCGATTGTTTTTCATAAACACTCAGTCTTACAGATTTTAATAAAAAGGGATAGATAAAACAAAACAGGCATTGGGAAAAGAAAACAATTAGATGTTAATAGATACACATTCTCATATTTACTCCGAGGATTTTATCCACGATCGCGATGAGGCACTTAAACGTGCTTCGGAAAGTGGAATTAAAAAAATTGTTCTGCCAAATATCGATTCAGGTTCAATAAAACATATGTTAGACCTGGCCGATGCGTATCCCCAACTGTGTTATCCTTTAATAGGTCTGCATCCTACTTCGGTTGAAGAAGATTATAAAGAAGAACTGGATGCCATTGATTATTGGCTTCAACGACGTAAGTTCTACGGTATTGGCGAAATTGGTATTGATTTGTACTGGGAAAGCAAATATGAAAAAGAACAAAAAGATGCTTTCCGTTATCAGATTCGTTTGGCCAAACAACTAAATCTGCCGGTGGTTGTACATGTTCGTAATTCATTTGACCAAACCTACGAGATTGTAAAAGAAGAGCAGGACGGTACTTTGAAAGGGATTTTCCATTGTTTTACCGGAACCGAAGAAGAAGCAAAGAAAATAACCGAGCTTGGATTTTTTCTTGGAATCGGAGGAGTTGTGACTTTTAAAAACAGCGATCTCGACCAGGTGTTAAGTAATATTGATCCACATCATCTGGTTCTTGAGACCGATGCTCCATATTTAGCGCCCGTTCCTAAACGAGGCAAGCGCAACGAAAGTTCGTACCTTATTCATATTGCGCAAAAGATTGCAGAAGTATATCGGCTTCCGCTAACACGTGTTGCCGAAATAACCACTTCCAATGCCCGCAATTTGTTCGGAATTTGATAAATTGCGGCTTAATTTCATTAATAGTAATGAATAGAAAGACAGCAAAAAAGACTTCCATTTTAATTATTTATACAGGTGGTACCATCGGGATGGTTCAGGATCCTAAAAACGGATCGTTGATACCCGTAAAATTCGAAAAAATTCAGGAGGTGGTTCCTGAGTTGAAAAAATTCGATTTTATAATAAAAACAATCACCTTTAATCCGGCGCTCGATTCTTCGAACATGAATCCGATAAGCTGGATTAAAATTGCCAAAACGGTTGAACGTTTTTATAATATGTACGATGGATTTGTTGTTTTGCACGGTACCGACACCATGGCGTACACCGCTTCTGCATTAAGCTACATGTTCGAAAACCTCGACAAGCCCATAATTTTAACAGGATCACAATTGCCAATTGGTATGATTCGCACCGATGGTAAAGAAAACCTGATTACAGCGGTTGAAATTGCTGCTGCAAAAGTCGAGGGAGTAAGTGTTGTGCCCGAGGTGTGTATTTATTTTGATTTTAAATTATACCGGGGTAACCGAACTTTAAAACGCGATGCCGAACTTTTTAGTGCGTTCCGGTCGGTGAATTATCCGGCACTAGCAGTAGCCGGAACCGATATAAAATACAGTAGCGAATTTATCTGTTACCCCGAAAATAAAGGGATACTAAAAGTAAATACCGATTTTGATGACAACGTGGTAATTCTGAAGATTTTTCCGGGAATAAATCAGAACGTTTTTAATTCGGTGCTAAATACTCCGGGATTAAAAGGAGTTGTTTTAGAGACCTTTGGATCGGGGAATGTGCCAACATCCCGTTGGTTGATCAATGCGATAAAAAGAACAATTAAACGGGGAATTGTAGTGTTGAATGTTACCCAGTGCCAGGGCGGAAAAGTTCTTATGGGCCAATATCAAACCAGTATTGAGCTATTAAATGCCGGAGTGGTTTCGGCAAAAGATATGACCACTGAAGCAGCTATAACCAAGTTGATGTTTTTATTGGGGCAAGGCCTGAAACAGGCCGAAATTAAAATGTACCTCAATAAAAGTTTGCGTGGGGAAATTAGTGAATAGCAAAGTTTTTTTTTCACAATTTTTTATTAATTTGCAGCCCTCATTTTTGGGAGGCCACGCCAAAAAATATTGGAGAGGTGCAGGAGTGGCTGAACTGGCACGCCTGGAAAGCGTGTGTACCCCGAAAGGGTACCGAGGGTTCGAATCCCTCTCTCTCCGCAAAAATGAGTCGTTCATTTTAAAAAGGGGAACAAGTCCGGGAAACAGGGCATGTTTTTTGTGGGAATTGAGGATTAATATTTTAAAAATCAATACAAAAACAAATTCAAAGAGATTATTAATTAAAAATTCAAATCAATTATGAAAAGACTATTCGCGTTAATAGCCGTATTTGGGATGCTGTTTTTTATGGCATCGAATGTAGCACTTGCTCAGGAGGATGAAGCAGCTGCCACTGAAACTGCTACTGAACAAGTAGAAGAAACATCTGCTGCAATAGCTGAGGAAGATGCTGCAGCTACTGCTGAAGAGGGAAAATCACTTCACAGTCAGATGAAACAAAAATTTATTGAAGGTGATCCAGCTTTCATGAGTTTCGTATTGGTAGCCCTTATTTTAGGTCTTGCCTTTGCAATTGAAAGAGTACTTTACCTTAACCTTGCAACCAGCAACACTAAAAAATTGTTAGCTAATGTTGAAGAAGCATTAGAGAGCGGTGGTGTTGATGCTGCAAAAGAAGTTTGTCGTAATACTCGCGGACCTGTAGCAAGTATTTTCTACCAGGGTCTTGATCGTTTCGATCACGGTATCGATGTAGTTGAAAAAACTGTTATTTCTTACGGTGGTGTTCAAGCCGGTCTTTTGGAAAAAGGATTAAGCTGGATCGCACTTTTCATCGCTTTGGCTCCTATGTTAGGTTTCATGGGTACAGTAATCGGTATGATTGGCGCTTTCGATGCTATCGAGGTAGCTGGTGACATTAGCCCGTCTCTTGTGGCTGGTGGTATTAAAGTAGCTTTGATTACAACTGTATCAGGTCTTGTTGTTGCTATTATTCTTCAGATTTTCTACAACTACTGTGTAGCTAAAATCGATAGCATCATTAACAACATGGAAGATGCTTCTATCTCGTTGTTAGACTTGTTGGTAAAACATAACATGAAAAAATAAGGAGTATAGAAATGGGTAAAACAGCAAAAATAGTTACGATAGTACTATGGGCTCTTATCATTGTTTCTACCATTCTTCTTGTTTCTTTATTTGTAAACATAAGTGACGTAGATACAGACCCAACCATGGGTAGTTGGATTAATTCCAACTTGGTATGGAGTTACATACTTGTAGCTGTTGGTGCAGGTGTTGCAGTCCTTTCAGGATTGTTCCACATGTTCACCGACAAAAAAGCTGCAAAGTCAGGGCTTATTTCCCTGGGATTCATGGCAGTGGTGGTTCTTGTTGCCTACTTACTTGCTTCACCAGAAATTCCACAATTTATTGGTGTTGAAAAGTTCTTGGCAGACGGAACCCTTAATGAGAGTGTAGCAAAATTAACAGACACTGGTTTGTATGCAACATATATCCTTTTAGGATTAGCAGTTTTAGCGGTTGCATCATCATCAGTAATGCGTTTGTTTAGATAAGTTTAATCGTGGTAATAAAAACAGGAAAAAGTTATGGCTAAGAAAATACCTGAAATACCGGCAGCATCGTTAGCAGATATTGCTTTTATGTTGCTGATCTTCTTCCTGGTAACAACCACGATGGACGTTGATAGCGGTCTTCGTAGAAAACTTCCGCAATGGGTTGATCCTGCAGAATTGGAGGAGCAAAATAACGAAATCAACGAACGAAATATTTTCGTTGTGCTCGTTAACAAGAATAACGACCTATTGGTAGAAGGAGACTACGAACAAATTGAGAATTTGCGTGATAGGGCAAAAGAATTTATGGCGAACCCATATAATGCTGAAAATTTGCCTGAGAAAGAACCAGTGGAATTACCATACTTCGGACAAGTTATGGTTACCAAAGGGGTTATTTCGTTACGTAACGACTTGGATACTCAATATGGAGTTTATCTCGCCGTTCAGAACGAACTGGTTGCTGCCATTAATGAATTAAGAGACGAGTTGGCTAAACAAGAGTTTGGAAAAGCTTATGAGGATCTGGATAGTGACAAACAAGATGCCATTAAAAAGATCTATCCTCTGAAAATTTCGGAAGCTGAACCAAAAGGTAAAAATATTTAAGAATAGATTATGAGCAAATTTAGAAAAGACGACGGTAAGGAATTACCTCCTATTTCAACGGCTTCGTTGCCTGATATTGTGTTCATGCTTCTGTTCTTCTTTATGGTTAGTACAACTATGCGTGAAGTAACACTAAAGGTTCGAATGCATATTCCGGAAGCTACTGAATTAAGTAAGCTGGAAAAGAAATCTTTAGTAAGTTACATTTATATTGGTGAACCTCTACCTATGTATCAAAGTACATTTGGTAAAGCACCACGTATTCAGTTGAACGATCAATTCGCGACAGTTGATGAAGTGCAAGATTTCATTATTGCTGAACGCGAAGTCCGAGAGGAAGCTGAACAACCATTTATGGTTACTTCGTTGAAAATTGATGAAAATACAAGGATGAGTATTGTAGGTGATGTAAAGCAGGAATTGCGTAAATCGGCTGCACTAAACATTAACTATTCATCAAGGAAAAGAGCTGAAAGATAATTCATTGAATTATATACAAAAAAAGGGAAGCATTTGCTTCCCTTTTTTGTTACTCTTATCTTTTATAATTGCTTTTTTGCTTGTATTAATTCTTTCTCTTCTTCCTTTTCTGACGCGCTTTGGTGCGTGCAAATTTATCTTCGAACGAACGTTTTGAAGAGCCTTTTCTTTTCTTCTGATGAAAAGCTCCCTGAAAAGTAGGGTCGTCGATTTTACGTTGCCTATCAATTTCGCGCAACATATCCTGGTTTTCTTTAAACTCCGATTCAACCACTTCAACCTCTTCCGGTAAATCGAGAAGTTGAATTTCCTGGCGCATTAAACTTTCAATCTTTTTCCAGTGCCATTCAGCCGACGGATCAATTAAAGTAATTGCATCGCCTTTATTACCGGCACGTGCAGTTCGTCCAATTCGGTGGATATAGTCGTCGTAATCATTCGGAAGATCGAAGTTTATAACGTGACTAACCTGGCTTACGTCCATACCACGCGCCGAAACGTCGGTAGTGATAAGGATGCGAACTTCGCCACTTTTAAATGCCTGTATAGAATTAATCCGCGAGTTTTGCGCTTTATTGGAGTGAAGTATACGTTTTTCTCCCTCTGCTTTTCGTTGAACTACTTTGTAAACTCCTTCAGCATGTTCTTTAGTTTTTACAAAAATAACTACGCGCTTAAAGTTTTCCTCATCCTGCAAAAGGTGCTTAATCAGGTTAAGTTTTGTTCGGTAATTCGGAACTTTGTAGCAAGTTTGAGTAACTAAACCAACTGGCGTTGCCGATGGTGCTACTTCAAGTTTATCGTAGTGATCAAGGAATTCCTCTGCAAGTGTTTCAATTTTTTCCGAGAAGGTAGCCGAGAACAACAGGTTTTGCCTGCGCGGCGGAATAATTTCCTGTAACTGTTTTATCTGGGGTATAAATCCCATGTCCAACATACGGTCGGCTTCGTCGATTACAAGATATTTTACCTTTTTTAATCGCAATGCCCCCGCCTGGTATAAATCCCACAATCGGCCCGGAGTGGCAACCAGAATATCGATACCCGGTTCGAGTAACGCAGCATGTTTTGTCCAGCCAATACCGCCAAATACGGCAGCGTGGCGCAATTCCGAGTATCCTGTTAATTCTTCAATATCTTCTCCAACCTGAATAGAAAGTTCGCGGGTAGGAACAAGAATCACAACACGCGGATCAGTTCCTTCCGGCTTTTTTAAACGCGTAAGCAAGGGAAGGAGGTAAGCCGCAGTTTTTCCGGTTCCGGTTTGGGCCACACCAACAACATTCACTCCCGAATTAATCTTCGGAATTGCTTTTTCCTGTATGGGTGTTGGAGTTGTAAACCCAATATCGTCAAGCGATTTTAATATCGATTTTGCAACTTTTAAATCTTCAAAAGTCTTTTTCATTCTATAAAATTTAAAAAACAGAATTGTCTGTTTGGGTGCAAAATTAGAAAATTAAGCCGACTTATCTCAATTTGTACATTTTGCCGGGCAGTGCAAGCACAACGTTCTTAAACTCAAGGTTAAGCAACATGGCTGAAATACGGCTAACCGGAAGCTTGATTTCTGCAGAAATCTGATCGATAAAAAGGTCACCTTTTTCTTTTAGAAGGTCCACAACTTTTTGTTCTTCCGGATTTAAGTCAATAAACAAACTCGATTGAACTGCTTCAACTTTGTCGGTTTTCTCCCAGCCCATAAAATATTCCAGGTCGTTGATGCCCTCAATTAAAGTAGCTCCGTTATTTCTTATCAGTTGGTTGCATCCCTTGGAGTAGGTGTCGCCGGCACGTCCCGGGAAAGCAAACACATCGCGGTTATACGATGAAGCAATGTCGGCAGTTATTAACGAACCTCCTTTTTTTGCCGACTCTACCACAATTGTTGCATCGGCCAACCCTGCAATAATCCGGTTTCGTTTAATAAAATTAGCAGGATCGATTTTTGTATTACTTGGGAAATCGGTTACTATTCCGCCACTTTCCTGCATTTTTTCTGCCGTTTGTTTGTGTAGGGCAGGATAGAGTAGATCTAATCCGTGAGCAATAACACCAACTGTTGGCAGGTTATGATTCAGCGCACTTCGGTGAGCCTGTACATCGATACCGTACGCCAGTCCACTAACAATAAGTATTTTGTATTTTCGCTCGGCAAATTCGCGACACAGATCGTCAACGATCGATCTTCCGTATTCCGTAGCGTTGCGCGTGCCCACAATGCTGATTACCCGCTCGGCATCCAGGTTCATATTTCCTTTTGTGTAAATAATCAGTGGCGCATCAACACAATTTTTTAATCTTCGCGGATAAGTTTTATCGGTATAAAAATGAATGCCGATCCCGTTCTTATCAATGTACTCCAACTCTTTTTCAGCCTGTGGCAACACATTGTTTTTTTTGATCTGGCGTGCATAAAGTTCTCCAATTCCGGGAACTTTGGTTAGCGCTTTGGCCGATTGCGAAAAAACAGCTTCGGCACTGCCAATGTAGGCCACCAGGTTGCGTGCAAGAATGCCGCCAATATTGGGGAGCATCGATAAGGCAACTTTGTATTTAAGGTCATCATTCATAAGTAGGGGGAAACTCTGGTTTAGGTTTTTAGAATTGAATTTAGCGATTCCTGAATATGTTTCCGGTCGTCGAAATTTAAACCGGCTAAACTTACAGACGGATATTCTGCTATTCCTCTTTTTGTTTTTATAATCAGCGTGAGGTCGGTTAATTTTCCAAAAAATGAATTCTCGAAGTGCACCTTTCTTAACCGGTGTTTCGGAAATTCAATAGAATGATAGCCCTTGCCACCAAAACTGATTACTTTATAATATCGGAGTATAATCTTGTCTTCGTCGTCTGAAAATTCGATGTATTGATAATCGGCCACAAGAAAATAAAGATACCAGGCAGAAAAAACACCCAGCCCGCCCAGCGCATACAACACATGGTCGAGTAAAAACAGCGCCAGCATTCCAAGTGCAATTATAATAGAAACCAGGAAGAATATTTTTTTGATCTTCGAAACTTTATCGGTGTTCTTTATCGTCATCTTTCGTTATTAAATATCAAAAACTAATTGCGCTGGCAACCTTTAAAAAAGGCAATGCCAATTTTATTGTAACTTTAACGCAATTTAGCAGCTACTTATGGGAAATTCAAAAATTTACTCTAAAATAATTTACAGCCGAAAGTTGGAACAGGAACTGCAGGCTTATATCGATAAATATCCAAAGGGAAAGGTATTTCTGGCTACCGAAGAAACAGTTGATAAACTTTGGGTGGCCAACCTGGATGATTTTTTGACAAAAAACGCCATAAAGAAAGTGATTGTACCGGCCGGTGAAAACAATAAAAAGATTGGCTCGGTTGAAAGCATTTGGCAGTTTTTGTCTGAAAATGAAGGCGACCGCAAATCATTACTTATCAATATTGGTGGTGGGATGCTTACCGATCTTGCAGGTTTTGCAGCCAGCACCTTTAAACGTGGAATTGATTTTCTGAACGTTCCAACAACTTTGTTGTCGCAGGTTGACGCATCGGTTGGAGGGAAAACAGGTTTTAACTTTAATGGCCTGAAAAATGAAATCGGCGTATTTAAAGAACCGGTTGCCGTTCTTATCAATACCGACTTTTTAAAAACTATCGATCGCAATAATTTTATTTCGGGTTTTGCCGAAATGATCAAACATGGCTTGATTCACAGTCCCGAACACCTGGCGGAGCTTAAAGCTTTTGATTTCGACAACGTTGATTACGACCTGTTACAGGAAATCATCCGCCATTCGGTGAATGTAAAAGAACACTTTGTAGCCAACGACCTTACTGAAAATAATATTCGCAAGGCACTGAATTTCGGACACACAGTTGGACATGCTTTCGAAAGTCTTGCAATGAAACAGAATCGGCCTGTTTTGCACGGTTATGCAGTTGCCTATGCGATGATTGCCGAATTGTTCCTGTCGGTAAAAATGTGTGGATTACCGCAACAAGATTGCGATGAACAGACCCGCTGGATGTTGGATATTTACGGAAAATTCGAAATCGAGGAATCAGACTTTGAAGCTTTGTATCAATTAATGACACACGATAAAAAGAACGATTCGGGACGAATTAATTTTACGCTGCTTCCAACAATTGGTGAAATCGCCATCAACCAGAATTGTAGCAAAGAAATGATTCTGGAAGCGCTTAATTATTATAAAAATCTGTAATTACACAGACGGAGTTAATCTCATTATTACTTCAGACATGATCTACCAGGTAACTACCGACATAAAAGAAATTAACGGAACAATTAATCTTCCGGCATCAAAAAGTATCAGTAACAGGGCGCTGATTATAAATGCCCTGAGTTACAGCCCGTATCCGATCAGGAACTTGTCGGACAGCGATGATACGATAGTTTTGCAGACTGCCTTGTTTTCAAACAGCAATAAATTCGACATCGGGCACGCAGGAACTGCCATGCGTTTTCTTACCGCTTTTTTAGCAAAAATTGTTGGCGAGTGGGAGATCACCGGATCTGAGCGTATGCAGCAACGACCGATTTCAATTTTGGTAGATGCGTTAAACCAACTTGGGGCGCAAATCGAGTACCTCGGTAATGAAGGTTGTCCGCCACTGAAGATTTTAGGTTCCCATTTAAAAGGGCAAACCATCGAGTTGGACGGAAGTGTTTCGAGCCAGTATATTTCTGCTCTATTGCTGATTGCGCCAACCCTTGAAAATGGACTCACATTAAAATTGAAAGGAAACATTACATCGCGATCGTACATTAAACTTACATTGGAGTTAATGGCGAAGTTTGGTATTCAGTACCGCTGGGACGATAATGAGATTGTTGTGCCGGAACAAAAGTATTTTGCACTTGATTTTACATGCGAAGCCGATTGGTCAGGAGCCTCATATTGGTACCAGATTATGGCTTTGGTAGACAAGGGAGAAGTTCTGCTCGAAAATCTTTTACTAGATAGTTTACAGGGCGACGCACACATTGCAAGCTGGTTTGAACAGTTTGGGGTGACTTCAACGCAGCGAGAAAATGGTGTTTTGCTGACAAAAAAGAAAAACAGACAACCGGAGAAACTGGTACTTGATTTTATTGAAAATCCCGATGTGGCGCAAACCATGGCGTGTTTGTGTGTAGCTAAAAATATTCCGTTCCACTTTTCTGGATTAAAAACACTAAAAATAAAAGAAACCGATCGGATTGCTGCGCTACAGAATGAACTGGCAAAATTCGGTGCGACCATCACTGAACCTGAATTTGGAGAACTGGCTTGGGAGGGTAGACTTGATCAGGAAGTACAGGAAGAAAATCCAATAATAAATACGTATCACGATCACCGGATGGCACTGGCATTTGCACCAATGGCTTTGGCCGGATTTGCTATGCGAATTGAAGATCCGATGGTAGTTACCAAATCGTATCCCGGTTTTTGGGAGGACCTAAAGCAGGTTGGATTTTGGATTGAAGATTAAAAAGATCCCGGTTGTTTGCCGGGATGTCAGTCTGAGCGAAGTCGAGAATGTATCTCTCACACTTCGACTTCGTTCAGTGTGACATTTCTATAGCTTAATAAAAATCTTCTTTTTATAAAGTATCCAGGCCGGAATAAAATTAAAGCCAATAAACAGGGCGGCATATAAAAAGCTACCCAGTTCCATACTCCAGCCGGCATTCTCAAACAGGTTCATCCAGTGGTTGCTTAAGCTGCTTCCTCCAAATTTCCAGGTATAAAATGGCAATCGCCACACATCAGATAATACATAAACTGCAATGGCATTGGAACCAAAAATAATACCTGCCTTTGTAAACCGGGTGCGGCCGAGTATATCAACAAAAAAGATACTTGTGGCTAAAACCATTCCTGCCAATCCGGAGGTAACCAATACAAACGAGCTGGTCCAGATATTTTTGTTGATTGGGAAAATATAGTTCCAGAAGAAACCGATTATAAAAGCAAAAAACGAGAAGGAGAAAAGGTAAATAACCTTTCGTTCTGCGGGTAGTTTGCTTAACACCAAATGCCCTGCCAGCATTCCGGTAATTCCGGTTGCAATGGCCGGAAGTGTACTTAGCAATCCTTCCGGATCCCATGTTTTCTGCCACAAATAACCGGGCAGAAATTTACTGTCGATCCAGGCGGCAACATTGGCACCCGGTTCCAGCATTACTTTTCCGTAACCGGGAGTTGGAATAAACATCATTACAAGCCAGTAAACAACCAGCAAAGCACCGGCAACAATGGCCTGAGTTTTCCATTTTGAGTTCAGGAACAAAAAGGCACAGGCTAAAAATACGATGGCAATTCGCTGAAGTACTCCGGCAATTCGCACATGTTCAAAATTAAAGCTGGGGAACAACCAAAGGAAAATCCCAACGGCGAATATTTTAATCGATCGGAATACGATCTTTTTATACATCGGGCCTTTGGCAACTCCTGCATTAAGTCGTTTGGTGTAAGCCAAAGCAATTGAAACGCCGACTATAAATATAAAAAATGGAAATATCAGATCGGTTGGTGTTAGTCCGTTCCAGCTGGCGTGTTCCAGTGGCGGATAAATGTGCGCCCAGGTAGCCGGATTGTTTACCATAATCATTGCGGCAATCGTAAATCCGCGAAAGGCATCAAGCGAGATAAGTCTTTTTAATTCAGCCATTTTGTTTATTCGGTTTAGTAAAATATTCTAATACGTTTAAAATTGTTTTTAAAAATATTAGAAAGTCAAACTTAACAAAAATATTGAGATGAGAATTGCGGCCAATTAAAATTATTCGATTAATTAAAAAGTTTGAGAACCAGGCATGATTCGAATTTTCTCCTCCTGGCAGGAGGAGTACCCGGCTATGCCGGGGGAGGTGGTGAAAAAGATCAGCAGATGATAAAGTCAAAGCTTCTTATTTCCGCTTTTTCTGAAAGAATTCCTGTATCAGTTCAGCGCACTCGGTTTCAAAAATGCCGCTAACAACTTCTGTTTTGGGATGAAGTGCTTTGGCTGCATATTTTTTAAAACCACGTTTTTCATCTGACGCACCGTAAACGATTTTACCAATTTGCGACCAGCCCAATGCTCCGGCACACATAACACAAGGTTCCAATGTAACGTAAAGCGTGCAGTCGTTAAGGTATTTCCCACCCAACAAGTTCGCTGCTGCAGTAATGGCCTGCATTTCGGCATGAGCAGTTACATCATTAAGAGTTTCGGTAAGGTTGTGCGCGCGTGCAATTATCTTTCCTTTTGATACCACAACTGCTCCAACCGGAATTTCGCCTTCGTCAAAAGCCTGAACAGCTTCTGCAAAGGCCTTTTTCATAAAATATTCGTCGTTAAACGGTTCAATCATAATTTATTATTTAGCCCCGTCCTTTAGGGCGGGGTTTCTAAATTCGCGATGAAGATAGAATTTTTAGGATTTTGTACTTTAATTTAGAATACAAAAATCCTAAAAATTCTTGAATGTCCCATGTTATTTGTCCCCGCCCTAAAGGACGGGGCTAAATATATTCGGTTTTAGAGCAACTGCTGTATAATTCCCTGAAAAGCTGCCAAATGTTTCCGGTATAATTGCCAAAATATCACTATTTTCGCACCCTGAATAATATTGCAAGAAAACGTAAGTGTCTGATAAGAAAAGCGCAAATTCAAGGCTTGCGAAGATCGAAAAAACGCAGTTTACTGATGTAATCGAGTATTTTTCGGGCAAGCATAACGCCGAAGTTGGGATTTTGTTGCAGACATTAAATAAAAGAAAGATATCATGTACAGAACACATACTTGTGGCGAACTTCGAATAGAGAATGCAGGAAATGAAGTAACTCTGGCCGGTTGGGTGCAACGCGTCCGCGACCTGGGAGCCATGACTTTTGTTGACTTACGCGACCGTTACGGTATCACACAGCTTGTGGTTGATGAGAATACCGACAAGACCGTTGCCAACGCGCTTGAGGAGATGGGACGCGAATTTGTGATCCAGGCAAAAGGAACAGTTCGCGAGCGTCAGAGTAAGAACAAAAATATTCCAACCGGTGAAGTGGAAATTGCTTTGTCGGAAATTAAGGTGTTAAGCCCGGCAGAACTTCCACCGTTTACCATTCAGGATGATACCGATGGTGGCGATGATTTGCGGATGAAATATCGTTACCTCGATTTACGTCGCGATGTTGTACGTGAAAATCTGGTGTTACGCTCGAAAATGGCACATGCCGTTCGAAATTACCTGAACGCACAAGACTTTATTGAAACAGAAACGCCGGTATTAATTAAGTCGACTCCCGAAGGAGCGCGCGATTTTATTGTACCATCGCGAATGAACGAAGGTCAGTTTTATGCATTGCCACAATCACCACAAACATTTAAGCAGTTGCTGATGATTGCCGGTTTCGACCGCTACTATCAGATTGTAAAATGTTTCCGTGACGAGGACTTGCGTGCCGATCGTCAGCCGGAGTTTACACAAATCGACTGCGAAATGTCGTTTGTGGAGCAGAAAGATGTGCTGGAAATGTTCGAAGGATTAACCCGCCACATGTTCAAAGAAACATTGAATGTTGAGGTGGATGAATTCCCTTGGATGCCTTATTCTGAAGCAATGGAGAAATACGGATCGGACAAACCCGATACCCGTTTCGAAATGCTGATTAACGATATTACCGAAACCGTAAAAGGAAAAGATTTTGTGGTGTTCGACTCGGCTGAATACATTGGTGCCATTTGTGCCAAAGGATGTGCTGAGTACACACGTAAACAACTCGATGGACTGACCAACTGGGTAAAACGCCCGCAAATTGGAGCCAAAGGTTTGGTTTATGTGAAGTGTAACGAAGACGGTTCATACAAATCGTCGGTGGATAAATTTTACTCGCAGGACGACCTGAAAGTCTGGGCAGAAAAAACGGGTGCTGAAGCCGGCGACCTGATCCTGGTAATGAGTGGCGACAAAAAACACATGTTGGATGCACTTGGCGAGTTACGTCTCGAAATGGGGAAACAACTTGGTTTGCGCGACAAAAATGTGTTTAAACCATTATGGGTTGTCGACTTCCCATTGTTAGAGTGGGACGAAGAAAGTAAACGTTTCCACGCGATGCACCACCCGTTCACCTCGCCAAAACCGGAGGATATTGAACTAATGGATACTGATCCGGGGAAAGTGCGTGCCAATGCATACGACCTTGTGATTAACGGTGTTGAGATTGGTGGTGGTTCTGTTCGTATTTTTGACGCAGAATTACAGTCGAAAATGTTTAGCCTGCTTGGTTTTTCAAAAGAAGAGGCCGAAGCACAGTTTGGCTTCCTGATGAACGCCTTTAAATATGGTGCACCGCCACATGCCGGTATCGCTTTTGGTTTCGACCGTTTGGTATCGTTATTTGCCGGATTGGATACGATCCGTGACGTAATTGCTTTCCCGAAAAACAATTCGGGCCGCGATGTAATGATCGATTCGCCATCGACAGTTGCCGAAGCACAGTTGGAGGAGTTAAATCTGAAACTGGATCTTAAAGAAAAGAAGTAGATTTTATTACATACAATCTGGAATAAAGGAGCCTTTTTGGGCTCCTTTTGTTTTTTATAATGTTAGGGTACTGTTATGCGTGGAAAATATTGCTGGTAATACTTGTGTCACAATTGCCAAATAATTAACATTTTAACGAAAAAACGGTCACATTTAAAAAACATGGTTGTTTGTTTCAGAAATAGTTGTAGCTTGCGCCCAATAATTTTTTATAAATAAAATGAATAAAGGAACAGTAAAATTCTTTAATGACACAAAAGGTTTTGGTTTCATTAAAGATGCAGAATCACCAAAAGAGTATTTCGTTCACGTAAGCGGATGTAAAGATGAAATCCAGGAAAACGACGAAGTAACTTTTGAATTGGAAGAAGGCCGTAAAGGTCTTAACGCGGTAAATGTAAAACTTGTATAGTTATTATATTGCACACAAAGAAAGTCCTGCCATTTGGCGGGACTTTTTTGTTTTAGCATATTTTCGGCGACCCTTTTTGCTCCAATTCACGAAAACGATAATTTATTCCGCAATCTTTTCCCTGTCTTTTAAAACTACAACATTATCGCCTGTTGTTAAGGTGTTTTCTGTACAGAACAAACGTACCTCTCCTTTATCGTTTTGAATGAGAACCGGCAGCGTGTGACTCATGTCGATCTTCATCTCTTCAATCCATTGTTTGCAAGACTGATCCGCTGATATCGGAACACTGCTTTCTTCCGCTTCATCATGCACTATTTTATGCTCCCACAGATTGAGGTTTACCCGCGAAGCAAACAACAGGTTAATGTTCTCTGTTTCGTTTGTTGCAGTTATCTCTTCCGAAGGCGAAAGCGCCACAACTACTTCAGGAATGAGAAACTTTTCTTTTGCCATTTTTGCCGCCAGAAGGTTCACCCGGTTATTGGCTGTTAATCCGGCCACTTTTGCCAGGTTGTCGGCTTGTATTTCTTCCCAGGTATCTTCATTCAGTGCATTGCCAAAAAGACGGTTAAAACCGGCTTTTTCTGCTTTTGCAGCCAATTCAGGGTTATTGTCGATAAGGGTAACGTTTTCTTGTTCTTTAAAATATTTGGCAAGAAGAAGGCTTAGCGGATTTACACCAAGGAAAACAATTCCTTTTCGTTCTTCCATATAAACCAATTCACCCCGTTTACGTAACCATTTGGTTGTCCAGCTTAAAAATACCGGCACCGTGAGGGTTGTAAAAATGGCCATAAATACGAGTATCGAAAAAATGGTTTTATCAATAATCCCCATTTCAAGACCGATTTCCGCAATGATGATTTCCACTGCTCCCCGGCCATTCATGCCTGTTCCAATGGTTAGACCTTCGCGCCAGCCATTTCTCGACGGAAGATAGAACAAGGCAGTTCCCACAATTTTACCAACTATCGCCAGTACAGTAACCAGAATCAGTAAGCCTAAATCGGTTTTAAAAACGGTAACGTCGACAAAAAATCCTGCCGTGACAAAGAAAATAGGGGCCATAAAACCAATGGAAACATCGTAGAATGCTTTGTTTAATTCCCTCGATATCTTCTTCGGGAACAGGTTGCCTTTAATAAATAAACCGGCCATAAATGCACCCAAAATACTGTGCATTCCGGCAAGTTCAGCCAGCTCGCAATAGCCAAAAGTAACGATTAAAATGAGTGTGAAATAGGCGGTGCTGTTTTTCATGCCCGAACGGGTGATGTACTTCCCGAGGCGCGGTAAAAAGAATACACCTATCGAAATGGTGACGCCAAAAAACAACAGGATCTTTCCTCCAATTAGTAGCAGTTCGTAAATATTTACCACATTGGTTTCGGCAAAGTTGGTAATGCCTGAAAAGATAACAAGCGCGAGTGTGTCGGAGATCAGGGCACCGGCCATTAACACATAGGCGATGCGCGTATTCAGTAGTTTTAAGTCGATTAGAATTCGGCTTTTGGTGGCCAGCGAAGTTACTCCAATTGCAATGGCAACAAACAGTCCGGCGATGGGTGTTCCGCCTGTCCAAACAATGGCAAAATAGCCCAAAACAAAAGGAACAAAAAATCCACCGATGGCTGCCAGCAGACCTGCCCAGGAAGCTTTTTTCAGGTCGCGAAAATCGATTTCCATTCCGATATACACCATCAGCAGGATAATACCAATTTCGGCCAGCACTTTAACAGCCTCCGAATATTCGAGCCAACCCAGCATGGCAGGCCCAAGAATAATACCGATCAATAATTCTCCAAGAATAGCCGGATAACCAATTTTTCGTATTGCAACGCCACCAAAATATGCCGCCAGCAATACCGCAGAAATATTCAAAATATTAATGTGAAATTCCTCCATAGCCCTGTTTTAAATGTTGTCTCTTTTTACAAGATATAAAATTCGGACAATATAAAATACCTCAAAGTATTAAATAAGATGTTAATGTGATTGCCGCAGAATCACCACCTTTAATAAGCGGGGAAGAGTTTGAAGTTTATTTTCAGCTATTAGTCTTTGTTTTCGTGTTTAGCGAAGGGCGAAGAAATGTAGGATTCACCATTCATAACTTTTACGGCATTTGTAATTGAAAGCAAGGTGTTTATTAAAAGTACGCCCAGTAGCGGGGTGGTGATGTTTACTTTCCAGTAAACCCAAAGGCAACCAACAAGAACGCCAAAAATCAACAATTGAAAGCTGATAACAGAACGATAATGGTCGGACATTGTTTTTGTTTTTTGTTTGCGTGCCCGCCACATTAACAGGGTTGGAAAGAGCAACGGAATGATGCCACTCAAATGCAAAAATCCTAACCAGATGTTATTTTGTTTTTCTGTTTCTTCTTTTTCATCCGCTTCAATTGATTTAAATAAATTGTAATCAACTTCCAGTGCTTTAGCAATCATTTGAAGTGTATAGGCACGCGGATCTACCTGACCGTTTTCGATACGTTGAATGGTACGGGCACTCACCTCGGTTTTCTCGGCCAGCTCTTCCTGAGTCATGCCTTTTTTAATCCGTAATTCTTTAATGAGTTTTCCGGTCTCCATTTTGTTTCATTTTTAGTCCAAATGTCAGGCTGAATCCATTAATTTCCAACAACACGAACACGACATTTACACGACAAATACTATTTGTGGGCTTTATTCCATCGTTTGTCTATTCCATTTCGTCTAGTTTTTGCTGTATCTCAGTTAAAACCTTTTTGTGCGAATAATTCGAACAATGTCCTTTCATTGGTGTAAATTCAATTTGGGCATCAGACTTTGGATTTGTAGTATTTTTCATGTATTCATCAAAATCACGCATTGCATTATTCAGGTAAAAATTATCCATATCACCCATCCATATATTTATTTTACCTTGAAGTTTAGGGCCAAGTTCCGGCCAGTTAGAAGCAGTGTGTTTCAATAAATCATATTTTTCCCAATGCTCGGCAGCTTCTTTATTTACGGCACCTGTTACAGGATCGAAAATTGGCACCGGCAGACCGTCTTTCCCTTTTGGGCTGTACAATGCATTCCATGCTCCCCATTGCCCACCGGAAGTTACGTATGTATTTGAGTAGCCCTCCACATTTTCAGCAGTAATTTCCTGTTTTATCGAAAATCGGGGTTCGCCATAAATATCCCGCATACTTGGTCGTAAATACCCGCGATCATTATAAAAAGCATTCTCATTTTGGTAAACGTTAACCAGCTGCATTTTAGCAAAACTCACCGGATCCGGGCTATACGACCAGCATCCGTTGAAAGTTTCCGGGTAAATAAGTTGCAAAGCGAGCGATACCCAACCACCGGTAGAACAACCGTCTACAAAACGGCTTTTGGCGGTCCCCTCGATTCTATACTGCTTTTCAATTTGCGGGATCAATTCCTTTGTTAAGGCCTCTCCGTAAGGACCACTGTTTTCTGAATCAAGTTGATAGCAATCGCCAAATGGCCCCTCGCCATCAAGAAAAACAGTGATGATTTGCGGCGCATCTTCCGATGTCCACCACGACATAAATTCTTCATTTTTAATTAAGGAATTTATTCGGGTGTAACGACCGCCATACCCGGCTACATTGTAGCGTACAGGATACTTCTTGTCAGGATTGTTTTTGTAGCCTGAAGGCAGTAAAACAGAAGCTTTCAAATGCATTGATTTGTTCCACCAGTCGGTTAAAACCGGACTTTCCATTTCAAAATACTCAACTAACTCGTGGTCTTCCAATTTCCTTTCAGGAATGGTTTCAGAAAAGCTAAGTTTAACCAATTGTGTTTTATTTGTATTGATTTCTACTGCAGTTGTGTATAAATTGCCGGGAGTGTTGCTTCGCGATTCAGCATCGCGGTTTTGAACCCAAAGGGCTTGAACGTAATAGGTACCCTGAGGAACCGAGTTAAAATCCCATTCAGAAGTTTTTATCCAATCATTATCGCCGGATATCTCTTTTATTTCGTTAGGTTTCCAGTTATGAAAATTCTTTCCAAAAATAAAGGCCTTACCATCAAAAACCGATGAATATCTTGGTTCCGGTTTTTCCGTTTTTGAAAGATAAATTAGTAAGCGTCCGTCGGGATTAAACGAAGCTTTCATTTCATCGTTTACCGAAATAGAAAATGTTAAAGCCGTTGCTTCCTGTTGCCCGACAGCGGTAATCCCGGAGATTGCAAGTAGAGAGAGAAGGAGAAAGATCTTAATGTTCATCGTTGTTTTTTTATAAATAGTAAGATTTGTGAGACCTAATTTTTTCTGAAATGCTTGTGATTTGTGCAGTTCCAGTGTTTTGAAATTTATTGCACTAAATATAATGTATTTTCTGAGAGATTTAAAAGCATCCTCAACTCTTCGCTGCAAGAGAATAAGAATTAAGATTGCACACCAACAAAAGTCATATTAAAATTGCCAGAGGAAACTAAAAATTAAGGTCATCCATCATTTTAAAACAACTGTATCATTTATATTTATTGAGAATAACAAAAAGCAAAACCATCCGTATGAAAGCACTTTTATTTTTTATCCCAATCCTGTTTTTAGGAGCGTGCAATCAGTCGCCTAAATCGATTCTAACCACGGTTGCAGAAATTTCGGATACCACTTTACTGGTGGAGCCGTTTGGAATGTGTTCCGACGGCAGTGGCAACTTTTACATCGCCGATGTTGGGAAACATTGTATTAGTCGTGTAACGCCCGAGGGTGAAATAGAAGTTTTTGCCGGAACCGGAAATCCGGGAGCTGCAGATGGTAAGCTTAAAAGTGCTGAATTTAACAGTCCTTCGGGAGTTTGTTTTGATAAAAAAGGCAATTTGTACGTTGCAGGTTTTGGTGGTCAAAATGTTCGCAAAATTTCGCCTGACGGAGAGGTGACAGCAGTTGCCGGAACGGGTGAAGAAGGTTATCAGGACGGACCGGCCGATGAGGCAATTTTTAGTTCGCCGCGTGGTGTTTGTGTTGACTCGAAAGGAAATATTTTTGTGGCCGATTGCTGGAATCACCGCATCCGGAAAATTTCGCCCGACGGAATGGTAACTACTTTTGCCGGAGGTGGTAAACGTGGAGAACTGGTGGTTAATGACTGGAAAGACGGAGCAGATACTACCGCTCGGTTTGACGCACCTTGCGGACTGGCAATTGATGCACAAGACAACATCTTTGTAGCTGATGCGAACAATAACAGTATTCGTAAAATTACTCCGGATGGAAAAGTAACAACCCTGGCCGGAACCGATCACCGCAAAGGCCTTTCTGACGGAACAAAAGAAGAGGCAGTTTTGAATGTGCCAACCGAATTGTTTGCCGTATCGGACGGAACAATTTATTTTTCCGACACCTATAATCACTGTGTCCGAAAAATAACTCCCGAAGGAGGGGTGGTTACACTTGTCGGAACTGGTGAAGAAGGTTTCTCGGAAAAAGAACCATTGGAATCTTTACTCAGCAATCCGCGAGGAATTTGTGTTTATAACGGTTACCTCTATTTTGTTGAAATGAGTAATCATACACTTCGTAAGCTGAAGTTGTAGAGTATAAGGTTTAAAATCTTTCGTTCCTGAAGTTGGTAATCTTTTTTACACCGGAGCTTTAGCCTGGTGTTGAGTCGGCTACCTCAAAGAATGGCTTTAGCCTTTAATAATTGAATGCTGAAGCCAATTTTATTTTCAGACTGTGAACACCGCCCTAAAGGACGGTGCAAAATCACCTTGTCTTGTTATATAGAAACGATTGAAGGCAGGGAACCTTCACATTTAATCCTACTTACTCCTTTTCCCCGGCCTTAAAATAGAGTATAAGGTTGGCATAATCGATAACTGCCTGGTTGCGTACCATCCAATCACGACCAAAAATACCAAAGCTTGGCAATGCTTCGTGGGTGGTATTGCCGTATTCCGCAAAATCAGAGAATTCAGCTTGATTTGCCGGAATTTCAAAATTAACACCTGAAATACTGTAAACTATCGGATCAGAGTTCTTATAAACATCGGGTGTTGTATTGTCCGGGCTGTGGTCGCGGATGTGTGTGGCGTTCAGAACAATATCATTTTTAAACGTTACCACATCAAGACTGTAATCCGAAGCCACGGTGCCAATGGTAATCGGGATTTCACGTTGAAGTGCCTCAAAATAGACCTGCATAAAAACTTCGCTGTCACTGATTTCGAAACGGGTGTAATTGTAACCTTTTTCAATAAGAGCTGCATCCGGATCTTTATTCACCGGTACGCCAATTTCAAGTTCTTCGTTTACAAAGTTGATTTTAACTTTCTCCTTTTGCAACCAGTTTACACCTAACATTCCCTGCGCTGCTTTTCCAACATCTTCAGGCCAGTCGAACACCAGTACATTTTCAACTCCTTCGAAAACATTTTTTCCAACACTGAACGCTGCAACATTTATCTTGCCGCGGCCCCGCTCGCTGTATCCATAATCGTCGATCTTTGGTATCGTGTCTCCATTATTCAACTGCTCAGCCACATCGTGTGTCAGCATCATATAAAAACTGGCGTTACCATGCACCATCATCGGCACCGTTTTTTCCAATCCAAAATCGGCATCAACTACGTAGCGGTTTCCTTCAAAAACAATTTGTCGCATCGGTACTGCTTCCAAAGCGGTTTCTTCTGCCTGTTTTTCTTTTGAATTTTGTTTTGTGCCACAGCCCAGTAGCATTACGGTAAGTGTTATTAGCGCTATTTTTTTCATGCTGTATAGTTGATTTTGTTGTTTGAAATAAGGTTTTAGAATGATTATACGTCGAAGTAATAAATTGATTTGTAATCGAGTTTTTTAGCACCAATCCGGTCGTAGAAATCCATGGCGCTCAGGTTTCGGTTATTTACATACCAATCCACCACTTTTGCCCCTTTGTTTTGTGCAAAGGTTTTTATGTGTTCCATAAGCAAACTGCCAATGCCCAGTTTGCGGTATTCAGGAAAAACAAAAAGGTCTTCGATGTGGTAATTGGCAACGGCTTTAAAGGTTGAGAAGGATTTAAAAAGCAGTGTAAATCCGCAAACTTTCTGCTCCTCGTTTTCGGCTACAAAAACTTTTACGTGTGTGTCGGGTGCAAAAACCGAATCACGAATATCCTGCTCGGTGGCAGTTACCATCTCCAGTTGATCAACATGAACGGCAAGACCTTTAATACATTCTAATATTATTCCGGCATCTTTTATTTGGGCTTCTCTGATTTGTATCATTATTCCGCATTTTGACAACCGCTAACTGGTTGATGAAAAAGTGGCATAATAATACGGAAAACTTACGAGTTCTGGCTGAACTTTTTTATCAGGCTTTCAACACGCATGCGATGATGCCGTTGTAAAATAGCCGGGTATAAGTTGCCAATAATATTGATGAACAGAGCGATAGCAGCCATGAGAAAATACTCAATCGAGATCAGGTATACTGACGCAATTACAATAAAAATAAAAGCCCCCATGTGGCCAAACTCTGATTGACGGCTTTGGTAATCAAGATTTTCCAATCCGTTTCGTGTACCATCGAAATATTTCGTGCGGTTTTTCTTTTGGCCCCAAAAAAATATGAGCAGCAGGTAGCGGTAATATTTCAATCCCAGAAAACGGTAGGAGTGCCGAAGACTGCCTGTATTATTGATGCGATAATATGAATTTGGAAGAATCTTGTTTGTTGGAAACGCAAAACCCGGCAATGCAAAAACACCGGTAATAAATAGTGTGAGTAAAAATGCCAATACAACTGTTTCTATGGCAGAATAACCGGTAGGTTCTTGAGCGGACAGATCGCGCAGTAAATCAACGGTACGATACAGCAGAAACAAGCCGAGTAAAGGCAATCCTATTTTTTTGAAATAACTCACATCCGATAATTTTTCACAAATGGAGATCGGTGAGAGTGGGGCAGATGTTAACTATAATTTTCCGGCGCGTACCCTGCTCAACGATTCCGGTGTCATTAACAAGTAGGAGGCAATATGGTTTACCGAAGCGCGTTTGGCAGCATCGGGGTATTCGCGCTGAAAACGTTCGTAACGCTCGTGTACGGTCTCATAGCGCCACGAGTCGGCTTTTTGCTGCGACATTATTAGCGATCCTTCCAGAATTTTTCGAAGTAGTGTTGCAAGCTGCGGATGTTTTTGTGCAAGCTCGATAAATTCAAAGTAGGGCATCAACAAAACGGTGCTTTCTTCCAATGCTTCAATCAGCATTGCTGATGGTTCTTGCCGAAAGAGGCTGTTAATACAAAGTGCACCCTGGTCTTCGCAGGCAAAATGTTCGGTAACTTCGCGGCCGTCTTTGTAGTAAAACTGGCGGAGCATGCCTTTTCCAACCCAATACAAATATTTGGCAATTTCGCCTTCATTCAACAGCAGCTCTCCCTTTTTTAGTCTTTCCTCTTTCAGGATTGAGCTAAGCAATTCTTGTTCTTTCTGATCGAGCGGATGCAAATTCTCCGAGATCATGCGCACTATTTTCCTGGCTTCATTCATCAAGAAACAAATTTAAAAAAGAAAGCGAATGAAAGAAATAAACGGGCACGTGGAGTATTTTCTGATCTATATCAAATGCAAAATTTAAGATTGAATTTATTTTTGGCGAAAGAAGGAAAATCAATAATTATTTAATCAATAAGAACTAAAACAGATGAAGAAAAGATTTCTAGCTATTAGCATTGCTCTGTTTCTGGCAATTGCTGTTAGTCCAAAAATTAGTGTAGCGCAGGATGCTCCGCAATTGGGGAAAGATCCTATTGAGAAGGTTATAGGTGCGATGACGATTGAAGAAAAAGCACATATCCTGATTGGAACCGGAATGGCCGGTTTTTCGGGAAATGATGCTGTAATTGGCGAAACCCAAAGTCTTGTTCCCGGTGCAGCCGGTACAACCTATCCAATACCACGTCTTGGAGTTCCTGCTGTTGTTTTGGCCGATGGCCCTGCAGGATTACGTATTTCTCCAACACGCGAAGGAGATGAGAATACTTATTATTGTACGGGTTTCCCTGTGGGAACTGTATTGGCGAGCACATGGAATACCGAGTTAGTTGAACAGGTTGGTACTGCAATGGGTAACGAAGTGTTGGAATATGGTGCTGATGTATTATTGGCTCCTGCTCTGAATATTCAGCGTAACCCGTTAAACGGACGTAACTTCGAGTACTATTCGGAAGATCCGATTGTATCGGGAAAAATTGCTGCTGCCATGGTGCGTGGTGTACAAAGTAATGGTGTTGGAACATCGATTAAACACTTTGTGGCCAACAACCAGGAAACGAACCGTACCGGTAACGACTCGCGTGTTTCGCCTCGTGCAATGCGTGAATTGTACCTGAAAAGTTTCGAGATTGCCGTTAAAGAATCGCAGCCATGGACAGTAATGAGCTCGTACAACTATGTAAACGGAGTTTATACTTCGGAAAGAAAAGACTTGCTGACTGATATTTTGCGTGAAGAGTGGGGTTTCAAAGGCCTGGTAATGACCGACTGGTTTGGAGGTACTGATGCAGTAGCACAAATTGAAGCAGGTAACGACTTGCTGGAACCGGGACGTCCTGAACAATTTAACGCATTGGTAGCCGGAATGAAAAGCGGAAAACTTTCTATGGAAGATGTTGACGTGTGTGTAAACCGCGTGTTGGAGCTTGTTCTTCGTTCGCCTCGTTTTAAAGCTTACGAGTTTTCGAATAAGCCAGACCTAAAAAAGCATGCTGAGATTACACGTCAGTCGGCGGCAGAAGGTATGATTTTACTTGAAAACAAAGGTGAAGTTTTGCCATTGTCATCATCAGTTAAAAAAGTTGCTGCCTTTGGTATCACTTCTTACGACTTGATTGCCGGAGGAACAGGTTCGGGCGATGTAAATAAAGCTTATACTGTTTCATTAATTGAAGGTATGACAAATGCCGGATACAAACTGAGCAAAGATATTACTAAATCGTACGAGGAGTATTTAGCAGCAGAAGCTGCCAAAAATGAACAGGGAGCTGAGGGGATTTCAGCATTCTTGCCTAAAGTCCGTCCTGATGAGTTCATCCCTTCAGAAGATATGCTGGCAAAAGCTGTAAAAGCAAACGATGTAGCAATTATTACTATCGGTCGTATTTCAGGCGAATTTATGGATCGTAAATTAGACCGCGATTTCCTCCTTTCTGAAAACGAAATTGGTTTGATTTCTGCTGTAAGTAAAGCTTTCCAGGCTGCCGGTAAAAAATCGATTGTTATCCTGAATATTGGTGGTGTAATTGAAACCGCCAGTTGGAAAAATATTCCTGATGCAGTGTTGTTAGCCGGTCAGGCCGGACAAGAAGGTGGAAATACCATTGCTGATGCGTTAACAGGTAAAGTAAATCCATCGGGTAAATTAACAGCTACTTACCCGGTTAAATTCGAAGACCACTGGTCATCAGAAAACTTCCCTGCAACTGCCGAAGAGCAAAAACTTGACTTTGCCGGATTTATGAGCGCCGAAAGAACAGTAAGCGACAAACGCAGAAATGTTGATTTCACTGTATACGCCGAAGGTATTTACGTTGGCTACCGTTATTTCGAGAAATATGACGTGCCTGTTTCTTATCCGTTTGGATACGGACAATCATACACAACTTTTGCGTACGGTGGTGCTAAATTGAGCGAAAGCAATGGAGAGTACACCGTAACAGTAAGCGTTAAAAACACCGGCGATTACGCAGGTAAAGAAGTGGTTCAGTTGTACGTTTCGGCTCCTGAAAGCAAGTATGCCGACAAGCCTGTAAAAGAACTGAAAGCATTTGCTAAAACTGCAGAATTGCAGCCGGGCGAAAGCGAAACTGTAACGCTTACCTTCAGCAAAGCTGATGTGGCTTCATTTAATACTTTGGAGCAAGCGTGGATTACCGACGCAGGTGATTACAAAGTATTGGTTGGTGCATCATCAGCCGATATTAAAGCAGAGTTGCCATTCGCAGTAAGTAAAACAGAATGGATGGAAAAAGTACATAAAGCTTTTTAAATTTCAGATAGTTAGTGTTAGTAGGGGTGCCGGTAAGTCGGCACCCTTTTTTTGTGAATTATTTTGAGAAGTAAAGTTTGTTGACTCCGCAAATTCTTTATCTAGTCAAAGGAATGCAAATCGTGAATGTCACAATTGTACCACGTTTTATCCACAGTAAAACCGCTTTTTTCGTACAGATTTATGGCCGCCTGATTCCAGTGAAGCACCTGTAAACGGAAACGTTTGCACTTTTCGGCCTTTGCCACTTCAATCATTTTATCCATTAATCGAGTGCCCAGCCCTTTGCCGCGCCAGGCTTCTTTTACGTACAAATCTTCGAGGTAAAACGATTTGCCAACCCAGGTGTAATAGGTGAAAAAATAAAGTGCCATTCCCACAATTTCATTGTCTTCGGTTTCGGCAACAAAACACTCAAAACAGTCCTTCTGCTCGTGCATTTGTTCCAAAGTGTTACTCACTTTGTCGAGGCCTTTTTCAAATTCAGCAAGTTCGCGGATGAGTCCGTAAATTGCCGGAAAATCTTTTTCAGTTGCTTTTCTTATTTCAATATTCATGGATAAAATTATCGGAGTTGGAGTTTGGCCGATGCTTTTACATCGCCATTAATTACAATCTCGAAAGTATGTTCGCCGGGGTAATGTTTACGTGTCGACATGTTTTTGAAGGTGTGTTTTTTGCTGATGGTGTGCACGCCCGGTTTCATTTCCACTTCTTTTATCTGAAAAACCTTTGGCGATGTTTTGCCGCTGGCCTTTACAAAATGAACAATGTATTCGATACGCACTTTTTGCTTTTGTTTGATATTGAGGGCGAGATCGAAACTGAATGAAATGTCGTCGCCAATGGATGGCGAAGTGTTGGAAAGTTGAAAATCCTCTACTTTCATCAGCTCAGGATTGGCAAAACCAAACAGCAACATCGCTTTTTTGTTTCCTTGTTTCAACAGCGTGCGGCAGGCGTGTTTTATAATCCAGTCGGTATTTTTTGAGTTGCCCTGCCAGCGCTCGCAGATATCAAGTACCAGTTCCGGATGATCTTTTGAAATATCGTTCAGGTTATTGGCCACACTTTTTCGCACAAACTCTTCCGGATCGTCTTTTAATTTCTCCAGAATTGGCAGGATGAGCGACGGATCTTTTTTCAAGGCAGGAACTCCCGAAGCCCACGGCAGGCGCGGCCGGCATCCTTCGCTGGCAAAACGTCGCACTTTAAAATCATCATTATCGGCCCATGCAAGCATGTATTTCATCGCGCCTTCCAGATCCTTTATTAAGAAAGGTCTTATTCCAAACTCGGAACTTCCACATTTGGTGAGTTCTCCGAGAGCAGGTAAAGCAACATCCCAGTGTTCCAGTCCATAAACTTCAACATAGTCGGGTAAAACAATGGCTTCGAAACCGGTAACTTTTGGTACAATGGCCACCAATAATTCAACTGCTTTTTCAAAATCTTCCGGTAAAAACTGATGCAGACATAAAGTGGTATGCCGCATTTTTTCTTTTAACTCGCGTTCCGGCCAGTCCTTATCGCACACGGCAGAAACAAACTCTTCCGACTGAAATGGTGGATACACTTCTTTTAAAACGCTTGCGAAAAGTTGTACTTTCTCCAACGGGAACAAGGTGTCTTTTAGTTTGTCGGCCATGGTTGTAGTTTTTAAGGTTTCAGCTTGTCTATGATTTGTTTCAGACTATTTCGTTGAGTTCATTAAAAAGTTGGATTTGTTGATTTTTTAGCTTTTCCCATTGTTCCTTTTTGAAGCTTTTCAGCAGGAAAAGCCGGCCTCGGCCAATTGTTTTAAGCAGCAGAATGTACCAGCGAAATGCCAGTTTCCCGATAAAAGGGAGTGAGGCAAAGAACAATAATTTATGCCACCACAAGGGGAGCCACGCCGAAACTGCCCAAAGTTCAAGTAAATATACGATGGGGAAAATCACGAATCCCAACACTAGCGAGAATGAACTCCAAAAGGCAAAGTCTTTTATTTTTTTTCGAATAATTGTATCGATAATAAAAAATGGAATGGCGTTGAATAAAAAGCCAAAAGCAAAAAACGGCAACGTGATTAACAGGATAAGTTTATTCCATCCAAGTTTCCAGAAGTTGTTCTCCGGGTTTTCCACCAGCCACGAGCGTAATCCGTGTTTCCTCACTTTGGTTTCGAAACTTGTGGTTGCCTGGCACACTTTATTGGTTTTATCTTTGTCGCTTATTTCCAGCTCATCGAGCTTTTTCATAAGTTGCTGATCGGTTTTGAAACGGTTGACAAATCCTTTTTGCAACCCTGATTTCTTCGCAAAAGCATTTCCGAAAATCGAACGAATCAACTCAAAACTCTCGTAATTCTCCTTACTTTTAATATTTAAGGTAAGTGGTTCAATGGCTTTCTCCAGAGCATCGCGAAGTTTAAGTGTCGCCGCACTGGGATTTTCGTTGTAGGCTTCCAGAAAGTCGTTCACCAACAGTGGCTCACCAAAATTAACCAGCACGCTTCGGTTGAATTTCCAGTAGCTGCTGTAATAAATTCCGGTTGGTACAATGTGGATATCCAGGTTCCCATCGGCTTTTTCTTCAGCCTGAAAAACAATACGCGGAACAGCTTTTTTGTGCGATAACATTTGACGTTTTGCCGAATGAGCTGCCTCAGGAAAGAGTGCCAGCGCAAAATTATTTTCCAATACTTTTATGGAGTCGGCAAAAGTTTTTTCATTTTTTGCGAGTTGATCTTTACCGTCGCGCATCCGGTACACGGGCATAATTTTCAGAAAGCGCAAAATGAGTGTAATGATACCGGGTTTAAAGATATCGGCCCGAGCCAGCCACACTGGTTGAAAACGGGTGTGCAAAAGAATTGCCAGGGGATCGCTGAGCGCATTCTGATGATTGGGTGCAAAAAGTAGCGGTTTATTTTTCGGGATATTTTCCTCCCCGGTTAAAATGATTTTATCATGAATGATCCAGTCGGCAAAACGGATGTACTGTTTAAAAAGCCAGTATCCAAATGACCACTTTTCGTATTTCATTATCTTACAATTGTTTTTGCAATGCTATAAAATGCCCGTCTGTCGCAAACAGGGAACTTCTAAAAATAAGTACTATTTCTGTTTTATGTGTTTTGAAAATAGCATGCTTGTTTCATCCTGCAAAACTAACTATTTCGTTAATTTAAAACGAGCCATAAACGAAGATACGGCAAATCCGCTTAAAATATGCCAAACGCCCCACCAGGCCGCAATAATTGTCATGCCACCCAATTCCAGTTCGGGTGGGAAGATTTTAGGATTAAACATGAGTACCAGTGCCAGTGCTGAGTTTTGAATTCCGGTTTCGATAGTAATGGTACGTTTATCGATTTTGGGCAGTCGGAATACACTGCTGATGCTAAAACCTGCCAGCAAAGCCAGTGCGTTGTGAATCAGGACGATAAGAAAAATAAGGTGTATGAAGTTTTTAAAATGTTCGAAATTATTATTCAGCATAACAACCACAAAAGCAATAAAAATTATGATCGATAATTTACGAATAGGCTTTTTAATCTTGAGTGTTAATTTAGGGAGATACTGCGCTGCTGCCAAACCTAAAATAACCGGTATTCCTAATAAAACTACTACCGTTTGAATCATTTGAAGGAAGTCGATTTTTATAGGAACGAGATAGTCGCCGGCACCTTGATTATTGTAGAAATTAATATACAGATCGCCCCAAAATGCGAAATTTATCGGGGTCATAAACGTAGCTGAAAGCGTTGCAATGGCTGTTAAACTCACGGATAAAGCAAGATTTCCTTTTGCCAGCGCACTCATAAAATTCGAAATATTACCACCCGGACACGAAGCAATTAACAGCATCCCGAGTGCTACTGTAGGAGTGGGATTTAATAATAAAACAAATAAAAATGTTACCGCCGGAAGCAATACAAATTGCGAGATTACACCAACAATAACCGACTTGGGACGCATTACAAGTTGTTTGAAATGCTCGATTTTAATGTCGAGGGCAACGCCAAACATTATAAAGGCAATGGTTACATTAAGAGCCACTAAACCGGAGGGCGAAAAATTTAACCTGACATTATCGAGAACTTCCAATGCTTCTTTCATAAGAGTGGTTTTGGGCGGAAAAATAGTAAACAATGCCGAGATATCATAAAAAAAACCGGCATTGAACGTGATTTGTCAATGCCGGTTTCATGAAATATAAGGTTTTTCCTATTTGCCAAGTAGCAGTTTTTTCATCTTGTTATGAATGTCGGTATTTTCCATAATACCTATAAATTCCTCAGCACCGGGACCGTAAGCAAATACCGGAACCATTACTGCAGTATGGTCCGTTGTCGGGAAATCGGCTTTAACCATTCCTGTACTCATGTCGCCTCCAGTAAGTGCCATTCCTCCTGTTTCGTGGTCGGCAGTTACCAATACCAGCGTCTCACCATCTTTTGCCGCAAATTCCAGCGCTTTTCCAATAGTTTGGTCAAAATCGAGCATGTCTTCCACCACATAAACTGTGCTGCTGGCGTGGCCGCCCCAGTCGATTTGAGAACCTTCAACCATCAGGAAAAAACCTTTCTTGTTATTGTCAAGAATATCCAGTGCCGTTGTAGTGGCAACAGGAAGCATATTGCCGCGTTCGCTCATACGCGGGTTATGAACCTGGGCAGTTAATCCGGCTAGTTTACCTGATTTTACCTCGCTTATTTTATTTATGTCGCTTTCAACCGTATATCCTTTGTCCTTTAATTCGGTCATTAAATTACGGCCATCTTTACGGGCGATAAAATGTGAAATACCACCGCCAATAAAAACATCGATATCAGTTTCTAAAAAGTCAGCTGCAATTTCTTCGTACATTCCACGGTTGGGTTGGTGGGCAATAAACGATGCAGGTGTGGCATGTGTAATTGCCGAGGTCGAAACCAGCCCGGTTGCCAGCCCGTTTTCTTCGGCAGCTTCCAAAATCGATTTTACTTTAACGGTATCAGCATCAACACCAATAGCGCCGTTGTATGTTTTTACACCACACGACAAAGCTGTTCCGCCGGCAGCAGAATCGGTAATATAGTTGTCAGCCGATTGTGTTTTTGAAAACCCAATGTGGCGACAGTTTTCTAAAAATAATTTACCCTGATTTGCTGTGATACCCGAAAAAACCTGAGCAGCTCCCATTCCGTCTCCAATAAGGAAGATGATGTTTTTGGGTTTATCTGTTTTAAATTTTTGAGTGTACATTTTTACCTCGTAAGGTTCAGTACCCTGGTAGATTTTGTCGGTATCTTCCGATTCAGCAGTTAGGTAAGCATCTTGCGCAAATGCTCCAACGCTTAAAATGCACATGGTAAGTGCGATAAAAATTCTTTGAAACATATTTTTTCTTTTTATTGAGCTGTAAATGTATTTCATTTTTACAATTGAATTTTAAATAAACAATAAAAAATCATTAATGGTTTTCAGGATCATACGAACTTGTCGATTTCATCCCGATCGAATTCGGTATTTAATACAAAGTGTGTTCCATTTTGGGTGGTACACATTTTAATTATATCGATGATTACAAAATTGCTTAATATTTCTTCTGCTTTTTTGCGTTGCAGCTGTGCCTTACGCATAAATTTCGAGAAGGTAATGGATTCATTATTTTTCAAAAAATCGATGAGGAATCGTTCGTCTTCCGAATAGGTAAAATATACACCTTTCGTGCTTTGTTCCTTTTTCCAAACCTCAAGCTGAATTTTATGGGCCAGAATGTTTTCATCCTTAATACGAATATAGGCCAGCCATTTCCCATTTTCGTCTTTTGCGTAATGAGGTTTTGTCTCGCTCGCTTCGATACCTATTTCCAACACTGTTTTTCCTTCAACCTGCCATTGTTGAGTAGTGAAGTTTATGGGAGGTTGGCTGTAAATTTTAGCCGCAGCTTCAATCATATAAAACTCTTCGTCGCTGCTAATGCCCGCAATTTTACCATTGTCTTTAACGCCGATCAACAAACGTCCGCCATCGGTATTGGCAAATGCCACCAACGATTTTGCAATTTTTTTCGAGTCGTTAATACAAAACTTAAAATCCTGCTGCTGATGTTCTCCCTCTGCAATAAGTTTATATAGATAACTGCTCATGTTTCCCCTTTTTCCTGTTGTTTGGAGTTGAATTCTCCCTATTTCAACCATTCAAACATTACATAGTGATCTTGGTTCATGCCAAGTGTTTCGTATGTTTTTTGGGCCGGAAGATTTGTTTTGTCGGCATACAGACGAATTCCGTTCAGGTTATCGGCTTTACTCACCTTATCTTTTAAATAAGAATACATTTTTCGATAAACGCCTTTGCGTCTGAATTCCGGCTTAACGTAAACCGACTGTATCCAAAGTATGGTACCGTTGCGCCAGTCGCTCCATTCGAAAGTGGTTAACAACGATCCTACTACCTCGCCGTCAACTTCGGTAACGTAATAATGCCCTTTATCGCCGTTATTAAGCACCGCTTCAACGCCTTTTATAACTGTTGGTTGGTGCAGTTCAATGCCCTCGGTTTCGTGCGCCATGGCCAACTGAAACTGCACTATTGCCTCGTGATCTTTTTTTGTTGCTTGTCTTACTATCATGCTATAAGTTTGAGATCAACGAAAGTAATAATTCCTTAGAAATCGCTAAATTCCGCCAAAAGTTATTTTATGAAAATTGTTGTTGCCTCAAAAAATCCGGTAAAACTAAATGCAGTACAATTGGGATTTTCTACCTACTATTCGAAGATTGAAGTGGAAGGAGTTTCAGTGGCGTCGGGTGTTTCGGATCAACCCAAAAGTGATGAGGAAACATTACTTGGAGCAGAGAACCGGGTGCGGAGTGCATGCTCGGACTCTAAAGCTGCGGATTTTTGGGTAGGCATCGAAGGTGGACTTTGTTCGAAACAGGGAAAACTGGAAGCATTTGCCTGGATTGTAATCTCGTCGGGCGAGAAAACAGGCAGAGCACGAACAACCACATTCCAATTGCCAGTAAAAGTTGCCGAATTAATTGAGCAGGGTTACGAGTTGGGCCATGCCAACGATATATTATTTAAGCAGGAAAATTCGAAGCAAAAAACAGGAGCGGTGGGATTGCTTACCAACAATAAAATAAACAGGACCGCCTTGTACAAACAGGCGGTTGAGTTGGCTTTGGTTCCCTTTTTAAATCCCGACCTGTACTAATTGCTAATACGATCCATTATTTCGTCAACGCGAATGCGTTCTTCGTGCAATAAAACAAGTTGAAGTTTTTCTTTTTCTAAACGTTCGCTAACCATCGGCCCCACTTCGCCTGTAACAATGGTAGTTACACCATGATTTTTCAAAAAGTCAACCAGTTTAATTCCACTGTGCGATTCTCCAATAAAAGGATTCTCTTCAATTGAATACTGGTTCTTTTCCACATCAAACAATACGAGGAATTCACATTTGCCAAAACGCAGGTCGAGAAACGACTTTTCGGTTTTGCCTGAGGATGTGATCGCGAATATTTTACTCATAATAAAACTGAATTAGATTTTAATAATAACAATTAAATCCCAAATTGTTTAATCTTTTTTCAAATTGTTAAGTTCTTCCCAGTATTCAACGGCTCTTCGGGTATGCGGGATACAGATTGTGCCGCCCACCACATTGGCAATACTAAACACTTCAAATATCTGGTCGGTAGTAACATTTAACTCGTGGCACTTTTCCAGGTGGTACTTTACGCAGTCGTCGCAACGTAATACCAGCGATGTGGCTAAACCAAGCATTTCTTTAACATTGGCACCCAAAGCGCCGTCTTGGTAGGTTAATGTATCCAGACTATAAATTCGTTTTAAAACTTTGTTGTCGGCAGCCAGAATCTTTTCATTCATTTTTGCTCTGTACGCGCCAAATTCTTCTACTAAATTTCCCATAATGCTTTTACTTGTAATTCCTTTGGGCAAAGTTATTCGAAGTTTTAAATTCTAAAAACATAAAAAATATTAACAGCTAAAAAGGTGGATTTTGCCTTGTTCATATTACTTAAAGATTAAAGGCAATGTTTTGTGGATAAAAACCGTTCGTGTTTTATATGTTTTTAAATTATATTTGCCCACTCAATAAAAAAGGAACAATGAGGACTTTTTTGCTGATTTTAGTTGGTTTGCTGGCCACAACATTTTCGTTCGCTCAGGTTGATACAATTTCAGAATTGTCGGTTGATACAACAGGCATTGCAATTGTCGACGGGTTGGACGTGAACAGAGACGCGCGGCTGGACAAAATGCTAAAATGGCACATCGAAAAGAACGAGAAAAGAGAGGGGATGAGTGGTTTTAGAGTTGAAATCTTTTTTAGTTCGAGTATGGACGCAAAGGAACAAGCCCTGAATACCAAAACCGAATTCCTTACAGACTATCCCGATTTTCCGGTTCATATAAAATTTATAGCACCGAACTTCCGGGTTCGTGTTGGCGATTTTAGAACCAAAAATGAGGCTCTGAAATTGTATAAGCAAGTTCAAAAAGATTATCCTTCTGCGTTTATTGTTCCTGATGTAATCGAATTTCCATTGTTGAAACAAAATCAGTATGAGTGACCAGATAAAACACGAGTGTGGCATTGCTTTAATCCGTTTGTTAAAACCGCTTTCTTATTATCAAAAAAAATACGGCACCTGGAAGTATGGGTTGAATAAGCTGTATCTTTTAATGGAGAAACAGCACAACCGCGGGCAGGATGGCGCCGGAATTTGTTGTGTAAAATCAGACCTTGATCCCGGAAATCCTTACATAAGTCGTTTCCGATCGGTTGAGACCAACCCGATTAAGGATGTTTTTGATAAGGTGAACAAACCTTTGAAAAAAGCAAAGCGACACGATTTTGATATTAATGATCCGGAGTGGGCGGAGAAAAATTTTGCTTTTGCCGGAAATTTGTACCTGGGCCACTTGCGCTACGGTACCTTTGGTAAAAACAGTATCGACTTTACGCACCCGGTTATGCGTCAGAATAACTGGAAATCGCGTAACCTGGTTTTGGCGGGTAACTTTAACCTTACCAATACCGACGAACTTTTTAATGTACTGTTGAGTCTGGGCCAGCATCCAAAAGCATACACCGACACGGTAACTGCGCTTGAAAAAGTTGGACACTTCCTTGATGAAGAAAACCAGTTACTTTTCAGAAAATACAAAAACGAAGGATACGATAACGAGCAGATATCGCCATTAATCGAGCAGAATCTTGATATTCAGAATATTCTGGAGCGTGCTTCAAAAGATTGGGACGGTGGTTATGCCATGGCTGGTTTAATCGGACACGGCGATGCTTTTGTTGTTCGCGATCCTTGGGGAATTCGTCCGGCACATTATTATGCCGATGATGAGATTGTTGTTGTGGCTTCAGAGCGTCCGGTAATCCAGACAGTAATGAATCTGCAGGAACAAGAAGTTCAGGAAATTGGCCCGGGAGAAGGACTGATCATTAAAAAGGACGGAAAAGTTTCGAAAGAAATGATCCGTGTGCCGCATAAAAGAAAATCTTGTTCGTTCGAACGTATTTATTTCTCGCGTGGTAGCGACAAGGCTATTTACGAGGAGCGTAAACAATTGGGACGTTTATTGACGTCTACTGTTTTAAAAGCAGTTGATTACGACTACGAGAATACAGTTTTCTCTTATATTCCAAACACAGCGGAAACAGCTTTCTACGGTTTGGTAGAAGGTGTTCGCAACCATTTGGTTGACTGGAAAATTGATCAGATTCAGCAAAAAAATGGTTCGTTAACCGATAAGGATATCAAACGAATTTTATCGTTCGAGCCACGTGTGGAAAAGATTGCAATAAAGGATGTTAAGCTGCGAACTTTTATTGCCGACGATGCCAGTCGCGACGATTTGGTGGCTCACGTTTATGATGTTACTTACGGTGTAATTCATAAGAATACAGACACGCTTGTGATTATCGACGATTCGATTGTTAGGGGAACTACTTTAAAGCAGAGTATTCTGCGTATCCTCGATCGTTTGAGTCCGAAAAAGATCATCGTTGTTTCTTCGGCACCACAAATTCGTTATCCTGACTGTTATGGAATCGACATGGCTCGCCTGGATAAATTCATTGCTTTTAACGCCGCTATTGAGTTGTTAAAAGATCACGGAAAAGAATCGTTGATTCAGAAGGTGTACAAGAAATGCAAGGATCAGGAGAATCTGCCAAAAGAAGAAATGGTGAATTACGTACGAGAGATTTATAAGCCATTCACTGCTGAGCAGATTTCTGATAAAATCGCCGAGTTGTTAAAACCGGAAGAGTGTAAAGCTGAGGTGGAGATCGTTTATCAGTCGATCGAGAACCTGCATAAAGCTTGTCCGAACGATTTGGGTGACTGGTATTTTACCGGAAACTATCCAACGCCCGGAGGAAACCGTGTGGTAAACGGATCGTTCATTAACTTTGTTGAAGGAAAAGACGAAAGAGCTTACTAAGTAATTGCTCTGATCAGATAAAAAAATGCCCCGATGCTGTTTTGCATCGGGGCATTTTTTATAGCTGTTTTTTTATTCTCTATTCAGGAGTTTCCCACTCACTGTCTTCTTTCCCTTTAATGTAAGTTTCAATGTGGCGATCAACTTTCACGCTGTAAATATCGTCGATCGTTACAATGATTCCTGTCTCCAAAACATTTCCAAACACTTCGTTCCTGATCGTTCCGAAAGTTTTCATCGAAGGAGAAAGGTTCATGTAGGCATTCACCAGCGGAGGAATATTTTCTCCAAATGCTCTTACATTTTGTACCAGAATTTTATAGTCTTCATTGTAATTTGTGCCATTAAAAAGTTTTTTCATGGCAGGCATATCAATATCAAACTCTACCGGATTGTATGGATACACCAGGTTTTCCTTGTCGCGGAAGTATTTTTTAAAGAAGTACTGTATCAGGTTTCTGGCTTCGTTGTGGAAGTGTTCGTACATCGTAATCTTTCCAAAGAAATATTTTATTTCCGGATGATCAACGGTAAGTGCTCCCAGTCCGTCCCAAAGGTTGTCGAGTGCAAAAAGTGCTTTTGCACCGGCTTTGCTCGATTGGTAGGCCGGTTGAACAAACGAACGTCCTAATTCCAATGTATATGGCAGGTAATTTTCTTCGAATTCTTTTGAAAAATGAAAAACCCGCGATGTGGCCAGTTTAATGTCGCCATTTTCATCGCGTGGAGCATCGGCGCACAACACATAACGGTAGCCACCTAGAATCTCTTTAGCATCCGGATCCCAAACAATCAGTTGTTTGTATGGTTTTGTTGCTGTGTCGTAGCTGTCGATGTCGGTTTCCTTGCCGGTTCCGCCACCTGCATCTCTGAATGTGATTTCGCGCAAACGACCCAGTTCGTGCATAATTGCAGGTGAGTCGTGAGCTGTTACAATATATATTTCGTTGCCACCTTTGTTGGTTTTGCGAAGTAATTTTTCAGGTGTTAGTTCTGCATAAATTGCTTCTCTATCTATAGGTGCTATAATTTCCTTCATAAGAAACTGTTTAACTATCTGTACCCCATTTCTGAAACAAGTGTGTGAAATTGTGTCTAAAAGACATTACGCTAGACTTGACTCACTTGTTTCAAACTTCCTCTTTTTGAAAATTGGAATACAAAATTAAAAAAATCATGCTAAAGCTGTTCTATAATATTGTTTAATTTACTGTATCAGAACTTTCTTTCAGTTCGTAAGTTTTTGCTTTTACCCACTCGGCCCACTGCTGGTGTGTCTTCGAGTGGTCGAAAGTGGTATATGGTATTGGTTTCCCGAAATAAAGATGTACATCGGTATTTTGGTGTTTCATTGTCTCATCCGGAAGAAAAAACATCTCGAGATTCCACTTTATTCTGAAAAACTTCCTGAATTTTGCCGTTCGGTAAAACCGGTTCGAGTTTCTTCCGCTGATAAAAACCGGAATGATGTCGCGTTTGTGTTGTACTGCTTTGCTGATAAAATGCTTTTTCCACTCCAGATCCATAATCTGCCCCTTTATTTTTCGGGAGGCCAGTCCTGATGGAAAGATCAATATCTGATCGTCTGAATTGTAGCATTCCGAAAGTTTTTTTGCAGCTTCACGCGCATGTCCGCCATGTTTGTTTACCGGTACAAAAACCGGGCTTAGTTGTGGAATATTCAGTAGAATATCGTTGGCTAAAAACTTAAAAGAACCCAGTCGTGCTTCCACGTTTTTCATAAGTAACATACCGTCGAAACCTCCCAGCGGATGGTTGCTGGCAAAAATGTAACGACCTGACTCCGGAATGTTTTCGCTATTGTGAACGAATTCCCGCACATTAAACTCCTCAACTACCTGGTCGACAAATTCAATCCCCTTAAGGTGTCCGTACTTTTCAAGAAAAGTGTTTACCGTGTCGAGGTGCAAAATGTTGTTCAGGTAGCGATATACAAATCCCGGGATAAACTTTGCCAGTCCCGGACTTTTGGCGGCAAATACCTCCCTGATTCGAATTGGCTTGTAGCTTTTTGTGCTATTTTCTGTAGACATTTCTGGTTTATTTGCATCGGCAATTAACTAAAAAATGCTTAATCTGAAAAATGTGACGATTCTGATCTTTCGTTTCGTCATTCTCTTCTTTTGCTTTTTTCCGGTCTGATTTTCTGAAGGTGAAGTGTTAGCGGGTAAAATAAATTCTGCCAAAAGCGAGTTATTAACGATGTGTTGGTTTTGTTTTGATGTTTTTAATTGGTTGGAAATCAGTATTTGAATTTGGGTTTTTAACAAGAATGAACATGTTTTAAACACTTTGTTAGTGGTTTATCAACAAAAAGTGTAAAACGCGTAGTGGAATGAAATGGAATAATATGGTATAGAATGGAATAAAATTGTATTTTTACACTTGATAAAAAGACTTTTAGGAATTTATGGCATTTTTCGCAGGAACATATCAGGCAACCATCGACGACAAAGGGCGGGTGGTTCTTCCGTCGGCTTTTAAGAAGGCGATGGGCGATGATATTTCTGATCAGGTTGTTCTGGAGAAAAACCGACTGGGAAAATGCCTCGATATTCATCCGATGGAAGTTTGGCAGGAGAAAGTGGAGAAGTTTCAGGCGAAAGTACGCGCCAGTACCAATCCTGCACACTTTGCAGCATTGCGTCAGTACTTTCGGAATTTTGCTCCGGTTAGTCTCGCCGCAAACGGTCGGATAAATATTCCTGATGAATATTTAAAGTACGCGAACCTGGAGGGCAAGGTGACATTTCTTGGAATGGGCGCCTCTATTAGCCTGAGCAACGAGATCGTGGCGCAAGCCGACGATATATCTGATGATGCTTATCTGGACATGTTGAGAGAATTTGATTTGTAGGGAAGATGTCTGATGTTTATCACATACCGGTTTTGGCAGCCGAAAGTATCGAAGGGATGAATCTGCATCCCGGGGCCAGTGTTGTCGATGCTACCTTTGGAGGTGGCGGTCATTCGGCAATGATTTTGAATGCACTTGACAGTAGTGGTCGTTTGTTTGCTTTCGATCAGGATGAAGACGCTGCCGGGAATGCCATAGAGGATGACCGGCTTTTTTTTAGTCGTCATAATTTTCGTTACGTACGCAATTTTCTGAAGTATTACGATGTAGAGCAGGTAGATGCTGTGTTTGCGGACCTTGGTGTTTCGTCGCACGAGTTTGATGAAGCGGAGCGCGGATTCTCTTTTCGTTTTGATGCACCGCTCGATATGCGTATGAATCGCGAAGCCGGACTTGATGCCGCAAAAGTGGTGAATGAGTACGACGAAGAAAAGCTTCAGATGATATTCCGGATGTATGGCGAAGTGAAAAACGCCCGAAAACTGGTGGCACAAATCATAAAAGCCCGAAACGAAGCGCCGATAAAAACAACTACGCGTTTAAAAGAAATTGCATCGTTGTGTGCGCCAAAAGCGATCGAGAATAAATATTTAGCACAGGTTTTTCAGGCACTTCGCATTGAAGTGAACGAAGAAATGGAGGCCTTGCGCGAATTTCTGGCTACTTCGCTCGATATTCTGAAACCCGGCGGTCGCCTGGTAATTCTTACTTATCACAGTTTGGAAGATCGTTTGTGTAAGAATTTTATGAAGTCGGGAAATTTTGAAGGAAAGATCGAGAAGGACTTTTACGGAAATGTACAGTCACCTTTTAAAATCATAAACCGAAAAGTGATTGTGGCCGGAGAAGAGGAGTTGAAGACAAACCCTCGGTCGAGAAGTGCAAAACTTAGAATAGCAGAACTAATTTAAGGATGGCAGAACAAAATAAAAATACAAGAAAACGTGCCGGAATGAAGTCTTTCATCGGAGGTACCATCTTGACTGATGAGCGCACTTTGCGGCAAATGCCGTTTGTGGGATTTCTTGCTGTTTTGGGTTTGTTGTTAATCGCTAACCGAAACTGGTCGGAAAGTACGTTGCGCGAAATTGTGGTGTTGCAGGAAGAACTGGAAGAGTTGCGATCGGAATCGGTAACACTTTCTGCCAAATTGATGGACGCCAGTCGTCCGTCGGAAGTAGCAAAACGAGTTGAGGAGGCCGGAATTGGTTTGCAGGAGCCAATGCGTCCGCCGCAAAAAATAACGGTTGAAAAAGAAGATTAGAAGTGGGGATCAGGAAAACCATATTATCGCGTATTGCAATTGTATACTTCGTGTTGACGTTGTTTGGTGCTTATGTTGTGGTGAAACTTGTTTCTGTGCAGCAGATTAAAAACGAACGCTGGCAGAAAATTGAGAAAAACCTGAGCAATAATACGGTTGTAATTCCACCGGTGCGGGGAACAATTTGTGCCGACGACGGCAGTGTTTTGGCTACGTCGGTTCCGGGATATAAAATCCGCATCGATTTGGCAGCCGAAGGCGTTAAAAAAGTTTTCGATAACGAGGTGGATTCGCTAGCCTGGTATTTATCGGGTTTTTACAAAGATGCATCGAAAAAGGAATATGCACGACGTTTACGTTCTGCCTATAAAAACAGGAATCGTGGTTATCTGCTCACTCCTGATAAAATAGATTACAATCAATTACAAGAATTCAAAAACTTCCCGATTTTGCGCCGCGGACGATTTGGTGGTGGGCTAATCGTGGAGCAGGAGAACAAACGTCTCAACCCACTTGGGATTTTGGCTCAGCGAACTATTGGTAGTTTAAATAAAGAAAATGCCTTAACTCCGGTTCCGGTGGGGTACAACGGTTTGGAGCGTTCGTACGAAATGTATTTGCGTGGCGAAAACGGTATCAGCTACAAACAAAACCTTTCCGGTCGTTGGGTAACACGAACTGAGATTGAGCCACAAAATGGGATGGATATTATTACCACCATTAATGTAAAAATGCAGGACATTACCGAAAGTGCTTTGTACAAACAGGCGCTGAAATCGAATCCGGAATGGGCTACTGCGGTGTTGATGGAGGTAAAAACCGGGGAGATAAAAGCGATTGCGAACCTCGGTAAAACAGAAGAAGGATTCTATGAAAAAGATAATTACGCACTCGGTCATCGTGGTTGTTACGAACCGGGGTCTACATTTAAGCTGGTCTCGTTAATGGTGGCACTGGAAGACGGCGTGGTGGATACCAGTGATGTATTTGATACCGGAAACGGTTATTGGGCGCAGGAAAAAATTACTGACGATCATGCTTGCGGAAAAATAAATGTGAAACAAATCCTGGAGCAGTCATCGAATATTGGTACGGCAAAAGTGATATTGTCGAAGTATACAAATAATCCAAAAGATTATGTGGACCGGATTTATGGATTTGGTATTCAAAAACCTTTGGAGCTGGAACTGGCCGGAGAAGGACAGCCATATATAAAATACCCCGGAAATGCGGATTGGTGGGGAACTACCACTTTAGGTCGTATGTCGTACGGTTACGATTTGCGTCTTACGCCATTGCAGATATTGAATTTTTACAATGCAGTTGCCAACGACGGTGCCATGGTAAAACCGCGTTTGGTGAAGGAAATTCGCAATAGTGGTGCTTTGGTAAAAACATTTAAACCCGAATTGTTGAATCCGATGATCGTTTCGAAAGAAACCATTGGCAAAGCGCAGGCTATGTTGGAAGGCGTATGCCAGAACGGAACCGGTCGTGGTGTGCAGGGAGAACATTTTAAAGTTGCCGGTAAAACCGGTACTGCACGTGTGGCTCGTTCGGATGGTAAAGGTTACGAATACGGAGCTTACTACGCTTCGTTTGTGGGGTATTTTCCTGCAGATAATCCGATGTATTCGTTGATAGTGACCTTTAAAAAGCCCCGGAATTCGATTTATGGAGCAGCGGTAGCAGGACCTGTTTTTAAAGAGATATCAGAGAAGATTTACGCCAGCCAGATAACAAATCCATCGCCTGAAAATGATAAGCGTGACGGCGAGGATGTTCCTGAGATAAAAAATGGGCAGCGCGACGATATTCTTCGTTTGGCAGAAGCACTGGAGTTAAAGAATGTGCAAGGATTACCCGATTCAAGAATGGTGTCGATGAACACGCAAGACAGCATCATTGTGCTGGAAGAGAATGTGGTGCCGGTTAATGCTGTTCCCGATGTAGTTGGAATGGGCGTCAGCAATGCAATATTTCTCCTGGAAAATGCAGGCTTGAAAGTGAAAATAAGCGGAATAGGAAAGGTGAAAAAACAATCGTTAAGGCCCGGAAGCTCGTATCGCCCGGGACAAACGGTATATCTCTCATTAAGCTAAGATGAAACTAGAGAAATTGTTGGAACATATAGGGATTGTTGAATGCATTGGTAGCATGGATAAAGAAGTTGCCGGCATTCAGTTCGACTCAAGGAAAATCACAGCGAATGATTTGTTTGTAGCGCAAAAGGGTGTTTCTGTTGACGGGCATCGTTTTATTGGAACTGCCATAGAAAAAGGTGCAACAACAATTGTTTGTGAAGATCTTCCGGAAGAACAAACCGCTGCAGTCACTTATATAAAAGTTGAAGATTCCAATAAAGTGTTAGGCGAAATAGCAGCTGCTTTTTATGGTTCTCCATCATCAAAAATGAAGGTTGTTGGTGTTACCGGTACAAACGGAAAAACCAGTATCGCCAGTTTATTGCATAAACTATTCAGAATGCAGGGCTACAATGTTGGTCTGCTTTCAACAATTTCATACAAAATAAACGAGAAAGAGGAGGTTGCCTCGCACACCACACCTGATGCATTGAAGATTCAGCAGTTAATGGCTGAAATGGCAGAAGCAGGTTGTGAGTACTGTTTTATGGAAGTGAGTTCGCATGCCATTCATCAGGAACGCATCGCAGGGATTCAGTTTGCGGGAGGTATTTTTACGAATATCACGCACGACCACCTCGATTACCACAAAACTTTTGCTGAATACATAAAAGCTAAAAAAGCCTTTTTCGACGGTTTGCCAAAAGATGCTTTTGCATTGGTTAATGCTGACGATAAAAATGGCTTGGTGATGCTGCAAAATACGAAAGCCCGAAAACTGACATACTCAAATCGCACCATGGCAGATTACTGTTGCAAGGTAATTGAAAGCCACTTTGACGGAATGCTGCTGAATATGGACGGGCAGGAAATATGGACTCGTTTTGTTGGTTTGTTCAATGCGTCGAATCTGTTGGCAGTTTACGCCACTGCCATTGAATTGGGGCAAGACAAAGATGAGGTGTTAACCATTATCAGCAATTTGCAATCGGTACAAGGCCGCTTCGAAACCATTCGGAGTGAAGACGGCAAATACGCCATTGTTGATTATGCTCACACACCCGACGCTTTGAAAAATGTGTTGGCTGCAATTGCTGAAATTAGAACAAGAAACGAGCAGGTAATTACTGTGGTTGGTGCCGGTGGTGACCGCGATAAAACAAAGCGCCCGGAAATGGCGCAGGAAGCTTTAGCTGCAAGCGACAAAGTTATTTTAACTTCTGATAATCCAAGAAGCGAAGATCCTGAAGAAATAATTAAAGATATGGAAGCCGGTGTGGAGCCGCAATATAAAAATAAAGTGGTGTCGATTGTGAGTCGTCGCGATGCCATTAAAACTGCGGTGATGCTGGCACAACCGGGCGATATCATACTTATTGCCGGCAAAGGACACGAAGACTACCAGGAAATAAAAGGTGTGAAACATCATTTCGACGACAGAGAAGAAGTAAGGAACTGTTTTGGACTAAAAAATTAAAATCGAGTTATGTTTTACTGGCTATACAAGCTTTTAGAAGGATACGATATTCCGGGAATTGGAATGCTACCGGGTATTTCATTTCGTTCGGCAGCAGCAATTATTCTTTCGTTGTTTATTACAACGATTTTTGGGAAAAGGCTGATTCGGGTTCTGCAGCGTAAACAAATAGGCGACGAGGTACGCGATCTTGGTCTTGAAGGACAGATGCAAAAACAGGGAACGCCAACGATGGGGGGAATCATCATTCTTATGGCCATTATTATCCCAACTTTATTGTTTGCCCGCCTCGATAATATTTACATCCTGTTGATGCTGATCACTACTGCATTCTTGGGGATGATCGGTTTTATCGACGATTATATCAAGGTTTTCAAAAAGAATAAAGAAGGACTGGCCGGTAAATTTAAAATTCTGGGTCAGGTGAGTTTGGGGCTCATTGTTGCCGCCACACTTTTTATCAGCGAAGATGTAAAAGTTCGTGAGCATGTAAGTGATGAGAACGGAACTTTTCTGACAGAACAAGTTGTTGACCCGGCAACCGGCGAGACAACAGATCAGTTTGTAATGGAAGATGTGAAATCGACCAAAACAACCATTCCTTTTATTAAAAAGAACGAATTCGATTATGAATGGTTGGTAGCTTTTGCAGGCGATGCTGCAGGGTGGTTGAAATGGCTGGTTTATGCCATCGCGATAATTTTGATTATTACTGCTGTGTCGAATGCGGCAAACCTTACCGACGGAATAGACGGGCTGGCAACCGGAACTTCAGCGATTAGCGGGGCCACACTGGGTATTTTGGCTTATGTAAGTGGTAACGTTATTTACGCCGATTACCTGAATATCATGTACATCCCGAACATTGGTGAATTGACTGTGTTTATTGCGGCTTTCATTGGTGCCACTGTCGGATTTTTGTGGTACAACTCTTTCCCGGCACAGGTTTTTATGGGCGATACCGGAAGTTTGGCGCTGGGAGGAATTCTTGCTGTGTTCGCGGTGATCATTCGCAAGGAAATTCTGATTCCACTCTTGTGTGGGATTTTCCTGATCGAAAACCTGTCGGTGGTTATTCAGGTGGGGTGGTTTAAATACACTAAGAAAAAATATGGTGAAGGACGAAGAGTATTTCTGATGAGCCCGATTCATCATCATTTTCAGAAAAAAGGTTTCCCCGAACCGAAGATTGTAACACGCTTTTGGATTGTCGGAATTATTCTGGCAGTGATCACAATTGCAACATTAAAAATGAGATAGAGTGAAAGGATTGGTAGCCATATTAGGTGGAGGCGAAAGCGGCGTTGGAGCAGCCATTCTTGCACAAAAAAGGAGATACGATGTATTTGTGTCCGACCTTGGAAAAATCAAGGAAAAATACAAAGACGTTCTTTCAAATTATAAAATCGATTTTGAAGAAGGCCATCATTCTGAAGAAAAGATTCTGAGCGCTGAACTGGTTGTGAAAAGTCCGGGAATTCCGGAAACTGCACCGCTGGTTAAAAAACTAAAGGAGCAAGGTACTCCGGTGATTTCGGAAATTGAATTTGGCGGTCGGTTTTCGTCGGCCAAAACCATTTGTATTACCGGAAGCAACGGCAAAACAACTACCACTTTGCTCACTTATCATATTCTGCAAAAAGCAGGTGTAAATGTTGGTCTGGCTGGAAACGTTGGTAAAAGCTTCGCATGGCAGGTAGCCGAAGAGGATTTTGATGTGTATGTAATCGAATTAAGCAGTTTTCAACTTGACGGAATGTATGATTTCAAAGCCGATGTAGCGGTGTTAATGAACATTACACCCGATCACCTCGATCGTTACGGCTACGATATGCAAAACTACACCGACTCGAAATTCAGGATTCTTCAAAATCAAACAGCAAATGACTACTTCGTTTATTGCGACGACGATGAAGTGATTCAAAACGAAATAAATAAAAGAGAGATAAAACCTGTTCAACTTCCTTTTGGGTTGGGAGAGGCTGCCGGGCCTGGAGCAGGTGTGAGAGACAATCGGATAATTATCAACTTTAATCAAAATCAATTCAGCATGTCGATACTGGATTTATCTTTACAGGGGAAACACAATACCTACAACAGCATGGCCGCGGGCATCGCAAGCATGGTATTAAAAATCAGGGATGAACAATTGAGAGAAAGCCTTTCCGACTTTACTGGTGTGGAGCATCGTTTAGAGCGTTTTCTGAAAGTTCATGGCATCGAGTTTATCAACGACTCGAAAGCAACGAACGTTAATTCATCGTGGTATGCGTTGGAAAGTGTACACAAACCGGTGATCTGGATTGCCGGAGGAGTGGACAAAGGAAACGATTACACCATGTTGCAAGGACTTGTGACTAACAAGGTGAAAGCAATTGTTTGTCTTGGAAAAAACAATGCAAAACTGCATGAAGCTTTTGGGGATTGCGTGGCTGACATCGTGGACGCTTCAAGCATGGAAGAGGCTGTAAAAGCCGCTTACTACCTGGCAAGAAATGGCGACACGGTACTTTTATCGCCGGCGTGTGCAAGTTTCGATTTATTTGAGAATTACGAAGACAGAGGAAATCAATTTAAAAAAGAAGTAAGGAATTTGTAATGCAACATTCCATTCTGAAATTATTTAAGGGCGACCGCGTGCTTTGGATGGTGCTGATGCTGTTATCGGTGTTGTCGCTGCTTATTGTGTACAGTTCAACAGGCGCATTGGCCTATCGTGTGGCTCACGGAAACACGATGAAATACCTGTTCCGTCAGGTAGTATTTTTAGGTACTGGAATTGGGGTAATTCTGCTCATGGTGAATGTGTTACCCATAAAGTTGTACTCAAAAATGGCATGGTGGGCTTTGCTTGCAAGTATCGGTTTTTTGATATTTTCCGTTGTGATGCGCGGAACATCCTTTGTTTCGTCCAGCGGACGTACACTTAATTTCTGGGGAGCAACTTTTCAACCGGCCGAAATGGCCAAGATTTCGTTGGTGTTATATTCGGCCAAAATTTTAGGAAAACGCCAAAAAACAAAAGGCGATTTGTGGGAAGCTTTTAAGAAGATAATTTTTTATACAGCTATTGTCTGTGGTTTGATTTTTATATCCGATTTCTCAACCTCGGCATTGCTTTTCGCAACAATCATGACGATGATGTTTTGCGGCCGAATTCCATTAAAATATTTGTTTTCGCTAGTTGGTATTGGAATAGCTTTGGTGGTAACAATTTATTTTACTGCCGATCTTTTGCCGGATAGTATTGGCCGTGTGCATACCATCAAAGGTAGGATTGAACGTTTTGTCAATCCTCCGCCACCGGAAGCATCACAGGGAATTACACAGGCCGACTATGCAAAGCTGGCCATTTATTCGGGCGGAATTATTGGAAAAGGTCCCGGCCACTCTGATGTAAGTAATTACATGGCCGCTGCGTACAATGATTTTATTTTTGCCATAATCGTTGAAGAATATGGTTTGTTGGGCGGCATTGCTGTAATCATGCTTTTCCTGATTTTCTTTTTCAGGGGAGTGGTGATTGTCAGGCGGGCCACACGAACATTCCCGGCATTTATGGTAATTGGATTAACATTGGTCCTTGTCTTTCAGGCCATGATAAATATAGGTGTTTCAAGTGGAGCGTTACCGGTGACCGGACAGCCGCTGCCATGGATTAGTTTAGGTGGAACATCGTTGTTGTTTACATCGCTGGCTTTTGGTTTGATCCTTAGTGTGAGTCACCAAAATCAGCAGAACAAAGAAGTTGAGGAGCAACCTATTATGATTAAAGCTCCGGATGAAGATTACGAAATTGAGAATGATGACAAGAATAAATAAAGCCATAATTAGCGGAGGCGGTACCGGAGGACATATTTTCCCGGCACTGGCCATTGCCAACGAAATTAAAAAGCGCAATCCTGACGCTGACATTTTATTTGTTGGTGCCGAAGACCGGATGGAAATGGAGAAAGTGCCAGCCGCCGGTTATAAAATTATTGGTTTGCCGGTGATGGGATTTCCTCGGAAACCCAGCATGAAAATGATTACGTTCTTTAAAAAGTTGCGTCAGAGTTCGAAGTTGGCAAAAAGGATTGTGGCCGATTTTAATCCTGAAGTAGCAATTGGAGTTGGTGGTTATGCCAGCGGTCCATTGCTGCGTGCAGCTGCAAAAGGGAAGGTACCTTGTTTAATCCAGGAGCAAAATTCGTATGCCGGAATCACCAATAAGCTACTGAGCAAGAAGGTGAATACAATTTGTGTGGCTTACGAAAAAATGGAGCGCTTTTTTCCGGCCGAAAAACTGATCTTTACCGGAAATCCGGTGCGCGAAAATTTGACCGAAAAACAAAATAGAAAAGTAGCTTTTGAGTTTTTTGAAGTAAGCGAGGAAGATAAGGTTGTATTGATTGTTGGTGGCAGTCTTGGTGCGCGTTCAGTAAACCAGGCCGTACTTAAAAATATAAAGGAAATAGCTGCTTCCGGAGTTCAGGTGATCTGGCAGACTGGGGCATATTATTTCGATAAAATTCAGGAAGAGCTGAAAGAAACAAAACCGAAAAACCTGCAGATCCATAAGTTTATAACACGCATGGATTTTGCTTACGAAGTGGCTGATCTGGTGATTTCAAGAGCAGGAGCAGGAACAATTTCGGAGTTGTGTTTGGTTGGGAAAGCTTCTGTATTGGTGCCTTCGCCAAATGTTTCGGAAGACCATCAAACAAAAAATGCCATGGCGTTGGTAGAACAGGATGCTGCTTTAATGGTGCGGGATAATGAGATCAACGAGAAATTATTTCCGCTGGCTTTTGAGGTGGTGAATGATGAAGCGCGTTGCAGTGCTTTGGCAGCAAAAAGTAAAGAGCTGGCGAAACCTGAGGCTACCAAACAAATAGTTGATGAAGTAGAAAAATTAGTGAGACAATAGAATGGACAACATTCAGAAAATAAAGAATGTATATTTCCTTGGGATCGGAGGAATAGGGATGAGTGCGCTGGCCCGGTATTTTAAATATTCGGGGCGCAATGTGGCAGGATACGATCGTACTGAAACGGCACTGACTGATGCGCTTCAGAAAGAGGGAATTGATGTGCATTTTGATGATGATATCAGAAATATTCCGTCGAAATGGAACCCGGCTGAAACCATTGCTGTATATACACCGGCTTTGCCCGACGAGCATAAAGAACTGAACTGGTTTAAAAGTCAGCCAATAGGTTTATTTAAGCGGGCGAAAGTGCTTGGTATGATTTGCAACGAGCGCAAAGGAATTGGCGTTTCCGGTACACACGGAAAAACAACAACAAGTACTATTGTTACCAATATTCTGAGTAAAACAGAGCAAGGATGTGGTGCATTTTTGGGGGGTATTTCAAAAAATTTCAGGAGTAACTTGGTGCTTCCTGAAAACGATTCGCCTTGGATTGTTGCAGAAGCCGATGAGTTCGATCGTTCATTTCTGCACCTAAAACCACAATTGGCATTGGTGACTTCGGTTGATGCCGACCATTTAGATATTTATGGCGAAAAGGAAAAGATCGTTGAGTCGTTCGAGAAATTTATTTCGCAGATCAGACCCGACGGAAGCCTGGTGATTAAAGAAGGTGTTGAACTTGACACTTCGAAAACCAGCGCAAAAGTTTATTCATACTCATTAAAAGGTAGAACCGATTTTGCTGCGCTGAATTTGCAATTGAATGCAGAAACAGGTTTTTATTCGTTCGATTTAAAAACACCCGGAGGAATAATTGCCAACTGCAAAATGAATTATCCGGGACTGGTAAACGTTGAAAATACAGTTGGAGCCAGTGCTTTGGCATGGTTGGCCGGAGCTTCGGCAAACGCTATAAAAGCAGGTATTGAAGATTACGAAGGTGTTGCCCGTCGTTTTGATATTTGCTACCGTTCGGAGAATCGGATTTATATTGACGATTATGCGCATCACCCTGCGGAACTAGAAGCGTTTATTACTTCGGTTAAAGCTTTGTTCCCCGATAAAAAGGTGACCGGAATTTTTCAGCCTCATCTGTTTTCGCGCACCAAGGATTTTGCGCTAGAGTTTGCAAAAAGTCTGGATTTACTGGATAAAGCCATTCTTATTCCACTTTACCCGGCACGCGAAGAACCAATTCCCGGCGTTTCATCGGCTATCATTTACAAAGAAATGAAACTGGAGAACCGGATGCTGGCCGAGCGCGATGAAGTATTAAAAATACTAAAATCAGACCCGAACGAAATCGTGGTAACGATAGGCGCCGGCGACATCGACCGGATGGTGGAAAGTATAATTGAATTGATGGAAAGTAAAGAAAAATGATACAGAAGTTTGCAAAAATAGGTGGTTTGTTGGTGTTGTTGGCGTTTCTGCTGGCAACGCTGGCGTTTACTTCATTGAAGTACAATCATGCCACTTGCAACGGTATTGAAATAAATTACGATCCGGACGAGGTGATAAAAGTTGACCGCACAGAGCTGGTAAATCTGGTGAAGTCGATCGATAAAAATTTAATCGGTAAGGATTTTGATAGTATAAACACAGTACAAATTGAAGAAGCGGTTGAAAAACACGAAGCGATTTTAAATGCCGAGGTTTATAAAGTTGTTACCCGAACCGACAGCGCTACTTTTAAAGGAGTGCTGGCCATTGATGTACAACACCGAAAACCGGTGGTTCGTATTTTTTCCGACAAAGGAAATTACTACCTCGATGAGTTTGGTGGTAAAATTCCTGTGTCGACAAATTATGCGGCCAATGTGTTGGTTGCTACCGGAAACATCAGCGAGGAGTATGCAAAAGAAACACTTTTGCCTTGCGTTTTAACGATTGAAAACGACGAATTCTGGAACGCACAGATTGAGCAGATTCATGTGCAAAAAGATGGCGATGTATTGTTGATTCCGTTGGTTGGCGACCATACCATTGAGTTTGGTGGGCTTGAAAATTACCCGGAAAAATTGCGGAATATGAAAGCTTTCTACAAGCAGATTATGGCAAAAAATAATTGGAATAAATACAAAACGATCAGTTTAAAATATAAAGATCAGGTAATAGCAAAAAGAAGATAATTATGGCTTCAAGAACAAATCTTTCGTTTGTTATCGACATGGGAACCTCAAAATTGGTTGCGCTTGCAGGAAGGGCAACTGCCGAGGGGAAAATGGAAATTCTGGGAACTGCCCAGGTGCCCTCGAAAGGCATTAAAAGAGGAATGATTTTTAATCTTGCTGATGCAACGGAGTCCATTACGGCAGTGCTGGAACAGTTGGATGTGCAGTTGGAAGACGAAATTACGGTTGTTGATGTGGCGTACGCCGGAAAACGTATGCGAACGATCGACTACAAAGCTTCGCGTTTTACCGGCGAAGGTGGCGTGGTAACAAGCCTGGATATCGATGAGCTGTATAGTGAAGCGAAAAACCTGAAGATAAATAATGATTACCGAATTCTGAAAGTTATTCCAACGTCGTTTATTATCGATGATGAAACGGAGGAGCTAAAACCTGTAGGAGCCACAGGGAAAAAGATTGAAGCCCGTTACAAGCTGGTGATTATGCCTGATCAGGAATACCAGATTCTGAACCGCGTTTTGGAAAGTGTTGGAGTTGAGCTTGGGGAAGTTTTTCACTCGTCGCTGGCACTGGCAGAAGCCGCGCTTTCAAAACCTGAAAAGGAAATGGGTAGTATGGTTCTCGATATTGGAGCCGGTACTACCAACCTGGCTATTTACTACGAAAATGCGCTGGTTCACACAGCTGTTATTCCGTTTGCAGGAGCAGTAATAACCAACGATTTAAAAGTAGGTTGTTCTACATTTCTTGAAAAAGCTGAGTTGCTAAAAGTGCGTTACGGACAAGCTTTGGGCGATCAGATTAAAACGGAGGATACGGTTACCATCGCCAAAAACAATGGCTGGGAACCAAAAGAAATTACCATTCGAAGTCTGGCGTACATTATACAGGCACGCTTGGAAGAAATTGTGGATTGTGTGGTAGCCGAGATCGAAAAATCGGGAGTTGCCGACCGTTTGGGAACCGGGATTGTTCTGTCCGGAGGAACCTCAAACCTGGGGCACATTATTACGCTGGTGAAATTTCATACCGGCTTGGATGCGCGTAGGGCACACCCGGTAATTCTTCCAGCAAATCGTAGAGAAGAGGCAAAAAATCCGGCATTTTTAACGGCATTGGGAGCTTTAAAACTTTCGATTTCACAAAATGTTGGTGAAGAACGAATATTGCCCGAGCCAAAAGTGCACCGAAGCGGACGTGGTATAATGACCAACGTTAAAGGAGCTTTGCAAAGTGCAATCAACTTTTTTGGCGACGACAACGATGATCTTGAATTTAATTAAAACAAAAAGATATGACCGAAGATTTAGTAAATTTTCAATTTCCGAAGGCAGCATCATCAATTATTAAGGTAATTGGAGTTGGCGGTGGTGGTTGCAATGCGGTCAATCACATGTTCGAAGAGGGAATTAAGGGTGTTGATTATATCATCTGTAATACCGATTCGCAAGCCATGGACAACAGTCCTGTGCCGATTAAAATTCAGCTTGGAACCACATTGACAGAAGGACGGGGAGCCGGAAATAAACCTGAAAGGGGAGCCGAAGCCGCCCGCGAAAATTACGAAGACCTTAAAAAGGTGCTGGGAGATAATACAAAAATGTTGTTTATCGCTGCAGGAATGGGAGGCGGAACCGGAACCGGAGCCGCACCTGTAATTGCAAGCCTGGCCCGCGAACTCGACATTTTAACCATTGCGGTGGTGACCATTCCGGCGCCGGCCGAAGGAAATAAACGCCGTGCACAAGCACAGGAAGGCATTGATAAAATGGCGGAATTTGTCGACAGTATGCTGGTTATAAGTAACGACAGATTGCATCATATTTATGGCGATTTGCCGGCAAGTCAGGCCTTTAAAATGGCCGACAATATTGTGTCAACGGCTGTTAAGGGAGTTGCCGAAATTATAACCGTTCACGGAAATGTAAACATCGACTACACCGATGTGGAAACAGTGATGCAAAAAAGCGAGGTATTCATAATGGGTACCGGTTTTGCCACAGGCGAAGGTCGTGCCATGGAAGCCGTGAATGCCGCGCTGGAATCGCCATTACTGGATAGTAACGATATATTCGGAACAAAAAATATACTACTGAATATTATCTCCGGAAGTGAGGAGATCAGGATAGGAGAGATTGGAGAAATTATTGAATCGCTGCAGGAAAAAGCTGGTCAGGATGCCGATATCATCTGGGGTAACGGCTACGACGAGCGACTTGGCGACAAAATTAGTGTGACCATTTTGGCCACAGGTTTTGATACCAATCCCAACAAAGAATTGCAACCCGAAAAAGAAGTGCAAAACTTTAGCCTCGACGACGATCTGGAAGATACAGTTGTCGAGCAAGAGCCGATAAACGAAACGGCTGATACATTTACATCTGATTTTTACGAAGAAAAACCATACGAGCCAGAGCCGGAAGAGGAAGAAACCATAATGTTTGTTCCTCCGCAACCAAAACCAAAAGCCAGGCCAAAATCCAAATCAACGGGTTTTAGCTGGAAGTCAAAAGAAAAGACCAAAACCAGGGAAAAGGCAGAGAAGAAAGACGAGCCTGTTACTGAATCGAACATCGATAACTGGTTTTATAAAAATTTTGGCAGCAAGATTTTTAATGATGGTGATGAAGATCAACCTCTTGATTAGTAACGACAAAACAAGGTGAAGAAAATGGAAGATATGGCTGATTTTGTAATGGAAAAAACTCCCGGTGCCGCGATAAAGGTAATCGGTGTTGGCGGTGGTGGCGGGAATGCCGTAAACCACATGTTTAAGCACGGAATTCGCGATGTGGATTTTGTAATCTGCAACACCGATGCACAGGCTATGGAGGCAAGTGCTATCCGTAACCGGGTGCAACTTGGAGCGTCGTTAACCGAAGGACGCGGAGCCGGTAATAAACCGGAAGTGGGCAGGCAGGCGGCTATTGAAAACATCGAGGATGTAAAAAAGACATTGTCGGAAAATACTAAAATGGTATTTGTAACAGCCGGTATGGGAGGCGGAACCGGAACCGGAGCTGCTCCTGTTATTGCACAGTGCTGTAAAGAGCAGGGTTACCTTACGGTGGCCATTGTTACCATCCCATTCCGAAACGAGGGAAAAAGACGCATAAAACAAGCTTACGAGGGCATTAAAGAACTGGCAACTTATGTCGATTCGTTGTTGGTAATCAATAATGAACGCATTCGCGAGATGTTTGGCGATTTTGGCATTTCGGAAGCCTTTGCCAAAGCCGATAATGTGTTATCAACTGCAGCCAAAGGAATTGCTGAAATTATTACTGTTCCCGGATATATAAATGTTGACTTTGCCGATGTAGAAACCGTGATGCGAAAAAGCGGTATGGCGGTTATGGGAACCGGTGTGAGCGACGAGGAGGATCGGGCAGAAGATGCCGTGAGAAAAGCATTAAACTCGCCATTGTTAAACGACAATGAAATTCGCGGAGCACGAAATATCTTGGTAAATATCAACTCGGGAAACAAAGAAGTTACTATGGATGAAGTTGGCCGCATTACCGATTATGTGCAAAACATGGCTGGTTTTGATGCCGATTTGATCTGGGGAAACGGGAAAGATGAAAGTCTCGGCGATAAACTTTCTGTAACGGTTATTGCTACCGGATTTCCAACAAGTATTATTTCAGAACTATCAGAGCAAAGCCAGCGAAAAGTGGTTTCGCATAAACTCGAAAAAGAAACCGTATCGGCAACAAAGGATGATCAGTTTTCGGAGCAGAAAAATGAAGAAAACAGAAGCCAGTCGACTTTTGAATTTAACGTCACCAACAATAACGGAAACGACGATGATGAGTTCGAAAACCTATATCCGATAACTTCGCGCGAGCGAAATAGTGCCGAAAAAGAAATTGACGTGAACGATTACGCTAACCTAAGCGACGACGATGTAGACGAGCTGGAAAATGTACCGGCTTTTAAACGCCGCAATATTCGTATCAACGACCCAAAATACAAGCGCGACCGTTCCGGATATTCAGTAGGCCGCGACAACCGCATATCAGACAGAAACAGTTATCTTCACGATAACGTAGATTAATAAAAACTAAAAGTTATGGCAATATTTGATCAAATTAATGAAGACATAAAAGCGGCAATGAAAGCCCGCGAAAAAGATAAGTTGGAAGCTTTGCGTGGCATTAAAAAGGTAATGATTGAGGCGCAAACAGCAAAAGGGGCAGGCGAAGTTTTGGCCGATGAGGATGCACTGAAAATTATTTCAAAACTGGCGAAACAAGGTTCCGATTCGGCAACTATTTACAAAGAGCAGGGCCGCGACGATTTGTACGAACAGGAAATGAAACAGGTGGCTATTTTCGAAAGTTACCTGCCTGCAAAAATGTCGGACGAAGATTTAACGGCAGCTGTAAAAGCCGTTATTGAACAGGTTGGTGCAAGCAGCATGAAAGACATGGGAAAAGTGATGGGAATTGCTTCGAAGAAATTGGCCGGACAGGCCGACGGAAAAGATATTGCCGATAAAGTTAAAGCCTTGTTGGCATAGAAAACCAGGTATCCGATTAAAAGTGAAAAAGCAGGTGTACGAAATGTATACCTGCTTTTTTATGCTTAATCTTCTAACTGATCTGCTACGTGGTCGAGGTCCGAATATTTATCTTCGTAATCCTGTTTCACCTCGTCTTTTAAGAATCCGTCATCATCGTAGTCGTCGTCTTCGTCAACCAAAGCAACGGCTTCGCCTTCGGTCATTCTTAACATGTAATATTTATCTTCTGTTTCAAAAGGTAAAACTGTTATTTTCTGCCCGGTTTTATCAAAAAAATGGATTAGATTTTCAGCAAAACCATCTGCATAAATCAATTTGATTTGCTGTTGCAGCTCTTTGTCCAGCTTGCTATAATCCTTAATTACTTTCGGTTTGTTATTTGCCATTTCGTGCCAGTTAATTGAGTTAAAAATGATCTTAAAAACGAAATATGTTAACGGTATTGATAGTTATTAATCTACAAATTTAAGTACACATTACCGTAACAAATAAATAGGATGAAAATGACATTTGCAATAGCTAAATATTAATTTTTCTATTTTTCGTAAGTCTACTTTTTGAGTCAAAAAGTTGAATTATCAAGAACGCAGGAGTGAGCGTTTTCTCGTCGTTTAGAAAAAGCTGGATAATCTGTACCGGAAGGGAGTTAAGTGCGAATAATAGAACGTACTATTTTGCTATATAAACAAAGGAAAAGTTGAATCGGAGGAAATCAATTTAAGCCAATCGAAAATTCGTTGATTAACAACATAAAAAAAGGGAACCTGAATACGGTTCCCTTTATCTATCTGGATGTAATTGCTCTTACTCTTCAGCGATAATGATTTTTTCAATCTCGTCGCCTTGTCTGATATCATCGATAACATCAAGTCCTTCAAAAACACGTCCGAAACATGTATGATGACGATCGAGGTGTTGAGTGTTTTCGCGGTTGTGGCAAATAAAAAATTGTGATCCACCGGTGTTTCTTCCGGCATGTGCCATAGATAAAACGCCTTTATCGTGGTATTGGTTATTTCCGTCGGTTTCGCAATCAATTGAATAGCCAGGTCCTCCTGCTCCGGTTCCGTCCGGACATCCCCCCTGAATTACGAAGTTAGGGATAACGCGGTGAAAAGTTAATCCGTCGTAAAAGCCTGATTCTGCAAGCTTAACAAAATTGGCAACAGTTCCCGGAGCATCCTCTTCGTAAAACTTTACTTTCATTACTCCTTTTGAAGTATGTATTTCAGCTGTTTTCATTCTCAAAAATTTTAATTCGGCACAAAAGTAGAAAAAAACAACAATTTTCATAATGACCTATGTACAAGGCCTTGAATGTAATTGGATTAAGATTGATGAAAAAGCCTGCCGTGAAAGGGAGTTTGAGCGTTTCGTATAAAAAGAAAGAAGGAGACTCAATAGTCTCCTTCCTAAATGTTAACCCCCAAACACACAATATGGGATGAATCCCAAATGCATAACAAATATAACGAATTTTTTAATAGGTACCGGTACATTTATCCGAAATGGCCAAATTTTTATCTATTTATCTATAAATGTCGATATATTTGATTATGTTAAAATAATGTAGCTGCTTTTTCCCAAATCATGCCCGATTTAATTCATATTTCTTTTAACTTTATAACCGATTTCCTGTTACGTAGGAAAAGAAAAACAGGATTTCTATTGCTCCGATAATCTAAAGCCAATTTGATAACAAGTATTAAACGTATGAATTACAGATCGATCGCACTAAGTTTTTTGGGACTATTTTTTGTTCTTTCCACTTATGCACAATATCCCGAAACCGAAAATTCTTTGGATAAAAAAATTAAGGCTTTTCTTGAAAACAATGCCAGCGAATGGCGCGATATGAATGTTCCGTTAACCGACGGAAAGATTTTATACGATATTATTGTGGAGAATGGCTACACCTCGGCTGTTGAAATCGGAACTTCAACTGGTCATTCGGCCATTTGGATTGCCTGGGCTTTGAGCAAAACAGGAGGAAAACTTATTACCATTGAAATTGATAAAACACGCTATTTACAGGCCAAAGCTAATTTTAAAAAGGCCGGTGTTTCGAAATATATCGATGTGAGATTGGCCGATGCGCACGAAATGGTACCAAAATTAAAAGGAGAATTCGATTTTGTTTTTTGCGATGCCGATAAATACTGGTACAAAAACTATTTCATCGCAATGGACCCAAAAATGAAGCAGGGAGCATGCTTCACTGCGCACAACACGTCCACCCGTGCGAATGGAATTGGAGAGTTTTTGCGTTACGTTGAAAGCCTGGATACCTACGATACAACCATCGACAAAACTAGTAGGTCAGGCATATCCAAAAGCTTTAAAAAGTAATACAACATAGATTGCAACAGCTGCAAAAAAAACTGGAACGACGACTTGGTCTGTTCTCTGTAACCAATATTGTTATTGCCAATATAATTGGAGCCGGTATTTTCACAACCACCGGTTATTTGATGGGTTTTTTGCAAAATCCTGTAATGATGTTGGTTTTATGGGGAATTGGCGGAATGGTGGCCTTTTGTGGAGCCGTTTCGTTTGGCGAACTGGGTGCAGCTTTCCCTGAAGCCGGAGGTGAATATGTTTTTATTTCGAAACTTTACTCGCCACTGTTAGGATTTTTGAGCGGGTGGTTATCGTTAATTGTTGGATTTTCGGCACCCATTGCTGCGTCGGCAATAGGCTTTTCAAAATACTTTGTGTGGGCCTTCCCGAAACTGCAAAACTGGTTACTGTTAAGCGAAATTCTAAGCACAGAGAATTTTAGCCGGTGTTTGGCCATTCTGGTAATTATTAGTTTTAGTGTAATTCATTCGCGCGACATCATTTTAGGCGCAAGAATACAAAATGGACTTACCTTGTTAAAGATTCTTTTGGTAGTAGGTTTGATCATTGTCGGGTTGAGTTTTGGTAACGGCGATATGCAAAATTTACGGCCCGCACAAGCATTTCAATTTAACTTTGCAAACTGGAAAGCAGCCGGGTTGTCGCTGATGTTTATAATGTTTGCGTACAGCGGATGGAACTCTGCCACATATATTGGTTCGGAGATAAAAGAACCAAAACAGGTGATACCAAGGTCTTTGTTGATCTCCACGTTGGTGGTAACTGTTCTGTATTTATTGCTGAACCTGTTTTTTGTGTACGCAGTTCCCGGAGATCAAATGCGAAACGAACCTGAAATTGGCGGACTGGCTGTCGGTTTGGCTTTTGGCCCCACTGCCGAAACAGTTATTTCATTGCTGATATCTTTTGCGCTATTTTCATCATTAAGTGCCTTTATAATTCTGGGGCCACGTGTTTATTATAAAATGGCCCGCGATGGATTGTTTTTTGATTCGATTGCAAAAATAAATGCAAAACGAAAAGTACCGTCGAATGCCATTATCCTGCAGGCTGCGATTGCAATTGTGCTGGTATTATCCGGAACCTTTGAACAGATTTTGACTTACATGGGATTTTCGCTGGGTATATTCCCAATAATTGCAGTTGCCGGAAACATTAAATTACGCAGAATGAAAACCTCGGTACTTCATTTGTCCGGTTTTCCTTTTGTGCAGGTGTTTTTTATTGTAGTAAGTGTGGCTATGCTGGTGCTTGCTTATTTCGAACGGCCTGTTGAATCGAGTATTGCGGTGTTAACGGCTTTGTCCGGGATTCCTGTTTTTTACTGGTTTAAACGAAAAAAGGCTAAGCGTTCTGAATAGCCGTCAGCATCGAATCAATTTGTGCTTTTGTTTTTGTTTGCAGTTCCTTATGATCGGTCTCAGAAATTGGATTTCCATAGCGAATGGTAACGTATGTAAATGGTTTGCCCAACTGGCGAAAGAAATGCCCCACAAACGTATCCTTATCCACCCAGGCGTCATTTACATCCTTAAAATCGATAGCCATCGGTATAACAGGAATATTACCATCAGCAGCAATTTTAAAACTTCCGTTTTTAAACTTTTTGGTCAGCGGGCCTTTGTAGGTTGTTCCTTCAGGGAAAAGTATTACAGGCATCCCTTTGTCCACCGATTCTTTTATTCGCTTCATGGTTAACAAAAGGCTCTTCTGGTTTTTTCGATCAACAAGAATAGAGTTGCTTACCCGTGCACCAAGCGCTCCAAAAGGCCATTTGGCAATTTCTGCTTTACCAACCATGGCTGCTGGCGTTGTTGCTGCAACAATAAATATGTCGATGTAGCTGCGGTGGTTGGGCATTAATATGAAGTGCTCGGATGTTGGCAGTTCGTTGCTGTCTATTTTAATACCGCACATAAATAAAATAGATCGTCCCCAGGTGCCAACCACCCATTCTTGCAAACGTCGGCTAAAACCTAAGGTTTTAAGCCAAACCCAGCCGATTGTTGTTACATAGGCACTTATCAATACCACAAACAACAGCCGGATTAAGGCCAGTGGAGAGAATAAAATGATACGAACGATCTTCATTAACAATAGTTTTAGTTCCTGTTTAAGTAAGTCCCCGATAAAAGAATCAATTCTCCAACTCTTTTATCGGGGCTTACTGAGTATTTATTTTACTCCAGTAGCAAAGCGTTAAACAACAGTTTGTAGGTTCCTGAAGTTGATGCTCTGAACTGCGGATTAAACCCATAAAATACAAAGTTTCCTTTTCCTTTTTTGGCCCAAACCATTGCAGGTTTCCCTTCCAGTAATTCGTCTTTTTCGGCATAACCGCTGGCCACAACATTTTCGTACGGATAGGTAGCGATTACCCGGCGATCAACATCAAAGTAGGGGATGGAAGTACCAAAAACAGGTTTGCCTTCCGAAAAAATACAGGCTGTCTTGTCCATTCCCAAAGTAAGCGGATGATCCTGCAGCAACTCCACATTAAAGAGTGTGCCCGGAGCATAAAACCCTTTTCCTTTTATTCCTTTTGAAATGTCGCTAACCGGCAATTCAAATTCTTCTTTTTCGTCGTCGGATATTTTAATGCTTTGTACACCCAAAAACAATTCGGTCGACTCGCCCCAGCATACAATCGTTCCGCCTTCGTTTTCGAATTTCAACAACTTTTGCACACCTTCTTTTTCCATTCCTTTTATGTATTTCGGATCATAATTCGGAAGAGAAGTTTTGCCGTCGCTGCTTTTGTATTTGCCGTCCACCAAAAGCGATTTTTTGTTGTCGGGGAAAACAATTACATCGTAATCATCAAGCTCCTTCGCTTTAATATCGGCAGGACTGAAAACAGTAAATGGAATGTTGTACAAATCGAATACAAAACGTGTCCAGCCGGCATCCATATCGTGAAAAGCTGTTTCTACCAGTGCAATTTTAGGCAATTCCATTGAGGTGGTATTTTCGGTAATTTCTTCCGTAAGCTCCAACGGTTTTACCGTGATGCCCGAAAGTATTTCTTTCAGTTTATCCGAATTTTTATTGGTAGCCGAAATAATAAAATCACCAGTCTTTAACTCTGCTCCGGCAAGACTGAAAGCCTTACTTGCCCGTTGAACGTCGATTTTATTTGCCAAAGCAGCAAAAACGATTTTAAAACTTTCGTTGTTCGTTACCGGGAAAACCAGCGTTTTGCTTTCTTCAGTCAATTCGTAATCATTTTCGAAAGGGAAAGCCACTTGAGCGATATTGGCATCAATTTGTTCCACCACTTCGTCGATGCGGAATGAAGCAACACCCTGATGCAGCGGTAACGACCAGCTGGTAATGTCGTACGGTTTCATCATTTCGCCACCCGGCGTGTAATAACGTTCGGGGTATTTTTGTTTTTCCAGAACCTCTTTAACAAATGCGCGGTAAGGCTGAGCCAATGGAACAATGTAATCGCCTTTTTCGATAATACGTCCGTTGTAGGTTACCGAATTTGTTGTTTTGTAAACTTGCACGCCGTGTTCGTCAAGCAGATTCAACATCGCAATCAATTCGCTTTGGTCGTGTTGTTTTGCCGGAAAAATAAAATAGGCAGGTGCCAGTGTTTTTCCTTTTTCCACTTCGCCCTTACAAAGTGCGTTACGGTTAGTCAGGATATCTTTTTTATGGAACGAAGCCGTTTTTACTACCGAAAGCGATGAAGACACTTCGTAATCAACAATGTCGCTAAGTCGCCACCAACCACCTTCCCAAGGAGCAGGCATGTTTATGCTTTTTTTATATTCCGCCAGTCCTGAACCACCGCCGCGCAACTCATTTTTTTCAACATAAATCGGTTTTGCCAGTTGTACACTCGCACATTCCGTTAGCATCGAAATTACTCCTTTCCAGATTCCGGTTTCAGTCGATCCCGGCCAGTAATCATCAAAAATCGAGTTTTGGGTTACTCCGGTCAGACTGTCGGCGGCCATATCTTTTGCCATGTTCGACCCAAATATCCAGGTCCAGTTCCAAATTTTTTCGTCCACATTTTCAGCAATCGGATCGTGCATCGGTGGCACAAAATAGCGTGGCCCTGTGGAGCCCATCTGGTGTTTGTCGACCAAAATCTGCGGATACCAATCGGTATTGTAAATACGCGCAATGGCTTTGTTGTCTTTCTGCGTAAGTGTTACAAAATCGCGGTTATTGTCGTGCCCCACATATTTATGGTACACTTTAGGGTAACTTCCGCCTTCGTATTTTGTTCCTTTCGAATCCATGTAATGTTTCACGATCATGTCCATTCCATCGGGATTCGAAGACGGAACCATCATAAAAACCACATCATCTAATTGTTTTACCAGCGCGGGATCGGTTGAAGTTGCCAGTTCGTATGCCACCAGCGGAGCAGCCTGCGATGGGCCAACTTCGGTGGAATGCATAGATAAAGTGGCAAGAATAAAAACCTTTCCTTCTTTACTGTATGTTTCTATTTCAGATTGGGTGAGGTCGGGATTTAGCGCCAGTTCTTTATTTATTTCTTTTAAACGATCGATGTTCTGAATGTTTTCAGGCGAAGAAAATAGCAGCATGTACATCTTTTTTCCCATGGGCGACTCGCCGATTTCCAGCGTTTTTACCCGCGGTGAAACTTCAGAGATCTGTTTCATGTAGTCGATCAGCGACTCGTAATCGAGTAACATCCGGTCGGCTCCGGGCTGAAATCCGAAAAAGTCTTTCGGAAGTTTGAGTTCATCCCCTTCGTTTGCAGCTTTAACAAACGAGGTGCTTAGGAAAGCAAAAAGTAATAGTACGGCGTAAATTTTTGACATATTTCAATTATTTTATTGTATTCAAAGAAAAGTTGTCGGTGAATATAATAAAGATCATTTATACATAATTAATTTGTGCCCGTTGATAATTGTATCGATCTGCAATTTTTACATTTGAGGTGTTTCCCGGAAAGCGGTTATAAAGTTGACGGAGCGATTTCGCGGCTGTATTTTCGGGCAACCAGGCTAATGTAAAAGAGCTGAAAGGCGTGGTAGATCATTACCGGAACCAGAAACAGGCTGCCTTCAGTGGTGCCGGCAAAAAGTACGCCCACCATTACCGAGCCGTGTACCAGCGACTTTTTCGAACCACAAAACAACACGGTAATACTGTCTTCGCGATTAAAATGGAGCAGTTTGTTTAACTGTTTGGTGCCTTCAAATACCAAAAAGAAAAGACTGATGACCACCGCACCCAAAACCAGCAACGACAGATTGGGAATACTGCTAAAAATATCATTGGTAAACGAGTCGCTAAAACTACGGTATACAATGGCTAAAATCACCGACTTATCAAACAGGCTGATGCGCGCTTTGTTACGCTGCGCCCATTTTCCCCACCAGCGGTGCATGATGAGTCCTAATGTTACAGGAATAAGTATCTGAATAACCAGGTCAATAATTACACCCGAAAACTCAAAACCTGTTGCCTGCTGATCGAGAAAAAGGCTCATCCAGGCCGGCGTGAGAATAATGCCGATTACGCCCGAAATACTGGCGTTAAAAATGGCGCTGGGCAAATTACCACCTGCAATATTTACCATTACTACGGAAGAAGAAACCGTGCTGGGTAAAGCTGCCAAAAAGAAAACGGCCAACCATAACAACTCGTATGAACTTCCTTTTAATAAGGGGTAAAAAGCCAGAATAATTAGCGGAAAAACTAAAAAAGTAATGACCTGGATAAGTGCGTGCAGCCGCCAGTTGCTCAGGTCGTTTTTCAGGTTCTCGGGACTGAGTTTTAGTCCGTAGAAAAAGAAAAGCAGTGCAATTCCGGCCTTTATCACTTTCGAAAGTTCGATGATACTTCCTTCGTGACCAATGCCCGGAACAATTCGCGCCAGAACGATCATTCCAATAATGCCCATAATAAAACCATCGGGCAGGTATCTTTTTAGTTTTTCAATCATAAACACCAGGGTGTAAAATGTAAAGATGTTGATTTTTATTTAAGGAGCTCTATGAAGGTGGAGGGAATTAAAATTTGTTTAAAAGTTGGGAATGGTATTTGGGGAAATAAAAAAAGAGAGCTGTTATTGCTCTCTTTTTGTTGAGGTTCCTGGCGGAGTCGAACCGCCGTACACGGTTTTGCAGACCGCTGCCTAGCCACTCGGCCAAGGAACCTTGTACGTTTTCGGACTGCAAAAATATAAAATTTTGCAGTTCTCGCAACAGAAAAAATAAAATCAGCTTATTTTCTGCGATTTTGCCAGTTGGCATTTGTGTGTAAGTTGCTGGCACCCACCTGCCAACCTGTGTCGGTTGATTTTGGATTATTTCCCTCTGGGAGCTCTCTTTTCTTTTCGGTAGCGCACGATTTTCGGCACTTGCCTTCGTTTAAATTATTCGAACTGTAAAACATCGGTTAATGGTTGAATATTTGTTTTCGAAAATACGAAAAAGAAGTTCGAATAATTTGATAGTTATCAGTATTGGGCTGGGGATTAAATATTTAATAACATGTGGTTATGTTAGCTGGGAGCTACTGGTTACGAGTTTCGAGTTTTTTGATTAAAGCATTTCTGCATTAAAGCATTCAAAATCTCAATCCTTCAATCCATCAGCCTTTCAATCCTTCCATCCTTCGACTCCGCTCAGGATGACTTCTGTATAACTTCGATCAGAAATTATCGCTCCAACGTAACGCTTACCCGTTCCATTTCTCCACCCATTGGCGGATTCATTTTCGAGATTTTTATGCGGGCTTTTTCAATTTTCGGGAAACGGTCGTAAAGGGCATCTAAAATACGTTTGCTAACATTTTCCAACAGCGCCGATTTTTCCTGCATCACTTCTTTTATGGTTTCGTAAACAGCCTGGTAATTTAAAGCATCATCAAGGTTGTCGCTTTCGGCTGCAGCAACGCAGTTGGTTTCAAGTCGTACGTAGACTTCAAAATTATTTCCAACAATTTGTTCGGCTGCAAAATGCCCGTGATAGGCATAGAACTTCATGCCCTCTATTTCAATTACTCCCATTCCTGATTAAGATTATTGCAACAAAAGTAATAATTTGAACAGGTGTTAAGTGTACTCACAAATCATTTTTTAATTTTGTAGCCTTATTCAAAAGGGGATAACTCAAAAAAATGGCAGAAAAGGATACCAACACAAATGCGGAGGCGCCAAAAAAGGCGAACTTCATTCATGCGCAAATCGATGCTGATTTGGCTGCAGGTAAAAATGATAAACGCGTGCATACACGCTTTCCTCCCGAACCAAACGGTTATTTGCACATTGGTCATGCCAAGTCGATATGTTTAAATTTCGGGCTGGCACAAAAATATGGCGGTAAAACAAACCTTCGTTTCGACGATACCAACCCATCAAAAGAGGAAACAGAATATGTTGAATCGATAATGGAAGACGTGCGTTGGTTGGGTTTCGACTGGGAAGATCGTTTGTATTATGCATCGGATAATTTCCCGAAATTACATGCTTTTGCCGTTAAGTTAATTGAAGAAGGAAAAGCTTATGTCGACGATCAGAACGCCGAAACCATAAGCGAACAAAAAGGAACGCCGCAAAAACCCGGAACTGAAAGCCCGTTCAGAAATCGTTCGGTTCAGGCCAATCTCGATTTGTTTGAACGAATGACAATTGGCGAATTCAACGAGGGTGAAAAAGTTTTGCGTGCAAAAATAGACATGAGTTCTCCGAACATGCACATGCGCGATCCGATTATTTACCGAATTATGAAAGCGCATCATCACCGCACCGGAGATAAATGGTGTGTGTACCCGATGTACGATTTTGCCCATGGTCAGTGCGACTACTGGGAAGGAATTACCCACTCAATTTGTACCTTGGAGTTTGAAGTGCACCGTCCGTTATACGACTGGTTTGTCGATCAGTTGATGGATACCGATTACCGCCCTCGCCAGATCGAGTTTTCGCGTTTGAATCTTACATACACTGTAATGAGCAAGCGTAAACTGCTGGAGCTGGTAAAAGACGGCCACGTAAATGGCTGGGACGATCCACGGATGCCAACTATTTCAGGATTACGCCGCAGAGGTTATACACCCGAATCGATCCGTAATTTCTCGGATAAAATTGGTGTAACTAAAGTGGACGGAACAACCGATGTGTCGTTGCTTGAGTTTAGTGTGCGCGATCATTTGAATAAAATTGCACAGCGTGTAATGGGTGTTCTCGATCCGTTAAAAGTGGTTATTACAAATTATCCTGAGGATAAAGAAGAGATATTAAGTGCCGTAAACAACCCGGAAGATGAATCGATGGGACGTCGTGATGTACCATTCTCACGCGAGGTTTATATCGAGCAGGGTGACTTTATGGAAGATCCTCCACGTAAGTTTTTCCGTTTAGGACCGGGCCGCGAGGTGCGTTTGCGTTATGGTTACCTCATTAAGTGTAACGAGGTGATTAAAGACGAAAACGGCAAAATTGTGGAATTGCATTGTACTTACGATCCAGAATCGAAAGGCGGCAAATCTTCCGACGGCAGAAAAGTTAAAGGTGTAGTACACTGGGTATCGGCAAAACATGCAGTGAAAGCAGAAGTTCGTTTATACGACCGTTTGTTTAACGATGAGGAACCGGACGGGCACAAGGATGTGGATTTTAAAGAATTTATGAATCCTGAATCGTTAAAAGTGCTCGACAACTGCTACCTGGAGCCATTTATTAAAAGTTCCAAAGCGCTCGATCATTTTCAGTTCGAACGAATGGGCTACTTTAATATGGATCCGGATTCAACGCCGGAATTACCGGTGTTTAACCGAACCGTTGCTTTGCGCGATTCGTGGTCTAAAAAGCAAAATAAATAATATAGAAAAAGGTTGTTTCGAAACGGGAACAACCTTTTTTTATGCCTTAACTCCTGCGTTTTAATTCATATTTTGCTGAAATTCTTTATGTTTTAATATTGGATTTTATCAGTTTCTCGCGCACAATCTCTTTTCCGTTAATAGGAGGATTTAACCATTTACCGATTCATAACCTTTGTTAACCGAATGGAAACTGTTTGGCAGAATAGTGATTTTTACATTTGATGTTAGTAAGCAAAAAACAGCATCATGGAAAAACTGCCACAGGAAAAAACAAAACGAAAAGAAAATCCAAAAGAGGTTTTAGCATTGGTCTTAATCGGTATTGGTATTGTTTGGATACTTCAACAAACCGGATTATTTTTCAGACATTCGTTTTTAAACTTTCATGAAATTCTGAGTCCTATAAGAGGTGCTTTTCACGGCGTAGGACATTTTATATTCTCGTGGCCGATTATTCTTATAATTATTGGAGCGCTGTTGATGGCAGGTAAACATAAGGGCGGATTGGTGCTGCTTATTATTGGAGGAATATTTTTATTGCCGAAACTGTTTTTGTTCTCAGGAGCGACAATTATATTTCTGTTCCCGGTTATTTTAATAGCATTGGGAATCGGGTTAATCGCACGTTTGTTTTAACCCGCATGAAAATTAGTGTAAGGAAAAGTGAGTAATTTCCCTGAAAATAGGACAGTGTTTAGGGGATAATCAATATTTTAGGACAGTTTAAAACTTTTATCATGGATAATAAACCGGAGATTACAAACAGAAGAGCCTTTCTGGGCTTATTTCTAATTGTGGTTGGAGCATTGTGGATTTTCGAACGGCTCGACCTTATTCCGTCGTTTTGGAATGATATTTTAATCTCGTGGCAAATGTTGCTTATCGGTATCGGAGTTTTCTCCATTATCGGTGGCAACAAAACTACCGGAACAGTTCTCATTATAATCGGTGGATTCTTTTTGGTTCCCGAGGTGGCGCATATTCCGTATGAGTTGCGCCGGGTTGGATGGCCGGTACTAATAATTGGTATTGGCGTGGCCATTCTGGTAACGCATACCGGGAAACGCGGAGGAGTTGAACCTCCGCATTTTGAGGCGGGCGAACAAAAAGGAATCGATTATTTTGATGACTTTGTAATTTTCGGAGGCCGCGAAGTGTATGTAAATTCACAGAATTTTATGGGGGGAAAAACCACATCTGTATTTGGCGGTACCGAATACGATTTGCGTCAGACCAAACTTTCTGCCAATGGTGCGGTTATCGACACGCTGGCTTTATTTGGCGGCTGTGGATTTAAAGTTCCACCAGATTGGACGGTAAGAAATGAAGTAACAGCAATTTTTGGCGGCTACACCGACAAACGTGGTGCTTCTCTCAATCAGATTGTACCCGATCCGTCGAAGACTTTGGTGATAAAAGGTTTTGCAGCTTTTGGAGGAGTAGAGATCAAATACCTGTAAAATGGACTTTAGGCATCCTTTTATAAAAACGCCACGCCTGGCAATCACCTACATTGCTTTTTGGCTGGTTTTGGCTGTTGTATTGGTTTTGGTTGTTGTATCGGTTGGCGAAAGCGATTTCCTAACGGCAATGACCGACCGCTTTGCAAATGTCATTCTGTTTGGGTTTTTAGGAGTTGCCATTTGGTACGTTATCAAATTCAGTACGCTCGAAGATAACAGTCTTGGTCGTGTAATTCTGGCACATGTTATTGCCGCCTCAATAATCGTTCTCATTTGGTTATACATCGGCACAGTAATCACCAAACTTATTAATCCGGCGCAACTTGAGGAAGAAAATAATTACCTGTTTACCGGGCTTTATAACGGTTACTTGCTGTATACTTTTAACGTGGCATTTTTTTATGCTGTAAATTATTACCTGGCGTTTAAGGAGAAAACCAAGAATGAAACAAAACTGAAAGCACTGGTAAAAGAAGCCGAATTACACGCTTTAAAATCGCAAATCAATCCGCACTTTTTGTTTAACAGTTTGAACAGCATTTCGTCGCTAACAATGACCGATCCGGCAAAAGCACAGGAAATGGTGATCAACCTTTCGCAACTGATGCGGTATTCGCTAAAACACGACCAAAGCGAAAAAGTAACCGTTCAGCAGGAAATTGATAACAACAGACTTTATCTGAAGATTGAAAAAGTGCGTTTTGGTAAAAAACTGAATCCGGTTTTTGCCCTTGAAGACAATTGTTTGAAGGCCGAAATTCCGAATATGATCCTCCAGCCGCTGTACGAAAATGCAATAAAATACGGTGTGTACGAAGCTACCGAAACCATTGATGTAATTACACATTGCCGCTGCGATGACGAAAAGCTCGTTGTTACCATCAGCAATACCTACGATAAAGATGTACTCAGCAAAAAAGGCGAAGGAATCGGATTGCGAAATATCCGCGACCGCCTGCAGGTAATCTACGGAAACCCGCATTTGCTTAAAATTCAAGACAATCAAAACGAATTTACCGTAACTTTAACCATTCCACAAAATTGTAAACCATGACCGAGAAATTGCGCACGATTATTGTTGAAGACGAAGAATTGGCCCGTAACCTGATGAAATCGTTTCTGGCCGATAACGAGGCTATTGAACTGATTGCAGAATGTGAAAATGGCTTCGAGGGCGTAAAACAGATCAACGAATTAAAGCCTGATTTGGTTTTTCTCGACATTCAAATGCCAAAGATCACTGGTTTTGAATTGTTGGAGTTACTCGAGCACCGTCCAAACATAATATTTGCAACCGCATACGACCAATATGCTTTAAAAGCATTCGATTATAATGCAGCCGATTATCTTTTAAAACCGTACTCAAAAGACCGTTTGGATGAAGCCATTCAGAAAGTGGTTGAGCGTATTCAAACCGAAGGAAAAGAATCGGATGTGGCCGTTAAAGTCAGCGATTTTCCAAAAGATGAATACCTCGATCGTGTGGTGGTAAAAGACCGTCATAAAATTCATATCGCTCCGGTTGACGCCGTGCGTTACATTGAGTCGATGGACGATTATGTAATGATTTACACCAGCGAAGGCCGCTGGATGAAACAAAAAACCATGAAGTATTTCGAGACTGCTTTGAATCCGAAAAACTTTGTACGCATTCACCGCAGCTACATCGTTAAGGTAGACGAAATTGAGGAAATTCAGCAATACGAAAAGGAATCGTACATTGTTATTTTGCACGACAAAACCAAGTTAAAAGTTAGTAAAACAGGTTATAAGAACCTGAAGAATGTGTTGAATTTCTAAGTTCATAGTTATCCTCGAACAATAGCCTGATGATACTAAATCAAAAAGGGAAGATTAGAGAAGAACTGCTAAAGTCGTTTGGCGAAATTAAAAATGACTCCTTCCATTTTGATTTGATAGAAAGGTATTTCCGGGGGAAAGATAATTCGAATACTTTTCAAACGCTTTCGGATAAAACATGCAACGATCTCGATTTCGAAGAGTCGTTTATGTTTGTCGATCGAACGCATTCAAAAGTTGGTCAGCAGTTTTTATATCAAACGCTTCGTGCAATCCCAAACTCGCGTGATAATTCAGATGAAACACTGATTGATCAATTCCTGAATGATCCGGAATTCAGAATTTCAGTCCAGCTAAAGTTAGCCGAATTAAAAAGTAATGATGCTTATTATGTTAGCACGCTTTTTCAGGATGAGCACAAAAAGGCGCCGAAGTGGTTTTTTATAACCAGGATTCTTTCGGTGTTGAGTTTGGCTTCGGTGCTTTTGATTCCGGTATCTCAACAGGTAATATTTTTACTGTTTGGGATTTTCATATTAAACATGGTTATTCATTTCTGGAACAAAAGAAATTTATACCAGTATTTAGAGTCGATCCCTCAACTGTTACGCTTGGTAAAAGTTGCAACAGAACTTCATAAATATGATTGGCTTGCCGCCCAGAATAGAGAGTTGGACAATTCACTTCGAAGGATTTCAAGCATAAAAAACCGCATGGCATTTTTCCGATTGGAAGCCAAAATGGATAATGATCTGGCGGCGCTGGTATCCGGGATTCTTGAGCTTTTTAAAATACTTTTTCTTATCGAACCGATGTTTTTGTTCGGTGTTTTAAAAAAGCTGGATGCCATGCGACAGGAAATGGAAGACGTGTTCTGCTTTGTTGGAAAGATTGATGTTTTATTGTCGGTCGCTTCACTTCGTAAAGGAGTTCCTAACTATTGTGTGCCCACGATTAGTGCGCAGGCAAAAAAACTTCAGGGGAAACAAATCTATCATCCATTGCTTCCTGATTGTGTAGAGAATGACATCGATATTGATCAGAAATCGGTTTTGCTTACCGGCTCAAATATGTCGGGCAAAACAACTTTTATTCGTACCGTTGGCATTAATGTAATTACCGGTTTAACCTTAAATACCTGTTTTGCATCAGATTTTGAAATGCCACGAATGAGGGTGTTTTCGGCCATCAGAATCAGCGACGATTTGTTGAATGACAAGAGTTACTATTTTGAAGAGGTGCTTACTATAAAAACAATGTTAGACGCTGGCAAAGAGAACACACCAAATTTGTTTTTACTCGACGAAATATTTAAAGGAACCAATACCATCGAGCGGATTTCGGCAGGTAAAGCGGTTTTGTCTTCGTTGGCCGGAGGAGAAAATATAGTTCTGGTTTCCACGCACGATATTGAATTGGCAGATTTGTTGCGTGATGAATATGCTTTGTTCCATTTCAGTGAAAATGTAAATCATAAAACGGTAGATTTCGACTATCGAATTAAAAACGGGAAACTGAAAACAAGAAATGCAATCCGGATTCTTGAAATTAATGACTACCCCGAGCAGATTATAAAGGAAGCGAATGTGCTGTCTAAAACGTTGGATAATAAGAAACAAATTTAGGATAGTAACTAAGTTAGCTCCATTCTTCTTCACCCGAAATTCCTGAAAGCATTGCTACGTGACATTAATCTTCTTTCGTAAGTTTATTAATTGTTATATTAAGCGCACTTTAAAACTAAACCAAAACCGCTTGTAACAACCGGAAACAAGATTGGTTTTATATCAGTTGTTTTCTAAAAAAGTGACAATACACATTTAAAATAATTCTATGAAAAAACTCACACTGTTAATGGCGGCCGTATTTTTAATGTCGACGGTAGCCTTCTCCAAAAAGAACGAAGAGGAGAAAAAAGAAGAAGCCAAGCCTTTTGTGAATTCGGGGCTGGTTAGTGGCCTGAAATGGCGTAGTATTGGTCCGGCATGGGCAAGCGGCCGGATTGCAGATTTAGCCGTAAATCCTGACAACCACAAGGAGTATTATGTGGCGGTTGCTTCGGGTAACGTTTGGAAAACCACAAATAACGGAACCACATGGAAACCGATTTTCGACAACTACGGATCGTATTCAACCGGTGTTGTTGTTCTCGATCCGAATAACTCAAACGTGGTTTGGGTAGGAACCGGTGAAAACAACCACCAGCGGGCACTGGGTTATGGCGATGGCGTTTACAAATCGCTCGACGGAGGAAAGTCGTTTAAAAATATGGGCTTAAAAGAAAGCCGCCAAATCGGTGGAATCGTTATCGACCCGCGTAATTCTGATGTTGTTTTTGTAGCAGCTGAAGGTTCGGCATGGGGACCGGGCGAGGAGCGTGGCCTTTACAAAAGTACCGACGGTGGCGAAACCTGGAACAAGGTGTTGGAGATTAGCGAAAACACGGGTGTGAACAACATCGTAATGGACGCTTCAAATCCCGATATTTTGTATGCAACATCGGAGCAGCGCCGAAGAACTTCATTCACAAAAATTGGTGGTGGTCCGGAATCAGCTGTTTATAAAAGTACCGACGGTGGCGAGAACTGGCGCAAGATCATGAAAGGTCTACCTTCAGTTCATATCGGTGGAATGGGAATTGATGTGTCGCCGGTTGACCCGAATTACGTTTACCTGATTGTGGAAGCTGCTGAAGGGAAAGGTGGTTTTTTCCGCTCTACCGATAAAGGCGAAAGCTGGTCGAAAATGAGCGATCACCATTCAAGTGGCCAGTACTACAACGAAATTGTTTGCGATCCGGTTGATCGTGATAAAGTATATTCAACAGAAACATACTCGTTTTATACGAAGGACGGGGGAAAAACCTGGAACCGTTTTTCAAATTCAGGTCGTCACGTTGATGATCATGCCATTTGGGTTGACCCGACTGATACTGATCACCTGATGATTGGTGGCGACGGTGGTTTATACGAAAGCTTTGACGCAGGTTCAACTTTTATTTTTAAAGAAAACCTGCCAGTTACGCAGTTCTACAAAGTATACCTTGACGATGCTGAGCCATTTTACAATGTGTACGGAGGAACACAGGACAACAACTCAATGGGTGGTCCTTCGCAGAATACAAGCCGCGATGGTGTGATCAATGAAGAGTGGTTCCCGACATTGGGTGGCGATGGTTTTGGTGGCGCTGTTGAGCCCGGAAATCCTGACATCGTTTATTCAGAGTACCAGTATGGAAACGCATATCGTTACGATAAAAAAAGCGGCGAAAGCTTAAGTATTAAACCGCGCGAAAGAAAAGGTGAGTTGACCTACAAATGGAACTGGAACACGCCTTTGTTTATCAGTCCGCATAAAAGCACACGTTTGTACATGGCTGCCAACAAGGTTTTCCGTAGCGAAGACCGAGGTAACACCTGGGAAGTGATCAGCGATGATCTGACTGCTCAAATCGACCGCACATCTATTCCGGTAATGGGTAAATACTGGCCAGCCGAAGCCGTTGTTCGCGATGTATCTACTTCGCAGTGGGGAACAATTATGGCACTTGAAGAATCAAAATTACAGGAAGGTTTGTTGTATGCCGGAACCGACGATGGAATTATTTCGGTTACTGAAGACGGTGAAAACTGGAGCCAGGTAAAAAGCTTCCCGGGAGTGCCGGAGCTGACCATAGTTAGCGACATTTGTGCCGACCGTTTTGATGCGAATGTGGTTTACGCCACTTTCGATAACCTGAAACGCGACGACTTTAAACCATACGTTTGCAAGAGTACCGACAAAGGTAAAACATGGACTTCCATCTCGGGAAATCTTCCTGAGAATGGTTCGGTTCACGCAATTATGCAGGATTTTGTTCGTCCTGAGTTGTTGTTTGTGGGAACTGAATTTGGCATCTTTTTCACTGTTGACGGTGGTGCCAACTGGGTGCAGCTAAAATCAGGAATGCCAACTATTCCGGTATTCGATATTGCTATTCAGGAGCGTGAAAACGACCTTGTTGCGGCAACATTTGGCCGCGGTTTCTACATTCTTGACGACTACAGTCCATTGCGCGAAATATCAGCAGATCTTGAAAATTCGGAAGCTGAAATCTTCCCAATTAAAGATGCGAAGATGTTTATTCAAAACAGTGGAAAAGATAATCAGGGTAGCAACTACTTTGCTTCTAAAAACCCGGAATACGGTGCTACTTTTACTTATTTCCTGAAAGAAGTGCCAAAAACACAAAAGCAGCTTCGTAAAGAGGAAGAGAAAGAGTTGTTCAAGGAAGGAAAGCCGATTCCGCAACCAAGCTGGCGCGAATTGCAATTGGAAGGTCAGCAGGAAAAAACGCACCTGATTTTTACCATTTACGATAACGACGGAAATGTGATCGATCAGTTTACTAAAGCTCCTTCGAAAGGTGTGAACCGCGTTAACTGGAATATGACTTACGCAGCTACTGCCAACGTTCGTATTCGCGATAAATTTGATCCGATTACCAGAGCCGGCCGTGGTATTATGGTAATGCCGGGAACTTACAAAGTGGGTATGAAATTGTGGCACGAAGGTGAATTGAAAGACTTGGTTGAGCCGGTTGCATTTACCTGCAAAAAGTTAAACAATACGGTATTGCCGGCTGCAGATTATAACGAAAATGTTGAGTTTGCACAGAAAGTGAATAAACTGGCGCTGGCGGTTACAGGAACCAGCAGAATGATCAGTGAAACAACTGCAAAAGTTGAGCAGATTAAACAAGCTATTTATGCCACTCCGGGTGCCAGCCAGGAATTAATGGATAAGGCACGCGCCATTGGTGTGGAGCTGGAAGCGCTTAACTTTAAAATGAACGGTGTGCCGGCAAAAGCAAGTGGGGAAGAAGTACCTCCGGCGCAGGTTGCGCTTAACAGCCGTTTGCGGCATATTACCTATACGCATATGGGATCGACAACGGGAATTACCACTACCGAAAAACAAGCGTACGAAATTCTTACAGAAGAATTCCCGCCGGTATTGGAAGCATTAAAAAACATTGTTGAAAAAGAAGTTCCCGCTTTGGAAACTGAACTCAACAAAATGAATGCACCTTGGACTCCGGGACGTATGCCGGAATGGAAAAATTAAATTAGCCTCGAGGTAATTCAGCAGGTGACTTGAAGTCACCTGCTGAATAATAGAAAATGCCACCTGTATTAATTAGCAGGTGGCATTTTTTATATGGATAACTAAGAGAAATAGTTTAATAACTATAAAAAATAGTTGATAAACTAAAAAATATAGTTACATTTGTTTTGTAATCTCTCAATGATGTAACTTCTCGTTTCAATTTTAAAAGTCTGAACCATGAAAAAACTTACGCCTAAAGAAGAAGAAATCCTTAGTTTGTTTTGGGAGAAAGGCCCCATGTTTGTAAAAGAACTGAAGGAGTTGTATTCAGATCAGAAACTGCACTACAATACACTCTCAACGATGGTTCGTGCGCTCGAAGAAAAAGGTTTTTTAAACCACGAGCAATTTGGAAACACGCACCGTTATTTTGCAGTTGTAAGCAAAGAAGATTATAGCAAAGGCACCCTTGGAAATGTGGTGAAGAAATATTTTAACAACTCGTATAAAAATGTGGTTTCGCTTCTGGTGGAGGAAGAAAACCTTTCGGTGGAAGACCTGAAAAAGCTTATTGAAGAAATTGAAAATCAACAAAACGATTCGCAATGACTCCATTCTTCGTTTGGCTCATAAAATCGTCGCTTTGTTTGACACTGTTATATGCAGTTTTTAAACTTGCCTTTAGTCGCGATAAAATGCACGCGGCGAACCGCTTTGTGTTATTGGGTATTTTGCTGATATCGGCCATTATTCCTTTTCTGAACATTCAATTGTTTTATATTGAAATGGAGGCAAAGCCGGTTCAGTTCTTTCGCGAAACTGTTTCAGCTCCCATGTTTTCTAAAGGGCCTACAACTTCAGCTGCAATCCAACAGCCAGAAACTGTTGAGCTTGCTGTAAATCCATGGCACATTTTTTACCTTCTACCTGTTATTGCGCTGGTTATTCGACTGATTATTGGCTTTATTCAGGTAATGAAAATTGTAAATCGGGCTGAAAAGAGACGTTTAAAAAAGGTTATTTTGGCTGTTGTAAAAGACTTTATTCAACCTTTCACGTTTTTAAACAGAATCGTATTATCAGAGAAAGATTATTCGGAAAACAAGGATACTGTACTTGCTCACGAATACGCGCACATCAGGCATAAACATACCATCGATTTGCTGTTTTGCGAGCTGTTCACCTTGTGACATTTTTTCAATCCGTTTATGTGGCTTTTACGCCACGATTTAAAATTGGTACACGAATACCAGGCCGATGAGGACGTTCTTAATACAGGCATCGATGCACAAAAATACCAATTGCTGGTATTGGAGAAGGCCGTTGGCGAAAGACGTTTTGCCATGGCACACCATTTTACTCAAAAACCCATTGTAAAACGATTAAAAATGATGACAAAAACAAAACGTCAGAAATGGGGCATGGTGAAGATGATTCTCTTTGTGCCCTTGATAATTGTGCTTTTACAAGCATTTGCAAGACCCGATTTGATTACAAAATCAGCAGATTTTATTCCGGTACGATACACGGAAAATAAGGCCGAGCAGTGGCTCGCAAAATGGAACATTGATAATATTGGCGATGGAATTTATCAACCCGGTTTGAAAGACAAAAATGCGCAGCAAAAAGCCAACAATGTTTTGGTAATATTAATGAATGCAAAAGATGAGTATCTGATAGAAAATCAATATCCTGTAGGTAAAAATGTTAAGCAGATAGTTCAGGATTATTTGCACGGAATAAATCCGGATGGTAACCAAGGTCCTGACTTTATTGAAAAAGAAATTGCAGGAATCGGTAAAGTAAAAGTTTCTGAAGGTTGGATTTCGTATCGAAACGATATTGAATCTTCCAGAGAAGCGATAAACTTTACTTTACGACAAATAGGTGAAGCATACCTCGAAGCCAGAGAAGCAAAAGCATTTATTTTGTTTGGTAAGAAGTATTTCGATCTGGATGAAGAGAAACAGAAAATAGTAAATGAGATCGTACCAATCCGCTTTTCGTACGAAACACCAAAAAATCCCAGAACAAGCACCTGGTTGCCATTTGAGGATAAACCTTCGCCGGAACCAATTCCAATTGAACTATTGGTGCGCTACGATGGAACGATTGTTTTGGGCAGCAAAACTTACGAAAATCTGGACGAATTTGAACACGATTTAAAGGTATGGAAAAAGGAGTTGGATGCTAAAAGTGAGGCAGACAAAACAAAACATTATTATCGTGTAAATGTCACTTTCGAACATGGTTCCCGAACTCAGGAAATTTGTTCAAAAGAGATAAGTAAGATTAACTACGTGCTTTGGAAACAAAGTATGCATGTGGAACAAATGCGTCATGTATTCCCTGAGGAAACAGTCCGTCGTAATTTGGAGATAGATAAACTCACCACAAGAATGAATCGTGTTATGGCGGCAGCTGACACAACCAGAGTGCAATAGCTTATTTTATAGTAATGCTATGTGATTATCGTCGCCTTCTCCGCCTATCATCCTTTGTAAAATTCCATGTCAATTTAGTACCAACCATCCTTGGAGGGCCGGGCACAAAAGTCGGCACGCCGAATAGACTTCCGGTATTTCCGGCGCTGGTAATAAATTGTTCGTCGAGCACGTTATTGGCCCAAACAGTTAGGCGTATATTCGGATCGGCAAGTTCCAGTCCGCCGTTAATGTTTAGTAATCCATAACCGTCCTGCTCCAGGCCTGGCGTGTTGGCATCCTCGAAATACATATGCGATGTATACGAATAGGATGGTGTTACAAACAGTTTGATGTTCGGTGTAATGTTCACGCGTGCATTCAGTCCGACAGCAAAACTGTGTTCCGGTGCCAGGCTAAAAACGTTGCCGGCATACAATTGTTCCGCTCCGTCAACATCAAGCGAGTCAAACTCGGTTTTTAACCAGGCGTAATTGGCAAATAGGTCGAGTTGCTCGATAATAGCAACGCGTAAATTCGCTTCCGCTCCGTATGATGTTGCTTGTCCTCCATCTTTAAACAGCAGGTTGTATTCGCCTGTTTCGCTGTCGGCCACCCACGCACGTGTATGAAAATCTTTGTAAAGCGAATAGAATCCGTTCACATCAACAAAAACGCGGTCGTAAAATGAGCCTTTAAAACCCAGCTCGAAATTGTCGAGGATTTCCGGCTCCAGTACTTCCTCTTCACCTGTTGAGGTAAACTGCAACACGGCAGGGCGGCGTCCGCGCGAGTAGTTGGCATAAATATTTCCGTATTCGTTAAAACGGTATTTTAAACCTCCGTGCCAGGTAAACGACAAGGTATTTTTCTTGATCTGTTTTGAATCATACGGCAAAAAGAAAACGTTGGGATAGTTCCCCGTATATGAGCCCAATACCGAAGGAGAACCACTCACAAAAGACGATTCACTGCTTAGTTTGTAGCGATCGTAAACTGCACGCACTCCTGCCGAAATAAAAAACTTGCGCGAAATCTGGTAGTTCAAATCCATAAAACCTTCCACTGCCATGTTCGTGGCTTTGCTGTACATTTCTTCCTCGTGATTTGTGGGAAGTGAAATATAATATGTAGTATCCAGTTCCGGGTCGTAGTTCGGAATGACCGGAATTGAAATTGGCTGACCACTCGCGTCCACCAGCGGTAGTGGTGGGCTTGCCAGCATAAGATTTGCGAGTTGTTGTTCGTTGGGTGAGAACCAGTATGTCTGGTCTGCTTTTTCCCTCCAGAAACTACCTCCCAGCGAACCGTTCAACCGGCTGTTTTGCGAGAAGTTTCCTCGAATTTCCTGGTAGAATTGTGATGATCCTGCATACTCAGCCATATCGATGGCTGCCGAAGCAGTACCGTCGCCATCCCAACGCGATGAGGCATCGGTCGTACGGTACGAAGTGATACTTGTCCAGTACGTATGTTCGGTCATGTAAAGGCGGTAGTTCAGTGTTGCATCAAAAATCTTTTTCCCCGTCCCCAGGTTTTCGCCTTGTTCGTGCGAGGCCACACCACTAAAAATACCAATGTCGCCGTTGGCGTTTGGCAGACTGTCGGGCATAAAAGCAATTCCCGGAGTGTCGTCTTTCTGGTAGTTAACTGTGAGATCAAAACGGTGGTTCCATGCTGGTTTAAAACGTACTGAAAAACGTCCGGCAAGCGTTTCTTTTCCCATCAGGTCACCGCCAAAAGTATTTTCAATGTAACCGTCGCGCGAATTGTAAATCCCCGCAGCCCGCATCATCAATTTGTTTTCGATGATCGGCACGTTAACCATGCCGCGGTATTCTTGCTGACCGTAATCGCCCAAGCCTGCAGTAATGCTTCCATAAAATTTATTCTCCGGCATTTTGCTCACGTAATGAACTGCTCCGACCTGTGCTCCACGCCCGAAAAGGGTGTTTTGTGGTCCTTTCAGCACTTCTACCCGGTCCATGTCGTACAACTCCAGCGAAGCCGAATTGGCACGATTTATCGGAACGTTATTAAAAAATACTGAAACGCGTGGTTGTGCGCTGGGGCTCACCTCGTCGCTGCTTAATCCGCGAATGGCAAAAGTGGGGCGGTTTGCGCCCTGTTCACGAACATACATTCCGGGGACAAATTCTCCCAGGGTGCTGAGTTCGGTAATGTTTGCTTCGTTCATTAATTGATTGCTTACTGAAGAGATCGCAGTTGGAACATCAAGCAACTGTTGTTCGCGTTTTTGTGCACTCACCAGTATCGGCTCCAAATGAATGTCGGCGGTTGGTAGCATCACATTTTTTTCATTCCGGCCTTCCTGCAAAATAATATCTACAGTCCGGGTTTCGTAGCCAATAAACGAAACACGAATTCGTGCTCTTCCGGGAACCAGGTTGGTGATAAAGTATTCGCCGTCTTCGTTGGTATTCACGCCTTTGTAGGTCCCGTCAACCGTTACGGTGGCTCCGGGTAACAGCTTGTAATCGCTGTCGTATACCGAGCCCCGCACATAAACGGTTGGCTGTTCGCGAGAAACAGCTTCCTCATTCCTGTATTTGCGTTTTACTTTATCGCGTCGTTTACTTTGTCCAAACGAGGTTGAAACAATAACTACAAGGAGAATTATACTGAGAAAAGCTTTCATGTTTTTTTATTTTCTGAGTTCGTTAGATTAAATAACGGAAAATCGGGGGAATTAATATATCGTTGTTAATGAGAATAAACGTTGCACCACAAATAAAGGTTTAATGAGGATAAATTAGTGCATTACACTGTAAACCGGAAGGTGTAACCAGATAGCCAACTCGTCCATACATTTTTGACCTTCATCGTGCGTAACACATTTTTTAACAGCGATTGCAGGTCGTTTCTTTTCATTCACAAAATAAATCCGGAACTCCTTCTTTCGCGAAGTGGTGCTGCGGTTCGATTGGCTGTACAAACTATACACTTTGTTCATCGAGACCAAAGTTAGGCCGACGAAATTGTGAACACTCTTCCATTTGCCGGTTTTTACCACACCAAACCACATATTAAAACTTCGGAATTGTTGTTTTTCGGTGTCGATATCAACACCGGAGTAGGAGCCCAAAAGAAACCACCCTAAAACGAAGTGAATGCTAAAAAGAACCCAGGCCTGGTTGAACAATGCCATTACGGTAGCGATGACAAAATAAAAGCCTATAAAACGATACGGGCCTTCCAGTGTTCTTGAGATTTTGTTGCTTACGAGCATGGTTTAAAGGTAGTAAATTGAAGGCGAAAATTATTTCCTTTCCAAAATTTACTCCAGAACCAGCTTTCGTTTTTGGATGTAATAGTGCCACAAAATATAAGTTGCTACCGAGCGGTTGGGCGAGAAACGTTTCATGTATTCAATGATCTCTTCTTTGGTGGCTTCGGGTGGAACCAGATTTAATTCATAAACTGCTTTTATGGTTGCCAAATCGCCGGGAGGAAAAATATCTGCAAAATGCAGACTCATTAAAACATACATATCGATGGTCCAGTTACCAATACCTTTTAGTTTTATCAGGATCTTTCGAATGGTAGCTTCGTCCATTTCGTTTAACTCGGAAAGATTGAGTTTTCCGCTTACTATTTCATTGGCAAGAATCCGGCTATATTGAATTTTCTGGCGGCTAAAATAACAGGCACGTAACTCTTCGTCTGTAAGGATTAGTAGGTTTTCAGGAGTAATATCTTTTATCTTCTCAACCAGTTTAAGGTAGGCAGCTTTTGCCGAGGCGAGTGAAACCTGTTGTTCAAGAATCGTTAAAATAAATGTTGGAAAATCAGGATTACGGTGCCAGAATGGAGGATAGTCGTACTCGCGAATCACCGCCTCGAATTTTGGTTCAATGTCGGCGCACCAGTTGCAAAGCTCTTTAAAATGCGTTTCGTTTTTTATTTTGGTCATTTTGTAATAGTTATAACGAAGAACTGATTTTTAGAGAATTTGTTTAGCAAAAAACTCATCTCCTGAGAATTACTTACAGTAAGTGAAAGTTGGTGAATTTACCCTCTCTCCTGTCTCTCCCTTCATGAAAGGAGAGACGATTGGCCTCCAAAACAAAAGAGACTTGCAGGGATTGAGTATATTTTTTGAAACACAAACTAATCGTCCTTCCTTGCTGGCAGGGAAGGATAAGAGGATGGGAATAAATATTATTCGTGTTTTTTTGAGAACAAAAAAAGAGGGACGCCTGGCGTCCCTCTTTGAAGGCAATACCGAATTAAATAAATGAAAATCTTCTCTCGTAAGATTGTTTCCTGCCTTCTGTGTGTAAAAACGACGATTGTCTTTTTTTAGTATTTAATTCGGTATTTAGTCCTGCAGTTTTAGTGAAACTTGCAGGTTCTCAGTTCCTTTAATAAATAAGTTTTTTATCGCGTACATATTTTCAGCATCGTTCTTAATCATAAGAATAGTTTCTCCGTTGGCAGGAATGGTAAAACTTTTATCCTCTGATGATAAAAAGAACGGCACATCAGAAGTGTTTTTGATGCTGTAGCTTTTTTCCTTGCCTTTTTCCTTGAAACAAGAAATCTCAACGGCAGCTTCAAAGAATGCTTTCAGAAACTCTTCTTTTCCCGCAAGGTTATTTCCAAAATAGGCAATGGTGCGGTTGGCAAACAATGCTTCGCGAATCGATTCTTCTGTGCGTTCTTCCGCCAAAACAAGTGTCATCGGGCGGTGGTAATCCTTTAGGTTGTACATTTCCGAGTTTATTCCGTGAATATCGGAGGCCGCATGCGGAGCAATATTTTTGTCCATACACCAGTCGAGCGCAATCGGGTACCATTCTTTTTCATTAAAAACTTCAATGGCATTTAGCATTCCGTTTTCGAAAAGTTCGGTGTGCTCGTCCCACCACAAACAAGTATCGGGTTGCTGAGCTTTCCAGCCCGGGTGATTCCAGATAAAATAGGCCCCTTGTTTTTTAGCCTCGGCAAAAGCATCGCGCCAATCTGGCGTGTCGAGTGCCTGCGTGTTTTTCAGAAACAGCGCATTAAAATGCCCGGGAGCCATGCTGCGTGTAATTTCACCCGCATGAATGAGGAGGATATTTTTTTGTTCGGCGCGTGGCAAAGCAATTTCGTACGAAGAGTTATCGTCGCCGGCAACATCCTTTTTCGAAGGATTACGTTCGATATGGTCGGTGATTGCAATGGCATCGAGTCCTTCGTTATATGCTTCATCAACACGAACGGTAGGCCATACTATACCATCGGAAAAAACGGTATGCATATGGAAATCGCATTTTAAGGTTTGGTAGCCTAAAATATTTGGTACGTTTATCGTTTGGCGCGAATTCTTATTTAAAAGTTCGGGCATTTGAATGTTGTTTACGTTTTGAGCAGAAGCGGAAATGCCCAAAACCAAACAGATTGCGGTAATTATTTTCGTTTTCATCGGAATAAAAATATGTATGTTTTATTAATTCTAAGAATTTAAAGGCCTGCCAATAAACATGCAGACCTTTAGTTTTATGATTTATGAAAAAAGTGAAAAGTGCTATTTTAACCACCAGGTTGTTTCCCTGATTTTGTCGTTACCTTCTCCAAACTGAGATGCAATAGCCGAGCTAACATGCTCGCTGTTTTGCTGGTATTCGCTGGTAGGGTACATCCATCGCAGGGGAGGAGTATTTGTTCCGTCTATCCTGAACTCGGGGTATCCGGTGCGCAACTGGTCAAAATACATTCTCCATCCGCCTTGTAAAAACGAAGGAATATACTTTTGAAGCATAATAAGTTGCAGTTTTTCGTCGTTTGATGCTGCGTTTGCAAAATCAACCAATTCGCCCTGTAGGTAATCGTTTGCGGCAGAGCTACTCACATATTCAGCATAATCGGCTGCATTTGTATTGTAGAACTCGAACGATGCGGTTACTGCATTTTCATAATGCTCCTGTGCCGAAGAGCTGATCCAGCCACGAACACTTGCTTCAGCAAGAATAAGTTGCAGCTCGGAGTAACCCAAAAACACGTGAGGCTCCGTTGTCGGGTCGGTGGTGTATCTCAGGTTTACTTTCGATGCATTTCCGGCAGCCGCTTTCAGGTTTACCTCGTTGTATGGCGCAATTGGGTCGCCACCTTCGTAAGCCGAAAAATCGTTGATGGCCAAACCTGCCTCTTTTGCATTACGTGTTTGCCCGCAGAAAATAAATAACCTTGGATCTTGAAGATCTTGAAGACGCTTCACAAAAGTAGAGTCCATATATCGGGCAGAACCGTAGCTACTGCTGTTGTATTCGGTGTAACGGCTACCCAATTCGTCGACAAAAACAAGCTGTCCGTTATCGGCGTTCGATTCGATTAATGGTGCGCTGTTGTAAATGCTGGCAAAGGCACTCTTAACGTTTAGGTCGGAATCTGATTCCTTGTTCGAAAGAGTAATCAGTACTTTTAAACGAAAAGTATTGATACATTTACGCCACTGGCTTGTACTTCCACTGTAAATAATATCGCCGGCAATTATGCTGTTGTCGTTTGCCAACAGTGCATCGGCATCTTCCAGTTCCTGCAATATCCCTTTGAAAATATCTTCTTGCGAATCGTAAACCGGGTCATAAATTTCATCCGTTTCACCTTTTAATGCATCGGAGTAGGGGATGTCGCCAAAAGTAAGTGTGAGGTTGTAAAAATAGTAGGCGCGGAAAAATTTTCCTAAAGCGGTGTACGTTGTGTTTTCAATTCGTTCAGCCTCTTCCATCATTTTTGTGACATTACGAAGCTGTGCATAGTCGCCAAAACCGGCACGTGTCCAGTTGTAATACTGGTTGGCATTTTCTCCATCGGTTTGAACCACCATTCGCGAGGCAAACATTGGGCTTACTCCTTCCACCTGGAAAGCATTCCACTCAATATCGGTAAGCAAAAGCTGCGGGTGCGTTTCCGGTACGTTATTCGGGTTGTCGTTCAGCTCTTCCAAATCGCTGCAAGAGCTTAATAGCCCGACAAAAAGTAGTGCTGATAGTATATATTTTTTCATTGTTTTAAAATTTAATTGTTAGTGTTCTAGAATGTTACGGTTAATCCCAAGCCAACATAGCGTGTTGAAGGATCCTGCAGGTTGTTATCATCGCCATAGTCAGGATCAATGATGTCGGCCTTTTTCCACATTGCCAGGTTGTAACCGTAGGCAGTAGCTTCAATTTTCTTAAATGCGTTGATATTGATGAGATGGGTTAGATCGTAGTTGAAAGCAACTTTCCGGAGTTTTACATAGCTGCGATCGAAAATATTGGCAAAGGTTTCGCTTTCATCCTGCGATACTTTTGCGCGGTAAGGATAGTTTTGCGACCAGGTTTGCCAGCTTACTGCTGTTTCATTGGTTTGGTACTCGCGTGTATCGGAAATTACGTTTCCATCGGTGTCGGTGGTCAGTTCGCCACTTACAACATTCACTGCATCCGGAACATAAACAGGATGACCTGCAGCATATTCCGCGTCGCGGTATTCAACCGAGTTCGGGTGTTTTCCTCCCCACCACATTTTTTCTACTGATAATGATCTGATTACACCGCCAATAGAACCATCTATGTCAACATCCAGCGAAAGGTTTTTGTATTTAAAGTGGTTTTGTAGACCAAACATCCAGTTCGGATCGGTGTGTCCAAACAATTGAGGATTTGGATCTTTTGATGGTAACCCGGTTGTTTCCGAAACGATCAGCTGGCCATCGGCAGTTTTCATCCATCCTGTGGCGTAATAATTATCCACGCGCTCGTTCAGCGAGTAGTTACCATATTTTTCTTCCCCGCCATAAATATCAGTAAGCTTTTTAACGCTGGTAGTCCAGTTTAAACCAAGATCCCAACGGAAATTGCTTTTGCGCACAGGGTTGGCGCTTAACATCACCTCAAAACCATTGGTTGTGTACTGGTTTCCGTTTACTTTTCTTGAATCGAAACCACTGGCTTCGGAAATATCTAGGTTGATAATCTGGTTTTCGTCGACAATGTTGTAGTACGTAAAATCAAAACTTAAACGGTTTTTTAAGAATACCGACGACAGACCTAACTCAAACGAGGTAGATTTTTCAGGTTTGATATTCGGATTAACAATCGTTCCAGGATAACTAACTTTTGAGTTTCCGTTGTACATTCCGCTGTTGCTGTAATACGACGATATTTGGTAAGGACTTAAATCGCTGGAAACTTCGGCCCACGAGCCATACAGTTTCAGGTAATCAACTGCATCGGGTAAATCAATAAGGTTTGATAACAGGGTACTTAACGAAACTGAGGGGTAAAAGTACGAGTTGTTTGACGTTGGCAAGGTTGAAGACCAGTCGTTACGCGCGGTAACTGTCAAGAAGAAGGCATCCAGCATGTCCATTGATAGTGTTCCGAATACACTTCGGATTTCGCGTTCCTGATAGTAAGTAGATGCTTTTACGTTGCCGAGCGAGTTGTTCAAACTGTACACCCACGGAACAACCAAACCATCGGTAGCATTGTATTCTTGCTGGTATTTTTTGTAGAACATCGATGCACCGGCGTTGGCACTCAATCCAAATTTATCGGAGAAATCTTTTTTATACGACAGCAAAATATCATTATCGATATTTACCTGGTCGGTATTCCATGTTTTGTAGTCACCTTCTCGCGGATCTCCGTAGTTAAGGTATGATTTTGGACTTTCGCGGTCTTCGAAAGTATGTTTTAACACAGCCGAACTTCTTCCTTGCAGACTTAAGTCTTCAGTGATGTCCCACTTTAATTTTACCTGTCCGTTAACCGTATTTCGGTCGTGTTTTTGATTCAGCTCGTAAGCCGCGAAATAGACATTGTTATACCAGGCATAGTTAAAGTTGGCCTGACGGTAACCTTCCTGCCCGGGAATATACATGTGGTCTTTCAAATCTTGCCCGTCAACATCGTCACCCATCCAGATCAGGATGGTGTACATATGGTTTTTGGGGCCGTAACCGTAGCGCGGATAGTTAGGTGAATAAACTTTGTTGAATGACAATTTTGCATCGAGTGTAAAGTTTGAAGTAAGATTGTACAAGCCATTAAAAGTTAAACCACCGGTTTTTAAGTTCGAGTTTGGCACTCTTCCCCGCTCAGACTGGTAAAATCCTGAAAAGCGCGTTGAGGCCTTTTCATTTTTCGAAGCGATGGAGAAGTTGGTAGTTGAAATTACGCCTGTGCGCATAAAATCCTTCAGGTTGTTGTGGTATTCCCATGGAATTGGAACCCTCGAATAACGCGATTTATTATCGTATTGCGTTCCCGATACGTCTCCCCACCATGGAATAGTTTCGCCGGTAACATTGTCGTAAATCGGGCTGTTCCACTGTGCGATTTCAAGGTTATCTGAGAATTTTGGTCCCCAAATCATGTCACCGTCAGAGATACCACCGTCTTGTCCGTCCCAGAATTCGTACTGACCATTCGATCCGTTTCCGTATTCGGTTTGTGTTTCCGGAAAAACAGTGTATCCGGCAGAAACCATAGTACTGTTCGAAAAGGTAATGTCAAGACCTTTTTTTGCTGCTTTTTTAGTAGTGATAAGGATAGCACCGTTTCTTCCACGCGACCCGTAAAGCGACGACGCAGTAGGGCCTTTTAGTACAACAACGTTTTCAATGTCGGCCGACGAAACGTCGAAAAAGTCGGTCTCAACCGGAACTTCATCAATTACGATCAGAGGAGATTTTCCACGCAATTCAAAATCAGGACTTTGAAAAATACCAGTTTTGGTATCGACTGTTAAACCGGCCACCTGTCCGCTCAGCATGTTTCCCACGTTTGGTGCATTCACACTGGTGAGCTTTTCCGACTTTACTTCCTGAGTAGTATAACCAAGAGCTTTTTTCTCCTGGCTGATACCCAGCGCGGTAACAATAACTTCATCAATTTCCTGCAAGTCTTCTTCCAGTACAACATTAATTAGTGCTTTGCCTTCAAAAGGTAATTCTTTTGCCGCATAACCAATAAATGAAAAGAAAAGTGTTGCATTTTCGCTCACTTCAATTCGGTAATTTCCGTCAGCGTCGGAAACTGTTCCGTTCGAAGTTCCTTTTTCCATAATGGTTACTCCGGGCAACGAAATTCCATTCGTTTCCGTAATTTTTCCCGTGATTTCCTTCTTCTGGGCAAAAAGGACAAAGCCCATCAACAGAAATCCAATAGATACAATAAAGTGTTTCATAAATACGTAGATTTTGTTTAAATAATTTGTTTCAATTTTTATTTACTTTTTAATCATAGTAATCCCATTTTGACCTATTTGCGTAAGTCAATCTTATGAAATGCAGTGTTTATTGTTTCTGAAAAATGGCTCCACGAAAAGCGGGAGCGTTGGATGTTATCCGGTATCCATTATTTGGACATATTTAGTTGGATTTAGAATTTATAGTTAATTAAAACTGGTATTGTTGGTTCTATCAGCATAAAAGTTGATAATGCCGTAAGCGGGGCCAAATTCCCGGTTGTTTCCTTTCCTCCAGCTGCCGCATGCCAAATAGTTACAACGGTCGTGCACGCCCGAATGTTCGGTTCTGTCGGCCGGGTGAACGTGTTCGCTTAATACAGCTTTTACATATGTTTTACAGGAAAATATGGATATATCGAGCGCCGTGATTTCATGTGCTCTAAGAAAATTTCGTCGTTTCATTGCGATAATTTTGTTGTCCGCAAGATGACGACTAATTGTAAACAATATGTTTTCTTAGTCTTATTTAATTGGTTTAAAAACGGAGTATAAGATTAATCTTATGTTATGTAATTTCCGGATTTTCTCGTATTTGTCATAAAAAACGGTGCCGGAATTTAAATTTTTAATAACGCTGAAATAACAAAGTTTCTTCCGGCCGATACAACTCCCGAAGAATAAGGGCGGTAGCGTTTGCTAAAAATGTTTTCGATACCGCCACTCAGTGTGAGGTGCGAGTTTATCCGGTAGTTCGATTTTATATTCGCTGTCCACCACGATGGCGAATACGGATTGCCGTTTTCATCAGGTAGGTACAAATGTGGCTTGTCCTGTTCATCTGGCGCCAGCTCATCAAAATCGAGTTTACCGCTGTAGTTTACATAGAGATCAAGATACAATTTTGGACCTTCGAAAATAATATGCGACGAACCAAATGTTGGTGGCACATGACGAATGGGTAAACCGTCAGAATCTTCTCCTTTGGTAATTGTAATGTCGTGTCGTGTGCGCCACTGGTTATTAAAAAGGTATTCAATATTGGCAGTTGTTCCGTAAATTGTTGCCGACTCGGCATTAACAAGTGCCTCAACACGACTCATTTCTCCGTCATATAAAATCGAATCTTGTCCAAGTCCGTCGAAAGCTCTTCGTACCATCGCATCCTTTAACCAGGTATAAAATCCGGTGACTTCAACTTTAACTTTGTTTTCGTACGAACGGATAATACTTAACTCCAGGTTGCGTGCATATTCAGGCTTTAGATCGGGATTCGGCACGATAACCGTTCCCGGTTCCGAATCAAACACTTTTGCAACATCGTCGATATTGGGCGAGCGGAAACCGGTTGATCCATGAATATTGATCTGCCAATCGGTGGTTGGATGCCAAACAATTCCCAGGTTACCGTTAAAAGCGGAGTTATTCATATTAAAACCATCAAAAGGGAACTGGTAATAGTTGGTATCAAATTCGCCTTCCAGGTGAGTGTAGGTAAAGCGCGAACCCATCTGAAAAATAATTTTTGGACTAATCGAATATTTGAACGAGTAATAAGCTGCCAGGCTCGAATATTTCGAATCGTTGGGGTAACGCGGTGCAACATCTTCCTGCTCTCCTGTAATCAGGTTCTCTGAATATCCGGTTGATCCAACCTTGTTAAAATAACCTTCCAGACCGTAAAACAGCTCACTTTTTGTATCGATAATTTTGCCAAAATCAAGGTTGGCGGAGTAAACATTTACATTTTCTGTTCGGTGGCGCAACACATCTTTGTTTCGTTTACGGTCGTGGCGGCTTTCGGTATAATCCTGGTAGCCAAGCAGTAAGTTTGCTTTGTCGAATAGCAACATGTCTTTCTGAAACTGCAGACGGCCGGACAAAAGTGTCCAATCTTGCGGACCATAGTACCATTGTGCATATTTTAGTTTATCGCCACTGTATTCAATAAGTCGGTCGTAGCGTGGAATATCACCGGTTTCCGAATGCTGTGCACTAAGCTCCATATCTATCGTTTCATTTGGTCTGAAACGCAGCTTGCCCAATACGTTGAATTGATGATAACCGGTGTATTTTTGTTCCCGGTCGTTTTTATTCTCAATGATCTGGTCTTCTCCGGTAAACGCGGCATCCAAAACATATTGCGGGCGTAAATATTCATCCGGTCCCGAGCTTCCCATTTTCAAATCATCAAAATCGGTGAAAGTGGCACTGAATACCGATGCCCATTTTTTACCGCCCAGATTGTACGAAAAATGTCCTGTTTTCTCAAAATTGGCACTCGAATAACGGGTATATACTTTTCCTGCGTTTTCAAAATTATCGCTGGTTGAAAGTTTGGGCGATAAGGTATTAAAACTCATTACGCCACCCAGTGCATCGCTACCATAAATAACTGAACCCGGACCAAAAATAATCTCCGTATTTTGCAGGCTTTGTGCATCAACCGAAATTACATTTTGCAGGTTACCGTTACGGTAAATGGCATTATTCATCCGTATTCCGTCAACCATAATCAACACACGGTTGGCAGCAAAACCGCGAATCATCGGACTACCGCCGCCCATCTGACTTTTCTGGATAAAAACACCACTTTCGGTACCCAGCATATCGGCAGTGGTTTGCGGATTGTAGTGCATAACCTCTTCGGGTTGAATGGATTTTATGGTATGCGGAATTTCTGTTTTCGACTGTTTCCAACGGTTAACCGAAATTACCACTTCATCGAGACGTACAGGACTTTCAACCAAAAGCACTGTTCGGCTTTGATTTTCAATTTTCTGGCGGGTGCTTACATAAGATATATATGACGAATGTTTGAAGAGGATTTTTTCGTCTGGTTTAAATCCATCGAGTTTGGCCTTGCCTTCTTCATCCGTTTGGGTAAAAAAGTTTTCAGAAATAAGCATCGCATGCTCAACAGCTGTGCCTGTTTTTGCATTTACCACCCTTACATACGATTGACCTAAAACACAATAAATAGAAAACAGAGTTATAAATAGAGTTAGATTGAATTTTTTCACCGAGAATAATTTTGTTCAAATGTATTAATCGGCCGCATTACAGCAAAAATTATGCCCTTGTGAGCTTATTTTGAATAATTAGTTGTTAAATGCAAGTTGATTCAATAGTGCAGCGTAAAGCTCTTTTTTCGATGGTAGTACAAAGTCTTCTGGCTCAGTATCGTTCGCCTCAACAGCCTTGAATATTTCAGCGTAATTGCATAAAGTCCAATTTCCGTTTTCGAATTCGGCTGCCGTAAAATTTTCTACCCAATCGCCGGTGTTTATGTAGCGAATCAGTCGGTTGTTGTAGAGAAGAACCTTGTCGACTGCGATGTGGGTGTGGCCGCAAATTATAGTATCAACATCTTTGTCGTAGGCGAGTTTGGCGAGTTTGGTTTCAAATTTCGAGTTTTCCTTGTGTGAATTACCAAACAATTCTTTTAACCATTTAAACAAAATAATATTGTTAACCCGCAGTGTTTTTAGCAGAAGATTGATGAGTTTATTAAAAAGGGTTACCAAACCGTAAGCTGCAGCTCCGAACTTCGCCAGCCATTTTGCTTTGTGGATGACATTATCGATGAGGTCGCCATGAAAAATTAAGGTTTTCCGGTTGTTTAGGTTTAGGGTGATCTGGTCTACAATCCTGAGTTTACCTATTGTTGTATTTCCAAGTTCGCGCAAAAACTCGTCGTGGTTACCGGTAACATAAACCACTTCCGTTCCTTTTTCCATCATTTTAATTAACTGGCGAACTACTTTTAAATGTGGTTTGGGGAAGTAGTTTCGCGAAAATCGCCAGGCATCAATAATATCGCCATTCAGGATTAACTTTTTAGGAAGGATGGATTTTAAATACTTATGGATTTCGGTTGCTTTGCAGGCGTGTGTCGCCAGGTGAAAATCGGAAACAACAACAACATCTGGTTTTCTAACTTGCTTTGCCATAATTCAAGAGTCTGTTACAAATATGCTGTGCAGTAATGAATTATGTGTAAACAAAAAGCTAAGTATTTGTGAAGTTTTTTACATAAAAAATCCGGCCTGCCGAAACAAACCGGATGAAATATGAAAATTGGTTAGTAGTTAAACAAGTCCCTGAGCCATCATAGAATTTGCAACTTTAACAAATCCTGCAATGTTTGCGCCTTTAACGTAGTTGGTAAATCCGGATTTATCTTTTCCATATTTCATGCACATTTCGTGAATATTGCACATTATGGAGTGCAACTTGGTATCTACTTCCTCGCGGCTCCAAGACAGGCGCATACTGTTTTGAGTCATCTCCAATCCCGACACCGCAACGCCACCTGCATTGGCAGCTTTTCCAGGTCCGTAAAGTATTTGTTTCTCGATAAAATAGTGAACGGCTTCTTCGGTGCTTGGCATGTTGGCGCCTTCAGCCACAACAAAACATCCATTGTCGATCAGCGTTTTTGCCTCTTCAAGATTCAGCTCGTTTTCGGTTGCACACGGCAAAGCCACATCACATTTTACACTCCACGGGCGTTGTTTTTCCAGGTACTGAACACCGTACTTATCGGCATACTCTTTTATCCTTCCGCGATGAACGTTTTTTAACTCCATCACAAAATCGAGTTTTTCGCGATCAATTCCATCAGGATCGTAAATCGAACCGCTTGAATCAGAAAGTGTCACCACTTTTCCTCCCAGTTCAATTACTTTTTCGGTGGCAAATTGTGCCACATTTCCTGAGCCGGAAACAGCTACCACTTTCCCTTTAAAACTCTCGCCGCGGGTTTCCATCATTTCCTTGGCAAAATACACCGCACCATAACCCGTTGCTTCAGGTCTGATCAGTGAACCTCCCCATTCCACTCCTTTTCCGGTGAGTACTCCGGTAAATTCGTTTCGTAGGCGTTTGTACTGTCCGAACAGGAAGCCGATTTCACGACCACCAACACCAATATCGCCTGCAGGCACATCTGTATATGGTCCGATATGACGCGATAATTCAGTCATAAAACTTTGGCAGAAACGCATCACTTCATTGTCGGATTTGTTCTTCGGATCGAAATCAGAACCTCCTTTTCCTCCTCCCATTGGCAACGAGGTGAGACTGTTTTTTAATACCTGCTCAAAAGCTAAGAACTTTAGAATTCCCTGGTTTACTGTTGGGTGAAAACGCAGCCCTCCTTTGTAAGGTCCAATGGCGCTGTTCATTTCAACCCGGTAACCCCGGTTGATGTGAATTTTTCCACGGTCGTCAGTCCACGGAACACGGAATTGGATGATGCGTTCGGCCTCAACCATTCGTTCCAGAATTTGAGCATGAAGGTACCTTGGATTGTCGAGAAGAAAATCGGCAAGCGATTCTACAACTTCGTGCACAGCCTGGTGAAATTCCGGTTGTCCCGGATCTTTAGAACGAACATAGTTCATAAAATCCTCAACAAATAATTGACTATTCTTGGTGTTCATTTTAATGGTTTTAGTTTTTATATGATGAAGTTACGAAAAATGCCAGAAGTTATGTTGTTGCTTTTCAGCATATTAATGAAGCGTAAAAATATTAGTCTGATAGATTTGCCGGCAATTCAGTTGTAAACTCGAACATTTTGTTTTGATTTATTTTGAATGTGTAAAATGCCCTGATACATCCAACAAAATCTTTATCTTTGCGCCTTTAAAATCAGAATCTTATTAAGTAAGAAAATGGAATATAAATTCGCAGAAATAGAGCCGAAATGGCAAAAGTACTGGGAGGAAAACAAAACGTTTAAAACCGAAGACGATTACTCAAAACCAAAATATTACATCCTCGATATGTTCCCTTATCCGTCGGGAGCAGGACTGCATGTTGGTCACCCTGAGGGGTATACAGCAACCGATATTTTAAGCCGTTACAAACGGATGAAAGGATTTAATGTGTTGCATCCGATGGGATACGATGCTTTTGGTTTGCCTGCCGAACAATACGCGATACAAACGGGTACGCATCCGGCAATTACTACCCAGAAAAACTGCGATAACTTCCGTCGCCAGATTAAAGCTATTGGTTTGAGCTACGACTGGGACCGCGAAATAAACACTACCGATCCAAAATATTTTAAGTGGACACAGTGGATCTTCAAAAAATTGTACGATACCTATTTTGATGAGGAACAACAAAAGGGTCGTCCGATTTCGGAACTGGTAATTCCTGAAACTGTAAAAGCAGAAGGAGAGGAGGCTGTAAAAAATTACATCAGCGAAAAGCGCCTTGCTTATTACGACAATGCACAGGTTTGGTGGTGCGATTCGTGTAAAACAGTGTGTGCCAACGAAGAGGTGTTGACTGACGGTTCGCATGAAAAATGTGGAAACACTGTAATTCGCAAAAACCTGAAACAATGGTTGCTTCGTATTCCGCATTACGGTGAAAGATTATTGAGCGGCCTTGAAAACCTGGACTGGCCGGAAGGAGTAAAGGATATGCAGCGCAACTGGATAGGTAAATCAACCGGTGCAGAAGTGGATTTTTCCATCGATGGATTGGGAAAAAATCTGCGTGTTTACACCACTCGTCCTGATACTTTGTTTGGTGCAACTTACATGGTAATTGCTCCGGAACACGAGTTGGTAAATGAAATTGTTACTGAAGACAAAAAAGAAGCTGTAGAAGCATACATAAAAGCTGCAGCTTTAAAATCGGATTTGGATCGTACGGATTTGGCAAAAGAAAAAACCGGAGTATTTACCGGTCGTTACGCTGTAAATCCGGTGAACAATCAATTGATTCCGATTTGGGTAGCCGACTACGTGTTGATGGGCTATGGTACAGGAGCGATTATGGCTGTTCCTGCGCACGATACCCGTGACTTTGAGTTTGCTAAAGAATTTGATATTCAGATTAACTGTATTCTTGATCCGAAAGATGCTGAAAACCGCGATGAGATATTAGCTGGCGATGCTTGCTGGACTGAAGACGGTGCCTACATCAATTCGTCGAGCGATGAAACCGGATTGGATATTAACGGACTAAATAAAGCTGCCGGTATTCAACAAGTGGTTGAGTGGCTGGAAGGCAAAGGAATTGGAAAGGCAACCGTAAACTTTAAACTGCGCGACTGGTTGTTCAGTCGCCAGCGCTACTGGGGCGAACCTTTCCCTGTAATCCACTGGGAAGATGGCGAAGTTACTTTGGTAGAAGACGAAAACCTGCCTTTGCAGTTGCCAAATTTGGAAGAATATACACCAAGTTCAACCGGCGAATCGCCATTGGCAAATGCCGAAGACTGGCTGGTTGTTACCGATAAAAACGGACGTAAGGGGCGCCGCGAAACCAATACTATGCCACAGTGGGCCGGATCGTGCTGGTACTATTTGCGCTACATCGACCCGAATAACGTAGACAGTATTTTCGATGTGAAAAAGGAACAGTACTGGATGCCAGTTGATTTGTATGTTGGTGGTGCCGAGCATGCTGTTCTTCACCTGTTATACTCGCGTTTCTGGCACAAAGTGTTGTTCGATTTGGGCGTTGTTTCAACCGACGAACCTTTCCAGAAACTGTTTAACCAGGGAATGATTCTGGCCTTTGCCTACGAAACAGCAACTGGCGCCAAAGTAGCTTCTGATTTGGTGGAGGAAAAAGACGGAAAATATTTCCATACAGAAACAGGTGAGGAACTGAGACAGATCGTTGCAAAAATGTCGAAGTCGCTGAAGAATGTAGTGAATCCTGATGATGTTATCGCAAACTACGGCGCCGATTCGCTGCGTTTGTACGAAATGTTTATGGGACCGCTCGATGAGCGTAAACCATGGGCAGAAAATGGTGTGAAAGGAGTTTTCAACTTCCTGGCGCGTGCGTACCGTTTCTTTGCTGATCAGGAAAAAATCGTTGACGGAGAAGAAGATAAAGAGGTGGCAAAGTTGCTGCATCAAACCATACAAAAAGTGGAGCACGATATTGAAAACATGAAGTTCAATACCGGTATTTCTGCTTTGATGGTATTTAATAACCTGGCTATTAAAAAGGGAAAAGTTACCAAGCAGACCGCTGAAACCTTTGCCAAAATACTGGCACCCTATGCTCCGCACATGGCTGAAGAGTTTTGGTCGATGTATGGTAATGCAGAGACACTGGCATACGAAGCTTGGCCGGCAGTTGACCAAAGTTTGTTGACCGAAGATTCGCATGAATATCCGGTATCGTTTAACGGAAAAATGCGCTTCAAAATAGAACTTCCTTTGGATATGCCTAAAGATGAAATTGAAAAAACAGTGCTTGCCGATGAGCGCGCAGCCAGATGGATGGAAGGAAAAACCGTTCGCAAATTCATTTTTGTACCAAAAAAGATCATCAACATTGCTATAGGATAGTATTTAAAGAGATATCAAAAAAAGGGATGGCAAACTGCTATCCCTTTTTTCATGAAAAAAGTATTTCGAATTTAGAAGCTCAATAAAGCTGCTCCTTCTTTTATTCTTTCATGAATGGCAACCGATCCAACAATTTTAACGCCATCAACCAGGTCTTCTTCGCTGTAACCGCGTACTTTCGCACAAGGTGGACATACACTTACATTACAACCTGCATTAAATACATTCTGGATCATTTCTTTAATGGTTGGGTCTTCCGGATTTGGGCGTGCTTTTTCTGCGGCTCCTTTGCGTACCCAATCGATGGCCGAGCTTACAAGGAAGATTGAAACTTCCAGTCCGTTATTAATACCTCCGTTAGCAATGCTCCATGCTACTGATGAACGTTCGTCGTCGTGACCTCTCGAAATAACTACTACTAATTTTTGTTTTGTTTCCATGATGTGAAATTTTAATGGTGAATAAATGAATTGTGTGATTAAAAAATATTTTCGTTGTATGTTTTTATAGTGCCCGGTGTGTACACATGCAGACTAACTGCCGAGCTGCCAAATGGATTTCCAACGGCGTGATAGCCCATACGATCATCGATGTAGGCCATGCTGCCGGCCCGGTAGCCGTTTGAACAAAGAATGGTTTGTTTTTCGTCGGGCGAGTAACGTAACTCCTCCAGTTTTCCGTGTATTAATTTGAATACACATCCACCAAATGGATGACCGTGAATATCGCTTACTTTTCCAGGTTTCCAGTGAATCAGAACTACTTTCATCCAGCGGTTGTTGACCAACACATGGCGGGTTTCTTTGTTTTTCAGAAAGCGTTTCAATTCTTCTTTATCAAAAGCAGAAACTTGTTGCATTACCGGAATAAACTGAAGTGCTGAATAAGGCGCCTGCTGCTCCCGAAAGGTGTTGAACAAATCGCGACATACTTTTCTAAGATTCGGCAGATTGCCGGCACTCATTCCTAATGAAGCTTCAGGAGTTAAAAGTGTACTTTGGCCAAATTCCGGATGGTAACTTGTGCTTCCAACATTGTTATATGTTTCATGACTGTTGTTTGAGGTTCCTTTCATAAAGAAGAAAGGTGAGAATCCGTTATGTTGTCCGGATCTGTTTTCTGAAGTGTAAATTAAGTTTTTCATCGTTCTCTGTTTTTGTTTGTACAAAGTTGAGAACTATCCGGGCGCCAGACTTTGCTAAAAAGTCCGAAGTGTTGACGATTTAGTCCAATACGCCAAAATGGGTCAAAAAACCAGTGATTTTTTATAATCGGAAGGGCTTTTTCCTGTGATCTTTTTAAATACACGACTAAAATGTGAGACGTCTTCGAAACCTGATTCATAAGCAGCTTGCGTAACACTTTGGGAAGAATTTGCGAGAATGTTGGCTGCGTGTTCAACTCTTCTTCTCAAAATCCATTTGCCCGGAGAGTCTTGAAATATCTGCTGAAAGTCTCTTTTAAATGAGGAGAGACTTCGGTGCGATAGTTCTGCAAAATCTTCCAGTTTTAGATTGAAGCAGAAATTCTGCTCCATAATTCGCTTTAACGATGGTTTGTCAGACTGTGTGAGGCTGGTGAAATAATTCGTTAAGGTGGGATCGGAGTTAATTAAAGTGATCAGCAGCTCCTTGAGTTTAAGAACCAGAATCTGATCGGGTGGCCGGTTTATGCCGCGAAAATAAGTGAGCATGGAATGAAAATAACCTTCAAGGAAATCGGAAGTGTTTACTTTTCGTGCCGTAAAATTGTTTGGCTCTTGGTTGATTTTAAGCACCTGTTTTCCCTGGATTTCTTGCATGGTTTCGCGGATCAGTTCATCTGAAATAAAAAAACCAAGCATACAATACTCGTCGTCGAAATACTGATGAATAACTTCTGCACCCTTTTTAAGGTAGAGCGTTTGCCCCGGAGTAAGTGTCCACTCGCCATTCATTGTTTTGTAGGTTTTTTTTCCGCTTAGCACATAAACAATGTAGTCGTTTCGCGAAAAAATACCGATTTGTTCTGCGTCGATCGGGCAAGTGTATTCCAGGCAAACCGTTTCTCTAAATTCAAATCGATTAAATTTTAGATTTTCTTTTACAATTTTGTAGAAATTAAGCACTTTTAGAATGTTAACTATTTATTACAATTTAAGATATAATTGTCTTAATATCAAGGTGGATAGATGAGATATTGCGAAAAACGGACTAAAAAGCCTTTAAATTCAGGCGGTTTGAAAAATAAAATTGAAGTAACTTTTTATGCTTGAGTACAAGCTACTTAACAGAAGTTTGCTTTAAAATACAATTACCTGACAATCATCAATATTTATTCGCATTTCTAGTCTTTCTTTTGCACGATTTTTTAACGAAAATAAATACACGGAATGTTTACAAAATTGGTTGCTACGGATAAGAAACTGATCAAAATAATCCAGGATTATGTGATTATGACTTTTGGGTTGTTTCTCTTTGCTATGGCATGGACTCTTTTTGTTATACCGGCCGAGATTGCCGGTGGAGGAATTAGTGGTGTAGCCGCAGTGGTTTATTATGCCACCAACATTCCGGTAAGTTTAACGTACTTAACCATCAATATCTTTCTGGTATTGATCGCCATAAAGTTTTTAGGGGCCAATTTTGGTGTAAAAACAATTTTTAGCATTGTTGTTGTTTCCGGCTTTTTTGCCCTGTTTCAGGACGCGCTTTCAGAACCATTGGTAGATGACATGTTTTTGTCGGCAGTGCTGGGAGGTATGATTAGCGGTGTTGGTTTGGGTATTGTTTTTTCGCGTGGCGGAAGTACTGGTGGTACCGATATTATTGCCATGATCATTAACAAATACCGCAATGTGAGTCCTGGTCGTGTTATTATGCTTTGCGATGTGGTAATTATTGCCTCTGTTTATTTTGTTTTTCAATCCATCGAAAAGTTGGTTTACGGTTATGTCATGATGTGGGTGGTATCCTACGCACTCGATTCGTTTTTGAGTGGGGCAAACCGTTCGGCACAGATGTTTATCATCTCAAAAGAATACGAGAAAATAGCAGAATATATCAATACCGAAGCGATACGTGGTGTTACTCTGCTCGATGGAACCGGCTGGTATACAAAAAATGAAACCAAGGTAATTATGTCAATTGTGCGTAAAAAAGAAACCGGTGCTATTTTTCGAAAGATAAAACAGATCGATCCGGATGCATTTATTTCAATGGGTAGCGTAATGGGTGTTTATGGTCAGGGATTTGACAAATTGAAATTGTAAGCCGAACGTTTCTGAAATCAAATTTTTCTTTCCAAAACCTCAATTTTTTATAAAGCATACATACTAATATTGTTATCTATTCAGTTTTCTTATTTTTGCCTTTATTAAAATCTGAAGATGGGGAAATTGAGATCGATATTTGTGGGGATGGGACTCGTAATTGTACTGAGTCAATTGTTTTCGTGTGCACCAAAAAATACCAAACAAGCTGATACTCCTGTGTTAGACACTGTTGTTGAAGTAAAAATGCCGGTATTAAAATACGGGCTTCCGGTTGATTCGTTTACGCTCGAAATGGGCAAAGTAAAGAACAACCAGTACCTAAGCCAGATTTTAAATGCACGTGGTGTGGGAATGGGAACCATTGATAAAATCGCCCGAAAATCGAGAGACGTTTTTGATGTTCGCAAAATTAAAAGCGGTGAAAATTTCTGCATTCTTTCTACCCGCGACTCAGTTCCGGTTGCTAAATATTTTGTTTACGAAAACTCTCCGGTACAGTATACTGTGTTCGAGTTAACCGATTCGTTAGGAATTTACCAGGGAGCAAAGGAAGTTAAAACACGGCAACGTACAGCACATGGTGTTGTTGAATCGTCGTTATGGAATGCAATGGTTGATAACGGACAAGATCCGGTACTCTCGCTGGAACTGTCTAAAATTTATGCCTGGACCATCGACTTTTTTGGAATTCAAAAAGGTGACCGCTATCGTTTAATTTATGATGAAGAATACGTTGATTCAGTATCGATAGGCATTGGTAATATTTATGCTGTTGAGTTTGAACATTACGGTGAACCCAACTATGCATATTGGTTCAAGCAGGATAGCATCTGGGATTATTATGATGACAAAGGAAATAGCTTGAGAAAAGAATTTTTGAAAGCTCCTTTGGAATTTTATCGTATAAGTTCGCGGTTTTCAAACGGTAGGATGCATCCGGTGTTACGCATTCGTCGACCACATCATGGAGTGGACTACGCAGCACCCAAAGGTACACCTGTTATGACCATTGGCGATGGTACTGTTATTGCCAAAGCTTACCAAAAAGGTGGCGGAGGTAATTACCTGAAGATAAAACACAACCATACTTACACCACAACTTATATGCACTTGTCGGGATATGCAAAAGGTATAAGTACCGGCAGTAGGGTGCGACAAGGTGATGTTATTGGTTATGTTGGAGCAACGGGTTTGGCAACAGGTCCGCACCTCGATTTTAGAGTTCATATGAATGGGAGAGCCATCGATCCTCTGAAAATGAAAGCCGATCCGGTAGATCCGGTAGATTCCTTGCATATGGAACGCTTCACCTTATTAAAAGATTCGTTGATGCTGGAATTGCAAAAGATTCAGTGGGATGATCTGGAACAAATTCTTGCCAATTCAAATTAGAGCGATAGCCAAATTTGAATCCGCCGAGTTGTTTGATGATTCAACTTTTAAAGCTGAATCACAATTCTTCAATTTCTATTTTTGCACCCTCCTCTAAAATTTAGACGCTGTTTAAATTGTTCGAAGCAAAAACTTCAATTTATTTCTCAATTAATAAGCTATGTGATTCCTGTGTAGGGAAAATATGCACCATAGTTTGTAATAATTTGGGCTAAAATTGTAACTTTCTAATATCTAGATAGTTTAAAATACTATTCTGCCTGTTCTGAACGTATATCATTTAAGAAATTAGTTCTAGCTTTAAGTTACTAACCTAAATTTAAGTGGATAAATGGGACGGTTTTGGCATTCACTGTACTTATTTTCATTAGTGGCAATTACAATTCTAGTACTTGTCTTTTTGGTTGTTTACGGGGCAGATTATTACCTCACAGATATCGGTGAACGTCATTTTCACGAACAAGATGCTTTATTGAGACCAACCGGTTTAATCGGGCACGGACTTGGAATTATAGGAGCTACATTAATGGTCGTTGGCGTTTTTGGTTACATGGCGCGCAAACGATTCAGGTTTTTGTGGAGGTTGGGAGTGTTAAAACACTGGCTCGAGTTTCATATCTTTTTATGCACACTGGGACCAATCATGGTTCTGTTTCACACCTCATTTAAGTTCGGAGGAATTGTGGCCGTAAGTTTTTGGAGTATGGTGGCAGTGGTAATTAGCGGTGTAATTGGCCGGGTTATTTATCTTCAAATTCCGCGCACCATCGAAGGGCGGGAGATGAGTCTTAACGAGTTGAATAAAATGGAAGCCGAACTTTGGGCACAAATCAGCAATGGGAATGAAGCACTATCGGCCGGTTTGCAAAAAGTAAATGTTGCATTAAAAACACAATCGTATCGCGAGGAAGGTAATTATGTAAAACGTTTGGCAAATCGATTATGTTTTGAGCGGTCGTTAATTGCGGAGTTGCGAAAAGAACTGAAAGAGAAAGGCTTTAAAGGCAAAAATTACCGGAAGGCGATAAAAATATTGAAGTCGAAAATTATTATGAACCGGAGAATTGCGTGGCTTTCAACCATGCAGCAATTGATGCGCTACTGGCATGTGGCACACCTTCCGTTTGCTCTAATTATGCTGGTGATTATGCTGGTTCATATTGTTGTGGCTTTGCTGTTTGGTTACAACTGGATTTTTTAAACTATGGAAAACTTGTTTGAACAAATATTGATTTACGGTGCAGTGGTACTATTTCTGCTGGGGGTGGTTTTCATTTATATCCGGAAATTGCGACGTGAATCAAGAATTGTAGAAGAGAAAATACAAAGGGCAAAAGAAGACGGATTGCACGAACCTGTGTCCTTACATCCGGTGGTCGACGTTAATTCATGTATCCAGAGTGGAGCCTGTATTCGGGCCTGTCCCGAACATGATATTCTTGGAATCCGAAATGGAAAAGCAACAGTTATCAATGCCAGTCAGTGCGTGGGACACGGAGCGTGTTTTCATGCCTGCCCAACGCAGGCCATTTCGCTTTTTATCGGAACCGAAAAGCGGGGCGTTGATCTGCCACATGTCAACCAAACTTTTGAAACCAATGTGAAAGGGATGTTTATTGCCGGCGAAATGGGCGGAATGGGATTGATTAGAAATGCGGTGGAGCAAGGCCGGCAGGCTGTTCAAAACCTGGCAAAAGGGATAAAATCAGGAAGTGGTACTGAATATGATTTGGTTGTAATTGGAGCCGGGCCGGCAGGAATTTCTGCCACACTTGAAGCAAAACGTTTGAAGTTGAAAACAGTTACCCTCGAACAGGATACGTTGGGTGGAACTGTTTACACTTTCCCGCGGGCAAAAATTGTAATGACTTCGCCAATGGATCTGCCTTTGTATGGAAAAGTTAAACTGTATGAAACCAGCAAACCCGAATTGCTTGATTTATGGAACGAAGTTCTGTCGAAGAACGACATCCAAATTAAAGAAAAACAAAAGGTGAATAAGATCACTAAAAATGAACAGGGCTTTGAGGTGGAATGCAGTAACGGAGAACTGTACACTTCGCAACGCGTTTTGCTGGCCATCGGTCGGCGTGGCACGCCACGGAAGTTAAATGTTTCGGGAGAAGATTTGCCTAAAGTTGCCTATCGGTTGCTTGAGCCCGAGCTTATTTCAGGAAACAAAATATTGGTTGTTGGAGGTGGCGATTCGGCTATCGAATCAGCCTTGTTGCTGGCTGCCGAAAATGAAGTTTCGCTGTCGTACCGGAAAGAAACCTTTTCGCGCCTAAAACCGAAAAACAGAAAAAAACTTGACGAAGCCATTGACTCGAAATTATTGGATGTGATTTTGAATTCAAACGTAAATGCTATTGAAGAAGATTGTGTGCGTTTGAAAATTGCAGATCAGCAAGAGGAATTGGTGCTTGAAAATCAGTTGGTTTACATTTTTGCAGGAGGAGAATTGCCCACTGAGTTTTTACGAAGTGCAGGAATTGAAATAACCACAAAATTTGGCGAAGCAATATTGAAACACGCTTAGAAGTTTGAAAATTGTAGGTAAACATATCGGAATTCTTTTGGCAGTATTTTTTATTGCTGTTAACGCCTTTGCGCAATTGTCGCCGGGTGAATTGTCCGATGTTCACGCTCATTTAGAAGGTCTGACAAACTGCACGAAGTGTCATGTTCTGGGAGAGAAGGAAACGTCGGCAAAATGTTTGGCTTGCCATACGGAAATAAAAAAGTTAGTGGATAGGAAGAAAGGTTATCATGCATCGGCAGAAGTTACCCGACAACGATGTGCTGCCTGCCATGGCGAACATTACGGTCGCGATTTTAAGTTGGTTCGGATTGATAAAGATACTTTCAATCACGATTTAACAGGCTTTAAACTGGAAGCAAAACATGCTGAAATTAACTGCATCGACTGTCATAAAACCGCGTTAATTAAAAACGATATTTCTCAGAAAAAATCTGCCGGCACTTATCTCGGAATGGGCACGGAATGTATCGATTGCCATGCCGATGTACATCAGAATACCTTGTCGAAAACTTGTATCACTTGCCATAATCAAAAGGCTTTTGTTCCGGCTGCCGGATTTGAACACGCAATAACTAAATTCCCATTGGTTGGTAAACACAGGGAAGTTGATTGTTCCAAATGCCACGAAAAAACAACACTTAATGGCAATGCATTTCAACAGTTTGCAGGTGTACAGTTCTCGAACTGTACCAGCTGCCACGAGGATGTGCACAACAATAAATTTGGTAACGACTGCCGTAAATGCCACGATGAGTTTTCATTCACGCAGGTGAATAATATTGGCGCATTCAACCACAACAACACCGACTATCCTTTGCAGGGCAAACATGTTGCGGTAGATTGTAAAGAATGTCACACCTCGGGTAATCACACAAAAGCTTTGCCGCATACTAATTGTACCGATTGCCACAGCGATTTTCATGAAGGTCAATTCGCTAAAAACGGGCTTTTACCCGATTGTAATTCCTGTCATTCTGTTAATGGATTTTCGCCTTCTTCATTTGGCTTTGACCGGCACAACAAATCTGAATTTACATTAAACGGGGCACACATGGCGACACCTTGTTTCGAGTGCCATAAAAAGACTCAAGAATGGAATTTTGAGTTCGAAGAAATTTCTTGTGTTGCTTGTCACGAAAATATTCACGAGGATAAAATCAGCAACAAGTTTATGCCTGATTCGGATTGTAAGGTTTGTCATAACGAAGATATCTGGAGTCGGATAAATTTTGATCATAACAGAACGAATTTTAAGCTCGAAGGAAAACATACAGCGGCATCGTGCCGCGATTGCCACTTTAACGAAACAGTCGGAGTTGTAACGCAACAATTTGCAGGACTTGCGGCTGACTGTGCGAACTGCCATAACGATATTCATTTTAGGCAGTTTGCGGAATCTGGGAAAAATGATTGCGAGCGGTGCCATACGTTTAACAACTGGTTGCCCGAAAAATTCAATCATGATAATGCGCGGTTTAAGATCGATGGAAAACATGAAGGTCTGGATTGTATTGCCTGTCATAAACCCACCGATAATTTAATCCGTAATTATATCGTATACAAATTTGAAGATATAACATGCGTAAGTTGTCATTAATAGTTGTGGTGTTGTTCTCGGTTTTTCAGCTGTGGGCACAGGAAAATCCGCACGGTGCGGATCTTTTATTTGATTGCCTCGAATGCCACACCACCGAAGGCTGGACGTTCTCGGAAGCAACGGCACGTTTCTCGCATGATTCAACTGAATTTGTGCTTGAAGGGCAGCATGCTTTTACCGATTGCAGAGCGTGTCACACAACCCTGGTTTTTAACGATGCAAAAACGAACTGTATCGATTGCCACAACGACATGCACAACAACACGGTTGGCCTCGATTGCCACCGTTGTCACGATTCGCGCTCGTGGCTGGTCAGTAATATTCCCGAAATTCATCAAACCAGCCGCTTTCCTTTGTTGGGTGCGCACAACACTGCCGATTGTTCGGCCTGTCATACAAGTGCATCGTTGTTGGAGTTTCAGCCTCTTGGTGTGGAATGTATCGATTGTCATAGCCAAAATTATTATGCAACTACCGAGCCCAATCATGTTGAGTCCGGTTTCTCGACCGATTGTATGGAGTGTCACCGTGTAGATGCATTTTCGTGGTCAGCGCAAGGCATAAATCACGATTTTTTTCCCTTAACAAAAGGACATGCTGTAAGCAGTTGTATCGAATGTCATACTTCAGGAGTTTTTGAGCCGGTTTCAACAGATTGTTTCAGCTGTCATGAAACTGATTTTGTTTCGGCAACAAATCCATCTCATCAAAGCAGTGGATTTTCAACGCAATGTACCGACTGCCATACGACCGATCCCGGCTGGAGTCCGGCAGAGTTTACAGTTCACGATGATTATTATTTCCCCATTTATTCAGGCGCACACCGAGGTGAATGGAACGATTGTTTTGATTGCCACACGCAACAAAATAATTATTCGTTATTCAGTTGTATCGATTGCCACGAACACAACCAAAATGAAATGGATGACGAACATCGGGGAATAAATGGTTACTCGTACAATAGTCTGGCTTGTTTCGCCTGTCATCCACTGGGGCGGGAAGAAGGAGCATTTAACCACGAAACTACCGGATTCCCATTGAAAGGTGCACACGTACAAAGCGATTGTTTGAGCTGTCATACCGATGGTTTTGCCAATACCTCAAGTGCTTGCAGTAGTTGTCATACCCCAAACTATAACGAGGCGGCTAACCCTAATCATTTATTGGCAGGTATTTCCTTGGAGTGCGAACCCTGCCACAATGAAGAAGGCTGGGCTCCGTCGTTATTCGATCATACAATAACTTCCGGTTTTGAACTCACGGAAGGCCACGATGGGCGACAATGTGCAGACTGTCACTTGGGAACAACAACTGCTGCCGATCCGGCGTGTATCAGTTGTCACCAGGAGAATTATAATACAGCACAAAATCATTTGGCTTCGGGTTACCCGACCGATTGTTTACAATGCCATAGTGTAAACAGTTGGGAAGGTGCTACTTTCGATCACAACCTAACAGAATTCCCTTTAACCGGTGCTCACATCGCAACTGAATGTACAGCTTGCCATACGGATGGTTATGCAGGAACGTCAACGCTTTGCAATTCGTGCCACAGCGAAAATTACATCACAGCACTAAACCCGGATCATGCCAGTGCCGGATTGTCGAATGAATGTGAAGTGTGCCACACCACAACAGCGTGGATTCCATCTCCGTTTGATCATACTGTAACAACAGGTTTTGAACTCACCGGAGGCCACGAAGGGAGACAATGTGCAGATTGCCATTTGGGAATAACTTCCGCTGCCGATCCGGCGTGTATTACTTGCCACAAGGAAAATTATAATTCAGCAGAAAATCATCTGGCCTCGAATTATCCGACTGATTGTATGCAATGCCACAGTGTAAACAGCTGGGAAGGTGCTACCTTCGATCATAATTTAACGGAGTTCCCTTTAACCGGTGCTCACATCGCAACTGAATGTACAGCTTGCCATACGGATGGTTATGCAGGAACGTCAACGCTTTGCAATTCGTGCCACAGCGAAAATTACAACACAGCACAAAACCCGGATCATGCCAGTGCCGGATTGTCGAATGAATGTGAAGTGTGCCACACCACTACAGCGTGGATTCCATCTCCGTTTGATCATACTGTAACAACCGGTTTTGAACTCACCGGAGGCCACGACGGACGGCAATGTGCAGATTGCCATTTGGGAACAACCACCGCCGCCGATCCGGCATGTATCAGTTGTCACCAGGAAAATTATAATTCAGCAGAAAATCATCTGGCCTCGAATTATCCGACTGATTGTTTGCAATGCCACAGTGTAAACAGCTGGGAAGGTGCTACCTTCGATCATAATTTAACGGAGTTCCCTTTAACCGGAGCACACATCGCTACCGAGTGTACTGCTTGCCATACCGATGGTTATGCAGGAACTTCAATGCAGTGCAGTTCTTGTCACCTTACAGATTTTAACAACACGGCAAATCCAAACCATTCGTCATTGGGATTGTCCGTAAATTGCGACGATTGCCATACTACTAATCCGGGGTGGGAGCCGGCACTTTTTCCCAATCACAACGATTATTATGCATTGAATGGTGCGCATGCCGTGGTTTCCTCCAACTGCTTTTTGTGTCACGAAGGAAATTATACCACAACGGCAACTACTTGTTATGGTTGCCATTCGGCTGATTATAATAATACAACAGATCCATCACATACCGCCGCTAATTTCCCGATTGATTGTGAATCGTGTCATTCGGAAAACGCCTGGGAGCCATCAACATTTAACCACGATGGTCAGTACTTCCCAATTTATAGTGGGAGGCATAATGGTGAATGGAATTCTTGTGCCGATTGTCACTATCAGGCAAGCAATTTTGCTTTGTTTTCTTGTATAATCTGTCACGAACACAATCAAACCGAAACGGACAGCAGACACAGTGATGTTAGTGGTTATGTGTACACAGCAACGAGTTGTTTCGATTGTCATCCAACAGGTGAAGCAGGCGATGATTAAGCTGGAAAAACGAAATATCGGATTGATGGCATTGTTCCTTTTGATTTTGGGAACAATCGCAGTGAGTGCTCAGGAATCTGCAGGTTTGCTCGAAGGAAAAGTATCGTACATTACCGGGGACAATATTTATGTGCGTTTTGCCTCCACCGAGCAAATTGAAAACGGGGACACCTTGTTTATCCGGGAAGAAACCGGTCTTACGCCGGCTTTGCTGGTTGATCATCAGTCTTCCATTTCATGTTTGTGTAGTAAATTAGGCGAGCACACTTTTAAAGTAGATGATGTTATTCTTGTCAGAACAAAAAGGCCGGTTAAAGAAGTTGTGCAACTGCAAGAGGAGTTGCCTGAAAACGATGTGAATGAACAGGTTTTAATTACTCAGGAACCGACAAAAGAACCGTCAAGAACACAGGATATAAACGGCAGATTGTCCATGTCTTCTTACTCGAATTTTTCAAATGAAGCGGATAATATTCACCGTTTTCGTTATACTTTGTCGGCAAAAGCATCGCATCTATCAGGATCAAAAATATCTGCCGAAACTTATGTGTCATTCACGCATAAATTAAGTCAGTGGGATGTGGTGCAGGAGAATCTGAACAATGCATTGAAAGTATACAGTCTGGCGCTGAGATATGATATCAACGCGTCGGCAACTGTTTGGGCCGGACGAAAAATAAATCCGCGCATTGCCAATGTTGGAGCAATTGACGGAGTGCAGTTCGAGTATAAATTTAAAAATATGTTTGCCGGAATTGTTGGTGGTTCGCGTCCCGATTACCAGGATTATGGCTACAATTTTGATCTGTTTGAATATGGTGCATACGTTGGGCACGGTAAAAAAACTTCCCATGGTTTTATGCAGTCGTCGCTCGCTTTTTTCGAGCAGCGAAATACCGGAAATGTCGACCGCCGGTTTGTTTACATGCAGCATACCAACTCTGCCATTAAAAATCTAATCTTGTTTTCTTCGCTTGAACTCGATTTATACAAACTTGAAAATGAAAAGCCCACAAACACCGTGAGTTTAACCAGTCTGTATTTTTCGGCACGTTATCGTTTTTCAAAACGCCTTTCTCTTTTTGGTTCGTACGACAATCGGAAGAATGTGATTTACTACGAAACATTCAGGAATTTTGCCGACGAGATTTTGCAACAGGCAAGCAGACAAGGAATTCGGGCAAGGATCAACTACCGGCCAGTAAATGGCTTTATTGTCGGAGTCAGCGCCGGAACACGTTTCCGCGACGAAGATCCGCGACCAACAAAAACATTGAACGGCTTTGCCACCTGGACAAAAGTTCCGGCGCTGAATGCATCGTTGAGTATAACCGCCAATTTGATGCAAACCAGCTATCTCGACGGGCAGGTTTATGGCGCACGTTTATCAAAGGATCTTGTTTCAGGAAAATTATATACAATGTTGCATTATCGTTGGGTAGATTTTCAATATGTAAATACTTTAACTAATTTGCAGCAGCACATTGGCGAGCTTGATCTGTCGTGGCAATTCAGAAAAAAACTGTATTTGTCGGCCAATTACGAGGCAACTTTTCAGGATCAACAGTTGTTTAACAGATTATACCTTAACTTGAGAATTAAATTTTAAAACAATAAAAAGAATGATGACGATGAAGACGAGTAAAATCTTAATGATACTGGCAGTTGCCAGCTTGTTATTTGCATGTGTAAAAAATAAAAATGGTGCACCAGCTCAGACTCAGGCCGAGAGCGCTTTTAATATGATTAAGGTTTCGGAAGTGATTCAGGGAGGAAGTTATACCTACATTAGTGCTACCGAAAATGGCATTGCAAAGTGGATCGCGGTATCAAAACAAGAGGTGAATCCGGGTGAAGTTTTATATTATTACGATGCCCTGCCAATGGAAAATTTCCACAGCAAAGAGATCGATAAAACATTTGATGTAATATATTTTGTAAACAAGATCAGCAAAACTCCGGGAACTGAACAGCCGGCCATGAGTGGTGGTATGCCATCGTCGCACCAGGGGAAAGTGGCAGTCAGCGATGCCGAAGTTGAAATTACTAAACCAGAAGGCGAGTTGAGTATTTCTGATGTTTATGCCAACAAAGCCGATTACAGCAGCAAAGAATTTGAAATTCGTGGGGTAGTGGTCAAAGTGAACGAGCAGGTGATGGGCAAAAACTGGGTACACATTCAGGACGGCACCGGAAACGGTGGTAATTTTGATCTGACAATAACCACACAAGCCGACGTTAAAGTTGGTGAAGAGGTAACTTTTAAAGGAAAACTTACGCTGGAAAAAGATTTTGGCGCAGGTTATTTCTACGATGTGATTATGGAAGACGGAACACTGGTAAATAAGCAGGTTGCCGAAATTTAATTGGAGTCAGTATATCCTTTAATGGCTTCGAGATAAGCTGTTAAAGGATATAACTTTTCATCGTACCACAACGATGCAAAATACAATCCGATAGGGGCTTTTTTAAGCCCGTTTTTTTTGTAATAATCATTAAGCCAATCTAATCCCTTTTCTATCTCAGCTTCCGATTTTATGCCGTTCAAAGCTGCGACTGCAAGTGCGGTTTCTTCAATCGATCCTTCGATTCCAAAGTCTCCACCCCAGCTTCCATCTTCATTTTGAACGCTAAGCAGGAAGTTAGTTCCTTCAACGATCATGTTGTGAATTCTTTCAGTTAGAACCGGCTCATTATTCAATAACAATCTCGCTTTTTGGAAATAGGTGAGTACCCGTGCTGTACCGTACACCGGATTTTCATGACTTTTAGTGTGCTGGTTGCCAAACCAAAGTGGCAACCACGAACCATTTTCTTTTTGGTGTTTTTCAAGATAATCGACTGCTTTGTTTATGGCTGTCGTGAATTGCTTTTTCTGTTTTGATTTCAACTCCGGTTTGTATACATGTAGCAGTTTAGCAAGTGCCAAAACGCAGTGCCCGGTTAAATCGGCACAACTCTGATCGAAAGGTAATTTTCCCCAGCCCCGAGAAAAAGTTGGAAAACCGCCATCATTATTTTGTAGTTGAAGCAGCCATTCGCCACCTACTAATATTTCTTCTCTGATTGTGTGGTGTGGCGCCAAATCCAGTAGCGCCAGAATCGCTCCCGGTGTATCGTCGCAGTCGGGCACCGATCCCGAGTAGTTAGTCCAGCCCCAGCCACCGGGAGAAGTGCCGTTAAACGGATGGATTGTTTTATTCTGCACTGAAATCAAGTGATTGACAATTCGTTTTTGTTGAGTTTCTGACAAGATTTCGTTTTTTCTATCACCCAACGCTTTCACACTTAATGTGGTCACCCATGTTGAAAGGTCGATATCGATTGGCCAGCTGCCATCTTCACGTTGTGTGCGCTTTAAAAAGGCAATTCCTTTGTCTACGATTACCGAATCTCTCAATCCTGCGTTTATCAGGCTTAAGGCAACAAAAGCGGTCAGCGGAATCGCTTCCAGGAAACCGCCACTCTCAGGAAGTGATCGTTCCAGTATTTTAAGCGCTTTCTTTTCTGCTTTTGCCCGGATCGCTCGTGTTATTCCATTCGTCTTTTTCTTGCGAAAAACCACAATCCCAACGGCAATCAATGCCGGGATTGCATAGCTAACCACACTCAGATTCAGCAAACGATAAAATTTGCGCGGCAGCAAAGCCAGCTCAAAAGGCAACTGTGGAATGTGATTAAATCCATCGTCGCCTGGAATGCCGCAAAGTGCGCACAATGTTAAAATCGGTACCGAGAACGTATAATCTTTTTGGTAATGATCGAGAATTACTTTTGCCACCTGATCGGAGCGAACATCAACATTCTGAGTAAGCAGGTAGTCAGCCAGTTTTTGCTGTGTTGTTTTTACTTCAGAATTGTTTTCCGCATATAGATTCAGCGCCGCATAAGAAAGTAATGAAGTGGAAATATTGGCCGGACTTTCGGGTGTATCGCCAAATCCACCATCCTTATTTTGATGCGACGAAAGCCATTTCAGTCCTTTTGTAATTTCCTGCTGATGAAGACTGGCATCGTGAAAATGAAGCGCAGCAACAGCAACAGCCACACCAAGCGCACTCGACGATAATTCTCCCGACCAGAAACCATCATCGTTAAGTTCGTCAAGCAAAATATCGCTCAATTCCTTAAATCGTATTTCCAATTTTTCTTTATTCAATTTCTTCCTTTTTAAACCACATTAGGCACATAGGTAGCATTCGAATTTTGCCTATTGTAATTTGCCAATTGCCAACTCCTTCTAAAATCAAAAATCATTATTCAATATTCCTTTTCTTTTATCATCGCTCTATCTTTCTTGCTCCAGACTGCTACCGATCTCTAATCTACGTCTCGTCGTGCAGCGCGGTTGGTTTGTGTGTTCTAACCCCGGAGCTAAAGCACCGGGCTAATGATATTACGTCCCTACAGGACTCAATGCCAACTGTTATTTGCCAACTGTCAACTCCTCTAAAAATCATCAATCGTTAATCATAATTCGTTATTCAGCTTTAATCCCTCATCCTTCCAATTAATCCTTCACAAGGCTTCCCAACGCCAGCAGCCCATAAAATGTATATTCCAAATCACGTGTTTCATCGCCGTCGCCGGAAAGAAAGGCTCCTGAAAGATAATTCATTTGAATAAAATCAAGACAATCGGGAGTGATCAGGCGCAGATCGAAGTTAGATTCTGCCAAAGAAAAAAGTGCTACGCCGGTTGATAAGGTGTCGCTGAAAGGAGTGGTTTCAAAAGCCCTGAATCCTGCCTGCTGCTGGTGAAACTCCAATAACAGTTTTTGGTACTTTTTGTATCCTAATCCCAAATCGAAACGTGCAAAACAAAGTGCTGCGATCAAACTACACGGCGAGTTTTCTTTCACTTTATAAAAGGGTAACCAAACGCGGGCCATCAGGTTAAAAAGAAAGCGGTTTTTTGCAGTGGCGTCAATGGTTAAAGCCAGCAGAAAAAAACGGTAAGAAATATCCATGAAGTTGTGCCCCGAAAAAACTTTCCTGAGCAAAGAAAACACTGATTCATTTTTTTGTTCCGGAAACAACTCTGTCTTCATCAGGTTTAGCGCCAGTTCTTCAACAGTACTTGATGTTGCAGGTTGTTTAGAGATGTATGTTTTTAATTGCTCGATTTCTGTGTTTTGTCCGGTGGCTAAACTTAACCAGCAACCAAAAAGCGAATAGTAAGGATCGGGATTTCCGGCACGGTCGCAAAAGCCTCCCGAAGTGTGTTGCTGACTTTGTATAAAATCAATGATTTCCTGTTGTATTTCGGGCGATAATGTTTCAAATCCTAAAGAAAGTCGCCGAACCAGTTTTTTGTAGATCGCGATCTTCTTTGTTTTACTCATTGGTGGTTTCTGACTTAAAGATTTTTCCCATCACACCATAAAGACTCAGACGTAGCTTGGAATTTTCCAGTTTATCGAGTTCTGCATAACAGCTGTCGACGTATTTCTGTAGGTATTCTTTTGCAACTTCCAGTAATCCGTTTTCATCAATAAGCTTTCTGAATTCGGCTACCTGCTTGAATAAGTTTGCTGGAGTCTCTTTATCCTGATCTGCAAAATGTTTATTCAGTATGGACAGCAGGAAAGGATAATCACCGGTTTTTTCGGCTGAGTGTTGTTCTGTATATTCATTCAGATCGTCGCGAATTTGGTATGCAATTCCCATATAATCGGCGAACTGTTCAAGAATTTGTTGCTCCTGTTTGTTTGCTCCACCCACAATTGCACCCAGCAACAAGGCCACTTTAATGGCTTCACCGGTTTTATTTTTAAAAACCTCGATCATCTCATCGGGCAGCAGCTGGATTTTGCCGTCGTTAAAAAGAATGTCCACGCCTTGTCCGCGCGTTAACTGTAAATGCGACCGTGATACAAAACGGAGACAATTTTTTATGGTTTCATTGGATGCATCGAGATCACTCAACAACTCGTAGCCTTTACCAATAAGGAAATCACCGGCATTAATGGCCTGAGCAACACCATATTTTGCATGTGCAGTGAGGGTATTGTAACGCTGGTTGGCATTGTCTTCAATATCGTCGTGAATAAGTGACGCCTTATGGAAACACTCGATAATAAGCGTTAAAGGCTGCAGAAGCTCATTGTTATCAATATTTGAGTAGGCCAGGTAACCTATAGCCGTAAGTAGCGGACGTATCCTTTGTCCGTCGATAAGCAAATATTCCTGTGCAATTTGTTCTGTTTTATCGCGGCCCTGAATATATTTTCCGATGTTTTCTTTGGTGAAAAAAACTTCGATCCGGTTCTTTAACAATGACACTGAAATGGGCTGGTGTTCATCATCCGTTTCATACGAACGCAATTCATCCAGAATCCATTTTATGTCGGCGCGCGTGTCTTCGCAACCATCAAAAAGCAGCGGAATACCAATAACCGGCACGGCAGCATTTGACACCGGCTCGAACGAACGTTGCAACACCGGCATACAACTTACCCCGATTACGGCATCAATCGATCCTTCTTCCACCAAACCAACGGCAACGGTAGTCCCTTCGGCCACCAGGTTCGCGTAACCTTTCGTTTCGGCTTCTATCAGTAAATCATCGATAGGGCAGCCTTTACACCCGGCACAGTTCAGGCCAAGTTCGTCGAACATGCCCTCGCATTTTTCTTTATTATTCAAACACTGTGGAAGCAACAATAGCCGGCGGTTCATAGGCGTGGCTTTTACCGTTTTTCGCCACGATTCGTTGCCCAGCAGAACCATTGCAAAAGGAATAAATTCATCCGAAATTTCCTGTTCAGTTACCAGTGTAGCTGCCAGTTCTTCCAGTTTCTGAATATTAGCAGGAGGACGCAGACCGATTTTTTCGATCATAGCCGCAGCAGACTTACGCATTTTGTTGCGCACGAACGATTCCTCAGGAACTTTTAATATGCCGTTAGTCTCCTTCATATTAACCGTAGGCGCCGAAGCCAAAAAATGCCCGTTTTTTTGCAAAGCGATACACCCAGCTCTTTTCGCGAACGGGTTTGGCCGAACCATGACTGGAAACTTTTTCCATTTTGCTCAGGCGTTCGGCTTCGTTGTCTCTGCCCGATGTATCTTTTGCGGCGTGTTGATTTGTATAATTTACCAACCATTGCGGATCGTCCATAACGATACAACCCGTGGTTAGTTTTGGTATTTCTGTTTTAAATCCTGCCAGGAAAGCTGAATTGCGGTAAATACTTTCCAAATCTCCATCGGCTACATTGTTGGTGGCAAACTGAATGACCGGGCAAGGTTCGATATCGCCCGATGCATTGATGTGGTGACTCAGTCCCGAAGCTGCAGGACACAATCCTTTTCCATTTTCATCCCAGTATGCATCGATGATGGCAATGCTATATTTCTGACGAGCATCGACCATGAACTGTCGAAGTTGCTTAATCTGTTCTGCCGAAAGACAGAGGTCGACAGTTGCATCTTGTCCAGCCGGACGGTAAATGTAGTACCACAAATAAAGCACCCCGCGATCGATCAGCGATTGGATAAAATCATCCGAAAATGCCAGATCGATATTCGATTTACAAACACTCATGGCCACACCTGTAATCAATCCTGCATCGGTTGAATGATCGATGGCTGCCTGTGCTTTTGAGTATACGTTTTTTCCTCCGCGCCGCACATCGGCAACTTCGTTGTCGCCTTCAAAACTGATCAATGGCGAAACGTTGGCCAGCTTACGTAATCGTTCAGCAACTTCCTTGGTAAGTAAAGTTCCGTTTGTAAATAGCTGGAAATAGCAATCGGAATGTTTTTTGAAAACATCGAAAAGTGGCTTGTACATCAGCGGCTCTCCACCCAATATTCCAAAAAAGTATGATCCTTTTGCCTTTGACTGCGTGATGATTGAATCCAGCATTTCGGGCGACATTCGCGCATTTTGTTTTTTATGCGTCACCCAGCAGCCCTGGCAATTCAGGTTACAATCGTCGGTAACCGAAATAAAATGAAATGCCGGAAAGAAATCGCCCTTTTTTATTCGTTTCTGAAAACGCTGAATGCCATGGGCACCTTTTATGCCCATGTTATAAGCAAATTTATACAAGCATTTTTTATCTGTTTTCAGCAATTGTTTAAGCATCGCCTTTTGGGTTTTTAAAGCTGTTTTTTAGTTCTTCGATGGCTCTTTTTTTCTCTTCTACGGCTTGTTGAAAAGCACCTTGTTTGAAAATATTTCTCCGGGCGTTGTTGCGCTCGTTCAGCATAACAAACAAATTCCCTTTTTGATCGTTTCCCGATGTCTTTTTCTCTCCGGTAGGTTCAGCACCCGATAAAGCCGAATTTTCAGGTAAACGAGGGAAAATGATTGCCGAAGCCGGGCAGGTACGTCCACAAGCCGGACAGTTGTTTTTGCATGATAGCGGATTGACGACTTCCAGACTTTTTTTGTTGTACGAATAAACTCCAAAAACGCAGAACCGTGCACACTGTCCGCAAAGGGTGCAGCGCTCTTTGTCAATGATCGGGTACCAGGCCGGAACTTTCAGGTCGGTTTTTTTTATTTCGTAACAGGATGCGTCTTGAATTTCGTCGATCTTGGCTGAAATTTCACCGGTAATTTGTTCGGTGCCGGCTTCCCTGAAATTAAACACCTCGTAGTTGCTGAGCTGCACTTCGTTCTGCTCAAACATATTTTTTATGGCCCGCGGATAACAGGCAGTAATCAGTTTTTTATCATAATCTTTATCTAATTTATGCAGGAAATCCTTTTCATTCAGCGAAAAAGCGCAAAGATCGTGTAGCTCGTATATGTCAACTCCGAGCGGTTTAAAAGCTTCGGAAAGCTCTTCCTTTTTGTCGTCGGAAATGATCCCCGCGCCACAGTTGCAAAAAATCAGGCAAGTTTTGTTTGTCATTCTTCAAGTAATGAAAAGCTAAATAAGCAAATTTCTGCTCAACTTAAAAATGCTTCAGCGGCTTTAACAATCAATTAAGACGGATAGGCTTTAAACCGCGATGAATAAAATTGTTTTGCAGATGAGTAGACCCGATTGGCAGAGGAAGTAATGCGGACATTGATTTTATTTGAACAAAGAGTCGTAATAGCCTAATTTTGTAATAATTATTCGGAAATTTATACTCGTAAATTGAAACCGACAAACTTTGTATTATGAACCGCTTTTTACTTTTCGTCCTGTTTGCGTTGCTTTTTGTATCGTGTGATTCCAACAAGCAGAAATCAAAAAATAATGTTGAACTATCGGCTCACGACCAAAAAATGGAGTGGTGGCGCGAGGCCCGCTTCGGAATGTTTATTCACTGGGGATTGTATGCCGATCCGGCAGGAGAGTGGAAGGGCGAACGTATTCCGGGGATTAGCGAGTGGATTATGGCGAATGCTAAAATTCCGGTGAAGGAATACGAGCAATTGGCCGAGACCTTTAATCCCGACAAATACGATGCTGAAGAGTGGGTGAAACTGGCAAAATATGCCGGAATGAAATACATTGTGATCACCTCAAAACATCACGATGGTTTTGCGATGTTTCATTCGAAAGCCAGCAAATACAATATTGTTGATGCTACACCATTTGATCGCGATCCCTTGAAGGAGCTGGCGGAAGTTTGTGAACGGGAAGATATTCGTCTTGGATTTTATTATTCGCAGGCGCAAGACTGGCACGAACCGGGTGGAACATACTGGAATATTGAAGAGGGAAAACCACACTGGGATCCGGAATTGAAACGCGAACCATTGATGAATTACATCAACGGGAAAGCAGTGCCACAGGTAAAAGAAATTCTTGAAAATTACGGAGGACTGGATATTTTGTGGTGGGACACGCCACGCGGAATGACTGAAGAAGCAGCCAATGCTTTAAAAGAAGTTACAGATGATTATCCAAATCTGATAACGAATAACCGCTTGTATCGTCCGTGGCCGGGCGATTTTCAGACACCCGAGCAGCATGTGCCGCCAACAGGGCTCGATTACGATTGGGAAGTGTGTATGACCATGAACACCAGCTGGGGCTATAAGTGGTACGACGAGAACTGGAAATCATCAGAAGAGCTGATAAAAATGTTGGTGGATATTGCCAGCAAAGGCGGCAACCTGTTGCTGAATGTTGGTCCGACGGCAAGAGGCGAGTTTCCGAAAGCAAGCGTTGAGCGCTTAAAAGAAATCGGGCACTGGATGCAACAAAATGGTAATTCGATTTATGGTACGAGTGCCAGCCCGTTTTATAAACTTCCGTGGGGACGCTGCACCACAAAAAAGGAAGGTGGCGTTACCAATCTGTACTTACATGTATTCGACTGGCCAAAAGATGGATTGTTAAAAGTTCCGGGGTTGGAAGGAAATGTTCGGGATGTGTACTTGTTGGCCAATCAAAAGCAGCATTTTGCCTGGAAATTTGAAGATGGCGACCTTAATATTCATGCACCCTCGGTGATATTTGATGAAATAAACACCGTTGTGGTGGTAAAAATGCGGGGCGACATAACCGTTACCAGTAATAAACCGCATCTAAAGGAAGGTAGCATTTTACTACCTGCTGATTTTGCTGATATTTATAATCCGGGTTATGGCGAGCATGCTGTATTAAAAGGTAGTGGTTCGAATGCATTAGTGACAAACTGGATAGATGCGAGAACACGTTTGGAATGGACTTTTGATGCTGAACCGGGAAAATACCGCATTGAAGCCTTGTTGTGGAATGACGAAAAGGGTGGTTTGACCGTAACTTTCGGAGATGAGGAATTGATAACGGAGTTACCGGACACCGGGGAAGAGTTTGAACTTTTAAAATTAGGTCAGATAGAGATAACAGAAAGTGGCGAGCAAGCCATTTCACTCCAGTCTGTTACCGGAAACGCTGCAGATAAACAGTTGATGTATTTGGAATTGATAAAACTCTAATGCTGAGAAAGCTTCTTCTTCGCATTGTGTAATTAGTGACAGTATCCGGAAAAAGGATTTTGAACGATGATTTCACGTATATTCTTCGTAACTTTTATTTCCATTAAATCTTTGGATCCTACAGATTGGACGATATTTTAGTCTTTTAACATGCCACAAGCACATTGCGTGCGCTCTTTTATCATGGGTAATCTATGATTATACTTTATTCCCAACCATAAATCATAAAAAGAAACATTATGGCAGTTTATAAAATAGAGAATTATGTACTAAGATATGACATGGACACAAACAAACCCTGGGTGATTTTTCATTATAAAATTGGCGATGCCTGGCGCAACAAAAACTGGTTTCCTCCGGCAGAGAATTTTGTTTACCTGGCAGATATGTTACGAAATGAAAAGCCGCTTTATTTTGTTGAAGCCTCAAATGGCAAAAAATGGATTACTTCCTCTGCTGAAGAAATAGGAGAAGAAGAATCTTAAACTGAATATCAGCGTTTGTGGAGATAAAAAAGGATCCGATATTTTATAAGGTCGGATCCTTTTTGTTTGAGAAATTCAGCGGGGGACTATTTGCTGAATATTTTTTGTCATCTCGATCCATCTGCTGACGGAGAGAGCTGTTACAACAGAGCTGTTTTGAGACAGATTCTTCGCCATGCTCAGAATGACAGTTCTTTCGAATCTTTCTATTTACTCATCTCCGCAAAATACTTATAGAATAGCGGAATGGTTTTTATGCCTTTATAAAACTGCTCCAACGGGTAGTTCTCGTTTGGAGAATGGATCGCATCCGATTCCAGCCCGAATCCCATTAAAACCGATTTAATTCCAAGAACCTTCTCGAAAGTTGAAATAATTGGAATACTTCCTCCTGAGCGAACCGGCACCGGGCGTTTGCCAAACATATCGGTGTAGGCTTTTTCAGCTGCCTGGTAGGCCGGAATGTCGATTGGGCAAACGTAAGCCGGGCCTCCGTGTAACGAAGTCACCTCAACTTTAACCGATTTTGGTGCAATACTTTCAAAATGCTCTTTAAAAAGTACGGCTATTTTTTCGTGATCCTGATCGGGTACCAAACGAGATGAGATTTTAGCAAAAGCTTTTGATGGCAACACCGTTTTTGCACCTTCGCCGGTGTAACCGCCCCAAATACCACACACATCAAACGATGGACGAATACCTGTGTGTTCGCTTGGAGTATATCCTTTTTCTCCTTTCAGTTCTTCAACATTGATTGCTTTTTTGTAAGCCTCTTCATTAAAGGGAGCTTTGGCCAACAGAGCACGTTCTTCAGCCGAAACTTCCATCACTGTATCGTAAAATCCCGGAATGGTAATTTTGCCATCTGCGTCAACCATTTGGTCGATCATCGAACAAAGTACATTTATCGGGTTAGCCACGGCACCACCAAATAACCCGGAGTGCAGGTCGCGATTAGGGCCGGTAACTTCCACCTGCCAGTAGGCCAGTCCGCGTAATCCTGTAGTAATCGATGGAATGTCTGCCGCCAGCATCGAAGTGTCGGACACCAAGATAATATCGGCTTTTAGCATTTCTTTGTTCTGCTCGCACCAAAGTCCGAGGTTTGGCGATCCCACTTCCTCTTCACCTTCGATCATAAATTTTACGTTGCAGGGGAGGGTATCTGTTTTCACCATCAGCTCGAAAGCTTTGGCGTGCATCATACTTTGTCCTTTATCATCATCGGCACCGCGGGCGTATATTTTACCGTCGCGAATTTCGGGTTCAAATGGCGGAGTGTCCCACAAGTCGACCGGATCAACCGGCATAACATCCATGTGTCCGTATACCAAGACAGTTGGAAGGGCAGGATCGATGATCTTTTCGCCATAAGTTACCGGGTTGCCTTTGGTTTCAAAAACCTCGGCTTTGTCGGCACCGGCTTCCAGCAATGTTTTTTTCCAGTATTCAGCAGCTTTGTACATATCCGGCTTGTGGTCGGCAATCGAACTGATCGACGGAATGCGAATCAATCCAAATAATTCCTCCAGAAAGCGGTCTTTGTTTTCCTCTACATATTTATTAATGTATTCCATAACTTTTAATTGTATTTTCCTTAAATAATTGAGGTTGAAAATAGTGTATTCCAAGAGATTAAAAAAGAGGTTTTGTCATGAACCTGTACAAAAAAAGGGCGATCAAACGACCGCCCTTTCTACTAAGCTTATCACAACTTAATTAGTCAACAATAGCTTTAAATTTAGCATTGTCGAAATATTTTGCGAATTCCATATCTGTTTTGGCCACTTCTTTCAAACCGGCATTCATATCAACAGCAGCTTTCAGGCTGTCGAACAATAACGATTCTTTAGCAGTACGTGCACCAATTACAGCTTTGAAATATTCAGTCATGTAGCAACCTTCAATTGTACAAGCGTCAAGATCTTTAACTGCACCATTGTTGTTACCCGCAAGTAATTTTGCCAAACCTGAGTTTACATCAGCAAATCTGTTGAAGTACTGAACTGCTTTGTCGTACTCAGCTTTTTTAACGCTAACAATACCCATGTTGTAGTTAACAGCGTCGCCGGCACCTGCAGCAGCTCCGAATAAAGCTTCAGCAGCAGCAACATCACCTGAAGTTAAAGTAACAGCACCAACGTTGTTTTTAACGATAGGCTCGCTGTTTGCTAATTTCTCAGCTTTTTCGAATAATGGTTTAGCATCAGCATATTTGTATTGCTGAACCATTACGTAACCTGCGTTGTTTGGTCCTCTCCAGTCGTTAGGATAAACTTTCATGAACGAGTTGTATACTGAAAGTTGTTCGTTAAGATCTTCGAACAAAGTAGCAGCGTAAAGCAATTCTGCAGGATTTAATGAAGCAGGATCAGCTTTTGCAGCAGCTTTTAATTCTTCGTCGGTTTTACCGATCAAATCAACGCTGGTAGTCATTTTTGCACGACGTAATTCAGGAAGAATCTGGTCAGCAACTTCAGTGAAAGTAACACTTAAGTTACGGATTTCGCGCTCACGAACTTCAGGATCGTTGTACATAGAAAGTACACGCAAGATCAGTTCTTTGTCTTTAATGTTCGACTGCTCCAATAATTCTTTAAATCCGTCCCAGTCTTCAGGAGTGTATTTTGTTTTCAATTCAACATCAACACCGGCTTCTTTTAATTTTTTAGCCAAAAATGCTGAAGAAGTTTCTTTACGTTTTGCAGCAAGGTCAGTGTTCAAATCGATCTCACCGTCAGGAGATGCATATGCTGAAACTTCAACATCTTTCAGGTCGATTCTTTCTTCTTCGTTTGCTTTTTTAGTGAAGTCTTCCAAAGCGGTAACATCACTTTTCGAAGTTTCTTCACGACGAAGGTTCGAACGGTTGATCAGGTATTTGATGTCTGCTGTCATTTCATCAGGAACGATGCGTTGGAAAGCGTCGATAGCCGGATCGTATTTGCCGCTGTTGTTTGCCTCGCGCTGAACACCTAAAATAGCTTTAGGGATCATGATTACTTTTTCGCTTGTCGCAATAACACCGTCAGCAATTTTGATTGGCTCGAAATCAACTGATTTTGCACCTTGCGAAGCTTTAATGTTTACGTAAAGCTCCGATTTTGCCATCGCTTTATCGTATGCAACAGCATCTTTATAACTTACGTTACCACCGTTGTAGCTAATTACTTTATTGTTGGCTTCAACGTTTTCACCCTGAACTGAAACAGGACCGTAAGCAGTTTCACCACCTTCGTATTTTAATACCGGAGTGGCTGTTAAGGTTACTTTTTTATTGAAGTATTTGGCGGGGAAACGGGCGTCGATTGCTAAATCAACTTCACTCGCGTGTGCTTCGAGCACCTCAGGAGTAACTTTGAAGTTAATTTGATCGGCATTTTTTTTCATTTTGTTCAGTCCGGAACATCCAGACAATACAACCGCAACACCAACGAAAAGGGCGATAGGTTTAAAGTTGATTCTTCTCATAACAGACATTATTTATACTTAAATTAAAAATTCACATTCGAGCAGACAAAAATAAAAAGCTTTTCATTATATGAAAGCTGTAACTCATGTTTTTATCACAATATCAGACGGTTTATCCCTAATTTATATTCACTATTAAAAATAGCCGTTTTCAAGAGCTGATAATGGTCAGGATTTTTAACAAAATCGATGCCATTAATGTCGATAATCAGTATGGGAAAGGAGGAAATTTGTTTAAAAAAGTTAAAGTATCCGTCACCGATTTTAGCCAGGTAAACAGGATCCATATTTTGTTCATAATCGCGCCCGCGCATTTTTATATTTTTCATTAGTCGGTCGACATTCGAATGCAGATAAACATACAAATCGGGTTTGGGCATCGATTCAAAAATTATATCGAAGATTTGCCGGAAAAGATGGTACTCATCTTTTTTTAAGGTATTCTCCGCAAAAATTGCTGTTTTGGCAAAATAGTAGTCGGCCACCATAAACGAATGGAAAAGATCGAGATCGAACACTTCGTTTTTAATCTGGTTGTAACGGTCGGCCAAAAACGAAAGTTCCAGAGGAAAGGAATAGCGGTCTTTGTCTTTGTAAAATTTCGGAAGAAACGGATTGTCAGCAAATTGCTCCAACACCAGTTTGGCGTTGTAATCTTCGGCAATCATTCGCGAAAGTGTTGATTTACCGGCCCCTATATTTCCCTCAATTACCAGAAATTGCATCGTCCTTCAACATAAAAATTCCCGGTAACAAATTGTGCTACCGGGAATCCAAAAGTAGTATTTCTTGATTGAAAATTCCTGTACTTGGTAATTTATTTTTAATATGAAACAGGCTTTGAGGAAAGAGTTATAACTAGCCCCGTCTTTTAAGGCGGGGGCGAAAAACAAGTTAGAGAAAAAGGAATAAAAGGGAATTTTGTAATTTTTAATTTACAAAATTCCCTTTTATTCCTGCGATCAGTCTGAATCTGTTAGTCCCCACCCTAAAGGATGGGGTTAGTCATATTCGTCATCCCGAGACTCCGAATTTTATTCATCCAGTGTTTTAATGCCCATGTTCCAAAGCGTGAAGCCATAAATATCGGCATACTGCTCAATGGTTTTGCTTACCGGTGTTCCTGCTCCGTGGCCTGCATCGGTTTCAATACGGATAAGAACAGGGTTGTCGCCAGCCTGTTTGGCCTGCAATTCGGCTGCAAATTTAAAGCTGTGAGCCGGAACAACGCGGTCGTCGTGATCGCCGGTAGTCACTAGTGTAGCCGGATATGCAACTCCTGCTTTTACATTGTGAACCGGAGAATATCCTTTCAGGTATTCAAACATTTCTTTGTTGTCTTCAGCAGTTCCGTAATCGTATGCCCAGCCTGCACCTGCAGTAAAAGTGTGGTAACGTAACATATCCATTACTCCAACTGCCGGAAGTGCCACTTTCATCAATTCGGGACGCTGTGTCATAACTGCTCCAACCAGCAATCCACCGTTCGATCCGCCACGGATGGCAAGGTAATCGCTTGAAGTGTAGTTCTCAGCAATCAGGTATTCAGCAGCGGCAATAAAATCGTCGAATACATTTTGTTTTTGCAGTTTGGTTCCTGCGTCATGCCATTTTTTGCCGTATTCGCCACCACCACGCATATTCGCCACGGCATACACACCGCCTTGCTCTAACCAAACAGCGTTGGTTACCGAGAAACTCGGTGTAAGACTGATATTAAAACCACCGTAACCGTAAAGGATCGTTGGGTTCGTACCATTCAGCTCAGTTCCTTTTTTATAGGTTATAATCATCGGAATTTTAGTACCGTCTTTCGAGGCATAGAAAACCTGTTTGCTTTCAAAATCGTTTGGATTGAAATCGATAGCCGGTTTACGGTATAGTTCCGATTCGCCAGTTTCGTTATCATATTGATAAATGTTTCCCGGAGTGATATAGTTGGTAAAAGTGTAATACATTTCAGTATCCTTTTTCTTCGCACTGAAACCGCTTACCGAACCAACTCCGGGCAATTCAACTTCACGAATCATTTTCCCGCTGTAATCATATTGATAAACTTTTGATACCGCATCGATCATGTATTCGGCAAAGAAATAACCACAACCGGTTGACGGACTCAAAACGTTTTCAGTTTCAGGAATAAAATCCACCCAGTTTTCAGGAGTTGGATTGCTTACATCAACAGTTACGATTTTTTGATTTGGCGCATTTAAATTGGTGACCAGGTATAGTTTTGTACCAACATTGTCGATAACATAGGTATCGCTTTCATCGGTTCCAATTATCGTAATCAGTTTACTGCCGGGTTTTGTAAGATCTTTAATAAACAACTTATTTCCCGAGGTAGAAATACTAGCAGTAATTACCAGGTAGTTATTGTCGTCGGTTACGCCACCACCAACATAACGGTGTTTTTCTTCCGGTGTTCCACCATAAATCAGCTCATCTTCTTTTTGGGCAGTACCCAGCTCGTGGTAGTATAACTTATGCTGATCGGTTTTTGCCGATAACTCACTGCCTTCAGGTTTATCGTAGCTTGAGTAGAAAAAACCTTCGTCGGCTTTCCACGAAATACCGCTGAACTTGATGTCAACCAGTGTGTCTCCCATTTGCTCTTTCGTGTCGGTATTCATAATGATTACTTTGCGCCAGTCGCTACCACCTTCAGAGATTGAATAGGCTGCGATTTTACCATTTTCCGAAAAGCTTAAAGTACTTAACGAGGTGGTTCCATCTTCTGCAAAAGTATTTGGATCAAGGAAAACCTCGGCTGTAGATTGATCTTCGCCGGTTTTAAACCGGTAAACCACGTATTGGTTTTGCAGCCCGTCGTTTTTGTAAAAATAGGTCCAGTCGCCTTCTTTAAACGGTGCTCCGATTTTTTCGTAATTCCATAAAGTCGAAAGCCTATCTTTTAAATCTTCGCGATAAGGAATCTGGTTCAGGTAACCAAACGTTACTTTGTTTTCTGCTTTTACCCACTCGGCAGTTTCGTCTGAGTGGTCGTCTTCGAGCCAACGATACGGGTCGGCTACTTCAACACCAAAATAGGTGTCAGTTACATCTCCTTTTTTTGTCACAGGATAATCAATTTTTGGTTGCTGCGTACAGGCATACAACAGAACCAGTAATACTGGTAAATAATACAGTTTTTTCATTTTGTAAAAAATTTTATGCAGTGGGGTAAAGTTATATTTTTTACATCAGCTTTTTGTCTTTTCTGATCTTTTTATCTTTTAAATGCCCCCATACATAAGTTGGCAAAAGACCAATAGAGAATCCGATAAGAAAAAGTTCGAGTTTGAGGTCGGCATTCAGTTGCATAAGCAGGTAGCCCAAAATGGAGCCGGCGATAATTCCGAAAAATGAAATGAGGTAAGTAAAATAATAAGGCGCATAAAAACCATGTTCTTTTTGCATGTGTTTTGAAAGGCGGGTGATCAGCCGGTCGTAATCACGGCGTTGTTTGCCAACGTTGTTTACAGCCTTGTCAATGGTCTTTACAGCTTCAGCAATATCGATTTGTGCCTTTTTACAATCCGGACAGGAAGCTGAATATTCATCAACGCGCGAAATATTTCGTTTAAACTCGTCGATGCGGAAAAAGCGCAGGTCTTTATCGTTTGCACTTGCTAATTGTTCGTCAATTTTCTCTATCAAATTCTCTGACCAGTTGCCCATATTTTACAAATTTTGGTGGCGAAGTTAAGAAAAGGAAGTTAAAAGTTAAACCAATTGTATTTCAAAGAGAGCCTTGTCGAAACTTTGAAATTACAATGGTTAATGCCGATAGAGAATTATAAAGCTTTGGGGAGCTTGCGAATCCAAAGCTCAATTAATTTCTAATCGGTATCATTTGTCCTTGGTTACCGGGAAACAAAAAACGCCCCACCAAAAGGCGGAGCGTTTTATTATTTTGCTTGAAAATTATTCAGCTCTTAGTCGTTATCGCGACGAGGACGGAATTCTCTGCGATCACCACCTCTGCGGTCATCACGTCTTCTGTCACCACCTCTGCGATCATCGCGTCGACGATCTCCTCCACGGTTATCGGCACGAGGTCCGCGGTTTTCTCTTGGTGGACGTTCCACATAACCTTCAGGTTTTGGAAGCAATACTTTGCGCGAAAGTTTCAGTTTACCGGTTTTTTCGTCAACACCGATCAGTTTCACTTCAACAATTTCGCCTTCTTTTGCAAAGTCTTCTGCGTTTTCAACGCGTTCCCAAGCCATTTCAGATACGTGCAATAGACCTTCTTTTCCAGGAATAATCTCGATAAATGCTCCGAAAGAAACTACCGATTTTACTTTACCTTGGTAAATTTCACCAACTTCAGGAAGAGCAGTAATGGCTTTAATTTTAGCTTTTGCAGCTTCAATTGGTTCCAATCCGGCTCCTGAAATTTGAACCAAACCTGCATCGTCAACTTCTTCGATAACGATTACAGTTTCAGTTTCTTCCTGGATAGCCTGAATAACTTTTCCACCAGGTCCGATTACCGCACCGATCATATCTTTAGGAATCTGAACAGTTTCGATACGAGGAACATTTGGTTTAAAGTCTTCGCGAACTTCAGGAATCACTTTCATCATTTCACCCAAAATGTGTAAACGACCTTCTTTTGCCTGCTGAAGTGCTTCAGCAAGAACTTCGTAAGGAAGTCCGTCAACTTTAATATCCATTTGAGTTGCAGTGATACCATCGGCAGTACCTGTTACTTTAAAGTCCATGTCGCCCAAGTGGTCTTCATCACCCAGGATGTCTGAAAGTACAGCGTATTTTTCAGCACCTTTATCGGTAATCAATCCCATTGCGATACCTGATACCGGTTTTTTGATTTTTAAACCGCAGTCCATTAATCCCATTGTCCCGGCACAAACAGTTGCCATCGATGATGAACCGTTTGATTCAAGAATATCTGAAACAACACGAACAACGTAAGGCGTGTCAGCAGGAATCATTTTCTTCAATGCGCGGTGTGCCAGGTTACCGTGACCGATCTCGCGACGGCTGGTTCCTCGTGGTGTTTTAGGATCGCCAACACAGAATGGAGGGAAGTTATAGTGTAACAAAAACTTCTCTCTTCCCTGAACAGTTACCTGGTCGATAATTTTCTCGTCCATTTTTGTACCCAATGTAACCGAAGTTAACGATTGAGTTTCTCCACGGGTGAAAATTGAAGATCCGTGTGCACCTGGAAGGTAATCAACTTCTCCCCAGATCGGACGGATTTCGTTAGTAGCACGGCCGTCCAAACGAATTGAATCGTCTAGGATCATACGACGCATTGCTTCTTTTTCAACATCGTGGTAGTAACGGCGAATAAGTTTTTCGTTGGCTACCAAATCAAGCTCCTCGTTTTCGGCGTTTGCCTCAAGGTAAGCTTCAACATATTCGTCAACAACAGCAGCAAAAGACTCCATACGCAGGCTTTTGTTAGTGATCTGTTGTGTTGCAATAGCATATGCTTTTTCGTAAAGATCGGCTTTTACCTGGGTACGCAACTCTTCGTTGTTGTTTTCGTGGCAATATTCACGTTTAACAACTCCAAGTTCTGCGGCCAGTTCTTCCTGAACTTTACAGTGCTTTTTAATTTCTTCGTGAGCAACTTTAATCGCCTCTAACATTACTTCTTCCGAAACTTCATCCATTTCGCCTTCAACCATCATAATGTTGTCGAACGATGCACCAACCATAATATCCACATCGGCTTCGGCCAATTGTGAGTAAGTTGGGTTAATTACGAACTCGCCATCGATGCGGGCTACGCGAACTTCCGAAATTGGAGTAGTGAAAGGAACATCTGAAACAGCGATTGCTGCTGATGCTGCCAATCCGGCCAAACAATCCGGCATTTCGTCTTTACCTGACGAAATCAATGAGATCATTACCGCAGTTTCTGCGTGGTAATCTTCCGGGAAAAGTGGACGAAGGGCACGGTCAACAAGACGTGCAACCAAAATTTCTTCGTCACTCGGACGGGCTTCTCTTTTCAGGAAACCACCCGGGAAACGTCCTGCGGCTGAAAATTTTTCGCGGTAATCAACCGATACCGGCATAAAGTCTACATCTTCTTTAGCTTCTTTTGCCGACACAACTGTTGCCAGCAACATGGTGTCACCCATTCGAACCACTACCGAACCATCGGCTTGTTTTGCCAATTTGCCGGTTTCAATGGTAATCGTCCTGCCATCGGCAAGTTCGATTGTTTTAACTGTAGCGTTTACCATAATTTTAATCAATAATTTTTGCGGCCTGTAAGCGGCCTTTGTTAATTACAATGGGTGGTGAGGTTTTGCAATTTACAAAAAAAGAAAGGCAATACCAATGCATTGCCTTTCATTATAATCTACTTACGTAATTTCAATTCTTTGATGATCGCACGATAACGCTCGATATCTTTTTTAATCAGGTAGTCGAGCAAACTTCTACGCTTTCCTACCAACTTAATCAATGCACGACGAGTGCTGTGGTCTTTTTTGTTTTGTTTCAGGTGTTCAGTCAAGTGGTTGATTCTGAATGTGAACAATGCAATTTGACCTTCTGCACTACCTGTGTCCTGAGCTGATTTGCCATGTTTGGCAAACATCTCTTGTTTTTTTTCTCCTGTTAAATACATTTTTTAAAGAACTATTTGTTATACAATGTTTACACCGCAACATCGCTTTCAATAGAAACGGCATAAAATTAATTCGGCGCAAAAGTAATTAAAAGATTTTGATTGGCAAAGGGTTGAATCTTTTTCCTGATTAATATTGTTTAAGCAGGATAGAGAGCACAAATATACAACAGTTTTTAACCACGAATGCAAAAAGTTAATAACAGTGTTATGAATGATAAAATTAAAGATATTTCGCTCGTGATAAACAGTTGTTAAGAATGCTATTCACGGTAAGTTGTTGATAAGTAGAGAAATGAAAAATGAACATTTTAGTATTGATTCCTTAAACTTGTACTACCCTTATTTTTTATCATTATACATTATTGAATGTGGGGGTGGTCGTTGGGCTACCCTTTTTCTTTTTACGGGAATTAAAAAACCACCCCATGGTTATGAGGTGGCCCAAAACTTAATGTCTATGGAGGTCTTTGGAATTCCCTCCTTTAGAAAATAGATTTTCATAGTTCGGAAAACCCCGGTATTTCTTCAAATTCGTTTGTTCCATGTAGTGAGACAGCTAAATATGGTGGTAAGGAAGAATGAGATTACTTAACTTTCACGATCTTATTAATCAGAAGATGAAGAAATGATATTTTGTACGTTTAAAGTTCGGGAATAAAATGAAACTTATGTTATCATTATAGCATCACTTGATAGTACGTATAGCTTTTGAGTTGAAATTATATTGCACGAATTGAACATATTTTGCAAAACGTGTTTTATGCTCGTTTTTCGTCGCTCGCTATTCTAACCGGATATTGTTGTTCTCGAGCCAGATTTTCACTCGTTCTTGTTCGTTTTGGTATTTTGTTTCTACATCGGCAACAATATTTTCGAACTCGGTTTCTCCTCTCATCTTATCAAATAAAGGATCTATTTTAATAAGGTCAACTAGCCAAATCGGCATATTAACTTGCCTGGTAAGCTTGTTTAACCACAAATAGGCTTGTTCTTTTTCGCCATAAAAAGCATAAAAACCAGCGAGGTCGTAATGTAAAAAATTGGAATAGAACCTGCCTGATTCAATTGCCTCGAGACAGGCTTGTTCCTGCAGTTGAAAATAATATGCTGCCGTATCCCTGATGCCTTGTTGGTAATAAATGTAACCAATTCTGTGCATGTCGTTAATGGCAAGATTAGTGGGGATTTGAGTTAAGTCCATGTATTTTTCATGTAGAGAAATGCCTTGTTTTGCTGAGCTGCAAAAGAATTGTAAACAGCCAGGTCCCAAAGAACTGATGTGTTTGTTGAATCAAAAGAGAGTGCTTTTTCCAATAGCTGAATAGATCCCCGAACATCTTCGAGCGACTCATTAATTAAGAAGTATTTAGCCGAGTCACTATCCAGTTTAAAGGCTTCTGTCTGGTAATATCTGGCTTCATCGCGGAATCCAATGCTTCTGTAAGCAGATCCCAACAGTCGTAGGATGGTGGGCAACATAACTCCCTTATGACGCGATGCCGCCATATGGCAGTAAAGTATTGTCATTGAAAAATCGTTCCAGGTAAACAACTGTGCCAGACCAAAATAGGCCATCCAGTTATTTGGATTAAGTTCAATGGCTTTATCGAAATCTGAAAGTGCTAAATCATTAAAGCCTTTTATCCGATTGTATTCTGCCTTTATGATATAAGCGTCGGAGTTATTTTTATCCAGCGAAAGCGCTTTTTCAGCCAGCCATAACACCGAGTCGAGATATTCCTCGGAGATGCTACTTTTCCAAAAATTTTGGTTCCATTCTAAAAGAGCCATTCCGGTATAAACCGGTGCAAAATTGGGGTCGTATTCCAGCGCTCTCGAATAAAGTTCTTTTGCATTTTTAAGTGCCCGCTTATCTTCGTTTATCCAGTATTTCCATTGTTGTTCGCGTGCGCGTTGGTAAAAATCGTTGGCTGTTAAACTTACTGTCGGTATTTTTTCAATTCGTTGTCTTTCTTCAGTAGAGATATTGGCTCCCATTTTGTTCGCGACGGCCAGTGCAATTTCGCTTTGAGTGACAAATATTTTGTTTTGATCGCCGATGTACCTTTCCGAAAACAGAACTGTTCCATCATCGGCATTAATAAGACTCACATAAAGTACAATATCTGTTTCTATTTCCTGAAACGTCATTTTTAGCAAAGCACCAACTTTTAATTCTTCAACGAACTCTTCTTCGGTTGTTTTCTTCGATTGGTATAGTTTTACCGAATTGACGTCTATTACGCGCAGATCTTTAATTCTTGCCAGGTTATTCTGGATATCCTCGCAAACACCATCGGCCAGGTATTTGTGTTGCGTATCGCCAAGGTAATTAACCGGAAGGACGGCAATTGATTTCTCTATTGGAGATTTTTTTGTGAGGAAGCCATATTTTTTTGTCACAATCAATACGAGAATTGAAAGAACGAGAATTGACGCGGCAATAAACATGTACCTTTTTGAGCGTATTCTTTTTGATTCTGAAGTTTCAGGTTGATGGGGCAGTTCCCGTTTTTTGAATTCGCCGGGCGAACATCCGTAATGCTCATGAAAGCATCGGTTAAAATAGGTGGGGCTTCCAAAGCCAACTTTGTAGGCAATTTCCGAAATGGTGTGGTCATCTCCTTGAAGCAATTCGCACGCTTTTTTTAGCCTGATTTCGCGAATAAACTGACTGATATTTTTATTGGTGTATTGTTTAAGCCAACGATGCAGTGTTGAATGACTGACATTCATTTCGTGGGCAAGTTGATGAGGGCCAAAATTCTCATTTTCCAGATTTTCCCGGACAATCAGGGTAAGTTTTTGAATAAAATCATGGTTCATCTATGTTAAGGTATGAATTAGTGGTTTTTTCACATACCTCAAAATACGTAGTAAGCCGATTATGGTTGCGTTGCAGTGTGTGAACAATTTTTTTTAAGGACGCGGTAAACTGATATGCTATATTGTATACTCATCTATTGCTTGACAAACTTTTGTGTGAAAACCTCCTTGCCTGATTCAATTTTAAGTAAATAGATTCCGCTGGTAAGCTGCGTCAGGTTTAATGTTGTATGGCTTTGGGCAGAGGTAGTCTGTTTTAACGTTCGACCGTTTAAATCGCAAATACTTATTTGGTTTTCACCCAGCAGTAATGAAACATCTAGCTGAATAAAATCTCGCGCTGGATTAGGATAGATACTTATTTGGTTTTCGAGATTGTTGGCAGTTTCTATGGCGGATACTCCTTCCTTCAATGTAACAAGTCCTTTGCCTGTTCCAATCCATTTTGTACCATCCGAGTCGATTAGAATTTTATAAACTTTATCGGAAGGTAATGGTGAATTTCCGGTGTTATAAACGCTCCATATTGAATCGTGCAGGCACATCAGACCTTTATCGGTTCCGCACCAAACCTTTTCTTCTTCAGCAGCAACGGTATGAATGTAACTTGGCGAAGGAAGTTGGTACAAATTCCAGCCAGAATCGTTATATGAAATTAATTGCGACTCGTAAGTAGCTTCTTCGTGATTGTAAGTTGCCAGCCCCGACATCCATTTTGTATTTCCCGTATCGATACTTAAATTCCTTAAAGAAATAACACCTATTGATCCCAGGGTAGACATACTATCGGCGAACCATTCATTCATGCTCCAGTTTCCGTTTTCATTTATCAGTTCGCATACCTTGCTGAAAATCCCGGAGAAAGAGCTGCTTATAAACCATAAATCACCATCTGGGTCTGTTGTAATCGAATTTATTCCCCGATACTCAAAGGCATCAAACACTTTTATACTGTCTCCCTCGTATCTTCTCAGGTCGTACTGATAGCCAATCCACATAACTCCACGTTGTGTTCCGGATATTTTCCCGACAGGCTCCAGATTAATCACCTTCCAGTTATTCCCATTAATCAATTTATACGATCCCGTAAATGTTCCAATCCAGGGAGTCCCGTTATTGTCGCATGCAACTGTTAGAAAATAATCGTTCGAAGAACTATTCACGTCTCGAATAGAAAACGTCTCAAAATTTCCCGATTCTTTGTCGAATTTAATAAGCCTCGTAGCAGAGCCGTCGATAAGCCACAGGTAATCGCCGGCATTTGTTATATCGTGAATACTAATCCCGTCGATATAGGTTCTCCATTCGGCGTTTTCCAGGTTTTGTCCCGAAACCGACAGCAACAAACCTAAAAGTGTGAAGAGTAATAGTAGCTGTTTCATGGCATTTAGATTTTAAGATTAGCTGCATAGGTTGTTTTTATCCGTGCAGCTAATCCAATGGGGATGTCGTTATTTAAGTACCAATGTAATTTCGCCTTCTTCATCCCAGCTTATTCCACCATCCGGGAGCATTTTCGCATTTAATATTTGTGTTGTGCCGGTAAGTCCTTCAAAACGGCCGGTTCCTCCCTCGTAGTTAAAATAGCCCCAGATATCTCCCGTAACCACATTTATGTACATGTAGCAGGTTCCAAATGTTCGGTTGCCATTTGTTCGCAGCATATCTGCCCATACAACATTTAGTGCAACCGGACCTTCAGGAGTAATTTCTGCCACACACCACAATTTTTCGTATGTGCTTTCATCGTGGACAATGGTTCCTAGAATATTTTCATGGCCGCTTATCCAGCCCCTGCTACAAAACTCGATTCCCAAATATTCAGGAGTGCATGTAATATTTGGTGCTTCATCGTCGCCATTTACAGTTGCCCAACCTTTAATCTGAAATGTTTGCGTTTTTTCGTACTTGGCACTTTTTAGGCTGTCATCAGGTTCAACAAAATCATCCTGGCATGCAGTAGCCATGATGAATATTCCGATAAGTAAGAAGATTAATCGTTTCATAATACTATGTTTAAAGTTATTAGCGGCTACAATTTCTGAAAATTAGAAATGCATAACATAGCAACTATGTGCAGGTTGTTTCGAATCGGTGTCAAATGTTTAGACTATTGGTCAGGAGCTAATTGAGTGGTTGAAATAGCTCCTGTTGTTGAGCCCAGTTTCGGAGTTGGTCGCGTTTTTTTTCGGTTCGGATTTTAACCTGGCTCAATATTTCCCGATATTCATCTTCTTCACGAATAGTGTTAAACAGCGGGTCGTTTTTCATATAGAAATATAAAAACCACAGAATTGAATTCTGCTGAAGTAATTTATTCAGGTTCTGGTAAGCTTTCTCTTTTTGCCCCAAAATAGCATAAGTTGCTGCCAGGTCGTAAAATGCTTCTTCTTTGTTACCCATGCTGATTAATTGCCGGTCGACTTCAAGTTGCCGTTGAAAGTATTTTGTGGCAGTTATTGTATCTCCATTAACCAGAAATACATAGCCAATGCGGTGATGTTCATTGTTCAACTTATAGTTCATTTGATCGGTTATTTGAATAACCCTCTTGTTGTACAATGTTGCTTTAGAATAGTCTTTTAGTAAAGTATAATTAAATGCCAAAAGCTGGTTTGCATTGAGGTTTATGGAGTCGATCGACCGGGCTTTTTGTGCATAATTAACAGCATTAGCGAAATGTTCATTGTACTCTTCAATAAGCGCTAATCGTTTGAAATAATACACTGAATCGTTGTCCCATGTCAGTTTTTGAGTGAGTATTTCTTTCCCTTCTTCAAAAAGTCCGTTAAGAATAAAAATAAAATTTAGCTTATCCATCATTATCGGATATTCCGGCCCTTTCCGTCTTTTGGTGGCCTCAAAAATATTCTCAGCGGCTTTTATGTTGTTCTTTAGTAAGTAAAAGTTTCCTAATCCATAAAACGCCTGCCAGTTATTAGGATTGAAATGTAAGGCCTGCTCGTATTCATTAATGGCTTTATCCGACTGGATTGCACTGTAAAAATCTCCTCTCAGCGTATAGGCTTCTGACAAGGTGTTGTTTAGTCTTAACGCTTTGTCTGCCAGGATTAATACGGTGTCGAGGTAGGTGTCTTTAAAAATATCTGACCAGGTGGTTTTATCGTAGGCAACCCGGGCAAGTCCAACAAAAGCCTGAGCAAAAGAGGAGTCATTTTTAAGCGCCATTTGATAATAGTTCTCTGCCTTGTCTAACGATTCAAGATCCTGGTTATCGTGCCAGTATTCCATATGCGCGGCCCTGCCCAACTGATAAAAATCGTTGGCTTCGGAGTTCAGAGTTGGGATTTCGGTCAAGCGGACTTTTTCTTCTGGAGTGATAAACGCATTTAACTGCTGTGCCACTTCCTGTGCGATTCGGCTTTCCACTTCCAGTATGTTTTCCAGGCTAGAATTAAAGTGACGTGACCAGACTAGTTCATTATTTTTGGTTTTTACGAGGCTGACTATTAGTTTCATCTTTTTGTCTTCAACATGGAGGTTCCCTTCAAGAAGGTAATTGGTATTTAGTTTTTTGGCAAGTTGATTAGGCGCTATCCCGTTTTCAGGATTATCCAGCGGCGTAGAAATTACTATCAAATCTTCGATCAGTGAAAGCCGAGTCATAATTTCCAGCATCATTGATTGGGCGAGGTGTTCTTCGTCTTTTTCAGTTCCATGATAGTTAAACGGTAATACGGCAATCGTTTTTTGAGCTGTGTTATTGGTCTTCCAAACAGTGCTTCGAAGCGAGGGAACTAGCAGAAAAATAAGTAGAATAAGAGCGGGCACTATAAATATTAGCAACTTATATTTTTTAGGTGTTTTTTCCGATAGAATCTCTTTTTTAAACTCTCCGGGCGGTTTCCCAAATTCGTCGTGAAAACATTTATTAAAATATGCCGGGCTACTAAAACCAACCTTGTAAGCAATTTCAGCGATTGTATATTCCTGGCTCACCAGCAGTTCTTTAGCTTTTTTTAGCCTTGTTGAACGCATAAACTGGCTGATGGATTGTCCTGAATTTTCTTTAATTCTTCGGTGAACGGTTGAATGACTTTTTCCTGCGATTTTCACAAGCTGCTCAGGTCCAAAATTTTCATCGTGCATATTTTCCAGAACGATTTGGGTGAGCTTGTGAATAAAATCGAGGTTCATCGGATTAATGGAATGAATTAGCGGTTTTCTACATACAACAGAATACGTTACGGGCAAGTTATTGTTGCATTATCGTCGATCGGCTAAAATTTTAGTTTACTTGCGGTTAAAATCATTCTGTACATTAAACTTTTTTGTAGAGTTTTGGTCTTACCAAACGTAACAGGCTCGTTATGAAAATAAAATCGATTTTTTCAAAATTTGTCAGCTGGTTAAAATCTCCCGAGGTGTTTGGTAGTAAAAAGAAGCTGATTCCCGGCAAGTGGCATTTGTTTGAATATTATGTAGATGAGGGTGAAGAGCTGTTACATTTTGATGCAGATGCACTTAAGAAAAACAAAGTACTGTTTGTTTTTTCATTTCTCGAAAATCACGAATTTATTGAGGCCGGAAATGCGCCTGTAAAAATACTGGAGGGAACAACAGAAGGGAAGTGGAGCATCGCCCGAAACTTTATTACTTTAATCAACCCGAAAGATTTTAGAAACAACATCGAATTTCAGTATGCTTTTGAGAAAGGAAACCTGAAACTGCTCAAAAAGGATGCAATGGGTAAAATTGAGTTTTTTGGATTCTTTAAAAGGATGAAAGCTACTTCTTAACTTCGTTTTTGTAGATATCAAGAGCCGCAGGAAATGGTTCCAGCGCACGCTCGAAAATTCCCAGCGAATAAGCAATCGTTAGCCCATAATTTGTAAGTGGCACCCCGGCTTGTTTGGCCTTCATAATTCTGCTTAACATTTCGCGTCGGTTCCACATGCAGGCTCCGCAATGAATAATTAGTTTATACTCCGAAAGGTTAGGCGGAAAATCGTGCCCGCGCGTACTGTCAATTTGCAATTTTCCTCCAACGTATTGAGTTAGCCAGCGTGGGATTTTTACCGTTCCAATATCTTCACCGATTGGGTGGTGCGAGCAGGCTTCGGCAATTAACACTTTATCGCCGGTTTTAAGTTGGTCGATGGCCATGGCTCCACGAACCATTTCGTTAAGATCGCCCTGGTGGCGGGCAAATAAAATGGAGAACGATGTTAACGGAATTTCGGGAGGAGTGTCGGCAGCAACTTTTAAAAAGGCCTGCGAATCGGTAACCACCAGTTTTGGAGGTTTATTAAAGCGCGACAAGGCTTCGCGTAATTCACGTTCTTTTACCACCATACAAAAGGCATCGTTGTCGAGCAAGTCGCGGATACTTTGAACCTGTGGTAAAATCAGTCGTCCTTTTGGAGCTTCTTTGTCAATGGGAACCACCAAAACGGCGGCTTCTCCGGCTCCAACAAGGTCGGCCAGAATACTCGGGCGGTTAATAAAATCCTGCGGAGCAGAATTCAGCAACAACTGGCGAAGATCAAGCAAACCGGTTTTTTCGGTTGCCGAGGTTTGTACCAACTTTATCTTTTTACCGTCGAGGGCACCGATGATTTCAAAATTTTCCTCGTACAGATCGCACTTATTAAAAACCACCACAAACGGAATTTCGCGCTCGTTGAATTCATTAATAAGTGATTCTTCGTAAGCTCCCCATTCATTAAAATTCGAGACAATTACACCTAAGTCAGTCCGGTCGAAAACGGCCAGTGTTTTGGCAATTCGTTTTTCACCAAGCGCTCCAACATCGTCGATACCGGCTGTGTCGATAAAAAGTACCGGCCCCAACGGAAGCAACTCCATCGGTTTTTCAACGGGATCGGTTGTAGTACCTGCAACATCCGATACGATGGAAACATCCTGCTGTGTAAGTGCATTTAAAATACTTGATTTGCCGGCATTTCTGCGGCCGAAAATCCCGATATGTAAACGAAACGATTTTGGTGCTCTCATGTTCTCTGTTTTGCGCGAATGAAAGTACAAATTCAATCCAATTCCCGCAATTATTGCCATAAAAAAAGGGCGCCGAAGCACCCTTTAATTGATTTATCTGAAGTTGATTTTACTTCTTCTCTCCACAACAACTCTTTTTTTCTGAAGTAGCTGCTTTGTCGCCACAGGTTTTACCTGATGCTGCACAACTTTTCTTTTGTGCCTCAGAACATCCTGTTGCTTTTTTGTCAGCCTTTTTTACGGTTGTGGCTTTCTTTTCAGTTTTCTTCTTTTTTTCGTCTTCTTCTTTGCTGATTACAACAGCGCTGTTATCGTCGGCTACAACAGTAACTTCAGCTTTTTTTGTTGTATTAACCTTAACACTTGTGTTAGCCATAGCAACACTGTAAGCAGCAATAAGAGCAACTACAATGAGAATTCTTTTCATGATTTTTTAGTTTTTATTTTTGATTGTACCACAAATATATTGTTTGATAACCAATTTTGGCGTTAACGTGAGGTTAATCTTTTTAACACGAAAAGCAGGTGTGGTATTAATGGTTACTTTTGACTTTTCGTCATGCCATAAAACAATTGGATATCAATATGGTTATGGTAGTAAATAATCTTCAGAGAAAGTAAGTTCGTATTTAGTGAAAACAGTTTTTAGAAAATATTCATTTCTGCTGGCTATGCTAATCATATTGGCGCTGCTGGCTACACAAATAAAATGGATTGTTTATTCCATTCGTTTCCAGGATAAAGTGTTTCAAAAAAGTGTTGAGTTGGCGTTGGGCGAAACCATGAGCACATTAACTGCCGACAAACCACTTTGTAATAAGGTTAAAGAATGTTTGGAGTGTGATTCCGTTCGGTTGAAAACACAGCTGACAACCTCGGGTGTTTGGCAGAAAATACACGATGCCATCGAAGACGAATTACGATCGTACGATATCGATCTGGAGTACGAAATGTATATTCTGGAAAACGATTCGGAAGAATTAAAAACACTTGAAGCTGATTCCAAAGGCTTGTATTATTCCCGTTGTATGGGGGGAATAATCGGATACTCGCGTTATCAGCTGATCGTTGAATTTCCGTCGCGGACACGCTTCTTTTTTGCCACAGCGGGTTACATGTTTGTCGGCTCGGTTGTACTTATTCTGTTCCTGATCCTTTCGCTTTTTTATCTCGCACGTATTTACAACCGGGAGTTACGAATTGCCAAACATACCAAGGAGTTGTTAAACAATGTGAGTCACGAATTTAAAACACCACTTTCGTCGATTGCGTTGGCTTCGAACATGATTCGAAAAAAGCGTTATGGAACCGATGATAAAAAGTTGGGTAACTACGCCGAGTTAATTTTTAAAGAGAACCGTAAACTACAAAACCTGGTTGAAAGTCTGCTACGACTGGAAGCGGTGGAACGAAATGAGTTTGATTACAACAAGGAAAGTACATCGATTGAAGAGGTGATACAAGAAGCCGCCTCCACTTGCGAAATGTTATTAGAAGAAAAGTTTGGCCGAATTAAATACGATTTTAACTCGGACGGAGCGCAGGTGTTTGTCGATAAACTGCACTTTGTAAATGTGTTTGTAAACCTGCTATCGAATGCCATAAAATACTCGAAACGTCATCCGAATATCGACATCCTCACCCGGGTTGAAAACGAAAACCTGGTCATCCAGGTAAAAGATAACGGAATTGGAATACCTGCTAAGTTTCAAAAATATATCTTTGATAAATACTACCGTGTTCCCACAGGCGATGTTCACGACGCTAAAGGTTTTGGTATTGGTTTGGCTTATGTGAAACAAATTGTTGAAGCGCACGAAGGAGCCATATATGTTGAAAGTACAAGCGATGAAGGAACTGTATTCTGTATTCAACTGCCATTAAAAAAATCGTAACAAGATGGAGGAGAAAAGCTTAAATATCATATTGGTTGAGGATGATCTGAATCTCGGATTTTTATTGGAAGAGTTTTTAAAAAGTCGTGGTGTAAATGTAACCTTGTTCCGCGATGGTGAAGAGGGATTAGACGGTTTCAAAAAATCAACCGATTTCAACTTTTGTATATTCGATGTAATGCTTCCGAAAATGGATGGATTTACACTGGCTAAAAAGGTAAAAGCCATTCAGCCCGAAATTCCGGTGGTTTTTCTTACTGCCCGGGCGATGAAAGAAGATAAAATGAAAGGCTACGATATTGGCGCTGACGACTATATTACGAAACCTTTCGATGAGGATGAATTGTGGTGTAAAATTGTAGCAATCAGTAAACGCAGTGATTTTATTCAAACTGAAACCGAAAGCGTATACCAGGTGGGGGCTTATGAATTCGATTACGAAAACCTTTCACTGAGTTACAACGGAAATATAAAACGCCTGACAACGCGCGAGGCAGAGGTTTTGCTAATGCTTTGCAGGGAGAAACAGAATGTGGTTCGTCGTGAGCAGATTCTGACTGCCATTTGGGGCGAGAACGATTATTTTGCCGGAAGAAGTCTCGATGTTTTTATCTCGAAACTTAGAAAGTACTTTGCCGAAGACTCCTCAATTTCTATCGAGAATGTGGTTAAGGTTGGTTACATTTTACATTGCTAAATAAAAAAAAAGTCGCTCATTTTAAATGAACGACTTCCTTTATAAGTGGTAATCAACTATGATTTTCCTGATTTTTCGCCACCGCAGGTTTTGCTGCAGTCACTTTTCTTTTCTGCTGATTTTTCACCTGAACATCCTTCAGATTTAGCTTTAGCTTTTGCGTCAGCTCCGGCGCAACCTTCAGATTTAGCTTCAGTTTTTGTGGCTTTTTTACCTTCTTCTTTTTTCTCTTTTTCTACTTTGTCAGCGTTGTCAACAACCTGAACGATCTCGTCGTTTGTAACAACTGCAGCTTCAGTCATGGCTAATGAAACTCCGTAAACAGCAACAAACGCTAATAGAAATAATACTTTTTTCATGATTTAAAATTTTAGTTATTAATGAAAATTTGTTTCTCAATGTTTATTTAGACTCAATATTAATAACTTAAATCATCAAATGCAAGCATAAAATAAGACAAATGCATCCGAAAGTATTAAAAGTTCAATAAATAATTGAAAAAGAGGCGTTAAGGAGTGTGTTAATGCGTTGTTAAAATTGTTATAGTTTAATTGCCCAATCTGCAAACTGCCTCAGGAGTGATCAGTTGTTCAAATTCTTCAACACTCAAATACCCTGATTTTAAGACAGCTTCCTTTATGGATAAACCTTTGGTTTCTGCCATTTTTACAATCTCGGAGCAACGCTGGTATCCAATGGCAGGGACCAGTGCAGTTATTGTAGCGGTAGAGTTATTTACATGTGTGCGGCAAACATCTTCATTGGCGCTTATACACGACACGCATTTTTCGTTTAATAATTTACTTGCACTGGTCAGCAAATCGATTGATTCGAGGAAACTGTGTGCAATAAGCGGCATAAACTGGTTGAGTTCGAGATTGCCGGCACTGCACGCCTGAGCTATAACCTGATCGTTTCCCATAACTTTTATGGCAGCCTGTGCAACCGCTTCCGGAATTACCGGATTTACTTTTCCCGGCATAATTGATGATCCGGCCTGAAGTTGTGGCAAATTAATTTCTCCCAGTCCGGCATGCGGTCCGCTTGACAGCAAACGAAGATCGTTGCTGATCTTTAATAAATTAACTGCACATGCCTTTAATATCCCTGAAACTTCAACAAAAACATCCACATTTTGCGTTCCGTCGATCAGGTTTTCGCTTCGTGCCAGGCCAATGTTGGTGTTTTCGCGCAGTTTGTCCACCACCCTAAAAATAAATTGTTTTGGTGCACCTAAACCGGTTCCGATTGCTGTACCACCAAGATTAACCACACGCAATCGTTCTTCGCATTTATAAATGCGCCAACGATCGCGATTCAAAGCTTCGGCATAAGCGCTCATTTCGCGGCCCAAGGTTGTTAGAACAGCATCCTGAAATTGTGTTCTGCCAATTTTTACGATGTGTGCAAACTCTTTTTCCTTTTGCTGAAAAGCCTCCTGTAGGTTCAATACATTTTGTTCCAGTGTCCGCAATAAACGTATTGCAGCAACTTTTAGCGCAGTGGGGTAGGTGTCGTTGGTACTTTGGTGAAGGTTAATATCGTCGAGTGGCGAAACAATTGTATAATCGCCTATTTCTTTTCCAAGGATTTGCAGCGCCCGATTAGCCAACACTTCGTTTACATTCATATTGGTAGACGTGCCGGCACCGCCTTGCAATGCATCCACTAAAATGTGTTCATTCTGCAATCCTTGGCTCATTTCAAAAGCGGCCTGTTCAATGGCTGAAGCTTTTCTTTTATCTTCCCAGAAACCAAGCGAATTATTGGTTTGAGCGCAGGCCAGCTTTACCTCTCCGTAAGCTTTGATTAGCTCCGCGTGAACCGTCTGTTTTGCTATCGGAAAATTTTCCATCGCTCGAGCTGTATGAATGCCCCAAAGTGCATCGGCTGGCAGTTGCTTCTTACCAATAAAGTCTGCTTCTTCTCTTGTCTTGACCATGATTTGCTTGATTAAAGGATTACATGATTTTACTGTTGCTCGTCACTTAACGCTCGTGTCTCGTAGCTTTTTTAGCAATAAACATCATCGCGACCGGCCGCAACACGGTTAACCAGTTTTTCGGCACGTTGTTTTGCAATTCCGCTCATTCCGGCAATTGTTTCGCGAATCAGTTCTTCTCCAATCTCACGGGTTTCTGGCGATGCATAATTTTGCAGGTATTCTTTAAACGAACTAAGTCCGTTGGGAGCACAATGTAAGCGGATGTCGCCGGGTTTTGCAAGGTCCATAAAGTCCTGTCCCGTACGGCCCAAACGATAGCAGGCTGTGCAAAACGACGGAATATAACCCATTGATGCCACATCGCGGATCACTTCATCAAGCGGGCGGTGGTCGCCAAGACTAAACTGTCCTGAAATCGCGTCATCCTCTTCATAACCGCCCGGATTGGTTTTACTTCCGGCCGAAATCTGACTTACTCCCAACGCAAAAGTATCGCGGCGCATTTTGGCCGTTTCACGAGTCGACATGATAATACCGGTGTAAGGAACCGCCAAACGAAGTATAGCTACAATCTTACGGAAATCGATATCCGAAACCGGGAACGGCGGATGCGAAGCAATGTCGCTGTTGGTAGCTGGCTCCATACGCGGAACACTAATGGTGTGCGGCCCCACTCCAAATTTTTCTTCCAACTCAAAAATGTGTTGCATCATGGCCAGTATTTCAAAACGGTAATCAAAAAGGCCAAATAACACGCCAATTCCCACATCGTCGATGCCGGCTTCCATAGCACGGTGCAACGACCAAACCCGCCAATTGTAATCGCGTTTTTTACCGCCAACATGTACCTTTTGGTAGGTTTCGCGATGATAGGTTTCCTGGAAAATCTGGTAAGTGCCAATTCCCTCTGCTTTTGCCAGTTTAAACTCGTCAACTGTTAGTGGTGCAACATTAATGTTCACACGACGAATTTCTCCGTGTTCGTTTTTCACGCCGTATATCGTTCGAATAGATTCCAGCACATAATCGAACCCCCTTTTCGGATAAGATTCTCCTGCAACAAGCAATATACGTTTGTGTCCCTGGTTGATGAGCACCTCTGTTTCGCGGGCAATGTGTTCCTGCGAAAGTGCGTGCCTTTCAATCGCCTTATTTGTGGCCCTGAACGCGCAGTACAAACATTCGTTCGCACATAAATTGGAAATATAAAGTGGTGCAAAGAGTACCAGACGTTTGCCGTAAATGGTTTCCTTCACCGTGTTGGCGGTTTGAAAAAGTTCGGCCAGCATTTCAGGATCGCTGATACCCGTTAATACTGCCACATCAGCCAGGTTTAAACCTTTCATTTCGGCGGCTTTTGCCAGTACTTCTTTAATTTTTGCCGGTTCGGGATTTTTGTTTTGTTCCAGGGCTTCCCAAACTTTGGCTTCGTTTATAAAATCGGCAGGTACGTTGTACATATTTTTTTGAGTTAAAAGATCAGTTAATATTCTTCTATTTTTTTGCAAGACCTGATTTTACTGATACGCCCGGGAGGTTGCCCAGTTTCCCGGTTAGCATACCGAGTTCGTCGGTTGTTGCATCGATTACCAGTGTAATTACAGAATAGTTTTCTTTAGCATTGGGCAAGCCGGTACGTGCCAAAATAAGTTCGGAGAATTGGCTCAGTACCTCGTTTACGCTCCCCGAAGATTTTTCGCGGTTTTCGATAATTATTCCCACAAAACCCAGTCGTTTCATCTTTAAAAGTTAGAAGTTGGCAGTTGGAAGACAGAAGTTTAATTTCCGTCAACAACATCAACTTTGGTTTTACAAATAAATTCTACGGGAAATACATGGAAAGCAGATCAATGATTAATCCTTCATCGTTAATCCTTGATCTTTTATCGTTTTCCCTAAAGTCAGCCGTGGCCTTCCCGCAGGATTATGGCACAAAAGTAACTTTAATTTCAATTGGCGAACATGATAAATGTGGTAAAGTGCTGATGTTATGCAACGTAGTTCTAAAACATAGCCTCCCGTTTTGTTCCTGAGCCTTATTGAAAAGAAAAGCATTATTTTTGTGGCTCAATTTATTTGGTTTGGACAAACAGGAAATCATACAATTGCTAAAAACCACAGGCAATGACCGCACTGAGTTGTTGAAACGTGCGCAGGAAGTGAAGGTAAAGGAAACCGGGAATAAGGTTTATTTCCGTGGATTGGTTGAGTTCTCGAATATCTGCGCCAAAGACTGTTTGTATTGTGGTATTCGGAAAGGAAACGACAAAGTCATTCGTTATGATGTAAGCGATGACGAAATCCTCGAATCGTGCCGTTTTGCCTGGGAAAATCGCTTTGCGTCGGTGGTGTTGCAATCAGGCGAATTATCGTCGCCGGCATTTGTTAAGCGGGTAGATGGTTTGCTGAAAAAGATCAAGCAGCTTTCGAACGGAGAATTAGGAATTACGCTAAGTTGTGGTGAGCAAAGTGTGGATACCTATCGACGTTGGTTCGAGAGTGGAGCGCATCGTTATTTGTTGCGTATCGAGTCGTCGAACCGGGAATTGTACTACAAGATTCATCCTGAAAATGAGATCCATTCATTTGAGAAACGTTTGGAAGCGTTGGCGAGTTTAAAAACTGCCGGTTACCAGGTTGGAACCGGAGTGATGATCGGTTTGCCATTTCAAACCTACGAACATCTTGCCGACGACCTTTTGTTTTTCAAGAAACTCGATATTGACATGTGCGGAATGGGGCCATACATCGAGCACGAAGATACACCCCTATATCAACACCGTCACCTGCTAAAAACAAAGCAGGAACGATTTGATCTGGCGCTGAATATGATTGCTGTATTACGCTTATTGATGCCCGATATAAATATTGCTGCTGCAACGGCGCTTCAGGCAATTGACCCGGCCGGGCGTGAAAAAGCGCTTGCAATTGGTGCAAACGTAATTATGCCGAATTTAACACCAACATCATATCGCGAAGAATACCAGCTTTACGAGGATAAACCGTGTTTGGACGAGGATGCAGAATTGTGTCGGAATTGTTTGGAAGCGCGTATTCACATGGCCGGTTCCGAAATCGGATACGACGAATGGGGCGACTCGAAACATTTTCAACAGCGCAAAAAAAAGCAGCCTAAAACTGAAAGTTGAACATTGTTTATTGTTTCAGGCCGCTTTCAAAGCTAATCCGTATAAGCTTTTCTATATCTTAAAGACAGTCTTTTTATTTTGAGGTTGCATTTAAACTTGCCTGCAGTTTGGTTAGCTTGTTATAATTGTCGATGGCTACAAAATAGTTTGGATCTTCCACCACATTCACATCACAGATGGCTTCTGCCTTTTTCACCAGTTTAATACAATCGTGGCTTAGGTGACGCAGGTGAATGGTTTTACCTGCTTTTTGATAACGCTCGGCCAGTTTGTTAATCGCCTCAATGGCCGACTGGTCCATAATTCGCGAATCTTTAAAATCAACAATTACTTCGACGGGATCGTTTTGAGCATCAAATTTGCTTAAAAACTGACTTGTAGACCCGAAGAATAGCGGGCCGTAAATTTCGTAGTGTTTTATTCCGTGCTGATCAACTGATTTACGTGCACGAATACGTTTTGCGTTCTCCCACGAGAATACCAGTGCCGAAACAACAACACCTGCCAATACTGCAATTGCAAGATCGAAAACCACAGTAAGACCCGTAACAAGAATAATTACGATGAGGTCGGAAACCGGTATTTTATTGATGATTTTGAAAGTACTCCAGGCAAAGGTTCCGATTACCACCATAAACATTACGCCAACCAGTGCTGCAATCGGAATCATCTCGATATAAGTTGATGCAAACAGAATGAACATCAGCAGCATAATGGCAGCAAAAATACCTGATAAACGGCCACGACCACCAGATTTTATGTTGATGATACTTTGTCCGATCATGGCACAACCACCCATTCCGCCAAAAAAGCCGTTAACGATGTTTGCCAGCCCTTGTGCTGCTGCTTCGCGGTTTCCACTACCACGTGTTTCTGTCAATTCGTCAACCAGGTTTAATGTCATTAACGATTCTATTAATCCAACAGCTGCAAGAATCAACGCATAAGGAAAGATCAACTCCAGAGTGTGCAGATTAAAAGGAATTATCGGTACATTAAAAGTTGGTAATCCGGCTTTAATACTGTCGCCACCGCCACTCTGGATAAAACTTTTTACTGTTTCTGTTTCGATATTTCCGAAGATTACAACTGCCGTAACGACCAAAATTCCAACCAGTGCGGCCGGTATGGCTTTGCTGATTTTTGGCAAAATAATCATAATCAGCATAGTAACAGCAACCAGAATCAGCATGGTGTATAAAGGTGCTCCGCTTAACCATTCGCCGCCGGTTTTAAACATATTCAGCTGCGACAGGAAAATAACAATGGCAAGTCCGTTTACAAAGCCCATCATTACCGAGTGTGGCACCAAACGAATAAATTTACCGAGTTTAAAAACGCCAAAAAGTGCCTGTATTGTTCCGGCCAAAACGAGGGTGGCAAATAAGTATTGCAAACCTTGTCCGTCGCCCATGGCATTTCCCTCTTGAATAAGGCTAACCATAACAACGGCCATGGCTCCTGTAGCGCCGGAGATCATTCCCGGACGACCTCCAAAAATGGAAGTGATCAGTCCCATCATAAATGCGCCGTACAAACCAACAATTGGCGAAACGCCGGCAACAAAAGCAAAAGCAACTGCCTCGGGTACCAGCGCCAGCGACACTGTTAGTCCGGACAGAATATCATCTTTTATACTTCCCTGCTTCTTATCTATAAATTTAAACTCAAATTTCATTCGTTCTGCTTATTTTCTGTTGTGGATTTAAACCCGGATGGTAGGAGACTCCGGCGCTTTTGCCGGAAAACAGAAATGTGTTCACATTTTTCTAAATCCTCGTTCCGTTGGATTATTATTAAAATTCAAAAAGACTATTTGTTCAATAGACCATACAATTAAAGCGCGCGAAAATAGGGTAAAATTTCAGAATATATGTTGTAGAGCATGTTTGAGAAGGGATTGTTAATGTTGGGGTAAAATGTCTTTTGGGAGATGAAAATAAAAAGGAGGCGCAGTTTAAACGCCTCCTTTTCAATGCTATTGGATAGCTGATATTTTAACTGCCCAGGCTAAATCGCAAGGCAGGTTTTTTCTGATGCTGGCCGGGATTGTAACTTTTACTCCCTCGTCGGTGTTTTGCCATTTTAAGTATCCTTTGGCACCCAATAGGGTAAGTTTGGCATTTTTAGCCGCTTTAATTCCTTTTACTGTGAATGAAGCCGGTAGTCCACTGCCGTCTTCTTCTTCAAGATAAATAGCATACACAGCTTTTGTATCTTTTTGCTGACTCAGACAAATATTGTCGGTTTTGTATGGTGCAATGGCGCGTGTAGAATAGATCGCTTCACCATTTACATTAATCCATTCGCCCATTTCTTCTAGCAGTGTATACGCTCCTTCAGGCCATCTTCCATCAGGACCGGGAGCAATATTGTACAAGAGGTTACCGCCTTTAGCTACAATGTCAACCAACATATGTATGGCTTGTTTTGGAGACATAAACTTGGCATCAGGAACCCACGACCAGCCGCCACCTGCAATAATACAGCTTTCCCATGGGTAAGGAAGTTGAGTTTCCGGCACTTTGTTTTCCGGAGTCAGGTAGTTTTGGTTCGGACCTTTTACCGCACGGTCAACAACGATCAAACCCGGTTGCTTTTCGCGGGCTTTGGCTGCAATTTCATCCATTCGAATATCCTGATTTACTGCACGCGAAATTGGAAATCCTGAAGTCGCATTTTCTGCAACACGATTGTAGTAGTTTTTTATTTGTTCAGGAGATTTCTTTGAAACCCAACCTCCGTCGAGCCACAGGATATCTATTTTCCCATAGTCAGTCATCAATTCCATTATCTGGTTCTGCGTAAACTGTACAAAATTTTCCCATTTTTGAGGATGGGCGGCAGGATCGTAGTTTACGTTTCTGTCCATTGGAGAAAATTTAGGATCCCAGTAATCCGGGCTGTGCCAGTCTGGTTTCGAGAAATATGCACCGGCCCACAATCCTTCGTTACGAAAAGCATCGAAAACCTCTTTGGCAACGTTTGCTTTTGGATTCACACTGAAGGGGCTCTCTTTGCTGGTAATTTTATAATCGGTGTATTTCGAATCGAACATACAAAATCCGTCGTGGTGTTTGGTGGTGAAAACCACGTATTTCATACCTGCATCAGCAGCTGCTTTTGCCCATTTATCTGGGTTAAATCCGGTTGGATTAAACGACAATTTCAGGTCTTCGTATTCTTTTTTGTAAGTAAAATAATCATCAGGATTACTTCCTTTTTTTCGTTCGCACCATCCATAATCCTCTGGGCAAATCGACCACGATTCAACAATTCCCCACTGGCTGTACGCTCCCCAGTGCATCAACAATCCGAATTTTAAATCCTGCCAATCTTCTAATTTGTCAAGCACCGCCTGATCGGTTGGCCACACGTAATCCGTTATTTCGTGCTCCAATTGGGCATTTACCATAAATGCCAGAAAAACCGGTATTATTACCAATAACTTTTTCATTGTTTGATTATTTAATTTTTATTTGATTTTTATTCTTTCGATGTAAGATCGCCAACAATTTTGCGACCGTGTAATTCGGTAGTTCCGGTAATTTGCTGAATTTCCGTTACATTATCAGCAGTAACTTTTCCGGCAACCAGAATGGTAATTTTTCCTTCAGCAGCGGCTATCATTTGACGAATCACTTCCTGTCCTTCAATCGCAGTTGCTTTTCCTCCCGAGCTAAGAATACGTTTAATATTCGGAATGGTTTTCAAAACATTCACTCCTTCAACCGGATTTTCCATTTCGTCGATCGCTTTGTGGAAAGTTACAGGAAGCGGCTTAGCATATTCGGCCAGCAAACGCGTGTTGGCTTCATCAATTTTATTTTCGTCAGTTAACAATCCGAAAACAATACCGGCAGCACCGGCTTCCTTTGCCTGATCAATAGCCGTTTTCATTTGTTCGATTTCTTCAGCCGAATGCACAAAATTGCCTGCGCGCGGACGAGCCATTGTCATAACCGGAATGTCAAGTTCCGAACAGGCTTTTTTCATTGTTTCAAAATCCGGAGTTAGTCCATCGTTTGCCAGGTCGGAACACAACTCGATTCTATTAGCTCCCTTTTCCTGCGCCAGTTTGGCTTCGGTAAACGATTCTACACATGCTTCTTTAATCATCGTCTTACTTTAATTTTAAACAACTTCAGTACGAACCGGCTTCAAAGTTAAAGCAATTTGCTAAAAAATTGTAATAACACAACATGATTTATTAAAAATTTTAATAAGTGTTTAAATGAATGGATAAGCCACTTATATTTCGTTAATTTGCAGTTAAAACAACGGGATTTTGAAAATCAATTTAGTTACAATACTTGGTCCAACAGCAACCGGAAAAACCGGATTGGCAGCACATTTGGCCGCACAATTAAACGGAGAAGTAATTTCGGCAGATTCGCGCCAGGTATACCGTGGAATGGATTTGGGAACCGGAAAAGATTACGCTGATTATTTTGTAAATGACGTGGAAGTTCCATCGCATTTAGTGGATATTGAAGCTGCCGGAGTGCATTACAATGTTTATCGTTTTCAGACCGATTTTATTGAGGTTTTTAAAGAGATTCAATCGCGCGGAAAATTTCCGGTTTTGTGTGGTGGCAGCGGATTGTACCTGGAGGCTGTTCTTCGAAATTATCGATTGATTGAGGTGCCACCGAATAAAGAATTGCGCAAAGAATTGGAAGGAAAAAGTCTGGAGGAACTAACTGAAATCCTGAAAAAGTTAAAACCGGAGTTGCACAACGAGACGGATGTAGAAACGGATCGGCGAGCTGTTCGTGCGATAGAAATAGAACATTATTATCGCGAACATCCGCAGGAGGATTCGGAAATGCCGGAGATAAACAGTCTAAACGTCGGGATTGATTTCGACCGCGAAATGCGACGCCAACGAATTACAACCCGCTTAAAACAGCGTTTGGATGAGGGAATGTTAGATGAAGTGCAGACATTGCTCGATTCAGGATTAACACCGGAGCAGTTGATTTACTATGGTCTGGAATATAAATTTCTGACTTTGCATTTAATTGGCGATTTAACTTTTGATGAAATGTTCAGCAAACTGGAAATTGCCATCCATCAGTTTGCCAAGCGTCAGATGACCTGGTTCAGGGGAATGGAAAAGCGGGGAACAAAAATTCACTGGGTGAACGGGCATCTGCCGATGGAGGAAAAAGTTGGTGAAATTTTGAAACTATTGGAACAAGCTTCGTAAAAGGAGAAATCAATAATCATTTAAACCGAACTATTATGGCTGAATCAAATTGCGCAGATTGTAAACTTCGTGCCAAGTACGATGAAAAACCTAAATCGTTTGCCGGCCGTTTTTGGCGCTGGCATATTAACTGGTGTCCGGGCTGGAAAGGATATATGAAATCGCTGGGAGAGGAAGAACGTGCTGAAATAAAACTACAGTACCACTTGAAAAAAGGATAGAAAGAAGACAGGAGTTCACTTGATGTGAGCTCCTGTCTTTTTTAGCCTTATAACTTTTTTAGTCCTTTTAATTCTGACTTGTCAGAAACCGGAACAATGCTAATCGCATAACCGCCGCCGGGAGCACATTGCTGTTTTAATTCCGACTTACTTGAAACCAAATATTTTTTGATTTCATAAGCTTGCGGATTGGTTTTCCAATCGGCATCTTTTGCATCGGAATACACCGTTGCAATATATTTCTGATCCGGATTCAGGAAATCAAAACTGATTTCTGAAGTGCGGGTTTCTTCGTCGTTTGTGCGGCCCACAAACCAGTTTTCGCTGCCTTTTTCTTTTCGGGCGTAAGTAATATAATCACCCGGTTCTGCTTCCAGTACCAACGATTTATCCCAATCGAGAGCTACATCTTTTATGAACTGAAATGCGTCCATATATTTCTCATAAGTTGTTGGCAGATCAGCAGCCATTTGTAACGGGCTGTACATAGTTACATACAAAGCCAACTGGCGCGCAATAGTTGTTCTAACCTGCGAATTATTACCCGGATTGTATTCGCTAACATGCGTTTCAAAAATACCCGGAGTATAATCCATCGGGCCACCAATCTGGCGGGTAAACGGTAGAATAGTGGTGTGATCAACATTATTTCCGCCAAAAGCTTCGTACTCGGTTCCACGTGCCGATTCGTTCCCGATCAGATTCGGGTAAGTTCTGCACAATCCGGTCGGACGAACCGCTTCGTGCGCATTTATCATTATTTTATAATCGGCCGCTTTTTTTAGTGCGTACAGGTAGTGGTTTACCATCCATTGTCCGTAGTGGTATTCGCCACGTGGAATAATATCACCAACATAACCACTTTTTACTGAGTTGTAGTTGTTATCGGCCATAAACTGGTAAGCCTTATCCAAATGACGCTCGTAGTTGCGCACAGAACCCGAAGTTTCGTGGTGCATCATCAGGTGTACATTTTTGCTTTTTGCGTAGTCGCGCAACTCAGCAACATCAAAATCGGGGTAGGGGGTTACAAAGTCGAAAACATAGTCTTTCGATTTGTCAAACCAGTCTTCCCAGCCTTCGTTCCAGCCTTCAACCAAAACAGCATCCAACCCATTTGCCGATGCAAAATCGATGTATTTTTTTACCTCTTCGGTGTTGGCAGCATGAATACCGTTAGGAGTGGTTTTTGAATAATCCGTTTCACCCAGTTTTACACTTGGCACGTTGGTGTACGCCCACGAACTTTTTCCGGTGATCATTTCCCACCAAACGCCAACGTATTTCACCGGTTTAATCCAGTCGGTGTTTTCGTAAGCGCAAGGCTCATTCAAATTCAAGGTGATATTCGAAAGTAAAATATCACCGGCCTTTTTGCCGGCAATAACTGTACGCCATGGTGTAGTGCAGGGCGCCTGCATGTAGGCCATATTTCCCTGTGCATCGGGAGTTAGAACCGATTTAAATACCATGTTCTTATCGTCGAGTTCAAGGTGCATACACGAATAATCTATCAGTGCTGCTTCGTGCAGGTTGATGTAGTAACCATCGTTGGTTTTCATCATTAAAGCGGTTTGAACTGCCGTTGCCGAGATTGGTGTTTGCGATGTATTTGGCGTAATCGCTTTTTCCATTAAACCACGAATTTCCGACAACTTCGATGTGGTGTAATCGTATTCTTGCGTATCGTAATCACCCGGAATCCAATATGCCGTGTGATCGCCGTCCATGGCAAACTCGGAACGCTCGTCTTTCACTACAAAATAAATCAGGTTGTCTTGCTCGGGAAATTCATAACGAAAACCAAGTCCGTCGTTAAAAACACGGAAACGGATGATCATTTTCCGATTGGTGGCCGACTGGTATAAAGTCACTTCCAATTCGTTGTAATGGTTACGAATTTCGCCTTGCTCGCCCCAAACCGGTTCCCATGTTTCGTCGAAAGTGGAAGTTTTACTGTCGGCAATAGTAAATCCGGTCAGCAGTGGTTCGGCATCTTTTAATTCGAGGCCAAGTTTACTGGATTTAATAATTGTTTTGTCTTCTAGCTGAAGTTGATAAACCGGTGTGCCATCCGATAATTCGAAGTTGAGTTTCATTTTTCCGTTTGGAGAAGTAACTTCTTTAGCCTGGCTCAGGAATGTTCCAACGGCAAGCACAAAAATCAATAATAATCTCTTCATTTCCTTTTAAGTATTGCAGCCAGTTTAAAGCTTTAATAAATCTTTAATTATTGGCTTTTGTTGTTATAAATAATTCAAAATAAGCTGCCAAAAATCAATGCAAACGTTTGAAATTGCCTGATTTTTTTTTGATCATTTTGTCCTACTTATTCCTAAAAGAAAAAGAGACTGTTATGATTTGAAAGAACTGTTGTTTCAGAGAGCCTGTTTCCGCGGGCTCCAAACCAATCGGGCGCGAATCAGATCGGCTCCGTCGCTTTCGCGAACAACACTGCAAATATGATTATTTTTATCAATTATTTGTTTCTTAATTCCCAGGCGGTCGTTTTCAGTTCCTTCTTTTACAAAATTCACCTCAAACTCGATAAGTTCGTTTGTTTTGTGAAACTCAAAATCGTAGCTGTCGATAATTCGCTCGAGGTAGCGTCCGCTGTTAAAATGCTGATTAACGTCGATTTCGTTAAAAAGTACCGGGGTAAAAACCACTTCGTCTTCCGATTTAACCGGCTTTACTTTTCCTGCATTCATTTCCAAAACCCGTTCGTCGTGCAAAGGAATCGATCCGAGTTCCAGCTTTACAATCCGTTTGGTATTCTGGTCGAGCACCAGCCAGCTGGTAGTCGCTTTAATAATACTTTCTCCGTTGGCATCGATAAAATGAATGTCGCGAAGTGCAAGTAATCCATCGATTCCTGCCGGCCAGGTTTCAACCGTAAATTTTTCGCCCCACTGCGGGCGGCGTTTTATTTTAACCAGTAGGCGCGATAACACCCAAAACTGTTTTTCCTTTTGGAGATTATCAAAACCAAATCCTAATTTTTCGGCATGTTCCCAGGCAATGTCCTGCATTTGCCAAAAAAGGAAGGACGTAGAAAGTTGTCCAAAACGGTTAATGAAGTATGATTTTGTGGTTAATTCCTGTTTGTGTTTCATGCTAAAACGATTTGAAGCTCGAAGTACGACCTTGGAAGTAGTCTTTTATCTTAGTGTTTCCAACTTCGTTCTTTTTGTAAACTTTTTCGCAAATTTATTGTTCGGTTTTTGAAAATCAACAACAAATGTTCAATTTTGCAGCAAAATATAACGATTAATGGGAAAAATAATAATTAAAACTCCGGAGCAGATCGAAGGCATCAGGCAAAGTGCAAAGCTGGCAGCAAAAGCACTCGATTTTGCCGAGCAGTTCGTAAAAGTTGGAGTAAACACTGAATTTATCGACGATAAAATAGAGGAATTTATTCGTTCCCATGGAGCTATTCCTGCGACCAAAGGATACAACGGTTATCCTAAATCGAGTTGTATTTCGTTAAATAATGTGATTTGCCATGGTATTCCCTCAAAAGAAACTGTTTTAAAAGAAGGGGATATTCTGAATATTGATATCACCACAATTTTGAATGGCTACTATGGAGATACATCGCGTATGTTTTCGGTGGGAGATATCAGTCAACAGGCAGAAGATTTGATTGATATTACCGGACATTGCCTCGACTTAGGAATTGAGCAGGTAAAACCCGGTAACCGTTTTGGAAACATCGGTTTTGTCATTCAGCGTTATGCCAAAGCACAAGGTTACAGTGTGGTTTACGAGTTTTGCGGACACGGTGTGGGTATAGAGTTTCATGAAGAACCTCAGGTAGATCATGCCTCACGTAGAAACTCTGGACCAGAAATGAAACCGGGAATGATTTTTACCATCGAGCCGATGATCAACCAGGGAAAACCAAAAGCAGTAATTGATAAAAACGATGGCTGGACGGCACGAACAATCGACAATAAACTGTCGGCACAGTTCGAGCATACCGTTTTGGTAACACCAACCGGTTGCGAAGTACTTACCGATATTCACGATGATTATCCGATAACTTAGACAGTTCATTTAAAAAACTTGTCATTTCGAACGAAGTGAGAAATCTGTAGTTCTCAAGCTAAGTTTTGACAGATTTCTCACTACGTTCGAAATGACATCATAAAACAAGGCAATAAAAAACCGCCGCTCTTAAATTAGAGCAGCGGTTTTTTTTGTAAAATGAGTTATTCGTAATTAGATGTTCCAGGTTTTTTCGTCTGTCATCCAGGCTTCCAGTTCCAAACCGGTTTCTGTTTCTTCTTCAATGTTTACTGATGGAACTCCGAAGTAGTCGGTATTTTGCATCCAGTCTTCTACTTCCAGTGCTTCTTCAGTTTCTACTTTAAAGTAGCTTGCCATTCCGTCGAAAAAGCTTTCGTTGGTCATCCAGTTTTCAACTTCAAGAGCGCTTTCTGTTTCGGTAGCAACACTTACAGTTGAATAGAAAGTGTTCTCTGTAAGCATCCAGTTTTCTACATCTAATGCTTCTTCTGTTTCTACCTCGGCATATTTGGCATATGCACTCATATCAGTTGTTGCTGTTGCATCTGTTGATGCTGTGCTCGCTTCAGAGTTATCTGTCATAACCATGGCTATTTGACTGAAGCTGTTGTTTTCTAATACGGTCCTCCAAAAATCTTGTGCATTAACTGTAATGCTGATCAAAACCAAACTAATAATAACCGCCAGTGATTTTGTGATTGCTTTCTGAACATTGTTTCTTGTTTTCATGACTTTTCCTCCTGTTTCCGTTTTTGTTTTCTTGTTTTGCTTGACTTTTTTGTTTCTTGTTTTCTCGTTCTGTTTTCTTGTTTTCGATATTAAGACGCCTGAAATTTTAATTCGTTACAAAATATTTAGAACTTTTTTTAAAAATGTACTTGCTTATAGCCTGAACATTGTATTGCAAATATAAGGACAAAAAATGGTACTATGCAAAACAAAGTAGTATATTTTTTGAAAATATTTTTTGATAAAATTCGTAAAAAACAGATAAAGAGGGTTTTAAGCATATTTGCAGTGTGTGGAAAAATAGAACAATAAGTCAAATAATTCGAATTGTAAATAGTGGTTGCTTGAGAATACATGTGATTTTCAGCGCAAAAAAAATTCGTCGACGACAAACATTTTTTTTGGCAAGATCGAATTCTCTTATCTTTGTCAACATAAAATGTATTGTTTATGTCGTTAATAATTGAAGAAAAGGATCTGGAAAAATTTATAATGGTTGGCGACCGTGTTTTGGTAAAACCAAAAAATCCGTCGGGAAAAACCAAGTCGGGTTTGTATTTGCCGCCATCGGTTCAGGAAAACGAAAAAGTGCAAAGTGGTTACATTGTAAAAGTTGGGCCGGGTTACCCGATTCCGGCAGTGAGCGAAGAAGAAGAGGCGTGGAAAGAAAAAAAGGATGAAGTGAAATATGTTCCGCTGCAAACGCACATTGGCGATCTGGCTATTTATTTAAATAAAAGCGGGCACGAAATTGAATTTAATAAAGAGAAATACATCATTTTGCCGCACTCGGCCATTTTGATGATTATCAGGGATGAGAATTTGTTTGAATAGATTCTACTAAAAATATATAGTATGGCCGTTCCGTTATTTTGGGACGGCTTTTTTATTTTAGAATCGGCTCTTAAATCATTTACATTATTATTCCTTCACTGGCTTTCAAGCTAATATTTTGACCCCTAAATCCCCAAAGGGGACTTTTTGGCCTATTGATAACAGTTGCGGACGATATTTTTGACCAAGAATCTTATCCCTCCCCCTTGGGGAGGTTAGGAGGGGTCAGTTATTCTTTCAGCTCTTTTGGAGGTACGCTTTTGATCATTTCTGTTTTTATTTCAACACTTCCAGCGTTTTTTTGTAGCCCAGATCGAAAAGCTCGTCGGCATGTTTTCGTTGAAAAACATCGTATTCATCAATTCCGCGTGGCTCGATATAAACATCAACCTGTTTTTTTATTTCGTCGAGCTTTTGGTTCACACTCATATAAACCGTTCGCGTGGCAATTTGTATGAGGTTTTTCATTTTGGCCTTTGGATTTATGGGGCTAATGTTCGACGCGATAATCCGCTCGCAATCTTTTCGAATGGGGGCAACCGGAATATTGTCCATCAATCCACCGTCTACATATAAGTATTTACCCAATTCAACAGGGGCAAAAATAATGGGTATCGATGCTGATGCCAGTACTGTATCGCTTAATTTACCGGTGCTTTTGTACTCCACAGTTCCCATATTCAGGTTCGAGACACATATATAGAAAGGTGTTTTAAGGTCTTCGATGTTCTCCACTGCTATTTCTTTCTCGATAATCTCTTTAACGCCATCGAGTTTTAATAAACCATCAACAGGGAAATGAATTTTGGTATATTGAAAAAACCAGCCGCTTTTAAAGGTATCACGCACTTCTTCGGGCGATTTTCCGGCTGCAATAAAAGCTCCAACAATGGCACCTGCACTTACTCCGGAAATAACATCGGGCTGAATGCCCAGTTTCTCGAGAGCAGCAATAACACCGAGGTGGGCAAAACCACGTGTTCCGCCACCACTTAAAACCAAGCCTGTTTGATACTTTTGTGTCATAACACAAAGGTAAAAAAGCAGTTGAAATGAAACGACTGTTTCAAAAAGCAGGGATTAAATAATACGATTGAAATAAAAGTTAAGCTGTTATTATTTATTGTGTTCCAGCGTAAACCACTTTTTCAGCAATTCCTGGTTTTCTTTTTCGTCTTTGTGCCAGAAAGTGTTGGTGCGATTTACATACACATAGTCTTTTTTATACGTTTCAATGTTCGAAACAATATCCTTTAACGCTGCAATTACATTATCAACTTCTTCATCTGTAGCTGTAGGGTGAAGCGACCAGCGTACCCATCCCGGTTTGTCCGACAGATCGCCAAGGTTGATTTTAGAGGTAATCGCTTCCGACTGCTCGAGCGAGACTTCCAACAAAAAGTGACCATAGGTTCCTGCGCAGGCACAACCACCTCGCGTCTGAATACCGTACATGTCGTTTAATAAACGAACCAGCAGGTTATAATGAATGCCTTCAACATAGAAAGAAATTACGCCAAGTCGGTCGCGTACATTGTCGGCCAGAATGTTTAGACCATCTATTTTGTCGAGACCTGCGAATGCACGCTCCAGCAGTTCTTCTTCTCGTTTGCGAATATTCTCAATACCCATCTGGTCTTTCAAATCAAAACACAGTGCGGTTCTTATCGATTGCAGAAATCCCGGAGTTCCACCGTCTTCGCGGGCTTCAATGTCGTCAACATATTTATATTTTCCCCATGGATTTGTCCAGTCAACAGTTCCGCCACCCGGATTATCAGGAACAGTATTTTTATACATGCTCACATCAAAAACAATTACACCCGACGAACCCGGTCCTCCTAAAAATTTGTGCGGCGAGAACATCACAGCATCCAGTTTTTCCATCGGATCTTCAGGGTGCATATTTATCTCGTCGTAAGGTGCCGAGGCAGCAAAATCGATAAAACAAACACCACCGTATTCGTGCATTATTTTTGCCATTTCGTGATACGGTGTACGCACACCCGTAACATTCGAACAAGCGGTAAACGAACCAATTTTAAATGGGCGGTCCTTATATTTCTCCAAAGCTTTTCGCAGGTTCTCAGGGTCGACCAACAATCCTTCGCCGGGTTCAATAACAACAACATCGGCACTGGTTTCGTACCACGATGTTTGATTGGAATGGTGCTCCATGTGTGTTAGAAAAACCACCGGCTTTTCACGCTCGGCAATGCAGGTTTTTCCGGCAACTTTTCCGCAGTATTTTAATCCCAGAATCCGTTGGAATTTATTGATCACAGCTGTCATTCCAAAACCGGCAGTAATAATAATATCATTCGATCCGGCATTAACATGCTGTTTTATCAGTTGATGCGATTTATGGTAGGCATGCGTCATACGCATTCCGGTTTCGCTGGTTTCGGTGTGGGTGTTACCAACATACGGACCAATCTCGTCAGTAATTTTACACTCAATAGGGCGGTACAAACGGCCACTGGCAATCCAGTCGCCATAGTTAATTTTCATTGTACCATAAGGAGTTTCAAATTCCTGATCGATACCGACAATATTTTTCCTGAATTGGTTAAAATATCTTTCCAAACTCATAAATCACATTTTATTAGAAGACGCAAAATAAACGTCTTCGGGTGAAATAAATATAGGGGAAAAATCAGCTTTCCGCCATAATTTAAGTTTTAATGCGCGAATTTCTGTCAAATAGTCACAAAAAACAAATGGCACAGCGTTTGATTTTTGGCGGACGTAAAAATCGAAATTAAAATTTAAAATATAGAACAATGCAAACAGGAAAAATTGGAGTAACCAGTGAGAATCTTTTTCCAATTATTAAAAAGTTTCTCTATTCTGATCACGACATTTTTTTGCGTGAGATTGTATCAAACGCAGTTGATGCAACACAAAAGTTAAAAACACTTGCCGGAAAAGGCGAGTACAGCGGCGATGTGAGTAATGCCAGGGTGGTAGTTAATTTAGATGTTGAGGCCAAAACAATTACGGTTTCGGATAATGGTATCGGGATGACAGCTGAAGAGGTGGAGAAGTACATTAACCAGATTGCTTTCTCGGGCGCCAACGAATTCCTTGATAAATACAAAGACGACGCCAACGCAATCATCGGCCATTTCGGACTTGGTTTTTACAGTTCGTTTATGGTGTCGGAAAAAGTGGATGTAATTACAAAATCGTACAAGGACGGATCGCAGGCGGTGAAATGGAGCTGTAACGGAAGTCCTGAATACGAGCTGGAAGAAGTAGAAAAAGAAGGTGTTGGAACCGACATTGTAATGCACATCAGCGAAGAAGAAAAAGGTTTCCTTGATGATGCAAAAGTGTCAGAAATTCTGAATAAGTACTGTAAGTTTTTACCTGTTCCGGTAATTTACGGAAAAGTTAAAGATGGGAAAGACGGACAGCAGGTTGATACCGACGAAGACAACCAGATTAACGACGTTGCTCCGGCCTGGACAAAAATGCCAGCTGATTTAAAAGACGAAGATTATAAAGGTTTCTACAGGAAACTTTACCCGATGGGCGACGAGCCTTTATTCAACATTCACCTGAATGTGGATTATCCGTTCAATCTGACAGGTATTTTGTACTTCCCAAAAATCAAGAGCAATTTCGAGGTTCAGAAAAACAAAATTCAGTTGTATAGCAACCAGGTTTTTGTTACCGATTCGGTTGAAGGAATTGTTCCTGAATTTTTAACCCTGTTACACGGTGTGATCGATTCACCGGATATTCCGTTAAATGTTTCGCGTTCGTATCTGCAGAGCGATTCGAATGTGAAAAAGATCAGCAGCCACATTTCTAAAAAAGTGACTGATCGTTTGAATCAGATCTTCAAAGACAACCGCGAAGATTTCGAAAGTAAATGGGATGATTTGAAAATTTTTATCGAGTACGGAATGTTGACTGAAGAGAAATTCAACGACCGTGCAATGAATTTCTTCCTGATGAAGAATACGGAAGGCAGTTATTTCACCTGGGAAGAGTATGAAAAACTGGTGAAAGAAAACCAGACAGATAAGGACAACAATACCATTTACCTGTACACAACCAATGTTGAGGAACAATTCACTTTTGTTGAGGAAGCTAAAAACAAAGGTTACGATGTATTGATTTTGGATGATGTTTTGGCACCTCACCTGATCAACAAATTCGAGCAAAAATATACCGATAAACGTTTTGTGCGTGTTGACTCAGACGTGGTTGAAAACCTGATTAAAAAAGAGGATTCGGCCAAAGAAGAGTGGACCTGGGAGCAAAAACAGGAATTGTCGCCGGTATTTCAGGCGGTTTGTCCTGAGTCGAAAGAATATAACTACATCGTGGATTTCCAGGATTTGGGTGAAACCGGTTCTCCAATGGTAATTACCCGCAGCGAATTTATGCGCCGTATGAAAGATATGAGTGCAGCTCAAGGCGGAATGAGTATGTACGGCGATCTGCCGGACTCGTTGAATTTGGTTGTAAACACAGCTCACCCGCTGGTGAAAAAAGTGTTGGATGCCAAAGACAAAAAACTGGGTGGCAAACTGGAAGAAATGACAGGAAAAATCTCTGCTCAGAAAGAAGAAATTGCCGGATTGGAAAAAGCAAAAGAAGGCAAAAAAGAGGAAGAGATACCATCGGCAGAAAAAGAAAAACTGGAAACGCTGAATTCGGAACTCGCGAAGCTTGAAGAAGCAAAACGCGAAGAGCTAAGCGGATTTGGTAAAAATAATAAGCTGGCAAAACAAATGGTTGATTTGGCGCTATTGGCAAATGGATTGCTAAAAGGTGCCGATCTTGATAAATTTGTGAAGCGCAGTGTTGAACTGATTAAGTAGTGTGAGAAGTCCGTTAGTTGACTGACGGACAGGTGAAGGGAGAGTGAGTAAAACGTCGGTCCGTCGAATGACGGATTGGCGTTTGTTTTTTTGTTTCTCGCAGATTGCGCAGAGAACGCTGAAAAAATCACATAAGAAAAGCCCCGGTCTGTATATTCTTTATGAATACAGACCGGGGCTTTAATTTTTTATACTGCGTTTATCCGCGAAATCTGCAAGCAACTATTTCCCGTCAGCAAAATCCTGTAAATAAGAGAACTTTTTGGTAAGTGCTCCATCTTTTGTAATAGACGCGCGTGCGATAATTTCGTCGGTATCTTCGCCAAATAAACTAGGGAATACTTTTTCTATAAGGTTACGACCGAAATCAAGCGAAGCATCTTTTGGCAGCTCGCAAGGTAGGTTATCAACGGCCTGCACCGACACATTGTTCGGATTCGAGAAAGCCTCCTCCAACTCGCCTGTTTCCAAATTATAATCGTAAAACGGATCAGCAATTGTTGATGCCCTTTTTGTCGACGGAATTGAACCTTCAATATCGCAGGTAATATCCGAAATTACACTGATACGGAATTTATCCTCTTTCATCTCATCGGCAGTAAACAGTACCGGAGATTTTGGATCCCAGTACGCCGACGCAATCAACATATCGGTTGCTTCTGCAAAAGGATGGAAGCTATTCTCGTACATTGTCGGGTTATTGAAAAAGTGCATCAGGTCGAATGGTTCTCCATCGGTACGTTTGGCATAATTTCCGGGTAGCAACTGCACATACATGGCTTGTTCCGGTTCCTGGTCATTTAAATAGGCCTCGGGCGAAACACGCATTATTTTCATGTGATTCAGAATCTCGAGTACACCGTGGGCCACACGTCCGTCGCCTGTAACTGCAATTTTTAAAGGCGGCAACGTAACCTCGTCGAGGTGTTGTAACATTTCCTCCAGGTCTTCACACTCGTGCGCAGGTTTCAGATTGAATAATTCGTTTTTTAACCCAAAAGCACGGAAACCGTTGTAAGCGCCAACCAGACCGGCAAAACGCCCAAATCCGATAATTCGGAATCCTTCTTTATCAGTCAGCACTTCGTAATCAACCAACTGGATATTTTTTTCTAAAACAGTTTGTAAAAGCTTGCGGTTATATGATTGTTTTTTTATGGTGTGCGAGAAAAACAGGTAAATTTTTCCGGGCAGAAAATCCTCAATTCGAACTTCTTTTACCCCCAGTAAAACATCGCAATCCGACAGATCTTCCTTTAACGGAATACCCAAAGCGCTGTATTCTTCATCTTTGTAACTTCGAATGGGGCTGGGCTGAACAACAATTGAAACATGTGGAAATGTTTGTTGCACTTCAACGCATTGTTGCGGAGTTAACGGAACACGTTTATCGGGAGGTGTTTTCCCTTCTCTAAGAATACCTACTATCATGGTTTGTGAAATTTTTCCGAATGTACGAAATTTTACATCTTAACCTGCATTACCAGCCAATATTGCAGGAAAAGTAGTGGTGGTTAAATTGGTGATCAAAACGGAATAACTATTTTTAGCGTCAAATCAACTATTCTTAGAAAATATCTAGACATGACTAACAAAATTATTTCAACACGAATTTTATTACTTGCCGTGCTGGCATTTATTGGTTTTGGTTGTGCTACTTCGTCAAAAGAAGAAATCAAGGAGCGACCAAACATTGTGTTTATAATGAGTGATGACCATGCTTTCCAGGCGATTAGTGCTTATGGTGGTCCGCTGGCCGAACTGGCACCTACTCCAAATATCGACCGCTTAGCGGAAGGAGGAATGCGTTTTAACCAGTGTATGGTTACCAACTCGATTTGTGGCCCGTCGCGTGCTACAATTCTTAGCGGGAAGTACAGTCATCTAAATGGTTTTATTGATAACACCGGAGGTTCGCATTTCGACTTCAGTCAGAATTCGTATGCCAAAGTACTTCAGCAAGCCGGATATAAAACGGCGGTGATTGGTAAAATGCACCTAGGTGGTACACCTACCGGTTTCGATTATTTTGATATTCTTCCGGGGCAGGGACGCTACTACAATCCAACTTTTATTAACCAGGAGGGTGAGTATAAAATGGAAGGGTACACCACCGAAATTATTACCGACAAAACAATTAACTGGCTGGAAGGTGAAAAAGACTCGGGTCAGCCGTTTATGGTAATGATGTGGCACAAAGCACCGCACCGTGCGTGGGAACCCGGACCTAATGAGTTGGGAATGTACGAAAACACAACTTTCCCTGAGCCGGAAACACTCTATGACGATTACAGCACCCGCGATGCAGCTGCAAAAAACAACATGACCATCGCCACCACCATGCGTTTAAACTACGATTTAAAAATGAACGACGCGCCACGCGGTGGATTAACCGAAGAGCAACTGGAAAAATGGAATACCGTTTATCAACCCATTTTCGAAAAGTTCAAGGAAGAAAATCCAACCGGAAAAGATTTGGTGAGCTTCAAATATCAGCGTTACATGCGCGATTACCTGGCCTGTATTTCGGCGGTGGATAAAAGTGTGGGGAAATTACTTGATTACCTGAAAGAATCGGGTTTAGACAAAAATACCATCATTGTTTATTCTTCCGATCAAGGATTTTATCTGGGCGAGCACGGTTGGTTTGATAAACGCTGGATGTACAAAGAATCGTTAAATACGCCGCTGTTAGTCAGCTGGCCGGGAGTTATTGAAGCCGGTTCGGTGAACAATGATTTGGTGTCGAACCTCGATTTTGCCGAAACGTTGATTGACGTAGCCGGTGCCGAAATTCCTGAAGAAATGCAGGGACGAAGTATTCTGCCCATTTTAAAAGGCGGAACGCCGGACGACTGGCGCGATGCACATTATTATCATTACTACGAACATCCGTCGGAGCACTCGGTAATGCGTCACTACGGAATCACCACCAAAAAATACAAGCTAATTCATTTTTACTACGACATTGATGATTGGGAATTGTACGATCTGGAGAAAGATCCGATGGAAATGAATAACCTGTACAACGATCCGGCTTACACTGAAGTTCAGGCGCAGTTACATGTGCAGTTGGAAGAATTACGCAAACAGTATGGAGATAACGACGAACTCAACCAAAAATTTATTGATAAATACAAAGATAAGGTAAAAGCCAATCCACGAATTGAATATTGGAAATAGGGTTTGCTGAACGAAGCAAAATTGAATTTTTATATGTTTTGTTTCTTGAGATGTTCAAGAACAGCCCTGAAAATATAGATCATTGCTATTGAAAAGTTAAATTTATAGAACGTTAGCATTTTATGTTCGCTTGGAATATTACAGGATGATCATAAATGGCGTAAAAAGAAGACCGATGCTGATATTCTAATAACTAAAACTAAAACCAATGATTCAAAAATCAATTATTCTTGTCTTTCTGATCGTAGTTTCGTGTTCAGGAATTCTACAAGCTCAAAAAACATTCTCTGTAGCTGTTGACGAAGTTAAAAACGGAAAAATCAAAGTTCAGCCTGCAATTCCAAAAGACGGGCAGGTAGCTGAGGGAACTGAATTAACCATTACTGCAAAGGCCGATAAAGGCTATGTGCTTGATGCTGTTTACTATTCGGTAAAAGGACGCTGGGGGGCCATGTATCACGAGTGTACAGCTCCAACTTTTAAGGTGGTTATCGATCAGGATAAAAACCTGGGCGCTTCGTTTATCGATAAGGAAGAGGTGAAAAACCTGATGGTTGCCTCAAATATTGTGTATGCTCAACCCGGAGTTAAAAAGCTAAAATACGATGTGTTTGCACCCGAAGGAGCTAAAAATCTTCCATGTATTGTCATTATTCATGGTGGAGGATGGATGTCGAATACCGAGGATATTATGCGCGGAATGGCGCGTGAATTGGTAAAAGATGGCAAATATGTTGTTTTCAGCATCGATTATCGTTGGGCCGGTAAAGGGGATGGCGACGAGGTTGGAAATACCATGCCCGATTTAATTAGTGATGTTTTTGGAGCCATTGCACACATTATGGAGCATGCTAAGATTTATGGCGGCGATCCAACACGTATTGCTGTTACCGGAGACAGTGCCGGTGGACATCTTTCGGCTGTTGCTGCAACCATGCCAAACAAAATTGGCGACGGTGGTTTTGGTAAAACTCCCGGTGTATTCGAATTTATGCCTTCGTACATTCCAAAGGACAAAACCGTTGAGCAGGTGAGAGATGAAATGATGGCAGCCATTCAGGTAGCCGCACCTAGTTATGGTGTTTTTGGTGGCCAACTTCTAAATCATTATTCTGAAGATCCTAAAGCCGACGATACATGGAAAGAAGGAATTGCTCCATTAAGCAATATTCCAAATGCTGAAGAGCGTCAGATTCCACATTATCTTACACGCGGTACTACTGATATGCTGATAAAAGATGAGATGGTACAGTCCTACGTCGATGCATTGGAAGCAGCCGGACAACGAGTGAAGTACGATCAGGTGGAAGGTGCAGGCCATGCCTTTTTCGATTGGAAACCTGATGACAGAACAAAAGCAACTTTTGCAGAATACGGTATCAAGTATATCGGTGAAATGGAAAACTTCTTTGATTCAGTATTTTATCCAAGTAACTAACATTATCTAACTATAAAAAGGGCAGTTTATTCTCGTTATGAATAAGCTGCTTTTTTATTTTACAAATTCTGAATTTTGTATCTTGCCCAATCAACTCAATGATGCTAAACATTTAATTATGAATTTCCAGAAATCCCGATTATTGGTGGTTGTTGCAGTATTGGCAGCAACAATTTCCTGCAAACAAAGACCAAAAGAGGTAAGCAACGAATTCTCCGGATCGGAAAGTTGTATCGAATGTCACGAAAACTTCTATAAACTTTGGGAGCCGTCGTATCATGCACAGGCTATGATGCCGATAAATGCAGAATTTATGGCCGAGCACCAGCTCCCAGACAGCGAACCAATTGATGTGGAAGGACACCAGTTTCAGGTGGAATTTAAAGATTCTACGATGGTGCTTTATGAACGCGATGGAAACGATTTGGTAAATACCTACGATGTAATCTGGGCAATGGGTGGACATAATGTTTATACTTTTCTCACGCCGTTTGAGAAAGGAAAACTACAGAACATTCCATTGGCTTTTGATGCCAACCGCAAAGAGTGGTTCAATTATCCGATGGCCGGTATGCGCCATTTTGGAGGAGATTCGCCCGATGATGAAGCTTTGCCATGGAAAGACGATATGTTTGCTTTTAACACCGGTTGCTACAGTTGTCACATCAGCCAGTTGAATACCAATTACGATTTGGCAACTGATACTTATCACACTACCTGGAAAGAGCCCGGAATTAACTGCGAAACCTGTCACGGGCCGGCGGGCGAGCACGTTCGTATTTTTAAGGCATTAAAAGAAGGCGAGGAGGCTGATGAGTTGGGCCTGATCAGTACCAATGTGTTTACGCAGGAACAGCATGTTGCATCCTGTTCGCCTTGTCATGCAAAAATGAACCCGATTACGCCAAGCTATATGCCCGGCGATAAGTTTTTCGACAATTATAATTTGACTACGCTAGAGGACCGTGATTTTTACCCCGACGGTCGCTCGTTAGGAGAGAATTATACCATGACCGAGTGGATGATGAATGCGTGTGCTGAAAACAGCGAGTTGCATTGTGTTACCTGTCATACTTCGAGCGGACGTGACCGGAATAAGGACAATCCTAACCAGGCTTGTTTGAAATGCCATAATAACCGTACTCAGGATTTAGAGACACACACCGGGCACCCGGCTTCGGCAGGACTCACCTGTTTAAGCTGTCACATGCCAAAACGTGAATTTGTAGGTCGCTTCCTGCGCAGCGATCATTCGTTCCGTCCGCCAATGCCCGAGGCAACCATTAAGTTTGGTTCGCCAAATGCGTGTAATTCCTGTCATAAGGATAAAACGCCCGAGTGGGCCAATAAAATCGTTAAGGCGCGCCCCAATGGCAATTACCAGGAAGAAACACTTCGATGGGCGCAGCTGATAAAAGAAGCCCGCGAAATGAAGTGGGAGAATGTGGATAAGATGTTTGAATATGTACGTGATCCTAAAACCGACGATGTAGTGGCTAATTCTTTTATCCGCTTGTTGGGGAATTATCCTGATGCTTCGAAAGCTGAAGTACTGATCGACGCATTAAACAACCAATCGGAGCTGGTGCGTTCTTCGGCAGCATACGGCTTGGGAGGCATATTTACCGATGAGGTAAAAACAGCCCTGCTGAAAGCTTGTCAGGATGACATTCGTTTGGTGCGCATACAAGCCGCGAATTCGATTTTAACGTTCCCGCAAGACCAATTCACCGCCGAACAACAGAAAGTAATTAGAAGCGCCGAAAAAGAATATGTAGCGTCGATGACTTCGCGCCAGGATAACTGGAGTAATCATTACAATCTTGGTCTGTATCATCAGAATAAAGGAGAGATGACCGAGGCGCTGAATTCTTACGAAACGGCAGCGCGTTTATATCCGCCGTCGGTATTGCCGCTTATCAACAGCAGTGTGTTGTATTCGTATGTGGGCAACAACGAAAAGGCCGAAGCCAACCTGCAAAAGGTGCTGGAATATGAACCAAATAACGAAGCAGCTAACCTGAATCTCGGATTGTTGCTGGCCGAGCAGGGCCGTATGGATGGAGCCGAAAAAGCTTTAAGAACAGCGTTGGAAGCAAACCCCGAAAACCAACCGGTTGCCGCCAAGAACCTGAGTGTGATTGTGGCACAACGCGGCGATTTTGCAGGGGCCGTAAAATATGCCGGAATAGCGTATAAAACACGTCCGGAAGATCCTGATTACGGTTATACACTGGCGTACTACCAATTGCAAAATGGTCAGGTTTCTGCAGCTAAAAAGACCTTGGAAAAAGTGATCAATACATCACCTGAATACCTTTCGGCAACGGCATACCTGGCCGAGATTTACGTTAACGAAGGCAATAAAAACGAAGCTATAAAACTCTACAAAAATGCACTAAAGCTGGAAGGTATTGCAGAACAGGACCGAGCTGCTATTCAGCAAACCATAACGATGTTACAGCAGAGCATGTAGGGGAGGAAAGGATAAAAGATTAAATATAAAGGATGAATGCTAGTTGTAGCTTCAATTAATGCAATCTTTTTGGGAATAATTATATCTGAGGCATCTATATTCTAGCCTGTCAAATTGAATTCCCGGTAAACCAACTCATCTGTTTCAACTCAATTAATGTCTGGCCAATTAGCCCGATCATTTAAACAAAAACACATCGCCACATATAAAAAAAGAGGAGACATTTTGCCTCCTCTTTACCAACAAAAATCAATGCGAAAGATGTAGTGTTGTGATTTTTAATCCAATATTTTAGCTTAAAAAGAGACCAAATCAAAAGTCTCTTTTTAAGTATTTGATCTGATCCTACCAACCAGTATTATCAGGTAATAAGTTCGGATTCAATGCAGTTTCTTCCAGCGGTAATGGCAACAGATAGTATTTTTCCAACCATCCTTTTCCGATTAACGCCTGGTTTGCAAAACGTTTTACGTATCCTTCACCTTCTGCAGTTTTTTCAACATCGTTGAAGTTCGCATCAACCAGGTCGATATTATATACTTTGCTGTATACATCACCTGATGATTTATCGGTGTAGTCGGCATAACGTAAATAACATCCAACAACATTACGGTTAATGTACCACGGTGCGCGTTTCCAGCGACGTACATCATCGAAACCGGCGCCTTCACCTAATAGCTCAACGATACGTTCGCGGCGGATCTCCCAAAGAACAGGGTCAACTGTCTGGTCACGCATAGGGTCGAAATCAGCACCGATTGCAGCCACGTCCATATTGGCAACACCCGCTCTTGCTCTCAATTTGTTAATTGAAGCATCGGCAGCAGTCTGATCGAACGAACCCAGTTCCCATTTTGCTTCGGCATAATTCAGGTACACTTCACTCATATGGAAAATAGGCATATCAGCTTCATTCAAACCTGCAGGCTTGTTAACCTCCCATTGGTTATAATACCTGAAGAAAGTATAACCGGTAGTCGATTTAAGATAGGCTGTTCCATATTTATCGATATTCGGAGAAAGCGGAACATTCTTGGTATTTGCAAAGTTTGATGCAGGCAGCCTTTTGCTGGTTTCGCTTGGGAAAATACCCGGCATCAGATCAACGTACTCATTGTAATCGACGTTGAATTCCTCAGGAAGTGCATAACTAAATGCTGCAGAGGCTGCATCGTAGAAAGGCGGAACTACACTGGCGTACAAACGCTGATCGCGATTGCGAAATTGATCAAACATGGTAAGATCGCCCGCATATTCAGTGTTAGCTGCGTTATGAATTGGCAAACCGTTTTGAGTCAGGTACAAATCAACTGTATGTTTTGGAACTTCCCAACCATTTGCACCGGTACGACAGTAGCGGCCGATAAAATGGGTCACAACACCGGTTATAAACTCTTTATAAAGAATAACTCCCGGATTTGATGCCAAACTTGGACTGTTAAACAATTCGTCGTAAGTTCCCAGTCCCGGGTGCGAAGCCATTAATTCTTCAGATGCACGAACCGATTGCTGCAACAAGGCTGTGCGGCTGTATTTGGCATCGCCGTCGCTAACAGCATGGTATTTTCTCCAGGTACCTTCAAACAAACCAATTCTTGAAATCAGGAACTGAACAGTGGCTTTATTAATCGTATTCTCGCCATCGCCATCTTCTTTTATGTTCTCCTCAGCATAAAGCAGGTTGTCCATAATATTGTCGATAACGGTTGTACGGCTGTCACGTGGAGCGTCTTTTAACGGATCAACTTCCGAAATTGGTTGGTCGATCCATGGCACATCGCCAAAGCGTGCTACCATTTCAGCATACAAAAATGAATGGAAGAAATAGCCTACCGAACGCCAGTGCGCTTTATCTTCATCCGACATTTGCGAGTCGTCGATATTGGCCAACATGATGTTTACGCGGCGAATATAAGAGAAACTCCAGCCCCCGGTTGCGTAATTCCAGTAGGGACCGGAATCGCTTGCTCCTGCAAAAGTTGTTGCCACCTGGCTGGCATAGTCGTTCGGTGCATTATCCATGTACGACAGGTAACCTGCATACATGTCGCCACGGGCAGGCCCGCGATAGCTGTTAATTGTACGGGTTATACCAGCATAGTCCATCATAATATCGTACATACCCCAGGTGTATGTTTTGAAGTTATCATAGGTTTCGAAAGCTGTTGCTTCTGTTTGCGATTCAATCGGATATTTTTCCAGAAAATCGTCGTTACACGAGACAAACAACAGCGCGATGTATATTGACAAAATAATCTTTTTCATAATCATTGTGCTTTTATAGTGTCAGGTTAATACCAAATGAATAAGTCGCGTAAAAAGGATATCCCCATCCCAGTCGTTCTGGGTCAACACCTTTTGTAAGGCTCGAGAATGTTAAAATATTCTCACCACTGAAGAAGACCTTACCGGCAGCAAGACCGATACGGCTCATCGTTTGTTTTGGGAAGGTATAGCTTAAGGTCACGTTTTTCACCCTCAGGTAACTGGCATCAGAAAGGTATTTGGTTTGTACCCTGTAGTTAGAGCTTCTGTTCTCGTTTTCACTGTAGATACGTGGCAGGTATGCATCTGGATTTGCAGCAGTGAAATCTCCATTTTCCATATCAACCGGCTGCCAGTAATCCAGGTTGTCCTCGTATACACCAACATAGTGCAAGGTTGGGCCAAACATCAGGTCGTTTCTTACCCAGGCATCTCTTTTGCCTGTTCCCTGTAAAAGAACTGATAAATCGAAAGCTTTCCAGCCAGCATTGGCATTAATACCATACTGGTAGCGTGGTGTACTGTTTCCAATAATTTTTCTGTCGCCAGGTGCATAAACCGTATTTTCGCCTGTACTGATAATGTTTGCTTCGTCACCGTCGAGGTTTACAAATTTCACATCACCAGGTTTTGCTGTATAACCATTCAAACTTGGAACACCTTCTTTTAATACAAAGTTGCTTAGGTCGGAGAAATCATCTGCAGTGTAGAAACCATCAGTTACATAACCCCAGATTTCTCCCAATTCCATTCCTTCGCGGTAGTTGCTGTTTGTAGCAGCATCGTAGAATAAACCGGCTTCGTTGTCATATTTTGTGATAACTGATTTTGAATCGAACAGGTTAAAACCTACTCCATAACGCCATTCACCTATACGATCTTTCCACTGAACGCTTAATTCCCAACCTTTTGTTTCCAGGTCGGCAGCATTTTGATCAGGAGCACTTGCACCTACAACGGCAGGAAGTTGTACTCCGGGAGCCAACATACCGATTGTATTACGTTTGTACCAGTCGAAAGTAGAACTTAAACGGCTGTTCAACATGGCAATGTCAAATCCAAAGTCAAGCGTTTGAACTACTTCCCATGAATAGTCGGTACGTACCAATGCCGGAGGATTCAACGTTACAGGAAACTGACCGTTCACCAACCACGATGCCAATCCTGCTGACATTGTTGGCATATAACCGTATTCGGCAACACCGGCCTGGTTACCCAGTTCACCGTAAGAAACACGCAGTTTTGCAAGGTCTAACCAATCGTTGGTATCGTCCATAAACGATTCGCTGTCGATTCTCCAACCCGCCGAAACTGATGGGAAAAATCCGAAACGTGTATCAGTCGGGAATTTTGAAGATCCGTCGTAACGGCCATTCACTTCCAGAAGATACCTGTCTTTGTAGTCGTAATTCAAACGGAAGAAACCACTTCTGATGGCATATTGCACAAAACGATCGCTTACATAATAGATGCCGGTAGCACTTGTAAATGACGGTTTTTCAGGATTGATCATTTGGTTGGCATTCACAGCCAGTGCTTCATAATCGCGTGTTTCCTGCGAATAACCGGCCATTGCTTTAAAATTATGTCCGTCACCCAGTTCTTTGGTGTACGATGCATAAGCATTAACCGAGTTAAGTGCGATGCCCGTTTTGGTGTTGTAATACCTTGGATCTCCTGATTGATTGTCCACTGAATTTGAGATCTTGATCATATCAGTAGCATTGGTATATCGCTTGTAATCTCTGGTGTTCGATTCGTAAGTATATTCCAGAATAGCTTCAAATCCTTTAAAAGGATGAATAGCAGTTCTTGAAAACAATCGGGTGTTTTCGGTTACCCATTTCGACGGATCGGCGTAACGAAGGAAGTTGGCCGGAGTGAATACCGGGTAAACGGTACCTTCAAGATCGTAGCTGGCCGGCATCGATCCGGTTGGTGTTACAACCGGGTCGGAAGTTTTAAATACCGACCACATTTCGCCATCCTGTACATAACTTCTGTTCGACTTTGTATAACCAACATCAATCGATTGAGTCAGCCAGTCGGTAACATCGGCACTGATGTATGATGTTAGGTTGATACGGTCGAAATTATCTTTATTGGTAATAAGCGGACCATTTTGGTCGGTATAACCCATTGCCATACGGTACGAAAGTTTTTCGGTACCACCGGTAGCCGAAACGTTGTGCGTTTGCTGGAATCCATAATCATCAAGGATAGCCTCCTGCGGATTTCCTGCAGTGAGGTAATAATAGTAATCTTCACCTGCCGGTATAAAGCGACCATCTTCGAAATAATCGCCCGAATGATTTGCTGCAAATCCACTCGGATCGGCATTGTATTCATTTACATAACCGATATAATCGTCGATATTTACGTTGTTCAAAAGCGGCGCATTCAGGAAATCTTTCATGGTTTCCAGGTAGTCGATAACCGAAGCTTGTTGCGGACGGTTAATTGCAGTCTGGAAAGCAAAGTTATTTCCGTAATTCAGTGTGAAAGTTTCTCCTTTTTTAGCTTTTTTGGTGGTGATAAGAACAACACCAAAAGCACCACGTGCACCATAAATTGCAGCCGAAGCAGCATCTTTTAATACCGAAATTGATTCAATATCTTCAGGATTCAACAAATCGATTGATCCCGGTACGTTATCAATTAAAACCAGTGGTTCGCCCGACGAAGTTGGACTGTCTCCTAAACTTGCAATAGAAGTAATACCCCTGATATTTAAACTTTTCGATTCACCCGGAGAAGAACCTCCTGTTACCTGTAACCCAGGAATTGTTCCCTGCAGGGCGCTGGCAACACTTGTTACCGGACGATCGCCAAGAACTTCATCCATTTTTACCTGTGCAACTGCACCGGTGAGGTTAATTTTTTTCTTGGTACCATAACCAATGGCAACAACTTCATCCAAACCAATGGCATCGGTTACCAGGCTAACATCAATTGATGATTGCGTTCCTACTGCAACTTCTTGCGTGCGCATACCAACAAACGAAAATACCAGCGATGCACCATCGGGTATGTTTGTTACGGTATATTTTCCATCAACATTGGTAACAGTGCCGTGTGTTGTTCCGCTAATAAGTACGGTAACTCCTGGCAAAGGCAAACCGCTGTCGTCGGTTACAGTACCGCTTACCGAACGTTGCTCTTGATCGGAAAGTAAGTCATTACTGGTCTCATCGGTTGTAAGAACAATAAACCGGTCTTTTACCACATAATTTACATCGGTACCATCGAAAACTTCATGTAAAACCTGATCGATTTTACTGTTTTCGAAATCCACCGAAACTTCGCGGTTCACATCAATTAGTTTACCGCTGTACATAAAATAGAATTCGCTTTGATTCTCGATTTCGGCTAGCACTTCCTTAACGCTGGTGCTTTCCATCTTCAAGCTAAGCATTTTGGTTTGTGAATAGGTTTTTCCGGCTAAGGCAAAACCTACTGACATCAAAATCAAAAAGGCCGTTAATCTCATAATACGAAGTAATTTTTTCAAGCCGGAGACATTATTACAGTCCCGACTAAATGTCATTTTTTTCATACATTTGTACTGATTAGGTTGAACTTACCCTGTACGACATTACAGGGATTAAAAACTTATCTCTTGCAGGGAAATGGGCCAACATTTCCCTGTTTTCTTTCCTCTTGGTTCTAATAAATTTTTTAGTGTTTATTTACATAGGCAATTCGTTTAAGTGTAGTTAGTCAGTTATTTTTTTTCAATTATTATCACTTGTGTTGAATAAGTTCCGTCGGCTAATTTTTTGCGTGGAAGTATCCGGTATTTAACCGGCGTTGCAATAGCCATTAAATCGAGAATTTGGGTGAGTGGTTCGTCGACAAAGGTTACGGTGTAGATAAAATCCTGAACCTCCTTATCGACCTGTATTTCGACATTGAACATCCGGCTGAGTTTTTTTGCTACTTCTGATATCGGAGTATCTTCAAATACCAGTTTCCCATCAATCCAGCCAATGTGTTTTTCTATGTTTCCGCGGGTGCTGATAATATCGCCGGTTGTAGTATTGTATGCCACGTGTTGTCCGGGAACCATCGTGCCTATCGATTTTATACTGCCATCGGCAATGTTTTGGTCGAGGCATACTTTACCGTCCACCAGTGTGGTTTTTACCTCTTCGTCGCCGCGGTAGGCCAAAACATCAAAGGTTGTTCCCAGAGCAGTAACGTCAATACTACCTGCATGCACCACAAAAGGCATATCGGGATTATGCGCCACTTCAAAATAGCCTTCGCCTTCGAGTTTTATTTCGCGTTTATCGCCTGAAAAAACCTGCGGATATTTCATTCTACTGCTGTAGTTCAAATGAACTTTCGAACCATCGGACAATTGCACAACCGTGCGCGAACCAATAGGCGCAATAATTTCGAGCGAATCAACTACTGCCTCGGCATAAGTAGTCTGTATCGATTTTTTTTCGGAATGCGTGTAATATAAAAATCCAAAAACGGGAATCAACAGAATAGCTGCTGCGCGGGTAAGCCAGTCGATAACAGTTAATTTACGTTGCTTGGGTTGAACCGAAGAAATGCTTTCGATTTTTTGCCTCACTTTGTCGTACAGCTCCGTGAATTTCTTGTCAACACTCAGATTTTCGGGAGCCGAATAAGCATCCCAGTCGTTGCTAAGCAGTTTTTTCCCTTCAGCAGAAGACGCTCCTGTTTTAATCCAGCTTAATACTTCTTTAAGCTCTTCTTCCGAACACTTGTTATTCAAAAATTTATTTAGCAGTTCCTGGTTCATGATTCAATTGTAAAAGCACTTCCCTTATTTCAGGGAAGTACTACTAACTAACTTAACTTTACTCCATGAAAATCATTGACTTCATGCTATTCACATTGTAAGACGCAGAAAGAAAAGCGAGGGAGTATAAGAAATTGGACTTTTTTTAAGAAAAAAATAAGGTTATAAAAAGCGTGCTCATTGTCAGTGAGTTACTCATCCGGGTTCTTAGGAATTCCAAAGCATTAGAAACATGTTTTTTTACCGTATTAACCGATATTCCCAATTGTTGGGCGATTTGTTCGTGGCTTAATCCTTCGTCGCGGCTGAGTATAAAAATTTCGCGTTGGCGCTCGGATAGTTCGTTCATCAGCGACCGAACTTTTGCATTGAGTTCGCTGTAATGAATTTCATCGATAACCGTGGGAGCCTGATTGATTTCCTGAATAGAAAACAGGTGTTCGATGTGTTTTTGTTCGCTGGCCCGTTTTCGTAAAAGCGAAATAGTAGTGTTGTAAGCCACGGTAAAAAGAAAGGATTCAAACGACTCGAACTTTTGAATCTTATGCCGCGATTCCCAGATCTTTACAAAAACCTCCTGCACGATTTCGTCGGTATCGTCTTCGGTTTTCAGGTAGCGATAAACAAAACCATACAGTTTCTTAAAATAACGTTCGTAGATGATGTAAAAGGCCACCTGATCGTCTTTGCAGAGTTGCTCAATAAGCTCCTTATTTGGTTTTGTATTGCTCAATATGTTTATCTGATGAATAGAACAAAAATATCAAAACTTTTCACATCAGCTAATTTGCGGCCTGCGGCGGCGGCTTCTCTACTGCGAATCGGAGCACGATTGAGTTGATTACCTGCTGAGAATCGGAAAAAATAAATAAAGAAAATCGCGGGTAACAAACGGATACCCCATTTGAAACAAAATATACCCGTGTAGGTATTTTCCTTTGTATCTTCGTCCTTCTAAATAGAAACAATTAAATCTAATAATCATGAGAAGCATTTTTTCAGTGATAATCGTTTTATTGCTATCTGCCGCTGTTTATGCGCAGGAAACGATCATTCCCATTTCAACTTCTGATAACCTGATGTTGCTGCAAACATCGCCCGATGGCCGTTTAAATACCGTGTATTTTGGCGAACCGCTGGAAAATGAAACCGAATATGCAGCTGTTGCGCGAGGCTACAATTTACTCGATAACAACGGAGCAATTAACAATGCAACATACACCACCGCCGGAACATGGAACTTGGTGGAGCCGGCCATGGAGGTGGTACAAAGCGATGGCAATACTTCGCTGGAATTAAAATACGTGAGCCACACTTCGGAAGCTACTTCGGATAATGCAGTGCTGACAACAATTGTTTTGGAGGACGCACAGTATAAATTTCAGGTGAAGCTGTTTTACAAGGCGTGGACCAACGAGAATGTAATTGAGCAGTGGACCGAGATTCAACAAAACCAGAAAGATGCTGTAACGCTGAAAAAGTTTGCATCGGCGAACCTGTTTTTTACCGGTAACGAATTTTACCTGACCAGTTACGGTAACGAATGGGCCAAAGAAATGCAGCGCAACGAGGAGAAATTAACGCGTGGAATAAAATCCATCGACTCTAAACTCGGTACTCGTGCTTACTTGCTGCAGTCGCCAAACTTCATTCTTTCGTTCGATGGCAAAGCTGCCGAAAATAACGGAACAGTGGTAGTGGGGCAGTTGGCCTGGAGCTCGAACTTCCGCTACGATTTTGAGGTAGATCCGCAAGGCAATGTTCGTTTTATCGCCGGTATTAATCCGTTTGCGTCAGAATATGTATTGCAGCCGGGCGAGGTGTTTAAAACGCCCGCTTTGGTTTATGTGGTGTCGCACAAAGGAACAGGCGAAGCCAGCCGCAACCTGCACAGCTGGGCGCGCGATTACCGTGTGCTGGATGGAAATGGCGAACGCCTGACGCTGCTGAATAACTGGGAAGCGACCTATTTCGATTTTGATGAAAACAAATTGACCGCCCTGTTTAAAGACGCTAAAGAACTGGGTGTTGATCTATTTTTGCTCGACGATGGCTGGTTTGCCAACAAGTATCCGCGTAACGGCGACAATGCCGGTCTGGGCGACTGGGATGAGAACGTTAAGAAACTGCCTCACGGCATTGGTTACCTGGTAGAAGAAGCCACACAAGAGGGGGTAAAATTCGGTATCTGGATTGAGCCCGAAATGGTAAATCCAAAAAGTGAATTGTACGAAAATCATATCGATTGGGTGATCCGTCAGCCGGAGCGCCCCGAGAAATATTTCCGTAACCAGCTGGTGTTGGATCTGTCGAATCCCGAGGTGCAGGACTTTGTATTCGGCGTGGTGGACAAGCTGCTCTCTGAAAATCCGGAGCTGGCTTTTATTAAGTGGGATTGCAACTCGGTAATTTACAATGCGCATTCGGCTTATCTCGAAAAAGAAGGTATTCCGCAAACACATATTTACATCGAATACACCAAAGGCCTGTACAAGGTGATGGAGCGTGTGCGCGAGAAATTCCCGAAAGTACCGATTATGCTATGTTCGGGTGGTGGCGGCCGTGGCGACTACGAGTTGTTTAAATACTTTACCGAGTTTTGGCCAAGCGACGATACCGATCCGCTGGAGCGCGTGTTTATGCAGTGGAATTATTCGTATTTCTTCCCGTCGATTGTTACTGATTGCCACGTAACTGACTGGAGTGGTCTTCCGCTAAAATACCGCGTTGATGTGGCCAGCATGGGTAAATTGGGTTTCGATATTGTTGCCCACGAGTTGAGTGAAAACGATTTGACATTTGCCAAACAGGCGGTGCAGAATTACAACTCGTTTAAAGATGTGGTGTGGCATGGCGACCAGTATCGTTTGGTCAATCCGTACGAAAACGATTTTGCCGCGCTAATGTATGTGAACGAAGAAAAGAGCAGGGCAGTGGTGTTCAACTACCTGTCGAACTTCAGGTATAAACAAACGGCGTCTGTGCTTCCGGTTAAGTTTGTCGGTTTGGATGCAGCCAAAAAATACACCGTAAAAGAACTGAACGTATACCCGGGACGACGCTCGTGGATCGATGCTAAAAAAGAGTATTCGGGCGATTTCCTGATGAAAGTGGGTATTAATCCGCATATAACTTTGAACAGCACCAGTGTTATTTTGGAGGTGAACGAGGTGGAATAGAATGAATGCCGAATGATGATTAACGATTTTTGATTTTAGAAGGAGTTGGTAGCAGGCAAATAACAATAGGCAATGAGCCCCATCGGGGCAAAATGTCGGTAGAATGAATGCCGAATGATGATTAACGAATTCAGATTTTTGAAGGAGTTGGCAATAGGCAAATAACAATAGGCAATGAGCCCCATCGGGGCGAAATCAAATAGCCCGGTGCGTGAGCACCGGGTTTTTAATATCCAATAACCGCCAGGCAAAACGTCCCGTAGGGACGAGATGTCGGTAGCGCGGTGCGTAAGCGCCGGGATTCAATAAATCGGTAGAATGAATTGCGAATGATGATTGACGATTTCAGAAGGAATAGGCAACAGGTAAAACGTCCCATCGGGACGAAATGTCGGTAGCACCGGGTTTATTATTGGTTGTGAATCCCGATGATAATTATTATTTTTCCGGCAATTCTTCCCGGGCAAAAGAATAATAAAGGAGAACGATAATGGATCGGAAAAAACATTGGGAAGAAATCTACAAAAGTAAAAATACCACGCAGGTGAGTTGGTTCCAGGCTTCACCTACAACATCACTACAGTTTGTAAAAGAGTTTGAGCTGCCAAAAACGGCCCGTATTATCGATGTGGGCGGGGGCGACAGTTTAATGGTTGATCGTTTACTGGAAATGGGCTACGGCAACATTACCGTGCTCGATATCTCGGAAACTGCCATTAATAAGGCTCAGCAGCGGCTGGGAGAAAAAGCCAGAACGGTGAAGTGGATCGTTGCCGACGCAGCAGAATTTCAACCTTCCGAAACCTACGATTTCTGGCACGACAGGGCGGCCTTTCATTTCCTGACCGATAAGCAGGAGATCAGCAGTTATGTCGATACGATCCGTTCGTATGTAAAACCGGGGGGTTACCTGGTGTTAGGAACCTTCTCGGAACAAGGCCCCACAAAGTGCAGCGGCATAGAAATAAAACAGTACTCCGAAACGACGATGACCAGCCTGCTAACGGATTTCTTTAATAAAATCAGGTGTATAACTGTCGACCATAAAACTCCCTTTAATACCCTTCAGAACTTTGTTTTTTGCAGTTTCAGGAGATTGGCAGTGTAAGACATTCGTCACTACTAGTCACTAGTCATTAGAAACGGCTATCGCGCCGCTTATGCACGGCTAAAGCCCAAGGTTAGTGAACTCCCCTGCTCGCGCCGATTTGTAATCGGTGTGTCTTCGATAGAATTGAAATCAACTTATCAGCCTGTGGCTGAGGTACAGATTACAAATCTGCGCCAGCGAGTGATTAATTCATTATAAATAAATATCCCCTTGCTACTAGCCTTGTAATAATCAGCATTTATAGAATTTCGCAGATTGAACTTTTTGGGATAATATCTGAACCTTTTTGAGCAAAATGCCGGACAGAAAGCCCACATCTTTGTACCGAACAAATAAACAATCAGATGAAACTATTAGATGTACTACAGATAATCACCTTTTTTGCCGGATCAATTTTATTCGGTATAGGAACAGGAAACCATTCAATCCTTATGATGGGAATTGGAATTGCTTTGATGATATTGGCCGTATTAAACCAAATTGCCATCATAAATCAACAAGAACGTAAAATGAAAAGCGGAATGAGTATCGGAAACGATAAACTATAAAAGAAAAGCAGAAGCATTTTTAATGCTATTTGTTTAAGTCGTTAAAAACGACAATACGTTCATCCCTCGTTGCAAACGAGGGATAGAGGGGTTGCTTACTGCTTAACCCCGGGCTTAAGCCCGGGGTTAGTGAAGTCCCGCCGGTAAACGGGCTTTAGCCCTTACTTTTGTATACCTCTGCTTTTCGTTGACCCCATATTGTTTTTGTTAAACAGAATAGTAACTTTAAACAAAAAAGAATCAACCCGTTGAATACTTATTCTGTAATAACAATAAAAAAATTGACCTCATAATAGTATGTTTAGTGAATTGTAGTTTACTTATATGTTACGATCAATTAAAAAAATCGAAAATGAATAAATACATTCTGACAATCCTAATCTTAATTCTGTTCTCCACAGTTTCTTATTCTCAATATACCATTGATAAAAATAAGATAATTGAAACGGCTCTCTTACTTGAATATAAAATCGGAAATCAAACTAAATTTGGTAGTGGGTTTTTAATAAGAGACAATACAGCAGTTGGTGATTTTGTATATTTAATTACAGCAAAACATGTACTGGGAAAGACTGACTCAAATGGTAATTTTTCTCTTTTTGGAAATGAGTTAGAAATAACTTATAGTGGAGATATTTATTCTGAATCAGTAAATAAGGTCGTTATAGATATTGCAAATTTATTGAATCATAATTTAGTGAGATTCAATGAAGGAAATGATGCTGCAATAATATTCTTGGCTAAGATAATCGATAACAAAATGAATTATGCTTCAGTAGCAAATTTTAAGCAAAAAGTATCTCATGGAAATTCTTGGACAACGATAGATTCAAAAATGCTTGTTTCCTTTGAGGATGTTAAAATTGGGAATGATGCTTTTATTTTTGGATATCCAAAAACATTAGGATTAGGAAGATATCCTCAGTATGATTATGAAAAACCATTATTGCGTAAAGGTGCGATTGCAGGAATTTATCGGACAAAAAAGACAATAGTAGTTGACTGCCCATCCTACGGGGGGAATAGCGGAGGACCTCTTTTTACCATTTACCCCAAAGAAAAGAAACTTAAACTTACAGGGATTGTAGTAGAATATATTCCGCAAATATCAAAAGTAGAAATGAATAACTCCGGATATATGGTTGCAGTCTCTTCAGACATCATAATAGAATTATTGGATACATTTAGAGAAAAGAAAAGCTGAATGTAACAACGAGCATATTGTAAAGTGGTTTAATACTCGCCCGCAAGCACCGATTTGCAATCGGTGTGCAATACGAAAAAAGTAAAATCAGTTAAAAGCAATAATATATAGATAAATGAACCAATTGCAAGAATATATTGACAGAGTTTTTAGTTTTGAAAAGAATCAAGACCCAACAAATTACGAAGAAAGAGTTGGACCTCCTGAAGCATTACCTGCTGTAATTGGTAGAATTTCAATGAATTTCCAATCCCTCGAAGATGAATTAAGCATTAGAATAATTCAATTGCTAAACATTGACAAAGAAATTGGAGAAATTATTACTGCTGAATTATCATTTAAGAATAAGGTGAACTTATTTGCTTCTCTTTATTATAAACTAAAAGCGCGCTTCGAATTTACTATTATGGTTAGAAACTATGAAGATGAATATTTCAAGGAACTAATAAAAGCACTTAATCGGTGTGAAGAATTTAGAAATCAAATTCTTCATTCAAGTATTATCAAAGACTGGAGTACAAAACAAATATTTCGAACGAAGACAACCGCAAAAGCAAAGAAAGGATTAAATAAAATAAATCAGCAGGTTGACATACCATACTTATTTAATGTCGCTGACTATATCATAGGAATGTTAATGGAGTTAGAAAACTTCTTTATAGATTTTAAAATAAAAACTCAACCTAATAATCTGTAAATTTTATATCAGATTTGGTGGTATGCGAGAATCTTCCGCTCGTGCCGATTTGTAATGGGTGTGTCCTCGATAGAATTGAAATGAACTTATCAGCCGATGGCTGAGGTACGGATTACACCTGCCTGCGGTAGGCAGGAATCCGCACCAACGTAGGAGAACTTGCAAGTGACCGCTAGCCTTTATTAAAACTAAAAACGAACTATGATAACATTCTTTCGAAAATTAAGAGCCTCTTTGCTTGCAGAAGGAAAAACAGGTAAGTACCTGAAGTATGCTATTGGAGAAATTATATTGGTGGTTATCGGAATCTTGATCGCCTTAAGCATTAACAATTGGAATGAAGACAGAAAGGAAAGTTCGATTGAACAAAATTATCTGAAACGATTACTTATTGATATTGAAAGTGATTATGGAACGCTAACCCTTTCTAAAGGCCTTTCACAGGAAAGAATAAATCAAATCAATTTATTAACGGATGTTATTAAAAATCCAGTTCTGGTAAATAAAAATCCGAAACAAATTATCGTTAGTATTGAAAAAATATCGTGGCGTTCTTATTTACCTCTTTCAAGAATAGTTTATAATGAATTGTTAAGTTCCGGAAACATGTCTTTGATTAAATCCGAGAATCTGAGAGAATTGTTGTTAAAATACTATGGTACTGCGGACCATTGGGAAATGATTTTAAATCAAGACGATTGCCAGAAAGAGTTTATCCAAGGAACAGCAGGTTTGCTATCAGCAGAGATCTTAGCTGCAATAGAAAATTCGGAATGGATTGATAGTTCAAAATCAACTCATTTTATTGATATTAACATTGAAGAGGAAGAGGTTGCCAGAATTGTTGAGGAACTTTCTTCAAATAGCGAAGCGATTAGATGGATGCCTAAAATATATCATTATCATGTTTTGTCGGAAAAGATAATTGAGAATTTATTATATCAAAATGAAGCATTGAAAAATTTAATTTTAAGTGAATTAAATGATACTACAACCGCTAATAATTAGTGATAGTAGGCCTCCGCTGGCGCGGATTTGTAATCCGTGCCCTGTTCGAAACATACTAACTCTTACCTCCTTTTCCTTCTAAATCCCGGATTTTGATTTCCGCGCTTTTTGTTTCGGTTGGCAAAAAACTCCTGTCGTTTACGTTGTTTTTCTGCTTCAAACTCTTTCTTTTCGCTGGCGTTCATCGGCCTGTCGGTCTGCGGAAAAGGATTGTTGTTGGCTGTCGGAATCCGTAGTTTTATCAACTTCTCAATGCTTTTTACATAGGCATTTTCTTCCGGTTCGCACAGCGATATCGCCACACCTTCTTCGCCGGCCCGGCCACATCGGCCAATACGGTGTACATAGGTTTCGGGCTCGTTGGGTATGTCGTGGTTAATCACATACCGCAGTTTGTCAATGTCAATTCCTCGTGCCGCAATATCGGTGGCTACCAATACGCGTATTTCTCCTTTTTTAAACCGCAATAAGGCCTTTTGGCGTTGGTTCTGACTCTTCTCGCCATGAATGGCCGCACTCTCGATATTTTTATTCCGCAGGTTGCGTACAATACGGTCGGCACCATGTTTGGTCCGCGAAAACAGCAGTACCTGCTCTATGTCTTCGTTTTTAAGAATGTGCAACAGCAAGTCCTTTTTATCGCTTTTGTTGGTGAAATAGATGTGCTGTTGTATGGTTTCGGCAGTTGAGGAAACCGGGTTCACCGCCACCTTTTTCGGATTCACCAGAATTTGTTGCGAAAGCTTCAGTATTTTGGTTGGCATAGTAGCCGAAAAGAACAACGATTGCCGCTGTTTGGGAAGAATCTTCAGCAGTTTATTAATGTCGTGAATAAACCCCATGTCGAGCATCCGGTCGGCCTCGTCCAGCACAAAATACTTTACATCGCGCAACGAAATATGCTTCTGGTCGATTAAATCGAGCAGACGGCCGGGTGTGGCAACCAGTATGTCAACACCTTTTTGCAGTTGGCGTACCTGCGGATTTTGCGGCACACCACCAAAAATAACGGTGTTTTGCAGGTTGCTGTATTTGCCATACGCGTTAAAACTTTCGCCAATTTGTATGGCCAGCTCGCGGGTAGGGGTAACCACCAGCGATTTTATCTGTCGTTTACCCTTTTCGTGGCGGGTAGTGTTTATTAAATGCTGAATGATAGGAATGGCAAACGCGGCCGTTTTACCGGTTCCGGTCTGGGCACTTCCCAAAACATCGTTTCTTTCTAATACCAGTGGAATTGCCTGCGCCTGAATGGAGGTTGGTTCCGAGTAGTTTTCATCCTTTAATGCCTTTAATATGGCAGGATGTAATTTTAAATCTTCAAATTTCATTATTGTTTTCTATGGTAAACAAGGGCTCACAAAATAATAACCGTGAATAAAGAGCACATTGCTACCAAAACGCTTCCCCTCTGTTTTTGTTCTAATCCGCTGCAAAGATACTACAATTAATAACTTCGCACCATTGAGGTAATTTTAGGGTTTTCGAGCGTTGTCTGCAGACACAATCAGGTTCTGTTGCAATTGTCCTTTTTCTGAAAGTCAAATGAAAGTTAATCGCAAAATCTGCTTCGAAATTTATAGACTCACCCTGATTGTGCCTCTCTATTGTAGCTACCCTTTACACAAATATTTTACGCTCAATTTCTGAACGAAGATTTATATATGAGGCGCATGACACGTTTCATTTTCAATTTGTTTTTGCATTTGCGCCTGTTCTAATGCTTAACATTAACCCCGGGCGACACTTATCGCCATCCGGCGGTTCGTTTGCCCGGGGCTAAATTATTACGGACTTTCAGCCCTATAACATATTTACTGTTGGATTATAGTAAAAAAAACAGAGCGCTGAAAGTGCGTTTTGTTATAGCCCAGGGCAGAGTAATTCATCGAATTACGTCGCCCTGGGTCAGGATAATTTGGTTTGAATCGTCCGGCGAAAGGAAATGAACGAAGCTAATTGGTTCCTCCGGACGAAATTTAACGCGAATATCCATAAGAAAATGTGTATAACGGTTAGAGGAGGGAGTGAGGGAGAGTTAGTTGAAGTATAGTTTTGCTTTCATCGCTGTGGGTATTTTTTCATAGAAGTTTTAAAACCGAATAAATACCAACGTACTGAACATTAAAAAAGAAAAGCTGTTAATTTTGAAAAAGAAAATCAGAACATATGCTAATAGTAATATCTCCGGCAAAATCGCTGGATTATAAAACACCGCCGGTAACCGCAACATACACCATGCCCGACATGCTCGACGAGTCGGAAAAGATACTTCCGAAACTGCGGAAAATGAAACCGAAACAACTCTCGGAGTTAATGGGAATTTCTGCCACGCTGGGGCAATTAAATTACGATCGTTATCAAACCTGGCACCAGCCGTTTACACCCGAAAATGCCAAACAAGCTGTACTGGCTTTTAGCGGCGACGTTTTCCAGGGACTGGAAGCACCTACCATGAGCGAAGAACAGTTGCTGAAGTTACAATCGAAGTTGCGGATTCTGTCCGGTCTGTACGGCGTGTTGCGCCCGCTTGATTTGATGCAACCCTACCGTTTGGAGATGGGAACAAAGATTAAAATACAACGATCGGCTGATTTGTATGCGTTCTGGAAAAACAAAATAACGCCAAAAGTGCAGGAAGCGATTGATGAGTCGGGCAGTAAGGTTTTGATCAACCTGGCATCGAACGAATACTACAAAAGTATCGACACCAAAAAACTGGATGCAGAGATTATTATTCCACAGTTTAAAGACATGAAAAATGGTCAGTACAAAATGATCTCGTTCTTTGCCAAAAAAGCACGTGGCCTAATGACTCGTTTTATTGTTGAGAACGACATTAACAATGTGGATGACTTGCAGGCTTTTGACTCGGATGGTTATGTGTTTAATCCACGTTTATCGAAACCGGGTAATCCGTTGTTTACGAGGGGGTAACTTGGTCACTGGTCATTAGGCACTGGGCTATGAGACAATGATAACTGCGACTGTGAGAAATTGTCAAACTGTTGAATAGCTAAAATGTTGGCGCCGGACGCCGGAACTGAGACTGTACACTGCGACTGAAAACTTGTAACCTGCAACCTGTAACAGATTTCTCCTCATTCTTCGTCGAAATGACAACAAACAAAAATGCCATCTCTGTATCAAACAAAGATGGCATTTTCTATTATCGTTAATCTTTTATCCTTAATCCTTTAGAAAGGAAGATCTCCTGCAGCATCGTCAGCTGGCTCCGGTGGAATGTCGGTCATGCCAAATTCCGGTGGAGGTTCAGGGAAGTTACCGTCGTCGCTCACCTTGTCAATTTTCCATGCATTAATGTTGTGGAACCAGCGTCCGTTATACTCGCGCGATTCCATGTTAAAGGATACATCAACTTCTTCACCTGCAGACAATCCCTTAATTAAATCAACTTTGTCGCCAAACAAGGTGAAACATACCTTGCGTGGGTACTGTTCGTCGGTTTCAATTACAAATTCCTGTTTGCTCCACTCTTTTCCAGCCCGGCTAACTCCTGATTCAGGTTTTAAAATCTGATCAATTTTTCCTTTTACACTTAATGCCATTTCCTAATTTTTAGTTTCAGGAACGAAGATAAAAAAAGAAACCCTTTGCCTAAAATCAGACAAAGGGTTTTTTTCAACAAGTTTTTGTCATTTCGAACGAAGAGAGAAATCTGTTATTGCAACACTCTGAAGTGTGAGATTCCTCAGTCGTTCCTCTTTCGGAATGACAGTTTGTTATTCTTTTACAATTTCCAGTAGTTCAACTTCGAAAACCAAAGCTGCGTTAGGACCAATAGGACCTCCCGGGCGTGGATTTGCACCGTAAGCTATATCAGAAGGAATGAAAAGTTTCCATTTCGATCCAACAGGCATTAATTGTAATGCTTCTGTCCATCCCGAAATTACCTGGTTAACACCAAATACAATAGGCTCGCCACGATCAATAGAACTGTCGAAAACAGTACCGTCGATTAATGTTCCGTGGTAATGAACACGCACTTTGTCGGTTGCACCTGGTTTTTCACCTGTGCCTTCAGTAAGTACTTCGTATTGTAATCCGCTTTCGGTAGTTACTACACCTTCGCGTTTTCCGTTTTCTTCCAGAAATTTATTTCCTTCTTCAAGGTTTGCCTGTGATTCGCGCTCGCTTGCACTACGAATGAAATTCTGAACAATTGCGTTTGCTTCTTCAGCTGTAATTGTTACATCTTCTCCAACAGTTACCAAGCGGAATGCCTGAGCCAAAGCTTCCAGGTTAATTTCATCACTTCCCGGTAACGATTCTAATTGCTGATTGTTATTTGAACCAACCAAAACACCAATTGCATAACTAACTGAGTCGGCGCTTGTTTCAAGTTTAACGTTTGCAGGGCCGCCTTGCTGACAAGATGTTGCACCAACAATTAAAGCCACTACGAAAAGATAAATAATACTGTTTTTCATCTGTTAAAGTTTTTTTGGTCGGTAACGACCGTATTTTTTATGATTATACTATTTCAATTAATTCAACCTCGAAAATCAGGGTAGCGTTTGGCCCGATAACTCCGCCTGCTCCATTTGGTCCGTAAGCCATGTTTGAAGGAATGAAAAGTCTCCATTTCGATCCAACCGACATCAATTGTAAAGCTTCAACCCAACCTTGAATTACTCCGTTAACCGGGAAAGTTGCAGGTTGTCCGCGCTCTACCGAACTATCAAATACAGTTCCGTCGATAAGTGTACCGTGGTAATGACATTTTACCTGATCGGTGGCTGTTGGCAAATCACCTTCGCCTTCGTTTATTACTTCGTATTGTAGTCCGCTTGGCAATTCAATAACGCCTTCTTTTTTTGCATTTTCTGCTAAGAAAGCAGCACCCTCCTCAAGGTTTTGGTTGCCATCAGCAGCTTGCGATTCTGCCATAAATGATTCTAGAATCTGGTTGGCGTCTTCAGGTTTCATTCTTGGAGGAATGCCTGAAAATACATCCTGAAGTGCTGTAATAAAAGCTGTTGGATGTACGGTTTTTACACCTGACTGGATAAGATTTGCTGAGATGCTCATGCCCAGCGCATAACTAAACTTTTGTAAATCGTCTTTTAATTCGAAATCTGCCATCTTAATTTTTTCTGAATTCAAGTTGGCGAAGATAAGGTAATTTTTTGGTAATAAGATGATTGATGTTTTATTATTTGGTAATGAATGTTAAAACGAAAAAAAATCGGTTTTGCGGGTAATTATTCCGACTAAACTTTTACGAATGAATTATATAACGCAATTAAGCTTGAACAGAATATTTGTATAACTTGCAATTGATAATACCGATTTAAAACCATGCAATTAACTTATCGGAACGAACAAAACCGAATGACAATTTTGAAGTAATGAAATCGACAACACTATTTTTCGAAAATATTAGGGTTGCTATGTCATCGGTGAAAAGCAATTTACTACGTACCATTTTAACCGTATTGATTATCGCAGTTGGTATAACCGCTTTGGTCGGAATTTTAACAGCTATCGACTCCATAAAAAATTCAATTACCAGCGAGTTTGCAACAATGGGAGCAAATACTTTTTCAATAACAAGCGGTGGACTTCGTACACAGGGAAATATTCGTTACCGGGTAAAAAACTATTCCTATATTTCATACTATCAGGCTCAGGAGTTTAAGGAAAATTTTGATTTCCCTGCCACTACATCAATTTCGGTCTCATCAACGGGAGCGGCAACATTAAAATATCAATCTGAAAAAACAAATCCGAATATTTCAGTTCGTGGAATTGATGAAAGCTACCTTGGTACAGCCGGTTACGAAGTGGGAACGGGCCGGAGTTTTAGCGATCAGGATATACAAGCGGGCCGAAGTGTGGTTTTATTAGGCAGCGAATTGGCCAAACGATTGTTTAAAGGTGGAGAAAATCCATTACAAAAGGTAATAAGTATCGGTAGTGGGAAATACAAAGTGGTTGGCGTATTAAAAGAAAAGGGGAGTGGTTTTGGAACGAACAGCGATATGGTATGCTTTATTCCGTATTCCAATTCGCGGGCATATTTCTCGCGCCCAAATATGAATTTTGATGTACAGGTGAAAGTTGACCGGCCGGAACTGATGGATGCAGCAGTTGGACAAGCTGAAGCTGCGTTTCGAATTGTTCGAAACCTGGATCCGCTCGACGATTCCGATTTCAGTATCGAAAAAAGTGATAACCTGGCCAATATGTTACTCGAAAATATTAAGAATATTACGCTGGTTGCTACAATCATCGGGCTAATAACTTTGTTTGGTGCTGCAATTGGTTTAATGAATATCATGTTGGTGACGGTTACCGAACGTACCCGCGAAATCGGAGTACGAAAAGCCATCGGTGCAAAAGGCTCAACTGTAAAACAACAGTTTCTAATCGAAGCTATTCTAGTGGGGCAAATTGGTGGTTTTGTGGGGATTATCCTTGGAATCCTTGCCGGTAACGGAGTGGCAAAATTAATTGGATCGCCATTCTTTATTCCCTGGACCTGGATAATTCTGGGTGTGGTTTTGTGTTTTTTTGTAGGAATAATTTCGGGTTACTACCCGGCGCAAAAAGCATCAAAGCTCGATCCAATCGAATCGTTGCGTTACGAGTAATCGAAAGGCAAAAGTAACCAAGTAAAAAGGCAAAAGTAGCAAGAAGAAATTACGAATGTTGATTAACGATTTCAGATTTCAGATGGTGGAGTTAATTGGCAACATCTAATGTTTCCGATGAGCCTTATTCGATTGTCTGAAAATATGGGAAATGCAAAAGTTTTCTGACCTGTCATCTCGAAGCGGAGCGAGAGATCTGTTCAGTAATCGAAAGTATCAATCTTTTTTCGCTCTCATTCAATCTGCTTCGATCTCTTCTTCTGTTAATCATTTATAGAAGATTTCAAATTCTCAGTCCATCAATCCTTCCAACTTCAACAATAAAAAAAGGGACGCCTTTCGACATCCCTTTACGTACAGTATATAATTGTGTAATTATTTTACTGATTCCATGTACTCGATCAATTCGCAAACTTTTGCTGAGTAACCCATTTCGTTGTCGTACCATGATACAACTTTTACGAAAGTGTCAGTTAAAGCAATACCTGCTTTTGCATCGAAAACAGAAGTTTGAGTTTCACCGATGAAGTCGTTAGAAACAACTTGGTCTTCAGTGTAACCTAAAATTCCTTTCAATTCACCTTCTGAAGCTGCTTTCATTGCTGCACAAATTTCAGCGTAAGAAGCACCTTTTGCTAAGTTAACTGTAAGGTCAACAACTGATACATCAGGAGTTGGAACACGGAATGCCATACCTGTAAGTTTTCCGTTCAATTCTGGAATAACTTTACCTACAGCTTTAGCAGCACCTGTTGATGAAGGAATAATGTTCTGACCTGCACCACGTCCACCACGCCAGTCTTTCATAGAAGGACCGTCTACAGTTTTCTGAGTAGCAGTAGTAGCGTGAACAGTTGTCATTAAACCGTCAACAATACCGTAGTTGTCGTTCAATACTTTAGCGATAGGAGCTAAACAGTTAGTAGTACAAGAAGCGTTTGACACAAAAGTCATATCGTTAGTGTACGATTTGTTGTTTACACCCATAACGAACATTGGAGTATCGTCTTTTGAAGGAGCAGACATAACAACTTTTTTCGCACCAGCGTCGATGTGACCCTGAGCTGATTCTTTTGTCAAGAAAAGACCAGTAGATTCTACAACGTACTCAGCACCTACAGCACCCCAGTTGATATCAGCTGGATTTCTCTCTGCAGTTACGCGAACAACGTTTCCGTTTACTACCAATGCACCGTCTTTTACTTCAACAGTACCATCGAAACGACCGTGAGTAGAATCATATTTCAACATGTAAGCCATGTAGTCAACATCAATAAGGTCGTTGATAGCAACTACCTGTACCGTTCCTTTAGCAACTGCCTGACGGAAAACAAAACGTCCGATTCTTCCGAATCCGTTAATACCTATTTTAATCATAGTTGAGAAAGTTTTAATTTATTTAAAAGAAATTATTGTAATTATTTCGCTTTCAGGTTTTAACTGCCTGTTTTAAAAAGCCCCACAAAGTAAGTACAAATTATTTATTGAGTCAAGTGCTCTTTTTTTTTTCGTCAGAACCTTAATATTTAGTTAAAGTCTTTAGAATGGAATAAGCCGTGTTTTTCGGCCAATTCCACAGCTTGCTTGTAAATATCGCATTCTCGCGGGCTTAAAAATCGAATAAGTTTCGAAAAATCAATGTAATAAGCATGATATTGCTGTTTGTTTAAATGGTTCAGAAAAATAGGAAACGTGCTTTCTTACTGCATTTGGCTACTTTTTTCGGTGAAATGTATAGGGTTTGAGATTCAAAAACGGAGAAGAATAATTTTTTACCCGCAACAATATTGTAGTTGAATAAAAATAAGAATATGTGAATTACGATTTCAATTGATCGTTAATCGCAATTTCAGATGTTGGTTGATAACTATAAGCCGGGCATTTGCATGATTTGCACGATACAGAGAACAGGATAAGAAATAAGAGCAGAACTATTAAGATAATATGTTTTTGTGCATATACTATATTTCGTAATGTTTGTCGTAGGGGAAAAAGATTAAATCCTGTTAAAAAGCAGATATTTATATAATTATGCTCGAATTCTCTCATTGTAACTGAATTAATAGCACTAAATAAGCGAAAAAATAATCCATTTATTATCTGTTTTTCAAAAAATAAGTTTAAAATTGCATTGAAATAGGTTAAAATACAGAGTCTGGATAGCGTTCAAACCCAAAAAATAAATAGATATTAAAAACTAAGCTTTGGATTTGGTATGGCCCTGTTGAAAACATTGTGTAAAAGAAAGCATTTTATGCAAGTTATATTTTGTACATTGATGCAAAATTTTATACGTTTGTAGAGTTTACTGTACCTACAGAGACCAAATAGTAAGGATAAATGATTAAAGAATTAAATAAATTAAAATCAATCAATCAATTAAGTTCAATTTAAAAAAAATGCTATGAGAAAAATGTTTACAAGGCTTTTTGGCTTGACGTTATTCATGTATCTGGCAAGTTCTCTGTCCGTCGTTCAGGCGCAGTGTGAGGATTATGTCATAAGCTTGGATGACGTTGTGCTGCTTACCGACATTACCACAAAGTGTGACAGCGACTTGATACAGTACGCAGTCACTGGTTTTCCGGACAGTACGTATTTTAACTTTAACAGCTATGCAGGAGATTCTACTGCTGCTGGTTTTACATTAGATTCCACTATCTGGGTTACTGAAGGTACTGGGTTTACTGTGCAGGTTCGTTCTAAAGACGGTGCTTGCTATTCTCAGGTTCTTGAAGTTCCTGGGGAGAATTTAATTCAGCCTGTTTATATTGATACGTTGTTGGTAACTCAACCACAATGTGCCGATGATATGGGTGAATTAACAGTTGTTGCTGGTGGAACTGAAAGTTTCCTAGTTAATTTTGTAGATTCAGCAACTTTCTATGAAAGTGGTATGGAAGCAGGTGAAGATTACACTGAATATAGTGGTACACAGTTTCAGGCAAATCCAGGCACCGAATATTTCGTTAGAATTATATCTGTAAATGGATGTACTAGTTTAGGATGGGATTCTATTGCCATTAATAGTACTCCTGCTGAGTTAGTTATTGATACTATTTACGGTACGGATCCTGAGTGTATTGAAGGCGATGGAATGGTTGCTGTTGTTGTTTCAGGTGGCTATGGAGGTGAATACGCTGTTACTGTAGGCGGTATCACCGAAACTACTGTAAACGATACTGCTTGGATTGCTGTTCCTGCTGGTTCTTACACTGCTATGGCAGTTGATAGTAATATGTGTTCAGTTGTTTCTGATAGTACAGTTGTTTTGACTGATCCTGCACCAATTACTTTTAAAATTGCTTTAGATGATGTCGCTTGTGCTGATTCTACCACAGGTGCAATTTATGTATTTGATATCACAGGCCCTGCAGACTCTTCAATTTACGGGACAGTTGCAAGTGCTGATACAGTGATTGCTGGAGTTTTTCCAACTAATGATACAATTGTTTTTGATGGTTTGCCAATTGGATACTATGAATTATGGTTGAACAACGAAAATGATGCCTGTGATTCTGTTCAATATACTAATACCAATGGTAATGTAATTTCAATCCAGGCACCTGGTGAAATAGTATACGATGTAGTTATTGATACTGCATATTGTTTAGGTGATAGTTCAGTTATTACAGTAACAAATGTAACTGGCGGTTCTGGTACTTATTCATACTCACTTAATGGAGTAGTAGGAACAGAATCATCTTGGAAAGTTGTTGCTGGATCTTACGATGTAGTCGTAAGTGATGCAGGAGTTGGATCTTGTGATATCTCATGGCCAACAATTGTACTTGAAGATCCACAAGTAGTAGTTATTAATACTCCTTCTGCAACAGTATCTCCGACTTGTCCTGGAGGAAATGATGGAGTAATTAATGTAAGTGCAACACATCCTGATGGAGGTGACTTAGAATATTCTCTTGATAGCGTAGTATGGTACGTAAATAACATCTTCGCAGTTCCTGCAGATACATTTACTGTTTATGTAAGAGATGCTGCATGTGTAAACAATGTAGCTTCAGAAGCAATGGTTATTGTAGAGCCATTAGACGAAAATATAATTGCTTTAGTTGAAGAAACTTTAGATACTGCTAATGAGTGTTTTGGCGTAAAATCTTCTTACGTTGAGGTTGAGCTTACAAGTTGGGCCAAACAAACAGAGGATGATGATCGTCGTGTAACTGTTTCAATTACTGATGGAGCTGATTTTGCTGACACTTTGGTATACAACGAAGGCACATATGAAATTTCAAATCTTGTAGCAGGTACTTATACAATTACCGCTGGAGATAATATGGGATGTGTTGCTAAAAATGAATTAACAGTTATTATTACTGAGGAAGGTCAATTGACTGTTGTAGGAACCGTTACTGGCGTAGCAAGTTGTTATGGTACTACTGATGGTGTAATGACTATTTATGCAGCAGATGGTATGCCAACTCACTACGGTCATGCAAATACTGTACAGGCTGCAATGAATCTTTCAGATCTTGCTTTTACTGCATGGCCAGAAGGTGCTGATTCTGTAAATATTCAAGTAGGAAAAGGTACTTATTATGTAGTCGTTAAAGATGCATGTGGAGCTAAAGCTTACGATGGCCCATTTACTATTGGAGGTTTAGATATGGTAACTATTACTGATACTGCCATGTCGGTTACTGATATTGTGTGTTATGGCGACAGTGTTGGTGTAATTGAAGTATTCCCTGCAGAAGGTGGTAATGATACATTCTCATATACTCTACAAGTTGATGTAGAAGGAACATGGGTGGATGTAGCTCCTTATGTTAATGTAAGTTCTACAGTGTTTGATGGACTACCTGTTGGAGACTACAAAGTGGTTGTTACAGATGAAGGTGGTTGTGACGGTGCTGAGACAGGAGTAATCACTGTAAGTGGAGCTAATTCTCCAGTATATCTTTCTGGATGGTACTCTAGTGATATTACTTGTTATGGTGCAAGTGACGGAGCTGTAGGTTTTGCTATTGCCGGAGGTACTCCTCCTTATGAATATAGCATTAATGGTTCAACATGGATTCCATTCCCGGATATTGCTTATGGTCCTGGTGTTGCTTCTGAAGAAGTTTTAATTACAGAACCTGGAGTTGTAACTGTAATGGTAAGAGATTCTCTCGGTTGTACGCTTAGCGAACCAATTGTGTACACAATTGATGAACCTTCAGAAATTTTAGTAGCAGTTGATACTACAAATAATACAAAAACTTGTGGAGAAGATCCAAACGGAGCTCTTGCGATAACAGTAACAGGGGGAAGACCAGGTGCTAATTATACAGTACAAGTTAACGATTCAATTCTTCCTTCTGCAGCTGATTCAGCGATAGCGATTGATTATATTGGCTTGGGAGCTGGAGATTATAAAATTATAGTAACTGAAAATGGATGGAATGGTTGCGAAATAACAGCTTTTGCTACTATTACTTCGCCTGATACTTTAACTTTCGATGCAGTTGTATTAGATTCTGTACATTGTAAAGGAAGTGATGAAGGTGTTGTTGTTGTTTCTAATATTGCTGGAGGAACTGCTCCTTACTTAACTTCAATTTCAGGACCTGTTGTTGGAACTAAAGATTCAACTGCAACGGAGATTACATTCTCTGATTTGATTGCAGGGGAATATGAAGTAACAGTAGAAGATGCACTAGGTTGTACAATTAGTAAATCTGTTACTATTGGAGAACCTGACACAATTACGCTTTATGGTAATTTAATTGCCGATATGACATGTCTTGAATCTGGACAGTTTAGTGTTGTTGCTGAAGGTGGTTCAGGTGAGTTTATGTATTATGCAGATAATTCAGTTCTTGATGATGGTCACATCTTCGTACCAAGTCCTGATAGCGCCGGATGGCAAATGTCTGATACATTTACTGTAGAAGAAGCTGGTACATATGTTATTTGGGTATATGATATGGTAAATGGATGTATCGCTGGTGGCGAAGTAGGTCCTGATGGAATGCCTGTAAATGAGTGGCGTGTTAAAGTAGCGGATCCTGACATTGTTGTGGATGTAACTGCTGTTTCTACTGGAGAGATCCTTTGTAACGGTGACATGACTGATACCATTGTTGTAGAAGATGTAACAATTTACGAAGACGGAGTAGCATTAGAAGATCCAGTTTATACGGTAACAATTAACGGAATGGACACAACTACTTTAGAAGGAGTAGGTGCTGGAACATATGTAGTAGTTGTTACTCACGAAGGAGGTTGTTACGGTGTTGATACTGTAGTAATTGAAGATCCTGAAGTTTTAGATGTAGTATTAGATATTGCTGAAGGTGAATTTACTTGTCCAGGATCAACTGAAGGGTTTATTCAGGCTACAGTTTCTGGAGGAACTATTCCAGCTTTACCAGAAATGGAAATGAAGAGTGCAAATAGCGCACAAAATTGGTCGCCATACTTTGAATTCCAACTTTGGCAAGATGGTGAACTAAAAACGGATTACGTAAATTACGATGCTTTCTTAGTTACAATTGGTCATGAGTACCAAGTTGTAGTAAGAGATATGAACGGATGTACTGATACTTCAAATGTTATCACAATTGATCCTGTAGAACCAATTGAGTTCGAACTTACTGACGTTACATGTTCAGATGATACAATGGCTTCAGTATTAGTTGAAGTTACTGGTGAACCAGGACGTATGTTCCAAGTATGGTGGCAACAGTTCGAAGTTGAATCGGGTGTATATACTGATACTTCAGCTTGGTTTGCAGAATCGATCAAATTGGATCAGATGTTTATCTTTGATAATGAAAACATAGATGATATTCACTATGCGTTTACTGTTGTAGATGATAAGGGATGTGTAGCTGATATTGATACCATGACATTCGATCAAATTATTACTGCTCCACTAGAGTTCACTGTAACTGTTGGCGAAGCTGATGAATGTTCGACTGAAATAAGTGTTATTGCTGCAGGTGGAGTTGCTCCTTATACATTCTCTGTAAATGGAGTTGAAACCACTGAAACAACATTCGCATTAGGCGGTGGAACATACGAAATTGCAGTAATGGATGCACACCAATGTATGGTTGTAGAAGAGGTTGAATTAGCTTATGGTATTTCTGCCGATACTACATTAGAAACATATACTGGTGAAGCTGTACAATTTGTAGTGGAAGACGCAATGCTTGACACTATGTTATATGCAGGTGAGTATTCTTTCTACTACGACGTTGATACTGCATGTACTGCAGAATTAAATGTGGTTGTAACAGAGAAAGACAGAGTAATGCCTGTTCTTGACACAGTAACACCAACTGATACTATTGCTGATAATCACGCAATATTCACCATCGTATTCGAAGATGTTGTAACATTCAACGATTCCGTAATGGGATATTTAACAGTAACTCAGAAAGATTCATCTGAGGCTACTCTTATGATTCCTATCACTGCTGATATGGTTGATGGTAATACTATTACTGTTGATTATGACTACACAGTTGTTGGAATGCTTGACTTGAATACAACTTATACAGTAGCTGTTGACAGTGGTGTTGTAATGGGAGACGGACTTGCTTGGGACGGTGTAACCGGTGTTTGGGAATTCACAACTGGAGATGTATATCCTACAGATGTTGATGACCTGGAAATCGAAACACTTGAGTTCAGCGTTTATCCTAACCCATTTGTAAATGAGATTAACATTAAAAATGCAGATAAACTTGACCGTGTAATTCTTTCGAATATTGCTGGTCAAAGAATCTTAGATATTGAATATCCAAGTAATGTTATCCGTACTGGAAATCTGGTTACCGGCGTTTACGTTGTTACATTAATTGCTGACGACGAAATCGTTAAATCAGAAAGGATTATTAAAAGGTAATACCGAATTGATTGATTAAAAAGGGGAGCTTTTAGCTTCCCTTTTTTATTTTCTATACTTTCGTAAACTGAATAAACATTAATAAGAGTAATCACGATGGAGCTACTGAATAAGCATGTTACTGTAAGAAAATTTTTATCAAAGTCTGTAGATGACGAGTTATTAAAGAGTATTATTTACTCTGGAACCCGGGCATCTACAACAGGAAATATGCAGTTATACAGTGTAATTGTAACAAAGGATATAGAAAGAAAGGCAAAGTTGCTGCCATTGCATTTTAACCAACCTGTGGCCAAAGCGGCTCCAGTTCTTCTAACTTTTGTTGCAGATTTTAATCGTTTTTCAAAATGGTGTGAATATGATCACGCTGAACCTGGCTATAACAACTTGTTATCCTTTACTAACGCTTTAATCGATACGGTACTTGTTGCCCAAAACGTATGCATTGCTGCCGAAAATAACGGACTTGGTATTTGTTATCTGGGAACTACTGCCTATAATGCGAAAGAGCATATCGATCTATTGGGGCTACCTAAACTTACTTTTCCTGTAACGACAGTAGCAATTGGTTATCCTGAAGAAGTTCCGGAACTCACAGACCGGATTCCATTAGAAGGGATTATACACGATGAACTATATTCTGATTACGATGAAAATAGAATAAAAGGACTATACGAATTCAAAGAAAACCTGGAATCGTCGAAACAATTTGTTTTGGAGAATAATAAGGAAACATTAGCGCAGGTATTTACCGATATACGATACAAAAAGGCTGATAACGAGTTCTTCTCGGCAAAGATGTTGGCGACGTTAAAAGAACAAGGTTTTTTGATTGATTAATCAGCAGAAAACCTGCTTACATATTCAAAAAATTCTTGCCGGTAACTGTTCCCAATAGGAAGTTTTTCGCCCGAAATACATACCATATTTCCTTCGAGAGAATCTATCTTGTCCACCGAGATAATAAATGATTTATGTGTTCGATAGAACATGTCTTGCGGAAGCAGGGAGAATATCTTTTTCATTGAAAGATTTGTTACCAGTTTTTCATCGGTCAAATGTATTTTTATATAATCACCCAATCCTTCAATATATAGTATATCGCTAAACTTTATTTTAACCGACTTTTTATTGGCTTTAATAAACAAGAACTCATTTTTATCGGCGTCAGCGGGTACATTCTTTGCATTTGTTTTTAGTAAATGCAACTCCTCGGCTCTGGTGTAAGCTTTAAAAAAACGTTCAAAAGAAAACGGTTTTTTTAGATAATCGATGGCATTTAGCTCGTATCCTTCAAGTGCGTATTCTGAGTATGCTGTGGTAAAAATTACAAGTGGATCCTTTTTTAAGTTCTTCAAAAAAGAAATGCCTGACAATTTAGGCATATTAATATCGAGGAATAGGAGATCGACCTCGTTTTCGTGCAGGAATTGTTGCGCACAAATTGCATCGTTGCATGCTCCGATAATCTCGAGCGACGGAATTTTTAATGCATACTGTTTAATAACGTTTTGAGCAAGGGGTTCATCATCGATAATTAGAGCCTTAATTGTCATTGTATTTTAGTTTAAGTTTTAATTGAACAGAATATAACGCATTTTCTCGTGAAATGAGTAGTTGATAGTCATCCTTGCCGTAAAGGTGCTTTAAACGCTGTTTAACGTTGTAAATACCAATACCTGAATTTTTCTTATCGTGGTTCTCTGCGTCAGAATAATTGTTTTCCAAGCGAAAAATTAGAATGTCATTATTAATCTCGAAGCTAATTTTAATAAAATCGTTCTCAGTACCCGGCAATCCATGTTTAAATGCATTATCAATAAAGGGCTCGAAAAGCAAAGGCGCGATTTTAGCGGTTGGAATAAATTCAGGTTTTTTATACTCAATTACAGTATCATCGGCAGTTCGTATTTTTTGCAGTGCAATAAAATTATCTACAAACTCAATCTCTTTGTTTAAACTGATAAAATTATCCCTCGATTCGTAGATAATATGCCGCATTAAATCAGACAGACGCAAAATAAGATCGGGAACCTTTTCAGACTGCATTAATGATAACGAGTAAATATTATTAAGCGAGTTAAAAAGAAAATGCGGATTTAGTTGCCCTTTTAACGATTTTAGTTCAGCCTCCAGTTTTTGTTTTTCAGTTTTGGCCAACTGGTAATTTATATCCTGAAGCGAAAGCCAGTCTTTAAAAAGCTTCAAAAAAGTAGTTATACTAACATAGAATAGTGTTGCGAAGAAAAAGGCCGAATGTGTTTCTGAACTGATGGAGTGTAATTCTTCGGAAACATCCAGAATCGCTCGAAGCAGGTAAATAATTATAAACTGGATAAACAGACTGCTAACAGAAATAAGAACAACCAGCCAAAATATATAATAGATGTACTGTTTGCGAATAAGAAACCGGGGAATGAGGATATAAAGGTTAAAATATACGCCAACTGCAAAACCTGCATTAATGGTGATCGATTTTGCAATTGTTCGGATGTCGATACTCCGGCTGTAGATAAAAAAGATGAAACACAAAAAAACGATACTGGCCATCCAGAAAAGGACGTGCCCGATAATTTTATTTCGTTTATTTAGTAGGTGCTTCTGCATTTATATCCTGTCGCGTTTTAGAAATATCTTTTTCAAATAATATAAAACAGGGTTGGTATATTTTAGATTTTTCCAAGGGCGACTGGAGTGAGGAAGATGCATTACACGAATACCTTTTGCCAGGTAGTTGCTAAATCCAATTTTCTTCGACTGCCGGCTGATAAAAACATCAAACCAGTCTTTGTTTTGTGCCAGATCATTAAAATCAAACTGTTTAAGAAAAGGTACAGTAAGTAATGTACAGCAAAAACTTAAACTATGCGAAGTGTCGACAATCTCGTCGTTTTTGATCTTTTCAAAATTGTACGGGAAGTTATAATCTCCTTTTTCATCGGTTGTAATAGCACCGACTAAACCCGGATTTTTTTCCGAATTCATAACGGCCAGAAGATTTTGGACTGTGTCTTTCGATATTACAACGTCCGATTCAATAATAATAAGCGGAATACCTTCCTTTAAAGCCATTTCCTGGGCGCGCTGGAGCACGATCTTATAGTTTGGCGATGGAGTGTCTGTGATATCCTCAAGGTGGATTACGTTAAAGCCAAGTTGAGCTGAAGCTTCATCCAAATAGGTTTTTGTTTCGGGCTGGCTAAAGTCATTAAATATAAAATACGAGAAATCTCCGTCGGCCTTCATCACAGACTCAACAGTTCGTTTAGTTGTTGATAACGAATCTTTAACCGGAGTAATTATAATAGCTTCTGACATTGTTTTTGAATTGAATTGCAAAGTTAATTAAATCGGTGAAACTATTATTTTGGTTTTCAAAATCATTAAGTTAAACTACACATATAGTAGTACCAATTTGCGCGTTTTGTTACAAGGCGTTCTAAAATTTCCTTTTTCGGTTGTTCAAACATAAATATCAAATATTCAAACCTCTAAAAATCGAAACAGATGCACCGGATAAAAAATAGTGTAAAATTTATGGTAGAATCGGCTACTTAATTACCTTTGCTTGAGGTTAACAAGAAAAGAAATGCTGTATGAGTGATGCTGTTCAAACTGAAAAGGAGTTCTCGATTGATATGATATCGGAACCTGAAAACATTGAGGAAATAGTGTTTTCATTAATGGTTAATCCAAACCTTTCTACCATTAACTATTTTAACGATTTTAGCGAGCAGGGAATTTCTCCTGAATCGATTGGTGATAGTGAAACAGATGAAACCGGTATTTTTGAACTGGATGATAACGGTACGCGCATGGCCATGAGCACGCATGCCTTTCATCATCATCTCGAGAGCGATCCTCAAAAGGCAACTGAAATTCTGATTTCGAGAGCTGTCAGAAAAATGTTGTGTTTTGGCGTAAAACCATTTGCTGTTAGTGCATTTTTGTACCACATCGACTTTGCCGATCCAAATGGACAGTTTATTGCATCGGGAGCTAAAAAAGGGCTGGAAAATGCAGCAAGTAAGTTTGGACTAAAAATTTCGGACCGTAAAATACGATTCGATCATTTTTCGCAACACGGACCTGTGCCACCAACAATTATCATTAGTATGATGGCGCGTGTGCCTAACGGCGAGAACTTAATTACGCATAGCTTTAAAAATAAAGGGAACCATATTTTCCTGATCGGACGGTCGCTTAACGATATTAATTCTTCTGAATACCTCGAATTTTTCCATGGAATTTCAGAATCAGCACTTCCGGCATTTAACATTGAAGATGAAATTGCCGTACAAAAAGCAATTAAAAAACTTATAGAAGACAAACTTATTGAAAGTGCAAGTCCTGTAGGAAAGGGCGGACTGTTTTTTACTTTATTACGTGCGGCAATACCAAACGAACTTGGTTTCGATGTAACTACTGATGCCGAAATCAGGAACGATGCCTTTTTGTTTGGTGAATCGATGGGACGATTGATGGTTGGTGTAAATCCTGATAAAGAGGATGAATTTGTTGATGCCATGTCGGAAATGAACGTTCCATTCTTTACACTTGGGCATGTTACAAAAGGAGAGATTAGAATTGACGATATGTCGTTAGGTTACATCGATAAAATGACTGTAGGTTCTTAATGGCAGCCCTTCCTTACAAACAATCAAAACAATCCAAGAGAGGCCAGGTAGAGGAAATGTTCGACAATATTTCTCCTCGCTATGATTTTCTGAATCATGTTTTATCGTTTAATATCGATAAGATATGGCGTAAGAAGACCATTAAAAAACTGAAACCTTATCAGCCTGAAAAAGTTCTCGATATTGCAACTGGCACAGGCGACTTTGCTATTGCTGCCCTTAAATTAGGCGATGTAAAAGTTACCGGCATCGACATTTCGGAAGGAATGTTGAATGTAGGAAGACAAAAAGTGGCAGCAAAAAAGCTGGATAATCAAATACAGTTTAAAAAAGCTGATTCTGAAGAACTGCCTTTTGAAGCGGATTCGTTTGATGCTGCTATTGTAGGATTTGGTGTCCGTAATTTTGAGCATCTTGAAAAAGGTTTAGCAGAAATTTTGCGCGTGATAAAACCCGGAGGAGCTTTTTTTGTGCTCGAATTTTCCAAGCCGGAAAAGTTCCCGTTCAAGCAAATTTATATGTTCTATTTTACGCGCATTTTACCTTTTGTTGGAAGAATGATCTCGAAAGATAGCCGGGCATATACCTATTTGCCCGAATCGGTTAACGAATTTCCCGATGGTGAAAGATTTTTGACTATTTTAGCCGATGTGGGATTTGTTCGAAACGAATGTTATCGACAGACTTTCGGAATAGCTACCATTTACAAGGCACATAAACCCAACAATTAGAACTGAACAAACAATAAATCAATCGTTTTTTTGTTTTTCATAAAAGCAACAAATTAACAAAGTGAAGAAAGTTTTTATCACAATAATATTGCTAATTGCAGGGGGTATTGTATTTGCTCAAAAACAAAAGATCAATTACCTGACAACCTTTGATGATAAGCTTTTTCATTTTGGGTTTACCATCGGAATGAACACCCTCGATTTTAATGTGGTAAATTATAATCCTATTGGCGAAAATCCTGAATTTGTACCTTATCCACTCGATCGTGTTGTTTGGGATAGCAGAGTCCGGTCGGATGTAGCGTCTTTAGTTCCCGGTTTTACAGTTGGTATTATTACCAGCATGCGTCTTTCAAAAGATTTAAATCTCCGGTTCTTGCCGGGATTGTCATTTGGTGAGCGCCAGTTAACTTTTAATGTGCCAATTCACGATATAAATGTGTACTCTTCGGGTAACGAGGGATTGCCGTATTATACGATTCGTTCTACCTTCCTCGATTTTCCCGTGTTGATAAAATACAAGGCACGCAGGATCAACAACGACCGGCCTTACGTGATTTTTGGAGGTGCTTACCGTCACGATATTTCGCGAACTGCACAGGAAGACTTAATCAAACTTAAGAGTGGTGGTCTTTATGCTGAAGTAGGAGGTGGCTGGGATCATTATTTCGCATTTTTCAGATTTTCAGTAGAGGCCAAGTTTAGTTTTGGCTTGAATGATCAATTGGGTGATCTGCCTGCGCCAACACAACGTTTGTATTACGCACAATCGATTAAAAATCTGCGATCGAAAATATTTACCCTTTCATTTCACTTTGAATAGCTGCGTTTAAATTCAGAGCAAATTATTGCAGTGGCTACCGAAACATTTAGTGATTCAGCTTTTACATTATTTTCAGAAAAATTTGGAATACTAAGTTTGTTGGTAATTAATTTTTCCACTGATTCGCGAATGCCATTTCCTTCGTTTCCCATAACCAAAACTGCCTGTTGGGGCAATTGCTGCTGGTAAATGTTTTCGCCGTTCATAAAAGCTCCAAAGCATGGTGTATTCGATTTTTGTGCCAGGGCAAAAAGCTCAGGGAATTCGCATTCAAAAAGTGTAACACGATTAAACGATCCCATACTTGCCTGAATAACCTTGGGATTGTACAGATCGACCGAATCGGGTGAACAGAAAATATGTTTAATGCCATACCAGTCGCAGATTCTTACAATTGTTCCCATGTTTCCGGGATCCTGAATTCCATCGAGATAAACAGACAACCCGTCTGGCAGAGTGGCAGGGAATTCCGGTTTTTCAGGTAGCTCGCAAATAGCCAAACTGTTTTGAGGATGCTGCAGCAGGCTCATCTTTTTTAATTCCCGCTCGTCAACTTCTGTATGTCTGACAGCATTGGTTTGCTCAATGTCATATCTGGCCAGAAACTGACTGGTTACGATAAGGTGTTCAATATTCAGGTCGGAATCCAATGCTTCTTTCACCATTTTATCACCTTCAATAAGAAACAATTTCTCTTTTGAACGGTATTTTTTTAGGGCCAGCGAATTAATAAGTTTTATTGTACTTTTACCAATCATTTATTTTAAACCAATTAATATAATATTTAGGGTAAAGTTACTGTTTCTAAAAAAACTCTTGGTTATTTTTGTTGGATAAAAGTTGCAGGAATTGGGAAATACGAATTATAAAAAAAGTATAGTCAGGTTTAAGTGGATAGCTGTATTATCAGCCATGCTGCTGGCATCGTGTTCCCAAACCCGTTTTGTTTCAGAACAGGAGTATTTGTTGCAAAAAGTTGAGCTGGAAATTGACAATCAGAATGTAAGCAAGGAAGAGGCGAAAGCTGTTTTGCGCCAAAAGGAAAATTATAAAATACTCGGTTTCATTAAGTTTTATTTGTTGCTGTACAATATGTCGTCGAAAAAGAAAACCGACGATTGGTTAAAACGTATTGGAGAAGCACCACAAATTTATGATAAGGTACTGGCCGACCGATCGGTTGAACAGCTGGAACAATACATGGATCAGCGCGGGTATTATCAGGCAAAAATCGATCAGGAAATAGTTTTTAATGAAAAAAAGCAAAAGGCGGTATTAAAATTTTTGGTTGAGTCCGGCGATCAGTACAAGATAAAACGTGTTGATTATCATTTTGAAACACCCGAGTTGCAAGCCATATTTTTTAACGACTCTACAAAATTCAGAATGCGGCCGGGAACAGCTTTCGACATTTATGAATTGGAGAAACAACAGCAACGAATTGTAAATTTATACCAGAACAACGGTTATTACTATTTTTCGAAAAACCAGGTGCGCTACCTGGCCGATACAACTTTGTACGAAAAGCAGGTTAACCTCGATCTTTTTATTGGAGAAGCACAAGCCAGCCAGATTGATAGTTTCCGGTTGCTGAAACCCTATTACATAAATAAGTTTTACTATTCGGTTATGCCCGGAAACACACCCGTTACGGCTAACCGTCAGAACTCATTTAATTTCTCGGATACCATTAGTTGGGGTAATTCGGTGCTGTACAATAACCGGCAGGTTTCTTATCCTCCGGGTTTGTTTAACCGAACCAACCAAATGAAAAGCGGCGACTTGTACAAAGTAAACGAAGTTGAAAGTACTTTTAATGCTCTCAACCGCCTGCGACAATTTCGATTTGTCGACATTCAATTTAATGAAACCTATCCGGAACAGGATTCAAACTTGTTGGACTGCAATATTCGTTTGGCCCCACTTAATAAACAATCCACCTCTTTTGATATTGAAGGAACAAATACTTCGGGTAACCTCGGTGTTGCCGGAAACATTTATTATCAGCACCGGAATATGTTTAAAGGGGCAGAGGTTTTTCAGTTGCGCTTAAAAGGTGCAACCGAAAGAATGCACAGAACAACTACAGATGGGGGAACAGAGGCTTTTAACACGCGCGAATTTGGAGTAGAAGGAAATCTGATGATTCCAAAACTTCTCGGACCCGGGAAGTATATCCGGAGTTTTGGGAAATATTTACCAAAAACAGTTTTTACCGCCGGATTTAACTACCAGCGCCGTCCTGAGTATACACGTAATATTACCAACTTTAAAGTTGGTTACGACTGGAAAACCTCGCAGGATTTTCAGCATATCTGGAATTTTCTCGATGTCAACGTTGTCCGTTTATACGAATTTGATTCCACGTTTATTAATTCGATTCAGGACCTTTACATCAAAAGTAGTTTTACCGATCACCTGATTTTTGCGATGAATTATTCAATAATCTTCAATAATCAGCGGCTTACATCGAGTAAGAACTATACCTATGCACGTTTAAATGTTGAATCATCCGGAAATCTGTTGTATTCATTGTCCGAAATTTTTAACAGGGATAAATTGGTTGAGCAGGATACAATTACAAACGAAACACTGGAGTATTACCGCTTCTTTAACATACGTTTCGCACAATATGTAAAGGCCGATATTGAATTCCGGCGTGCCATTCAAATCGACCGATATAACTCGGTGGTTGGAAGAGCATTTGCCGGCGTTGGATTACCTTACGGAAACTCACGCGTTTTACCTTACGAAAAGCAATATTTTGCCGGTGGTGCAAACGGTATTCGTGCCTGGCAGGTGCGATCGTTGGGGCCGGGAACTTACAAACCGGAGGAAGAAAATGCCTATCCTAACCAATCGTCAGACATAAAACTGGAAGCAAATCTTGAATATCGGTTTCGTTTGTTAGGATCTCTGGAAGGGGCTTTATTTCTTGATGCAGGTAACATCTGGGCCATTAATAATAATGATAACCGTGAAGGAGCCCAGTTTAAACTCAATAAATTTTACAAGCAGTTTGCTGTCGGAACAGGTACCGGATTTCGTTTCGACTTATCCTATTTTATTCTTCGAACTGATGTTGGGATGAAACTTCACGATCCTGCTGCTGCCAAAGGCGAAAGATGGATCATTGGTAATCGCGGATTAACGGGCGATGATTTTACCTTCTCCTTTGCCATTGGTTATCCTTTTTAAATTTTTACCAAAGTTTAATCTTTCCCCTTTTTTTTATCGGATTGTTTGTGTTGAATTATTTTTTTGCATTTTTGGGGCTCAATCCGTTTGAGGTTGTAAGTTAAAGGCTCAAAAAAATTATTAAATATTAGTTTCTATGTCAAATCTTCCTTCGGGGAACCGTGATTCATTTAGTTCAAAATTTGGTGTTATTGCAGCAGCTGCCGGATCGGCAGTAGGGTTAGGAAATATATGGAAATTTCCATATATAGCAGGTGTATATGGGGGAGCAGCATTCTTGTTCGTTTACCTTGCTTTTATTGTTGCAATTGGTTTACCCGTTATGTTATCGGAGTTGATTATAGGTAGAAGCTCAAGAAAAAATGCTTTTGGTGCTTTTAAAGTTCTTGCGCCCGGAACACCTTGGAGATTCATTGGTATTTTAGGAGTAGGCGCAGCTTTCCTGATTTTATCATTTTATGGTGTAGTAGCAGGTTGGAGTTTAGAATATATCATCCTTTCGCTGAAGAATGGATTCTCAGCTAAAAGTCCTGATGAGATAGGAATGCTATTTACTACTCTTATTGAATCACCCATTAAACCGGTTATATTCCAATTGTTTTTTATGGTTTTGAGTGCCGCAATTGTTATTATCGGTATTCAGAAAGGAATTGAGAAATACACTAAAATTTTAATGCCTTTGTTGGTTGTAATTCTTGTGTTTTTGTGTGCTAAATCAGTTTCGCTTGAAGGTGCAAAAGCCGGCTTGAACTTTTTATTTAAGCCTGATTTTTCGAAACTTACGGCCGATGGTGTTTTGAGTGCACTGGGACATGCATTCTTTACACTTAGTTTGGGAATGGGTACACTTATTACTTATGGATCATATATTAAAAAGGATAATAACCTGGTAAGTACAGTAATAAATGTAACCGTTGCCGATACAGTAATTGCGCTTATGGCCGGAATTGCAATTTTTCCTGCTGTTTTTGCTTTTGGTATTGAGCCAAGCCAGGGACCCGGTCTGATTTTCGTTACGCTCCCCAATGTGTTTCATCAAATGCCTGGAGGATTTATCTTTTCAATCATGTTTTTCGTGCTCTTATCTGTTGCTGCATTAACATCGTCAATTTCAATTCTTGAGGTTGTTGTTGCATACTTTAAAGAGGAATTCAATATGGGCCGCAAGGCTTCTACTATTTTGGCCACGGTTCTTATTTCAATTTTGGGTGTATTATGCTCCCTGTCGATGGGTGTATTATCACCATATACATTCTTCGGATTAAATATTTTCGATTTGATGGACTGGATTTCGGCGAACTTATTCTTGCCAATTGGAGGTATGTTTATTGCTTTGTTTATTGGCTGGCATTACGGACGCAAAAAAGTTCAGGCCGAAGTGGCACAGGGCGGAACACTTTCAGGAGCAATTCTATCGATATTTATGTTCCTGGTTAAGTTTGTTGCGCCGATTGCGATTGCCATTGTAATGTTGAATAATTTCGGGCTGTTGAAATTCTAGGTTCTTTAAGTGTATCTGGCAGAGAAAATATGGAGTAAGTAGTACCTGTATTTTGTTTATGCATTGAGTCGGTGTTAAGGTAATTGTGGTGGCTTGCAGGAAATGTCTTGCTAACTAAATACTAATATTGTAATTTAGTAAGGCTTACAATCAATATTCCTGGCCCGCACGCAATGAGAAAAGCCTGGCTTAAAATACGAAATGGATTTTTGTCTTACTCACGGGGCGACCGGGTTGGAATAATCATTCTTTCGGTTTTAATCGTAATATCAATAGCTTTTAAAATTGTGCTGGATCGAATGGAACCAACACCATTATTAACGCAGGAAGAATTCGAAGAAATTTTATTAGAGTGGAATAACGAAAAACAGCAGGTTGAGCTTGATGAACAACTTTCTCTTTTTACTATCAATCCAAATACCGTTACTGAAAGTCGGCTAGATTCTTTTGCACTTCCCGGACAAATAAAACGTAATCTTTTAAAATACCGCGAGGCTGGTGGTAGCTTTAAATCGAAAAACGATGTACAGAAGTTGTATGGAATGACCGACTCATTATACAACAGTATAGAGCCGTTTATAGAAATTCCGGAGCAACGCTTCACGGAAGAGAAAAAGAGCGTTAAAACCGCTCCTGTAAAAATCCTGGAAGGAAGTTTCGACCCGAACACAGCAAGCAACGAAGTGATGAAAGATTATGGCCTCAACGATTTTCAGGCAAATAATATAATTGCCTATCGCGAAAGCGGAGGAAGCTATAGCAAGCCCGAAGATCTGTTAAAAATTTACGGTATTGATTCTGTCGCCTTTGGCAAAATAAGAAGCTTTATCCGAATTGAATCCGAATTTGTTGATGAACCTGTAAAAACAAAAAGAGAAATATATATTGATATTAACCGTGCCGAAACAACAGATCTTATGCAAATTAACGGTATTGGGGAGGTATATGCTCAACGAATCATTAAATACCGGGATTTATTGGGAGGATATTACAATACGAGTCAATTAAAAGAGGTTTATGGTTTTTCTAACGAATTGTTTTTGGCTGTTGAGCCATTTGTGTATGCCGATACAACAACGCTCCGGCAGATCCGAATTAATTACGCCGATTTCGCAGAAATGATTCGGCATCCATATTTTGATAAATCCATCGTGAATGCAATACTTAACGAAAAGGATAAAAACGGACCGATTAAAAATATAGCGGAATTAACCGATTTAAAAGCAATTGACAGTGAGTTTATTGAAAAAATAAGGCCATATGTAAGCTGTCGTTAAAAAAGCAAAAACTAAATTTTAGGGATAGGAAATATTATTTTTTTGCTTTAAATTTGATATACTATGAATTATTTCTAAATTTGCGCCTCAATTTTAAAAAATGTAAAACCGATAGATATGATTATTATTCCGGTAAAAGAAGGCGAAAATATTGAAAGAGCCTTAAAAAGGTTCAAAAGAAAATTCGAAAAGACTGGTGTAATCAAAGAATTACGCGACCGTCAAAAGTTCACCAAACCTTCTGTAAGAAGAAGGGAAGAATTGAAAAAAGCAGCTTACGTACAAGGTTTGCAGCAACAGGAAGACTAAATTTTTATTTAGTGATTCCTGGATTATTAGTTTAGATGGCCAATGAGTTATCAGGAATCGTTTATCAATTTTTTGAAGTATGAGAAGAGATACTCTCCTCATACGGTGACGGCTTATAAAAAAGACCTCGATCGATTTGTGGAATTTTGCACAAAAATGGTCGGGGATTTTCATGTTAATAAGGTTGACCTGAAATTGATGCGCTCGTGGGTAGTCGATTTGATGGAGCACGACATGAGTCCTCGCTCGGTTAGTAGAAAAGTAACCGCGGTTAAGTCTTTTTATAATTATTTGTTGCGCGAAAAAATTGTTGAAACGAATCCTGCTATCAATGTGCCGCTTCCAAAAATCAGGAAGAAGTTGCCAAACTTTGTTGAAGAGAACAATCTACATCATTTGTTAGATGATGATCTTTTTGAAAATGGATTTCGGGGGAGCAGGGATAAGCTAATCGTTTCATTGTTCTACGGAACAGGAGTACGATTGGCAGAACTTGTAAATATGAAAGACCAGGATTTCAATACAACTGAATACCTGATTCGGGTATTGGGTAAAAGAAATAAAGAAAGAATTGTTCCTTATCCGAGAGAAATTAATAAATTACTCGAAGAGTACGTAACCAACAGAGATCGTGAAATCGTAAACAAAAGTGGGTTTTTATTTGTAACGGAGAAAGGAGAGCAGGTTTACTCGAAACTCGTTTATCGGGTGGTGAAGAGTAATCTTGCAAAAGTGACTTCTCTTGAAAAGAAAAGCCCACACGTGTTAAGGCATACTTACGCAACGCATTTGTTGAATAATGGTGCCGATTTGAACGCAGTAAAAGAATTGTTGGGGCATGCAAATTTAGCAGCTACTCAGGTGTATACACATACTACTTTTGAGAAACTGCAACAGAGTTATAAACAAGCCCACCCTCGTGGTGGTAAAAACGATTGATTATGGAAGTAAAAATTAATTCAGTGCATTTTAACGCCGACCAGAAGTTGGTGGAATTCGTAAATAAAAAAGTAAGCAAACTGGATACTTTTTTTGATGGTATATTAAAGGCAGAGGTAACTTTAAAGGTTGCCAAGCCCGAAGCTGCAAATAATAAAGTTTCTGAGTTAAAAGTTTCCATTCCTTCACAAGACTATTTGTTCGCCAAAAAGCAGGCTGATACATTTGAAGAAGCGACAGATTTAGTCATTGATGCTATTAAGAAACAGCTAGTTAAATACAAGGAAAAACTGAAGAGTAAATAATATTTAAAAATTAAAGCTTTATTTTTAGTTTTTTAAAATAATATTTTTACATTTGCACACCCTTTTTAGGGGCGTTCTGAAGACAGCTGAAAATGTAGTGCTTTGCAGATAATTGAAGCTTTTGAAATGATTTTTCAGATTTAGCTTTGCGAAAAGAAAAATGAGAAAAATTGAAAAAAAAGCACTCGAGTAGCAAAAAATATTCGGTTGTTTCGAAAAAAGTTGTAATTTCGCACGGCATTTTTTGCCAGTAGACTATAAGCGGGAATAGCTCAGTTGATAGAGCATTAGCCTTCCAAGCTAAGGGTCGCGGGTTTGAGTCCCGTTTCCCGCTCAGAACAGAGATTGGAATTTTGAATAAGCAATTATTCTGAATTCCCGTCTCTTTGTGTGTATAAGGCCGGAGTAGCTCAGGGGTAGAGCGCATCCTTGGTAAGGATGAGGTCACGAGTTCAATTCTCGTCTTCGGCTCAGATGATTTAAAAGATAAATAAATTAAAATTTTGCAATTATGGCTAAAGAACATTTTAACAGGGATAAGGACCATGTAAACATTGGTACTATTGGCCACGTTGACCACGGTAAAACAACCCTGACAGCAGCTATTACTACAGTATTAGCTAAAAAAGGTTGGTCAGAAGTAAAAGCATTTGACCAAATTGATAACGCTCCTGAAGAAAAAGAAAGGGGTATTACTATTAATACTGCACACGTAGAGTATCAGACAGAAACTCGTCACTATGCGCACGTTGACTGTCCTGGACACGCCGACTACGTTAAGAACATGGTAACTGGTGCTGCCCAGATGGACGGTGCTATTATCGTTGTTGCTGCTACTGATGGTCCTATGCCTCAGACTCGTGAGCACATCCTACTTGCACGTCAGGTAAACGTACCTAAATTGGTAGTTTTCATGAACAAAGTAGACATGGTTGACGACGAAGAGTTGTTAGAACTTGTTGAAATGGAAATTCGTGAGTTGTTAGACTTCTACGAATTCGAAGGTGACGATACTCCTGTAATCATGGGTTCTGCACTTGGTGCATTGAACGGTGAGCCAGAGTGGGAAGAAAAAGTTGTTGAATTGATGGCAGCTTGTGATTCTTGGATTCCACTTCCTCCACGTGATATCGACAAACCATTCCTAATGCCTGTTGAAGACGTATTCTCGATCACTGGTCGTGGTACTGTTGCAACTGGTCGTATCGAAACTGGTGTTGTTCACACAGGTGACGAACTTCAGTTGATTGGGTTAGGTGCTGAAGGTCGTAAGACAGTATGTACTGGTGTTGAGATGTTCCGTAAGATTTTGGATGATGGTCAGGCTGGTGATAACGTAGGTTTGTTATTACGTGGTGTTGACAAAAAAGAAATCAAGCGTGGTCAGATTTTGGCTAAGCCAGGTTCAATCACTCCTCACACAAAATTCAAAGCTGAGGTTTACGTATTGAAAAAAGAAGAAGGTGGACGTCACACTCCATTCCATAACAAATACCGTCCTCAGTTCTACTTACGTACATTAGACGTAACTGGTGAGATTCACCTGGAAGAAGGTCGCGAAATGGTAATGCCTGGTGATAACGTATCAATCGAGGTTGAATTGATCTACCCAGTAGCATTGAACATCGGTCTTCGTTTCGCAATCCGCGAAGGTGGTCGTACCGTAGGTGCTGGTCAGGTAACTGAAATTATTGACTAATTCAATAGTTCACATATAAAGAATAAAAGTCCCGAACTTCGGTTCGGGACTCTTTTCGGTTGAATCTCATTAATGGGAGTGGTTATAAAACAGTAAGTTCGATTCTTACCTTCCGAACAAAATAAGTTACATTCGTATGAAACTAAAAATATATTTACAAGAGGCCTATGACGAACTAGTACATAAAGTTACGTGGCCAACTTGGAAAGAGCTGCAAAGCAGCGCCTTGGTAGTAATGATTGCTTCCTTTATAATATCATTAGTTATTTTCGTTATGGATCTGTCTTTCAGAAACATAATGGATTTTATTTATGGATTATTTTATTAATCAAAAACCCTTAAGGCTTTATGAGCGAAAATAGTAAAAAGTGGTATGTTCTGCGTGCTATAGGTGGCAAAGAGAAGAAGGTTAAAGAATATATCGAAAACGAAATCGCGGTAGGAGACCTGAAAGGGTATGTAGATCAGGTTCTTATTCCAACGGAAAAAGTGTATCAAATCCGAAATGGTAAAAAAATCAGTAAGGAGCGAAACTTTTTTCCAGGATATGTTTTAATCGAGGCTGCGTTAGTGGGTGAAGTTGCGCACACACTAAGGAATTTTCCAAACGTAATCGGATTTTTAGGCGACACCAAAGGTGGAGATCCGGTACCAATGCGGCAAAGCGAGGTAAACAGGATTTTGGGTCGGGTTGATGAATTAGCAGAAACCGACGAAGAAATCAATATCCCTTATGTGGTAGGAGAAACTGTAAAAGTAATCGACGGACCATTCAACGGCTTTAACGGAACCATTGAGGAAATCAATGAGGAGAAGAAGAAGCTGCAGGTGATGGTGAAGATTTTTGGACGTAAAACTCCTTTGGAACTTAGCTTTATGCAAGTCGAAAAGGAATAGTAACGCTTTAATTTATTGTTATGGCGAAAGAAGTTGCTGGATTAATTAAATTACAGATCAAGGGTGGTGCCGCTAATCCGTCACCACCGGTGGGACCAGCATTGGGTGCCAAAGGGGTAAACATTATGCAGTTCTGTAAGCAGTTTAATGGTCGTACACAAGACCAGGCAGGAAAAGTACTTCCTGTTATTATTACTGTTTATGCAGACAAGTCTTTTGACTTCATAATCAAACAACCTCCTGTGGCTGTTCAATTACTAGAAGCTGCGAAACTGAAAAGCGGGTCGCCCGAACCACACGTTAAAAAGGTGGGCGCGGTAACCTGGGATCAGGTAAAGTCAATTGCCGAAGGCAAAATGGCCGACCTGAACTGCTTTACAGTAGAATCAGCAATGAAAATGGTAGCTGGAACTGCCAGAAGTATGGGAATCAGAGTTAAAGGTGATTCACCATTCAATAACTAAAAATATCTTTTACGATGGGCAGAATTACGAAAAATCAAAAAGCGTCTTTGGAAAAACTCGAAAAAGGCAAAGTGTACTCTATTGACGAGGCAGCTCAATTGGTTAAAGAAATTACTTTCTCCAAATTTGATGCTTCAGTTGATATTGACGTGAGACTTGGAGTTGATCCTAGAAAAGCTAACCAGATGGTTAGGGGCGTAGTTTCGTTACCCCATGGAACAGGTAAAGAAGTACGTGTTTTGGCAATGGTTACTCCTGACAAAGAGCAGGAAGCTAAAGATGCCGGAGCAGATTATGTAGGTCTTGACGAGTACGTTGAGAAAATAAAAGGTGGCTGGACCGATATTGATGTTATCATCACTATGCCTCCGGTTATGGGAAAAGTTGGACAGTTAGGACGTATTTTAGGCCCTCGTGGTTTAATGCCTAACCCAAAAAGTGGAACCGTAACCATGGAAGTTGGTAAAGCTATCGCCGAAGTTAAGCAAGGTAAAATCGACTTTAAAGTGGATAAATTTGGTATTGTTCACACTTCAATTGGGAAAGTTTCTTTCTCAGCTGATAAAATCAAAGACAATGCCGTTGAGTTTATTAACATGATTAATAAACTTAAACCAGTTGCTGCAAAAGGAACCTACATTAAGAGTATTTACTTATCTAGTACCATGAGCCCTGGTATTCAAGTAGAAGCTAAGTCGTTTGCAGAATAAAAATTGGAATTATGAAGAGTTCAGAAAAACAAATTATTATTAATCAGTTACAAGAACAGATTGATTCATACGACCATTTTTATCTGACCGACATTGCAGGCTTAAACGCTGAAGATACCAGTGATTTAAGGAGACTATGTTTTAGCCAAGATGTAAAACTGGTTGTTGTTAAGAATACTCTATTACGAAAAGCTCTTGAGAACTCTGCTAAAGAGGCCGAAGAGATTTTCGATGCACTAAAGGGAAACACTACAGTAATGTTTTGTTCCAACGGTAATGCACCTGCAAAACTGATCAAACAGTTCGCTAAAGAACACGCAAAGCCTGTTTTAAAAGCAGCTTTTGTTGAAGAATCAGTTTATATGGGAGCCGACCAATTGGAAACACTGATAGCCGTTAAATCTAAAAACGAGCTTATTGCTGATGTTGTTGCTCTGTTACAATCACCAATGAAAACAGTTCTCGGACAGTTGCAGTCTGGTGGTAATATCATTCACGGTGTTCTTGATACACTGAAAGAAAAAGAATAATTTTTTTGAAATAATATTTAAAAAGAAATAAAAATGGCAGATTTAAAACAGCTTGCAGAAGAGTTAGTGAACTTGACTGTTAAAGAGGTTAACGAATTAGCTGGTATTCTAAAAGACGAATATGGTATTGAGCCAGCTGCTGCTGCAGTAGCAGTTGCAGGACCAGCTGCAGGCGGTGGCGAAGAAGCTGCTGCTGAACAAACAGAATTTGACGTGATTTTAAAATCAGCAGGTGCATCGAAACTTGCAGTTGTAAAACTCGTTAAAGAACTTACTGGTCTTGGTCTGAAAGAAGCCAAAGCAGTAGTAGATGAAGCTCCAAAAGCTCTTAAAGAGAAAGTTTCTAAAGACGAAGCTGAAGCATTGAAAGCTCAGTTAGAAGAAGCTGGAGCCGAAGTTGAAGTAAAATAAGCAAGCTTACCTATTTTTTAGGTAATATGGTTTAGAACCCTACGTAAGTTGGGTTCTAAACCTTTTTGTGTATTTATATTTTATATAATTAACCTGTATAAATGCATGTCAGTACAAGCAAAAAAAGAGAGGATTAATTTTTCCTCAACACAAACCAGGTTTGATTACCCTGACTTCTTAGAAGTACAAGTTAAATCATTTAAAGATTTTTTTCAGTTAAAAACCACACCTGACAAAAGAAAAGGGGAGGGTTTATACAGAGTTTTTGAAGAAAACTTTCCAATATCGGATACTCGAAATAATTTCGTGTTGGAATTTATCGATTATCAGGTGGATCCTCCTCGATACTCAATAGATGAGTGTATAGAACGTGGTTTAACTTTTAGCGTTCCGCTAAAAGCAAAATTAAAACTCTATTGTACCGATCCGGAACACGAAGATTTTGACACCGTGGTTCAGGACGTATATTTAGGGACTGTGCCATACATGACCGACAGAGGTACCTTCATCATCAACGGTGCCGAGCGTGTTATTGTTTCTCAGTTGCACAGATCTCCGGGTGTATTCTTTGGTCAAAGTTTACATGCCAACGGTACAAAACTATATTCAGCACGTATTATTCCTTTTAAAGGATCGTGGATTGAATTTGCTACCGACATCAACAGTGTGATGTTCGCGTACATCGACAGGAAAAAGAAATTACCTGTTACAACGCTTTTACGTGCAATCGGCTACGAAAGCGATAAAGATGTTCTGGAAATATTTGATCTGGCAGACGAAATTAAAGTTTCTAAGTCAGGCTTAAAGAAAGTAGTTGGTAGACGATTAGCAGCCCGTGTATTAAAATCGTGGGTTGAAGACTTCGTTGATGAAGATACCGGTGAAGTTGTATCCATCGAACGTAACGAAGTAATCATTGATCGTGAAACAGAAATTGAAGAAGACCACATTGAAGAAATTCTTGAGTCGGGTGTAAAAACAATTCTGTTACACAAAGAAGATCAAAACCAGCAAGATTTTGCTATTATTTACAACACGCTTCAGAAAGACCCGTGTAACTCGGAAAAAGAAGCTGTTCTACATATCTACCGACAGTTGCGTAACGCAGAACCGCCCGATGAAGCTACTGCGCGCGACGTAATTGATAAACTGTTCTTCTCTGATAAGAGATACGACCTTGGAGAAGTTGGTCGTTACAGAATCAATAAAAAATTAGGAATCGACGTGGACATGGAAAACCGTGTCCTAACAAAAGTCGACATCATTGAGATTATCAAGAACCTGATTCAATTGGTAAACTCAAAAACCGATGTTGATGATATTGACCACTTAAGCAACCGTAGAGTACGTACGGTTGGCGAACAAATGTACAACCAGTTTGGTGTAGGTTTGGCTCGTATGGCACGTACAATTCGCGAGCGTATGAACGTTCGTGATAACGAGGTGTTTACTCCGATTGATTTGATTAACTCGAAAACATTGTCTTCAGTTATCAACTCATTCTTCGGAACAAACGCACTTTCGCAGTTTATGGATCAAACCAACCCACTTGCTGAAATGACGCACAAACGTCGTATGTCGGCTTTAGGTCCTGGTGGTCTTTCTCGCGAGCGTGCAGGTTTCGAGGTTCGTGACGTTCACTTCACTCACTATGGTCGTTTATGTCCGATTGAAACACCTGAGGGACCGAACATCGGTTTGATCTCTTCTTTGTGTGTATTCGCTAAGATTAACGACCTTGGATTTATTTCAACACCATACCGTAAAGTAGAAAATGGTATTGTCGACCTTTCAGAAGAAGGTGCTGTTTACCTGACTGCTGAAGAGGAAGAAGGTAAGATTATTGCTCAGGCAAATGCGCCAATCGCTGAAGATGGAAAATTCGTAAACGATAAGGTTAAAGCGCGTTTGGATGGTGACTATCCTGTGGTTGATGCAGGAGAAGTTGAACTGATGGACGTTGGTCCAAACCAGATCGCTTCTGTTGCAGCTTCGTTAATTTCGTTCCTTGAGCACGATGATGCTAACCGTGCATTGATGGGATCGAACATGATGCGCCAGGCAGTACCGTTACTTCGTCCTGAAGCACCGATTGTTGGTACCGGATTGGAAGCCAGTGTGGCTAAAGATTCGGAAGTAATGGTTTGTGCCGAAACTGATGGTGTTATTGAATTTGTTGATGCAAAACAGATTATTGTTCGTTACGATATGACGGAAGAAGATCGCTTCGTGAGCTTCGATCCTGAGGTTGTAACTTATAATTTGCAGAAATATACTAAAACAAACCAGGGAACTACAGTTGACTTAAAACCGATTGTAGTAAAAGGTCAACGCGTTGAAAAAGGCGAAATTCTAACTGAAGGTTATGCAACTGATAAGGGAGAATTAGCACTCGGACGTAACTTGCAGGTGGCATTCATGCCTTGGCAGGGATACAACTACGAGGATGCGATTGTGATCTCGGAGCGTATTGTTCGCGAAGACGTTTTCACATCGGTACACGTTGATGAATATACGCTGGAAGTGCGCGACACAAAACGTGGAGTTGAAGAGTTTACTTCTGATATTCCAAACGTAAGTGAAGAAGCAACCCGCAACCTGGATGAAAACGGATTGATCAGAGTTGGAGCCAACGTTAAACCTGGCGACATCCTTATTGGTAAAATTACCCCTAAAGGAGAATCTGATCCATCACCGGAAGAAAAACTTTTACGTGCAATCTTTGGTGACAAAGCAGGTGATGTTAAAGATGCGTCTTTAAAAGCATCTCCATCATTAAAAGGTGTTGTAATCGACAAGAAATTGTTCTCTCGTGTAACGAAAGATAAAAAAGGTAAAGCAACAAAAACATTGCTCGACCAAATCGACGAAAAACTGGAGAAAGACATTGCAGCACTTCGTATTAAACTGGAGGATAAACTGTTCACTTTGGTTAATGGTAAAACTTCGCAGGGAGTTAAAGACTATTACGGAACTGAGTTTATTCCTAAAGGCGTTAAGTTTACACTGAAGCAATTACAGGAACTGGATTACCTGAATATCGATCCTTCAAAATGGACCACCGATAAAGCTAAAAACGATTTGATTTTTAGATTGGTGAACAACTTCATTATGAAGCAGAAAGAAGCAGAGGCAGTATCACGTCGTGAGCGTTACAATGTAACAATCGGTGATGAGCTTCCTGCAGGTATTATCCAGTTGGCTAAAATTTATATTGCTAAAAAACGCAAACTGCAAATTGGTGATAAAATGGCAGGTCGACACGGTAACAAAGGTATTGTTTCGCGTGTGGTACGTGCCGAGGATATGCCATTCCTTGCAGACGGAACACCGGTTGATATCGTATTGAACCCACTTGGTGTACCATCGCGTATGAACCTTGGACAGATTTACGAAACTGTACTTGGTTGGGCCGGTAAAGAGCTTGGTTTGAAATTCGCTACACCTATTTTCGATGGTGCTAGTTTGGATGAAGTTTCTGAATACACCGATAAAGCAGGTATTCCTCGTTACGGTGAAACTCGCTTGATTAACGGTGAAACCGGAGAACCATTCGACCAGCCTGCAACTGTAGGTATTATTTACATGTTGAAACTGGGCCACATGGTTGAAGACAAAATGCACGCTCGTTCAATCGGACCTTACTCATTAATTACGCAGCAGCCATTAGGTGGTAAAGCACAGTTTGGTGGTCAGCGTTTTGGTGAGATGGAAGTTTGGGCATTGGAGGCATTTGGTGCTTCTCATATCCTTCAGGAAATTCTTACCGTTAAGTCGGATGACGTAATGGGACGTGCAAAAGCTTACGAATCGATCGTGAAAGGTGAGCCAATGCCACAACCGGGAATTCCTGAATCGCTGAATGTACTGCTACACGAATTACGCGGACTTGGTCTTAGCGTGAGAATGGAGTAGAATAAGTTAGGTGCAGTTTTAATTTGATAGTTAATTTGAATTATGGCATTCAAAAAAGATAATAAAGCAAAGACTAGTTTCGCAAAAGTTTCAGTAAGCCTTTCATCTCCTGAAGAGATTCTGGAAAGATCGTTTGGTGAAGTACTGAAGCCAGAAACAATTAACTACAGAACATATAAACCTGAACGTGATGGTTTGTTTTGTGAGCGTATTTTCGGACCGGTAAAAGACTACGAATGTCACTGCGGTAAATACAAGCGTATCCGTTATAAAGGTATCGTTTGCGACCGTTGTGGTGTTGAAGTAACCGAAAAGAAAGTACGTCGTGAGCGTATGGGACACATTTCATTGGTGGTACCGGTAGCTCACATTTGGTATTTCAAATCGTTGCCTAACAAAATTGGTTACCTGCTTGGTTTACCAACCAAAAAGCTGGATACCATTATTTATTACGAACGCTATGTTGTAATCCAACCGGGTGTAAAACATCAGGATGGTGTTAAAGAATTAGATTTCTTAACTGAAGAGGAGTACCTGGATATTCTGGATACACTTCCAAAAGAAAATCAATTCCTTGACGACGACGATCCAAACAAATTCATCGCCAAAATGGGTGCCGAAGCATTGTTTGATATCCTTAGCCGTTTAGAGCTGGATTCATTGTCGTACACATTGCGTCATAAAGCAAACACTGAAACATCGCAGCAGCGTAAAAACGAGGCGTTAAAACGTCTTCAGGTTGTTGAGGCATTCAGAGCAAGTAAAAACCTTAACCGTCCGGAATGGATGATCGTAAGGGTTGTACCTGTAATTCCTCCTGATTTGCGTCCGTTAGTGCCATTGGATGGTGGTCGTTTCGCAACTTCAGATTTGAATGACCTGTACCGAAGAGTAATTATCCGTAACAACCGTTTGAAACGATTGATCGAGATTAAAGCTCCTGAGGTAATTTTAAGAAACGAGAAACGTATGCTACAGGAAGCTGTGGATTCGTTATTCGATAACTCAAGAAAATCTAATGCCGTTAAAACCGAAAACAACCGTGCACTGAAATCACTGTCTGACAGTTTGAAAGGTAAGCAAGGTCGTTTCCGTCAGAACCTTTTGGGTAAACGTGTTGACTATTCTGCACGTTCGGTAATCGTTGTTGGTCCAAAATTAAGGATTCACGAATGCGGTATCCCAAAAGACATGGCAGCAGAGCTTTACAAACCTTTTGTAATCCGTAAGTTGATTGAAAGAGGTATTGTAAAAACTGTAAAATCGGCAAAGAAAATCGTTGACAGAAAAGATCCTGTAGTTTGGGAAATTCTTGAAAACGTGCTAAAAGGACACCCTGTAATGTTGAACAGGGCACCTACTCTGCACCGTCTGTCGATTCAGGCATTCCAGCCGGTTCTTATCGAAGGTAAAGCAATTCAGTTGCACCCGTTGGTATGTACAGGTTTTAACGCCGACTTCGATGGTGACCAGATGGCGGTTCACTTACCATTAGGTAATGCTGCAATTTTGGAAGCGCAGTTGTTAATGCTTGCTTCGCACAACCTGTTGAACCCTGCTAACGGTGCACCTATTCAGGTTCCATCGCAGGATATGGTTCTTGGTCTGTACTACATGACCAAACCACGTCAGGGGTGTCGTGGAGAAGGAATGACATTCTACTCGGCCGAAGAAGTACAAATTGCATACGAAGAGAAAGCAATTGATCTTCACGCAGTAATTAAAGTTAAAGTAGAAGACGTTGATGAGAATGGAGATTACTTCAAACACATCATCGAAACTACAGTTGGACGTGTAATTTTCAACGAATTTGTTCCACGTCAGGCCGGTTACGTAAACCAGTTATTGACTAAAAAATCGTTGCGTACAATTATTACCGACGTATTTAACTCAAGCGGTAACGCAATTACCGTTAAGTTCCTTGATGATATTAAAAACCTTGGTTACACTATGGCATACCGCGGAGGTTTGTCGTTCAACCTTGGCGATGTTATTATTCCTGAGGATAAAGCTGACATTGTAGGAAACGGTTACGCTGAAGTTGAAGAAGTAATCAACAACTATAACATGGGTTTCATTACCAATAACGAACGTTACAACCAGGTTATTGATATTTGGACACATGCGAACGCCAAGCTTACTAATTCGGTTATGAAAACCATTAGTACCGACCGTCAGGGATTCAACTCAATTTATATGATGCTTGACTCTGGTGCGAGGGGTTCGAAAGAGCAGATTCGTCAGTTGTGCGGAATGAGGGGTTTGATGGCAAAACCACAAAAATCTGGTTCTACAGGTTCTCAGATTATTGAAAACCCGATTCTTGCAAACTTTAAAGAAGGTCTTTCGGTACTTGAGTACTTTATCTCTACTCACGGTGCTCGTAAAGGTTTGGCGGATACCGCACTTAAAACAGCTGATGCGGGTTACTTAACACGTCGTTTGGTAGACGTTGCCCAGGATGTTATCATCTCGGAAGACGACTGTGGAACATTACGTGGTTTGGTAGCTTCTGACGTTAAAAATAACGAAGAGGTTGTAGCATCATTATTCGAAAGAATTATTGGTCGTACAACAGTTCACGATATTTATCACCCGTTAAATGGTGAATTGATCATCAAATCGGGAGACGAAATTACTGAGGAAATTGCCAAAGTAATCGAAGACTCACCTATTGAAACTGTAGAAATTCGTTCGGTATTAACCTGTGAATCGAAAGTTGGTGTTTGTGCCAAGTGTTACGGACGTAACCTGGCAACCGGCAAGAAAGTTCAGAAAGGTGAAGCTACCGGTGTTATTGCAGCACAGTCGATTGGTGAACCTGGTACACAGCTTACACTTCGTACCTTCCACGTAGGGGGTATCGCGGGTAACATCTCAGCGCAATCAACAGTTGAATCGAAATACGATGGATACTGCGAGATTGAAGAACTTCGTTCAGTATCTTACAAAGACGACGAAGGAAACGATGTTGAGGTAGTTGTAAGCCGTTTGGCCGAATTGAAAATTATTGATAAAAACACCAATATCCCACTTTCTACGCACCCACTTCCATACGGTTGTAAACTGTACGTGAAGAACGGTCAGGAAATCCGCAAAGGAGCAATGATTTGTGATTGGGATCCATTTAACGGTGTAATCATTACCGAATTTAACGGTAAGGTTGAGTTTGAGAACCTGATTGAAGGTATTACTTTCCGTAAAGAATCAGATGAACAAACCGGTTACAGCGAGCGTGTAATTATCGAAACAAAAGATAAGACTAAAAACCCAACCTTAAAGATTCTGGACGATGCAGGTGAAATGATTCGTTCATACAACTTACCGGTTGGAGGTCACATTTCTGTTGATAACGGTGAAGAAGTCAAAGCAGGTAAAATTTTGGTGAAAATCCCACGTGCTGCCGGTAAAGCAGGCGATATCACAGGGGGTCTTCCACGTGTTACCGAGTTATTCGAGGCACGTAACCCATCTAACCCTGCTGTTGTTTCTGAGGTTGACGGTGAAGTATCGTTAGGTAAGATCAAACGTGGTAACCGCGAGATCATCGTTACAGCTAAAAACGGCGATGTGAAGAAATATCTTGTACCGCTGTCAAAACAGATTCTTGTACAGGAGAACGATTACATCAGAGCAGGTATACCTTTATCTGACGGAGCAACAACTCCTTCTGATATTCTTGCAATTAAAGGGCCTACTGCAGTTCAGGAGTACATTTTGAACGAAGTTCAGGATGTGTACCGTATGCAGGGGGTAAAAATTAACGATAAACACTTTGAGATTATCATCCGTCAGATGATGCGTAAAGTGGAAATCGTTGATCCGGGTGATACTCGTTTCCTTGAAAAACAAGTGGTTGACAAAAACGAATTCATGTCGGAAAACGACTGGATCTACAACAAAAAAGTTGTTGTTGAGCCGGGAGATGCTGAAGGTTTAAAAGCTGGTCAGATTATTTCTGCACGTCGTTTAAGAGATGAGAATTCACAACTAAGAAGAAAAGATAAAGCATTGGTAGAAGCACGTGAAGCAATTCCTGCAACTTCAAGCCAGATTCTTCAGGGTATTACAAAAGCAGCGTTACAAACACGCAGCTGGTTGTCTGCCGCATCGTTCCAGGAAACTACAAAAGTTCTTAACGAAGCCGCTATCAATGGTAAGATCGATTACCTTGACGGATTGAAAGAGAACGTAATTTGTGGTCACCTGATACCTGCTGGTACCGGATTGAAAGAATACAAAAACCTTGTTGTTGGTTCAAAATCAGAATACGACAGGTTAGTTGATATGAGACATTCAGATAATCGATAAAAACAATTATCATGGAAGATAACAAACAAAAATCGCAACAGATTAACATTGAATTGAATGAAGAAGTAGCGCAGGGTACGTATTCGAACCTGGCTGTTATTACTCACTCAAGCTCAGAATTTGTAGTGGATTTTGTCCGGATTATGCCCGGTATTCCAAAAGCGAATGTCAAATCACGGATTATTCTTACACCGGAACACGCAAAACGTTTGTTAATGGCTTTGCAGGATAACGTTGCAAAATACGAAGCTCAGCACGGCCCGATTAAAAACGTAAAACCGGGTTCCGATCCGATGATGCCACCAATGAATTTTGGTGGGCCTACCGCTCAGGCATAAATAATAACGAGCAATATATACAAAGAGGAATCAGTTTTGGTTCCTCTTTTTTTGTGCCTTTAAGTACCAAAATGGGTATTCTATTTAAAGAGCTGAAAAATTAGTAGGGAGTTCGGAAAACAAAAAAACCGACTCATTATGAGCCGGTTCTATAAATTAATTTGGTTAGATTTGGTTTGAAATCCGTCGATGAAGATAGCAAAATTATCTAAGTCGAACAAAATGGGTTATAAACAATTTTATGATTAGTTGAGTTGATAAGTGCTCCTTAAGGGGCGTCGTTTTATGCTTCTTGCATTCTTTTATAAAACACCAGCGGTAATCAATCCATTTTAAAAAAGGACCTTGCTCCATAATCTGCCGAACCAGCCGATAAACGTTCATTTTAGGCTAATATTAACTTAAAATGGTTTTAAATTGTACTCATCTTTCCCCACTCAGAATTTTAGAATATCGAAGTTGATTGTTTTAAAGTCTTGTCAGTATTGCCATTGAGCGGTGCTTTTTATCTGAATGCCTTGACAGCTCTACATTTTAACAAACATTAAAGGTCTCTGAGTCCTAATCTCTTTGGTTAGTTTTGCACCGATTTTTATATTTGTTAGCTTTCAAATTGAAGGAGCAGTTAAAAACTCCGGCAATAGGATCGAAAAAATAAAGAAATTATATATCAATCAACAAAAATCTTACTGAATGAAGGCTTATAACATTATTGTTTTGGCGAAGCAAGTTCCCGACACAAGAAATGTGGGGAAAGATGCTATGAAGGCTGACGGGACGATCAACAGGGCTGTGCTTCCTGCGATCTTCAATCCCGAGGATTTGAACGCTCTTGAACAAGCACTACGCATTAAAGATCAATTTCCTAAATCAAAAATCAATATTTTAACCATGGGGCCGGGTAGGGCTGCCGATATTATTCGCGAAGGTTTATTCCGTGGAGCTGATGGTGGTATTTTACTTACCGACCGTGCTTTTGCCGGATCAGATACATTGGCTACATCGTATGCCATTGGTCAGGCGTTAAAGAAAATGGGTAAAATTGATATGATTATTGCAGGCCGTCAGGCAATTGACGGAGATACTGCCCAGGTTGGTCCTCAGGTGGCCGAAAAACTGGGTATGTTGCAAATTACATACGTTGAAGAGGTATTGGAAGTAACAGACAAAACAGTTACCGTAAAACGCCGTTTAGAGAATGGTGTGGAAACTGCAAAATGTCCGCTGCCGTTGGTAATGACTGTTAACGGTTCGGCTCCTGATTGCCGTGCACGTAACGCCAAACGAATCATGAAATTCAAAAAGGCGAGAACAGTTACCGAACTTCAAAAGGAAAATGAAGATTACACTGCATTGTACAACGAGCACCCAGACCTGATGATTCAGGAATGGACCGTTAACGATATTGAAACTGACGCATCCCAGCTTGGTCTTACAGGCTCGCCAACCAAAGTAAAAACGGTTGAGAATGTCGTTCTGCAGGCTAAAGATTCGAAAGTGATTTCTGCTGCCGACGACGAGATTGAAGCCATGATGGTTGAGTTAATTAAGAGTCACACAATTGGCTAAGGCCATTTATTGAACATTTAAAATTTGAAGAAATGAGCAACGTATTTGTTTATTGCGAAATAGAAGATGGCCAGGTAGCTGATGTTAGTCAGGAATTGCTAACCAAGGGACGTTCACTGGCAAATGAATTAAAATGTAAACTTGAAGCCATTGCTGTTGGGCACAAGCTCGATAAAGTTGGCGATCAAATAATTCCTTACGGTGTAGATACACTTTATATTGCAGACGATGAGCGTTTGTTCCCTTACCAGACTTTGCCGCATACTTCGGTTGTGGTGAACCTGTTTAAAGAGCAAAAACCACAGATTGCATTGATGGGAGCATCGTCGATCGGTCGCGATTTAGGACCACGTGTTTCGTCGGCTTTGCACAGTGGTTTAACAGCCGACTGTACAAGTTTGGTAATTGGCGATCATTACGATAAAAAACAGGATAAGAATTACGAGAACCTGTTGTATCAGATTCGTCCTGCATTTGGAGGAAACATCATTGCAACCATTATCAATCCAGATTGCCGTCCGCAAATGGCAACCGTGCGCGAGGGAGTAATGAAAAAAGAGATTCTTGATCCGAAATACAAAGGAAAAGTTGTTAAGCTTGATGTGGCAAAATATGTAAACGACGAAGACTTTGTTGTTGAGATTATTGAGCGCCACATGGAAAAAAGCAAGGTGAACGTTAAAGGGGCACCTATTGTTGTTGCCGGTGGTTACGGTGTAGGATCGAAAGAAAACTTCCAGTTGCTTTATGATTTGGCAGAAGTGCTGGGTGGCGAAGTTGGTGCTTCGCGTGCTGCAGTTGACTCTGGTTTGGCAGGTCACGAGCGTCAGATTGGTCAAACAGGTATTACCGTTCGGCCGAAACTGTATATCGCCTGTGGTATCTCGGGTCAAATTCAGCACCGTGCCGGAATGGAAGAATCAGCACAGATCATCGCGATCAATACCGACCCTGAAGCTCCGATTAATGCGATAGCCGACTATGTAATTACCGGAGATGTGGCAGAGATCATTCCTAAAATGATCAAGTATTATAAAAAGAACACCAAGTAGTCACGACTTAAAATTGTAAAAAATGGCAAATTATTATACAGATAACAGCGACTTAAAATTTCACCTGAATCACCCTTTAATGAAAGAGATCGTTCGTTTAAAAGAACGTGAGTACGCTTTCAAGGATGAATTTGATTTTGCTCCACTGGATTACGAAGATGCAATTGACAGTTACGATCGTGTACTGGAGGTTGTTGGAGAGATTTGCGGTAACATTGTTGCTGAGAATGCAGAAAGTATCGATGCTGAGGGACCGGAAGTAATTGACGGACACGTAAAATATGCCCGCGGAACGGAAGAGAACATCAAAGCACTAAACCAGGCCGGCTTAATGGGAATGTCGTTACCTTACAAATACGAAGGTTTGAACTTCCCGATTGTGCCTTATATTATGGCTGCCGATATTGTATCGCGCGCCGATGCAGGTTTTGTGAACATTTGGGGTTTGCAGGATTGTGCTGAAACCATTAATGAGTTCGCTTCAGAAGAACAAAAAGAAAAATACCTGCCACGTGTTTGCAACGGCGACACAATGGCAATGGACTTAACTGAGCCGGATGCAGGATCTGACCTTCAGGCGGTGCAGTTAAAAGCTACCTGGAACGAAGAGAAACAAACTTGGTTGCTGAATGGTGTGAAACGATTCATCACCAATGGCGACGGTGAAATTTCGCTTGTTCTGGCCCGCTCGGAGCCCGGAACAAAAGATGGCCGTGGTTTGTCGATGTACATTTACGACAAGCAGGATGGTGGAGTAACCGTTCGTCGTATCGAGCACAAAATGGGTATCATTGGTTCGCCAACCTGCGAGCTGGTATTCAAAGATGCTCCTGCCGAATTGGTTGGTTCGCGTAAAATGGGATTGATTAAATACGTAATGGCGCTTATGAACGGTGCACGTTTGGGTATTGCTGCTCAATCGGTGGGTGTTTGTGAGGCTGCTTACCGCGAGGCTGTGGCTTATGCAAAAGAACGTATGCAGTTTGGAAAAGCCATTATTAAATTCCCTGCTGTTTACGAAATGCTTTCGCTGATGAAAGCCAAATTGGATGCATCTCGTACCTTGTTGTACGAAACTTCGCGTTTTGTCGACATGTACAAAACATACATGCACATTGCTGAAGAGCGCAAGCTCGAAAAAGAAGAACGTAATGAGATGAAAAAATACCAGCGTTTGGCTGATATTTACACGCCACTTGTAAAAGGAATGGCGAGTGAATACAGTAACCAGCTGGCTTACGATGCAGTTCAGATTCACGGTGGATCGGGCTTTATGAAAGACTATCCGGTTGAACGTATTTACCGCGATGCGCGTATTACATCGATTTACGAAGGAACAACACAGTTGCAGGTTGTGGCTGCCATCCGTGGTGTAACAACCGGTGGTTACCTGAACCAGATTCGTGAATATGAAGCAGAAAAAGTATCACCAACGCTGGAATACCTGAAACGTACGCTTATTATTCTTACTGCCGATTACGAAGAAGCAGTGAAGAAAGTGGTTGCTGCCGGTGATAACGAGTTTATCGATTTCCATGCACGTCGTTTGGTTGAAATGGCAGGACACATTATTATGAGTTACCTGTTGTTGTTGGATACCAACCGCGAACCTTCGTTCCTGAAATCGACCAAAAACTATATTAATTTCGCTAAAGCGCAGGTTAAAGCACATGCTGAGTTTATCCGTGCATCGGAATTAAGCGACATGGGCGATTACAAATTTGAAATGCAATAAATAAAGCGGCTAGCAACGAACTGTTAGCTTTTAGCAAGAAAATAATAAAGCCACTTTTCGGTTGACGGAAGGTGGCTTTTTCTTTTTATAAATGGAATAGTTAAAAGATGTCAATGCGATAGGGTACTGGTGTTGTAGGCTGTATTGTAGATATTAAATCGAATAGAATGAAATTCAAAAACTACTTTATTGGTGTATCCGTTTTTGCTGTTGCTTTACTGTCATCGTGTGCCAAACTACCCGTTTATCAGAGTAAAAGTGTAGCAGGACCATTACCTGTAAATTCAAGCTCGGAAATTGCAAATGAATATAATCCGAAAAAGCATATTGACTATGGTGTTTCAACCGACAATGAAAATTTGTATTTACAGCTTTGTTTTCACGATCAGAAACACATGGCAAAAATGCTGGAGGGTGGCCTGAATATTTACCTCGATAAGTCAGGGAAAAAGAAAAAAGATTGTGTGCTGGTTATTGAAAAGTCTCCGAACATGCAAAAGGGAAATATTGAAGGCGAAGGAATGAAATGCCCCGGACAAGGAGATGGACCATCGGGTGGGAACAGGGAAAATCCACAGGGCGGTATGGAGCGACCGGAAATGGGTGGAGCCGGTGGCGACAAGCCTGAAATGAGGAACGAAGGAGGATTGACAGATAATATCCCGAGTCAAATTTGTAAGAAATTGAACTTGGTTAGTTTAGAGAAAAACCAAAATGAGATCATCTACTACAGTACAATGTTTAAGGATAAAGTTGAGGTGAAGTTTGAACCTTATAATTTTACCTATTTAATGCTGAGTGTACGAATTCCATACGATGAAATTAATATTCGGCCCGGAGAAGAACTTGCCCTTGGAATTGAAACGATACCGGTTTCAAGTAGTAGTGAAATGAAACAGGGTGGAGGATTTGGGCAAGAAGGAATGTCGGGAGGTCCGGGTGGTGGTCCCGGAGGAGGTGGCGGAGGCCGCGGCCCGGGAATGGGAGGTGGACCTGGTGGTGCCGGAGGTACGGGCGGCATGCCCGAAGGTAACATGGGCGGCGTTGCTCAAAGCAGCACGCAGATATCGGGTGCATCCTTCAAATTCTGGTTTTTAACCCAATTATAGAAATTCTTAATTTGTAATATCGTTCGAAATTAGCTGCTTCCTTCAAGGGGGTGGCTTTTTCTTTTTAAGGTAATGGACGTACCTCCATCGCATCAAAAACCAACCGGCGAACAAGCAACGTTCTGCATTTTTATGGAGAATAAGCTACGAAAAGAACAGATGAAAATTTTACGGTTAATTTTCTTTATTTCATTTTAATGAAAATTACATAGGTTCGAAATTGATTGTTATCATATTGGTGAGTTAGGCGATTGTTTTTCAGTGTGTTGTAAAAATCGTATATTTAAATGATTGTGATGCGTTCGAAAACCAAATGAATGAGCCTTATGCCTGAGTCTTTCATTAATAAAGCCAAACAAATCGTTCTCGATAATCTGGAGAATGAAAAGTTTGGAGTTAGTGAGCTTGCCGCCAAAATGGGATTGAGCCGCTCTCAATTTCTACGCAAGATAAAGGCCGAAACCGGGAAATCTGCCAACCAGTTTATTCGCGATATCCGTTTGGAAGAATCCATCGCACTTATTGCGAATGACGATCAAACTGCTTCAGAAATTGCCTATAAGGTTGGTTTTAGCAGCCCGTCGTATTTTAATAAATGTTTTCATGATAAATACGGATGCACGCCCGGCGATTATAAAAAACTGGAAGACAAGGGTGTTAATGTCGAGGAGCAGGCACACACGAAACCTGCACCGCGAAACAGGTTCAAAGTACTCGCATTATTCATATCGTTTATCATAGTTACGGTTGTTTTTGGTTATTGGGGATCGAACTTCACGAAACAAACAAATTCTGACAATCAATATGCTTCGATTGCTGTTTTGCCTTTGCTCGATCTGTCGGAAAAGAAAGACAAGGAATACCTGACAATGGGACTAACCGATGCCATTACTCTTGAACTATCGCGTTTCAAAGAATTACGCGTAATTTCCAGAGGGTCGGCCATGTTGTTTCGAGATTCCGTAAAACTGTATTCCGAAATTGCCGAACAACTGGGGGTTGATTTGTTGCTTGAAGGGTCGGTGATTTATGGTGCCGATAGTTTACGTGTAATTGTGCAGTTGATCGAACCATTCCCAAAAGAACGTCATTTATGGGCCAATAAATATGACAGCCGTGCTACAGATTTACGCGGATTGTCGGGCGATATTTCCAGCCGTATTGCAAATGAGATAAACCTTGCCGTTCTGCCTACTGATGACACGAATCCAAAAGTAGAAGTTGATCCGAAAGCACAGGAACTTTATTTGAGAGGAAAGCAGCTGTGGCAGCAACAAAATCCGGAAGCAGTAAGCACAGCAATCAATTACTTAAAAGAATCAATCCGGATCAATCCTGATTTTGCACCTGCTTACTGTAGTCTGGCAGAAGCTTACATGGCAAAGAACAAAATGTTTCCCGGCAATAATGAAGAAAATTTACAGAACCGATTGGAGAGCCAAAAGGCAATAAATATGGCCTTAGATAAGGCCATCGAATTGGATGGATCACTGGCCGAAGCTTATATTACAAAAGGTTTGATTATGCGCAAGGTTGATTGGGATTGGGAAGGTATGAAGGAGATGGCTGAAAAAGGATTAAAGTTGAATCCTAACAATAAGGATGGCTACATGCTTTTATCTGATTATTACCTGATCAAGGGGAATAATCAGAAATCAGTTCAGTATGCACTAATCGCTGAAAAATATGATCCGTTAAATGCCCGTATCGGTTGTTTGGTAGCCGAACGTTATATGTATGCCGGAGAGTATGAAAAGTCGGTACAACAATTCCGGAAGGTACTTGAGCTATATCCACATTATAGTTTTGCGTGGGATGGTATTGGCTTTGCCTATTATCTTAATGGAGATAGTGAAATGGCAAAAGATTCGTGGAAAGAGTTACATAAAACAATGGGGAATAATGATATGGCTGCCTTTTTTGAAGTGAATGATTTTGCTCATTCGGTAGATTTTATTCTAACGAAATTTACGGCCGGCGATAAATTATACTGCTCAAATCCTCCTATTATTGCTATGGCTCATCTACTTGTCGACCGGGAAGAGGGAGCGCTTAATTATCTCGATATTGCTTACGAATATAGGAATGAGGACTTACCCGTGTTGATGCTTCATCCGGTTTTTGAAGCTGTAAAGACCAATAAACGCTACATTGCTCTGGCCGATGATCTTCGGATACACATTCCTGATTAGCACCTTTATTTTTTACCTGATCTTTTTGGCATGCTACAAAATTGTAAGGTGTGCGTCAATTTTTAAAGTTTATGCTTCATCGCTGATAAGTTGTTAAAGCCTTTTCGGCGGAACTTTGTAGCATAAACTTTAAAACTAATTGTGATGAAAAAATCAATCTTATTATTCGTGGTATGTACCCTAATCCTGGTATTTGCCGGATGCGAAAAAAACTTTGTGGAAGATCCTGTTGATAGCCTCGAATTAAAAAGTGGAAATTCGGGTAATGATAAATTAAATGGTTTCGATGAGTGGGGATTTAACTGGAATGCTCACCATTTTAATGGCTATTTAATGAATGCTGTTATGGGAGACTATTTGTATGATTTTATGCCTTTTTATAAGTGGAATGAGGGCCCGTATCAAGGAGAAGGAGATGAGTTTATTGTTAAATTTGTCAATGAATTCGGTTTCTTCCCTATTTATCCAAGCTTGTTAGATTGTAAACTAGTAATGCACTGGAATGATGCGCTGATAACAAAAGATGGAATTTATCCGGTATATGCCTGGGATTACAGTGGTTGGGTAGACTCTAATGCGTGGATAACCTTTCATTATAGCATGGATAAGGATGGTGAAAAATGGTCGTCGTTTCAGAAACTGGTAGCACAAAGAGCTACTGACTATCTTGAAGATGGGGTTTGGTATAATGAGAATGACGAAGCGATTGGATTGGCTTCTGATTGGCCAACTTTAATTCTCATTAAAAAAGTAAACACTGGCAACGTGCCGGATATGTTTATGGATTCCTACAATAGCCCTTTAGCTCCGGGTTTGGGAAAATACAAAATATAATAGTAAGACATTGAGGTTATAACTTTTGTTAAGGAATATCGTATATCCTCCATGAATTAAAAATCGCAACATGAGACTCGTCCTGGTATTGTCAGGGCGGGTTTCTTTCGTATCAATTTCAAATTATTAAAACCAGACTTATGAAGACTTTAATTATCGTTTTAATCGGATTGTTATCCACTACCACACTCGTTGCTCAAGAATCTTTTGCTGTTCCGCAGCTCACTCCCGATCAGGAAAAGGAAGTGCTTTATAACCATGTTTATGCTTATTTTACAGCAGGACTAAACATGGCGAAAGAAAAAGGAGTTTCGCCTGAAGCGTATGGCAAGTATATTGGCGAAGAGTTTAAAGCTTTCTGGAATCCGGAGGCCGGTTTCGCAGCTTTTGTAAACCAGATCATGTTTATTTTAAAGGGCGTGAATCCGTATAGCGAGATGGAAATTAAGGAGCAGAATGAAAAGATGGTCCGATTTACGATGAGCAATATGAATCTGTCATTTAAAGAAGGAGGACCATTCGGAGTTTCATACAACGATTTTTTGGTGTGTTCGGATGCACTGATATCCACAATCGCCAATCATATGAATGCTGACTTTTCCTACAAGGATACCGATGGTTTATACGAGGTTACCATAACAGCTCAATAAGATCATACATAAATCATTTTTTTGGTCATTCCTCCGTCGATAACAAAATTCTGTCCGGTAATAAAATCATTCTCGGGCTGAAGAAGAAAGAGTACCATGCTGGCAATGTCCGAAGCTTTGCCAACGCGCCCTGCCGGATGTTGGGCATGGTCTTCTTTTGTAAGTTTGTCCTGATTGGCAACAGAGCTCTTTTTCACAGCTGAAACATCAATCCAGCCCGGACTGATGGCATTTACTTTTATTTCGGGGCCAAGACTTGTAGCCAACGCATGTGTAAGCGCCAAAATACCACCTTTGCTGGCAGAGTACGCTTCTGTGTTAGACTCCGATTGCAAAGCCCTTGTTGAAGCCATATTCACGATCCTGCCCCCCTTAAGTTTCATAAATGGTGTTGCATATTTCGAGCAAAGAAATGCACCTGTGAGATTGGTGCCAATAACCTTGTTCCATTCATCAAGCGAAAGATCTGTCAGGTTTTTATTTATGCTTATCCCGGCATTGTTAACCAGCGCATAAATATTCCTGTGTTTGTCCATCGATTTATAGATTGCTGCTTTCACTGACTCCTCATCTGAAACATCAACATGATAAATCTGAACCATTTCCTGGGGAATTTCTTTTTGAAATTCAGCTATGGCCTCTATGTCAATTTCAAAAACCGACACCGCATAATTCTCGCTCAGCAACTCAAGAACCAGATGTTTGCCAATGCCTTGTGCGCCTCCGGTTATAATTACATGTTTTTTCATATCGATGATGTTCTACAATAAAGTTAATCAAATTTCGATAGTTTCATTTTGTTCTTTTTACAAATTGAGATTACTTTATACTGTAATTCAATTTAAACCAATTTCCAATGAGTAATTTTCAGCGTTGTCTCGCATTAGCTTTTTTGTCTGTTTTTATAACTGCTACTTGTGGTGCACAACAAATTCAGCTTGCACAAACCAATGAAACCGGTATTTATAAAACCGGTGAGCAAGTAATTTTTACTGCCAATCTCGAAGGTGTGGAATCGGATTCGATAGTTGTGGAAGTGAGAAAAAACTACAGTTTTGAGGTGGAGAAACGACGAATGGCAAATCCCGGCGGGCAATTTATTGTGTTTAGCGAATTATTTAAGCAGCCGTCAGCAGTGATTGTAAAAGTTAGCGCAGGCGAAAATTATGCTGAGTTAGGAGCAGTAATTAATCCTGAAAAATTCGAACCGGGAACAAAACGTCCGGAAGATTTTGACCGGTTTTGGACAAAAGAAAAAGAGGAACTGCAGGCTTTGCCGATGAAGCTGAAAAAGGAAGCTGTATCGACGGATGAGAATGGATACAACTGTTGGGATGTAGAGATAAATAGCACAGTACCCAAACCGGCGCGTGGTTATTTTGCAAAACCTGAAAATGCCAAAGAAAAATCCTTACCAATCGTACTATATGTTCATGCAGCCGGTGTAAAGGGATCGTGGTGTTTGTCGCGACCTGAAGAAGCACTTCGATACGCTAAGATGGGAAATGGCGCTTTGGCTTTCGATTTAAATGCGCACGGAATGTTAAATGGAGAACCACAGGAGTATTACGGTGCGCTGGAGGAAGGAGAACTAAAAGAATATTGGAAACAAGGTGCAGAAAGTCGCGATGAGTATTATTTTAAAGGTATGTACTTACGCCTGATGCGTACACTCGATTTTTTAACCAATCAGCCCGAGTGGGACGGAAAACGTATTTTAGTAATAGGCGAAAGCCAGGGGGGAGGACAGGCATTGGCAGCAGCCGGGCTCGATCACCGGGTAAGTGCTGTTGTTGCAACTGTACCGGCAATGTCAAACATGGTGAGTCATTTCGGGAATGCAATTGCTGGCTGGCCAAATCCTATGTCGTTTGATGCAGATTCATCCTTATTAGTAAAAACAATTCCGTATTTCGACACCGCTCATTTGCTAAAGGGCAGTACCGCAACGATTGTAACCGAGATAGGTTTGATTGATGTCACCTGTCCGTCGTATGCCATTTATGCCGCAATAAACAAGGCGGAAGGAAAGAAAATAACCTACGCAGTGCCATATCGCGGGCATCATCTCAGTCAACACGATTATCAAGGTATTTGGGAGGAAAATGTCTATCAATCCAAACAGCGTTTTATTAAAGACTTTTTGAAATAATAAACCCTACATTTTTGTAGGATTAGCTGTGTTTTCTTACAAAAAAGAATGGTTAAAGTAAAATCTGTTTTTTACAAGGAATTGGTTTTCAGTGTGCTGTAAATTGTGGTATCGCTTTTGCCCAGCTTATGCCAAACAATTTTAATGTGAAGGATATGAGAGTAATGTTACCGATTACCGAGAAGGAGACAGAAAAAGCGAAAATTGCACGCGGTTTTCATAATGCGAGGTTTGTTTGTATTTACGATTCGGAGTTGAATTCATTCGAATGTAAAGAGACCAAAGAGATCAGCCCGAATCCGGGAGACCTCACGCAGGAGTTAAAACGTATGGGGATAAACAACGTAATCAGCGGGTATTTGCCGCCAATGGTTTTGCAGATTTTTACACGCAATGGATTGTCGGTGTTTAAAGCACGCGGAAGCAACGTAACAAAGAATATCGATTTTTTTACCCAAAACCAGTTGGAGTCATTTACCTCGCAAGCCGCACGCGAACTGTGGGGATGCGAAAGCGGGTGCAATTCATGTAGTTCAACATCGTGTAAAAATTAGAGGTATGGCAATCGACAAAGCAATAACTTTTGTAAAAAAGGCAACCACCGAGAGCGAATTTCGAAAAGCATGTTACAAAGTGCCATCGAAAGAAAGCCTGATGCAGCAAATTGGTTTTACCGATGTTGAATTTGATGATGCGATAAATATGCAACTGGTGAAGTGCCAAACATACGAGCAGGCCGAAGTGTATCAGCAGATACGTATGTGGTTTGCATCTTTATAATTATTAATTCGTCCTGAATAAGAAAACTTCGGTCTTCTGACTTCAGGCTACAAGCTTTTATTATGAATTACAGAGATCTCGAAGCCGTTCGGCAAATTGTAAATAACGCAACAGGATTAGACATTACTTATGCTTACGAAGATTTGGTTTTTCCGGAGCATGGAGCATTTATCATTCAGTTTGATGAGGAGCGCGTAGATAAATTGCATTGTTTTTTTCATGAAGATTGTACCGAAAAGGATGCACAGAATATATACGCGAATCTTAAAAACGAGTGTGGAAAAAAGAAATGCGACCTGGAACAAGCTGGTAATTTTAATTTCGAACAGGTAGACGACAATATTCAGATTCGGTTCCTGTAACGCTTTCTAATATTTGACAATCAAACCTACATATTCGTAAAATTTCTAGCTGCAAGTAACTTTCATATTTAAGTAAATGTGGATGCCAGGAATTAATTTGTTACCACGAGGGGGCATTTGTTAATAGATTGGTTAAATTTTTGAGCTGTTGATAAACATTCTTTTTTACTGACTACTGTTAGGGTGTTTGTGAAAAAATATGTACTTTTTTGAAGGCTTGCTTTTGTTTTTTAGGGGGTGTTCCCGAAAAATGGTAAAGCAAACCAAAAGTGCCTGGTCTTTTTTAGGGGGTATTTCGATTAATTTAAATTGTTAATTTGATCTAATAATCGGAGTTTATATCCTAAAAAGATAGGTAATTGTTAATTTGAGTAGAAAATTGTCACAAATATTTTTGCCGTATTGACAAAGTGATTATTTTTGAAGCAAAATATTTGACAGCTAAGAAAATTTACGAATATGTGTGGAATTGTAGGAGCATTTGATTTAAAAGTTAAAGCAGAGGATCTCCGCCCTCAGGTGTTGATGATGAGTAAAAAGGTTCGTCACCGCGGACCGGATTGGTCGGGCATTTATTGCGGAGAGAAGGCGATTATCGCTCATGAGCGTCTTTCGATTGTCGATCCTGAATCAGGAGGACAACCATTATACAGTAAAAACGGGAAACTTATATTAGGCGTTAATGGTGAAATTTATAATCATCGTGAAATTCGTAAGCGTTACGAAGGAAAGTACGATTTTTTAACCAAGTCTGACTGCGAGGTGATTTTAGCCTTGTACAACGACAAAAAGGAAAAATTCCTGGATGAGATGAATGGAATTTTTGCTTTTGCCCTTTACGACGAAGAAAACGACTCATATCTGATCGGTCGCGATCATATTGGTATTATTCCATTGTACCAGGGATGGGACAAATGGGGTAACTACTATGTTGCATCGGAACTAAAGTCGTTGGAAGGTTTTTGTATGAAGATCGAAGAGTTTCCTCCGGGGCACTATTTATATAGCAAAGACGGCGAAATTAAAAAATGGTATGTGCGCGACTGGCAGGAATTTGATGCAGTAAAAGATAATCCTGCAAGTATTGAAGAACTGTCGCAAGCGTTAGAGGATGCTGTTCAGCGTCAGTTAATGTCGGATGTCCCTTACGGAGTGCTGTTATCAGGTGGGTTGGATTCATCTATAACATCGGCATTGGCCAAAAAATTCTCATCGAAACGTATTGAAGATGAAGGTGAAAAAGATGCCTGGTGGCCACAGTTACACTCGTTTGTAATTGGTTTGGAAGGATCGCCCGATTTGGCAGCAGCTCGTAAAGTTGCCGATCATATCGGAACTGTTCACCACGAAATTAATTATACCATCCAGGAAGGTTTGGATGCTATCAGAGACGTAATTTACCACATCGAAACTTACGATGTAACTACGGTTCGTGCATCAACACCAATGTACATGCTTTCGCGTGTTATTAAGTCGATGGGTATTAAAATGGTACTTACCGGCGAGGGTGCTGATGAAATCTTTGGGGGTTACCTGTATTTCCACAAAGCGCCAAATGCCGAAGCATTTCACGAAGAATGTGTGCGTAAAGTTGGCCGACTGAATATGTACGACTGCTTGCGTGCCAATAAATCATTGGCTGCTTGGGGTGTTGAAGGCCGTGTTCCATTCCTCGACAAAGAATTTGTTGACGTTGCAATGCGTTTTAATCCGGAAGCCAAAATGGCGAAAGACGGAAAAATGGAGAAACATTGTCTGCGCGAAGGATTTGCCAGTTATTTACCGGAAGAAGTGGCTTGGCGTCAGAAAGAGCAATTCTCTGACGGTGTTGGTTATGGCTGGATCGATACACTGAAACAAATTGCAGAAGATAAGGTGAGCGATGAGATGATGGAAAATGCAAAATATCGTTTCCCGGTTAACCCACCTATGAACAAAGAAGAATATGTGTACCGCGAAATTTACAGCGAACACTTCCCGTCGGATGCGGCTGCAGCTTGTGTACCGTCTGAGGCTTCAATTGCATGTAGTACTGCTGCTGCTCTTGAGTGGGATGCTTCGTTCCAGGGAAATGCCGATCCATCAGGTCGTGCAGTTAACACTGTTCACTCACAAGGAGCGACATTTAAGGATATTAAAAAGAAATAAATCTAATTTCTTATCAATCAATTCAGAAAGCCATTCGTATTGCACGGATGGCTTTTTTTACATCAGTGTCTTTTACTCGGGGAGGAAATTACTCACAAAGGGTAATAAAATTCCGAAGAAGCTGATGATTATAAAACTCGGGATGAAACTGGCAGGTGTACAATGGTTTTTCCTTGTGTTTCATAAGTTGATTTTTACAGGTGTTTGATGTTGCCAGTAACACAAATTCATCGGGTAAAGTTATGGAGTCGTTGTGCATTTGTTTCACCGTAAATTTTTCCGGAAGACTAGTAAAAAGCGGATCAGATTGAAGTATCAGCACTTCAAAATCACCGGCTTCGGGTTCTTTGCTTCTCAAAAGTTCCGAGCCGTATAAATAACCGGTTACATGGTGTCCGGCACAAATGCCGAGTACGGGTTTTTCAAAATCTTTTATCCAGCGGAAATAGGGAAGATGATGTTCAACAATATCGTCGCCCTGTGGCGAACCCGTTAAAATTATGCCGTCGAATGCATTCAAGTCAGTGGTTGCACAAGCTGCATATTCAATAAACGCAGAAGTAGAACCTACGCTCGAAATGATTTTTTCGATTGGTTCTGCAAACTCCCGAATTCCCGGTTCTGCATTATTTACTATTAAAACTTTAGGCATTGTATTTTACTTTGTCAAGCTCAAGAATTGCAGCATAACGTCCCATTTCAATTAACTCTTTGGCTTTGTAGAAATCGTAGGTTCCGCAGGCATCGCGCGAAATATTTATTAGTACGTCGGGCTTACCTTTTTCAATCGAATAATCCACTTGTTTTAACATTCCTGTAGACAAGGATTGCTCCATGAGCGAAAGAAAACCAAGCCGTTCTTTTTTTTCTTTAGGATGATGGATATGTAGAAAGTCGTAAAACTCGTTCATCCATTTCCTGTACGCTGATTCTTTTTCAACAACATCCTCCTTTTGCACAAACTGAAGAGGTATCGGAATAGCAGCGTTTACATGCACGGCAACCAACATATCTTTATTTCGGCGGAAAACATTCGAAATTGGCAGGTTATTCATTACGCCGCCGTCGACAAGTATTTGCTCATTTTTCTCCACCGGAGTAAAAACCGTAGGAATTGAAATTGAAGCGCGAATGGCATCGAATAAACTACCTGAGGTAAAAACCACTTCTTCGCGGTGTTTTAAATCAACAGCAGTTGCCGCGTAGTCAATCGGCAGTTTTTCTATTTGTTCATCGGGTACAAACTCGCGTATTTTCGATAAAACCTTTTCACCTTTAATTAGTCCGTTCCCGCCAAACGAAAAATCAACCATCCGAAACATGTCGTGGCGGTCGAGCGAAACGGCCCACTCCTTAAATTCTTTTAATTTCCCCGCTGCATATATTCCGCCAACAAGCGCTCCCATCGATGTGCCGGAAACCGATCTTATTTTGTAACCACGTTCTTCCAGTTCCTCAATTACGCCAATGTGAGCCATTCCACGAGCTCCGCCACCCGAAAGAACTAAAGCTATTTCCTTGTCCATTTATTGTTCTGATTTATCTTTTGCAATTTAACTAAATTCTATCGCATAATTAAAATCAATCTGTTTTGAAGAATACTTAGAATGAGTATCTTCGACCAGAATTCAATAAATAGAAAAAAACTGTACAATGAGAAAGTTATTAGTTGTTATTTTTAGTGTTGCCTTGTTTGCCGCCTGCACACAGCAAAATGGTTTTAAAATTACTGTTAAACTCGATGGTGCCGACGGGAAAGTGGTGCTTGAACAACGTGGAGCAAGCCAGTGGATTGGAATTGATACCGCAGATGTTGTTGACGGAGTTGCTGTTTTGGAAGGCGAAGTGGAATTCCCTGGATTGTATTACCTATCAGTAAACGGACAGCGCAACAAGGCGATTATTTTTGTTGAGAATGCAAATATTGCTGTTACTGGCAAAGCCGATTCTATTGCCGGTGTTGCGATTAGCGGATCGTCTACTCACGATGAGTTTAAAAAGATAAACGACGAAATTCAGAAAATTGGTGAAGAATATATGGGACTGTACCAGGAAGCACGCACCGCAAGCGCTGCCGGCGATACAACAAAAGCCCAGGAGTTGATGAAACAGGTTGAGGAGTTATATGCAAGTGTTGGTACACTGCAGGAGGACTTTGTAAAAAACAATCCGGCGTCGTATGTTACGCCTATGCTGCTTACACAAATTCAGTACGAAAAAGATGAGGCTGAACTGGAAGCTCTGGTTAATGCCCTGGATCCAAAACTAAGTACTGTACCTGAGATTGTTACCTTAAAAGAAAAAATTGAAAAACTGAAAAAGGTATCCGTTGGACAAAATGCACCTGATTTTACCCAAAACGATGCGGATGGAAATCCTGTAAAATTCTCAGATATCTATTCGAAAAACGAGTTGACGCTGATCGATTTTTGGGCATCGTGGTGTGGCCCATGTCGTGCAGAGAATCCCAATGTGGTTGCTACCTACAACAAATACAAAGACCAGGGATTTAGCGTTTTTGGTGTTTCGCTCGACAGGGATAAAGATGCATGGTTAAAAGCCATTGAAGATGACGGTTTAACCTGGGAGCATGTTTCGGACCTTGCGTACTGGAACAATGCAGCTGCCAAAATGTATGCGGTTAGTTCTATTCCATCAAGTCTGTTGGTAGACAAAAACGGTAAAATCGTTGCAAAAAATAAACGAGGCGAAGAACTGGGAGCAACAGTTGCTGAGTTTTTAGCCCAATAATAAATCGGGATTAACGATAAAAAGGAACCATTCCTCAGTTAGGGGAATGGTTCTTTTTTTATAGTGGAGAACCTTCAAAATACATTTCATCGTCAGGTATTGTAAAAGAAACCAGTTTACTTTTATCGAAATGCATGGTACAATACTTATCAATATTTAACCAGGGATCGTAAATTATCGGATCCCCGTCGTACGGATAATAGCGGATGTATATTGTGGTATTTAACGGGAACAGTTCGCGGTCAAGATCATGAAAATTGAATTTTAATATTCTGTTGCCGATGCTTTTTCTGTGCATATTATGACAGAATATTGCCATTTGGTAATTCATGTAATCTACATCTTCCTCTGTACTAACATACGCCATACACATAAAATCTCTCGATGCTCCTATTTCCGTTACAATGTCGTAAACCAACCCAAACTGACCTTCGTATGGTCCTTCCGGGAGGCTGCCTTTATACGAATCAATGTAGGGCCCTTTGATTGTTTGGAATGTAAACGACTCTAATTTTTGCAAACAAATCACGCCGCCTTCTTTCTGGGGGTAGGTGAGATCGATTGTGTCGGCACCTTCAATATTGATATCAAAAAGCTCATAAAATGAAAAACCTTCCTTTTCAAAAAGCAGTTTAAATTCTCCGGGCTTAACATTCGTAATTTCATAGTTACCATCTTCATCAGAAATGGTTTTTGTAACCGTACCGTTTTTATCACAAAGCGATATTTTAACTCCGCTATTGTCATCATACGAATCAAGGTAAACGAATTTGTAATTGTCGGTTAGCCATACATTGCCTCGTATAACGCCGGGGTACTCATCTTTATCGCAGGCCAGCAACAAAAGAAGTAGCAAACTAAGTAAAGCTGTGCGTTTCATTGGTTTTAGTTAGTTAATGATAGTGTAGTAAAATTATGAATATTTTCCTTCACGGAAACGATTTGGTTTATGTTGTATATTACCCGGCCTACTCAAAACTTACTTGATACTCAGTAAAAAGGAAGTCGAAAATCAGTTTTTTTCGGTGTTCGAATCAGCTAAAAAGTTGCATTTTCTTGTTGTTTAGCATTTATATTTGTACCTGAGAAAAAGAGATAAAACAAGACATATTTTTGGTTAGAATTAGGTTGTGATAGAGGGAAGAGGAGAAGGACCATTTATGAATGTGTGACCAAGATTAAGTTGTTTATAGGACTAGAGATGAGGAGGGAAAATCCTGACATAAAATGTCGGGATTTTTTTTTGTCCAATAATTGATAATTGAACCGGTTTCAGGTGTTTCTTTTTCTTCATTCCACTGTAATTGATTCACTTTACTTCCTAAGAAATAGATAAATACATCGAAGTGATTTAGTACATTTACCACATGCAAAATCACTTTGGAGAAATAGCCGCCTTGCTAACCGCAGTTTTCTGGACGGTAACTTCGCTGGCCTTCGAGTCGGCAGGAAAAAAAGTAGGTTCGCTGGCCGTGAACTTAATTCGTTTAATAATTGCATTCTTTCTCGTGGGGACGTTCAGCTGGATAAGCCGCGGTTTTTTCTTTCCAACCGATGCAAGTCTGTTCGCCTGGAAATGGCTGGCTTTTTCCGGTTTGGTTGGTTTTGTCATTGGTGATTTACTCCTTTTTCAATCGTTTGTTTTAATCGGAGCACGAATTGCCATGTTATTAATGGCACTGGCGCCACCGTTTGCAGCGCTTATTGGCTGGTTGCTTTTGGATGAGGTACTCTCGCCTCAAAGCTGGCTGGGAATGGCTGTTACCATGACCGGAATTATTATCGTTATTCTGAAACGGGAGAAAACCGAAGAAAACGGTGTAAAGGTCCGAAAGATTAAATCGTCGTACCCTGTTCAGGGAATCTTACTGGCTTTAGGCGGAGCACTTGGACAGGCTGCCGGTTTGGTACTTAGTAAAAAGGGAATGGGCGATTATGATGCTTTTTCAGCAACACAGATACGAATTTTGGCGGGGATGATTGGTTTATCAATCCTTTTTGTTTTTATGAAACGATGGCCCCGCGTTTGGGCTGCATTAAAAAATGGCCCGGCCATGAAACGAATTACACTGGGAGCTTTTTTTGGTCCTTTTTTGGGGGTGTCTTTTTCGTTGCTCGCGGTTCAAAATACACAAACCGGAATTGCTGCTACATTAATGGCCATTGTTCCGGTGCTCATCATCGGACCTGCAATACTGTTGTTTAAAGAGAAGGTGAATTGGAAAGAAATTCTGGGGGCAGTTATTACTGTTGGAGGTGTTGCAATGTTCTTTTTGTAGAGCGTAAGTCTGAGCGAAGTCCCTGTCTGCCGACAGGCAGGGAAGACTATTGAATCAACACTTCGACTTCGCTCAGTGTGACTTTAATGGTCACATTTTTATTGAATAAATATTTCTAAATCTCGATATTCACTTCCATATCCAGCCAGTCTTCAAGCGTTTCTTTTACTTGTTGTTTTTGTTCTGTAGGTAAATTCCCGATTCGGGTGCTGTGGCTTCCTTTTGGTTTTACAATTTTCAGGAAATTAGGTTTGTTCGGAACTTCAAATGCCGAGGCCGACCACGGATCCCATTCACCATAAATAAACAACATGTTGGCATCCGTTTTTTTGATGAATTTTTTCACCTCTTTTGCAGTCTTTTTCTTGTACTCAATATTTAATTCCGAAAGGTAAATACGATTCAGCCAGCCCTCTGCAGATTTAATCGACAGATAAGCTGCAAACGGTTCTACATCGTAACCGTAGTAACCCAATTCGTGTGCCGCCTGCACATAAAACGATTTAAAAATATCGACACCTTCGCTGGCCAGGTACATAGGCGACGATACCTTTACCAACTCAGCAAATAATTCAGTAGCCGGTGCATCCAGTGCCGGAATATCATCAAGCGAGTTGTCGTATTGCCAAAAACCATAAGAAAATTCGAGCACTACATAATCCAACAGCTCGTCGTTATTTAGCAGTGGATGAAGTTTTTTGTCCGCACAATATTGCGCGAGAAGTGGCAGGTATGTTTCGCGGTTTTTAAGAATCTGTAACTGGAAAGCACGTACTTTTGCTCGTCCTTCGGCAGTGCCGGTGGTATTGGCAATAAACGGCTCATGACGTCCGTCTTCAACACCAAAATTCAACGGTGCGACATATGGAACCGAAACATCCACATCGTTGGGATAAAGCCAGCGGTGATAAACCGTAGTTTGTCCGCCTTTACTAATTCCTGTACTTATCCATTTTCCCGAATAATATTTTTTCATCAGCTGAATAACATGGTGATGATCGGCAGCGGCATTGCGCACAGTCAGGTAATCCCAGTTAAGAGGTTCCGGCATCGATTCACCAAAATAACGGTGATCCATACAAATTTGGTTGGCACCCAAAATCGGGCAGAGTTCGTTAATGTATTTTGGATTTTCGGAATATCCACCGTTATATCCTTCGGTAATAAAAACCACAGGTTGGTCAACACCTTTGTCGGCAATCAATACGCGCTGCAAAAAAGTTCCTTTCGACGGGTCGGAATGATCCACAGGCTGCTCAACCATTATTTTGTATTTGGCTGCAAAAAAATCGGTGCAGTCCATTTGTTCAACACTTTTAATCTCAGGTTGATTTTCGAGAAAACCTTTTAGTGTATTTTGTGCAAAAGTAAGCGCCGATAACAACAGCAGAATCAGCAAAAATTGAAATTTCTTCATGAGCTTTTTGTTTTATTTTTATGATTGGTTTCCCAAAACCGTTTTTTGTACATTTGATTGCAAGAAAAACATAATCTTCAAAATAAATTATGAGGAAAGCCATAATCTTTTTTATTCCTGTTCTGCTATTGGTGTTTGGAGCCGCAGCTCAGGAACTTCCGCGTGTAAAAATGCAAACTAACCTTGGAAATATTATTGTTGAAATTGATACGATAAATGCTCCGCTTAGCGCCAAAAACTTTTTAGAACATGTGACGGAGGACACTTATAAAAATGCCTTATTTTATCGGGTGGTAAGGATGGATAACCAGCCCAATAACGACGTAAAAATAGAGGTGATTCAGGGAGGAATATATACCGAGCCACGTTTTGAAACAATAAAGCCAATCGCACACGAAACCACCGAAACCACCGGATTAAAACATCTGGATGGCACATTGTCGATGGCACGTAGCGAACCGGGAACAGCATCCACCGAGTTTTTTATCTGTGTGAACGACCAGCCTGAGCTGGACTTTGGTGGCAAAAGAAATCCGGATGGACAGGGTTTTGCAGCTTTCGGGCAGGTAATTTCAGGGATGGATGTAGTTCGTAAAATTCAGCAACAAAAGGATGAACAGCAAACACTTGTGGATAAGGTTGTAGTTTCCGTCATGGAAATTTTGTAGAAAGCAGTTTTTTTATTCTAATTTTAAATTTCCCAAAACTTGTTAAAACATTAAGATCAAATACACGATGACTTTAACTAAAATTAGATGGTCGGATAAGCTGTCTATTGGCAACAGGGTAATGGACAATGATCATCAATCACTAATAGAAATCTATAATAACCTGGTTGATTTTATGGAAACGAACGGTAATCGGAATGATTTTGCAGCAATTCTTTCGAAAATGACTGATTATAGTTTGGCTCATTTTAAAAAGGAAGAGGCGTATATGGAAGAAATCGCTTACCCCGAATTAAATAAACATATTCGATTGCACGGCGAATATATTTATAAGATTGCAATGTTTAATTATGATTTATTGGGAGCTAATCCGCCGGATCCGGGAGACATTATAAAGTTCCTCGAAAAATGGTGGCAGTCTCATATTTTATCGGTTGACATTAAATATGAAAAGTTAAAAAAGGGGAAAATAATCGGGTAAACAAATTAAAAGATAAGAGTCTCACGCAACTAATTCTGTCGTTCCTCCATCATGTATTAAACAAAAAACTTACTGTTATGAAAAAGTTGCTTTTACTTTTTAGTTTATTCACGATCATTTCCTGTAACGATAAAGAGTCACCGATTGGTATATGGGAGGATAACATTAAACTCTCTCAAAAGGAAGTTGAATTTGATGCTAACGAAAATAGTGTTACCATAACTACTGAAGGTGAATGGTGGTGGATTACAGACGTTCGTTTTAACGGAACATACATCAATCTAGAAGACCAGGACACGAATTCAGATGACTTTATAATTGAAGAGACTGAATTTAAGATTGAGCGAAAAAACGCTACCGAGATTTATATTACGATGAGTGAAAACACTGGAGATACAGAACGAGAATTAGGAATTGAATTGGAAGCAGGTGATTATTTTGATCACATTAAAGTAACTCAATCGGCTAATTAGAAGGAATGCCACATAAAAAAGGGCCGCCCAAAAGGCAGCCCTGTTAAGTGTTTTATCTTTGGTCGGATTCGTTATGGTAGAGTAAATGTTTCAACCGAAGCATCCCAGGCATACACATCAGGAATAAAATGTGTAAGTGTAAGTGTCATAACTTTGCCGTCAATTGTACCGCTACCGGTAATATAAACTTCGCCGTACTCATCATCGTAATACCACGCCGGTTGGTCATTCACGGTTACTGTTGTTCCATCAACAATAAAAATAATATCGTAACCGGTTTCGAATAATCCCATTGCTTTATACAATGTTACCGAACCCAGACTGGCCTGGTAGACTTCGGGTTGTAATACTTCGCCCCAAAATGGAGAGTCGAATGTACCAGTACCAATTGAAGTGAAGTCAAGTTTCAGCGAAGCTTTGTAGGTAGTTGTTCCAAAAAACTCCGACACAGTGGCATCGCTTAAACTCATGTTAAAGTTAAAGGTAACACCCGGTGCAATTTCGGTAGCTGCTACCAGCGGAACAATTTTAGCGTAAGCAACTGTTTCTCCATCGTTAAAGGTTACCGTATTACTTTCCAGTTCAAAAACGCCATCGATGTTATCGTTCGGTTCAAGAGTTATACTAACCGTTTCAGTTCCTGTACCATCTGTACGCACCACCTGTACACTTACTGAATAATTATTTTCAGCGGTGAGCAGGTTGTCCACCACGATGGAGGAGCTAAAAGCTACGTACGCATCGGTTTCGTATAGTTCTCCAATATTGTCCTGGTCGCATGCTGCAAAAGCCAGAACAAAAACCAATAGTGCTAATTGTATATTCTTCATAGTCGTATTTTTTAATTGTCAGCCCATGGGTTTTGGTCATTCACCTCGTCCATGTTGTTGTTCCCGTCGAATTCCGATTGTGGTATCGACATCACAAAATCTGGATATTCCGGATCGAGCGTATTACGCGACAGCAATTTCTGTGTGTGGTTACTGCCTTCGAAATCGCGTGAGAATCCTGTTTTTAAACGTTTGATATCAAGAATGCGGCCTACTTCGCCCCACAATTCAATACGTCGTTGCAGGATAATTTCGTCGAGTAAAGTTGACGATCCTCCAAGAGGAGTCGTAGGTCCATTTGCATCGTTTACTGTAAGTGTATTGGCATCGCTTAATCCTGAAAGACTATAATCCGGATCACGTTCTGCCATCAGGTCCATAAGGATTGTACGGGCTTCTCCGAACTTGGATTGCATACACAGTGCTTCAGCTTTTATCAGCATCATTTCTTCGTGACGCATCAAAATATAATCTCCCAAAGCATTAGACGGATCTGAGAAACGGAACTTAAACTGGTTGTAGCTTAACTGTGTACCCAGCGGAGCATCTTCTTCCAGCGGGCCATTCCACCACACTTGTTTTCTTACATCTGTATCTGCCATTTGGTCGTACAACCACGAACTCACACATTTGCGGGCATTTTCAGCATACGACGATGTGCTGGCATCCATGTGTCCGAATAACGATTCGGTGTCTGCTATTTGTTCCGCTATAATTTGTAAGCCCCACAACACTGTTCCTGAGTTGGCATCGTTAAATGCAAATCCGTTTGCCAGGTTGTCGTACGAAAGCATTGTTGTTCCTCCACTCATGGCAATTGTTGCTGCTGATTCGGCGGTTGCCCAATCTTGCTTTTCTAAAGCCACCTGTGCTTTTAACCCGTTCGCTGCATAATAATCGATATGCGAGGGATGCGTGCGCGGTGCCGCCACCTCAGGATCGAGTAATGTAAGTGCCTGCTGAATATCGGCTTCAATTTGTGTATAAACATTGGCCACCGTACCTCTCGGATTTCCTTCCGACGCATTGGTGGTTGGCTCGGTATAAATTGGCACTCCCGGAGCATCTTCGTTACCCGCATAAGTCTGCTGGTAGAAACGGATGAGGCTGAAATAGGCATAAGCGCGTAAGGCATAAGCCTGCCCAACAAGGCTGCTTATTTCTGACGGTGCTCCCGTTAAATTATCCTGGGCAGCAATAATTGAGTTCGCATTCGAAATTACCGTGTAGTAGAAAAACCACACCGAATAAGGGCGCCCGCTTTTATGCGTGTAATCCGATTTTACATTGTACATGTAGTCGAACCAGAACCAACCGCTACCGCCTTCGTTCTGAACCATATCGTCGCCCATCAGGTCGTAGGTAAGTATAAAGGCTGTTACGCCAAATTCCTCGTGGGCCCAGTTTACCGACCACTCGTCGGCTACATACATGGCACGATAAATTCCGTTTAGCGCCACATTTGCCTTCTGAACATCGGAGAATAACACATCGCCCGATGTACTGTCGGTAGGATTTGTATCCAGCTCATCCTGGCAGGCAAAACCTACAAACAATAAAAATAACAGGATTAGAATTTTATCTATTTTCATGATCTGTTTGTTTTAAAATTTTAATTCAATTCCGAAAAGACTTGTTCTAACCGGAGTGTATGAAAAGTCGGTAGATCCGGAGAAATTGTACTGCGGATTCATTCCGTCGAGGTGAGAAAAAATGGCCAGGTTATCGACAGCTACATAAGCGCGAACGCTCTCGATACCCACATTTTGCAGAATATTTTTCGGAAGTGTGTAACCAACCGTAATATTTTTAATTGCAAAGTACGATGCATCAATCAACTGACTATCGGTAAACGGACGCGAGAAACCGGTTCCGTTCTGAATACGCGGTACGTCAGTTACATCGCCCGGATTTCTCCATGCGCGTTCAACATTGGCAGCGTAATTGGTACCAATGTAAACCGGATTCATCAGGTTGCTATACACACTCTCGTAAACTTCTCCACCCACCGAGAAAGTGGTCATAAACGACATGTCGAAGTTTTTGAATAGTATGAAGTTGCTACCAAAACCACCATAAAAGTCGGGGATTCGGCTGCCCGAAATCCGTTTACTTTGCGATGCTTTCTGGAAATCGTCAGAAAGGTATGATTCACCCGGTTCGCCGGTTTCATCAAGATCGTAAACCCAGTAAAGCTGAGCTCCGGTAGCTACATCAACTCCGGCAGATTGTGCCAGGTAGTACGAATTTATTTCTTCGCCTTTACGCTGAATCGTGTTACCGTTAACGATTTGATCTGTTTCACCATCCAGCTCAACAATCTCGTTTTTTAAGGTAGTAAGGTTGATGTTGGCATTCCAAACAAAGTTTGGTTTCGAGATGAGTTTCATGTTCGAGTTAAATTCAAAACCGGTATTCAGCATTTCGCCAACGTTAGCCCAGTAACTGTCGAAACCAAGTGATGTTGCCATTGGTTTTTCCATCAACATATCCACGGTACGACGGCGGTAATATTCCAAACTAAAATCAACACGCTCGAAAAGAACGGCGTCAATACCCACGTTAAAGTTGTTGTTTTCTTCCCATTTTATCGAAGTGTTTTCGAGCGATGAAAGTAAGGCTCCGTTCAGGTTGGCATTGGCCCAGTCGAGGTTATACAGCGACTGCCAGCCATAGTATGTACCAATATTGTCGTTACCTTGTTTTCCGTAACTGGCTCTCAGTTTCAGGTTATCGATAAAAGTCATTTCTTCCATAAAACTCTCTTCACTAACACGCCACGATCCACCAACCGACCAGAATTCGCCCCAGCGGTAATCTTTGTGGAAACGCGATGAACCATCGGTACGGAAACTTGCCGAGAGGTAATACCTGTCAGCATAATCGTAGGTAACATTGCTCAGGAACGATTCGATTGTATAATTATCTTCGAATGAAGTAAGACCCGAGGTTGTTGATCCCGGTGCCAGTTCCTTAATTCCGGAGTAGGGGAAGCCCGATTTTGAACCTTCCAGTTCGTTAATGGTAAGTTTGTAAAACTCGTGACCGGCCAACACATTAATGCTATGTTTTCCAAAGTCTTTCTCGTAACGTAACAGTTGGTTAATAGTATAAGAAAGGCTTCGTGTGTTCGTTTTATCTAAGTATCCACCAATGTTGGCAGCGTTACCAAATTCCGGATTCCAATAAACGGTTTGGTTCGTGTTAATGTAATCGAAACCAACGTTTGTAGTAAATGAAAGCCCGTCGAATGAGCTGCCAAGACCAAGACCCAATAAGTTCAGATTAAATCTTCCCGACAGGTTGTCGGCAGTGGTTTCATAAGCATCTTCGAATAAAGTTGCCACGGGGTTCCAGTTTGGGTTTGCTCCCGCCGGACGGGTTAAACCATAGTCGTATTGTTTCTCGCCGGTTTCAGAAAGAATAGGATTACCATTTTCGTCCTGAATATAAACCGGGTAAATTGGTGCCATAAATTGCGCGGAATACCAAACGTTAGAGTTTGAAGTGGTTCCGTCGTAGCCCAAATAGGAAGTTTCCGTTTTTGAGAAGTTGACGTTACCGCCATATTTAAACCAGGTTTTAGGCGTCAGCTCCGCGCCAATTCTTCCTGAAATACGTTCGAAATCGGTGGTTTTCAATAAACCTTCATCTTTCAGATAAGCTATGGAAGCATACACTTTAGAATTTTCGGAACCACCATTTATAAATAGCTGGTATTCCTGTCTTGTAGCTTCGTTGTTGGTTACTTCGTTGAGCCAGTCCGACTCGTAAAGCAATTTAGCTGAAGGATTAACCTGACCGGTTTGCGGATCGATTAATTCAGAAATTGGCATGTTGTAAGGATTGTACATTTCGTTTGCACCAAAAATACCGGTACTTCCGGCCATGGCTTCAACCGCCATCGGTCCTGCCAGATCAGGATGAATACCGTCGGTATAAATCAATGCGTTTTTGTATCCCTGAAACGATGCTTCGATAAAGTCGGCAGTGCTCAGTGTTTCGTAAGGTTTTATGGCACGGCTCGAAAATCCGTAGGTGGCTTTTAGTTCAACCGAAAGTTCTTTCGACTGGCCTTTTTTAGTGGTAATTACTACCACACCGTTTGCACCACGCGAACCATAAAGTGCACCTGCCGATGCATCTTTTAAAATGGTCATCGACTCAATATCGCCCGGGTTTATAGAGTTCAGGTTACCATCGAAAGGAACACCATCAACTACATACAACGGATTGTTGCTGGAGTTGATAGAACCAAAACCACGGATAATAATTTCTGCGCCTTCGCCCGGTTGGCCGGTTCCTGATGTGGTTTGAACACCGGCAACCTGTCCTTCCAAAGCTTTCGAGATATCGGCAACGGGTCTTTTCTGAAGCACCTCGTTGTCGACCACGCCGGCCGAACCAGTAAACGATTCCTTTTTAGCAGTACCGTAAGCTACTACCATAACTTCGTCGACGCCTATAACATCAGACTCGAGCGTAACATCATAAACGGTTGCGCTGGTTATGGGCACTTCTTGTCGTTTCATTCCAACAAAGGAAAAAACAAGAATTTCATCGTCCGGAACGGTTAATGTAAATTTACCATCCAGATCGGTGGTTGTTCCGGTCGTAGTTCCTTTAACCGCAACCGAAACACCAGGAATTGGCAGTCCATCGTCAGATGAAGTAACCGTTCCCCTAATTTGCTTTGTTTGGGCGAATAGTATACTCATTCCACAAAACAAAGCAACAACTAATAGAAGTAGTTTTTTCATATGATTCAAATTGTAGATTTTAAATTGCCAGGTGAAACGTGCACTTTAATCCTTCACTTTTCAGAAAGGATTTATCGTGTTTGATTCACAGACAAAAACTTATGTTTATACTCAAGCGATATTACCCTTCGCTTTTGTTATTATTCCAAAGGAAAACTCCCGTCGGGGAAACGGGAGTTTAATTATCTGCCAGCCGGCCAGATAATGCACTTTTTACATTTTAAATGCTGTTTAATTCTGTTTCTATGTAAAAAAATGGAGTGCCGCTGTTAACGATTCTAATTTCCCCGAACCCCCTGTTTAATGTTGTTTACATACCGGTTAGTGCTTTTTAGCGTTTGCCGGATTTTTAGCTTTTCGATCAAACTTACGGATTGGAGAAATACAGTGCATTTTTAATCAACCAACGGTAAACTTCGGTATATTAAAGTTGCTGATATTTAGATTTGAGCTTTGTTGTTGGTTTTCATGCTGTTGGCAGATTAAATCGTACAGTTGACTGACAAAAGTATGGTGTTACTAGTCAAATTTGAAGGTGTTTACAGATTGTTACTGTTTATGTTAGACTTGTTTGCAATCCTGAACAATGGTTTGGAATTTGCCTAATTATATATATATTTTCAGAGCAAAATGGAATCTGCCGAATACGATGATAAATAGTATTGTTTTTGCAAAAATCACACTGATTAAATTATGAATATAAGGAAGGTAAAGAAAAGTGATAATATATTTTTAGCCAACATAATCCGGGCGGCTTTTGAAGAATCGGATGCTCCGAAACAAGGGACTGTGTATTCAGATCCAACCACCGACAATCTGTTCGAATTATTTGAGAATGAAAGATCGGTACTTTGGGTAGCAGAAAACGAGGGCGAAATTTTAGGTTGTTGCGGCATTTATCCTACCGATGGTTTGCCAGAAGGTTGTGTAGAATTAGTAAAATTCTATTTGTTGGCGAAAGCCCGGGGAAAAGGTTTGGGAACTCAATTGATGCAGAAAAGTTTTGAATCGGCTAAAGAGTTGGGGTATACGGAAATCTATATCGAAACTTTGCCCGAGTTTGACAATGCAGTCGGTATGTATGAAAGGGGCGGATTTAAAAAATTGGAAAACCCTATGGGAGACTCAGGTCACACCGGGTGTGATATTTGGATGATCAAAAAACTTTGACCATAAAAAAGGCGGGAATAAATCCCGCCCGGTTAATACTTTTAAGCCGCGATGTCGGCAAACGCTTTTGCCAGTACATCGGGGTACATTTCTTTAAAATTTTCATAACACCAGTCGCGTAGGTTTTGCAACTGATCGGGCTCCACCCAGTTAATGCATTTGGATAACTCTTTCCTGAACAATTCTTTGCTAAAACTAACTTTGGGTAGAATTACTTTTGCGTATTCAAACATGGCTCTTACATTTATTGTTCGCTACTAAAAATAACATGCAAAAATCAATTAAAGTATGCTGTAAAATATTCTTTAACACTAATTAACTGGGGCTTTTCTGAAGGTTAAACTCTATCCTGTTGAACGCGTGTCGCTTAGGTTGTTTATATCTAATTTGTGTTTCAAAACATCCGGTGTTCTTGAACATTTACCACCCAAAATTACAACTCCAGTATTAATCAGATGTAAGCATATTTTTAACAAACTGCGAAATCGATTCGGCTGTTTTTACCTCCTTGTTAAATGAGCTTACAAAGGCACTTCCGATGATTGCACCACTGGCATATTTACATGCATTGGTAAAAGTGGCATTGTCGGAAATTCCAAACCCGATGAGGCGATTATTCTTTAAGTTCATTGCCTGAATACGCTCAAAATAATCCTTGTGGAAATCTTCAACTTTTTTGCCGGCACCGGTTGTCGACGACGATGAAACCATGTAAATAAATCCTTGGCTGGCATCGTCGATCTGACGAATACGCGCTTCCGACGTTTGTGGGGTAATCAGCAGAATATTGTGCAGGTTATTCTGCTCAAAAATTGTTTTGTATTCTGCCTCAAATTCATCCAACGGAAGGTCGGGCAGGATAGTGCCGTCAATACCAATTTCGTTACACTTCTGGCAGAATTTCTCTACACCGTATTGATAAACCGGATTCAGGTAGCCCATTAAAACCAGTGGGATAGAAACCGATTCGCGAATGGTTTTTAATTGCTCGAAAAGCACTTTGATTGACATACCGTTTTTTAAGGCAATTTCGCTGGTTCGCTGAATGGTTGGACCGTCAGCTGTTGGATCGGAAAATGGCATCCCGATTTCGATGAGGTCGACACCATTTTTTTCCAGCTGCTGAATAATTTCAACGGTATCGTTTAGATTGGGGAACCCAGCAGTAAAATATACCGAGAGTATGTTTTTATTTTTTCTTTCGAAAAGTTGATTGATTCTGTTGTTCATGATAATAGTTTTAATAGAACGCAGGTGACGCTGATTTAGCAGATTCTCGTTGATTATTATCTGTGGAAATCATTTGAATCTGTGTTATCAGTGTTCGTTTTTAGTATCCAAAATAATTCAGGTAAGTTTCCATGTCTTTGTTTCCACTACCCGAAAGGTTAATCACATTCACATCGTCAGGATTCATTTTAATTTTCTCCAATGCAGCAAGTGCGTGAGCCGATTCCAGTGCCGGAATAATACCTTCTTTTTGTGTTATCAGCAGCACGGCTTGTAATACCTCCTCGTCGGTGGCAGCCAAAAATTTCGCACGACCGGTTTTAAAAAGGTGCGCGTGTAATGGCCCTATTCCCGGGTAATCCAGTCCTGCTGAAATTGAATAAGGTTCCGTGATTTGGCCATCATCATTTTGCATCAGCATGGTTTTACTCGAGTGAAGTACACCTGGTGACCCAACAGTTAAAGTTGCAGCTGTTTCTTCTGTATCTACACCTTTTCCGGCAGCTTCCACACCAATCAGTTCCACCTGCTCATCATCCAGGTAGTTGTAAAATGCCCCGGCAGCGTTACTTCCTCCGCCCACACACGCCAAAATACGTGTCGGAAATTCGGAGCCTGTTTGTGCCAGCAATTGGTTTTTCATCTCGGCACTGATAACCGATTGGAAACGCGCAACCATATCCGGGTAGGGGTGCGGACCAACCACCGAGCCAATAATGTAATGCGTATCTTCCGGATTGTTGATCCAGTCGCGCATGGCTTCGTTGGTTGCGTCTTTTAGCGTTTTGTTACCACTGTGCACCGGAATTACTTCGGCACCAAGCATTTTCATCTTTTTTACATTTGGTGCCTGGCGCGAAACATCCAAAGCTCCCATGTAAACAATACATTTTATACCTTTCAGTGCGCAAACTGTAGCAGTGGCCACGCCGTGCTGACCTGCACCTGTTTCGGCAATAATGCGTGTTTTTCCCAGCTGCTGCGCCAACAGAATTTGTCCGATAGTGTTATTCAATTTATGTGAGCCGGTATGGTTCAAATCTTCCCGTTTCAGGTAGATTTTGCTGCCGTAATGCTCCGAAAGTCGGCTGGCATAATACAGCGGCGACGGACGCCCCACATAATCTTTTAACAGCTGATCGAATTCTTTTGTGAATGTTTCTGATTCTATAATTTCCAGGTAACGGCGCTTGAGTTCATCAATATTGGTGAACATCATTTCAGGAATCCATGCTCCGCCAAATTCGCCGTAATATCCTTTTTCGTCTACTTGATACTTCATATGATTAAAGTTGGAAGTCGGAAGACCGAAGCCGGAAGATTTGTCCATCTTTTCGGCATAATCGTATTCCGTACTTTATTGTTTCAATTCGGTTATAAATTTTTTCAGTTTTTCAATGTTTTTTAATCCGGGTTCGTCTTCGAAACCACTGTTCAGGTCTACTCCCGCCAGCATCGGATGGTTTAGCTCTTTAATCTCTGCTACGTCGTCAGGACCAATTCCTCCACTCAGGAAAAAGGGCGTACTCCCGGTGTAGTTTTCCAGAATTTGCCAATTGAATTTTTTACCCGAACCGCCATGCTGTTTGGTTTTGGTGTCGAATAAAAAATAATCCACGTTTCCCTCGTATGCTGTTGTTGTAGCAAATTTAAAATCATCATCCATTGGGAAGGCTTTTAAAACGCGCAAACCCTGATTTTTTAATATTCCGCAGGTTTTTGGATTTTCCTTTCCGTGCAACTGAATGTATTCGAATCCAAAGTTTTTAGCTAATCCAAGAATCTCAAATGCATTCTCGTTCACAAAAACACCCACTTTGGATTTGTCAGATTGAAAGAGTCCGGCATCGGGAGTGTCACCAACAAATCGTTTTGAAGGGCCGTAAAAAATGTAGCCCAGCAGATCCACTCCAAGTGCTTCCACCTGCTCACGATTTTGGGTGAATTTCATCCCGCATACTTTTATTTTAAGGTTGTTTGTCATCTCTTCACTTGTTAAGTTTCACCCCTTAAATCCCCTCAAGGGGATAATTGCCCCTTTGAGGGGGCTGTGGGGGTGATTGTTAATCTCTAATCTCCCCAATCAACTTTTTACAAGCCGCACCCGGATCATCAGTTTTCATAAAGGTTTCCCCAATAAGGAAGCCTTTAAAACCATGCTCTTTCAGGTAGTTGATCTCGGCAGCTCCCGCCAAACCACTTTCCGATATTTTTACAAATTTGGCCGGAATAAGTTTCGAAAGCTCCACCGAAGTTTCAACACTCACTTCAAAAGTTTTAAGGTTGCGGTTGTTTACGCCAACAACATCAACATAGTCGTTAACTATCTCCAATTCTTCGGCATTGTGAATTTCCATTAAAACATCCAGCCCAAGTTCCTTTGCTTTTTTTGCCAGTTCCAGCGCCTTTTCTTTCGAAAGACACGCGGCAATTAAAAGGATCACATCCGCGCCATAAGCCTTTGCTTCCACAATCTGGTAAGTGTCGATCATAAATTCTTTACGCAAAATGGGGATATCGGGATTGGCTTCACGTGCTTTCGCCAGGTTAGCCAACGTTCCACCGAAATATTCAAAATCGGTAAGTACAGAAAGACAAGAAGCTCCGGCAGCGTTATAAGCGGCGGTAACTTCTTCCACTTTTGCTGAGAAATTGATCTCTCCTTTTGATGGCGACTTTTGCTTGAATTCTGCAATTATCCCGGAAGCACCTTCTTTCAGCAGGTTTTCTTTTAAAGAATTACATTTTCTCGCAAAAGCCGGGTATTTTTCCAGCTGCTCAATACTAACCACTTTTTTCTGGGCAGCTACTTCCTGTTCTTTTGTTGCTACTATTTTATCAAGAATATTCATTGTCTTTAATTTGCTCTGTCTTAAAAGGACTTGTTTGTAACTGCTTCCAACTTTTTCAACGCATTTCCGCTTAGTAAAGACTCGCGCGCCATTTCAACACATTCAGCTAATGTTTTATCAGGGAAAACAACTTGCAGGCCAACGGCAGCGTTGGCAAGAACAACATTAGTTTGTTCTGATGTACCGTTGCCTTTCAAAATATCGATAAATATTTTAGCGGCATCCTCAACCGACTCGCCACCAAAAAGCTTTTCGGGGGCAACTTGTGGCATTCCAAATTCTTCCGGAGCAATCAGTTTGTCTTCCGATTTTGTGGCAAAATGCGTGTCGGCAGTCAGCGAAATCTCGTCGTAACCATCAACACTGTTCACTATGGCAAAGTTAACATCCATTGTGTTGTATACATTTTTGTAGTGGTCGAAATTTTCGCTGTTGTTCACTCCGAGAACCTGGTATTTTGGCTCCGACGGATTGATCATGGGCCCAAGTATATTAAAAAAGGTTGGCACCTTTAAGGCTCTGCGAACCGGAGCAATGTGTTTCATTGCCGGGTGAAACAGAGGTGCATGTAAAAAGCAAAAACCTCCTTTTTCAAGATCGCTTTTTAGTTTGTCGATTTCGTTGCTGAACTCGTATCCCAGAAATTCCAAAACGTTGGACGAGCCACTGGTTGAAGTGGCTGCGTAGTTCCCGTGTTTGGTAATATTCACTCCGGCTCCTGCAACAATAAAACAGGATAGTGTGGAGATGTTGAACGTGTTTTTGCCGTCGCCGCCGGTACCTACAATATCAATTGCGTTGTAATCTGACAGATCAACTTTTTTACTGAGTTCTACCATCGCATCACGAAAACCACCGAGTTCTTCCGACTGCAAAGGACGCATTTTAAATACAGTTAGGAATGCGGCAAATTCGGCTTCAGAATAAAGGCCTTTTCCAACTCCTGTTAATGCAGCTTTTGCTTCTTCACGAGTAAGGGTATTTCCTTCAAATAGGTATTGTAATGTTTCTTTCATTTTTTAGCTTTTGAGTTTTTTTGAAAAGAATAGACTATTTGTTCGGATACAACCAGTTTTCGATCATTTTTTCTCCCAGCGGAGTTAGTACCGATTCCGGGTGGAACTGCACACTTTGCACATCGTATTCTTTGTGCTGCATCGACATTACCAGACCGTCTTCGTCGTAGCTGGTAACCTCAAAACATTCCGGTAACTGTTCATCCTGAACGATCCATGAGTGGTAACGGCCCACATCGAATGATTCGGGCAATCCCTCAAATAATTGTGCTTTAATTCCGGTTTGTTTTACGGGTGTGGCAATTCCATGCAAAACACGGTTCATATTGTGCAGCTTACCGCCAAAAGCTTCGCCAATGGCCTGGTGACCCAAACAAACACCGAGCATGCTTTTCTTTGGTGCGTATGCTTTTATAATGTCGAGTAAAAGACCTGCTTCTTCAGGAATTCCGGGACCCGGAGAAAGAACGATCTTGTCGTATTTGTCAATCTCTTCCAAGGCAATCTGATCGTTGCGAAATACATCAACCGGCTGGCCAGAAATCTTTTTGATGGCATGTACCAGGTTGTAGGTAAATGAGTCGTAATTATCGATAACTAATATCTTCATCATTTCAAGTTTTTAATTTATACCTTTAGCCATTTCAATCGCATTTTTCAATGCAGCCAGTTTATTATTCACTTCTTGTAGTTCGCTCTCTTCCTGCGAGTCGGCAACAATTCCGGCACCTGCCTGGTAAAACAGTTTTTTGTCCTTGCTCAAGAACGAGCGGATCATAATCGCATGGTTCACCGAATTGTCAAAGCCAAGGTAACCAATACATCCTCCGTAGTAACCACGGTTCTGGTTTTCGTATTTGTCGATCAGTTCCATGGCTTTATATTTTGGTGCGCCCGAAAGTGTTCCGGCAGGGAAAGTTTCTCCCAATACTTTTATCAGGTTGGTATCGTCGGTAATTTCTCCCGAAACCTGCGAAACCAGATGAATTACATGCGAGAAGAATTGCACTTCGCGATAAGTTTCCACAATTACATTATCGGCATTTCTGCTTAAATCGTTACGGGCAAGATCTACCAACATCACGTGCTCGGCATTCTCTTTTGGATCCTTGCTTAACTTTTCAGCCAGTTCACGATCCTGATCATCATTTCCGGTACGTTTAAACGTTCCGGCAATTGGGTGAATATAAGCTTTATTGTCTTTTATCCTGATCTCCGCTTCCGGACTCGATCCGAAAATACTGTAAGTTCCGTAATCGAAATAGAACAGGTAAGGCGATGGGTTTATCGAACGAAGCGCACGGTAAACATTAAAATCGTCGCCAATAAACTCCTGTGAGAACTGACGGCTCAACACGATCTGGAAAACATCGCCACGGTAGCAGTGCTCTTTACCTTTTGTTACCATGTGCATGTATTCTTCGTCGGTGATGTTCGATTTTTCCTCGCCACGCACATCAAAACTAGCTGTTGAGAAATTAAGGTTTACCAATAAATGATGAACGTAATCCATTTGCGATTCTTCGCCCTCCAACAGGTTCTCAACAATGTGGATTTGGTTTTTGTGGTGATCAATGGCAACTACATATTTATAAAAACTGTAGTGTACTTCCGGCGTTTGGTATTCTTCAGTTTTTGGTGATGAAAAACGAATGCTTTCGAAATGTTGAATGGCATCAAAATTCAGGTAGCCAAATAAACCGTTGGCAGGCAATTCAATTTCATCCGAATCAACATTAAATGTTTTGAAGAAGTTGTCCAGTTCATCGTGTAACTTTTTTTCGGGAGAAAGCGTGAACGATTCTTTTTCCCTTCCCGGAAAATCGATGATAACATCGCCATTATTTACCTTAAAATTGGCAATAGGGTTAAAAGCAATAAACGAGTAAGCATTTTCAACTCCGTGGTAATCGGAGCTTTCCAGCAATATCGACTTAGGATAAAGCGTGCGAAGTCGCAAATAAATGCTTACCGGAGTTACGGTGTCGGCAAGTATTTTACGAACGACAGGTTTAAAATTGAGTTTTTCCATTTTGTTTTTTTATGTTTTGTTCTTTGTTTGTATTTCAATTCAAAATTGTTGTCAGCAAGGTGTTTAAACTAAAAACGGCTCACCGTGAAATCCGATGAGCCGCTTTTAATTTATGCAATGACGTATCCTCTCTTCACGATATTTGTAAAAAGTTGCTACGCCACCACCAAATGTTATTGTTTGTTCTCATAATTATTGTTCTATTAAACAAAAAAACCTGCTTTTGTTAGAAGCAGGCCTGTCATATCTTTAAAAATAGCAATATGGCTCTTAACTCCTAACTTACGTAAGAAGACCCCACCACGGAAGCCATATTGTATTTATTTTTTGCATTTTTTTAATTAATTCCTCTGCAAGAAAAACGTTTTTTTTGAAAAATCAAAATATTGTCGATATAAGCTTTAAAAACTGTTTCTCAAAATAAAGTTGGTTTAACAATTAGTTGGCCAATGTAAAACGGAAACTCACACCAAAATTTGCATTTGTTGTACGATACGAAAGCGAGGTGAACGGATCGTTGATAATACGATCGTAATAAACACGCATTTCAAACTTATCACTTAAGCGGTAGTCGGCATAAGTTTTTAACGTAAAGTTACCTTGTCCTGCAGTAATCTGGTCGTTTGCTTCGTCAAGCTGGCGCAACAACGTTTTTGTTTTTCGGTACGAAATATCAGCACGCACATTTAAATCGTTAGAATAAGCTTGTTGCGAATTCTTCGTTTTAATGATCAAATCCATTCGCGTAAAACGGTAGCCCACACCTAAAATGTATTCATTACTCAAAATTTCAGTAAGCTGGTTGTTTGATAACGACATGTTCAGGTTACGTGTACGTTTAATCTCACCGCGTGTAGTCAGGTCGCTCAACCACATGATGTCAATATTGATCAACGGGTTGAAAGCTTCAACAATACTAACGGTATTAAAGTCGTAAGCCGGAACAAAGTTATCAGCCAGGTCGCGAACCATGGTGTAACCATCTTCTGCATCGATAAAGTTGAGGTTGGTAGAATACGATCCAACGTTGTAAGTTGAACGGTAGGTATGTTGGAAATTCAGCGAACGCATTACCTTGTTCAGTCCCGGAATACGCGAAACCATACCTTCGTATCGAATACTCCAGTTCGGACGGATGTATTTTAACGACGGGAACATGCTCAATGAAACGCTTTCCGGATCTTTATTCTGATAAGCTGCCAGGAATGCCGGAACAAGAACTTCCACAGAATTTGGTCCGTAACCGAAAGGGTAGTCCGGATAATTGGGGTGTGGTGTGCCAGGAACATAGCCCGCGCTTGTACCACGTTGATCCGCCAAACGATGTGCGATAGTTTTCCTGTATTCTTTCATGTTCTCAAAAGCATCTGAACTGCTTACGTCTTCTTTTCCTATTTTAAAGAAGGCGGTTCCCAATGTTAGAGTCGTCATGCTGAAATTACCACTCTCGGAGTAGCTGTTTGCCACAAAATCACCGGCACTATAGTCGTAATTATAAAACTCGGTGATGTTCTTTGATATCGAGCGGTTTGCCGTTAAATCAATTCGCAAGTCGGGGAGAGGTTCCCACAATGCGCGCAAATTAATTCGTTCGTTTTCCATAATCTGGAACGGCTGATTTAAAGTTGAATCGATGGTGAGCCAGCCGTTTTCTGCGGCTTTAACAGCAAAATTGCGGTCTTGCCATCCAAACATAAATGGTAGTCCCGGAGCTAATTTTGGATCCATGGTAGGAGTTCCCCATTCCGAATCGCCACTAAATGTGCTGGCTCCAAACAATGTTGGTTCAGGAAGGAAACCCGGAAGAACGGTACCTCCGCTTTTGTTGTAGGTTGCCGAGAATGTACGTACCCCAATAACCATTCGTGTTGTTAAATCCAGAACATCTTTTATAAATGGCTGGTCGCCACGTTTACCTGAAACAGTAAGCATGGCCTGTTGTGCATCAACAGTTGGAATGAACTCGATGGTATTGGCATCAACAATTGTTGTTCGTCCCGGAATAACCTTGCCATCGACACCGGTTACCAGAACTTTTACCTTTTTAGTATTTAATTTGTGCGCAATTTGCTGGCCCTGATCGGCCGTTAAGCGCATGCTGCTTGTATATGTTTCTTCCTCTTTCTTTTGAAGCGGTTCGGCTTGTTGATTTGTATTTCCCCTGGTACTTCGTTGGTTCAAACTTCCCCGGCCTCGACCTGTTCGCCTGAATTTCTGATTCACCTCTTTAAAATAGGGCACCTTGTTAAATAAGGTCTGAAAATTGGCATTACCCTGAAGTGTCAGGTTGCGTGTGTTGGTAATAACGTTACCAATATTAATATCATCCTCGGTAAGCGAACCGGCAGCCCATTCATAAGTTCCCGAATAACGAACAGATCCGCTCATAAAGTTCAGCGCTTTTATACTGCGAATAGGAACCTGGTAAGTAGCATTAAAACTATGGTTGTAAACGGTAGGTCGTCCTAAATTCCATAAGTTGGTAAGGATCGAATCGCGTTTCCATTCGTAATCATCATCGTTTTTATTGATCCGGCCATCGGGCTCATCAATTCGTGAAGTACCGCGTGACGAGAAATCAAATTTCAGCGAGCGTGTAACATCATAGCGGATATCGAGGTAACGGTTCCACAAGAAATCCTTATCGTAAGTTGCCGGAAGAATCAGGTTCGGATTGGTAATATTTCTCGATTGGCGTTCGTGATACTTGCGATACAAATCGGTACGATACGAGATTTGTGTTGGCAGCGGATAGAAATTAAAATCACCAATTAATTTTAACGGACCTTTTTGCAGAAACTGAACCTTGCTGAAAGGCTGGATCAGTTTTGGGCGGTTGCTGTAGTTGTACGAGAACATAAAACGGTGTGTTTTATTCACATTGTATTCCGTTGTAATGTTTCGTTTTGATGTTTCGTTATATGAATAGGTAACAGCAAAGTTCTCCGGATCCCACAAATGTGTTTTTTCTTTCTGACGTTGCGGTTCAACTTTTACGTTGGTGAAGTTGATACTTTTTCGCTCAACAACATCCTGCGATATGTGTTTTATTGAGTCTTTCTCGGCACTGGTTTGAGCATGAGCCAACGATTCTTTTAATTCAATGTCCGGATTTAACGGATCGTATTTTGGTGTTGCTGTACTGTTCGAATAACCATAATACATTGGAATTCGAACACCTGCTTTTTCGGGGAAGAAACGACCCCAGTCAACTGAAGCTGACACGTCAAGTTCATCCAGGTCGTCCATCGACCGGCTGTTAATGTTTTCGTCGATGCTTCCAAAACCTGCAGTACGTTTACGTCCGGCTACAACAACACTACCCAAATCGGCTAAACGTGTTGAAACCCTAGCGTTGGCAGCCCAGCCACCTTCATCGTCGAAATCGGTAAGGCGTAATTCGTTGGCCCAGACAATTACCGATTTTGGTCCGGTGTTTACCTGGCCTCTTTTGTTTCGAACTCCCATCATCATTACTTCAACATTGCCAAGGTTTGGACTACCTTTTACTTTTACGCGGTTTTTACCATCGTTCCAGTCGCTATGCGAACCTACGTATATATCCTGAATTGAGAGGGATGAACCTTCGGTGCGCATAACATCGTTTCGTTCCAGTTTCAGGTCGGTAAATAACTCCAGCGGAATGTTTATCCGGTTGGCATCGGGCCAAACCAGGTAACGTTCACTTTCTTGGTTGCCGTCGTAGTTACGGTGAGGAGTCAGACTTAACGGAACTTCGTATTCGTAATAGTTGTAATTGTAATCCGATCCTAAACGGATAAAGAAATACAGTTCATCATCATCCAGCGGGTATTCTTCAATCTCTTCAGCGTGTACTTCCATTTTCAGGGTTTTGTACCTTCTGAAATCCATGTACAACGATTTGTAGGCTGCGCGTGCGTCACCCTGTTCCAGGTTTGTTACTTTCAGTTCAATCGACTGTTCGTTTAACTGGCGCAATTGCGGGTTTGCCGGATCGATTGTTCTTGATACTCCCGGAGGTAAAACATAGTTAACCGGTTCGCGGCTTGAATTTTCTTCAATACTTACAGCAGCAATATCCAGTTCTGCATCGGCTGAAGGCAGGCCACCTTCTTCCAGAATATCACCGGTGTAGCGACGCCAGTCGGCACGTACCAGGTCAAGTGTGGCAAAACGCAGAATTGTTGGATCGGCAAATCCATGCATAAACATACGCATAAAACGAATGGAGTTGAAATTACTGATGTTACCAACAACCTCCTCCGGAGAGTTTACCGGAATTTTAAACTGGTACCAGTCAACTTCGCCAACCTCGCCATTTTTAAGCTCAACACGTGCGCGTCGAACATCTGATATGAAGTTATTTCCAAGTTCCATGTCCTCTTTTCGCAGACTAATTCGGTACTGGTAATAGCGCTCGTATTCATTTAATGTGTTATCGTCATTAATATCTTCAATATCGGGTAAGGTAGTTGCCGACGTTGGGTAGTTCTCGGGCGACATTTCCGAAGTTGGAGAGTTACCTTGAGGACCGTTGTATTTTTTGTAACGCTCTAAAATGTTCAGTTGGTCATCGTCGTAATCAGTTCCACGGAAATAGTGGAAGTTATCTGTCGACGGGTCTTCCAGTGCCTGCAAATAAGCATCGTTATTTACTTTTAGCTCCAGCTCTTTCAGGTATTGTTCGAAATGAGTTTGCTCATCATCATCATTCAAACCATCAAAACCCAAATCCTGGTATCCGCGCGAATCGGTTGAGTTGTCGAAAGCATTCACCAGCGACTGTTGTGTTGAAACGCGTCCCCAAATTGTTGTATCAACATTGGTTAGTTCTGCGGTTGTTGGCAGTCCGTTCTCAAAAGATTTTCTGGAGTCTTTTAATACATCCTCCGAAATTTCTCCGAGGTTGAAATAGAGGTCTCCCCCGGTGTGCTCACCCAGTGTATCGTTTACAAACGGATCCATCATCCAGAATTCGATGTATTCGATATTGGCATTCTCGAAGTCGCTGGTCTGAATTTCGCGCATAATACCACCCCAGCGTGATTCCGGATCATTTAATGAACCGTCTAAATTAACACCAGCCGAATAGTTTGAATTACCTGCATCGTAGTTATATGGTCCACGTTCTGTTGGATAAAATGCTAAGTCGAGTGTGGCAATATTTGTTGGTTCACCGGTAGTAAATTCTCGCTCGGGGAAAATTTCCGGTTCAAATACCTCACGAACAAGGTGATTCGACTGCAATGCTCTGTCATCCTTAATATGATCAGGAGTCAGCGAATTGTTTCTAAGAAACAGCGGGTCGATGTTGTACCATGCCAGTTTTGCACGGTTTACACCATAATCCAGCGAGTTATTGAGATTGGCCTCCGGAAACATGTCGTTTTGATATTGCGGTGTACTGGCCAACATCCACGCCGAGCGCGTACGCATATCAATGGCTGTTTTTGTCGCTTCAAAATCATCAACATAAACCGCCCCGTCAATTGATTTTGAACTACCGGGCACCAACTGGGCGAATTCAGCTTCCACATCGATAGCAGAGGCAGCGTTGGTGCTGTAAAACGGTAAAGCATCAAGTGCTTTGGTCAGAAACGGAGCTTCTGTATTGTAACGGGCATCCAATCCGTACATTAAGTTCGAAATCGGATCCTGGCCGTAATCTACTTTTTCTGTTAACGGGCGTTCGTTCATCCAAAGCATGGTTGCCCCGATATTAAAATTATCGGAAAAAGCATAGTTGGCATGTGTACCCATTAAGGTTTTGCGTTGCATGGTAAACAGGTCTTCACTCTCGGTCGCCACCGAAATAGGAGTTCCGGCCTCAAGCAAGGCCTGGTTAATAATTTTTACCCTACCGAGTGTATAGTCAACGGTATAATCGACGTTCTCGGTAAGCACCTGGCCACCGGCAGTAACTGTAACCGATCCTTGAGTCAGGTTCAAAGTACCAAGTGCAATGTCTGAACTTGACGATCCTTTGTAACTACCCGTCAGTCTGAATTTATTGTGCTCGGCATCCTGCTCTGCTTTTACCTGGGTAGAATCGTATAAAGTTTGAAATGAATATTTATCGATGGATGATTGATCCATTAACGAATCGGAAATATGGCTGCCAAATGGTTCCACCACCGGAAAGATAATACGACCGGTATTTGAGTTTACAGTAATACCTTCAACATAATCGAACACACCGTCTTTGGTCGGGTCGAGTTGCGAGTTAAGCATGTCTAAACGCATTACCTCAAGCAGGATGTGACCTTCGATACGTGAATCGGGAAGGTAGTTGATGTATGTTCCGGTTGAATCGTTTTGGTAGACAACATTCAGCTCAAAATCGTCGCTTGTAAGCTGGTAGGCATTCAGGTTATAAATGTTTTTCATCATCAGGTTCCACGTTGGTTTACCCGGCGATAAGTTGGTGCCTTTCAATAGTTTCATGAAAAGCGTTTTTGGCGCATCGATACCATCGGTAGAAAATTCACCAACCTGGAAAGTCTGACCATTGTAGGTAAAATTGAAGGCCACTGCCAGCACCTCGTCAGTGTTTAATGCACTGTTCAGCGAGATATACCCCAATTGTTTATTAATCGTGAACTCTGAATCGCTCAGTTTTCGTGCCTGTTCAATTTTCTCAAAATCGGTACCGCCGATAAAATCCTGTCCGAATTGCGACATCACACTTGTAATGTTTTCAACCTGACGAACAGCACTGTACGTAGTGCTCATTTCGGTATACAGGCCGTTGGCACCGTTGTTTGGGAAAACACTTTGCGGATAAGGCAATCCCACTGTTTGTTGAAATTGAGGAACATTGTTGTATATGTTCGGATCGTGCTCTGCCAAATCCTGAAAGGCCAGAATGTTTCTTGAATCGTCGAAATCATTTGATTTATTGGTTACCCAAATTTCCACCTTGTTAATGGTGATGGGCGAACGCGGTACAGCAGTACTTTTTAGCCATTCGTTATAATGATCGCGGAAATACTGGGCAAGGAAAAAGTGGCGGTTGGCATCGTAATCAACAGCAGAAATGTCGAAAGTGGCAATCTGTGCGCCTCCTTCGGTTTCAACGGTTTTCGATTCTCCACGGTGCTGCGAGAACAGGGTGGTAACGGTTAACTTTCCAAACTGCATTTCGGCTTTTACACCAAACAGGTTCGATGCTCCTGTAATAAGGGAACCATTTAATGGCAACGACACATTACCGGCTTCAATACGTTTTAAAATTTCATCTTCATCGCCCGTATACTCAAGGTTCATTTTGTTTTCGTAGTCGAAAGTAGCCTCGGTATTGTAGTTTACGCGCATATTCATTTTTGTACCGATCTGGCCATTAACATTCATCTGAATCTTTTCATCGAAATCGAAGGTTGGCACCTTGCGCAAGCGTTCGGGAATCGATGGGTTGTCGGTTTTGTTTACCTGGTAGCCAAAGCTTACCTCAACATAACCTTGTGGTTGAATGTTAATTGTGTTTCCACCAAAAATGCGGTTAAATGCCTCGCTTCCAATGGTTAGTTTTGGTAATAATCCTCCGCGTGCATCGTTTGATTCCTGTTGTGTTCTCGATCGCCAGTAATCGCGAATGGACTTGTCGAAATCGTACTCCATATAATCGTCGAGCGACATACTTTGCGGCAAACGATAATTCAGCGACCCAACTTTTTCGTAAAAGACATACTGCCCGATTACCGGATCGTACTCAATTTCGTATCTGATATTGCTGGGTTTATTCAGGTATAATTTAGCTGAATCCTGATCGGTGTATCCAAATGCGGGTTGATCTTTAAAAGGATAGGGTAGGGTGCCGGTGGTATCCATTTCGGGCAGTTCCTGCGCTTTTCCGTTAAAAGGATTTGCCAGGGCACACAATACAAGAATAATGAAGAATATATTTGGTAAACTTCGGCTCAGTGTCATTTCATTAAAATTACTACTTCAAAAGGCTTTCCTGAAAAAGCAGTTGCTAGTCATTGTTTTTGTTTCTTCAGAAAGGGTACGTTTTACAACCTTTTTAATGCTTGTTTTATCACGCTCTCCACATTTGCTTCAGGCTGCTCCTGAAGTATCTTCGATACTATCTTTTCGGCATCCTTCTTAGCAAAGCCAAGCATGACTAAAGCTGATAACGATTCAATCTGGATAGTATTGTCCGCTACTGATAAAATTTGGCCCGATTCCGGTATTTTTCCGAGTTTATCTTTTAAGTCGATTATTATTCGCTGTGCAGTTTTGGCACCGATACCTTTTACTGCTTTTAAAACGTTTACATTTTCAGTGGTTACAGCTGCTTTCAATTCATCGGTTGTCAGCGAGGAAAGCATCATAATTGCTGTGCTCGCACCAACACCATTTACCGATATCAGACTACGGAATACTTCCCTCTCGCTGGTAGTTGCAAAACCATAAAGTGTGTGCGCATCTTCGCGTACTATCTGATGCAAAAACACCTTCACTTCTTTTTTACCATTCAGAACGCTGTATGAGTTTAACGAAATATGGATGAAATAGCCAATCCCGGCTGCTTCAACAATCACATTTGTCGCGCTGATTTCGGCAATAGTACCTTTGATATATTCGTACATGGTAACCTGTGCTGCTTATAAAGTTTCTTCGTCTTCCGATGCCTCAATATCTACACTCTCATCCACTTGGTTTGGATTGATCTCGTAATTCCTCAACGGATTTTTACTGATCTCCTGATAGATGCTTCGGTTTTTATGAATGTCGATGGCAAGATATAAAGCCTGACGGAACGATTCGGGCGATGCTTTTCCTTCTCCGGCAATAGCATAGGCTGTACCGTGCGCCGGCGAAGTGCGTATTGCAGGCAATCCTGCTGTATAGTTTACTCCACGCTCGAAAGAGGCAAGTTTAAACGGAATTAAACCCTGATCGTGGTACATGGCAATAATGGCATCGAACTTCCGGTAATCTTCCGATCCGAAAAAGCCATCGGCAGGATATGGCCCAAGTGCCATAATACCTTCTTTTTTAGCCTGAATAACTGCAGGAAGAATTATTTCTTTGTCCTCTTTTCCAATCAAACCATTATCGCCGGCGTGTGGATTTAATCCGAAAACAGCAATACGCGGTTTTGTAATGGCAAAATCCTGTTGTAACGATTTGGCAATGATTCGGATCTTCGAAAGGATGGTTTCTTTACTTAAACTTTCCGACACTTTTGAAATTGGAATGTGAGTTGTTACCACACCAATTTTCATGGTTTCGCTAACCATTAACATGGCATAGTCTTTTGTGTCGAATTTTTCTGCCAGAAACTCGGTGTGTCCAGGGAAGTTAAATTCTTCGCTCTGAATGTTGTCCTTGTTGATCGGCGCAGTAATCAGTGCATCGATATATCCTTTTTGAAGATCGCTGGTTGCACGGTCGAGTGCATTAAACGATGAAATTCCTGCTTCGTGGGTTGATTTACCCAATTCAACACGAACATTTTCATCAACACAATTTATAATGTTTGCTTTTCGTGGTAACAGTTCTTTTGTATTACGAATGTGGTTGAAGCTTACGTCATTTATATCGAGTGCTTTGCGGTGGTAGGCTGCCACTTTTGGCGAGCCGTAAACAACCGGAGTACACATTTCGAGAATACGTGGATCTGAGAGCGTTTTAAGTATTACTTCGTAACCAATTCCGTTAATATCGCCATGTGTTATTCCTATTCGTATTGTATCTTGTTTTGCCATTGTATTTTGATTCAGATAATTTGCCCTTTTTTGAGCCCTGCAAAGTTAATTTATTTAATTTAATTGAGCATGTAAATGTTAGAACAGCCCTGCTCATCGACTTCCAAAGTATAAAATTAAAATCAGTTCACCAGCGATTTTAAAAAATCGTAGAGTAAACGTGCTCCAAAACCTGTTCCTCCGGCAGGTCGGTAAGCATCTTTTTCTTTTCTGAAAGCTGTTCCTGCCATGTCAACATGAATCCAGTTGTAATCGGTAAAATGTTCCAGGAATTTACCTGCTATTGTTGTTTGCCCTTCGCGCGTGCCGAGGTTATTCAGATCGGCAATTGGCGATTTTAACGGAGCGGCATATTCCTCCCAAAGCGGAACTTCTATCAGTCTTTCAAAAGTATTGAGTCCCGCTTGTTTTAGCAGCTCCATGTTTTCAGGTGAATTGCCCATAACCACTGCGGCATGCGGCCCCGAAATTATGTCGGCCGAGCCCGTTAAAGTGGCACAATCGATAACCAGTTGTGGCTGGTATTTTTTTGCGTAGCTTAATGCATCGGCAAGAATGAGACGCCCTTCAGCATCGGTATTTTTAATTTCAACAGTGGTGCCATCAAACATTGTAATAATATCGCCGGGAACGTAAGCATTTCCATCGGGGCGGTTGTCGGTTGCCGGAACCAAACCAACAATGTGTAAAGGAAGTTTATTCAGCGCGGCGGCATAAACAGCAGCAACAACTCCGGCTGCACCGCCCATATCCGACTTCATGTAATCCATCGAGTTTGGCGTTGGTTTAAGGCTCAGTCCACCGGTGTCGTATACAACACCTTTTCCTACCAAAACAATCGCTTGTTTGTTTTTTGCGTTTTCAGGTTTCCACTCCAGAATGTTAAAAGTTGGCGGATCGATACTGCCTTTGTTAACGGCAAGCAGCCCGCCCATTTTTAGGGCTTCAATCTTTTTCTTGTTAAACACTTCGAGCGAAAAACCGGCTTCGTTACCCAGTTTCTCAATTTCCACAGAAAATTGCCCGGCCGTAAGGTAGGAGAGTGGTTCGTTAACCAGATCGCGCGCAGCAAAAGTTGCTTTTGTTGTATTTACGATCTCGTTGATCTTTTCTTGAGAAATTTGCTTGTCAACGAGGATAAGGTTTTCAAGAAGGTAGGTTTCCTTCTCTTTTTTGTATTTGTCGAACGAGTAGGTGCTTAGAAGTAATCCTTCTAAAAATGCAGCAAGCAGATCTACATTGCAAAAATTGGTCAATTGAAGCGTAGTTTCTCCACTTGCTTTTACTACATCGTAAAGTTTTGTGCCTGCAACTCTTGCTGATTCAATTTGCTGGTAAGGCAACACGTCGGTCTTTATTTTTCCTAAAAAGAAAAATTGCGGATAGCGGTTTATGGAACAATCACCTTCCTTTTCCAGCTTTTTACTCAAATAGTTCTTTTCCGAATCAGAAAGTTTTATTGATCTTATTTCATCGATAGAAGTACATATTCCTGCCAACGAAATGTTGTCGTCTATTTTTGTAGTGACCGATATTTTTGGGATCATAATTCTAAATTTTAGGCTAAAATACGGATTATAAGCAGACTGTTTGAAGTGGTTAAATACAAAGAACTCACAAAACTCTGTTAATTTTTTAGGGGACATGTTTTAGTAAGCCCGCTTTGTTTGTCTTGTAAAAAACAAAAAAGGACCCTGGTAAGGTCCTTTTTTATTTTGACGTTGTATTTATTAATGATCGTCTCCAAAATAGGCATGCTCGAAAAGATGAAGTTTTTCGCGCAAGGTATCAATAATACTTAAATCGGTACTTTGTTTGCTCTTCATCGCAAATACCGAAAGGTGGTGCAAAAGCTCCAGTTGTTTAACGTATTTTCTGTAAGCAGCTTCGTCGGCCGAAGAAGTTATTTTAACACGTTGGTGTAAAAAGTACTGGCTTACAATTTCCTGCATTTCTTTGGCGTGCTCTTCTTTGTTCATAACCCATCGTACCAATTGATTATAATCGGGATTTTCAGATTTTGATAATTCGTTAATCTGATTCATCGATTTTTCAATGGTTTCGATGTGTTCGTATAACAGGGCAATGCGAACTGAGTCGCCGTAGATACCGCAAGGAATCTCGCAATGGGCTTTTGCCTGAAAATTTGATAGTGTAATTATGCCAATTATAAAGGCAACCGAAAAAAGTTGTGTAATTTTTTTCATCTCTCTTTTTTATTGATTTTAAAGATTTGTTTTTAATAACTGACTGTATAACAAGAAAAGAAGAATATGGTTTGAATTTTCTGAATTATTTCATTCGATGGGGAATCGGTTTTTTAAATGATTTTTTTTGAAAAAAAGTTTTGACTTTTAAGAAAAGCTATTACTTTTGCATCGCTTTTGAAAAGCAAACGTTCTACAGAACAAAAACAATATTCCCTAGTAGCTCAGTTGGTTAGAGCGGCGGACTGTTAATCCGTAGGTCGTAGGTTCAAGTCCTACCTGGGGAGCTTTTTAGAAACTATATTTATCATTAACGCTTGGAATCATTGATTTCAGGCGTTTTTTTGTTGTACCCACCATTTAAAATAGCATAAAAACCTTAAAAAAAGGGGATTTAATCGAGACCTAATCCAAAATTCTCAAAAATGGTCTCTATGATTCCTGTAACTGCCTGATTGCTTTGCAGTTGTTTGCAATGTTTTGCACTTCTAAAACGACTCTTCTCATAGTATTTTTGTAATAATGGCAAAAGCCGAAATAAAAAACTATGATTAAAAATTTTACAGTTGGATTTCAACTAAAGAGAAACAAAAAGAGAAGAGATGGTAAGGCTCCAATTTATCTAAGAGTTACCGTGAATGGTAAGCGGATTGAAGTTGCCACTCGAAGGGCGGTTAATGTTGATAATTGGGATAATAGTCAGCAACGGATTAGAGGTAGAAGCGAAAACGCAAGAGTTCTAAATAGTTATTTGTCCGGGTTGGAAACGGATGTACTTCGTTATTATAATAAGCTATTAGAAAAAGACGATCAGGTAACGGTTGGAGATTTTAAACATAAATTTTTAGGTGATGATATTGATGAAAAATTATTACTGCAGGTTTTTAAGGAAAATACTCAGTTAGTAAAACTTGAGCAAGGGAGTAGATATGCGAAGTCTACTGTTATGCAGTATGAGACAACTTTTGAAAGGTTGAAGAAGTTTGTTTTGTCAGAATATGGCATTTCTGATATTGAATTGTCAAAACTTGATGTGAATTTTATTCGCCGCTTCGATATATTTTTAAGAGCTGAGTTTAAAATAGGGCATAATACTACGATGAAGTATTTGAAGCAATTGAAAAAAGTGATCCATTTTGCAATGGAGCTTGGTTACATTCATAAGGATCCATTTGCGTCCTATAAAACTAATTATACTGAAGTGAATCGGGGCTTTCTAACTGCCGAAGAACTTAAATGTATCAAAGAAAAGCGGTTTAGAATTAGGCGACTTGATCTAGTGCGTGATATCTTTGTTTTTGTTTGCTACACAGGACTGTCTTATTCTGATTTGAAACAATTAAAACCAAAGGATATTTCAAAAGGTATTGATGGGAAAAACTGGATTATATATGAGAGAGAAAAGACAGGTGTTAGGGCTAGTATTCCAATATTGCCACCTGCACAGGCTGTCATTGATAAGTACAAAAATGATACGGAGTGTATAGCATTAAATATGCTGTTGCCGGTAAAAAGTAACCAGAAATTAAATACTTATTTAGAAGAAATAGCTGAGCTTTGTGAAATTGATAAACATATTACTATGCATTTGGGACGACACACTTTTGCCACAACTGTAACATTAACCAATGGTGTTCCTATTGAAACAGTACAAAAGATGTTGGGCCACAAAAATCTCAGTACCACGCAAATTTACTCTAAAGTAGTTGATATAAAAATTTCTGAAGATATGAAGTTAGTTGAACAAAAGATTTCCTAATTTTAGGCAAATATGCCTACATGGAACAAGTTAGTTTTAAGAAACTTTACGCATACTTTAATAAGCCTGTTGCTATTGATATTGATACTGAAACTAGAGAGGTAAGTATAAGTGGAATACCTATTCAGGATTACAGAGCCCACTCGTTTTCTTTAATGTCGGACTTTAACTCTGAGTGTAACGAGTTCATTGAACGAAATAAAAAAAGATCAGATTATTACCTCTTGTCATATTTAGAGGACATTAAAAATAAATTTCTGATTTGCTTCAATCTGGAATATGAGCGTGAATTCGATAAAAAACTGGCTGCACACGAGATTGCTGCGATAAATGGAAATCAGAAGAAAGGATGGTTACCTTTTTATATTATAAAAGCGCAGTTGTATGTTTCCACCTTTGAAATGTTGGACAAGCAAATTATACGTTTTAAAGAGAGACCTGTAAAATCAAAGTCTCAAAGAAAAAGATCAATTGATAACGACTTTAGGCTTAAGCTAAGCAGGGAGTCCCTAAAAGAATATTGCAGTATATTGATTGAAGACGGTTTTCTATCTAAAGAAACTAGTGAAAACACTTTTATAGAAGCTTTCTCTGGACGACATATGTCTGGGAATCTGATTTGGCAAGGAGACCAACATAGTTTAAAACTATTTATTAATAATCTGATCGACAAGGATTGTTTTGCAACTAAAATTCATGATGGGAAATGGGAAATCGTGGCAAATATTTTTAAACCTCACAATAAGGATTTTTACACCAAACAAGGATTTTTGAAATCTAGTGCAACAAGAGGTAAGGACTACTCCTCAATAACATCAATAGTAGACCAAATTGCTAAAGATATCGAAGATGATGTTGTAGATTAGCTTACCCGACTTGAGTAATCTTCAGTTGTAATTTCTCAAAAAAGGAACATTTCTACTCGGAGTATGAATCTATACTCGGACTTTAAAATAAGTCCGAGTCCGAGCTGTATTATCTTTGTAAAACAATGCCCGCCCAGATGTCTAATTCCCAAAAGGCATCAACAAGAACACCTATGTGGCTTAGTACAGTATGGAACACATTTCTTGCGTATCCAGACTGACTACTTTGACGATTGTAAAAGCAAAGTATGTGGCATAGCATAAAAATTTTATTAAAGATGATACTGATAAGTATTAGCCCAGAAGAATTCTTTGGGAAAATGGAACAAATGCTAAAAGAGCATCAGTCGGGGAGAATTGTTGAGACTCCTCAATGGTTACGTTCCGCCGATGTGAGAGATCTACTCAACATCGCAGATTCAACATTACAAACACTTCGGATTAATGGGACCGTCCCTGCCTATAAACTGGGAAGTATTTGGTTCTATAAGTTGGAAGAAATTAACGCAATTATTGAAGAAGGTAAAATTAAAGGAGGTAAGACATGTTAAATCATGATTGGTATTTTGAGATTTCTGAATTTAGAAAAGAAATAAAGGCGCTAAAAGAGAGTGTTGATATAGTAAAATCTATTGTTAAACCAGAGGAGGAGTTATGGGACAATTTCGATATGGAAAGAAACTGGGGCGTTTCACCCCGACTGCTTTCTGATTGGCGAAAGAATGGTCTAATTGCTTACGTTCAGATTGGGAATAAGATTTGGTATCCCCGTGAAGCAAGGGAACTGATTTTATTGAAGCATTACAAAAAACCTAAAAATGGAGGACATGCAGAAAATGAAAGTAACTAGATATGGATATTTTGGAGACGTGGGGAATGAAGTTGATTTGGAGGATATACTTAAAGCCATTAAAAACGGCCAATTCAAAGAAGAAATAGAGCATTTACGTTCTATTAAAGACAAAGAAGAATACGGGGAGTTGAAGAAACAGCTCCCCCACTTTACTCCATCGGGAACCTTTGATGGTAGAAGAAAAGAAAATAGTTTATCATCGTATAATTCAGTCATTATTCTTGATATTGACAAGCTGGAAGGTGATGAGCTTTTTGTTCGAGATCGCGCAGGGATGATGGAGAATACCTATGCTGCGTTTCTTAGTCCGGGAGGACAAGGAGTAAAAATTCTTGTGAAGGTTGATACTGATTCAGAATCTCATAGGTATGCATTTGACCAAGTTGCTTCTTTGTACGAAGAGGCATTAGGTATTGAAGTGGATCAATCAGGAAAAGACATTTCAAGGGCATGTTTTGTTTCCTATGATCCAAAACTGTATATAAATGAAAATGCTCTTGAGTTCCAGGTGTCGATTTCTGAACCACCCGTATTCATGGACAACTCCTTATCAGCGGAAATGGACGATTTTAGGTATATTGTTGATTTTACCGATAAGATTATTACATATGTTGCTGGAGACCGTAATAATTACATATATCAGCTAGCTAATAATTTTAATCGTGCTGGGAAATCAAAGCACGATGCAGAATCTTTCATTAGAAGTAACTATCCTCAATTAGACAGGGAAATTAGGCCAACGATTAGTAGTGCATACAAAAATACCGATGAGCATGGGAAATTCTCTACTTCGTATATGCAAACTGCAAGTTCTGCAAGTTTAGCACCGACTGCAAGGAAAAGAGATGTGAACACCCCAACTATTCCGGATGAGATACGAAAAAACTTGCCTGATCTTCTACAAAAGGGAGTGGCTGCGTTTGTTTTGGATAGAGAAAAAGATATTTTTTTAACCAGTGCATTTACTGTGTTAAGCGGTTGTTTTTCAAAAATAAATGGTATATACGATGGAAGAGATGTTTTCGCAAATCTTAATTGTTTTATTATAGCAGGACCTGGAAATGGAAAATCTGCATCCATTAACTCTCGTGATTTGGCCGCAGAAATACATTCTGAAATTACTGCTAAGTTTGAATTGAATAAAAGTTTGCATGACGATACAAATCAGGTTAAACATCAAAGATCACTATTCGTCGCAGCAGATTCTAGTGCGGCAGCCGTGAAAAGAAATTTGAATTTGAATTCCGGTCGAGGAATTATATGTGAGACGGAAGCTGACACATTGGGTGCTACTTTGGGGCAGGAATGGGGTGAATATTCTGATATCATTAGAAAAGCTTTTCATCATGAGCCCATCTCGTATAGTAGGATGGGGGAAAAAGGAGATATAAATATCGAAGAAATTGATCTGCCGAGAATATCAATGTGTTTAACCGGTACTCCAAATCAAGCTTCAGGACTGATTAAAAGTACTGAGGATGGGCTTTTTAGCAGGATTTTATTCTATACATTCAGGAATGAAGAAGCACCATTCTTTAAAAATGTTTTTAGGAAAGAGGGAGTTGTAAGTTATACCGCCTATTTCAAAAAACTGGCAACCGTAGTCTACAATAATTACAAACGTTTTGAATCTATGGAACAGATTACCTTTTCGCTAAGCGAAATGCAGGGGGAAACTTTTGTGAGACATTTTGATAAGATGGTAAAAAGAATCTGTAATTCATTTGGCAATGAAACCGATTTGAGAAGTGTAGTTAATCGATTAGGGCTAATAACTTTTAGGATTGCAATGGTTCTCACGATTATTCGTAATTTTGATAATGATGATTTGAGTGATACACTAAAATGTTGTGATAAAGATTTCAATTCAAGTATTCAGTTATCCAGTATCTATTTAGAACATTCTTTAGCGGTGTTTCGATCCTTGCCGAAAGCTACGGAAACGAACTCAAGAGCTTTGCTTTTATATGAATTTTTGCCGAAAAAATTTCAGGCAAAAGAGGCTGAAGTAATAGGAGCCATTATCTTGGATTATGGTAAAAGAAGTATTTCTAATTATTTAAAAGAATTAAAGCAGAAAGAACTTCTGAAGCAACCCAAAAAGAATGGTATTTATATTAAGTGTTAATGCAATCATTGCAGTTCTTGCAGTTCTTGCAGTTCTTGCACAAATGAAATAACTCGTCAGAAATGGCGAGTTATTTTAATTAAACCAATTAAGCTGAATCTAAGATACATAACGAGATATTCAAGTTAATAACTCTAACTCCCTGGGGCATCAAGAACCAGGCAGGTTTTAGCCCGGTACTCTTAATAACTTTTATTTTCATACCAAGTAGGATTTTTTAACTTTACCAATTATATTTCAACGTTATTATGAATCTGAAATTCTCAGGACACGAAACCTTTGCATGTAGAACATTTTGGCCCAAAAAAGGCTATGATTTTATTGTTGAACAGAACAAATTCTCATCCATTGAGGCTCCTTCTATTTTAGGAGTTGGAAAAAACATGGTTGCTTCCATTCAGTTTTGGATGAAAGCAATGAATTTGTTGGATGGAGATGGAAAAGTTTCTCGATTCGCTATAACCATATTAGATGAAGAAGGTTATGATCCATTTTTGGAGGATATTGGCACAATTTGGTTGTTGCATTCAGAATTGGTAACCACCGAGTATGCTACACTTTATAACTTATTCTTCAATGAATTCAGGATCCAAAAAGCAAGTTTTTCAAAATTACAATTGCAAAACTTTGTGTCCGCCATTTTTAGACAAGTTGGTGCTAATGGATTTAATAGAGGAACGATAGAAAAAGATATTAATGTTCTGTGCAAGTCTTATAACCAGCCGGATTACAAGAATACAAAGAAGAACTTTGAGGATGAGGTTAGTAGTTTATTTCTCGAACTTGAGTTGATGAAATCCTCTAAAGTTAAGGACACAAATGACAAAATAGTTGAATGGTATTCTGTTGAGTCTACAGAAAGACACAATCTTCCATCTGATATTGTATTATACTTTATTTTATCAAGATACAAAGGACAAACTATTCAATTTAGAAACTTATTGACTGATAAAAATTGTCCTGCTAAAGTATTTTGTTTAAACAGGGAAGGACTATATAAAAAGTTGAAAGAACAAGAAAATAAAAGAGAAGGATTATTCATTTCAGAAACTGCAGGTAATGTCATTCTTAACATTCCGGAGGGTCTAGAGAAAGAGGACATTTTAAAAGAATACTATGGCGACTAAATATTACTCACCCTCAATAAATATTATTCGAGATAAGGACCAAACAATCGATTATATCCCTACTCGAAACGGAGAAGCAGCATTTAATACTATTCTGCGATCGTATGAGAATGGAATAAAAAGCTTCTGTTTAATCGGTGCCTATGGAACAGGTAAGTCTGCTTTTATTTTGGCTTTTAACAAGGTTCTGAATGGGCAAGCAACACACTTCCCATATACAAATGGTAATAAAGAAGTCGTTTCTGAATTTATTATTGGTGATTATATCTCATTTGAAGACCAAATAAGAGAAACATTTGATATAAAGAGTTCTGAAAATTGTTTTGGGAAACTTGATGAAATATTTAAATCCTACACAAAAAGGAATCAAAGGCTCCTATTGGTTGTTGATGAATTTGGAAAACATCTTGAATATGCTGCCGCACAAGCGGCTGAGAAAGAAATGTTTTTCTTTCAGAAACTAGCTGAGTTGATAAATAGTGCTGAGCACGATGTAATTCTTCTTACTACTTTGCATCAACCGTTTGAAGGTTATAGTGCAGAATTATCAGAATCACAAAAAAAAGAATGGAAGAAAGTTAGTGGAAGATACATCGAGGTTCCATTTAATGAACCAGTAGAACAACTGTTGTATTTGGCTTCCAAACATATTGAGAACTTGAAGCTAGATTTTAAAGGAAGTTCTGAGCAATTTAAAAAGCTTTTCAAGGCAATTCAAAATGCTAAGGCTTTTCCACTTAAAGATTATTTCTCAATCGAATTTGCGAAAAAGATTTACCCATTTGATTTGCTCTCGGCATCCACCTTAATTCTCGCCTTTCAAACATATGGTCAAAATGAAAGGTCACTATTTAATTTTCTAAAGGCGGATGATTATTTGGGACTACAAGACCTAAACGAGGAAGCCCCATTTTTTGCCTTACCACAAGTATATGACTACTTAAGTCACAATTTCAATGGAAGTATTGTATCAAAATATAATCCTCACAACCTACAGTGGAGAGCAATTAGAGATGCCATATTAACAGCAGAATCTATTTTTGATGATGGGTTAAAGGACATCTTAAAAATCATAAAAACCATTGGGCTACTTAATATTTTTGGAAAGCCTGGACAAAAAATCGATATAGAATTTTTGAGATCTTATGGCTTAACCGCATTGAATATCAATGATACAGAAAAAGTTATTGAGCTACTGGAGAGAAGACAACTAATACGATACCAAAGCTTCAGTTCTAGATTCGTATTGTTTAAAGGAACTGATTTTGATATCACTCAAGCTTTAGTTGAAGCAGAACGAATAGTTTCGAAAGACTTTGACTTCTTAAGTCGATTGAACAACTATTTCACATTCCCTATATTACAAGCCAAAAAAGCTTTTTACGAAACAGGTACTCCACGCTACTTTGAATTCAAATTAAGAGAATCGTTTGTCGATATTGATATTACTGACTCAATTGACGGTTACATTCAACTGATCATTAACGATTCCATTTCGGAGAAAAAGCTTAAAGGCGAGAGTACTAGTGCTCAAAATCCAATTTTAGTAGGATGGCTAAGCAATAGTGAACTAATTAAAGATACAATTTATGAAATTGAGAAAGTTCGCTGGGTGAAAGAGCAAGCAAAAGATGATAATATTGTTCAAAAAGAATTAAATGATAACGAACTAGCATTAACGGAAACCTTAAATGCGCAATTTATTGAGGGATTTTATGGCGAGAACTCAAATGTGCATTGGTATTATAAAGGGAGAAAGAAACAATTTAAATCATCACGCGAACTGAACAAGCACCTTTCGAAGATGTGTGAGGATTTCTACCATGATGTGCCAACTTTCAAAAATGAATCTATCAACAGACAACGTGTTCAGGGAACAATTTCGTCTGCTAGAAGGACCCTTATAACACATTTATTAGAGAATGACGCAGAGGAACTTCTTGGTTTCGACAAAGATAATTTCCCTCCACAAAGAACTATTTATCAGTCCTTAATTGCCGACACAGGAATTCATCGAAAGAAAAATAGCAGATGGGAATTGGGAGCACCAACAAAAAACAATTTTGAAAAACTTTGGCAATATTGTGAGTTATTTTTGAATGAATGTGCCGAGTCTCCAAGGAAACTCAGTGACTTAGTAGATAATTTAAAGCAAAAACCTTTTGGATTAAAAATGGGGCTTATTGAAATTTGGGTACCATTATTTTTAATTATCAAGCAACATGACTTTGCATTTTATGAAGGAGATACTTTTGTCCCTGATATTACTGATGATACTTTAGATGTTGCCATGAAGCAACCAAAAAAGTATTTTATCCATACGTTTAAGCTATCGCCTGAAAAGACAAAACTATTTAATCAATACAGATATTTTCTAAATCAAGCTGAAACCGAAGCTGCAACTCGTGAAACCTTTATAGAAACCGTTAAACCATTTTTGAGTTTCTACAAAAGGCTAACTCCGTTCGTACAACAAACAGAATTACTAACACAAAACAGCATCCGTTTAAAGCATGCCATTGCTGATGCAACCAATCCCGAAAAAGTGTTTTTTGAAGATATTCCTCGTGCACTAGGTTATTCAGGAAAAGACTTGTTAGACGAGGAAAAGATCGAGCAATTTGCCTTGCGCCTAAAAGACGCAACACGTGAACTAAGTGCCGCCCAGGACAAGCTGTACAATGATATTGAAGAAATAATCAATTCTGAAATTGGAGAGACACACATAAGTTTTCCCGAAAACAAGGAAAAATTACAGGAACGTTTTAAAAAGATCAAAGTAAGTGAGCTAAGTGCAAAACAAAAGGTATTTTATAATCGAATCGTAACTGCCTTAGATGACCGTAAATCATGGATAAGTTCAGTTGCTTATGCTCTTGAGAATAAAACTCTCGATAATTTTACCGATAAAGATTTTAGCTCGTTTGCATTAAATTATCCTAAGCGTGTTTATGAACTTGACAACTTAACAGATTTAAGTAAACGCGATATTGACCAAGAGAAGGAGGATGTTCTTAAACTTGAAATTACTTCCTTTGTTAAAGGAGTACAGAACAAATTAATTCGTTTACCAAAAAGCAAAAGCAAAAAAATACATAAATTGGAAGAGCAAATAAAACCAATACTTACCAAAGGAAACACGCAGGAAAACATTGCAATTCTGATTAAACTGTTACAAGACGAGATTGACAATGAATAGAAAAGTAAGGCATGTATTAGGAATATCAGGTGGAAAAGATAGTGCGGCACTTGCTATCTATTTAAAAAAGAATCACCCAACCTTATCGGAAAAAATAGAATACTATTTTACAGACACAGGAAAAGAGCTAGCAGAAACTTATGAACTCATCGCCGAATTGGAAACCTTCTTAGGCAAACCAATAAAAAAACTTGATATACTAAACAGTCATAAAAATCCTTTTGACCACCATTTAGACGAATACAATGGATTCCTGCCATCTTCGATGGCTCGGTGGTGTACCAAGAAACTAAAATTAGAACCATTTGAAAAGTGGATTGGTAACGATTATGCCATCTCATATGTGGGAATTCGTGGGGATGAAGACCGAGAAGGTTATGTTTCAACCAAGCCTAATATACAGTCCGTTTTCCCATTTCGCCGACACATATGGAGTGTTGAAGTTCTGCATAAAGTGCTACACAATACCTCCATCGACAAATTAGAGAAGAGTTATTCTAATTTTGTAAAACCTGAGCTTAAGACTCGAACAGAAGAAGTTTTACAAACTCCTCAGTCTAAAAAATACCTTTTCTCACAAAAACTAAACGACCTTTTGGATATAGATACAACAACTTTCAACAAGGCAGTATTCCACTTTATGAAAGATTCAAATCTTCCAATGTCACTATTAGAGGACTACGAGTTGCTTACTGATGAAAAAAGTGTTGACATTAACGGTGTTTTCCAGCTATTTAAGGATAACGGAATTAAAGTACCTGGATATTACGATAAGGTTGAATACGTGGTAGATGGTGAAACTGGAACCTATAACCGTAGTCGTTCCGGTTGTTTCTTCTGTTTTTACCAGCGTAAAATAGAATGGATCTGGTTGTACGAACGCCATCCAAAGCTATTTAAAGCAGCACAAGAATACGAGAAAGATGGCTATTCTTGGATGGACAATGAAACATTAGATGACATCATTAAACCAGAACGTATCCACCAAATAAAGAAAGAACACCTTGAGAAAATAAAAAGGAAGCTTACAAAACCGCAATCGAACAAGCTTCTTGATGTTTTGGATGATGGTGATGAATTATGTGCTAATTGTTTTATTTAACATTATGGATATTTACAAAATATTGACAAGGTATAGGTACATTACATTAATTCTAATATTTGTTATCCTTTATCTGATATTAAACTTTGTAATTTGTATGGAAGATAGTCTTAAAACTATCATTAATGCAATTTTTTTCTCATTAGTTTCCAGTTTTTTGGTTGGATTGTATTTTCAAATAGTTTTAAAAGATCAAATATCAAAAGAGCATCTTAAAATTATTGAGTATAGAGATGATTTTTATAAAGCAGGAATTATAAAATATTATCCAAGTTTTAAGGATTGTATAGAAAATCTAAGGCAGGATATTAGAAAATCTAAGAACGTTAAAATTTATGTAACGTATGGTAGTACTATTTTAAATACGTTATCCGAAGATATTAGCGATCTACTATCAAGAAAGGATTCTAAGTTAGAAGTTGTATTGATGGGGGAAAAAAATCCATTCGCATTAGGCTACGCTGAACTGTGGAATTATAGTGAAGAACAGCTAAAAAATAAGATTACAGAATCATTTGAACTATTAAAAAATAAAAAGGGAGAACTTATAAAACAGAATAAATTAAAGGGAAAAATGGAATTGTTTAAAAACAATAAATATCCATTTAATAGTTCATTTTACATTTGTGATAATCTGATTTATTTCGTACCATCAAAACATTATGAATCCAAAGATTTTGTGCCAATGACTATTAAAGCTCAAAATACTGATACAGAAGGCGCTTTATATAATAAGGTAACTCAAGATTTAGATTTTATTTTTAAATCAGGCAAAGGAATAGAAAAAATTTAGTATGGATATTTGTTTTATTGATTTTGAAACCACGGGCATTGATGTTTTTAAAGACAATCCTATTGAGATAGGGTGTACGCTTACAAATCAAAAGGGAGATATTTTACAAGAGTTTCATTCCTATATCAAACCAAAAAGTAAAAGAAAGACAAGTGCTTCTGCAAAAAATATTCATGGCATCAATACAAATTCATTGATGAATGCACCAACACAAAAAGAAGTTTTGATCAAGTTTTTTAAAGAAATGGGAACAAACTACAGATTTGCTGGATGGAATATAAATTTTGATGTAACTTTCTTTAGAAGAATGTGTCATTTGAATAATATGATGGGATTGTATAATAAAATCTATCATAGACATATTGATATACAATCAATAGTTTTCTACTTAAAAGAAAGTAATAGAATTCCCAATAATTTAAACAGTCTTAATGATTTAGCATCTTTCTATAAACTTGATCGAGATTCAAACCACTCTGCCCTTCAGGACTCGAGACTTGCCAATATTGTTTATAAGAAAATTATCTCCTTCAAGTAGTTTCTGTTTATTTATTCCACTTCTTTTAAAAGTTTTACAAAACAATCATCATCATCAAAAAACGCTGGATTTTCATCAACCTTTGAGGTAATAAAATCAAAACCACCATTTGCATAAGCTTCAATTCGATCTTTGATTCCCCGCATTTCTCGCTCTACATCCTTATCTTCCATATTTTCAAGATTATTTAAATCTAATCCGGACTCAACAATTGTAGCCATCCAGAGGTAATGCACAGTTGGTGCAGAATCATTTGAAGTCCAATCACGCATTGGAACTTTAAATGTAGCTGTTTCAAAATCTTTGCTTAAAGGAAGAGGATTATCAATATATAATCCAATAAAGGAAGCATAAAGGTAAAATTCATAGAAGTTTGTAAAAAACTTACCTAAATCATAACTTTTTTCTCCAGACTCATGGTAATCAATCGCTCCTTTACGAGCAAAACCTTCAATTAATTTTCGGTACTTCATAGAGTACCTTGGATTTTTTCGCCCTAAATCTTCAATAATATCAATCATGGTACTAGTTTAATGAGGAAATATTAGTAGATAAGTCAATTCTATTCATGCGTTTTGATTCTGGTTGAGAAGGTTCAATTACATAAACAGACCCAAGTCTATCAACTTCAGTTAATAGTCTCTCTCTTAGTTTTTTATTATGGAAAAAATCATAGCTAATTATAATGCTCTGATTAAACACTTCACTAAGAGTTTTACAAAAACCAATGGTATAATTATCACTAAACTTAGAAGTTGGTGCATCCGAAATTAAAGGATGAAGATCTGTTCCTCCTTTTGCAGAAACAATAGCCATAATCGTTGCCAGTTTTATTAGGATAATATTGGAATCATTTATAGATGTAAGTTCTACTCCTTTATCATCTACATTCTTTGGCATATAACTTTTACCTCGCTTTTCTAAAATAATTTCACCTTGCACTGACTTATTTTCACGTGTCATTTTATGAAAGTGTTCATTGGCTTTTACTTCAATCCTTTTTATCTGTTCTTCATACACCATATTACGTGTTGACAGAGCTAGATGCAAGAATCCATCAAGAACTTCTTTCTTTTCAGTAATTATTGGATCAATTTCATTACCAACAGTTTTTTTCAGCTCTTCATTAATCTTACCAAGCTGTTCTTTGTATCCTTTAAGTCTCGCTTCTATTTGAAACTTGGTATTTGTAAACCTGTCCTTTGAATTATCATATTGCCGGAAGTTGCGAACAATATTTTGAGCCTCGTCCTTTCCAATACTACCTGTAGATAATAAATGGTTTAATTTTTCTTCAATAGCCTTGCGATCATCTCTTTTACTTTGGGATTTAAATTCAAGTAAATCAAGTTTTTCGAGCTCTTTCTGAATTGATTCATCGATTCTTGGAATAGAATATGTACTAAGCTGATACGCATTGCTATATAGTGCTTGAATATTCTTTTTAAGGTTTTGTTTTAAAAAATCAGTGTACTTTACCCTATTTGATTTTGTTTTTTCTAGCAAATCCTCAATGTAAGTTAGTCCTCCATCTCCATCTTCAAATTTCCGATTACATAAGAAACATGTATTGTCTATAACCATTGCCTCCAGATAAGTCTTGTTTGGTACATTTTCTGGAAGACGATGTTTTTTGGCTTCCTCTTGCTGCAACTCTAATTTATATTCCAGTTTTAAATCTTCCCGTTTTTCGTCGTACTTTTGCTGTAGTTTCTCAAACTTCTCAGCATATGGACTAGCATTTCGAAGTAACCACTTTTTGGTAAAGAGATTATTATTAAAATTCTTTCTTGCATCTTTTAATTCCTCCTCAACTCGTTTAATGCTATTGTCCGAATTCGTCAAATCTCCTTTTAACCGTTCAAGTTCCTTCGCATCTTCTATTTTCCCTAACAATTCTTCTTTATGCTGCTCGGCAAATTCAAGATTTTCAATTACCTGACGAAGGTTTTCTTCTTCTTTTTCAATAAGTTTTTCGTATCGCTCTTTATCCTTGATAAAATATTCTGTTGAGGTATCAAGTTTGGTCTTAGTTCGTTCTTCTCTCTTATAAGCTTCATTTGCTTGTTTAGCAACTTTCCGAGCGATTTTGATATAAAAATCATACATTTTAATATCACTGAGAACATCAATCGCATTTGTTAAAGAATCTTCATTTTTGAAGTCAATAAGGCTGTCAACCTGCTCTCCCTGAAACCATAAATATGGTTCCATCTCTGTAGGTAGAAGCTTTCTGCTTATTCTTTCAAAAGCCCCAACTTCTCTCATCGGTTCAAAATTCAAAATGTCGTTCTTTTCGATTGAGGCTAAACTCCTGGCATCAACCTTCCAATTGTTAGGATCGTTATAATCGTTGGAATTAGAAATTCGTTCAAAACCGATTTGACGACTTAATAGATACTTTATAGGGCGCGTGCTATTTTGTTTCTTTTCACTTACCACAAGTTGCACTTTTGTAAATATTTTATCGCCAACACTCGTATTGGCTTTTGCTCTATCCGAACATAGATTTATTCCAACATGGCTTGTTGATTCAAAGCTACGCGTTTGAGAATTAAACACTTTATCATACAACAGCCAATAAAATGCATCATACAATTTTGATTTTCCAGACCCATTATCCCCAATAATAACATTAAGTCCCGGTTTAAACTCAAATAGATTCTTATCAAACTTCCCTGAATAGCACTGAAAATCTTCTACAGATATAGATTCAACAATCATAATAGGTTTATTTTTTGAATAGTTGGTTTACTCGTCTTGCGGAAAGGTCTATACTGCTTTCATCCTCAGTATGCAGAATAACAGTTTTAATAACTTCTATTAATTTGTCACTAGATGGATTAAACAAGTCCATCTTCTTCATTTGATTTTCAGAGATATCCACATACTCCTTTAAGTCTGGATTTTTGATAAAATTTTTAAAAACTTGGTTTTGGTTCATCGTCTATTTCATTTTTTCATTAATCTCATATAAATCTAATCCATAGTGGCTGCAAAGCAATTCAACTTTTTCCATTGCTTCGTATTGGTTTCGTGCCAGAAACGCAAAATCCGCTACTCGTTTCAATTCATTTTCCACAAGCGATTTCTCCATTTTAAAAGAAGGGCTTGTATAATCTGAGGATAATTCATTGGGCACGACAACAAGATCATGGATCACAGCATGCTTTTTGTCAATATGTGTGCGTAATATCCTTCCTCTTCGTTGAATAAATTGTCTGGGATTTCCTGTGCTTGAACAGAATATTGCCAACTCTGTACGAGGGACATCCACTCCTTCATCAAGACATTTCATCGCAGATAACACATCTATTTTCCCCTGTTCAAATGCTTCCAATAGCGATTCTCGATCATTTGTTTCACCTGTAAAGCTAGATACCCTTAACGTGGGATGTGTTTCCATAACTGCCTGATTATAATATACCATTATCCTTTCATCTTCAATCTCATTATCAAAACCCTCTGGGACATATACAAAGGTGTATTTTAGATTACCGCGCTTTTTATATTCATCTCCTATAATTGCCCTAAATTTTGCAATCTTATTTGTTGCCTTATGAATAATTCGTTTACGTTTCATGAGCAACATTGTAGCAGCATCTTTATCTTTAAATTGACCGGTATCACTGTCAAAAAACTGAACCAGTTTTAATGTTATACTTCGATACTCTTCCATTTCCTCATTGTTAAGCGTAACCAAATGTGGAAAATATTCATATTGACAAAGGATTCCTTTTGCAATAGCTTCTTCCATCGAAAACTCATAAGTATATGGAGGTGAGTCATTAAAGAATTCATTCATTTCCTCAGTTCCCTCAGCATCATATATCCTTTTGGGAGTTGCTGATAATCCGATACGCTTTTTAAGATGTGTCTTCGGTAACAGTTTTTTTACCTCAGGTGCTGCAATATTATGAGCTTCATCTGCAATAATCATTGCCGTCGATGGAAAATATTGTAGAAAATTCTGCAAAGCATTTCTAATAAAAGATGCATACGTTGAAATCACAACAAATGATTTTTCTGTGCCAAATTGCAGTGAAGTAGTAAGCTTGCTTAATTTCCGTTTCCAATCTCTATCGACACCAACAGTTATTGTATTGTGGATATTAAATTTGGCGACCTCTTTAATCCATTGCTGTTCTAAATCCTTTGTGGGGACTAGAATTAACGCTTGGTAATAGCCGGATGAATTATATACTTCTAACAAACAATTTAAAGCTGTAATGGTCTTTCCTGTACCGGTCGCCATTGCAAAAATACCTTGATAATTGTTAGCAACCCAGTTTTTAAAAGCTTGATGTTGGTAATCCCTCGGTCCTTCTGAGTAAGGAAATCTCGGCTTATTTTTTTGCTCGTATACCTTTTTTTCAAAATCCTCTATTTGCTTGGTGTAAGTTCTTATAAGCCTGGGTGTTATATTTATTTTCTTGACGATGTTAATTTCATCCTCCACTAATTGCTCCAAATCTTTATCCTGACCATTTTGATGAATTACCTCTACAATCTCATCGGGTAATAAATACTCAAAGAGTTCATGCTTTTGTGAAAATATATTCTCAAATATTTCACTCTGTTCCTCAATTTTAGCCTTTTCAGAAGATTCTCCCCATGAACGAGAAATTCCAAGATTTTCCCCGTTTTCAACTAGACCATTATACGTAAAGTTACAACTGCCGGAAAAGTAAATTTTGTTCTTCCCATCATCTAAAATTCCTTGCTTGTAATGTGCTAATTTCCCCGGCTTTTTCTTTACTGGTTGAATAATTAAGCGATGATGTTTGTGTAGAAATTTTAAACAGTTAAAGAAGTGCTGATCTCCCTTTTTTATAATTCCCTCTAAACCAGCCAAATCTTCATTCAAATATCGATAAGTCTCCTCAGTTGCGTAGTTCTCTTCTGGTTCTTCTACCAATAAATTTTTATCCTTCTTTGATAAAAAGTGATTTGTTATAATTCTTAATGTCCCTCCATTAAATATGAACTGAGCAAAACCATATGACAAAGCACGAATGGCATTACTGCTAAAATATCCCAGTTTCAAGTCAATCTGTTTACAATGAGGAATTGTTTTTAGATAAAACTCGATTGGCAAGTTTTTACCATCCGAGCTATATTCTAGTGTTTTAGGATAATTCAGATCAGACAACATCTAACTACAGGTTAAATTAGTAACATTTAAAATAAATTAGTGTAGAGAATCACTAAATGGCATTGGTTTTTCCTTAAAAGCGAGTTCACAGTACAACGACCATAAATGTAGAAAAATTCTAGAGAATTTACATAATAATAGAGTAAAATCAGACTTGCGTCATACAAACTATAAAAAAGTGTCATGCAAGTCTATATTAGGATTTATTTGTATATACTGTGTATTGCAATTCCCTCACGATTTAATTATATAACTAAAATATACCTCCTCAAAATAATAGAATCTAAAAGAGCGCTTACCACCTCAACTGTACACCCACTTCTCCGAATTTTTGGGCTCTACCCCCCCGGGGACTTATGGGCCACCTATTGTTTCACATTTAAAAATTAAAAAATGAGTACGAAATTATTTATTTCAAATTTTCTCGTGTATGAAACTCCGGGAGAAGAAGCTAAGGGAGCATACAGTGCAGGCTTAGCAATTGCTAGCCGTTTAAACGGTAACAGAGAACTTGTTGGATCTTTTAATAAAAGTGAAGATGATGAGGTTAAACGAAGAAAAGTTGGCTTTATAACCTTTAGGGAGAAGTTTGACTCGGAAGAAGCTGCAAAGGACTTCAAAGAAGCTAACAAATCCAAGTATCAAGTGGGAAGCGCATTAAATCCTCGGGAGTGGGCTTGGGGAGAAGTTGATGAAGAGAGCACGCTTGAATTAGGCTCACAAGGTGCCGATGTGCACTATATCAATTTCATCGGCCATGATGATCAGGTACCGGTTAAAGAAGAAATTCGCTTTGAAGGTAAAGTCACTGAGCAGGTTGAAGCTTAGCTGGATTACTAAAGAATTGCGCAACATACATTTATAACTAAAACAGGTTTTTTACTGAATTTTTTGAACACGTTTTTTGAGACGGTATTTCCTGTATTTGTATGCGATAAAAAATGCCACTGAAAAAATGGAAAAAGAGGGCAGCCACTATGGTTCGCCCTTTTTGTTTGATCAAAACTTATTAAATATGGAATTAAGACAAGCTCAACGTAAACAGGCGAAAATAAAACTTGCTTTGCAAGGTCCTTCCGGATCTGGAAAAACCATGTCAGCACTTTTACTGGCATCAGGTATCACTGATTGGAATAAAATTGCTGTAATTGACACTGAAAATCACTCTGCTGACCTCTATGCTCATCTTGGTGATTATAACGTTCTCCAACTCTCAAAACCTTTTACTCCTGAGAGGTATATCACTGCCATTGAAACCTGTGAAAATTCCTCGATAGAAGTAATCATTGTTGACTCCGTTTCTCACGAATGGGAGGGAGCTGGTGGTGTTTTATCCATACACAGTGCGATGGCTGGTAACTCTTTCACAAACTGGTCAAAGATTACCCCTCGTCACAATGCTTTTGTTCAGAAGATGCTCGATAGCCCTTGTCATATCATTGCTACCATCAGAAGTAAGCAGGACTATACCTTGACTGAGAAGAACGGTAAAATGGTTCCTGAAAAAGTAGGATTGAAGGGCGTAACTCGTGAAGGTATGGACTACGAATTTACCGTAGTATTTGATCTGGATATTAGCCATCATGCCAAAGCAAGTAAAGACCGGACAGGATTATTTATGGACAAGCCAGAAGGAATTATTTCAGCTGGATACGGCATAAGAATATTAAAGTGGTGTAATACAGGAACTAGCTTAAATAATATCAAAAGTGATATATCAAATGCAAAGTCATTAGATGAACTACGAAACATACTTAGGCTTTACCCAGAACACAAAGATGTACTAAATCCACTGGCAATAGCACGTAAAGAAGAATTATCAAAATCAATTATTAATCCAACAAATTTTTCAGAAAATGGAAGAAACACAAGTAAAGACAATTAAACCTGTATCCCCAATTGTAGAATTTGCACAGGCAGAAGAAACATCAGGGAAACATTTTATGGCGGCAAATACCAAAGAAATGACTTTGGATGAAATTAGAAACAATCATACGATTCCTGTTTTTGCCAAGGATAATGAATCAACCATTTCTCACCAAGAGATGATCGAAACCATCGCTTTTGTCACAGAACAAATCTTTGGGGGAGAGACTATTTTAAAGCCTGCAATTAGGGTTTCTCATGCTATCAAAGGACGAATCCCTTCAGCCGTAGGCAAACCCGCGAAAGAGCTTCTGGAGCATGAAAAGACTTTGTATTTCGAGCGAATGGCCTTTGCCATAGAAATACCATCAATCCATGACAGAGTAGCAGAAAACGGCTTAAATCTAACAATTGGAGGAGTGCGTGCTTACAATCTGGAGAACTTATATTCCAAGAAATCTTCGGAACGATTCAAGCTCTTTATAGGATTTCAGAATCAAGTATGTACAAACTTATGTGTAAGTACCGATGGTTTTAAATCTGATGTAAAAGTTCGTTCTATCGCTGAATTGGCAGGCAGAGCTTATGATCTCTTTGGAAACTTCAATGTCCATAGGGAGATAAACAAGTTCAATACTTTGCCATCAACAATGCTTTCCGAATCTCAGTTTGCACAGATAATTGGTCGCGCCCGGATGTTTCAGAATATGCCTTACAAAGACAGGAAAGAGTTACCACAATTTCCATTATCTGATAGTCAAGTGAATTTGGTGGTAAAAGATTATTATTCAGATGAGTCTTTTTGCAAGAACGATCTTGGCAACATCAACCTATGGAAGCTGTACAATCTATTTACAGGAGCAAATAAGATGAGCTATATTGACTCTTTCTTAGACCGAAATGTAGCTTGTCAACAATTTGTTGGTGGATTAAACGAAGCGATTGGATTGAATAAGCATCATTGGTTTGTGAGCTGAATATTAACCACTCTCATACGAGGGAGTGGTTGTTTAATAGTTAAAGCTTATTATTCCCGTAGAGTCAGATACTTCAACCTTTAGATTGTGACCCTCTGTTGTAAAATTACGAGCATCTCCCTCAATAGTTGATAAATGTTCTATGTGGTTCATCACTCTTCTTTCCCATTCTTTATCTGTCTTTTTTCTAAAAGTATGGTCTTGCTTCAGAATTCTTATCATGTCTTTTATGGTGTATTTACCTTCAAGGATAAGCAAATCAATAGTACCTGCCTCAGAACCTATTCTATGTCTTAACCATGTGGTATGACCATCAATGGGATTAGGTCTCTTTAGTAATTTTATAGTGTCTTGTTCATCAAGAGCATGTGGTTTACTCATTATAAAACAGGTTGGTGATACTATCTTTAAAGATACGGAATTTGTCACTAAAAAGCCACCGAAGAAAAGGAGTTGGTTAATACTGTATTTTTCTAGCCTGAGAAATGGTTTATCAACGTATAACGAGTGTAACAAAGTTGAAGATATTCAGTTAAATTCAAAGGTACTACCATTATTACATCGCTTATGAGTACAGGCAATAACAGTCTATGTCAATAAGATATAGGCTGTTTTTATATCACTACATCTAAATTCAATAATTAAAATTTAAAATGTTATTCATGAAAACTAAACACATAATTATTCACTTAGTAGGTGAGCAAATTAGAAATCAGGTACTAATGGAAGGATTAGAAAGACTTGGATTTGATTGTACAGCCTACACCTTGAACATCAGTGAAACAATATTAACGTTGGTTGGATTTGATGATAAACCTGACACTTTATACAGCCAATATTTTGCACTGCTGGAAAATGCAGTAACAGAAACTACCTACTTAAACATGGATGAAATGATTAGTAAATGGTCAAACATTATATACAACAAGCTAATTGAATTTAAGTCAGGTGAAATTTACCTATCAGGCTAAATAGTAGTAGTTAACTCTCAGCTTCAACATCTACTAACTCAGTAATTGTAATTTCAAGAGCCTGACTAATTTTATAAAGAGTTGAAATGGTTGGGTTTGTACGACCAGCTTCCAAGCGAGATAAATTGGCTTTTTCAAAATTGCAGATAGCGGCCAGATTTTGCTGTGAAATTCCTTTGGATTCACGCAATTCCCTGATTCTGTTACCAATTTTTTGTTGAAGCAGACTAATATTCATTAGTTATCATTTCTGACAACTAATTTTTCTCTTTATATTTGATAAATGGTTATCATTTATGATAACGGCAAATAAAAACCAAAAGCGTTAGCTTACTTTGAACTTCAAATCAGGCTGCAGTCCCACGCTTTTCTTGTTTAATCCTCATCTAGGGATTTGGGTGGGATTTATAACTAGGTCCTATGAAACTAAAAAGAAAATCTAATTTTGTAATTATACTTTTCCTTGCTGTTACCATTCTATGTTGTGAACCTGAAGAAAAAGTTGATATACAGCAAACGAATGAAGTGATACTTCCAGTGGAGATTGTTTTTAACAGCGGTGGCAAAAGACAATACTACTATGACCAAAGTAATTTATTATATAGAGTAGAGTATATCAACGACTCTGACTTTTCGGTTACGGGTATCTGGGAAATTTCGTATAAGCAAAATGCTCCGTCACAGTTAATAAATTCTCAACCAAGATTCCCCGAATTGACAAGAGTTTATAACTGTACCACCGATGAAAGTGGGAAAATTATTGAAATCAGACAAGTCCTTTCTGATTCAGAAGTTTTACTACGAAAATATGAATACGTTAGTGATGATATTGTTTCTTTATCGGGTGAATTCTCAGAGAATTATTCTTTAAATGAGCATGGTGATATTGTCGGCATTGAGCGGTTGGATAAGCATGGTGGAGAAAGCACAAATTTAACTATCGAATATAACCAAAGTTATTTCTCTCCTTTTAAAGATGTTCCATTCATAAAAGCATTTTCTATCTTTTTTATGGACTTTGATTTAATGGATTATGCAGGACAACATATGCCAATTAGAGTAACCGGCAATAGTTTTGGATATTCATTTTCTGGGGAGTTCAATGAGATGGGATTTCCAGATAGAGTGATTGAAACTGGGTTGATATCTGAAACTTATGATATTAAATATGTAACGAAGGAAGTAATAAATTGAAAACTGGATTATGAAATACATTTATTTGTTAATTGTTCTGATCACGCTTTTATCTTGTAATGTCAAACAAGAAAATCTGTTTCTAAAATCTGAAGTTGAAAGATTACAAAAAAGAGTCACGGAATTAGAAAAAGAACTGAAAACGCAAGAAGCAATTGCTAATCCACCATTAGAACGGTTCGCATTTATTGCTCTTAAGCTCAGATTGTGTACATCTTGGAGTGGCGGTGATCTTAAATGTAAAAACTGGAATTACGAAGTTAACTCTTCGAACATATTTAAAGTTCCTCAATATTTAAACGAAGATGAAAAATATAGATTAATGGATCAACATTGGGAAAATATTAAAGAATTAAGAAAATATTCCTATAGAGCCGAGGTCTTAGATAGAAAGGTTTATATTTTTCCAACGTATGCAGGTGCTAGTCAGAAAAAGGACTATTTGATGAAGGATAAATCCAGAAATCTTCTTCCTAAATAGTTTCAATCTGATAATATGGGATACAGGGTAAAAAGAAATATTTACCAATATTCATTACTCGATTTACTTGAAATTCTTCAGTACTCAGACCACCCTGAATACAATGAGGCTGAACAGGAACTTAAAAAGCGAAATCCATCGGAAAAGGAACTGTCAGCAGCAAGAATGGGACTGGTTTATCGCAACAAGACAAGAAATAAACCACTTTCATTTGTTGAATTACTGTACTGCATATTGACTCCCCTAATCTCTAATAAACATAGCTTGACAGGCGAGGATCATATCGAAGAATCATTTGACGATCAGCTCGCGGAATACGAGTATTTCAATGAATCACGTAAAGTGAAACAGTTCAAAAATTGCAAACTAATTGTTCAGTTCTTATACTTTTTCGCAATTGGTGCTTTTGTAATCACGCTTATTGTACTTTTTCTAATCTACGGTCTGTAGAGCTTTTTATAAATAATTTAAATCCAAACATTATGAACGATGATGAAATTCAATTCGAATACTACGAGTATGTGTCTCCATACAATGTACTGGTAGTTTCCAGCGATGGAGAAATTTTTGAGCTGAACTGTCCTTTTGAAGTAAAAGCAAAGGTGAACTTTCCGGACATAAAGGCAAATGATTTAGTCTGGGTACATAAAGTACAAACGACTAATGAAAACAAGGACGTTTTTATTATTGGAGAAGAAGCATATTCTGTTAAGTATTTTCATGTAATAGTCTAAACAGAGTAATTTTTATTCTTGAAGTATTATAACGATATTTGAGTTAACGTTATTTGAGATTGTGTCAAAAGAGGTGTTAAAATCGAGACCACTATGGTTTGTGCCCTCTGAAATCATTGATATTAAAGCGAATTTAAGATAGGTTCAAGTCCAACCTGGGGAGCACGCTAAAAGGAGATCAATTTTGATCTCCTTTTTTTATTCCCGAATTTTTGAAAATTCACCCAATCCGGAATCAATTCGCCGGTAACAAATCTATCTCCCGCATTCGTTTGAAAACATACAAAATGCCGCCATTACAGTTTGAACAAATTAATCAGGTCGTTTGTACTAAATTATTATGCCTTAATGTATAAGCTGTAATTTGAGTATCTCTCTTAATCATTTTTAATACGAAGGAATACCTTATACAACATGCTTGATCTGCATTCATATATCAGAAATAACAGTCACTATAAAAAGCTAATTATAGATGACTTGCTATTTGTTGAATACAAATGTGTATATGAAGAGACCAGAGCAGGTATTTGGTCGGATACAAATTATTTTGTGTTTGTTACCAGCGGGAAAAAAATGTGGAAAAGTATATATAATGAGTATGTTGTAGAAACGGGAGATTCGTTATTTGTAAAAAAGGGGGCCAATTTGGTTCATCAGTATTTTGAAGAGGATTACTGTGCATTGATGATATTTATTCCCGACGATTTTATTAAAAAATTTATGGCCCGTTTTGCTGAAGTCGTTCGTAAAACATCTGAAGATATATCGGAGTTGGATTCTGTAATTCGCATCCAACTTGACGAATACCTGGAGGCATACATCAATTCCCTGGCCTATTTTCTGGAGGCTGAGTTTGTACCCGATAGAAATTTGCTGGTTCACAAATTGGAAGAATTGTTGTTAAATATTTTTACCCGTCCATTGCATAAAAATGTTGCCAAATACCTTCATTCGCTCAGCAAAGATCAGACTACACAATTGAGGCAGGTTATGGAAGATAATTTTGCCTTCAATCTGAAGTTGGAAGAATTTTCAAAACTGTGCAACATGAGTTTGAGTTCTTTTAAAAGGATGTTTAATTCTGTTTATAATATATCTCCTGGCAAGTGGCTAACCCAAAAGAGGCTCGATCTTGCAGCTCATCTTTTGTTAACCACAGATAAAACGGTGGGCCAGATTGCTTTTGAAAGTGGTTTTGAAGAGCCCTCCAGTTTTATTCGTGTGTTCAAACAAAAACTTAATTGTACTCCGCTGCAATATCGATCAGTTAAAGCCTAAGCACACTGTATCTCTTATTTTTAGCGTTAAAATTCTTCATAAAATAACAAAAAAGATCATTTGGTCTTATTTGTATATTTTATGGACTGAAGTGTCTGCCTCTAAGGCATCGTTCGCCTGTATCTTTGCATTGTTACTTGATTTTTTAACCTAAAAAACAATTAAAATGGAAACAACAAAAGTAAAAACGATTAACGGCTTCAGTGCTGAAGGAATTATGAACACAGTAACTGCAATACAGGGAAATCCGGAAATTGCAAAGTTTGAACTACGTGCAAAAAATACCTGGATTTCAGGCGGACACAATCGCAGTTTTGTCCAGGGATTTTACGGTGCCTGCCAGGAAGACACATCGCGTGAAACTCCTTTTGTATTCGACAACGATGAGCCCCCTGTATTGCTGGGTGAAAATAAAGGAGCTAATCCGGGCGAAGTGCTTTTACATGGTTTGCTTGCCTGTATGACAACGGCAATGGTTTTGTTGGCGGCAGGTAAAGGAATTGAAGTTTCCGGAGTTTCTTCCAGTATCGAAGGCGATGTCGATGTTCAGGGATTTTTAGGAATGAATCCTGATATTCCTAAAGCGTTCAGTCAGATTCGTGTTAACTTCGATATCGATGGAGTAAGCGATGAAGAAAAAGAACAATTGATAAGTTTTGCCAAACAGTCACCTGTTTTTAACACTCTGATTAATCCGACTGATGTACAAGTATCAGTTCATTAAACTTCAGGAGAATTGAAAATACAAGAGGCTGTCTCAAAAGAGATGGCCTCTTGTATTTCGATTGCATTTTCCGACTGTTTGGGGAGCACGCAAAAAAGGAGGTCAATTTTAATCTCCTTTTTTTATGTCTGAATTTTCATGGAGAATGATTCTGGATGGAATGAAATTCACAAAATCGCCGGTTTAAATCCGAGAATTTAGAGACGACTTACTTAATCAAAACCACTTTTTATTAGCTTTGTAGCAATCTAAATCAAAATTGTAATTTTTCTAATTTAAAGGATATATTATGAACAAACTAAAACCTATTATTTTATTGATTGCAATCGCCTTGACGGCTTTTGTTCCTGCGCAGGCACAGCGCGTTGAAAGTGAATCTCCATTAATTGGCAAGTGGGATCTTACCATAAATATGACTCCTGCTCAGATTGAAAGTCTTGGACTTTTCAGACACGGATTAATGTCTTCTGATGGTTTCCCGGGATGGCTAATGGTTAAATTATCTGGTTTCTCAACGCTAACCGGATACTATGTTGGATACGAAGGCAGTGCAAGACCTGTAGCCGAATTTATTTACGATGAAAAAACGGATAAATTTCATTTTACCATTCCACCACAATGGATGGATATTGAAGATCTTTATTTCGAGTTTTCTTTAAAAGATGATAAACTTACGGGCTATCAAATGCTTAATGGTCAAAAATTGGAGTGGACAGGTGTTCGGGCTCCTTCCCTGGAAAGAACAGAACCGCCGATTTGGGGAAATCCTGTAGATCTGATTACCGAAACCATGGACAAATGGATCATCCCGCAGAACTGCAAATTCCAGATGATTGATGGTGTAATGGTTAATACCGAATCGGGTGGTAACCTGGTAAGTATTCAGAAATTTGAAGATTTCAAACTGCACGTTGAATTCCGCTATCCGGCAGGAAGTAACAGTGGAATTTATCTTCGCGGCCGTCACGAACTTCAAATCGAAGATTCAAAAGGAAGAACCGACGACGTAAGCATCGGTGGTATTTACGGTTTTATTGCACCGGCGGTTTATGCTGCCAAAAAACCGGGCGAATGGCAAACCTACGATGTGACACTTGTTGGACGCCATGTTACCGTTTTGCTGAATGGAATAGAAGTTATTTCGAACCGTCCTATTCCTGGAATTACAGGTGGCTCGCTTGATAGCAAAGAAGGAGAACCTGGTCCATTCCAGATTCAGGGAGATCACGGACCGGTGGAATTCCGCAAATTTGTTGTTACACCGGCGGTTAACTAACAATAGTTTATAAATCCCTGTAATCAGGGGAAAAAGAAAAGGTCGTCAGTTTTGGCGACCTTTTTTTGCTATTCGAATCTAATCCTCGATTTTAGAATTCTACCCTGTAATTCAGAATCGGAATCATTCCATTCATATAGTTTTTTTCAACTTTTCCGGTTTCCGGACTATAGTATTCATCCCAAACGTTTAACCGGCCGCTTACATTCTGCACATCCAGCGAAACGATCCACGACCACGATGGTTTGTTTTTGCGGTAGCTGATTCCGCAGTCAACACGGAAATAATCGGATACTTTGGTTTCAAAAGCTCGTGAATAATCCCTGACTTCGCGGTTTTGATCAAGCGATGCTTCCAAATCAAGCGGGGTGGTGCGGTAGCCACCTCTCCACATGGTTCTCATGTTTAGTCCGAGTATGTTTTGCTTGTTCTTTCCAACTTGAAATTCTTTTCCTCCAACCACGTTGAAAATGTATTTGCTGTTAAATGCGGTGTTTCGTTCAATACCGTCGGGCATGGTATATTTCGATTCGAAGAGTGAAGCGGTAGTCAACATGTACCAGTTGTTGGAGAAGAATTTTTCAAGGGTAAGTTCTAAGCCGTAATTTCTGCCGGTTCCCTGGTTTGTCAGTTTTTTGTTGGTAAAACCGCTGCTAAAATTAAGCACACTTACCGTGTTGGTCGAGTCGTTCGGATCAACCGGAACGTCATACAAATACTGATAATACACTTCTGCTTTCAAACGAAAATCGCGTGCAAAATTCCAGTTGTAGCCTAAAACTACATGAGCTGCTTTCGAGATTTCCAAGTCTTCATTTGGTTGAATGATGCTGCCATCGCTTAACTCTTTCTCTGCCAGATAAATTGAAATTGGCTCAATTTTGCTGTGTAACCCGGCTCCAAAATTAATGCGGTGCTGCTTATTTATATCCCAGCGGATTCCTATTCGAGGTTCAATACTATAATTCTTGTTCAGTGCCAGAAAGGTGTAATGAAGCCCCGAATTGATATCAATTTTTTCATTCACTCGGTATTTCCATTGAAGGTACGATTCAAAAACCTGGGTACTTCCTTTGCTTTTTACTTGTTGTTCCATTTTTCCGGTATCAAAATTCAAATCTGTGGCATCGAGATTAAAGCCGCGGTTATGGAAAATGAAACCTCCCATCAACACGTGCTGTGCATTGAATTTGTGATTGATAAATGAATTAAAACTAAATGTGTTGTAGGTGAAATTTTCGTCGGCGATTGTGGCCGGTTTTAGATCGTAATCCAGCGAATCAACCGTTGCACCATCTTTGGTATGCGAGTAGGCAGCCACCGTTTTGATATACGTTTTAGAATTGGGGAAAAGATAATTGTGGGTAATTCCAACTATTCCAAGTTGATGATCTTCCGTGTCACGGAAACGATCGGACCGGTACATCCATTGCGAAGTGTCCTGAACAACGGTTGAACCGGCAGAGCTAATTCCTCCCAGTCCCCAAATTGAAAAGTATCCGGCTTTTTTTGTGGGAATATAAAATTTATACGACAGGTCCTGCCATTCGGGAATGATGTCACCTCCGCTGATATCGATACCGACTTTACTTAAAAGTTTCAGTGTTGAATATCGGTAGTTTAACAAGTAAGAAGCTTCACTTCCTTTTTTTAGCGGGCCTTCGAGGGCCGCCTGTGCTCCCAGCACTCCCAGCTGAAAAGCATATTCGTGTTTTTCGTAGTTACCATTTCGCAACTTTAGGTCGAACACTCCTGAAAGAGCATTTCCGTATTCTGTCGGGAATGCTCCGGTGAAGAAATCGGAATTGGCCAGTACCTGTGTGCTCAGTGCCGAAACACCACCTCCTGAACCTCCTTCTCCATTGGTAAAATGGTTCGGATTTGGAATCTCGATTCCTTCCATTCGCCACAACATACCGCGTGGGGAATTACCGCGAATTACCAGTTCGTTGTTTTCGTCATCTGCAGAAGAAACTCCTGCAAAGGATTGTGCAGTTCTTCCCGGATCATTAATTCCGGCAGCAATGCGTGAGGTAGATTCCACTGTGATTTGAGTTGCACTGATGGTTGCCATTTGATTGATGGGTTTGCTTTTATCATCGAAAGCGTAAACCGTCACTTCGTCCAAATCGGAAATAGATTCTTTCATCTCGATGTTTAAAACCACCTCACGACCTGAGCCAACCATGATTTCATTCAAAGTAACATCCTCATAACCGAGGAATGTTACTTTAAAACTCTGTCTTCCTACCGGTACTTTTTCAATCCTGAAATTCCCGTTCGCGTCTGAAGCCGTACCTTTTAACGTACTCCCGCCTGTTAGCAAAACAACGTTGGCACCCGGCAAGGGACCTTTTGTGTCGGCATCGGTAATTTTTCCTTTTACGGTTTGAGTTAGCTCCTGCGCATACATAAACGCAGGGAGGATGCATATCAAAATAGTTAATAGTATTGTTTTCATAGCTTTTTGTTTCTTGTTTCGCTTGAGTTTCTGTTTTCTGTTGCTTTGTTTTCTAATTCATCTTGATAATTTGTGAGGCATCTTTCAGGTCTTGACTTTGGATGATTCCGTTTCCTTTGTAATAAACTTTTGAGGCTCCACTTGCAGTAACATCGAGTTTTTGCTGAACGGTTAAAGCGATTTCAGATCCTCCGGTCAGATCGGCATTTAGATGGTCGCTTACAAAGCTAAATCCGGTCATTTCAGATGCTCCAGACGCATCGATTTGGAAGTTGGTACAGACACCATCGATTTCCATTTCGGAGGCGCCTGAGATCTGTGTCGTTAATGTTCCGGTTTCAAGAGATCCTTTAAACTTGCTGGCTCCTGTCAATTCAATTTCAAATTGATCGTTAATTAAGGCATCGTAGAATTCAACCGATGAGGCACCTTCTGCCAGAACTTTTGAAAGGGAAGTGGTTGTAATGTAAACGTTTAAAACCGGGGCGCCGCTAATGTTGGTATTCTTCGCTAGTCCAACAGACAAGAGATCGCCTGTTTGATTCATTTCGATAAATGAATGCAAGTTTTCGTTTGCTTCAATCTGAACGGATTCTTCTGTTTCTGAAAAACTAACATACACATGGAAAACGTCTGAAATGGCTAACTGGCTAACACCCGACGCAGGAAAATCGGTAGTGGTGATTTTTGCTGATGGAATTACATCGAAATGATCCTTTTCGCAAGAAGTAAATAAAACTCCTACTGCTAAAATTGCTGCTAAAAATACTTTTGTTTTCATGACTTTAAATTTTAATTGTTACTAATGTTATTGTTTAAACTTTATGTTTTTAAAAGTTGATTTCATTGTCAAAATTGAGACATTGTACAGGTAGAATCGACCGACTGCGTAAAGTCGAACTGTTTCATTGCAGTATAATTGGTTCGATTGAATTCCTCAATTCGTTCGACTTTGTTGTAAGTGTCAGTAGTTGTGATGTTTAATGCGATTGTTGCTGCTTTGATTAGATTCGTTTTCATAATGTTTGTTTTTTGGGTTTGGCCATTTTGTAACTGTATTTTTTCCAGATAAATTCAATAGGTCCCTGGTTAAATCGCTTCAGATAGAAATAGGTGATAACGGTTTGAAATACATAAAATCCGATGGCAATCATCCACGATTGAAAATTTGTAAGTTTCCCGAAAAGATTAAAGAGGTTGAAGCAATGATAGAATACAAAAACATAGAGAAACGATTGTAAAATATAATTGCTCAGAGCTGTCCGTCCAACGGGTTTAAAAAACTGTAATACTTTTCTGGATGAGTTGAATTGGTATAGTTTAAGGAATGCCGAAATATAAAAAAGGCTTTGCAAAATCATTCCAGCCACCAACACAAAGGGGACCCAGATTAATGAATAATCCAATTCGAGTTCGCCAACCGATAATTTATAGAATATAAAACTGGCAGCCAACCCAAAGGTCATTCCTAAGGTGATAACCCATGTAGTCAGTTTACCGTGCTTTTCAGGATGGCTAAAGAAATCGACTTTTGCCAGGATAAATCCAATCAGCATATTTCCAAAAGTGAAAGCAATGGTCAAGGGCATGTCTCTTAGGAAATTTGTCCAGGGATTGAACATGAAATTTAGCTTCAAATATCGGAGAAAGGAGGTTGCAACCGGTACTTCCCGGGCCAGTTCGAAATTGTAGTTGTGAGATGCCCAGCCTAAAGCTGTTAATCCGATATAAAGAGCGCCGGTTAAAACAACATTCAATATTATTGCTAAAACGAGCAATTTTTTTAACGACAAATTCCTTAGTGCCAGCAAGAAAAGGCCGCCAACTGCGTAGGTCATTATTATATCGCCATTCCATAACAGGTAGGAGTGTAAACTGCCAATTCCAAACAGCAGTAACATTCGTACAATAAAATACTTTTTGAAGTCCACATTTTTCTCGGCTGCCCGTTGCATCTGAATGTAAAATCCAAAACCGAACAAAATCGAGAAAATGGTAATGAACTTTTTGTCGACCAGGAAGTGAAATAAAAAGGTCATTAACGAATCCAGTTCACCACTTACCGTTGAGTTCGCCTGATAAGGAATATTTGCAATTATTATCCCCAGCAAGGCGAATCCGCGTAAAGCATCAACAGAATCAATTCTGTTCTTTTTCGTTGTCTGTTGTAATCTTGTTTCTTGTATTTCCTGTTTCTGATTCATCGTTAAAACTTTTTCGTGTTGAAAAATCGTTAATGCAAATATCAAGTGAATCAGTGGTTTATGAAAGTTTTAGGTGTCGCGTATCCCGAAATCAGAACAAGCTAAGTACCAGAATGCAGAATTCAGGACAAAAGGAGATTTGTAGTGCAGAAATCAGGACAATGAAAATTTGTGTCTGCAGGATTCAGGACATCGTTGAAAGGAAAAAAGGGAGAATAATTTTAGTTGCTTCTGAAATTTCCGGGTGTTTTTCCGGTTTTCTTTTTAAATGCGATGTACATTGCCGAACGTGATTTGAATCCGGAATCCAAACCGATCCCTTCAATCGAAAGGTGATCGTTGTTTTTATCGTTTAGGATTTTCAGAGCCTTTTCAACCCGATAATTATTTACCCATTCGTTAAAGTTGTAGCCAAATTTTTTGTTGATGCAGGTTGAAATAGTACGTGCCGAAACAGAAATTTCTTTGGCAAAATCGTGAATTGATAAATCCTGATTCAAATAGTATTGTCCGCTTTCCATCGAATTTTTAACGGTTTCACACATTGTATTCGATGATTTGGATTTGTCTTCTTCTGATGAATCTTTTCGAACAGGTTTTTCTGTAGTCTCAGCTTTTGGGTAGAAAAGATCCTGTTGTGTGAATGCTTTATAACTGACTATATAAATAATGATGGAAACGATTCCCCAGATTCCCACCACAATATCGGATTGACCAATTCCACCCGTAAGAATCCGGATTAATTCGATTCCCCATAAAAGGACAACCGGAACGAAGATCAGTACAAATTGCCAGAGCCAGTTAATTTCCAAAAGTGTAATGTCGGAATACTCATTCTTCACAATGTTACGGTATTTTATCGTTTCTACGATGGCAATTGAAACTGCTGAAAAAGTAAGTAAATAAGCATAATATTGAATCGCCATAAAGAATTTGTCGACAGTATCGAATTCGATATAACTATAAATCGAATTCCCATTCAGAACAAATATTCCGAGGTTGATGAAAGTAAAACCGACAACTATAAACGCCAGAATATAATGAATGCGAATAAATAATTTATAAGGAGATGCCCGCTGTAATTTAACAAGAACATAATGTAGGAAAAGTGTAGGAAATAAGAGCTTTACTTCCGGGAGAGTAAAATATCGCTCTAAAGAATATCCTCCTATCTGGTTAAAAGGTAAAAGATCAGTCGCTGCTCCTAATATAAAGGTAATCAGAAATAACCCTAAGAGTTTGTTCGAGAAGCTTTTGTGCTTTTTTGAAAAAATGAAAATGAATCCGAGAAGAAATCCCTGAAAAACAGCTGCCCAAATTAAAGTTGTTATGATTATTTCCATAAGTTTTCGGCTATAAAGTTTGTTTTATGCAACAGCCATCGAGTTTTTCCGACGGTATTCAGTTGGAGTAAATCCTGTGTGTTTTTTGAAAGCTGTGTTAAACGACGATTTTGAATTAAATCCCACTTCATATAAGATCTCCAAAACCGTATATTCTTTGCGGTCGGGAGAAGTTAGCAATTCCATCGCTTTTTCAATTCTGTATTCGTTCACAAAGTCGAAAAAGTGTTTGTTGAGGTGGTGGTTGATCAAAATAGAAAGTTCGCGTGATGAGATTTTCGTTTCTTTTGCCAGCGTATGCAGTGTAAGCGAGGCATCTAAAAATGGTTCCTCTTCTTTCATATATTGATTTACACGCTCTGCCATTTTGTTGTTTTCATCCTCCGATTTTAACGCTGAATTATCTACATTCTGCTTTACCAGTTTTTGAACAGAAGGTTGTGCCTCTGTCTCGTCAATAAAAAGTTCGGGCGAACGTAATCCTAAAATAATGAGCCAGCAAAACAGAATTAAAACTGCCGTTATGACAACATACGAGATGAACGAAAAACTCTCGAATTGAAATACCCACCGGGTAAAGATATTTACCATGGATAAAGAAAAAAGCACGGCAACAAACAGAATTAAATTTGAGATATATCCATACCTTTTTGTGTTGGTGTTGGAATAGTTTTCGAAGAAAATTTCTTTGTGTTTTGTTAATTGACGGTTTGCAAAATAGAGATAAAGAAAGGTTTGTAAATACAGTACGGCGTAAAAGGCCAGGCCAACAATTCTTTCTGTTTTCGCCGGCACATTTTCCTGCCTAATTTCATAAACGATGAGGGAAAGAACCACGCCGAGCAGAATAAAGAATGGCAAGGTATGCCACAAGTCTTGTGTTTTTAATTTGTAGTTGGGGAACAACGAAGTTTTTATGTGCAAATACAGCGCAGGAGCTGCCAGGTAAATAAAGAGTTGCAATAATACTGTTATGTTTTCCGACCAGCGCTTTAATATCAAATCGGCAAAAAAATCCAATACGTTGTAAGCCAGCAACATGATAAAGATGGCAATGAAAAAGTTGCTTAGCCTTTTCCCTTCTTTATTAAAGATGAGGTAAATAGCAAACAAAAATGCCTGAAATCCCGCAAGTAATTCGATTGCATTTAAGAACGTTATTTCCATTTGGTTAGAATTTGCTTCATACAATAATACAAATAAATGGAGATTGTATAAAACACAGATTAATGGGAAATATTCTAACTCAAAAAGAAGAAAATGTTCTCGAGTGCCCACTTTGTAATCATACGTTCTTTATCAAGAAAAATCATAGTTATTCCAAAAACATCATAAAATCCATGTGTAAGAACCAGCACCCACAGGTTGTTTTGATTTTTGTAGAATATCGAACTGAACAGCAATGCCACAAATCCGGTGGTAATTATTCCCGAGGTTCCCTGGTATAAATGGGCAAAACCAAATGCAAAAGATGAAATTAGTATTGCTGCTGCCCATGCCGACTGACTGTTTCCAAAAATGCGGGCTAGTTGCTTAAGCATGTAGCCGCGGTATAAAAATTCCTCGCCAAATGCGGCAAAAATCCACATAACGGCCAGAAAAACAAGGTAGTTTTGCCAGTTTCCTTTTAATCCTTCGAAATTGCTTAAATCGGTAGCACCATAAAAATATTCAATTACGGGTTGAAAGATAAAATCGTTTACAATGATGATGAGAATGGTATACAAAATGGCTTTGAGGACAGTTTTAGCAAACGGATTTTTCTGAATTCCAAAGAACGACCAGTCCCATTTTAGCGCCCAGGCAGTGATTAGGATTATTACGAATCCGAGGATAGTTCCATAATTACTGGTGGCAATCGAAAGTGTTAGAATTAAGGAAATAATCGATAGAATTACGGCGGGCTGTGTAAGAAAGAATGCCGCTTTTTGTCTCGCTTTCATGTTAATTAGTTAAAGGTTACCGACGCATATTTAAAACTGATAATCATTTCATCGAACTGTTTAATGTAGTCCTGTCCAAAGTTCCCGTGGAAATTGTTTTCCTCGCCACCAATATTTTCAATGTGTAAACGAACGCTGTCAATGCTGGTTTCTGAGTCTGCAACCTTTAATTTGAGATTGTCGATTACAAAACCTTCAAACTCAAGAATACCACCGCCGCTACCGGCTGTAAATTTTTCTTTTTCGTAAGTGTTCTCAATCGGGCTTTTATAATCTTTATAAAATTGCGGATAAAGAGATGTAGTTGACGCTCCGGTATCAAAATTAAAGCGTAAAGTATCGCCCTTGTATTCGGCGGCAATAATTGGCATCAGACCATCCAAAGCAAAATTATTGTACGAGTATTCAACCGGTTCCTTTGGTACAAAAATCTGGTTGTCCTTGCTCACCCGAATTTCATCCATGGCTTCAATGACCGGAAATCCAATTGCACCGTTTATATAATAATCGATTTGCGGAAAAGAAAGGTCTTTATCATCGAGAACCAAAAAGAAGACATTTTTAAATGTAATGCCGCCAATTGAAAGTTCGGGGGCAATTGCGATATCGCTTTTTACACGTAAGCCGGTTGCTGCGGTTACATAAAAATCGGCTTCGGTTATTTCTAAATTCAGCTTTTTTGCCAGCGAACGAACCATTACCGAAAAATTAGCCCCTGTATCAAAAAGCAGGTTTTTGGTGGAATCCCCAAAACTTACATCGATATTAAACAAACCGACTTTATCCCTCGTCATAGGAATTATTGCATCGGCGGTTTTGATGATTTCCTGTTTGGGAACATCACTTAAAGCGCGCCAGATTTTGATTTCATTTTGCAGGTTTTCCAGTTTTGACGAATCATTCAGTGCTGCAAAATTGTTTTGAATAAATTCGCTGGCATTTGCGGCCTCTGCATATTCGTATAGATTTACATGATTCAGGAGCTTTGTTTTGTACAGCTCGTTACGCATCGAATCGGAAAGAGTGGCGCTGTGTTTTTCGAGTAATTCACCAATGGTTTGGTTCGATTTTTCTGCCTGATTAAATACATTGTAAATCAATGCTCCGTAGTAAAGTTTGTCTGTTTCTGAAAGTTGATTGAGATTGTGGCCGTAGGTTTCTTTCAGTTTGAAATAATCTGAAACCTCAATTAAATGGTCCAGCTTATTCAAAACCTGTTGATTGGATATTTTGGAATCGGGTATTCCACAGCCAAATAAACCCGTGGCGATAATTAGTATTGATAAAATTCTTTTCATGGCTTTTTAGTCTTATAATTTTAATGAATTGCGTAATGCCTCTTGCAGCTCTTTGTTTTTCTCCAGTGCTTTTCTGTAGTGAATGTTGTTTTGTTGAATAAGGGAAATTACGCCAAGATACATGTTGGTAAATTCCAGGTTTTGATAGCTCTCTTCATTTACAAATTTCAGCGTTAATAAATTGACAGTTTTATATAAAACAGGAAATCCGTAGTTATCCATGTGTTTTTGATAGTACTGTTCCACATTCTTCACCTCATTCAGAAAAGTGTAATACGAACTTATTTTCTCCTTTAACTGATAATCCGAAATAAGATTTAAATTTCCACTGTTGATGATGTCTTCGTAGGTGTCGTTGGTGGCTGAAAGCCATTCGATGTACATCATTTCTGTCACAATCTCGCGTGCGAGATCTTCGCTTAGCGGCTTGTTTACTACTTCTGTTTCTTTTAAAATGGAAATCAGCTTATCTGCTTTCAACTGACTGCTTGATGCAATTGAATCGAGTTTAAGATCATCGTTCTGAACGTCTCTGTAAAAACTGCTGAGGTATTTATTTTCCAGTTTTTTCTCAACGGCGTCTTCACGCCAGTTATTCAGAATAAATCCGGCAGTTATACCAATAAAAACAACCAGTATCTCCAAAGTATAATGCCATCCGTTTGTTTTGCTTTTGCTCATTGTATTTTCATTTGAAAACAAATGTGCTTCAAAAAGCGAAACTGTGCGACCGAATAAATAAAGTCGAACGCTTTTATTCTCGATTTTTGATCATTCAAATTGAATTATGTGTGGCTGGAGTGCCTGATTTTGAAGCATAATAGCGCACTCACTATTTTAATTGATATTGAAAGAAATCATTCCGGTCATTCAGAAATAATTTCTACATTTAAATAGATTTTATCTAAAAATTCATTCTGCGCGAAATGACTTTTTCAAATCAGGGACATAATTCCATTACACCTCCGTCAGGAAGTAATTCGGTACTAACCGATGTTCGGAATTTTCTACTGCATAAACCAAAAATAAAAACGCGCATCCGGTTTGAGTCTCCCGAAGAAAGAATAGCATACAATCATCGGATTATGCAGCGGATTGGAATAAAAACGGAGAAATATTCGGTTTTGAATATCCATAAAATCGGGATTGATGCTCCGGTAAGTTATGTTTTTAACGAACTCATGAACTGGAACGGCGATTCTACATGCTGGCCAAATCATGTGGCAAAAGTCAAACGAAAAGAAGACAAAATTGAAAAAATTAAGATACTGCCTTTTGGATGGAAAAAATATCCTTTTGGTTTAAAAAAGGGATTTCTGGGATTTCATTTCATCCCACTGTTTTCGCTTAACTCTATCCGGATTAAATCAACTCCTGATTCGTTTGACTTTGATAATGCCAGGTATTTGCTCTACAAAAGCAGCGGTGGTTACCCCATCGGAATATTTGCCATGTATGTGCGGTCTTCGATTAAAGAGTTGGGTGAGAATTCGCAAAGTCAATTGTTCTTTCTGGTAAGTTTTAACTTCTATGGCAAAGAAAACTTTGATAAGTTGAATTTAATCAACCGGATTTGGGAGGGAGTGCATGACCGCGTAACCACTAATGTGATATCGAGAATTAAACAGCTTTGCGAGTGGCGCATTTATAAAATGGAAGAGAATAGGCGAAATTTGTAAGTATTCGAGAATCGTTTTGTGTTTTCGCATTTATAAATATCTGATTTAAAATTATTTTATGTTGATCCCTCAATCAAATGTGATTTCTTAAGACATGAAAAGTTGAATTCGTACAAATTGGTGTATGTGTTTGTTCAAGCGTTTGAATTTAAGTGATTAAGCCGGATTTGTGGCAATTTTTGAGATATTGAAATTGAAAGACAAATACTACCAAGTCTATAGAATAAATATAGTAGTGTTCTATCGTATTGCTTTTTTTCTTAATTTACTCCAACTAACAAGACAGATTTTATAGACTAAAGCGATTTAACACAGGTGTTTACCATCAGCTCAAAAGAAGGCTGCCTGTGATAGATGAATTAAAACTATCGGTAATGCTTAAATGTGTATTAGCGATCTTCCTTCAACATATAATACCCATTCATTAAGTGCTGTAATTGCAGGTCTCGAAATACAGGCCTTTAAAAGATAAGAAAACAGAAAAAAGCAGGTTTGGTTATCCGGTATCTGAATTGAGGTACAGCAATAATTAATTGAGCAATAATCATGGGGTATAACGTTAACAATCTGGTGTTACATGATGGTTCCACAATCGGGGTGATCGGTGGTGGGCCTGCCGGTAGTTTTTTCTCCTATTTTGCACTGGATTTTGCTCAACAACAGGGTATTAAAATCAATATCGATATCATTGAAGCGAAAGATTTTAATTGCACCGGCCCCAGAGGATGTAATCATTGTGGGGGCATTGTTTCGGAATCATTAATTCAGATGCTTTCAACCGAAGGAATCGAACTTCCTTCAACTGTTATCCGGCGCGGAATAAAATCCTATACACTTCATTTTGAACAGGGTGGTACGGTAATCGAAACACCGTTTCGGGAGCAACGAATAGCGTCGATGTTTAGAGGAATCGGGCCACTTGGCGACGATAACAAAGACCAGGAAAGTTTTGATAATTACCTTTTGGAATTGTGCCGGAAAAAGGGAGCTCAATTTATTCAGGATACAGTGATTGAAATGAACAGAGTTACCGACGGAATTGTCGTGAAAACCCGCAACGAGCTGATAAAAAAATACGATTTGGTTGTTGGAGCCGCCGGATTAAACGCACGAACTCTGGCGTTATTTAATCCTTTAATAAGCGACTTTAAACCACCCGAGACAACAAAAACATACGTTGCCGAATTAAAACTCGATCGCCAAATTATAGACCAGTATTTTGGCAATTCGATGCATGTTTTCCTGTTGAATATTCCGAATATAAAATTTGGCGCATTAATTCCGAAAGGACAGTATGTTACTTCGGTTTTGCTGGGATCAAATATCGACCTGGAAATTGTAAATAAATTTTTGTTAGCCGAAACCGTAAAAAACTGTTTCCCTCCGGATATTGATATCAATGAAATTATGCCTTGTCAGTGTTATCCCCGAATTAATGTGGTGAACGCTAAAACAGCCTACGCCGACCGGGTGGTGCTGATTGGAGATTCATCTTCCTCGAAACTGTATAAAAATGGAATCGGCGCGGCCTATATAACAGGAAAAGCGGCAGCCGCCACAGCAGTTTTTAACGGATTTTCGAAAGCTGATTTTCAGCAACACTTTCAACCTGTTTGTACTACGCTCGACAAAGATAATCGAATAGGAAAGTTTATATTTTCGGTAACTTCAATAATTCAAAAAGCCTCATTTCTAAAAAGAGGGATTTTAAATATGGTGATTAAAGAGCAGCAAAAAAGTAGCTTAAAACGTGAAATGAGTTATGTGTTGTGGGATACTTTCACCGGCAGTGCACCTTATTCCAATATTTTGAAACGGGTTTTACATCCGGGCCTAATTTTTAACCTGGTTTGGAATATTATGGTTGGGAACATCAAAAAACAGGGACCAGTTGAAAATTAGCAATGCAGAACAGGATGATGATCGAAGTGGGTAACTCCATCAATTACGATGAAAGGATATCGATTAGTTAAACTATCGGTGGTTCCGCTTGTCTATGTTTATAAACCGGAGCAAACTGAATTATAAACTTAAATTGAGGCGATTATGAAAACTACATTGCTTTCACTCAGGTATCAGATTCTGTTTATTCTACTATTCTTGATTGTTCCCCCGGTAATGTCGCAACCTTCAACTGAAAATCCGGAACTCGATAAAAAAGTAAAAGCCTTCTTGTCGGATAAACGATATACGTGGCGCGATATGAATGTTCCCGCTTCCGACGGACAGCTTTTGTACGATATAATTGTAGAAAACGGCTATAGAAATGCGGTTGAAATTGGAACTTCAACGGGTCATTCGGGCGTGTGGATTGCCTGGGCGTTAAGCAAAACAGGCGGCAAATTAATAACCATGGAAATTGACGAACGACGATACAAAGAGGCTTTGGCAAATTTTGAAAAGGCCGGTGTTTCAGAATATGTTGATGCACGTTTGTGTGATGCGCACGAAATGGCCAAACAACTGGAAGGTCCGATCGATTTTGTGTTCAGCGATGCAGACAAAGTTTGGTACACCAATTATTTTAAAGATCTGGCTCCGAAAATGAGTGTTGGCGGTTGTTTTACTGCGCACAATATCACGCAACGGAGAAGGCAGTACGGAATTACAGAATTTATGGAGTACATTGAATCGCAATCCAATTTTAAAACTACCTACAATAACGATGGAGGTGGTGTTTCGATCAGTTATAAAACCGCTGAGAAATAATCTACACGACCTGGACTTAAAAATATTGGCTAATCAAGAACGGTTAATCCATCCCAAAAATCGCTTAAAAGGCAAGCAATTTTGTTAGTCGTAATAATCTAACATTTTATTAATAGCCTGAATTCGTCTTTTTAAAAATATAAACATAATTTGTGCACCCGTTAAAATATGCTGTCATGAAAAGAAAAATGTTGTTTTGGCTGGTGCTGATTATTGTTCTTGGTCCTGTCTGTGCGCAGGAAAATCAACAAGATATAGATGTTAGTCCATTATCGGGTAAAGATTGGTCGAAGAAAAAGATTTTCCGTTCAGTAGAATGGTACAAGCTTAAAGACAACGAATTGTTTGGCGAACCTCAAAGTATAAACGTAATTAAAATCAATTTAAAAAAGAATGAGTACGATGTGTCGGTTGTTTTTTCCGATTCCACACGAGTTCTTTTAAGCGAAATGGCAACAAAACAAAAGGCCTTGGCTGCCATTAACGGAACCTTTTTCGACATGAAAAAAGGAGGATCGGTAGTGTTTCTCAAGTCCGGTGATAAAATAATTACCTCGCCAAATCCGGACGCACCGGTAATCGTTCGCGAAGCTGCTTTTACGGTTGGCGATTCGGTTCGAATTGCAGCATTTCCAAAAAATGACTGGAAGAACTGGCAGGCGAACTATAAAGAAATAATGGTTTCAGGGCCACTTTTAATCAAGCAGGGAGAATGTATTGAACCTGATTCTACAGCATTTACCGTAACCAAACATCCGCGATCCGCGATTGGAATTACCTCTGATTACGAGCTACTGTTTGTAACCGCCGATGGCAGACATGAGAACAAAGCCAGTGGGTTATCGATAAAAGAATTGGGACTTTTAATGAAGGCGCTAAATTGCAAGGATGCAATGAATCTTGACGGAGGAGGTTCCACAACGCTTTGGTCGAATAAAAAGGGAGTTCTGAATTTCCCCTCTGATAACAAGGTTTTTGATCACGAGGGTGCCCGGACCATTGCAAATGGTATTATAATCTCTAAAAATTGAAGTGCCATTTGAAATAATCACCATCCTATCTTCAATCCAAACATTCACAAATTACCTGTAACTTTCTACTTGCGGGACGCTGCATTTCAACCGAACTTTAAATTACAGGCAATAATTGGCCCTTTCGAAAACTATTCTAAACACAATGTGTTAATTTCAAAAGTTATTACGAAGGAGAACCATTTATTGGATTGGAATATTTCCCGAAAAGCAATTTATTATGATGGAAAAAAGCAACTATAATTTTAAACCGCTACCTGGTTATGAGCATTTTGAAGCCACAACCCAGATTATTATTGCAGAAATTCTCCGTCGCAATCTGGCTTTTGAAATCATTGATGCGGATAACAATCTTATTTCGGTTCAACACGACAATAAGGAATATATTATTCATGAAGGAACTATTTCGGATGCCAACAGCCTGATTGCCTTTTGGATATCCAACGATAAATGGATGACCCGGCAATTCCTTCAGCGAAAAGGTATTCACCAGGCCAATGGCATTTTATTGAAGCCCGGTTATCAAGCGAATGTGCTGGATGCCATTCCGTTGCCGGCTGTTGTAAAACCGGCAAATACCGATCACGGGATTGCAGTAAGTACAAATATTCAAAGCCGCGAGGAGCAAATTGCCGCCATCGATAATGCTTTCAAATTTTCGGATAAAGTGATTGTTGAAGAATTTTGTCCGGGGCAGGAGTATCGTTTCCTGGTAATCGATTATGTGGTGCGTGCCATCGCCTGGCGCGAACCGGCAAATGTAAGCGGCGATGGAAAATCTTCCATTCAACAATTGGTTAACGAAAAGAATATAGGGCGCGGAATTGATTACACGCATCCGCTGTTAAAAATAAATATCGATGAGGAAGTGATCAGGCATTTGAATGCACAATCGATGACACCGAAAACGATCTTGAAAGAAGGAGAGAAGGTGTATCTGCGTAAAAATTCAAACCTGAGTACCGGCGGCGACAGCATTGATGTAACCGATGATATTCCTGATTTTTATAAAAATGTAGCCGTTGAAGCAGCAAAATCGGCAGGCCTAAAAATTGCCGGAATCGACATTATTATCAAAGATATGGAGCAGCCTGCCTCACATGATAATTACATTGTGGTTGAGCTGAATGCACCGGCAATGCTGTCGATGCACGATTACCCGTACATCGGGAAAAACCGCCATGTGGAAAAATATGTTCTCGACAGCATTTTGAATTCAAAGTAAAAGCTGGCAAAACAAAAAACAAATGACAGAAAAAGAGAAAAGATTAGAAATAAACCATAAATCGCAACTGATCGACTATTTTGAGAGGGGGAGTAAACTGCCCGAAAAATGGGGAATCGGTACGGAAAACGAAAAGTTTTTATTTCGCAGAAAGGATTATGGCCGACTTTGTTTTGATCATGATGGCGGAATCTTGAAGATTCTGAATAAAATGCAACAGGATGGTTGGGCGCCAATTCTTGAAAACAATATCGCGATCGGTTTGCGAAAAAATGGTGCCTCAATTACGCTGGAACCAGGCGGGCAATTTGAGCTTTCGGGTGCTAATTTTAGCACTATCCACGAAACGTACCGCGAAACCAAAAAACATTTTCTTGAACTAAATAAAATAAGTCAGCACTTCAATTTTTTTAGTCTGCCAATGGGTGTTGATCCTCTGTCGGAAGTTGCCGATGTGCCGTGGGTACCCAAAGAACGTTACCGTTGGATGCGTAATTACATGCCCACAAAAGGCGAGCTTGGGCTGCACATGATGGCAAACACTGCATCGACGCAAGTAAACCTTGATTTTGGCAGCGAAAGCGACATGGTGAAAAAGATGCGTGTTTCGCAGGCATTGCAAGCGGTTGTTACTGCCATTTTTGCCAACTCACCATTTTCTGCCGGCAAACCAAACGGTTATCTAACTTACCGTTCGCATATTTGGAACCATACCGATCCTGATCGTTGTGGTTTTTTACCCTTTATTTTTGATGAAGGATTCGGATTTGAACGTTGGGTAGATTACCTTCTGGATGTTCCGATGTATTACATTTTGCGTGATGGGGAATATATTTCGGCAAATGATCTTACTTTCCGTGGATTTTTTGAGGGAAAACATTCGTTAAAACCAACGCAGGAAGATTGGGAAACGCATGTTTCAACTACTTTTCCGGATGTACGACTTAAACAATTTATTGAAATGAGAGGTGCCGATGCGAGTTGTGCCTCGCATATTGCAGCGGTTTCGGCCTTGTGGGTTGGCTTGTTATACGACGGGGAAAGTCTGGCAGAGGCCGATGAACTTATTTCGAAATGGGACGTTGACACCATGCAGGAGCTTCGTGCGCAGGTGCCTGTAAAAGCACTGAATGCAGAAAGTGGAAACCTGCACGCCGGAACAATAGCAAAACAAATTTGCCGGATTGCTTCGGATGGTCTTACGCGACGTGCCAAAGTGCGTTGTTCAAAAGATGAAAGCCGGTTTTTAGCTCCGGTTCAGGAAATAACAGAAAGCGGAATGACCGTAGCTGAAAAGCTTTTGAAACGTTATCATGAGGGCAACGAGAGTTTGCCCGAGCTGGTGTACAACTGGCAGAACGAGCAGATGCAAAAATATATTGACGCTTAACGGCAAAACAGGTATCATGTTATCGAAACTAAAATTCTTACTTAAATACACACATCAATACCGTTGGTGGTATACAGGCGGAATTATCTTCCTGACGCTTACCGTATTGATTTCGATCACAATACCCGGATTTATCCAGAAAACAATCGACCTGATTGCAGGTGGCCGAACAGGAAATGAAAGTGAGTTTCAGAAAAATGTTTTGATAATTGTAGGTCTGGCTGCCGGACTTATTTTGGTACGAACACTTTCACGTATATTGATTTTTTTTCCGGCCCGCCTGATTGAACGACAGCTAAAAGGCGAAATGTTCCAAAAACTGGCCTCTTTCGGAAAGGATTATTACGATGAAAACTCCACCGGAAATATTATTTCGCGGGTGAATAACGACATTAACGGTGTGCGAATGATTACCGGTTTTGGCATTCTGCAAATCGGAAACATTCTGCTGGCGTTGTCGCTAACGCCCTACAAAATGTGGAAACTGTCGCCGATGCTCACGCTATATTGTGTCATCCCAATGGTAGTTGTTTTTGTAATCGTCCGCTTCGGGATGAAAATAATGGTTAAAAACACACATGCTAGGATGGATACCTTGCAAACGCTTTCCGGAAAAATCATCTCTTTTCTTTCGGGTAACAGTGTGATTAAAAGCTACAATATCTACCAGCATGCCGAAAATGAGGTGGAGAAAGAAAATATCTCGTATTACGAGTCGTCCCTTAAAATTGCGTGGATTCGTTCGTTTGTTATGCCTTTGCTCGGCAACCTCGGACAAATTTTAAAAATCATCATCTTTTTTGTTGGCGGCATGTACGTTATCAACGGCAAATTTACCATTGGGGAATTAACCGAATATATTGCTTACGCAGCGCTGCTGGCTCATCCGATTATGGGACTGGGCTGGGTGCTTACTATTTTTCAGCAGGGATTTGTGGGGATCAGCAGTATTCAAACCATCATGGACCGAAATGGAACCGATGATGAACGTAAATCGCTGCATGAAAACAAAAAGGAAGAACTGTTTAAAGAAGGAATTCGCGTAGAAAATTTGAATTACACCTATCATAATGGCGATAAACCGGTTTTGAAAGATATTTCGTTTTCGATAAAACCGAGTCAGATTGTTGGGATTACCGGGAAAGTTGGCTCGGGGAAAACAACGTTAATTCAGTGTTTGAATGGCTATTTACGCCCCGGAGAAGGACAAATCTTTTATGGAGATATTGACGCCGATTCAATACGAAGCGAAGATATACGCTCGGTGGTAAATACGGTAAGCCAGGAGGTTTTTCTGTTTTCCGATTCCATTGAAAACAACATCGGTTTAACCTCGCATGAAACGATTGACGAAAAGCGCTTCGATGATGTAATTTACAAAAGTGCTTTCGCTGACGAACTGTTGCGTTTTCCGAAAAGAGGAAAAACAATGGTGGGCGAAAAAGGAATCATGCTTTCGGGTGGTCAGAAACAACGAATTAGCCTGGCACGTGCACTTTATACGCAAGGCGAATTGTTGATTCTCGATGATGTGTTCTCGGCTGTAGACACGGACACCGAACGTTTTCTGATCAAACAGATTGTGGAAAATCATGCAGTGAAAAGCCTGGTTGTAATTTCGAACCGGATTAGTGTATTGGAGAAAACCGATTATACCATTGTGCTGGAAGATGGAAAAATGGCGGCGAAAGGGAATCACGAGGAATTGCTAAAATATTCAGATTTCTACCGCGACATTGCGAAACTGCAACAGGAAGGTGAAACAAAAAAGGAGGAGCAGTTATGAGCAGAGGCAAAAACAATATTATCAAAAATGTCGACTGGCAACTGTTCCGAAAGTTTGCCGGCTATTTTAAACCGCATAAAAAGTGGTTTTTCCTGAGCATCGCTTCCATTCCGGTTACCACCGGGGCCGGTATACTGTTTCTTTGGCTGATTGAAGATATTGTTGATAATTACATCGTTCCTGGCAATGTGGACGGACTGATCAGACAAAGTATTTTTCTTGCAGGGGCACTCATCTTAAATATATTGTTCGACGGTGTTTACAGTTATTCTTTTTCAAAAGCGGGTGGGCTGGCAGTTGTTGATCTGCGCCGTCGCTTGTTCGGAAAATCATTACGTTTTCCGTTAAGTTATTTCGATAAAAAACCAATTGGCGTAACCTTGTCACGGTTGACCAGCGATATGGAGGCAGTGTCCGATTCGTTTGCAGCAGGAGTGCTTGGTTTACTGGCCGACAGTATAAAAACGCTGGCTTTGGTGGGCTATCTTTTTTACATCAACTGGCGACTAACTTTGGTGTTACTTTTGGTGGTGCCGATAATTGTGTTGGTCGTAAACTTTCTGCGGAAAAAAATCCGACAAGCTTACAATACTTCACGTACGAGTTTGGCAAAATCGGCTGCTTATTTACAGGAAGCATTAACCGGGATGAAAACCGTTCAGCTTTTTGCCGCTGAAGATAAGGTGCTGAGTAAATACGACGACCTGAACAAACAGTTTTGCGATGCGCAAAACAAATCGAATGTTTACGATTCGTTTCTTTATTCGATTGTGGAAGGAATTACTTCGGTTGCCACGGCTTTGGTGATTTGGTACGGTGCCGTTCAGATCTGGGATTACGGCTATACGCTGGGAATTCTAATCGTCTTTGTAACCACTTTAGAACGACTGTTTGTTCCCGTAAAACAGTTTGCCCAGCAAATTTCAACCATCCAACGGGCAATGTCGGCACTCGAGCACATCAGCGAATTGTTTGAGCAACAGGTGGAAGATCCAAAAGCCGAAGATTTAGACACAGTTCCCGAAGCGATTGTTTTGCAGGAGATTGAGTTTAAAAATGTGTTTTTCCGGTACTCGGTAGACACACCGGATGTGCTAAAAGATGTATCGTTTAAATTGCAAAAGGGCGATCGACTTGCTTTGGTCGGCACCACCGGATCTGGAAAATCTACCATCATCCGTTTGTTGGCAAAAACATACACCGGTTATCGTGGAAGTATAAAAATTAACGGAACTGAGTTGTCGGAAATTCCGATTGGCCAACTTCGCGAAACGATTTCGATTATGCAGCAGGATATCTACATGTTTAACGATACGGTTGAATTTAATATCTCGCTTGGCCGAAAATCGATTTCACGAAGTGACGTGGAACAGTCGGCATCGTTTGTTTATGCCAATTATTTTATCGACCAGCTACCCGATCGGTACAACTTTGTTATTCAGGATAATGGCGATAATCTTTCGAAAGGGCAGTCACAATTGATCTCTTTTGCGCGAGCCATTGCCGGAAATAGTGAGTTAATTATTCTTGATGAGGCAACCAGTGCGGTTGATTCAATTACTGAACAATACATTCAAAAAGCTATCGCAAATATTTTCTCTAAAAAAACGGTTATTGCCGTGGCGCACCGTTTAAGTACCATCAAAAATTCGGATATGATTTTGGTGTTGGAAGACGGTCAGATCATCGAACACGGTAATCACGAACAACTTCTTGAACTTGGCGGAAAATATGCCCGGCTTTTACATCAGTTTGAAGAGGAAGAGAAGCAAGCTTAAAAAATTCCGAAAATTACCAGGGCATAAATTACAAAACGGAAATACCTAAAAAGCGACCATAGCAAGTAGCTTTTAAAATTGTATCCGATTAGTCCCGACGCCAGGCTTACAACAGAGTGGGGAACCGGTGAAACAGCCCCAAGAAATACAAATATGCCACCCCATTTCCGCAGGTTAATAATATGCTTTTGAATTTTGTTTTCGATGTGATTTTTAACCGAGGGAATAAGAAACAAGCGTGTTCCCAGAAAATACGAAATTACGCCGCCAATGTAGGATAGTGTTGCTAAAATAAACAACGCTCCCCACGGAATTTCAAGTTTCGATGCCCAGGCAATAAACATTTCAGGAGGTACCAAGCCTAAAAATGTTTCGGATAAAAGAAATACCGAATAAATGATTTTTGGCGAATAAGTATCCACCAGGTTGTTGAGTATTAAATTAAAATCCAACAGGAAAATTTCGAGGCTAACAAGTAAAAGCACAAAAACAGCAGCTATCGTTCCTGCTTTGTAGGCAGTGCTTTTCAGAAACGGATAAAACTGCGTAATACGGTAATATCGGTTCAATATCGACAGGCGCCTGGGGGTCAGACTATATAGTAAATTTCTAATCATTATGTTCTTTTTACTGGTACCGGTAACTCAAAAAACGATCTTATATAACACCGTTTCTAGTCAAATGTTGTGCCGTGAGGCTTAAATAAATAAATTTTAACATCTCATTAACCGATTGCTACGAAGATGATATTCATTAGCCTGTTGCATTTATTATCAGTGTTTTACATAAGATGTCTGAGTGGGTGCAATATCGCTTAACAATAAAAACTAACTTATTTAATCTATTTGTTCTGAACCACTGTGTTTTAGTTTTTAATGATTTTCGACCGGTAATATTTCCCATCAATTTCCGCATAAAATAGGTACAAGCCGGGAGCATAATTGCTCACATCGATTTCGTTATTCCTATAATTGAAGTTTAATCTCTCACCGTTCACATTCGAAAGCCACAGTTTATCCGGTATTTTGTTATTTGGCCAATGTACGGTTAAAACATCTTTTACAGGATTGGGATAAACATCCAACTCATGATAAATACGATGTGTTACAATAGCGTTGAAATAATCATTTCCTTCACCTCCATAAATACCCAGGTCTCCGCGAATTGTACCTCGAGCGGGGAATAGAGCTTGCCTGTCGTCCTCTAAAGAAGGATCGTAATATTTTGATGAATCAATAGCAGCATCAACTGCCGGGCTGTACGGATCAAGTAGGTAGGGATAATTTTCATCATCGATAAAAAGCGGGTCAGCGTAGAAGTTTGCTTTTCCATTATAAATCCATTGTTCATCAATAAGAGTGTTATTGATAAATACTGTGCCTTGCAGATCTGAAGAGAGATAATCTGAGGAAATGGATGTTTGGTTTTCGAAAAATATACTGTTTACTATCCTTGAAGTTCCCCATGCAAGGTCTGATATAGCCACAAATAGTCCTACGTGATTCTGAACAACTACGGAATGATACATTTGGATGTTTAAACCTACAATTCCATTTCCGTCCATGCCCGCTACCACAGAATGATCGATAATAAGCTTTGAGGCATTTGCTCTTATTCCATCTGATGTATGCCCGTCATTATATAACTGAACATGGCTTAGTTTAATACTGGGCTCACCAAAATAATTGAGACCGAAATTGAGAATTACTTCATTTTGCAGTGCGCGAATACTTAAATTTTCTAAAGAAAATCCGCTGTTCAAATGTGGAGAGTTGAATGCTATGTCGTCGCCGGTGCAATAGATAATCGAATTTTGAGGGCCGTTTCCTATCAAAGAAAGGCGATCGCGTAGTTGAGCTTCCGACTCAAGAACATAGGTGCCATCTAATAGCCGAATGCTTTTATCCTGGCTTAAAACGTAGTCTTCATCAATAACATTCAATGCTAAATTCAACGATCTTAAAGGGCTAGTTTCATTTCCTGAATTATTGTCGTTCCCCATCCCTGAAACAAATAGCATATCTCCATGAAATATGGATATGGTATCGATCAATGCATATTCCTGATCGGTATTGGTAACAGCAGATACTGAATAACGGTGTAGCTCGGTTCCTGCAACTACTTTAAATTTATTGTCGGTAGTAAACCACGAATTTAAATTGTCGGTAACGTTATAACCCTTTATATCTGTACTATTTTTTGCGATTTTCCATTCGAGAGTATCATTGTTGTATCTAAACTGTGTAGGAATATTCTCATTGTTTGTGGATTGGATTGTAAATTTCTGATCGCTGTGATAAATCTGATTTATCGCCCTAAATCCTATCCGGAATGTATCCACCGAAGGGCTAGACTTTGTATTCATTAAATCGAAATCGAATAAAACGTTGTTGGAAATAATTGGTTCTGAAATAGTTGTGCTCCAATAGTCGTCATCACTTTCCAAATTATGACTTAGTGTGTATGACGAATTGCTGGTTCCATTAAAATCAATCACTTTGTCAGTAAGTCGCCATCCCTCCGGAAGAAATATTTCAAGCTCAGCTCCATCGTTGTCTGTGAATCCCATTAAATCAACATTCACGTGAACAGTTACCGTATCGCCGAGGTAAACTGTTTTCGGGTATTTTATCGATTTAAATACCGGGCATCCATAAAGAAGTATGGCAATTAAAAGAATGGCAATACATTTTAATGCGTGTAAAATTGTTTTCATGTTGTTTAAATTAAATGCTTTTGAAAATGAATATCTGCATTCAATTTTAAGGCTAAATACTAGTCGTAGAATTGATGAAAGAGTGTCTTATAAATGAGGCAATCTTAGTAGTTCAGTGAGTCTTACAACTCATTTTTGGCTTTTTGTTTTCAGTTTTCTTTAATTAAAATACGCTAATCCGGAGTTCTGCGATTCCGGCTAAAAACGTAAACGTATTCCATCATTGATAGTTACCTGTTTCGTGTTATTTAATTGTAAATAAAGACTTTAAGTTTGTTTTGGATCGAAGTTAGTACATGATGGTTTATTACACTTTAGAATTTGTCCCGAATAGTTTTGTTATTGTCTCAAAATGACTGGAAAAACCTTCTGATTCCTATTTTAAGACCTGCCGATGAGAAGCGCTGAAAGTTATGATATATGAGATGATTATAGTAATTTAGGCATGGTATTTCAGCTAATGAATTCTGCATCTATTCAAAAAAATAAAAAATACATTATCCAATGAATTTAGTAAAATCAATTTCGTTACTGGCGCTAACATTCTTGTTTTTGAATGTTAACGCACAGGAAAAAGGATATTACCGTTATCCGACCTTGTATAAGAATTTTGTGGTTTTCACTGCAGAAGGTGATCTGTGGAAGTTTAATCAGGAGACAGGATTAACGCTTCGCCTGACAACCCACCACGGAATGGAATCAAATGCGGCAATTTCAGGAGACGGGAAGTGGATCGCATTTAATGCACAATACGATGGGCCTACCGAAGTTTATGTGATGCCACTTGAAGGCGGTATTCCAAAACGAATTACCTACGAAGGATTTTCGGGACGAACAGCACCGGAATTGTACGGCTGGACAAGCGACGGGAAACTAATTGTTTCAACCAGTTATTATTCAACTTTGCCCGCTCGACAACTTGTTTTGATTGATCCGGAGAACCTGGGATATGACCGGATTCCACTGGCGCAGGCCGATGAAGGTGTTTACGACGAAGCCGGTAATTTGTATTTTACACGGTTACAGCATCAATCAAGTTTTACCCGTCGTTACAAAGGTGGAACAGCGCAGAATTTGTGGAAATTTGATGGATCATCCGAAGCCGTTCCATTAACCGCCGACTATAGCGGAACAAGTAAAAACCCGATGTTTTACAATGGGAAGATCTACTTTTTGTCGGATCGTGATGGTACAATGAATTTATGGTCGATGCTGCCCGATGGAAGTAACCTTGAACAACTTACCAATTCAGTAGCATGGGATTTAAAAGATGCAAAACTGCAGGATGGTAAAGTGATCTACCAGAAGCAGGCTGATATTTTTGTGTACGATCTTGAGAGTGGCAAGGAAAAATTGCAGGATATTTATTTGATTTCTGATTTTGATCAAAAGCGTCCGTATTGGGTGGAAGAACCGGATAAGAGAATACAGGCACTAGACATTTCTGAAAATGGAGATAAAGTGGTAATAACCTCGCGCGGACGAATATTTACCACTCCGGTTGAAGGTGGCCGTTGGATTGAAATAACACGTAAAAGCGGGATTCGTTACAAACAAGCCAAATTTGGTGGCGAGGATGATGTTGTATTTTTTCTTTCGGATGAATCGGGTGAAATGGAATTGTGGAAAACCGCAAATGATGGTTTCTCAAAACCTGAACAGCTGACATTTGGAAGTGAGGTGCTGATTATGAATTTCCTTCCATCGCCAAACGCAAAGTATGTGGTTTATACCGAAAAAGATTATGCGCTGAAATTGTGCGATGTTGAAAAGAAAACTACCAAACAAATTGATTTGGACAATGTTGGGGGATTTGGCTATCTATCGTGGTCGCCCGACAGCAAGTGGCTTACTTATGTTGACCCAGCCGATAATCAAGCCGATCAGATTAAGGTGTTAAATGTTGAAACAGGCAAAGCTTACCATCTCACCACGGATAGGTTTGAAAGTTACAATCCTGTTTTTAGTACCGATGGCAACTGGCTTTATTTTATTTCCGACCGAACATTTAATACTTCGGTTGGAAGTCCGTGGGGCCCTCGCCAGCCGGAACCATTTTACAACAAAACCAGCAAAATATACATGCTGGCGTTAAACGACACTATTCGCTCTCCTTATCTCGCCGATAATGAATTGTACACGACCGGCGATAATAAAAAGGACAAAAAGGATTCAGGAACAAAAATGCCTGACACTGATATGGAAAATGCGATAACACGGTTGTATGAAGTTCCTGTTCCGGCCGAAAATATTGCAGGACTGGAAATTTCAGACAAGTATTTGTATTGGGTGCAGAGCGATGTGAACGACCGCCGAAATAGAAAGTTATTCAGTTTCGAAATCTCCAATAAAAAAGACAATAAACCGGTTGAGGTAGCCGACAAAGTCAATGGATTTATTCTGTCAGGCGATGGTACAAAACTGTTGATCCGAAAAGCAGACGGAGTATATGTTACGGATGCCAATGGTAAGAAAGCGGAATTAAAAGACGCAAAAGTGAGTCTTAAAGACTGGACATTTAAAATTGATCCGGTGGAAGACTGGAAACAATTGATGCTGGATGCCTGGCGATTGGAGAGAGACTATTTCTATGATAAAAACATGCACGGAGTGGATTGGGATGCGGTATTGGAGAGACATTTGCCATTGGTTGACCGTTTAACTGACCGATACGAACTGGATGATGTGCTGATTGATATGGTATCCGAACTTTCGGCCCTTCACACTTTTGTTCGAGGAGGTGATAAACGCACAGCCGATGAAGATATTAAACCGGCATCGTTGGGTGCCAGATTAGAGAAAAGTACAGCTGATGGAGGATATAAAATTGATCATATTTTTAATGGCGAGCCCGATCTGCCGGAGGAAAGATCGCCACTTTCGCAACCTCATTTGAAAATTAAGGTGGGCGACGTGATAACAAAAGTGAATGGTGTTGATGTGTTGGAAGTAGAGCATATCACACAATTGCTGAGTGAAAAAGCCGGACAGGAAGTGCGTCTAAGTTTAAAAAGAACGAGTGGTGAAACCTTCGACGAAATTGTAAAACCGATTTCAATGAATGCAGATGCCAACTTGCGTTATTGCGAGTGGGAGTACACCCGCCGTCTGGAGGTGGAAGACCAAAGCGATAGCAGAGTTGGATATTTTCATATGCGTGCAATGGGTGGAGGCAATTTCCAGGAGTTTGTAAAAGGATATTATCCGGTGTATAACCGCGAAGGTTTGATCATCGATGTACGGAACAATCGCGGAGGAAATATCGACAGCTGGGTTCTTAGCCGTTTATTAAGAAAAGCTTGGTTCTACTGGCAAACACGAGCAGGAAGCCCTTATTGGAACATGCAGTACGCTTTTAGAGGACATATTGTTGTTTTGTGCAACGAGTTTACGGCTTCGGATGGTGAAGCCTTTTCGGAAGGAATAAAACGACTGGATTTGGGAACTGTTATCGGAACACGCACCTGGGGCGGGGAGATTTGGTTGTCGTCGAGCAACGTGTTGGTTGACAATGGAATTGCAACAGCTTCTGAAATGGGAGTTTATTCGGAAGAAGGAGAGTGGCTTATTGAAGGGCACGGTGTTGAACCGGATATTGTGGTGGATAATTTGCCGTACGAAACTTTTAAAGGTAAAGATGCACAGTTGGAAGCAGCAATAAAATTCCTGCAAAAGAAAATGGAGGAGGAGCCAATTACTATTCCACAATTCCCACCATTACCCGATAAATCAGTAGATTACAACAGATAAAAATGAGAAGGCAGGATTAAAAAATTTCTGCCTTCTTTATTTAATCTCGTAACTCAAAAAGTATATCAATAATTTCAACCGTGGGTGGTTCAACTACCTGGTAGGCTTTCCCAATGGTTGCGGCTAATTCTGATTGGCGAAATTCATTTAATGATTCATGCGAATCCCAAATGTATACGCCACCAAATTCTCCCGGTGCATCAAGTTTCACGTAGTACTTTTGAACGATGCCCGGAATGGCTTGGAATTGTGGTTCTCTTTCGTGTGCTACTTTTAGCAAGTCTTCTTCCGATAGTGTTGTTTTTAACCGGACGAATTGCAATACGGTTCCCTTCTTTTTGTCACTCATAGCTTTTGTTTTATCTGTTCTGACGGTGTTTATTGCCTGAATAGATCAGGGTTTAACAACACCTTTCTGTTAGTTTAAATTCAACAAATGGATTTGAGTAATAGTTTAGGATGGGTTTGTAAGGCGTTGATAGTTAGTTGTGTTGTTGTGTGGGTAGGGAATTGCTTTACACTAACTTTTTTAACTTTGACTCGTATCCAAACACAGTTCAACCAAAGCACAGCGTTTGTGAAAAGTATACTTTACATAGTTGTAATAACGGTCGTTTTTTCGTGTTCAACAAGTGGAAAATTGACGGAGGAAGCATTTAAATATGCACTTATTGGCCAAACTGAAATGGATAATTATGCGCGGTTAGGTCAGCCGAATCACACCCTTGATTGGAGCAAAGGAGGAAAGGTATTTGTTTATGAGTTTTACAGTAAAGGAATGTATGAAACTCCAAATACGTCGAAAATAACGTATAATCCAACCATCGATATGTCCGGTAATAGAGAGGGATTAACATTTCGGAGTATCAACACGACTACCAATGATCCGGCATACAAAGTTTACGGAACAAATATTTCATCATTGAAAGTATTTTTTGATAACACCGGGAAAAGTATTCGTTTTGAGCAAAAACTCTCGCGGGAGCAACAGGAAATGTTTTACGAGAAATTTAAACGATACCTGCCTCAGGAAGAAAAGAAATAACGTGTACTGATTTAAACTCTGGTTTTTATCTCAATTTGTCAGCCACATTCCAGAGGTCAAAATCGCTATAATATTCGAGTGAATTCCCGCAATGCACGATGATAATTTCTTTGTCGGGGATCACATAAATGTTCTGTCCGAGGTTCCCCGATGCCGCAAACTGAAAAGTTGAATCGCAGTTGGCGTGTCCCCACCACTGGTAGGTGTAATAAACGTGTTTACAATTGTCGCCGCCAAACCAACCGGGATAAATATCTCTTGGAATCTGTTTGTTTTCGTGGGTTGATTCAACTACCCAATTTTCAGAAAGAACCTGTTTCCCGTTCCAGTTTCCATTGTTTAAGAAAAGCCTGCCAAATCGGGCGTAGTCAATGGCTCGGGCAATTAACCTACTTGGCATGTATTCGAAGCCCGAATTTTTACTGTCGATAGAAAAAAGCGCATCGTATTCCATAATTTCCGACCATAATTTTTCTTCAAGGTATTGCGACACTGTTTTGTTGGTAGCCCGTTCAATGATCAGTCCCAGATAGCTCGTATTGTAATTGTTGTATTGAAATGATTGTCCGGGTTTCCGATCAATTTCTATCTTTTTGAGTAACAGTTTCCGAACATTTGGATGATAATAACCAACCGCTTCGGCATGCCACGGAAGATGAATGTAGGTGCCCGGAATATAGCCGGTAAAATACTTTAATCCAGAACGCATTTCAAGCAGGTTTTTAATCGTTATTTTTTCAAAATCCGGATCGCGTTCCTTTAATTCAGGAATGTATTTGGTCATCGGATCGTTAACACTACCAATCAATCCGTCGTCGATAGCAGCGCCGATCAAAAAGGAGATAAACGATTTTGCCATCGATTGCGAATGGAAATAGGAATCGCGCGAAAAGCCATTGAAATATTTTTCATATAAAACAGTGTCTTTTCGGATAAAAATAAGTGCCGTAGTTTGCGATTTTTCAGCCCATTCATCAAACGAATTAAACCCCGATTGTTTCACCCTGTAGTCAAACAATGCTTCAACATATTCTTCATTCGGATTATCAGCAAACCTAAAAGTATCGGCAGAGCCTTCAATTTTTCTGTTTTCAAATTTCTGATAGTCGTAAACATCAGGCACATTCATTGTTGCCAGTCGGTACACATATCTTGGCGAATATTTTATGCACAGCACGAGGATTAGCCCAAGGATTAAAACCAGGGGAGTCAGCAGAATAAATTTTAAAACTTTTAACAGGATTTTCATTGTATCAGGTTTTGTGTATCCGGCAGGAATTATAAATGATTTTTAGCGTGTAATTTAACGTTTTATATTGGTATTAACCGGTGGTTCCCATTGCATTGGCGATGGCATTCACTGATAACAACAATTGATTAATCGTTTCATTTTTTAACGAAGCATCCGAATTTTGTGCGGCTCTCCATTTCTTAATGTACTCAACCTGGTGGTTGTGTAACGGAATTAGTGCCTCGGCCCGAAGTTGCGTAGAGTAATAATGGTTCTTGCGTCTCTCATTAATTGGGCGTCCCAGCAGTTCGTTCATCAGGGTTTGTGTTTTTTCTAACTCTTGAAGTAACAAATCTAATATAGCCGATCGCGTTTCTTTGTTATTAACCAATCCCGCATAAAGTTTCATGATGTCTTTGTCGGTGCTGGCAAGGCTGGTGTCAACATTGGTAAACACATAACGTACAAACTGATTTTTACGAATCAACTTTTTAAGTCGCTCATATTTTTCAGGATGTTCAGCCTTCATTTTTTCGAGGGTTGAACCAACACCGTACCAACTTGTAATGTGGTAGCGGGCTTGTCCCCAGCTAAATACCCACGGAATAGCACGCAAGTCGGAGAAACTGCGTTTGCCTGTACGCCGTGCCGGGCGCGATCCAATTTTGCTTTGTTCAATCACATCAATGGGTGTGGCTTCCTGGTAATAATCGAGGAAATGCGGATTATTAAGCAATTCGGTATACACGTTAAAACTTTCCTGTCCCATAAACTCCATGATGTCGGAAATCTCATCTTGGTCGTCGTTTGTATTTTGGTGAAGCAGGGTGTTAAGCGTATTACCGGCCAACATTAACTCGAGGTTGTAGGCAGCGTTTATTTTATTGGCAAATTTCTTTTCAATGCTTTCACCCTGTTCGGTTATTTTAAAGTTTCCGGATAGCGTTCCATGTGGCAGCGATCGCAAAAACCAGTGAATAGGTCCGGCTCCACGACTGATAGATCCGCCTTTGCCATGAAAGAATTTTATTTGAATGCCGAACTTCCGTCCAACTTCGGTAATTTCTTTTTGAGCTTTATACAAAAACCAGGCGCTGGCAAGTATTCCGCCATCTTTATTGCTGTCGCTGTAACCGATCATAACCTCCTGTGTTTTCATCGGAAGGTTACGTTGTTCGCGTTGGTATTCCAAACTGTTTTGTACTTCAGGGTAACTAAAGTACTCTTCCAAAATGGCCGGACTGTCCATTAAATCCTGAATGGTTTCGAAAAGCGGTACTACGTGCAGTCGCATAATCATCGAATCTTTAAACAGTGTCAGGCCGGCTTCGCGTGCCAGGATGTACACGGTTAAAAGATCGCTCGAACTTTGAGTCATGCTTATAATTAACGAGCCGATGGAATAGTTTGCATACTTCGAAATATGATTGTTCAACAACTGAAAACACTCGATTGTGTTCTTCGCTTCTGTTTCAAGGTCGCGGTACTCACGTGAAAACGGACGTGCAGAGCGTAATTCTTTTTCAAGGAAGGTTTTCTTTTCTGCATCGCTCCAATCATTGTTGTTATTCTTAAACGGATCGGAGCGGTTGACCAATTGTTCCAGCGCCTTGTGGTAATAAGCACTGTTCTGCCTGATGTCGAGTTCGGCCAAATGAAAACCAAAGGTTTTTACAAAATATATGGTTCGGTTTACCGAATGATAAGCCAGGTCGTTGTAGTTCTTATCAAGTAGAGCATCTTTCAAAAGTTCGAGGTCTTCAATCAATTGTTTCGAACACTGGTAAGTGCCTTTTTTATCTTTTAGCTTGAGTAATTGCGAACTGCCAATATTGATCGGTAGTTTGTTGATGAACAACTTTACAATCAATTTAAAAGCCTCATTTTTTGATGCCGAAACTATCGATTTGGCTTTGCCTCCGGTTTCTGCGACCAAAGCTTTAAAACGGTCGAGCATCTGTTCGGGTAGTTCCGAAATCTCAAAATAAAAACTCAGGTCGTCGGCTAGCCTGTTGAGTTCTTGTTTAACCGTTAAAAAAGCATTTACACGCAATTTTAGAAGGGTCTTCCGCGTTACATCGGCTGTAACCAGCGGGTGGCCGTCGCGGTCGCCACCAATCCATGTTCCGAATTTAAGTTGCGGGAAACTGTTATTGCCGATAAGTTTTGCTTCATCAAATCCTGAAAACTCCCAGGCCTGAACAAGCCGGCGATTTAGCACTTGCACCACTTCCGGAAAAACATTTACAAAATAATGAATGACATTATCGAGCTCAGTTTCTACCGTTGGTTTTTCCATGTAAAACTCATCGATATGCCAAATGGAAGAAATTACCCGTTTCATTTCGTTTCGGTTTTCTTCCAGCTCGTACGAATTGTACATCGAATTTTCTCGTTTTACCAAAAGCAAATAAAGTTCGCGGTACTTTTTCAGAATCACCGGTCGTTTGGCTTCGGTAGGGTGGGCGGTTAAAACCGGTTGAATAGAAATGTCTTTTAACGAATCGAGAATCTTGTTTTCCGTAATACCTTTTTCCTGCAGCAATTTTATGCTGTTTGCCCACAATCCGTTTACCGATGTCAAAGAATTACCTTCCTCAATTTTTCTTCGTTGTTGCACTGCTCCGTTTGTTTCAGCCAGGTTAAGCAACTGAAAACATACCGAGAACATGTGAAAATGTTTTTGTGTAAAATCGACGGTGGTGTTTTTTTCAGAATCGCAAATCCAAGGCATTACTTCTGCCAGTTCCGGTTCGTTGTTTTCGCGTAAAACTTCCTGAAAGCAGGTGAGAAGAAATTTGAGATCAGAATATGGTTTTCCGAGTTCTTCCATTAAAATTTGCAGATTCGACATCGCACAGAAATTTTTGTTTATAACCCTAACAATTTAAACAGAAAAAGGCTGATTACAACAGCATTTTTTTAATAAATACTATTTTGTTATAAATGAATGAGTGTGTAATGGTCAGAAAAACAAGTGAGTAAAGATTTTTGTAATCAGGGTCTTACATTGAATTATGTTTAATGGAAGTGCTTGGGACTTCGGCTTTTCGATCCTGCTAAAGAAGCCGATAATCAACTCCGGTGGTTTAGTTGATTCCGAATATCTTGTTTCGCAGTAACTGTTTTAATTCTACTTCTTCAAACAGTTTTTTATAATTATTGCTGTTTACAACTTCGGAATTTACTACGCACAATTGCAGCGAGCCACGTTTGCAAATATCGGCAGCAGTAATAAACTGAATGTCTCTTATTTCGTCAACTAATCTGAATGAATTACTTTTCATCTTATTCCTTTGAGTTAACAAATTTCGGAATGAAACGCACAAAAGGCAAATAATGATTGCTGAATCAAAAAGGAATAAATACTGAAAAACACTTAAGGTAATTGGAAGCTAAATAATTTTTCTAAAGACAGGATTAAGCCGTGCATGCACACATTCGCATGGCTTCATCATTTAAAAATGCCTGTGCCTGTCCGTACGATTGTAAATTACGTTTTGTTTTGAATATCGTGACTCTAAGGTTCGGATGGTCAACTTGCTCGGTAAAAATCTTTAAATTTCTATTCCGTTTACGTGTTGAGATAATCTCGTCGGTTTCGTAATTGTAGTAATAGTCGCGGTGTTCCGCAAAAACAAACTCGAGGCCCGATTGTCCGAAAGCCATTTCGTAAAACCGGGAAAAAACCAGGTAGATTTTTCCATTTGGCATTCCGTAATAATGGGCCGGGAATACTGTCGGTAAGTAAGAGGCCGGGGTTTGGTGAATAAGTTTCGCTAGTGGTTTCATTTCCTTCAAATTAAAAATGTTAGTATTCAACATCTCATATCATCTCCATTTAAGATCAAACTGATCTTTTCACTGCACCACGGATTCATCAATAGTTCAAACTTATGAACTATAATTATGTGTTAAATAAGAGAATTTATCGCGTCCTTCTACTATATATTCCTTAAATCGCTAAAAGGTAACCCTCGAAAAGGTTGTACTCTAGCGATTTAAGGAATGTGGACAGGCATTTGAGAAATTACCTGATAACAGATCCGAAAAAGACTGAATTGGAGAAGAGTTTATTGGTTCCCAGCCAGGTACCTCTAAACGTCATATTATCGTGATAACTGATAAGTTTACCACGCCCGATGCTTTGAACAGATACCACCGGAGCATTTTTTAAGCGGTCAATGTTGTCTTCCGATACCCACCCACTCAGGTAAGGTGTTGAGGTGAATTTTACAGGTTCGGTATATTTTTTATCCAACGAATTGGCAACAGAGATACTTGATTTAAAAATGGCCAGTTTTTTATCGGTGTAACCGTAACACAACGGATGTGAATTATCTATTTCAGTTTCAAAAATGGCCCCGCTAATGTAATTCAGGCTTCTCTCTTTGCTACGTTCAGCATAAGTTAAATAGCGGGTGGTATCCGGCGATACCGGTTTTTTAAAAGTAGTACTTCCAAATTTGTTTTGAGCGGCCCAGGTTGTTGCACTTTTATAAGCAACCAAGGTGCCACCTTCCTTTACCCATGTTTTTAGCTTTTCTATATCGGTAGAATTCCATTCTTTAAAAGCACCGGTTAAAATAATGGTGTTGTATTGGCTCAGGTTAATCCTGCCAATCCTATCCGATTCTGATAATGTAACCGGAATCTGGTAACGTTGGTCAAACATGTGCCAGATCGATCCTGCATCAGCACTGTTTGCACTCCCTCCAACAAACATAAGAATGTTGGGTTTTGTAAGCGACGCAAAACTGCCACTACCCATATCAATCCCGTTTGGCGATAGTCCGGTAGTTACTGCATAAAAGTCGATTCCGGAAATTTTAGCCGTTTTTTCAATTAAGCTGAAAACACTTTCTGGCGCTATGTTTTGACCACTGGCAGGTATAAAAATTGTTCCGAAACTAAAATCTTCAGTTGTTCCGTTTAGTTCAAACGAAAATTTTTCGGTTGCAACTTTGGTTATTAATCCGGTATGCTGCAGTTTGTACAATGCTTTTGGCGCCGTAAATTCATCCCATCTGAACAGGTAACCGATACCGCTTTTTCCTCCGATGACCTTTCCATCGGGGTAGTCTGCTTTTACAGGTTCATCGCCGGTGTTTGTATTTTTAAGTGAGGTTAATTTCGCACATGTAATGTCGTAAGCGTGCGGAAACGACCATGTTGAAACATCGTAAAAAGTAGTGTCGGTAAAGGTGGTTATGTCCTCGAAAATCGATTCGATTAGCCTTACCTGTTTTTGTTTTAACGGAACAATGAAGCTGGTTCCGGCTTTAAAAGTTGTGGCATCGGCGGTAATTTCGCCGGTGTTCTCGTAAACATCAATTTGGTGACGGTTCAGGAACTCAACAAACATTTGCGTTTTTACCTGGTCTTTTTCACTGCCAAAAACGTAGGCTTTTGTCGATGTGTTGTCGGCAATGTCAAAAGCTGTTGAGTAAAACTCTTTCTGCATTGTCAGCAATTTATCGTGCATATTCATTGCAGCTTCCAGTGTCGACAATGAAACCGTAAACTGATTTTTAATACCAAAAGCCAGTTTCTTTACACCGTTTTCGGTTTGGCGAACACGTCCGCGGAAACCTCCCTGCTCAAACAGAATTCCAATACTGGCATTTACATCGGGATACGACGAACCTTTGCCGTAGTAATAATCATCATATTGTTCTTCGGAGAAATAAGTTGAGCCGATTTCGTCTAAAAACTTCGCATGATATGATGCTATTTCGTGAGTTAATTCGTAGTTTCTTTCGGGTGTCAAAGGGTTGTTTCGGGTTGGAACTCCCGGTTGGAAAAAGAAAGTTGAATTGGCTCCCATCTCATGATGATCAGTAACAATATTCGGTTTCCATTCGTGAAATTTTTCAACCCTGCCTTTGGTTTCAGGATGTACCAACAGCAAATAATCGCGGTTGATATCAAACCAGTAATGATTGGTTCTTCCTCCTGGCCAAACCTCGTCGAATTGGCGGGAGTTATTGTCGCCGTTAGTAGCATAACTTTGGTGCATATTCGCCCATGTACTGTGACGAGTAAATCCATCAGGATTCAGACACGGATCAACAATAACAATGGTATTCTCCAAAAGTTCGTCTATTTTTTTGCCTTCAGCGGCTGCCAGATAATAGGCCGTAAGCACCGATGAATTGGTGGCACTCGATTCGTTTCCGTGGACACCGTAGGTTAAACTAACAACCAGCGGTACATTTTCGATTGAAATATCTTTACCCGGTTCAGAGAAATCGTAATGAAGTTGTTTTAGCTCATCCAACTTCTCCTGATTTTTTTCGGAAGTGAAAACCAAATGAACCAGCGGGCGGTTTTCCCACGAGCGGGCATACTCGTATAAAATAGCCCGGTCGGTGCTTTTTGCAATTTCTTTTATGTAATATAAAACCTGGTCGTGTGTGAGGTGCCACTCTCCAACTTCTTGCCCGAAAAATGCCTCGGGAGTTGGAATTGATGGATTGTAAGTAACGTCATCAGGAAGGAAATACGATAGTTTTTCCTGCGCCTGAGAAAAAATAATTACGAATAAAAGTAAAAGTGTTGTAACTGATCGCTTCATTTTAATACTATTGTTAAATGTGGAGAATGGCAATTAGGTTCATTGGCGACGAAAGATTGAAAAAAAATCAGACATTTTCAAATAAAAATGCTAACAAAAGTCACCCTGGGATAAAAGAGTGTTATTGATTGTAGGATTTGTTGAGCAAATTGTACTAAATTGTGTCGAAATTAAACCTAAGAAGGAAATCAAAGTCAAATAAATTCTAAACCAAGGTTCAAAAAGTTGAAAAAATCACTTGTTCATTATATGCTCCTCTTTTTATCTCTTTTGCTTGGGAGTAATACTATTGTGTATGCCCAGCAAGTTGAAGAGGTGAAAATTACCGGTTCATACCAGAACCAGCCGCTTGAGCAATTTCTGAATGACCTGGAAACCAATTATAACCTAAGAGTTTATTACAAAGATTCGTGGATTGAGAATTATACCATAACCAACCAGTTTAATAACACACCTTTATTACAAGCACTAAATAATGTTTTTTATGATTCGGAGCTGACCTATGATTTCTTCCAAAACAATGGAATTGTGGTCTTCAGAAGGTCGGCTGATACCCGGTCGAAATTTGATGATTACAGTCAAACGTTGGTGGTTGGCGATCCGATGAATTTAGGGCGATACAAAGCAGCAAAACTTAAAGGCCGCGTTCTCGATGGTAAAGATGGTACGCCTCTAGTCGGCGCAGTGGTTTATTGTAACCAACATCAGAAAGGTACCACCTCGGATGCCAACGGAAATTTCGACCTCGACTTGCCAACAGGAGATTTTAAATTGACTATCACTTACATTGGTTTTGAAGGTTCAACAGTAGACATTCGCTTGATTGAAGACGGTGCTGCCGATTTTCGATTGTTTGAAGAATCGCATAATATCGATGAGGTAACCGTACTTGGAACTGATGCCGATGTGCCGCGTGCACAGATGAGTATGGTTCAAATGACCGGAAAGGAGATTAAACAATTGCCGGCATTAATGGGAGAAGTTGATGTGTTAAAAGGGCTTACCATTTTGGCCGGTGTTCAAACGGTGAGTGAGTTGTCGTCGGGATTTAATGTGCGGGGTGGAAATACTGACCAAAACCTTATTTTGGTGAATGGCAGCCCGGTATTTAATTCGTCGCACTTGTTTGGTTTTATGTCGCTTATTAATCCCGATGTTGTTGAGAATGTAAGACTGTTTAAAGGTGGTATGCCGGCACGTTACGGCGAGCGGGTTGCCTCGGTTATGGAGGTTGATTTTAAAGAAGGAAACGAAGAAACCATGCGTGTTTATGGTGGAATCGGTATTATTAACTCGCGCCTGGCAATTGACGGGCCACTTACAAAAAATAAAAAGCTGACTACCGCGATTGGTGGCCGGAGCTCATATACCGACTGGATTTTAAAAGAAATTCCAAACCTCGATTTAAATGAAGGTGTAACACATTTTTACGATGTGTCGGGAAAGCTGACTTATAAATTTAATCAGCACAATAAAATAAGTGTAATGGCTTACACCAGTTTCGACGAGTTTAGTACAAGTTCGCAGTCGATAACCGAATACGGGAACTATTTGGGTAACTTAAAACTGAACAATCGCTTTGGCGAGAAATTCTACGGCGAACTGGATGCAGCCTACAGCCGTTATGATTACCGACTTACCGACCTTGCCGATGATAAGCCTTACGAAGCTTATTATCTCGATAACCAATTACAATACAGTTCGGCGGCTTACAATTTTAAATGGCATCCCAACGAACGCCATAACTCAGAAGCTGGATTTAAAGCGGTGTACAACGAAATTAGTCCCGGAGAAATTATTCCGCGCAACGATACCACAGTAATTGTCGGACGTAAATTAGCAATGGAGAAAACACTGGATTGGTCGGTGTACATCAGCGACGAGTTCCAGATTTTACCCAACTTTTCGATTGTGGCCGGTTTACGTTACAATCATTTTAGTAATATCGGTACGCCGGTTGTATACCTGTACGATGAGGATCAGCCCAAAACACCGGGATCGGTTGTCGATTCGCTGCAGTTTGGCAAAAACGAAGCTTCGGCAACTTACGGAGGAATTGAGCCCCGATTGGCAATGAACTATGACTTTGATATGTATACCACGCTGAAATTAAGTTATCAGCGTACACGACAAAATATTTTTCAGCTCAGTAATAATGCGGTGATATCGCCGGCCGAAACATGGAAAGCAGCCGATTATCATCTGGAACCACTCATTTCGGATCAGATAGCAGTGGGCGTTGAAAACAATTCCTTGTGGAGTAATGTCGATCTTTCAGCAGAGGTGTATTATAAAAACCTGCAAAACCTGATTGAATACAAAAACGGTGCGCAGCTGATAATGAACGATCATGTTGAAACGGCATTGGTGCCAACAAAGGGTTATTCGTACGGAATTGAACTGAGTGCACGAAAAAACTTTGGCCGACTTACCGGTTATGCCAGCTACGTGTATTCGCGTACGATGCGAAAAAATACCAGTGAGTTTGATGAAGAAAATTTATGGCGCGGCGACTATTATCCGTCGATTTACGATAAACCACACGATTTCTCACTAACGGCAACTTACAATATCAGTCGCAGGTGGCGATTCTCTAGTAATTTTGTTCTCATTTCGGGCAGGCCAACAACTCTTCCCGAGATTAAGTACGAATTTGCCGGCGAAGATCTTGTGTATTATTCCGACCGAAATAAATACCGGATGCCACCTTATCATCGTTTAGATGTTTCGATCACCTTTGATGAAAACCTGCGCAAAAAACGTATGTGGAAAGGCAGTTGGACCTTATCAGTTTATAACTTATACGGTCGCAATAACCCGTATTCTGTATATTACAAAAAAACAGTTCCGGGCGAAAGCAACCACTATACACGCTACTCATTATTTAAGCTTTCAGTAATTGGTATTCCGGTACCTTCATTAACATATAATTTTAAATTTTAATGAAGCATCTAATTACATATGGTTTTTTGTTGTTCATTCTGCTGACGGGGTGCGAAGATATTTACCGACCAGATATCGACGAGGTGGACAATGTTTTAGTTGCCGATGCACGTATTTCTGCCGATAACGATTTGAATTACGTTTATTTGTACGAATCAGTTGGTTATTACGAGAATGCAAGTTCTGGTCCTGCGGTTACAGATGCCACTGTAAGCTTAATTGATAATGACGGATTTGAGTACCAGTTGCCACATTATTCGCATGGGCAATATGTTTTAAATCTGGATATTAATCCCGATAAGCAGTATCATTTAAAAATCGAATATAACGGAGATGTTTACGAGTCGGAATATGAGCAGGTACCGCAAAAACCGTCGATGGACACTGTTTACGGAGAGGAAGAAACGTTAGTTCAACTTGAAGGTGGCGAAAACGATGTAGATAATGTAAAAGAAGTAAAAGGAGTACGCTTATATACCGATATTTCGTCGAATGAAGAGATGCCCTATTACCGCTTTACAACCCATTATATTTTGCAGTATTCCTATTCTGTTCCGGGTGAAGGCCTAATTCCCATGCCCGATTATTATTATGGTTGGAAACATGTATATCCGCAATCCGAATCATTTAATATTGCATCTCCACCGGAGTATTCTGCATCAAAGGCAATAAAAAAGCATCCACTGTTTTTTGTCCAAAATAGCCGGAAAGATTCAGTAGGCCATATTTTTGAAGGTTGGATTGTAATCCTCTACCAGCATGCAATAACCGAAAATGCCTATGGTTATTATGATGATTTGAATAAACAGCTTGCCGGCGAAGGGAAAATATTTGATCCGCTCTATGTACAGGCGCGAAGTAACATGGAATGCACCACTAACTCCGATCAGATTATCCTGGGTAATTTTGAAATTTCGTCAAGTAACGAAACCCGTTATTATGTGCGATATATTTCGGAAAAGAATGGTTTTATTTTACGGCCAATCGAGGAGTTTTATGAAATTCCGCCATCGGGAGAGATGAAGAACATAATACCTGAATTTTGGCAGTATCCATAAAAACGAACAAATGAGCAAAGCATTAAAAATATTACTTCTTGTTGTGTGGGCGCTAACCGGTGTTACTGCTCATGCGCAAAATAAGGTAAAAAACGAGCTTGTATTGTTTGCCGACCGCGACTTCTGTATTTCGGGCGATACTTTGTGGGTAAAAGTGTTTGTGCCGGAGGGAGTTCATCAGTTTGGTAATATCGTTCATTTGCAGTTGGAGTCGCAAAGTGGAAATTTAATTTCTACCGGTGCCATAAAACGCGGCAACTCACATGCCGAAGGATTTATCGCTGTGCCTGACTCGTTGCAAACGGGACTGTATTTTGTTCATGCCTTTTTGAATGCCCAACGAAATACCGACGATTTGGAATGTATAGGACGTGCAGTTTATGTTTATAATCGTTTTGAAGAATCGATTGAACAATTGCCGGTGTTGAGGGATAAATCGTTTTTAATGACCCCTGCAACCAACGGAAAAACAGTAAATATTTCAGCCGATCAGAGCAATTACACAACACGGGATGAAGTAAAAGGAGCGATAAATGTACCCGGCGATGAGTTTGTTTTTGTGGTGGCAAGTGCCCGGATGATCGATCCGTTTTCGAAAGCCAATACCGGTTTTCTGAATTTTAAGATGAAAGACCTTACCACAACAATTCCCGCATTTACCGAAAAAGACGGGGTGGTGGTTAGTGGCAATATTAGCGATAAAGCAAGCGGAAATCCGGCCAAAGAACTTGTATTGTTATCGGTAGCAGGTAACGGAGCGTATCTCGATTATTATTACCCCGATTCATCAGGTGTATTCCACTTTTTTCTGCCTCGTGCTATGGGTAATGCCAACATCATTTTGCAACCTCTTACTGTTGGCGAAACACTGTTTGATATAAACGTAACGCCTGTATTTATGACGGGAGTTCAACAATTAAAATTCGATACCACTTTTGTAAATCCGGTACAAGCCCAAACGATTGAAAACAGCATAAAAGGAACATTCTTTAATAAACTTTTTTATGGTGTTTCCATACGGCCTGACGAATCGTTTGAAATGCCAAATCCTTATGGGATGCCTTTTTACGGCTGGCCCGATAATCATGTTGTGCCCGATAATTTTATCGATTTACCCGACTTTCAGGAAATATCGCGCGAGTTGTTGATTGGGCTTCAGTACCGTGACAGAAATGATGAAGTTACCTTTAGAATATTAAACTACGCACAAGACCGGTTTTTTACCAAAGAACCGCTTCGTCTCATCAATGGAATTCCGGTATTCAAAAACTCCTTTTTTCAGAATTTGAAATCAACAGAAATAGAATATATAGATCTGGTAAAAACTGAGCGGGTATTTGGTGATTTGCGTTTTAAAGGTGTATTGTCGGTGGCATTAAAAGATAAGTCGAATGGCTGGCTGGCGCAGCAACCAAATATTTTTCAGTTGAGCGTGCCTTGTGTTCAGTATACAAAACATGTTGATTACAAAGCAAAAGTTGAGGGTCTGGCTCAACCCGATACCCGGCAGCAGTTTTTTAACGAAATGCTCGAAGAGAGTGGAAGCTGGCCTTTTCGTTTTCAGCTTTCTGATGTAAAAGGCGAACTTGAAATACGGGTTGAAGCGATCACAAAATCGGGAGAACTGTACAGAACTTCAAAAATAATAGCAGTACAATGATCAGCTTATTAAAATATACAGGTGTGGTTTTCGGGATGCTGTTTTGTTTAACAATGCAGGCTCAGGATTTGGGCATCGATACCTATCAGTTAAACAGTGCTGCCAACAATCTTCAGGGCAAAATGCTTGGCGAGGTTCATGTGCTGAGTTCCGACGCAACTTACTACTTTTTGTATCCCGACGATTGGGTAACAGGATCGGTTACGCTAATGAATGGTAATGTGTATGAAAATTTACAGTTACGCTACCATGCTTTCGAAGATGAACTGATTGCGTATAACGAAAACGGCCGGTTTTTATTTCTGGTTGAAAAAGAACTGGTAGAAAGTTTTTCGTTTGAAGACGCTGACCGGACCCGCAAATTTATTCGCCTCGTAAAAAACAACAATCAGCAAACCAATATGTACCTCGAAGAGCTGTATAAAGCAGATATCAGCCTTTTGGTTAACTGGTATATTTACGAACAAACGGTTAGTCCATACGTCGACAGAAACGGTATAACCCGCGCGATAAATTACGTGATGCACAAAGATTATTATTTGTACACCGAAAAAAATGGATTAGAAAAAATCAGGCTAAAGAAACGTTCCTTGTTTCTTCGTTTTCCTGAACACAAAACCGAAATCCGAAAAATCATTCGTAAAAACCATATGTACATAAACAACGAAGCATCAATGGTAAAAGTCCTTGGTTTGATGCAGGAAAATGGTTTGTTAGAATAAATTTTACTTTCTCACGCAACCCGAACGCAGCGTCCTGCATCTTCATAAAAACAAAAAACTATTATGAAGAAACTCATTGTGCTGCTGTGTCTCTCGGTTTTGGTGCTTTCCGTTTTTGCGCAAACCGAAAAAGGTCATGTTTATCTGAAAAACGGTTCCATTATCAAAGGAAAATATTCCTATTTCAACGACGGAAAACAATTAAAAGTAGGGTCAGCCGGAAATGTCTGGATTTTTGATGCTGACGAAGTGGATCATATTGCCTCAAAGCGCGAAGGAAAAACAATGTTCGATGAAGATATGGTAACCGATGTAAAATGGTTTTTCAGGACCGATCTGGGTGTTTTGGCCGGAAACTCCGATAACAGCCAGTCGGCTCCATTTTCGATTACCGGTTCTGCTAATTATGTTATTACTCCAAACTTCTCGGCCGGTCTGGGTTTTGGAGTTGAATTTCTAAAGGAATCGTACATGCCTGTGTTTGCCAATTTCGAGTACCGGTTCCGAAAACAACTGACAAGTCCGTATGTGTTTTTTAAAGCGGGCTACCAGGTGCCAACCGAAGACTCCAACGAAATTTACTACGATGTGTACCCCATTTGGAGCAGCTTTGCTCCGTGGCCAAGCGACATGGGCCAGGATGGATTGGATTGCCGAGGCGGTGTGCTTTTCAATCCGGGGCTGGGATTTCAGCAAATGTTATCGCCTAATTTTGGGCTAAACTTTGCCGTAGGTTACCAGTTTCACCGATTGAATTATGAGGGTGAAAACGACTACTCGCTCGACATCGACTACAACCGTGTTACCGTAAAAATTGGTATTATTTTCAACTAAAAAAATCCGAACATGAAGACAATCAAAAATATATTTCTGCTGCTTTTTATAACCTTGGCTTTTTCTGCCTGTATGGACGAATACACCGAGGAGTTTACGGCCAATTCACCTGTCTACCTGTCGTACGAAGATTTGCGTAATGGTGTAAAACCTGCTGAGTCGCGCGATTTGGTAAATCCGGGTAAAATCTATTTTAAAGATGGTTACCTCTTTGTTGTGGAGCAATTTGAAGGCGTTCACATCATCGATAACCAAAATCCGGCCGATCCGCAAAATATTGGATTTATTGAAATTCCTGGAAATGTCGACATCGCCATAAAGGAGAATATTCTGTACGCCGACAGTTATGTCGACCTGGTTGCTATCGATATCAGCACTATTACAAATCCTGAAGAAGTTGACCGCGTGAAAAACGTGCTGCCTTATACTTTGCCACCGGCAGATGATACCTATCGTTATGCCGAGGTGGATGAAGACAAAGGTGTGGTTATCGAATGGGAGATTAAAAAGGTGCGCCAAACAATGGAGTACCATTATTACCCGACATACAGATGGGGTGTCTACGATGTGATGGAAACTGCTGATGTATCGAGTAATAGTGGATCAGCAGGAAGCACATTTGGCGTTGGTGGATCGATGGCCCGTTTTGGTTTGTACGACGATTATTTGTACGCTGTCGATCAGGCCAATCTTCATATTTTCGATGTAAAAGTACCCGAGAGCCCAACGGAAATTGGTCAGCAAAACGTGGGTTGGAATGTCGAGACTATGTTCATCTACGACGATCACATGTTTTTGGGAACACAATCGGGGATGCGAATTTTTAGCATTGAAGTACCAACTTACCCGGTTTATGTCAGCGATTTCTGGCACATAACCAGTTGCGACCCGGTGGTAATTGCCGATGGTTATGCTTATGTAACCTTACGCGGCGGAACAACTTGCGGAAGTACGGTTAATCGCCTCGATGTAATTCATCTGGGAGAAAATTACGAGAATAATGATTTGATTGCATCGTACCCGATGGAAGGACCTTATGGATTGGGAATTGATGGAGACGTACTGTTTGTTTGCGATGGCGACGCCGGGTTAAAAGTGTACGACTCTGCCGATAAAACAGGCATCGACGACCACATGATCTCTCACTTTGCCAACATAAATGCTTACGACGTAATTCCGCTTGGCGGCTACCTGTTTATGATTGGCGACGATGGTTTTTACCAGTACGACTATTCCGATTTGCAAAATATCACACAGATAAGTCAAATTCCGGTTTACGCTGAAGATTAATAAGTGATTATAGTTTTGATGCTCCAAACTCTACGATATTTTAAGGCCCGGCAAACTGTCGGGCTTTTTTATTGTTATACCGTTTGAGACATTTTGCCCGGGCAGCCGGTTCTGCCGATAGCTATTTGAAAGCCAATAAAGAGCAACGTGAATTTATTGGGTACCGACAAACACTTATCTGTATTATTCAGTCGCTAATCGGGGCAAAATTGTATTTTTGCTGTTTGAAAATAATAACCTGAGTTCTACTTTAAATTTTATCTCAGTTTCAATTTATTTAAAGTAGAATTCAGGTTAAAAGGAAGAATAAACGGATGAAGACGAAAATTTGGAGAAGATATGTAGCGCCGTTTTTGGTGGTGATGAATGTTGTGGCAGTAGTGATAATTCTGGTGTCGGCAAAGTCGGGAACTACTGAAGTGGTAGTAAAAAAGGAAGTGAAATACGAGCCTGTAGAACTGCCCGAATCGGTGAGTTTTGCAGGCGAAAAAATGCCACTCGAGCGTTTTTACGTGAAAGAAGCACTCGACCGCGAATTACTTTCCAATGCTTATTTTCATTCGCAAACCATTCGGTATATAAAATTGGTACCCCGTTATTTTCCGATCATCGAACCTATTCTTAAAGAGCATGGTATTCCCGATGATTTTAAATACCTCGCGGTAGCCGAAAGCGGATTAAATCCGAGGGCCATTTCACCGGCTCGTGCAGCAGGTTTCTGGCAATTGCTGGAAGGAACGGCCAAAGATTATGGACTGGAAATTAACAGCGAGGTTGACGAACGCTACCACATCGAAAAAGCAACGCATGTGGCTTGCGAATACATAAAAGATGCCTACAAAAAATTTGGCAACTGGACCATGGTAGCTGCTGCATACAACCGTGGAATGAACGGAATCAACCGTCAGCTGGTAAGGCAAAAAGAGGATGACTATTACGATTTGCTGATTACAACAGAAACAGCACGTTACGTTTACCGTATTGTAGCTTTAAAATTGCTTATTGAAAACCCGGAGAAGTATAATTTTTACATTTCGGAAGAAGATAAATACCAGGTTATTCCAACAAAAAAAGTTGAGATTAAAGGTTCGGTAGCCAATTTTGCCGATTACGCGCAAAAACAAGGCGTGAGTTATAAAATGCTGAAAGATTTTAACCCGTGGCTGCGTGAAAATAATTTAACGTATTCCGGTAGAAAACGATACTGGGTTGAAATTCCTGAACTATAAGAACCTACTTCAGAATATACAGTACTTCGAACCGGTGTTGGATGGCCGGTTCAGTTTAGCGATTTAGCTTAAAAAATGACGACAAAGAAAGAAAATACAACAATCGAAGAGCAGATTGAGCTTGACTCGGAAGAAAAGATCGTGGTTCAGGGAGCGCGTGTACACAACCTTCGAAACATTGACGTTGAAATTCCGCGCAATAAACTCACTGTAATTACAGGTTTAAGCGGAAGTGGAAAATCATCGCTGGCTTTCGATACCATTTATGCCGAAGGACAGCGACGTTACATCGAAACCTTTTCAGCTTACGCCCGATCGTTTTTGGGAAATATGGAACGCCCGGATGTGGATAAGATCACGGGTTTAAGTCCGGTAATTTCCATCGAGCAAAAAGTTACTACCCGAAATCCGCGCTCTACCGTTGGAACTGTTACCGAGATTTACGACTTTCTGCGTTTGTTATATGCCCGTGCCGGCGAAGCTTTTTCGTACAACACCGGCGAAAAAATGGTGAAGTACACCGAAGAAAAGATCATTAACCTCATTAAAAAGGACTTCGCAGGCAAACGTATAAATATCCTGGCTCCGGTGGTAAAAGGACGAAAAGGTCATTACCGTGAGTTGTTTGAGCAAATACGCCGAAAAGGATTTCTTACAGCACGAATTGACGGGGAGTTGACCGAACTGATGCACAACCATAAAGTGGATCGATACAAAAATCACTTTATCGAAATTCTGATCGACAAACTGGTGGTTGACGAAGCCAGCACAAAACGATTAAAAGACAGTGTGCAAACGGCCATGAAACACGGGCACGGAATTCTGATGATCCTCGATCACGATACTAACGATGCCAAATACTACAGCCGTTTGTTAATGTGTCCGACTACCGGAATTTCGTACAATGAACCGGCGCCGCATAATTTTTCGTTTAACTCGCCACAGGGAGCTTGTCCAAAGTGTAACGGGCTTGGCCGTGTAACCGAAATCGATCTCGACAAAATTATGCCGGAAAAGGATAAAAGTATTGGTAAAGGCGGAATTGCACCGTTGGGACCATACAAAAATACACTCATTTTCTGGCAAATCGAGGCACTGGGCGAAAAGCATGGATTTACCTTAAAAACGCCTGTTAAAGATATTCCTGAAGAAGGACTGAATGAGGTGCTCTTCGGAACTAACGATCGCATTCAACTAAAAAATACACCGCTTGGTAACAGCATGAACTACATGATGAGTTACGACGGTGTGATTAAATACATCGATAATCAGCGCGAAGAAAGTACTTCGAAAACGGCACAGAAATGGGCAAACCAGTTTGTAAAAACAATCGAATGTCCGGAGTGTAAAGGCATGCGATTAAAAAATGAGTCGCTGCATTTTAAAATCGATGGCAAAAATATTTCTGAACTGGCCAAACTTGATTTGGATGAATTGGGCGAGTGGCTAAATGGTTTGGAAGACCGCATTTCGGAACGGCAGTTAAAGATTGGTGCCGAGGTAATTAAAGAAATCCGCGACCGTCTTGGGTTTATGCTCGGTGTGGGATTAAATTACCTGGCACTCGACCGTACGGCGCAAAGCCTTTCGGGTGGAGAATCGCAGCGAATTCGACTGGCAACACAAATCGGTTCGCAGCTGGTAAATGTGCTTTATATTCTCGATGAACCAAGTATTGGTTTGCACCACCGCGATAACCTGAAACTTATTCAGGCGCTGGAACAATTGCGCGACTCGGGTAACTCGGTTGTTGTGGTAGAACACGACCGCGATACCATGTTGCATGCCGATCACTTGATTGACATGGGACCACATGCCGGTCGTCATGGAGGTGAAGTTGTAGCTGCAGGAACACCGCAAGAGGTGCTAAAATCAAAATCGTTAACAGCGGATTACCTGAACAATAGAAAACAGATTGAAGTTCCTGCCGAACGCAGAAACGGGAAATCAGATATTTTTAAAGTCACCGGCTGTTCGGGGAATAACCTGAACAATGTAACGATAGAGATTCCGCTGGGTAAATTTATTTGTGTTACGGGTGTGTCCGGATCGGGAAAATCGACCTTGATCAACGAAACGCTGCAGCCCATTTTAAGCCAGCATTTTTATAAGTCGTTAAAAGATCCGCTGCCATACAAAAAGGTGGAAGGTCTGGAACTGATCGATAAAGTAATTCGTGTCGACCAGTCGCCGATTGGCCGCACACCACGCTCGAATCCGGTTACATATACCAACGTTTTTGGCGACATCAGAAGTTTGTTTGCTCAGCTACCCGAAGCAAAAATCCGTGGTTATAAACCCGGTCGTTTTTCGTTTAATGTAAAAGGCGGTCGCTGCGAAGAATGTCAGGGTGGGGGATTGAAGTTGATTGAGATGAACTTCTTACCCGACGTGTATGTGCATTGCGATAAATGTAACGGGAAACGTTACAACCGCGAAACACTGGAAGTACGTTACAAGGGAAAATCAATCAGCGATGTGTTGGATATGACCATCAACCAGGGAGTGGAATTCTTTGAACATATTCCATCGATTGCAACAAAATTAAAAACGCTGCAGGATGTAGGTTTGGGTTACATTACTTTGGGGCAGTCGTCAACAACACTTTCGGGAGGTGAATCGCAACGTGTAAAACTGGCTGCCGAACTGGCCAAACGCGACACCGGGAAAACCATTTATATTCTCGATGAACCAACAACCGGATTACATTTCGAAGATGTGCGAGTGTTGCTTGAAGTGTTGAATAAACTGGTAGAAAAAGGGAATACGGTTATCGTTATCGAGCACAACATGGACGTAATAAAAGTTGCCGACCATATTATCGATGTTGGACCTGAAGGCGGAAAACACGGTGGTAAAATTCTTTGTGCCGGCACACCCGAAGAGGTTTGTAAAAATAAAAAATCGCATACCGCTAAATATTTGAAACAAGAGTTAGGTTTGTAAATCTGTACTCTTTTGCAAAATACAGGGATAAGTCTGCCCGAAAAACTTCGGTTTCAACCGTAATTGCTCATACCATTTTTATACATTTACCCTACAAAACAGACAACAGTGGCTATGCAAAACGTTGAAATTTATTGCAGGAATACACATACATCCCATACTTATCCGATGGGAACATCATTGCTCGAAATCAGTAAAGATTTAAATATAAGTCTCCAAAATAAGGTTTGTGGTGCAATTGTGAACCACCAGGTAAAAGAGCTGTCGTTTTGTGTGGTTAAACCCAAACACATAGAGTTTATCGACTTTTCGCACCCCGACGGAATGAGAATGTACCTGAGGAGTTTGATTTTTGTGTTGTATGCCGCCGTAAAAGAGGTTTTTCCGCACGTGGCTTTTAAAGTGCAGAACGGAATCAGCAACGGTTATTTTTGTGAATTGCAGGGCTTGGAGCGCGAGATATCCGAGTCGGATGTATTTTCCATCAGGCAGGAAATGAAAGCTATTATCGATGCCGATATTCCTTTTGTGAAAAAGGGCATTATTACCTCGCATGCTGTTGATTTGCTGGTAAAACAGGGGCTCGAAGATAAAGCACAGTTGTTTGAACAGCAGGGACGGATGTACTCGTTTCTTTATTTTCTGAATGATCTGGGAGATTATTTCTATGGCAACCTTTTACCTTCAACCGGTTATATTTCAAATTTTGGATTGATTCCGTATTTCGATGGTATATTGCTACAAATTCCGCGGCGAAAACATTTCAAGAAACTACACAAAGTTGTATTTCATGATAAACTGTTCGAAATTTTCCAGGAACAAAAGGACTGGGCCGAAATTCTGAACGTTTCCACCATTGGCAGTTTGAACGATTTTGCCCTTCAGGAACGCAGCGGCGATATCATAAAAATATCGGAAGCTTTACACGAGAAAAAGATTGCAGAAATTGCCAACCAGATATCGGAACGAGGAAATGAAACAAAGGTGGTTTTAGTAGCCGGACCTTCGGCTTCGGGGAAAACCACATTTAGCAAACGACTTGGTGTGCAGTTGGCCGTAAACGGTTTGCGTCCTTACCAGTTATCGCTCGACGATTATTTTGTCGACCGCGAGCACACGCCGAAAGATGAACATGGCGAGTACGATTTTGAAGCACTTGAAGCGATCGATATTGAGTTTTTTAATCATCAGCTGATCGAACTTTTTGAAGGAAAGGAAGTGCGCCTGCCAAAGTTTGATTTTCATAGCGGTAAACGTGTGGATAATGGAAAAACCTTAAAACTCGAACAAGATGATATTCTGATTGTGGAAGGTATTCACGGCATGAATCCCGGTTTGTTAACCGATGTTCAGGAGCAGAATACGTTCAAGATTTTTATCTCTGCACTAACCCAGATTTCTGTTGATGAACATACACATATTTCAACGGCTGATAACCGTTTGCTGCGCCGTATGATACGCGATAGCAAGTACCGTGGTTACCGTGCGGCGGAAACCATAAAACGCTGGCCGTCGGTGCGTAAAGGCGAGGAGAAAAACATCTTTCCTTACCAGGAAAATGCCGATATAATGTTTAACTCGGCAACCATTTACGAGCTGGCTGTCCTGAAAAAATATGCAGAGCCGATCTTAAAATCGGTACTCGAAAACCAGCCGGAATATACCGAGTCGAACCGTTTGCTTGGATTCCTGTCGTACTTTAAACCCATCAGCGACGAAGAAATTCCACCAACTTCGTTACTCCGCGAGTTTTTAGGAGGCAGTAGTTTCGCGTATTGAAGGTAGTTTCTAAATAATATATGGTAAGATAGGAGATTACTTCGCTACGCTCGTAATGACGATGTTTGACTTTTAATACAGGGACATGGTTGACGGCTTTGCCGTCAACCATGTCCCTGACAATTTTAATCTCTTTTTCTGTCATTGCGATCCGCCGGTTGGCGGAGAAGCAATCTATTTCAAACAAGTATGATTTTTCCAAACCTCTCCGTCAGTTGGTGGAAGTCTTAAAGTCCCCTTTAGGGGATTTAGGGGTGAAAAAAGTGGTTGCTTAACAATAGAATAATCTTTTTTATTCCTCCCCAAACACCGAAAGTACAGGCAGTGCTTTGTTATCAAAATCAAAAACAGCCTGGTTTTCCCATGGCGAAGCATCGGTAGCTTCCGGTCCTTTCCAGGCGATGAGTTCGGCACCCCAGTAACAAAAGCCACGGCCTTTCTCCACTTCATCAAACGAAATCTGTCGGATGCGCTCCATAAAATCGTGTTGTCCGGCGGCTGTTGCCGGGTAATCGGGTAGTATCAACTGGTCATCCAGGCCCACGATGTTGTTGGTCCAGTCGTTCCAGTCGAGGGTAAAAGGGTAAGCAGTTTCGGCCAGTACAATTTCTTTATCAAACGTTTCACTCAGGTTCGTCATGGTTGTTTTCAGGTTGGTCAGACTTTTGCCATGCCAAACGGGGTAATACGATAAACCGATGATGTCGTAATCGAGGTTGCGAACCACATTAAAAAACCAGTTGGCATTATCGAGCCCTGCAAAATGGATCATAATTTTAGCGGTCGATGAGTTGTCGCGAACGGCCTGAATACCTTTCTCCATCAACTCCAAAAACTGGTAAGTCTGGTCAGAAATATTTCCTTCGGGATGTAAAAAACCGGTGTTTATTTCATTCCCGATCTGAATATAATCGGGCGAAATTTCAGTCATAACTTTTTGAGTGTAGGCGTACACACTGTCTTTTAACGCCGCATAAGAAATATCGCTCCAACGCGCCGGTTTGGTTTGTTGCCCCGGATCGGCCCAGGTATCGGAATAATGAACCGTTAACCAGATGTCGAAACCTTTTGTCTTTAGCTCGCTTGCAAATGTTTTTACCTCGTTAAACCCAGAATGTTCGTTTGCCGGATCAACCCATAAACGCAAACGAACGGTGTTCACACCACTTTCTTTTACGATACTGAGAAAGTCTTTTGTATTGTTTTCAGAATCGTAAAACGTAGGATTCGTTAATTCAATTTCGGGTAATTGCGAAAGATCCATGGCTGCGATAAGTTCTTTGGTTTCCGGATCGGGCGTTGGATCAACAGGATCATTATTATCATCGGAGCAGGAGGCAAAAAATAGTAGTGCCGGCAGCCACAAAAAAATCAGTGTTATTCGAGTCATCATTTCTGTTTTCTTTTATGATCGCAAATGTACGTTTCATGCGGCTAAAACACAACTTCAGCTGTGACAATATTTGCTCCACATTTGGCAAATGCAGGGGCGCGGTTTTATTTGTTTTTCGCAGTCGCAACCAGGTCGATGGTGTGACTTAACAGCTCTGATCCACCCAAAGGACCATGACCGGGAATTACAATTTTGGCATCAGGATATTGTAACTTTACCTGCTGAACCGTTGCATCCCAATCGTTGACGACAGCATCGCTGAGATTTCCAAGGTTTCGCGAATTGGCCGATTTTACCAGGCAGCCACCAAACAATATTTTTTCGTGGGGAAGCCAAACTGTAATATTATCAAACGAATGTCCGGCACCAAAGAAGCGGCACTCTATCGGTTCGTCGTAAAAATCAAAACTCAGCGAGTCGGTGAAAGCTATCGAGGGCACCGGTAATCCCAGTTCTTTGCATTTGGCAACAGTCATGGAATTGGCAATTGATTCCACTCCAATACTTTGCAGATAGGCGAGACCACCCAAACAATCGTTGTGGTAATGCCCCGATATCAGTTTTTCCATTTTGGCAGAAAACGAATCATGAATGTATGTCGCCAGCTTTTCGGTTTTTTCGTTGTCCATCGGAGTGTCGATTATCAGTGCGTGGCCATTTCGGATAATAAGCAAACCATTGGAAGAAAAACGGCCAAAGTTTTCCTGTTCGTCAAAGGTAATGTGCAGAAAAACCGAATCCTGAAGATGCACCAGCTGGATATCGTCGTTAATCACAATTTGATCACCGGTTTGTGCATTACAGAAAGTGATAGTGATGATTCCGATTAGCAGCAGGAAGATGGTTTTACTGTTCATTTTTAGTTGACTTTATTTGTGAATGGTCATTTGTATGCAATCGGGAGTGTCAGACCCGCAGGAGAGTGGGCACGAGGTCTGACTTATCAGATCGCTAAAACCCTCGCCTGCCATATTGCAATTTGTTAGCACTCGTTTTTATATTTCATCATCATTAATCCATTCATAATAACTAAGCGGGTAAAATGTTCCTCCACAATCACATTTGTTTTTATCGTCAAAGTTTTTCACATTGAAACATTTATCACACTTCATTGAATCAGTATTTTTGCTGAAAATTTTAGGAACTACAAAAGCAGCTAAGAACATGGCAATTCCAAAAAAGACTCCAGAGTTGATAAATTTATAATTATACTTTGGTATTTCATATAGCGCTATAATTTCACCGTGATCTGGTGGGAAGATTGGATTATAATCTGTTCCTAGCGTTAATGCCGTAATTAAATTTAGAAGATAGCCACCAATAAATCCTCCGAGTCCTAGTTTTATGGCTAATATGCTCCGTTCTTTTAAATTACTTCTTTCATTTTCTCTCTGTTCTTTTTGAATAATATCGTCACTTTTCTTTCTCCACATAATTATATTAAAACTTATAATGTAACTACTTGGTCGATTCTAAATGAGTGGTAACGGTAAATTATATGTTGTCGTAGCGGATTGCGGGTGATTGTCTGTCCGGCACGGACTGAGACAATCAGGCGGGAATCCGAGCTACGCATACACACAGAAACCGCTATGCAATATATAAAATGTTATAGCCAGTTTTTTTAAAATCATTTATTTATCTATTCACTCTGGATATTTACAACTACCACCAATTAATTTCCAGGTCTTTGTTTTATTGTCATAAATAAATCTGAAATCGGGTATGTATCCATTTGTTCCACCACAAGCAAGAGTATAATTTGCTTCTCGAAAATGCAGTCCATTTTTTAAGAAAATACCTTTTTTCACTTTTAATGCTAAATCCCCGAAGTTTATATCAATCGTGTCTTTTGAAATTTGTTTATGAGTAAGTCTATACAACCTCAAAGTTTTACCATGTTTGTAGGTGTAATTAAATAACTCGTCTGATGAGAGAAATTTGTAAACGCTATTCTGTCCAAAATGATTCTTAATCCTTTCAGTTTGCTCATTTGGCTCAATGAATTTTTGTCCACTCGATAATAGCAAATCATATCGGCTGTTTAAGGCTTTTATATAAATACTATCCAATGTTTGTTTGTCAATCTGCTTTTGATAATTTGGATATTCTTTAAGCAGCAAACTAATCTGCTCGAAATATTTTTTATGAGGATAAATTATAACTATCCCATTTCCGTCTCCATAAATATATTTTTGCTCCTCACTTTTTAAAACTTCAATCTTTTCAATCCAATTAGGATTTATTGAATCTGGAATAGTATCTAAATAATATTCTGTTTCATTCATCTTGAATACAAACTTTGGTAACGAGTCAAGAGGCTCTAGATTTATTCGAGCAGAAATATCATTTAAATTTTGTCCAAAAGAAAAAAATGAAATCGAAAAAATTAATATTGTGAAGATGTATCTCATTGGCAATGTTAAAATTGGCTGCTAACGGTTGGTACATGTTGTCGGGGCGGATTTCGGAGAGCGTTCCTGTCCGGAAGGACACGGAACTGCGAAACGAGAATCTGCGGTTGGCGTACCACCGAACCCCGCCCTGCAATATGTACCTTGTTATGGGCTGGGTTTTATTAAATTTAAACTTCTTTTACAACATTATAATCATCAATATTTTCCTTAATAGCTACCGCCGCATTTATTTGAGCATTTGGATAATTAGCAAAATCTTCCCATTTAACTGTTTTTATATATGAATACTCGCCAGTATAGATATTGCCGTGATTCCCTGTTTCACAATTAAATCTTATTTTTTCTTTTTGATTGAACATGTTATTTGACAAAATCCCAAAGAGAGTATTTGTCAGATAGGTGGTACAACTGCAATTATTACAGCGGTTTAATTGAAGGAAATATTCATAAGAATTGTTTCTGTCTGGGAGTACGATTGCTAAGATTGCATTAGACCTACTAGTCCTGTCATTTCGAATCATTTCTTTTAAAGAATAAGAAATCTCCCAAGGAATCCATTGTGATTTATCATATCGACCTGGTTCTTTCATATCGGGGGAAATCATGACAATGGTAATTGTGCTATCAAAAATTCGATTTTTAAGCCTTTCCCAAATCGCATTTTCTGATAATTGACTTAAATCTTCATTATCCGATTCTCCCTTATAAATATTGTCAGTTGAATCAAAGTATTCTTCAAGCTTATCAACATAAGAGCGAACAGTGGTTCCGTAGTTATAGTTTAAAGGATAAACATTATTATCCCTGTACTTGTATGAAACGAATATTTTTCTACCCATATTTAGCGTGTTTGGTTATAAATTGTTATACATATTAGAATTAGCACAATTATCCCATAAAATGGGAATAAAGTTTTTGAGAACATTATTGAAAAAAGACTACTAACTTTATTTTTAAAGCGAGAATAATCCAGTGAATATAAAAAGTCATTAGTGTTTTTCCGATTTTCAATTACCCATTCGTAAAGCTTTCTATAACATTTTTCTTTATGAAGAAAAAATGCATCTAGATACCAAAACACAATTACTGGTAATATTAGAACAAGACTCAAATATGTCAAATCATTGGTAAGAATTGAGTCTTTTGAAAGAGCAAGAATTACTGCAATTAAAGAAACTAACCATCCTTTTAATAGGAATGAGTTACTTGCCATACGATTAATTACTCCTTGAATTAAATCGATTTCCTTATGTATTATTTCATTTTCCATAATTTCGATTTTTATTGATTTAACCAATCTTCTATTGGTGTTATATACGTTTTACCATCTTTTCTGTTTGAGTCTTGAACATAAAATCCAGAAGTAATATATTCTCCCCAAAGATTATAACCTGAAGTATTTCGGTAGTGGATTTGATTATATATTTGTAAATATTCATTTCCCTTATAATTATAGTCAGAAGTTCCTTTGTCTTTCATTGGAAGAATCGCAATATGGTTTTTAAACCTATATGTATCTCCAATTCCAAGTTCCCAATTACACCAATAAGATTCAATTGCCTTTTCAGTCGCGAGAAGTACAAATTTTTTACAAAATTTAATGACGTCTTTAATCCGGGCAGCGGTATCGCCTGAAGTTTGCTTGGGCATTTTATTATCCATACTATCTATATAAACTTTGGCACCGTATTTCTCAAATAAGCCAATGACTCCTCTCAAGTCCTTCAAGTCATCATGTTTATGAGAAATAAATACGGTGGGTCTACTTGAATATTCAGAACTTGCGTTAAAATTTCTAATATTGTCGAGAGACTTGGTTATCTCGGATTCATTGACCAAATTATCATCGAAATATCCTCTTTCAAAAATCATAACACTTGAATTTTAGCGTTTGGTTATAGTTTTTACTCCTTCACATTTAATTCATTTAAAAGATTTTTTATCTGATTGACTAAATCGTTTATCTCTGCACTTTTTACGGGAATTCCTCTCTCGTAATCATCAATAATATAAGGTTTAACAAGGTTAGCAAACGACAAATCATTAAAAACCTTTTTTAATTTTGTTCCCAATAAAATCGGCAATATTCTTCCTTTTTTAGCCCCAAGATTATGAAGAAATGATTTAAATTCATTAGTTGTATAATTTCTATCAAAATAATCTTCGTGTATAAACGCAACTACATACTGAGAGTTCCTTAATCCATAATCTATTTTATCCAATATATTATCGAACGATTTAATTTCATAATCATCATAAAAGCAAGAAATATTATCGGAAATCAATAAATCAGCGACAGGCTTTACAACATATTCTTTATCCTTTGAGCAATGACTTATGAAAATTTTGTATTTCGCTTTTTCGTCCTCCAATTTATACTTAAAGAACTTTGAGATATATAAAAAAAGTTCTTTTCTTAATATGTTGTAGTCAGGAGACGAAGTATCAAATACAGTATACTCTATACCAAGGTTTTCAATATCTGAATAAAATATTTGTGCATTTTTAATATTACTTTTTAGATTGTTTAACGTCAGAACCTATTGGACAAATTTTTCTATAAACTTAAGAGATACTTTTTACATTTAAAATTAATAATTATGATAATTTTTATCTGCTGTTGAAATGTTGCTAACTTTTAGCATCGCATTAAGAAAGTTAGCAATATTTCAATGGCTATTTAAGCCGACTTTCTATTCATGCTCCTCCTTTCATTTATGGTTTCAAATTTTATTTCTTTTCTACGATTCAAAACTTCTTTAGCCCGTCCAAAATAAACATCGGCAGGCGTTACATTTTGTAATGATTCGTGATAACGATGATTGTTATAATAATCCACAAACGCTTCAATATTGGCCCTCAAATCATCAGGGAAGAAGTAATTTTCGAGTTTTACCACATTTTTCATCGAACGGTGATATCGCTCAATCTTTCCCTGTGTTTGCGGGTGGTACGGGGCACCTCGCACATGGCCCATTTTACTGTCGCTTATGAATTTTTGGAACTCATTGGAAACGTAGCAGGATCCATTATCAGACAAAAGTCTTGGCCGATTATCCGTATTGAGTCCTGTTTTTTTCAATGCCGTTTTGACAATCCGTTTGGCATCGGCCGTTTCCATATTGGTGCTAAGTTCCCAGGCAATGATATAACGGGAGTAATCGTCCATAATAGTAGACA